>LJHR01000009.1 GCA_001296005.1 alpha proteobacterium AAP38 | reverse complement strand
CCCCTCCTCCCCCGCCGCCACCTCCCCCGCCGCCGCCGCCGCCTCCGCCCCCCATGGCGATGATGATGGAGCCGGAGCCGGAGCCCGATTTCGGGCCGGTTGAGGAAGAGCCGCTGGAACTGACCCAGATGGTTCAGGAGGAGCCTGAATATTACAGCCCGCCGCCCCCGCCGCGCCGTGCGCCCCCGCCTGAAGATGGCGGGCTGATTTCCGACTATGCCGCCGACGCGGCAAGCCGCGCCTTTGCGTCCGGTCTGGCCGGTTTCCGCCGTGGTGGGCCCAGCCTGACGGGCGATGGCCCCGTCGGTCGGGGCGACGTCACGCTGGAACAGATCGTTTATGAGATCGTGCGCCCCATGATCCGTGAGTGGCTGGATGACAATCTGCCCACCATGGTTGAACGTATGGTCAAGCGTGAGATCGAGCGGGTAGTACGGCGCGGCCTCGACTGACGCGCTTGCCTGCTTTGACGTGAACAAAAGGGGCGGCGCCTTGCTGGTGCCGCCCCTTTTCCTTTATCTAAGCCAATCCCCTTTACCCGGAAGGTCCGGCCATCATGTTGGAAAAGACGTTCTCCCCCGCCGAGGTTGAAGCCAGCCATTATCAGCGTTGGGAGGAGACGGGTGCCTTTGCCGCACACGTCGATTCGAACCAGACGCCCTATACCATCATGATGCCGCCGCCCAACGTAACGGGCAGCCTGCATATGGGCCACGCGCTTACCTTCACCTTGCAGGATATCCTGATCCGGTATCAGCGCATGCGCGGCAAGGATGCCCTGTGGCAGCCCGGCACCGACCATGCCGGCATCGCCACCCAGATGGTGGTGGAACGCAATCTGGGCAAGGAAGGCATCAGCCGCCAGGATCTGGGCCGTGAGAAGTTCCTGGAAAAGGTCTGGGAATGGAAGGCAGAGTCCGGTGGCACCATCACCACACAGCTGCGGCGCCTGGGTGCCTCCACCGACTGGGCACGCGAACGCTTCACCATGGATGAAGGCCTGAACAAGGCCGTCCGCAAGGTGTTCGTGGAACTGTTCCGCCAGGGCCTGATCTATCGCGACAAGCGCCTGGTCAACTGGGACCCCAAGCTGCACACCGCCATCTCCGACCTGGAGGTGGAGCAGAAGGAGGTGAACGGCAATCTCTGGCATTTCCGCTATCCCATCGATGGGCAGGAAGGCCGTTACATTGTCGTCGCCACGACGCGTCCGGAAACCATGCTGGCCGACACGGCTGTCGCCGTTCACCCCGAGGATGAGCGCTATAAGGACCTGATCGGCAAGTTCGTGCGCCTGCCGCTGGTCGGCCGCCTGATCCCCATCGTGGCGGATGAGTATGCCGATCCGGAGACAGGGTCGGGTGCGGTCAAGATCACGCCCGCCCATGATTTCAACGATTTCGAGGTGGGCAAGCGCCACAAGCTGCCGCTGATCAACCTGCTGGATCGCGACGCGCGCATCGTGCAGGCCTTCGAAGGCTATAAGCCGGACACCAATGGCCGCCTGGAAGCGTTCAGCGAGCCGGTGCCCGAAGCCTATCGCGGCCTGGACCGGTATGAGGCGCGCAAGAAGGTCGTCGCCGATCTGGAAGCGCTGGAGCTTCTGGAACAGATCGTTCCGCACAAGATGACGCAGCCGCATGGCGACCGCTCCGGCGTCGTCATCGAGCCCTGGCTGACCGATCAGTGGTATTGCGACGCCGCAACCCTGGCCAAGCCGGCCATCGAAGCGGTCGAAACCGGCAAGACCGTGTTTGTGCCCAGGAACTGGGAAAACACCTATTTCGAATGGATGCGCAACATCCAGCCCTGGTGCATCTCGCGTCAGCTCTGGTGGGGTCACCAGATCCCCGCCTGGTACGATGCCGATGGTAATGTCTTCGTGGCGGAGACCGCTGAAGAGGCGCAGGCCCTGGCCGGCGCCGGTGTGACCCTGACGCGCGACAGCGACGTTCTGGACACCTGGTTCTCGTCCGCCCTGTGGCCGTTCAGCACGCTGGGCTGGCCGGAAAAGGTGCCTGAGCTGGACCGGTATTATCCCGGCGACGTTCTGGTCACCGGCTTTGACATCATCTTCTTCTGGGTTGCCCGCATGATGATGATGGGCATCCATTTCATGGGCGATGTGCCGTTCAAGACGGTCTATATCCACGCCCTGGTCCGCGATGAGAAGGGCCAGAAGATGTCGAAGTCGAAGGGCAATGTCATCGACCCGCTGGAAGTGATCGACCAGTATGGTTGCGACGCCCTGCGCTTCACCCTGACGGCCATGGCTGCACAGGGCCGCGACATTAAGCTGGCGGTGAACCGCGTCGAAGGCTACCGCAACTTCGCCACCAAGCTGTGGAACGCCGCCCGCTATGCGGAGATGAACCAGGTGGCGCAGGTGCCGGGCTTCGACCCGGCGGGCGTGAAGCTGACGGTCAATAAGTGGATCGTGGGCGCGGTGCAGCAGGCGGCGGGCCGCGTCACCGACGCGCTGGATGCCTACAAGTTCAACGAGGCGGCGAACGGCATCTATCAGTTTGCTTGGAATAGCTTCTGCGACTGGTACCTGGAATTCACCAAGCCCATCCTGAATGGCGAGGATGAAGCCGCCAAGGCCGAAACCCGCGCCACCACGGCCTGGGTTCTGGACCGTATCCTGCACCTGCTGCACCCCGTCATGCCCTTCATCACGGAGGAGTTGAACGAGAAGTTGGGTGGTCAGGGCCAGACCCTGATCTCCGCCCCCTGGCCCCTGCCCCAGGCCGCCCTGATCGATGCGGCGGCCGGTGACGAGATGGAATGGGTGGTGCGCCTGATCTCCACCATCCGTACCGTGCGATCGGAAATGAACGTGCCGCCCTCGGCCCAGTTGCCGCTGCTGCTGAAAGGCGCGTCGGAGGTGACGCGTCAGCGTCTGGCCACCCATCGCGACCTGATCCTGCGTCTGGCCCGCCTGTCGGGTGTGGAGACGACCAGCGAGGATGCTGCCAAGGGCTCTGCCCAGGCCATCCTGGACGAAGCCACCCTGATCCTGCCGCTCGCCGACTTCATCGATGTGGAGAAGGAAAAGGCCCGTCTTGCCAAGGAAATCAGCAAGCTGGCGCAGGACATCGCCAAGATCGACGCCAAACTGTCCAATAAGAACTTCGTGGACAAGGCGCCGGAAGAGGTGATCGAGGAACAGCGTGAGCGCCGGGCGGAGGCCGACACGGTGCGGGCCAAGCTGGCCGATGCGCTGACCCGGCTTGGGTAAAATGTCCGGGCATTTCCCGAACAGTGCTTAAGAAAGGCGGCGTCCAATGGGCGCCGCCTTTTTGTTTGATGACCCGTGCGGTGAGGTATCAAACCAGCCGCTTGCCCGTTGCACCGGCCAGATCCTGGATCAACTGCCACGCCACGCGGCCCGACCGGTTCCCACGCGTCACCGACCATTCCACGGCGGCGGCATGCAGCTGTTCCACCGACAGGTCCAGGCCGTAGGCGGCGGCATAGCCCTCCACCATGGCAAAGAAATTGTCCTGATCACAGGCATGGAAGCCCAGCCAGAGGCCGAAACGGTCGGACAGGCTGATTTTTTCCTCCACCGCCTCTGACGGGTTGATGGCCGTGGACCGCTCGTTCTCGATCATGTCGCGCGGCATCAGGTGGCGGCGGTTGGAGGTGGCGTAGAGTACGACATTATCGGGCCGCCCCTCGATACCGCCTTCCAGCAGGGCCTTCAGCGATTTGTAGTCGCCATCATCGTGGCTGAAGGACAGGTCGTCGCAGAACAGGATGCAGCGACGGTCCGACGCGCGCAGCACCTCCAGCAGCTTCCCCAGCGTCGGGATATCGTCACGGTGGATTTCCACCAGCGCCAGAGAGCCCGGCGCATCGCGGTTCACCCTTGCATGCACCGCCTTGACGATAGAGCTTTTGCCCATGCCACGCGCGCCCCAGAGCAAGGCATTGTTGGCCGGCAGACCGCGCGCGAAACGCGTGCTGTTCTCCAGCAACTGCGCCTTCTGCCGGTCGATGCCCTTCAACAGGTCGCAATCGACATAGGCAACGCGGGCCACGGGCGTCAGGGACAAGGTATCGGCATGCCAGACGAACGCGTCGGCAGCGGACAGGTCACCAGTGGCGCGAGCCGGCGGGGCCAGACGGTCCAGGGCGTCGGCGATGCGGGACAAAAGGGGCAGGATATCCTGGTCAGCCATGTCGGTCGGTCGCTCGAAAGTTCAGTGGTACCCCTTGTGCGCGGCGGCGGGCGGGGCCAGATGTGGTGCCCGCACGCTATCACGGGGTCTGTGCCGTGCCGAAGCCCGCTTGCCGCATGGCAGAAGGCCGGTTTCGGTTGCAACGGCCCCGCTGGCTTGTATAGTCCCCGCATCCGGCGTCGCCGGGCTTTGCAGAATTTGAGGAGCAGTTGATGTTCATTTCCACGGCCTATGCCCAGGCCGCTGCCGGTGCGCCGGGTGGCGGCATGGAATCCCTGATGTCGCTGGCCCCGCTGGTGCTGATCTTCGTCGTCTTCTATTTCCTGCTGATCCGTCCGCAGCAGAAGAAGCTGAAGGAGCATAAGGCGATGCTGGAGGCACTGCGCCGGGGTGACAAGGTCGTGACCGGCGGCGGCATCGTCGGCACCATCGTAAAGGTTGCCGATGACGAGGCAACGGTGGAAATCGCCGAAAATGTCCGCGTCCGCGTCCTGCGCTCCACGATCACCACCGTCCTTGCCAAGACCGAGCCGGCCAAGGTGGACGAGAAGTAAGCGCCCAATACGTCGTTACCGACGGAAAAGCAAAAACCCCGATCCGGGCATGACGCCTGGATCGGGGTTTTCTTTTGGGCTGATGGAACGGCGTACACCGCGTCATCAGCCAGCACTTCATCCGGCAAAAGCCGCCCCCGGCCTTTCGACCGGGGGCGATCTTCATCAGAACGTCTTCGACACGTTCACGTAAACGCGACGGCCGTAGAAGTCGTAACCGGAATAGATCGGCGAGTTGCCAACACGGCTATAGGAAGCCTTGGCGCCGGTCAGACCCGACGAAATCTTCGGCGGCTCCTTGTCGAAGGCGTTACGCACGCCAACCGTCATGCCCCAATCCTCGGTCTTGTACTGAACCGAGAAGTGGTGCAGGTCGTAGGACGGAACCTTGGCGATACGGACGTCCGTGGCCGGGTTCAGGCCCAGGAGTTCGTAGCTGTCCATGCTGGCAATCCACTCGAAGCCGTAACGGAACTTCCAGTTTTCATACCGGTAGGTCAGGTCGGCGTTCAGCGTGTATTCCGGCGTGTTCAGGGTGCCGTTGTACTCATCATAGGGCTGATCCGGGAAGGTCTTGCTCTTCTGCTTGAAGAACTGGGTCAGCTGGCCGTTGATGATCACATCGCCCGGGCCCACTTCCGTTTCGTACCGGATGTTGTAATCCAGGCCGGTGGTGATGGACGAAGCGATGTTCGTGTAGCTGTCAGAGATGATGAGGCGGTTCGTACCGGCCTCACGCGCCGACACCAGACGGCACAGCGGAGCGCCGCTGCGGAACTCGACCGAATTGTAGCAGCGGGACAGGATTTCCGTGCCGCCGATACGGGTGACCGAGTTGTCGATCTTGATGTCGAAATAGTCCAGGGCGAACGAGAATTCACCCATGCCATCCGGCAGTTCCGGCTGGATCACCGTGCCGATGGCGAAGTTCTCGGACGTTTCGGCCTCAACGCCAGCGGCGCGACCGCCACCGGAATTGACCTGAACCGACTGGGTTGCCGAGTAGTTCGGGGACAGGCCCTCGGCGGCGCAGTTCGCCTTGACGTTGGCGTTCACACCAGCGGCACCGTAGTTGTTGCAGGGATCAGCCTGCGACGACAGGAAGCCCGAGGTGGTGCCCAGGAACTGTTCGTACAGCGCCGGAGCGCGGAACGAGGTGCCGAAGGTGGAGCGGATGGCCATCCACTTGGCCGGACGGTAGTTACCGCCAACCTTGTAGGTCCAGTCCGAGCCATAGCTGTCATACTCAGTGTAACGGCCCGAACCGGTGAAGGTCAGCTCTTCGACCAGCGGCAGGTCCTTCAGCAGCGGAACTTCCACTTCGCTGAAGATTTCGTACACATTGTCCTTGCCGCGCGTCGGGGCCGACGTCGTCAGGTTCAACAGATTGCCACGGACCGAGTTCGGATCGGGCGTATCGTTGATCTTGGACTCACGATATTCCGCACCGATGGCCATCTGCACCATGCCGGCCGGCATTTCGAAAATCGGGCCGTCCATGTTCAGGGTGGCGGTGTTCTCGCGGAACTTCGTGTTACCCACGACGTCGCGGAACATGTAGTTCACCCAGTCCTGCGGCAGCACGCCACCGATGGTCTGGCTGTTTAGGACCGGAGCCGGGATGCAGTTCTCGGCCGGGTTGGTCAGGTTGACGGCGCAGGTGACGCCCACGCCATTGGCGCCCGGACGGACCAGAGCCGAGTTGAAGCCAGCCGGAGCCGTGACGACATTGACCGAATTGGAGGTCTTGTCAGTCAGGAAGGACTGCTGCAGGTAGCTGCCTTCGGAGTTGGCGTGCGAGACGTTGAAGTCATAGCGCCAGTTCGGCACGAACTTCAGGTCGCCGCGAACACCGGTCGTGCCCTTGTAGAAATCGACTTCCTGCTCGGACTTGTCGTTGCCGAAGCCGATGAAGGCACGCAGGCCAGGACCGGTGTGCAGCAGCGAGCCGAAAGCCGTACCACGACCCTGCAGGTTGGCAGGGACCAGCGGGCTGGTGTTCGGATAGTCCAGCGACAGCTGGCGATAGCCGGTCTGCCAGGATTCACGGCGGTTATACAGGAACTCGGCATAGACCTCTGCTGCGCCCTCTTCGTCCAGTTCGTAAGACGCCTGACCGAAGAAGTTATAAGTCTTGACCGGGGACAGCAGCGAACGGTTCAGCGTGCGCGGATCGAACGTGTCGCGGACGTTGATGTTGTTCGAACCACCGCCCACACCTTCGAAGCCCGGCAGGCCCGTGGTGACAGCAGAATTCGGACGCCAGCGGTTGAAGGAGGTGCCCACCGAACCCAGGGCGCCAACACCCGTGATGCTGGCAGTACCCAGCGTGTTGATGGTCACGCCGTTGGAGCCGGTGCCGGTGATCGGGTAGCACTTCGGCTGGCCCGTGATCGGATCGACGAAGTCAACGGAAGCACCGGTGGTCGGGTTGCGCTGGTAATCCAGGTTGCAACGGGTCCAGTCGCGGTCGGCCAGCGTCAGGTTCTTCTGCTGGAAATATTCCAGCGAACCGGCGATCTGCCAACGGTCACCCGAGGTGCCGCCGACGAGGGAGGCCCGGGCCTGCTCACCACCATTGTCGAACGGACGGGTGAACTGGCCTTCTGCCGTCACGCCCTCGATGTTCTTCTGGGTGACGATGTTGATAACGCCGGCGATTGCGTCCGAACCGTAAACGGACGATGCACCTTCGCGCAGGATTTCCACGCGCTCAACAATGGCGTTCGGCAGCGTGTTCAGGTCGGTGGCGCCCACCGAACCACGCGTGCCCGAGGGCATGACGCGGCGGCCGTTGATCAGCACCAGCGTACGACCGGAACCCAGGCCGCGCAGCGAAACGGAGTTCGCGCCGGGACCGCCATTGGTGACAAAGCCGCCGAACGCGTTGTTCAACTGACCGGAACCGCTGGTCACGCCGCTCTGCTGCAGCAGGTCGCCCGTGGAAACCATGCCTGCCAGCACGCTTTCCTCACGGTTGATCACCTGCACCGGCGAGGGCGAGTTGAACACGTCGCGGCGCAGGCGCGAGCCCACCACCACGATTTCCTTCAGCGTATCCGCCTCGCTGCTGGCCTGGCTGGTCTGCGCCATGGCCGGGAACGAGGTCAGGACCATCGCTGCGGCGCCCGTCAATAGAGCCGTCCGCAGGGTGCCAGACTTGGAAACCCGATAGTTCGTCATCTCTCAGCATTCCTTTTTGATTTTCGTTGGACCTTTGGGCCCATGCGGACATGCCACAGGGTCCGATACCCCGATCCAACGTATGAACAGTTAAAAATCCAGCTGCCGTTGCGGACAAGAGCGCTTGCATCAAAGATACGTCTTTGGGCAAAAGTGTTGCATTATTGCATGCGATAGGAATTTAAACGTCATATTCGTTTCAATTTTGTCACTTTTCGTGTAATTTTTGAATAGGCGGAAGCTTCAGTAACCAATTAATGTTTCCGACATGTAACTGACATAATAACATGTTGAATGTGTGAAAAGGCGATCATGCAGAAAATTGATCAGATTCTCTGATCATTTGCCTGTGCGCATCAATTGAATTTTCTTTTATCGCCTGCCGGCCAAGCTGCACCGTCACAGCAGGAACAGCGTCGCCAGCCCCAGAAAGGACAGGAAACCGACAACGTCGGTGATCATCGTCAGGAACACACCCGACGCAACGGCGGGATCAATCTTCATCCGGTCCAACAGGAACGGGATCAGGCCGCCAAACAGGCCGGCGCAGATCAGATTGATGATCATGGCCCCGGCAATGACCAGACCGATGATGGAATGGCCAAACCAGAAATAGGTGATGCCGCCGACAATACCGGCCAGGGCCATGCCGTTCATCAGGCCGACCAGCACTTCCTTGCCGATCACGCGGGCGGCGTTGGACGTGGTCAGTTCCTTGGTGGCAAGCGCGCGAACCGCAACAGTCAGGGCCTGGGTCCCGGCATTGCCGCCCATGCTGGCCACGATGGGCATCAGGGCGGCGAGCGCCACAACATGGGCGATGGTGGTGGTGAACTGGTTGATCACGGTCGCGGAGATCAGGGCGGTGACCACATTGAAGGCCAGCCAGCGGAAACGCGACCGCGCCGTGGAAAGGACGGCACGATACAGGTCGTCCTCACCGACGCCACCCATGGCCAGCATGTCGGCTTCGGCCTCCTCCTCGATCACGTCCACGACGTCATCGACGGTGATGACACCCAACAGGCGATCGCCCTTATCCACCACCGGGGCGGACACCAGACCATAATTACGGAACAGGCGCGCCACCTCTTCCTGGTCCATGGTGACAGGAATGCGGTGAATATCCTCGTGCAGAATGTCAGCCAGCTTCACACCGCGCTTGGCGCGCAGGACGCGGGACAGCGGTACGGAGCCGATGACCCGGTGCATGGGGTCCACAACGAAGATGTCGTAAAACTGCTCCGGCAGCTCGCTTTCGTCGCTGGTCGCTGCTGCACGCAGATAATCCAGAAGGCCGCCGACGGTCCAGAATTCTGGCACGGACACGAATTGCCGGCCCATCAGGCGTCCGGCGGAATATTCCGGATAGGTTAGCCCCTCCTCCACCAGCGCCCTGGCCTCGGGCGGCAGGTTGGAGAGGATGGATTGCTGCGCCTCCTCGTCCAAGTCCTGGATCACGTCGACGGCGTCATCGGTGTCCAGTTCAGCGACAGCCGCGGCCAGGGCCTTCGGCTCCAGCCGCTCCACAACCTCGTCACGCAGGTCGATGGAAAGATAGGCCAGGATCTCTGCATCGAACTGCGGTCGCAGCAGCGCGATCAGCAGCTCGCGCCGATCCTCATCAGCCTGTTCCAGCAGATCGGCAATATCGGACGGATGCAGCTCGGCCAGAGCCATTGCGGCGCTTTGGGCGTCGCCGGCATCCAGGAAATCCGAAATCTCATGCATCTGCGCCCGCTCAGGCTCCTGCACCTTAAAACCCCACCCTCAATCGCTCCCGCACCAACGTCTCCCCCTCAGGGCGTATCCGGAAAATGTGCAGCGGCCAATTCACGAAGGGCCGCATCCGGCAAGGCCGCCTTGGAAGCGACCATCCACAGTTCGAAGAATGGGTATCCGCGCGATATGCCCGCAATCGCCTGGAACCCAGCTTCCTTCAATGCCTCTGCAAGACTGTCACGGGTGAAACCGGTGCGGTGGGCCATGAACTCGTTACCCGCCGCCAGTGATTGACGGTGGCCGTACAGCATGTCGATGGCAGAGATCGGCCCGGCTGGCGATTCTGCAAAAGGCTGCATCAGTTGGCCTTTTGCCACCAGGGCCGCAATGCCCTGCAAATCGGGACAGGTGATGATCAGGAACCCGTCAGGCGTCAGGACCCGTAGGCATTCGGCCAGGGCCACCGGCACCTCATGCGGATAATGGTGTTCGATACTGTGGGAGGAGTAGATGGCGTCCATGCTGCCGGATGCAATCATGTCCATCTTGATCATCGATCCGACTATATCCGGCCCGACATTCGGGTCGATATCGAACCGCACCTCATGCCAGCCGTCACCGGCGAAGGCCCTGGTCGTGTTATGACGCCGCTTGATGCCGCATCCGGCATGAAGGAATTGCTTCAAACCAAACGTCATACCCGTAAATCCCAGAAGGTCGAATGGAACGGGCCGCTGGATGGCGGCCCGTTGAAGTAAGGTCAACGCTCTTGCGTGGCAACCGGGCTGTGCATCTGTGCGTCAATGACGGCTAGGGCCGACATGTTGACGATGCCGCGCACCGTAACCGACGGTGTCAGGATATGCGCCGGCTTCGCGGTACCCAGCAGCACGGGACCGACCGTCAGGCCATCGCCCAGCACCTTCAACAGGTTGAAGGAGACGTTGGCGCTGTCACGGTCGGGCATGACCAGCAGGTTGGCCGACCCATGCAGGCGGCTGTTAGGGAAGATACGGCTGCGGATTTCCGGGCTGATCGCCGCGTCCGCATGCATTTCGCCCTCCACCTCCAGGTTCGGATAGCGGGCGGTGATGGCCTGCAGCGCCTCCCGCATCTTCACGGCAGAGGCGTCGTTGTGGCTGCCGAAGCTGGAATGCGACAGCAGCGCGATCTTCGGCGACAGACCGAAACGCCGCACCTCTTCTGCCGCCAGATCGGTGATATCGGCCAGTTCCGACGCGCTGGGCGTGGCATTCACATAGGTGTCGGTCAGGAAGAAAGTGCCGCGATTGAGGATCAGCACCGACAGGGCCGCCATCACGCGCGCGCCCGGCTTCTTGCCAATCACGTCATTCACGTGCTTCAAGTGCCAGTCATAAAGGCCAACGGTACCGCAGATCAGGGCGTCTGCGTCGCCCTTTTCCACCATCAGGGCACCGATGACGGTGCTGTTGGTGCGCACCACCTGGCGGGCGCGGTCAGGCGAGACGCCGCCGCGTTCCATCTTGCGGTGATAAGTCTGCCAATAATCGTTATAGGCTGGGTCGTTCTGCGGATCGATCAGACGGACATTGTCGTCCAGGCGCAGACGCAGCCCCAGCTTTTCAATGCGGCGGGCCACAACCTCGCGGCGGCCAATCAGGATGGGCTGGGCAATGCCGTCATCCATCACCTGCTGGGCGGCGCGCAACACCCGCTCCTCTTCACCCTCGGCATAGGCGATGCGGCGCGGGTCGGCCTTGGCCTTGGCGAAGACCGGCTTCATCAGCAGGCCGGAGCGGAAGACAAACTGGCCCAGCTGTTCCAGATAGGCGTCGAAATCCTGGATGGGGCGCGTGGCCACACCGCTTTCCATGGCGGCCCGAGCCACCGCCGGCGCGATTTCCAGGATCAGGCGTGGGTCGAACGGACGCGGAATCAGATATTCCGGGCCAAAGCTGGGCGGCGCCTCGCCATAGGCCATGGCCACCACATCATGCACCTCCGCCTGGGCCAACCGGGCAATGGCATTGACGGCGGCGATCTTCATCGCCTCATTGATAGTCGTGGCCCCCACATCCAGCGCACCGCGGAAGATGAAGGGGAAGCACAGCACATTGTTGACCTGATTGGGGAAGTCCGACCGGCCCGTGCCGACAATGGCGTCGGGACGCACGGCCTTCACCTCGTCCGGCATGATTTCCGGCGTGGGGTTGGCGAGCGCCATCACGATCGGATTGGCGGCCATCTTCTTCACCATATCCTGGGTCAGGACACGGGGGGCGGACAGGCCCAAGAAGATGTCGGCGTCGCCGATAATATCGTCCAGCGTGCGGGCATTGGTCGGCTTGGCGTAGCGTTCCTTGCGCGGGTCCATCAGTTCGGTGCGGCCCTGATAGACCACGCCCTTGATGTCGTTCACCCAGACGTTCTCAACCGGCAGGCCCATATCGACCAGCAGATCCAGACAGGCCAGCGCCGCTGCACCGGCACCGGAGCAGACCAGCTTCACCGAAGCAAAGTCGCGGCCCGTAAGTTTCAGCGCATTGGTGATGGCGGCGGCCACGATGATGGCGGTGCCGTGCTGATCGTCATGGAAGACGGGGATCTTCATGCGCTCACGCAGCTGCTTCTCAACATAGAAGCATTCGGGCGCCTTGATATCCTCCAGATTGATGCCGCCAAAGGTCGGCTCCAGCGCCGCGATGACATCAACCAGCTTGTCGGGGTCCTTCTCGCTGATCTCGATGTCGAAGACATCGATGCCGGCGAACTTCTTGAACAGGACGCCCTTGCCCTCCATCACGGGCTTGGACGCCAGGGGACCGATATCGCCCAGGCCCAGAACGGCGGTACCGTTTGTAATGACCGCCACCAGATTGCCGCGGCTGGTGTACTTGGCGGCATTCGCCTCGTCCTCCACGATGGCTTCACAGGCATGCGCAACGCCCGGCGAATAGGCCAGTGCGAGATCGCGCTGCGTCGCCAGCGGCTTGGTCGGCGTCACGGCAATTTTGCCGGGAACGGGAAGGCGATGGTAATCCAGCGCCGCATCGCGGAAGGAATCGGTCATTTCAGGGTGAGCTCCCAACAAACCTGAACGGATTTTTGTTGGTCCTAGTTAGTCCCCTACCACCGCCGCTGTCCAGCCAGAGGACACCGCGCAAAACGGTTACCAGATAAAACAAGAAGGATGGCCGGTCGCCCGCCGGCCATCCTTCCCTGATTTCCGGCCCTGTCGGTACACGTCCCGATCACTGATCCCGGCGCAGAAGAATGCCCCAATAAAGATCCGGGCCGCATGCAACATTCACATTGATGGCGGTGGCGTCAGCGATGGTGAAGCCTGTGCGCCGCATCAGGCTTTGCCAGGATGACAGACCAAATACGCTGTAATGGTTCAGATTCTCATGATGATAAGCGGATGTATCGGGCGCCGGCACCTCGACATAGACGTGGCCGCCGACACGCGTCAGCCGGAAATATTCCGACAAGGTGAAAAGCGGAAACGGGCTGTGCTCCAGGACGTGGCGGCACCAGAGAAGGTCGAATGACTGGTCAGGGAATTCAAGAAAGCTCTGGTCGGCCTCGACGACCTCATACCCTGCGGCCTTGCAGACCTCATAATCGGCGCCGATGGTAATGCCGATGGCCTTTGCCTCTGCATCCCGGAAATGGGCCAGGGCCACGCCCTGCCCGCATCCGATGTCCAGGACATCCATACCGGCCTTCAGCACGCCATTCTGCTTCAGATGGTTAACCATCATGGCCGTGACGGAGATCGCCGGTTCCGAAGGCGGTTCGGCGTAGATTTCACCACGCAGACTGTCCAGGAATTTATCGAACCGTGAATAGTCGCGCATTACCGCCCCCTGCATTTCATCACACAGACAATACATGCGGGATAGGACGAAAAGGAAGATCACTATTGCAGGCTGACCGTCGTCACAGGCCCAAAAGCACGAAGCCCCGGAACATTGCTGTTCCGGGGCTTATCGCGGATCATGGTGCGGCCGAAAAGACTCGAACTTTCACGGGTTGCCCCACAGCGACCTCAACGCTGCGCGTCTACCAATTCCGCCACGGCCGCAAGCACATGTCGAAAACCAAACGGGGTCGCCGTTCGGTGGAGGGGTGGATAGCAAATCGCGACACGGGGTTCAAGCAGCATTTAGAGCAGCCCCGACCATGCTACGGATTTGACGGGCCGGTCACGCGTGTTAGCTTCTCCCCCACGTTCCACGCCCTGATGGGAGATTGGCGACAATGCAACTGAAGAAGACCCTTACCGCCGCACTGACGGCAGCGACCATGCTTTCGTCCCTGCCGGCATTGGCCGACACGGTGGTGGGGCTGGTGGCGCCGTTGACCGGCCCCAACGCGGTTTTCGGTGAACAGATGCGCCGTGGCGCCGAAATGGCGGTGGCCGACATCAATGCTAAGGGTGGCTTGCTGGGTGAAAAGCTGGTTCTGGTCAATCTGGACGATGCATCCAACCCCAGCCAGGGTGTCGCCATCGCCAACAAGCTGGCCACGCAGGGCGGTGTCGCCGCCTTCGGCAACTTCAACTCCGCCGTTTCGATTCCCTCCTCCAAGGTGTTCGCCGACGAAGGGATCGTCATGATCAGCCCGGCCTCCACCAACCCGCAATTGACGGAGCAGGGCTTCACCACCGTGTTCCGCACCTGCGGACGCGACGACCAGCAGGGTGATGTGGCCGCCGCCTGGCTGCTGAAAAACCACAAAGATGGCAAGGTCGCCGTCATCCATGACCAGACCACCTATGGCCGCGGTCTGGCAGAGGCCACCCGCAGCGCCCTGAACAAGGGTGGCAAGAAAGAAGTCATGTTCGACGCCGTGAATGTCGGCGACCGCGACATGTCGGCCCTGGTCACTAAGATGAAGGATGCCGGGGTCAATGTCGTCTATTTCGGCGGCCTGCATACCGAAGCGGGCCTGCTGGTCCGTCAGATGGCCGATGCGGGGCTGAAGGCCGTGTTCATGTCGGGCGACGGCACCGTGAACCAGGAATTCTGGAACATTGCCGGCGCGTCAGCCGAGGGCGCCCTGGTCACTTTCGGCAATGAATATCGCGACAAGCCGGAAGCCGCCGATGTCGTGAAGCGCTTCCGCGCCGGTGGCTTTGAACCCGAGGCTTACACGCTCTACACCTATGCCGCCGTGCAGGTCTGGGCCGGTGCTGCCGCCAAGGCCAAGTCGGCAGATGCCGACAAGGTCGCGGCCAGCATTCGCGATGGCGCCTATTCCACCGTGATCGGTCCGTTGTCGTTCGATGCCAAGGGCGACCGCAAGGTCACCGACTATGTCGTCTATCGCTGGACAGCCGGTAAATACGCCCCGATCCCCGGGCAATAATCCTACTCCCCCGAACACCCCCGGCCAGCCAAATGCCGGGGGTGTTTCGATTCTGGCACTATCGCTTTTGGCATTGGGCGAACTTTTGGTATAAGTGCCTGTGCCTACTGGCTGAATTGCGCGTATTCGGCTGTTGCCCTATCCAGAAGTCATTGATGCCGTCATGCGCCCCTTGATTGGGACGCTGCGGCGGGCTCCCCCCCGCTTGAAGGAATCGTGGTGACCGTATCCCCCGCCGTCAATCCGCCCCTGAAGGTCATGATCGTCGAGGACGACGCTCTTGTCGCCATGGGGGTGCAATTGACGCTGAACGAGCTTGGCCACGAGGTGGTCGGCATTGCGGCGTCGGAGATGGAGGCGTTGGCCGTAGCACAGGCGGAGCGTCCGCAACTGGCGCTCATGGATATACGCCTGCGCGGTGCCAATGACGGGGTGCAAGTGGCACAGCGGCTTTGGCAGGAATTGCGGGTCCGCTGCATCTTCCTGTCCGCCTATGCCGACGAGCATACGATGGAACGTGTAGCCAAGACCCGGCCTCTGGGTTTCGTTCAGAAACCCTACTCGGCCCAGCAGCTAAAAACAGCGCTGGAACAGGCGCGCCCGCGCTTGAACGAGGACTAAACGACCCTTAAGTCTCCGAATAACCCTGTGAATGGCATCTGATTGCCGTATTTCCGGGGGAACCTGAGCATGAAGACGGCAGGAATGAGAGTGGTTTGCCGGGAAAATACGCAAAAACTTCCCCGTAAAGCCATCGACCCTGTTGTCATAATGCACTCAAGGCTTCAAGGTTGGAGCGTTGAAGCGTACCCGGTAACGGGGGGATGGGCCCCTGCCAACCGGTCACATATAAGCGAAGGAGCGAACAAATGCGCGTGCTTCCCATGGTCTTTGCCGGCCTGATGGTTGTCGGTCTGGCCGCCTGCGGCAAGAAGGAAGAGGCTGCCGCCCCGGCTCCGGCCCCGGCCGCTGAGCAGCCGGCTCCGGCCCCCGCCGCCGAACCCGCCCCGGCGCCTGCGGAAGCGCCGGCCGCTGCTCCGGCTGAAGGCACCCCGGCTCCGGCCGAGGGCGCTGCCCCGGCGACCCCGCCGGCAGAGGGCACCACCCCGCCGGAAGGTAACAAGTAATCCTTGATACCTTGACCGTTTAGGCGGTCGGAAGGGGCCGGGCATCGTCGGGATGCCCGGCCCTTTTCATTTCCGGAAGGAAAACGCCCTCAGGCCTTCTTTTCCCAGCCACCACGGTCATTCTGCTGCCAGTAGGTCAGCTCATCACCCGCCGCCTTTGCCGTGCGCCAGCGGTCGCGGGCCGATGCGACCGCATCGGGATCATTGCCATCGAACAGATCGCAGATCAGGGTGACGCCCGGCATTCCCGGTTGATCCACCCCGTCGGTCAAGAACAGAACCGTGGCGCCATTGGGTGGCGTTTCCAACGGCCCATCGGCCAGAGCATGGATCAGCACCGGCTGTAACGCGGCGTGCCCATCCTTTGCGGTGCCATGGGGCAGAAAGCCATCGGGCCGGTAGGTCCAGAGATGCTGGTTCATGGCTTCTGCCCGTTCGGGGCTGCCCACCATCACCAGCACGCGCCAGCCGCGTTCCAGCGACTTTTCCAGCAGGCCCGGCAGGGTCTGTTCCAGCGTCTTGCGCGTCAGGTGATAGAAACGCCGTTCCGTCATCGACAGGACCCCATCCCGGTTCACGGCCGTTGCTTTAGCACGAAAGCCAGCCGTGAAGTCAGGGGGCACGATCAGGGGACAGCCACCGACAGCGCATATTCCGGCACGATACGGGCGGATTTCAGCACTGCCACCTGCCCATCCGGCTTCTGCGCGGGTTTCCATTCCTGCTGGATATAGATGGGTGCATCGGCGCGCAGCGGCATGACAGTCAGGGTCAATGGCTGCGCGATCTCCGCCGCGAAACGCTTCAATCCGATGCGCCAAACGGGACCATTGAAGTAGTGATCATCGATCATGCGCACGCCGCTGAACAGTCGGCCCACATCACCCTGATAATCCAGTTCCAGCCAGGCATCGGCCACGCCGGCCAACGCATCCGCCGGCACCCGGACCGACCACGCCGCCGACTTGCCATAGGCTTCTGGCGCCGGCTGCATCGCCGCCTTGGCCGGGCCGCCGATACGGATGGCAGGGGCAGGCTGTGCCGCGCGCACCGGCTCCACCGTTACCGGCACATCCGGCTTGGGCGTCACGGCCTTTTCATAGGTGGTGAACAGCCCATCCGTCTTGCCACCCCGGCCCAGGGAGGGCAGCGTGGAATAACGGAAACGCGGATTGCCCCGGCTGCGCAGGTCGAATCCGGCATCGGTGGGGAACAGATCGGCGTCGCTGATGACCGCAATATCATGACCGTTACGGCGCAGCAGTGCCAAGGATTCGGCCTGCGCCTCTGTGAGGATCAACAGCCGCTTTGCAGCACCGGCGGCCTTGAAGGTCACGACCGCGCCCAGGCCGGGCTTCAGGCCCGTGACAAGGGTTGTGCGGGTGCGATTGGCGACCTTTGCCCCCGGCGCCCTGACATCCGTTGCACCCGCCAGGGCCAGTTCCACGGGCACCCCGGGTTCGGCCTGCAGGATATGGGTTTCGATGCCATCGACCGTCACACGCGTGACCGGCTGTGCCGTAGCGTAGGCCAGCCGGGTGCCGCCCAGGTCCATGTTCACGGGCCAGATGAAATGCGATCCGGCAGGGATGGTCACCGGTTCGGACGGAAAGCTGACAGGGCCGCCGGGCAGATTGATGGTGAAGCGCACATCCGTGACCGGTTGCATCCGATACTGACGGATATGGCTGTTGAAGAACAGGAAGGCGGCGTCACCAGCGCTGCGCACCGACCAGCGGGGTGTGGAAAGATCATCCAGCGCCTTGGGCAGGATGGCAGGTGCATGCGGCACCATGGGCGCCAGTTGGTCGCCATAGGCGGATGTGAACAGATGGAAGGGCCGCACCTTACGCAGGACGGGGCGCATGTCGCCATACTGACCAATCGGCGCCTGGAAATCATAGCCGATGATGGGCGTGTCATTATGGCCGTGGATCGCCGTGTTCTCCTCCAGCGTGGTGCGTCCCACCGGATTGCGCCCGCCATGGAACATGTAATAGCCGAACAGGTTCACGCCCGACCCGATCTGTACCGGCAGCATGGCGGAGATATCGGCGGGGTCGATCACGGCCCGGCGCCGATACATGGCCGGCACCCCGCCACCATATTCGGCCCCCAGGAAGGGGGTGTGCGGGATGTCGGGATCGGCATCACCCCGGCGCGTCGCCACCGTCTGCGCGCCCAGATTGCCACTGACCCGGCTGTCGAACCGAAAGGCATAGGTTTCCTTGGGCGGCAGGATTTCCGGACTGGCCTTCCAGGGCTCATCCGGATAACCGCCGAAGACGGGCACCACCTCCCCACTGGGATAGACGGTCTGGTCCCAGCCGGTGACGGTGTAGAGCGGGACATCGAACCCGGCGGCCAGCGCCATGCGCTTCAAGGTGGCGATATGGTCCCGCCCCTGCCCCGGCCCGGTCAAATTATACTCATTCTCCAACTGGACCCCGATGACCGGGCCGCCATCCTTCCACAGCAGGCCTGAAACCTGCATCGCGATCTGCCGATAGAAGCGGTCGACATAGGACAGATATTGCGGGTCATTGCCGCGCGTCGGCATGGCATCCACCACCCAGTCGGGGATGCCGCCATACCGCACCTCCGCATGTGACCAGGGGCCGATACGGACCACCAGCTTCAGCCCGTGCTTGGCACAGAGCTGCGCAAACCGCCGTAGGTCGCGATCCCCGGTCCAGGTGAAGGCGCCCTCCACCTCCTCATGGTGGTTCCAGATGATGTAGGTGGCGACGATGTCGATGCCCGCCGCCTTCATCTTGGCCAGTTGCTCCTCCCAGCCATCGGCGGGGAAGCGGGTGTAATGGAACTCACCCATGGTCGGCATCCAGGGCTTGCCGTCCAGCGTCAGGTAGCGGTTGTTGATGCCAATGGTCCCACCCGCCGGGCTGACCCCCTGCCCCATTTTCAGGTAGCCGGTTTCCAAGGCCGGAGCGGGAGCGGTGGCATCCACGCTGAGCACGGTTTCCGCCAGACTGGCACCCGATGACAGAAACGTCGCGGCCAGAGCCATGCCGACCAGATGGCCATGTTGAACGCGCATCAACCTACCTCCCCAAACCTGATTTTGGGGAGTAGTATTATACGATAAATATGTTCTGCAAAAGCCCGTCAGCGCGGCGGGAACGGATCGAAATCCACTTCCTGGACCATGGAACGCAGATCATCCAGGGTTCCGGTGCGGGTGGTCAGCATCACAATGCCGTCCGCCCCGGCAGGAATCTGGATCTGGTGAAGCGGCACCTGCGCCTCGGGATAGGTGATGACGATGGCACGCTTGCCATGCAGTACCTCAACCGTGCCGTTGGGTGGCAGCGTGCTGGGCACCTTGATGGAGCCCGTGACGGCCTTGAACAGTGTCGGGCTGCGCGCCGCCCCTACCACGACCTCGACCTTGCCCTTGCGGTAAGAGGCTTCCGCAGTGGCGGCAGAATACATCGGCAAGGCACCGCCCGCAGTGCGGACCTCGCTCTTCTTCCAGCCATCATGGCCACCGGGAAGAACGTCCACCATCTGGCTGTTCGGCTTGATGACAGGCTCCTGGGCCGTTGCCAGGGTGGCCGGCAGCAAGGCCAGCGGGGAAACCAGCAGGGCAAGGGAGAGAGCAAGGGCCGAACGACGCATGAAACCTTCTCTGTCGGAAAATCACCGTAGAAAAGGGGCCGGCCATTCCGCCGGCCCCTGACCATCTAACAGATATCAGCCTTCGTAATGCGTGGCGACCAGCTTATCCAGCAGCCGCACGCCGAAAGCCGTGGCACCCTTCGGCACCATGCCCTTGTCGGCCTTGGCCCAGGCGGTGCCGGCGATGTCCAGATGCGCCCACGGCACCTTGTTCACGAAGCGCTGCAGGAACTGCGCCCCAATGATGGAACCGGCATTCATGGGGCGGCCAATATTCTTCACATCGGCCACGTCGCTGTCGATATCCTTATCATAGGCGGGCGACAGCGGCAGACGCCAAAGCTTCTCACCCGTCTTCAGACCCGCCTCGGTCAGCTTGGCGGCCAGATCGTCGCTGTTGGAGAACAGGCCGGCATGTTCATTGCCCAGGCTGACGATGATGGCGCCAGTCAGGGTGGCCAGATCGACCATGAACTTGGGCTTGAACTGGTCCTGGCAGTACCAGAGCGCATCGGCCAGCACCAGACGGCCTTCGGCATCGGTGTTCAGCACCTCGATCGTCTGGCCCGACATGGTGGTGACGATGTCACCCGGACGCTGCGCATTGCCGTCGGGCATATTCTCGGCCAAGGCGACGACGCCGATGGCGTTCACCTTCGCCTTGCGACCGGCCAGCACGGCCATCAGGCCGATGACGGTGCCGGAACCGCCCATGTCCCACTTCATCTCGTCCATGTTGGCGGCGGGCTTGATGGAGATGCCGCCCGTGTCGAAGGTGATGCCCTTGCCGACGAAGGCCACCGGCGCCTCATCCTTGGCACCGCCATTCCACTTCATGATGACCAGACGCGGCGGACGCACCGAACCCTGGCCCACGCCCAGCAGCGCGCCCATGTTCAGCTTCTTCATCTTCTTCTCGTCCAGGACCTCAACCTCAAGGCCCAGCTTGGACAGCTCAACGCAGCGGTCGGCCAGCGTCTCCGGATAGATGACATTCGGCGGCTCCGACACGACATCGCGCGTCACGAAGATGCCGTCGGCGACCTTTTCCAGCTTCTCCCAGACCTTCTTGGCGGCCTTGGCGGCGTCGGTCTGCACCGTCACCTTCTTGATCGACGGCTTCTTATCGTCGGACAGCGTGGTGCGGTACTTGTCAAAGCGATAGGAACGCAGGACGGCGCCGAACGCGACCTCGGCGGCCAGTTCACCCGCATCGCCCGTCAGCCCGTCATGGGCATCCAACGCCACGGCCAGATCAGCCTCGCCCGTGCTCTGTGCGGCGGCCCAGGCGGCGGCACCGGCATTGTTGGCACCATTGCCGTCAAACTCACCGGGTGCGCCAATGCCGACCAGCAGCAAGCGGGAAACGTCCAGGCCGGTGGGCGCGACGAGGTTCAGCACCTCTTCCGCCTTGCCCTTGAAACGGCCCTGTTCCATGGCGCGGGTCAGCAGGCCGCCGGTCTTCTGGTCCAGATCACGCCCCAGCGCGCCCAGCGCGCGGTCGGCGGCGACAGTGATGGCCAGGATGCCGGATTTCGGCGTACCGGGCGAAGCGAAGGCGATTTTCATTCCGGTGCTCTCTTGTTGTTGAACCGGCGAATTGTGGCGCCGGCGGTTGTGTGCATGGCAAGGAGTCGATAAAGAACAGCCACGTACCCATGTCAAGGTCACCTTGGGCCAAAATCTGTCGGTCCGCCACGAACAGGTCGCAATCGGGCGATACGTTGTATGGTGGATGCAGGGCCGGTACGGTGCCCGACCCTTTGGGAAAACATGTCTCAGATCAACCGTTACCTTCTGCGCAACCTGTTCCTGTCCACGATTGTGGTGACGGGTGCCCTGTCGGCGGCCATCTGGCTGACGCAGTCGCTGCGCCTTGTCGAACTGGTGGTGGAAGGGGGCGCCGGTTTTGGCGCGTTTGCGCATCTGGCGCTGCTGTCCTTCCCCACCTTCCTGTCGATCGTTCTGCCCTTCGGCGTTCTGACGGCAGTGCTGTTCACCTATAACCGCCTGACGCAGGACAGCGAACTGGTGGTGATGCGCGCCGCCGGCCTTGGCCCCATGGCGCTGGCCCGGCCTGTCCTGATTCTGGCCCTGATCGGCACACTGCTCTGCTTCATGCTGTCTGTCTGGCTGGGGCCGGCGGCACAGCGCAGTCTGGTGGCACTGCGGCAATCGGTGCGCAGCGACGTGTCGGCCATGCTGCTGCGGGAGGGGACGTTCAACGAACTGTCAGACAAGCTGACCATCTATGTCCGCGACCGACTGCCCGATGGATCGCTGGAAGATATCCTGATCCATGATGGACGGCAGCAGGGGGTGACCACCACCATCGTGGCGGCGCGCGGCACCATCACCGATGCCGATGGTACGCCCCGCGTCCTGGTCCATGACGGAACGCAGAGCAAGTTCACGGAGGCCACGGGCAAGGCCGAATGGCTGGAATTCGAACGCTACGCCGTGGATTTGCAGTCGCTGCGCCGTGAATTGGCACCCCGCTGGGTGGAGCCGCGTGAGCGGACCCTGGAACAGCTCTGGTTACCCGACGAGAATGACCCGATTGACCGCCGCTTTGCCGGACGGTTGCGGGCGGAACTCCATAACCGGCTGGCCAGTCCCTTCCTGGTCCTGTCCTTTGCCACCATCGCGCTGGCGGCCCTGCTGCCGGGTGAGTTTTCCCGCCGGGGCCGTGGAAGGCGCATCACCATTGCCGCTGTTGGCGCCCTGGTGCTGCAGGCCGCCGTGCTGGGCATTGTCAGCCTGATTGGCAAGGTGCCGGTACTGGCGGGCCTGCTGTACCTGTTCGTGCTGGCGCCTGTACCGCTCTGTCTCTGGTATCTGCGGCGCGACGGCATGGGCCGTTCCCTGCCCGCCGCCCCTGGCAACGGGGTGGGCTGATGCGTCTGTTTGCCACCCTTTCCCTTTATATCGGGCGTCAGTTCCTGCTGTGGTTTGCGGCGGGGCTTGGTTCGCTGCTGGCCCTGGTCTATCTGCTGGACACGGTCGAGTTGCTGCGCCGTGCCGCCAACAGGCCGGAAGCGACCTTCGATATCGTCGTGACCATGGGGCTGCTGAAACTGCCGGAGATCGGGCAGGAGGTGCTGCCTTTCGTCGTGCTGTTTGGCGCCATGTACACATTCTGGCGCCTGACCCGCACGCATGAGCTGGTGGTGGCGCGGGCCAGTGGGATCAGTGTGTGGCAATTCACGGCCCCCGTGCTTGCCTGGGCCATGATCATCGGCGTGGTGCTGGTCACCATCCTGAACCCGATCTTCGCCGCCATGCTGACCCGGTATGAAAAGCTGGAAAACCGGTATCTGCGCGGCCAGACCTCTTCCCTTGATGTCGGGCGGTCCGGCCTGTGGCTGACACAGCTGACGCCGGAAGGGGCCTATCGCATCCATGCGGAGTCGGTGGTGCCCGGCACGCTGGAGATGCGGCGCGTCATGGTGCTGCTATCCACGCCAGGGCAAAAACTGTCGGCCCGTCTGGATGCGGCATCCGCCGAACTGGTGCCCGGATACTGGGACCTGAGCGAGGTTTGGTACAATGAACCGGGGGAGCCGGCCCGTTTCCTGGCACGCTATCGCCTGCCCACCGAACTGACCGAACAGCGCATCCAGAACAGCTTCGCCAGCCCCGATACCCTGTCCTTCTGGCAATTGCCGGACTTCATCCGCACACTGGAACTGACGGGCCTGTCACCGGTAAGGCACCGTCTGCATTGGCATACTTTGCTGGCGCAGCCCTTCTTCTATGCGGCCATGGTGCTGTTGGCGGCAGCCTTCTCTCTTCGGCAGATGCGGGGCGGCGGCACACTGACCATGGTGGGAGCCGGGATCGTCACCGCCCTGCTGCTGTTCATCGTCAAGGATGTGATCATGGCCCTGGGCCTGTCGGGTGCGGTGCCCGTGATCATGGCCGCCTGGGCACCCGCCGGGGTGACGGTGATGCTGTCCGCCGCCGCCCTTCTTCATACCGAAGACGGATGAACAGCGGTACGCTTTGCGTTTAGCCCTGCAAGCCTCTATAAGAACGCCCCATGATGCAGCCTGTGATTCGACCGACCATGAAAAGCCTTGCGCGCAACGCCCTGCTGGGGGCGACCGCCCTGTCCATCGCCCTGCTGTCCGCGCCTGTGGCCGTGATGGCGCAGGGCGCCAACGGGGCCCAGGGCCAGTTGGGCCGTATCGCCGCCATCGTGAACGAGGAACCGATCACGGTCGCCGACGTGGAAGGCCGGTTGCAGCTGGCCATCGTATCCTCCGGCCTTCCCGACAATGCCGAGACACGCCAGCGCCTGCTGCCGCAGGTCATCCGTCTGCTGACGGACGAAGCCTTGCAGATCCAGGAAGCGCGCGAGCGCAACCTGACGGTCACCGAGGATGAGCTGAGCGAGGATCTGGAAGCCGCAGCACAGCGCAACCGCATGGATCTGGAGCAGTTGAAGGCCGCCCTGGCCCAGGCCGGCGTGCCCTGGAATACCATGCGTCAGCAGATGCTGGCCCAGATCGCCTGGAGCAAGGTCGTGCAGCGGGTGGTGCGCCAGCAGGTGACCGTGCCCGACAGCGAAGTGAACGCCTATATCGAGCGTATCCGCGCCAATGCCGGCAAGCCGGAATATCAGGTTGCGGAGATTTTCCTGGCCGTCGACAGCAGCACCAGTGAGGCAGAGGTCCTGCGCCTGGGTGAGCGTCTGGTGGAACAGATCGGCCGGGGTGCGAATTTCAGTGCCGTTGCGCGCCAGTTCTCGCAATCGGCCGGTGCGGCCAGCGGCGGCGACCTGGGCTGGATTCAGCAGGGTCAGCTGGAAGACAATCTGGACCGCTCGTTGCAGCAGATGCAGAAGGGCCAGTTCTCCCGCCCGATCCGTGGTTCGGCCGGCTACCACATTCTGTGGCTGCGTGATCAGCGTATCGTGGCTGCGGGTGACCCCAAGAATATCCAGATTGCAATCCGCCAGTTCGTGGTGCCCATCGCCGGTGAGGCGCAGGCCCAGCAGGATGCGGCCTTCGAGGCCGCCAAGCAGGTGAGCGAGCAGGCGCGCGGCTGTGAAGCCCTGGAACAGGCCACGCAGGCCGTGCCGGGGTCGCAGGTCTTCACCCAGCCGCTGACCCGTCTGGGCGACATCCCCGAACAGATCGGGCAGATGGTGAGCGCGCTGGGCGTGGGTCAGGCGACGGCCCCGCTGATGACCGACCGTGGCGCCATGCTGCTGATGGTCTGCGACCGTGTGGTGCCGGAAGGCAGCCTGCCGCCGCCCGATCAGGTGCGCAGCGCCCTGTTCCAGGAACGCATGGACCTGCAGCAGCGCCGGTACCTGCGCGACCTGCGCCGGAACGCCACCATCGAGACCAGGATGTAAGCCATGGCGGCGCCACTGGGCCTGACCATGGGGGAACCGGCAGGCATCGGCGGCGACATCGCCCTGAAGGCCTGGATGGAACGCGGGGCGGCATCAGTGCCGCCCTTCGTCTTGCTGGATGACCCCGACCGCATCACGGCGCTGGCATCAACGCTGGGCCTGGATGTGCCGGTCGCCATCGTCGATGAGGCGGGGCTGGATCGCGTCGCCGATCTGTTTGCCACGTCCCTTCCCGTGCTGCCCGTCCCCCTGCCCGCCCCCGTCACCTATGGCAATCCCGATCCGGCCAATGGATCGGCGGTAATTGCAGCGATTGACCGGGCCGTCGGGCTGGCGACAGAAGGACGGCTTTCAGGGGTTGTTACGAACCCGATCCAGAAAAGTGCGCTCTATGCCTGCGGCTTTCGCTGGCCGGGCCATACCGAATATCTGGCGCATCTGGCGGGGCTGCCCGATGACGGGACCGTCATGATGCTGGAAGGCGGTGGCTTGCGCGTCGTGCTGGCCACCATTCATGTCGCGGTGAAGGATGTGGCCAAACATCTGACGTCGGATGCCATCCTGCACGTGGCCCGCGTCACAAATGCCGCCCTGAAAAGTGATTTCGGTATCGAAACACCCCGCCTGGCCGTTGCCGCCTTGAACCCGCATGCGGGCGAAGGTGGGGCCATGGGGCGGGAGGAGATCGAGGTGATCGCGCCCGCCGTCGCCACCTTGAAGGCTGACGGCATCAATGCCGCCGGTCCCTTCCCCGCCGACACCCTGTTCCATGCCGGCGCCCGTGCGCGGTATGACGCGGTTGTCTGCATGTATCACGACCAGGGTCTGATCCCGCTGAAGACGCTGGATTTCGACACGGGCGTGAATATCACGCTGGGCCTGCCCTTTGTCCGCACTTCGCCCGATCATGGCACGGCCCTGTCGCTGGCGGGCACGGGCCAAGCCAATGCCAGCAGCCTGATTGCGGCCTTGCATGCCGCCTCCCGCATCGCCGCCCGCCGGCAGAAGAGTGCTTGATATGAGTGATGGCCGCGACCTGTCCCACCTGCCGCCCCTGCGCGATGTCATCGCCACCCATGAACTGGCCGCCAAGAAGGCGTTTGGGCAGCATTTCCTGCTGGACCTCAACGTCACCCGCCGCATTGTGCGCGAGGCAGGCGATTTCACGGGCGTGAACATCGTGGAGGTCGGCCCTGGTCCCGGCGGCCTGACCCGCGCGCTGGTGGAAAGCCCCGCTGCCAGCATCACTGCCGTTGAACGCGACCCGCGCTTTGCCGTCGCCCTGGCCGACATCGTGGCCGCGTCGGCGGGGCGCATGCGGTTGATTGAGGCGGATGCCCTGACCGTGGACCCCGTCGATCTGGTCCCGGCCCCGCGCGCCGTCGTCTCCAACCTGCCCTATAATGTCGGCACACCGCTGCTGATCGGCTGGTTGAAGCAGATCGGGGAATATCGGTCCCTGACCTTGATGTTCCAGAAGGAAGTGGCCGACCGCATCGTGGCGGGCACGCGGACCCCGGCCTATGGCCGTCTGGCCGTGATGGCGCAGTGGGTGGCGCATTGCCGCAATCTCTATGATTTGCCGGCCCGCGCCTTCACCCCACCGCCCAAGGTGGACAGCGCCGTGGTCCACCTGACCCCGCGCGAACGGCCCGCCGATGATCCCGACTTCGCCACGATGGAGACGCTGGTGGCGGCGGCGTTCGGGCAACGGCGCAAGATGCTGCGCGCCAGCCTGAAATCCTTGATGAAGGAGCCGGAGCCGCTGTTGCTCTCCGTCGGCATTCCACCGACCGCGCGGGCGGAGGAGATCGACGTGGCCGGGTTCGTCGCCCTGGCCAAAGCCTGGAAGCCGAAATGAAAAGGGCCCCACGGTAGCGTGGGGCCCTTTCCTTTTAGACCACGCCCGCCTTGCTGAAAGGCAGGTCGTGCAGCTTCTGACCCGTGGCGCGGAAGACCGCGTTGGCAACCGCCGGGGCCGCCGTGGGCACGCCGGGCTCACCCACACCCGTGGGGCGGGCCGTGGATGCCACGATATGCACCTCAACCTCGGGCATGTCCGACAGGCGCATCGGCTCGTACCCGTCGAAATTGCTCTGATCGACCAGACCGTCCGTCAGGGTGATCTGGTCGCGCAGGGCATGACCGATGCCGAAGCCGGTGCCGCCTTCGATCTGGGCCTTGATAACGTTGGGATTCACGGGCACGCCGCAATCCACCGCCACGACGACACGATCAACCTTGATCTTGCCATCCTTGGACACCGTCACCTCGGCCACATGCGCGACAAAGCTGCTGAAGCTTTCATGGACGGCGACACCACGCGCCCGCTTCGACCCGTCCGCCGCCGGGGCCAGGGGCTTGGACCAGCCGGCCTTTTCCGCCGCCAGTTTCAGCACACCCGTCAGACGCGGATGGGCATCACCCAGCAGTTCCAGGCGGAAGGCCACCCCGTCCTTGCCGGCCGCCGCCGCCAGTTCCTCGATAAAAGCTTCCTTGGCATAGGCCGTGTGGGTGTGGCCGACCGACCGCCACCACAGGGTGGTAACCGGCGAAGCCATCTGATGGTAGTCGACGGACAGGTTCGGCACGGCATAGGCCATGTCCGAAGCACCTTCGACCGCTGTCGCATCGACGCCATCCTTGATCATCACCTGCGCAAAGGGCGTGTCGGCAATGAAGGACTGGGTCACGATGGCCTGTTCCCAGGCAATCAGCTTGCCGGCCTTGTCCAGCCCGCCCTTGACGCGATGGACGACCATGGGGCGATAACGGCCCCCCTGGATATCATCCTCACGCGTCCAGACCAGATGCACAGGCACCTTCTTGCCCTTTGCCGCCAGGGCCTTGGCGATCAGGGCAACCTCGGCGATATAGTCGGCAGTGGTGGTGGCGCGGCGGCCAAAGCTGCCGCCGGCCCAAAGCGTGTTGATCTTCACCTTGTCGGGCGTGGTGCCCAGGATGCCGGCCACGACCGGCTGTTCAATGCCCTGGAACTGCGACCCGGCCCAAATCTCCGCCCCGCCATCCGCCTTGATCTCCAGCGTGGCGTTCAGCGGCTCCATCGGGGCGTGAGCCAGATAGGGGAAGCTGTATTCCGCCTCGACCACCTTGGCGGCGGTCTTGAAGGCGGCACCTGTATCACCCTTGCGGGCGGCCTTCGTCCCCGGCTTCTTGGCCTGGGCGCGGTATTCGGCCAGCATCTGGTCAGTGCCACGCTTTTCGGCCTTGGCATCATCCCACTGGATAGACAGGGCTTCGCGGCCCTTGATGGCGGCCCAGGTATTCTTCGCCACCACCGCCACACCGACCGGCAGGGTCAGCACGTCGATGACGCCGGGAATCGCACGGGCAGCCTTGTCATCCACCGACTTGACCGTGCCCCCGAAACGCGGGCTGCGCGCCAGAACCGCCGTCACCTGATTGGGACGCCGGATATCCATGGCGAAGATGGCAGTGCCATTGGTCTTCGACACATGATCCAGACGGTGCAGCGTCTCATTCCCGATCAGGCTGTACTGGCCGGGTTCCTTCAAGGTCACCTTGGCGGGGATCGGCTGCTTCGAGGCGGCTTCGGCCAGCTGACCAAAGGTGGCGGACTTGCCCGATGCCTTGTGGCTGACGACACCCTTGGCGACGGTGATCTGGTCAGCCGGCACCTTCCATTCGGCGGCGGCGGCGTTCACCAGCATGGTGCGGGCGGCGGCACCAGCCATCCGCAGCTCATCCCAGCTGTTGGCAACGGCGGTGGAACCGCCCGTACCCTGGATACCGAAGAAATGGTTGCCATACAGCTTGCTGTCGGCGGGCGCATGCTCACCACGCATCTGCGACCAGTCGGCGTCCAGTTCCTCCGCCACAATGGTGGTGAGGCCGGTCATGATGCCCTGGCCCTTGTCCAGATGCTTGACCAGGACGGTGACGGTATTGTCCTTGGCCACGCGAACGAACAGGTTCGGGCGCGGGTCGGCGGGGCCGACAATGCCGGGGGCAGCGGACTCGGCCGCAAATGATCCCAGCGGGACGACCGCGCTGATGACCAGGGCGCCACCCGTGCCCTTCAGAAAGGCGCGGCGGCTGGGGGTGGGTTCGGCCACGTTGGACGCGGCCTGGCGCAGCAATTGACGCAGCATCATGGCTCAGGTCCTCGCCAGTTTGGCAGCCTGCTTCACGGCTGCCTTGATCCGCACATAGGTGGCGCAACGGCAGACATTGCCGTCCAGCGCCGCCTCAATATCGGCATCGGTGGGGTTCTGGTTCTCGGCGATCAGGGCCGTGGCGGCCATGACCTGACCCGATTGGCAGTAGCCGCACTGCACCACGTCCAGATCGGCCCAGGCCTTCTGCACGGCGGCAGCGGCCTTGCCGGACAGCCCCTCGATCGTGGTGATCTTGGCCCCCACGGCGGCAGAGGCCGGCAGCTGGCAGGAACGGGTCGGCTGACCATCCACATGCACGGTACAGGCGCCACACTGCGCAACGCCGCAGCCGAATTTGGTGCCCGTCATATTCAATTCATCACGAAGGACCCACAGAAGCGGCATGTCCTCCGGCACGTCCACTTCGCGGACCTTGCCGTTGATATCGAGGCTAATCATCGCTGACCCCAATCAAGAATGAAATCATCAGGCTCTCGCCAAGCCTGACATCGTGGGAGAGGATGATGGGCAAGGGCTTGGAAGTCTTCCAGATTTCGATCATTTCACGCCGATGGAAGCCTGTTTTGACCTGTATATCCAGTTACTTGGCACTAATCGTAATATCACAACAGATATAGCGATATGACTTTGCCGGCACCAACCGGGCCGGATCGGCGCGAAAGTCGGCAACCGGCTGCTTCCGCCTGCAAGTCTCATCATCTATACTAACCTGAACTTGTGTGCGGTGGGGGTGTGGGTGGCAGCGCGCGTATCGACGGTGGCCTTTCAAGGCATTGATGTGCTGGATATCGATGTTCAGGTGCAGATGACGGGCGGCCCCATCACGTTTCTGGTAGTGGGATTGCCGGATAAGGCCGTGGCGGAAAGCCGGGAACGCGTGCGCGGCGCGCTTCATGCCCTGGGCATTGCGTTGCCGGCACAGCGCCTGATGGTCAATCTGGCACCCGCCGATGTCATGAAGGAAGGATCGCATTTCGATCTGCCCATCGCGCTGGCCCTGCTGGTGATGATGGGTATCCTGCCGGATGACGCCATGGCGGGGTATCAGTCGCTGGGTGAACTGGGGCTGGACGGGTCCATCGCGCCGGTCGCCGGTGTCCTTCCTGCCGCCATCAATGCCCTGGCATCGGCCAAGGGCCTGATCTGTCCGGCGGCCAGCGGGGGGGAGGCGGCCTGGGCCGGCGATGGGCTGGACATTCTGGCGCCGCCATCGCTGCTGGCTTTGATCAATCATTTCAAGGGCACCCAGGTCCTGACCCGGCCCGAACCGAAGCTGCAGCAGGAACTGCCCGGCAGCGTGCGGGATCTTCGCGATGTGAAGGGACAGGAAACGGCCAAGCGCGTGCTGGAGGTGGCGGCCAGCGGCGGTCACAATATGCTGATGCTGGGGCCACCGGGATCGGGCAAGTCCATGCTGGCCGCGCGCCTGCCGGGCCTGCTGCCGGGGCTGGACGCGGCAGAGGCGTTGGAAGTGTCGATGGTGCATTCCATCGCGGGCGGGCTGGAAGAGGGACGGTTGATCCGTACGCGGCCGTTTCGGGAGGTCCATCATTCCGCCACCCTGGCGGCCATGGTCGGCGGGGGCACGCGCGCCAAGCCGGGGGAGATCAGTCTGGCGCATCAAGGTGTGCTGTTCCTGGACGAATTGCCGGAATTCGCACGCGGCACGCTGGAGGCGCTGCGTCAGCCATTGGAAACGGGCCGCGCCACCATCAGCCGCGCCAACCACCATGTCACCTATCCGGCCCGGTTCCAACTGGTGGCGGCCATGAACCCCTGCCGCTGCGGACATCTGGATGACGCGTCCCTGGCCTGTGGCCGGGCGCCGAAATGCGCGCTGGATTATCAGAGCAAGATCAGCGGGCCGCTGTTCGACCGTATCGACCTGCATATCGACGTACCGGCGGTCAGCGCATCCGACCTGTCACTGCCGCCCCCGCGTGAGGGCACGGCGGAGGTGGCGGCCCGCGTCGCCGCCGCGCGGGAGCGGCAGCGGGAACGGTACAAGGCCCTGCTCCAGCCCGGCCACCCGCCCGTCCGCACCAATGCCGAGGCGGATGGCGAACTGCTGGAAAAGGCAGCGGCACCCGATCCGCAGGGACGCAGCCTGCTGACTGAGGCGGCGGAGCGGCTGAAACTGTCGGCGCGTGGGTATCACCGCGTGCTGCGCGTGGCCCGCACCCTGGCCGACATGGATAATGCCGATCAGGTGCGCCGCATCCATGTGGCGGAAGCCCTGTCCTATCGCCGGGTGGCGCCGGGCCGGTAGGTTCAGATCAACGAGGCCCTGCAGGCGCGCCCAGATAGGCGCGATATTCAGGGGCCACATCCTGGGGTAGACGGATGGAGGCGGATGCGATCTTCAATTCCGCCTCACTGATGCTGCCGCTACGCGATACCCCGACAGTAATGTTGAAGCGCGCCACACTGCCCTTAATGGCAACCTCGCGCATGCCTTTCGCGAAATAGCGGAACGTGTATTCGGAGATGATGCCATAGGAGACGCGGCCATGCTGGACCAGACGGAAGACGTTCTCCTCCGACCGGACATCGCGCCGTGACACAGCCCCGCTGTCGAAACCCTGGCGCATCCGGTCGCCATATTCATAGCCGATGACGGTCGCCACCTCCGCCGGCAGGGAACATTGATCACAGATGCTGGGTGCCCCCTGTGCCGCGATGAAGACATTGTCAGCGGTGTAGAGGCGGCGACCGAACCAGAGATCGTCTGGATAAGCGTACCAGCCAGGGGCGACATGGCAGACCATATCCACCTCCCCCGCCCGCACCAGTTCAGGCAACCGTTTGGGCGGGGCCAGCCGCACCGTCGCAGCATGGCCCAGCCGTTCGGCCACCTTGCGGCACAGATCAATGGCCAGCCCCTTCGCCTCTCCCCCATCCTCATCCAAGATCAGGTAGGGGGGCGGCAGACTGTCGGAAACAACGAGGCGCAGGGGTGCAGCAGCCACTGCGGCGGCAGGAAGCGCAATCATAAGAAGAATGATAAATTCACAAACAAGCCAAAAGCGTGTAGCGCTCCCCATTGCCATGCGCTTATTCATCCATCTTCTTCGATCAGCCCGCTTAGGATGTATGATTGTTCGTGCCTGATGCCAAGGCTTGTTGAGGGGCCACCCCCTGTGCGACCCTCGAAAGAGACGACCCTGGCAATGGAGAGCGCAATGGCGACGGTTTTGGGGATTGGTGGTCTGTTTATCAAGGCATCCGACCCGGCAGCCATGGGCGATTGGTACCGAAGGGTGCTGGGAATCGACTGGGGTGATTTTGGGGCCATGTTTCCCCATCCCGACCGGGGCTTCACCTTGCTCAGCGGGTTCAAGGCGACCAGCAGCTATTTCGATCCCAGCCCCCTGCCCTTCATGGTGAACCTGATCGTCGATGATCTGGACGGGGTGCTGGAAAAGGCGTTGGCGGCGGGGGTAGAACCACTGGGCCGCGACGATAGCGACCCCAATGGCCGCTTCGCCTGGCTGATTGATCCCTGGGGATTGAAGATCGAGTTGTGGGAAGCGCCGGCGAAGGCGGGGGATTAAACCCGCTTGCCGCCCGGTCTGCCTATATGGCGCGGGTCGGTATAGGCCTTGGCGGCGGCTTCGGGCTTTTTCAGGTTTTCCATGAGGGCCATGGCGAAACGCCCGCCATCATTGCGCGATTGCAGGAAACTGGCCACGACATCGCGCGCCGCATCCTTGTCATAGGGCACTTGATCGGGCGGCAGGGTGCGCGCCGCGTCCGCCGCTTCGGCGGCCTTCTGGGCGCGGGCCAGAACATCGGGATCGATGCGCCGCCGGATGGTGCGGATCTGGCGCAGCAGTTCGGCTTTCGCGTCGCTGGACATTGCTGTTGGCCCCGGATTGATCATGGGGCACAGGATGCGCGCAAGGGCCTGTGGCTGCAAGGGGCATTGAAAACACGCGCGAAATCGTCAGGACCGGCCCGCAAAGGGTTGCGCCCCCGCCACCTTGCCCTATCTTGGGCTGCCAGTGCCGGGATAGATACGGGAGAGAAACCCCATGGACCGCGTTGACGCCGAAGCCCAGTGCCTGTTGTCCCCCATTAACCCCACCTTGTCGCGACGGATGTTCGCCATGACGACGCTGGCGGGCGGTTTCGCCCTGTCCACCCTGCCCGTTTCCGCGCAGACCATCACCACCCCGACAGATGGGCTGGTCGCGGGTGAGGTGTCGATCCCCGTGGAGGGCGGCAGCCTTCCCGCCTATCGCGCCAAACCGGCGGGCAAGGGCCCGTTCCCCATCGTGATGGTGGTGCAGGAAATCTTCGGCATGCATGAGCATATCAAGGATGTCTGCCGCCGCTTTGCCAAGGAAGGCTATCTGGCGGTCGCGACCGAACTGTTCGCACGCCAGGGCAACGCCGCCTCCTTCACCGATACCGGCGCCCTGATCCGCGAACTGGTCAACAAGGTGCCGGATGCGCAGGTGATGGCCGACCTGGATGCGACATCCGCCTGGGCGGCCCAAGATGGCGGCGATATTTCCCGGCTGGGCATTACCGGCTTCTGCTGGGGTGGGCGCACCACCTGGCTTTATGCTGCACATAACCCGAAGCTGAAGGCCGGTGTCGCCTGGTATGGTCGGCTGACCAGTGCGCCGACGGCGCTGCAGCCCATGGTGCCGGTCAATCTGGTCCAGAAGATGAATGCACCGGTCCTGGGCCTTTATGGCGGCAAGGATGGCGGCATCCCGATGGCGGATGTTGAACGGATGCAGAAGGCGCTGGCCGCGGTCAGTTCGCGCAGCACCTTCCATGTCTATCCGGAGGCGCCCCACGCCTTCCACGCCGATTATCGGCCCAGCTACCGCCCCGACGATGCCAAGGACGGGTGGAAGCGCTGTCTGGAATGGTTCCGCGCAAACGGCGTTGCATGAACCCCGCCGGGATCATGCCCGACCGGTTTTTCTGACGCTTGCAGCATCGGGGGCGGGGCAGCATAGTCCCGCCCCGCCGATCCACGACGTCAGCAGAAAGCCCGCTCCATGGCCGTCCATCCGCATGATATCGACGCCCGCGCCGAGACGTTCGCCCATCGCCACCTGCTTGGGATCGAGGGGTTGACGGCGCCGGAGATCAATCTGCTGCTGGATACCGCCGACCGCTACGTGGAGCAGAATCGCGGTGAGAACCGGGTAACGAACAAGCTGGCCGGCAAGACCATCGTCAACCTGTTTTTCGAAAACTCCACCCGCACCCGCACCAGCTTCGAACTGGCGGCCCGCCGCCTGGGTGCCGATGCCATCAACATGTCGGTCGATGGCAGTTCGGTGAAGAAGGGCGAGACCCTGATCGATACCGCCCTGACGCTCAATGCCATGCATCTGGACGCGCTGGTGGTGCGGCATCAGGAATCGGGTGCGCCGAAGCTGCTGGCCAGCAAGGTCAACTGCGCCGTCATCAATGCCGGCGACGGGCAGCATGAGCATCCGACCCAGGCGCTGCTGGACGCGCTGACCATTCGCCGCCGCCTTGGCACGCTGAAGGGCCTGACGGTCGCCATATGTGGCGACATCCTGCATAGCCGCGTGGCCCGGTCCAACATCCACCTGCTGAACATCATGGGCGCTAATGTCCGCGTGGTGGCCCCGCCCACCCTGCTGCCCGGTGCCGTGGACCGGATGGGGGTGGAGGTGCATCACTCCATGGCCACCGGGTTGAGGGATGCCGACATCGTCATGATGCTGCGGTTGCAGCTGGAGCGCATGCAGGGCCAGTTCCTGCCCAGCCAGCGGGAATATTTCCGCTTCTTCGGCCTGGATTACGAAAAGCTGTCGGTGGCCAAGCCCGGCGCCCTGATCATGCATCCAGGCCCCATGAACCGCGGCGTGGAGATCGACAGCCTGGTGGCCGACGATATCCACCGGTCGGTAATCCTGCAGCAGGTGGAATTGGGGGTGGCCGTGCGTATGGCCTGCCTGGACCTGCTGACCGCGGCACCAAAGGCCGCGTAAGCGGAATCAGCCCCAGTCCCAGACACCGGGTTGACGCTGGCGCCGGCTTTCCATCTTCGCCGGCGGCGGCAGGGTGGTGCCTGCTGCATCATCCACGACCCGCGATGGCCGATACATCTTGTCCCCGATGCGGGGCAGCATGCGGAACGGGCTTCCCGTGAAATCGGACGGCTTCGGCAGTGGCCGTTCCGCGACGTCGCATTGATCCATGACATCCTCCCGTGAACAGACGGCACATTAGAACATTTCAAGAACATTGACAAGTCGGCTTCGGGATCAAATCGCAGACGTGGGTATGTTCCCGGCACGCAGCCGTTCCATCGCAAGGATCAGAATGCGTCATGCGCCGACGTGATCCATGCTGTCCCAATTACTTTTGCGAAGGATGGGGAAGCGATGTCACGCCTGGATGCATATGACTGGCCGTTGCTCAGCAATGACCTGAACAGCCAGGGCAGTACCGTCCTGCAAGGGTTGCTGACAGCAGACGAATGCGCACGGATTTCCGGGATGTACCCGGATGAAAGCCATTTCCGCAGTCACGTCGTCATGGCCCGGCACGGATTCGGGCGGGGGGAATATCGGTATTTCCGCTATCCGCTGCCCGATCTGGTGCAGGCCATGCGGACGGCGCTGTATCCGCGTCTGGCCCCCATTGCCAATGACTGGAACGCCCGCCTGGGCCGGGAGCGTTGTTATCCGGCGATGCATGCCGACTATCTGGCGCAATGCCATGCGGCGGAACAGAAGCGCCCCACGCCGCTCCTGCTGCAATATGGTCCCGGCGACTATAACTGCCTGCATCAGGACCTGTATGGCGATCTGGTCTTCCCGTTGCAGGTGGCGGTTCTGCTGTCCGAGCCGGGGCGGGATTTCACGGGCGGCGAATTGGTCCTGACTGAACAGCGGCCGCGCATGCAAAGCCGGGTGGAGGTTGTCCCCCTGCGCCAGGGGGATGCCGTGATCTTCGCCGTGAATGAGCGGCCCGTGCAAGGCACGCGCGGCCCCTATCGGGTTGCCCTGCGCCACGGGGTCAGCCGTATTCGCAGCGGTCACCGCCACACGCTGGGCATCATCTTTCACGACGCGCGATAAGACCTCCCCCTCTCCACCTCTTCCAATGAAGCGTTGATATGATACAAACATCATTCAACCCTTTATTGAGGTGGTTATATGTCCAACCAGCGAATTCCCACCAGCACGCTTCTCGCCGCCGCGCAGTCAGATGGGGCTGTACAGGTCCCCTTGATCTACATCCCCCTCGGTGACAGCGCCAAGATCGGTATCAATGTGGCCGTATCGGTCCCTGGCTGGAACAATGATCAGCCGGTCGTCCAGGTTTATGAATTCGACACGGGTGGTAAGGGCTTCTGGGTGGACTCCACCAACCTTCCGCTTTTGGAGGTGGAGCCGCTGGGATCAGTGGAAACACTTTATACCAGCGGTAATTTTTATGAGGGTACAGCGGCTCTGGCGACTGTGTCCTTTCCCGACGCCACAGTGCCGTCCGGGACCTCTGTACCCGCCATCACCGCCACTGTCGGGCTGGTCACCACCTTCAACCGCTATCCGCAGGGCTGTATGATCCAGTCCACAGATCCGCTGGTGGTGGTGAAACGGTCAAATGGCGAAACACAGACAGCCGTGCCGGACAAATTCCCGATTTTCACCAAGTGCTATGGCGATTTTGGCGCCTCACTGGATGCTACGGCCGGGTCGCCGTCACTGCTGTCCGTTCTGGCACAGTACGTGCCGGCATTGACGGGTAGCCAGACACTGCAAAGCGGGTTCATCGTATCGGTACCGACCGGGATATCTGATCCTGGGCATCGGCAGCGCGCTGTCCGCCCTATTCAAAACCGAAGTCGCCATGAACCCCAGCGGTAGCCCCGCTTACCCCTTAAACGGCGGCGGAAGCGTGCCGACCTTTTCGGAGCAGATCATCAATGCCGACGTTGCGGTCGGGACCTTGCCCCCACTGACAAGCCTGGGCATCTGCCTGGATACGGGCTGTCCGCAGGTGGTGATGCATGGCGGCACCACACTCACCATCGGACCAAATTATCCAGACAACTATGGCTCAGGTTCCCTGACGATCACCGTCGATGGCGGGACCGTACTTATGGATCCGGGAACTGATTACAATACCATGCCGAGCCCGACCACCAACCAGGGGCCGGGTTACATCAATACCGGCGTACAGAACTTCATGGCCTATCAGGTGATGTATAATCTCAGCACCGGGAAGCTCTACCTATCCAGTGGTGGCTAAGACATCCGGGCGGCGGCTACTTCACGCCCGTACCGCTGATCCAGCCGCCGCCCAGCATGCGTTCGCCATCATAGAACACAGCCGCCTGTCCGGGCGAAATCCCGTACTGCGCGCCTTCCAGTTCGACAACCGCGTTGCCATCGCCATGCAGGACCAGAACCGCAGGTGCCGGGTTCTGCGCCGACCGCAGCTTCACCGAGACGGGCATGGGCACCCCGACCGCGTTGGGGCCCAGCCAGTTCAACTCGCGTACCATCACCTTGTCACGGGCCAGCGACGCGCGCGGACCCACTACCACCTGATTGGCCACAGGATCGACGCGCACGACATAAAGCGGATCGACATCGTCGCCCGCTTCGGTCTTGCGGCCACCGATGCCCAGGCCCTTGCGCTGACCCACCGTGTAATTGATCACGCCGTCATGCCGGCCCATAACGGTACCATCGACATGCACGATCTCCCCCGGCCGTACGGCACCGGGCCGCAGCTTTTCCACCACCTTGGCGTATCCGCCGGTGGGCACGAAGCAGATATCCTGGCTGTCGGGCTTGTCCGCCACGGCCAGACCCAGCGCATCGGCAATGGCGCGGGTTTCCGTCTTCGGTTTATCACCCAGCGGGAAGCGCAGGAAATCCAGCTGCTCCTGGGTGGTGGCGAACAGGAAATAGGACTGGTCGCGGTTATGGTCGGCCCCGCGCAGCATGGCGGCCCGGCCATCGACCAGTTCGCGCCTAGCATAATGGCCAGTGGCCATGCAATCGGCCCCCAGTTCGCGGGCCTGATCCAGCAGGTCCTTGAACTTGACCGTCTGGTTGCAGCGGACACAGGGGATGGGCGTTTCGCCCTTCAAATAGGTATCGACGAAATCATCCATCACCGACTGCTTGAACCGGCTTTCGTAGTCCAGCACGTAATGGGGAATGTCGATCTGGTCGGCCACGCGGCGGGCATCATAGATGTCCTGGCCGGCGCAGCAAGCGCCCTTCTTGCCGACCGTCATTCCGTAATCATAAAGCTGCAAAGTGATGCCGACGACGTCATAGCCTTCACGGCGCAGCATAGCCGCAGCCACAGAGCTATCGACGCCGCCGGACATAGCGACGACGACGCGGGTATCGGCCGGGGCCTTATCAATGCCAAGCGAGTTCATGCCCCCTATATAGCGGCAAACCGGGCCGGGACAATTGCGCATCCCTTGCGGGGCCGCCATACGCCAAGCGGCTGGTTATGTGCCGCCCCCTCATGTAAAACGCTTGTTTGAATGATCTGGAAAGGGGGGACGCGCGCATGCCCAGCGTCAAGACCAATGGCATCACCATTGCCTATCAGGATGAAGGAAACGGCCCCGCCCTGCTGCTTTGCCATGGCTGGCCGGAACTGGGGCATAGCTGGCGACATCAGGTGCCGGCACTGGTAGCCGCTGGCTACAGGGTAATCGTGCCGGACATGCGCGGCTTTGGCGGGACCGATGTACCGGACGCGGTGGAGGATTACACGATCCTGCATCTGGTGGGCGACATGGTCGGCCTGCTGGATGCGCTGAAGATCGAGAGCTGCACCATCATCGGTCATGATTGGGGCGCCCCCGTCGCCTGGCATGCCGCCCTGATGCGGCCGGACCGGTTCCGGGCCGTGGCGGGTCTGGCCGTGCCCTGGTCACCGCGCGGTTCCCATGGCAGCCTGGTCGGCATGGCCCGAGCCCAGGGCCTGAACCGTTTCTATATGGTCTGGTTCCAGGAACCGGGCGTGGCGGAGGTGGATCTGGAACGTGATCCCTATGAAACCCATCGCCGCCTGCTGGTCGGCGCGTCGGGCGCATCGGCAGCGGCTGGCCGTGGCTGGCCGCTTGTCATCCCGGATGGCAAGGGGCTGGTGGAAGCCTGCCCGCCGGTCGAGAGCCTGCCCGACTGGCTGACCGAAGACGATTTGCAGACCTATGCCAAAGAATATCGCCGGACCGGCCATCGCGGCGGCCTGAACTGGTACCGCAACCTGGACCGCAACTGGGCGCTGACGGCCCCCTGGCATGGCGCACCGATCCGCGTGCCAGCCTGCTTCATTGCCGGCGCGTTGGACGGGGTGCTGCGCATGCCGGGGATGGACAAGGCGCTGCGCGCCATGGAGGGTATCACCTGCACCGATTATCGCGGGACCACCCTGATCGACGGGGCCGGGCACTGGGTGCAGCAGGAAGCGCCAGAGGCGGTGAATGCGGCGCTTCGGCACTTCCTGGCAGGCCTGTGATGGAGGGAATATGGCGGAAAATCATATGCTTGCCGGCCAATGCTATTGCGGCGGCGTACGATACAGGGTTGCCGATCTGTTTCAGTACGCGCTGAATTGCCACTGTTCCGGCTGTCGGCGCGCCACCGGCGCCGCTTTCAAGCCGTTCGCCGGGATCGAGGCGTATCATCTCACCGTAACCCAGGGGGAGGTGCAGATTTACGGCGATGCTTTGTGTCATGACGCGCATTGTCCCACCTGCGGCTCGCTGCTCTATTCCCTGGTCCGGGATGCCACCTTTGTGCATGTCGCCTTGGGCACCTTGACGGACACACCCAGTATTCGGCCCACGGCCCATATCTTCGTCGCTTCCAAGGCGCCTTGGTACGAGATCACGGACGATTTGCCTCAATATGAGGGACACATCCCCTGACCCCTTGCAGTAACGTCGGAGTCCGAATATACCCTGAGTGCAACCTTTGCGCGGGGCATCATGATCAATGACATGTTCGACCGGTTGAGCGAGCCGGCGGCGAACCGTCTGGCCGACGGGTTCGTTCGGGTGGCGGCGGCGTTGAAGGCCAATGACTGGCGCGATGCCACGCCCCACGGCCTGACGGCGACGCAGGCCCGCATCCTGACCCTGCTGCGTGACAATCCCGACGGTCTGCGCCCCGTCACCATTGCGGCCCGCATCGGGGTGAAGGCCCCAACGGCCAGCGAGGCGACGACCACCCTGATCCAGAAAGGTCTGGCAGCCCGTGTGGCCGCCCCCGATGACGGGCGCGGCAATCTGGTGCTGGCCACCCGTGCTGGTCTGGCGCTTGCCGACCGGTTCGGCGGTGGCCCTGTATTCCTGATCGATGCGCTGGGCGATATGCCGGCGTCGGACCAACTGTCATTGCTGCGTCTGATGCTGCGCCTGATCCGCACGCTGCAACGGGCCGGCCATATCGCGCCCAGCAAAATGTGCTTGGATTGCAAATACTTCCAGCCGAATGTGAATCCGGGATCCGATCAACCGCACCATTGCCATTTCGTGGGCGCGCCGCTGGGTGACCGGCATCTGCGCCTGGATTGCCCCGAACAATCTCCCGCCCCCATTCCCGTCGCGAACGAGGTCTGGGCCGGCTTCCTGAATGATCGTGGAGAGGTGCGATGAGCATCATTCTGTCCCACCTGCTGACCGGCACGCCGCAGCCGCTGGGCGACAAGGCCGTGCCCAGTTCCATTGCCAGCCGTCGCCCCGTCACCGGTCCTGTGCGCGTCACCATGCTGGGGCTGACCGGCGATGCCGTGGGCGATACCAAGGTGCATGGCGGCCCGGACAAGGCCATCCATCTTTACCCGCATGATCATTATGCCGTCTGGGCCGCGGAGCAGCCGGCGATGGCGGCACACCTGTCGAAAGCGGGGGCGTTTGGCGAAAACCTGTCGGTCGCGGGCCTGATGGAGGCGGATGTCTGCCTGGGCGATGTGGTGGCGCTGGGCACCGCCCGGTTGCAGATTGCGCAATCGCGGCAGCCCTGCTGGAAACTGGGCGTGCGGTTCGGCCTGCCCACCCTGCCGCGTCTGGTGCAGAAGACGGGGCGTACCGGCTGGTACTACCGCGTGCTGGAGGAAGGCGAGGTCCAGGCCGGCGACGAATTGCGCCTGATCGACCGGCCAAACCCCGCCTGGACGCTGGCCCGCGCGCTCCGCACCCTTTATGTGGACACGTTGAACCGCGACGCCTTGGCCGAACTGTCCACCCTGCCCGGCGCCAGCGCGGGCCTGCAGCGTCTGGCCGCCAACCGGCTGGCCAATGCCGCCGTGGAGGATTGGGAGCGCCGGTTGGGGGGCAGTTAAACCGATACCGACCCTGGCACCACCGGACGCGGACGGCCATCCTTGCCCAGGGCGACATAGGTGAACACACCCTCCGTCACCTTATAGGCGGTGCCGTCATAGCGGCGGACCCAGACATCGACGCGCACCCGGATGGAGGTGTTGCCGATCCGCTCCACCTCTGTGTAGCAGTTCACCTCGTCGCCCACGGCGACGGGGCGGTGGAACTTCATGGCCTCCACGCCGATCGTCGCCACCGGCCCGCGCGCCACGCGCACGGCGGGCGCGGCCCCGGCCAAGTCCATCTGCGACATCACCCAGCCGCCGAACACCTGCCCGTTGCCGTTCAGATCGGCGGGCATGGCGAAGGTGCGCATGGAGGGCGCATCGCGGTCAAAATCCGGCATCCGTTCCTGGCTCATGCCCTGAAACTCCCTCTTTCATCAAAATGTAGGGGTCTATGTCATCGGGAGATACCGCATCTCCTTGAACAAGACCCCGACCCATTCCTATAATGGCGCATGAGCGACCTCTTCCAGAACTCCGCCGCCAAGCAAGACAGCTATTCCGCCCAGGACATCGAGGTCCTGGAGGGGCTGGAACCCGTTCGCCGCCGTCCCGGCATGTATATCGGCGGGACCGACGACCGCGCCCTGCACCATCTGGTGGCCGAGATCCTGGACAACGCCATGGATGAGGCGGTGGCCGGCCATGCCAGCCGCATCGACCTGGACCTGTCAGCCGACGGGACGGTCACGGTGCGCGACAATGGCCGTGGCATCCCGACGGATGAGCATCCCAAATATCCCGGCAAGTCGGCGCTGGAAGTGATCTTCACCACACTGCATTCCGGCGGCAAGTTCTCCGGCAAGGTGTACGCGACCTCGGGCGGTTTGCATGGCGTCGGTTCGGCCGTCGTGAATGCCCTGTCCGACCGCCTGCATGTGGAGGTGGCGCGCGACCGGCAGCTCTTCACACAGACCTTCTCACGCGGGCTGCCGCTGGGGCCGCTGACCCATGCGGGTGCGGTACAGAATCGTCGCGGCACCACCGTCAGCTTCCATCCCGATGCCGAGATTTTCGGACCCGACGCGCATTTCAAGCCGGAACGGCTGTACCGGCTGTGCCGGTCCAAGGCGTATCTCTATCGCGGCGTGGAAATCCGCTGGTCCTGCGACACCGCCCTGATCAGCGCCGACAGCGGCGTGCCGGCGGCGGAGGTGCTGCATTTCCCCAATGGCCTGCTGGATTATCTGAACGGTACCCTGAAAAGCCGGACCACCGTCACCCCCTTGCCCTTTGCCGGACAGGCCGATTTCCCTGGCGATGCGGGCCGTGTGGAATGGGCCATTGCCTGGCCGGAGGATGATGAGGGCTTCAGCCACACCTATTGCAACACTATCCCCACCCCGTTGGGCGGCACGCATGAGGTGGGGCTGCGCGGTGCCCTGACCCGCGGCATCAAATCCTATGGCGAGATGTCGGGTAACAAGCGGGCTGCCACCATCACGGCGGATGATGTGATGGAAGGTGCCACAATCCTGCTTTCCGTCTTCATCCGCGACCCGCATTTCCAGGGCCAGACCAAGGAACGGCTGGTCAGCGCCGACGCGCAGAAGCTGACCGAAAGCGCCATCAAGGATCGGTTCGACCATTGGCTGTCGGGATCGCCCGACGCCGCCAAGGCCCTGATTGAGCGGCTGATCGAAAAGGCGGAAGAGCGGGCGCGCAAGAAAGCGCAGAAGGAGATGGCGCGCAAGACGCCGACCCGCCGCCTGCGCCTGCCCGGCAAGCTGGCCGATTGTTCGCGGCAGAGTGCCGAGGATACCGAGATTTTCATCGTGGAGGGCGATTCGGCCGGCGGTTCCGCCAAGCAGGCCCGCCGCCGCGACACCCAGGCCATCCTTCCCCTGCGCGGCAAGATCCTGAACGTCGCCTCGGCCAGCGTGGACAAGCTGCGCGGCAATCAGGAACTGGCTGATCTGGCCCAGGCGCTGGGTTGTGGTACCGGCAAGGAGTTCAGCGCCGACAAGCTGCGGTACGAGCGCGTCATCATCATGACCGACGCCGATGTCGACGGTGCCCACATCGCCTCGCTGCTGATGACCTTCTTCTATCGGGAGATGCCGGGCCTGATCCAGCAGGGCCACCTGTATCTGGCCCTGCCGCCGCTCTACCGTCTGGCCGGCGGCGGCAACACGCGTTATGCCCGCGACGATGCGCATAAGGACGAGTTGATGAAGACCGTCTTCAAGTCGGTCAAGGGCAAGGTGGAAATCAGCCGCTTCAAGGGCCTGGGCGAAATGCCGCCCGCGCAGTTGAAGGAAACCACCATGGACCCCTCCAAGCGCACCCTGCTGCGCGTCGTGGTCCCCGACCTGCGCGACCCCGACCAGAAGGACGATGTCGAAGAGACCAAGGCCCTGGTGGAAAGCCTGATGGGCCGCAAGCCGGAGCTGCGGTTCAAGTTCATCACTGAGAATGCGAAATTTGCGCAGGATTTGGATGTGTGACGGATGGGCTAAAGGTAGCCGCCACACACCCAAGCGCCTCACCCGTACCGGTGCGCCTTCAGCATGTCCATCAGCGCGTCGTCCCATTCCGGTGGCGTCGGTTCCTGACCGGTGATCCAGTTATAGAGGTCGGGGTCGGACATTTCCAACAGCACCTCGAACCGGTCGACCATCGCCTCGTCCATCGTGGCGATATGTTTGCGGGCGAAGCTGCCCAGCAGCAGGTCCATTTCCTTGGTGCCGCGATGGTCGCTGCGGAAGATCAGGCGCTTGCGGCGGGGGGACAGGTCGGCGTCGGGAAGATCGATCATCATCTTGGTTCCGGTTTGAGGCTGGGCTTTGATATAGAACCTGTGGGGCCGGCTGTCAGCCGTCCCCTGCCCCGTTTGTGTCAGATAGGGTCAGCCCTTGCGTCCCGCCATCCTGTTTCCCCTGTTCGCACCCGTGACCAGCCTGCCCGGCCTGGGCCCGCGCCTTGGCAAGCTGGCGGAAAAGCTGGCGGGCCCGCATGTGGTCGACCTGCTGTGGCACAAGCCCACGGGCGTGGTGGACCGCATCCAGGTGCCCAGCATTGCCGAGGCGCCCGACGGGCGGCATGTGGTGCTGACGGTGCGGGTGGATGGGCATGCCCCTTCGCTGTCGCCCAGCCGCCCCTATCGCATCCGCTGCACCGACCATACGGGTGCGATGGATCTGGTCTATTTCCATATCAAGGGCGACTGGCTGGAGAACAAGCTGCCGGTGGGGACGAAGATCACCGTCTCCGGCAAGGCGGAGTATTATAATAATCACCTTCAGATCGCCCATCCCGACCACGCCGCCCCGGCGGATGAAGGCGCACCGCCATCGGCGACGGAACCGACATATCCGCTGACCGGCGGGCTGAACCCCAAGCCGCTGCGCACCGCCATCCAGGCAGCTCTGACCCGCGCGCCGGAACTGCCGGAATGGCAGGATGCGGCCTGGCTGAAGGCGCGGAACTGGCCCGATTGGCACGCCGCCCTGACCCGCCTGCACAACCCGGTGGATGAGGCGGATATCAACCCGCTGGGCCCGGTGCGCCAACGGCTGGCCTTTGATGAGCTGCTGGCCAACCAGCTGGCCCTGGTGCTGGTTCGCGCACAGCAGCGCAAGTTGACGGGACGGGTGACGAAGGGCGACGGTCGGCTGCGCGCCGCCGTGGCAGCGGCCCTGCCCTATCGTCTGACGGGGGCACAGGAGCGGTCGCTGGCGGAGATTTTCGCCGATATGGAAGACCCGTCGCGCATGCTGCGCCTGCTGCAGGGCGATGTGGGCAGCGGCAAGACCATCGTCGCCCTGATGTGCATGCTGAATGCCGTGGAAACGGGCGCGCAGGCGGCCCTGATGGCGCCCACCGAAATCCTGGCGCGACAACATGTCGAAACGCTTACCCCCCTGTGCGCGGCGGCCGGCGTGCGCCTTGCCGTCCTGACGGGCCGCGACAAGGGCAAGGCGCGGGCGGCCCTGCTGGAACGGCTGGCGGCGGGGGAGATTGATATCCTGGTCGGGACCCACGCCCTGTTCCAGGAGGAGGTGGCCTTTGCCGATCTGGCGGTCGCCGTCATCGATGAACAGCATAAGTTCGGCGTGCATCAGCGCCTGCAACTGGCGGCCAAGGGGCGTGGCGTCGATACGCTGGTGATGACGGCCACGCCCATCCCCCGCACCCTGACCCTGACCGTCTATGGCGACATGGACGTCTCGCGCCTGGACGAAAAGCCGCCGGGCCGGCAGCCGGTGAAGACGGTGGTCATGCATGCCGACCGCCTGGACGAGGTCGCGGGCGGACTTGCCCGCGCCATTGCGTCGGGCCAGCGCATCTATTGGGTCTGCCCCTTGGTGGAGGAAAGCGAACAGGTTGACCTTGCCGCCGCCACGCACCGCCATGCCACCCTGGTGGAACGGCTGGGCGACCGTGTCGGCCTGATCCATGGCAAGATGAAGGGGCCGGACAAGGATGCCGTCATGGCAGCGTTTGCCGAAGGGCGCCTGGACGTTCTGGTCGCCACGACCGTGATCGAGGTGGGCGTGAATGTGCCCGAAGCGACCATCATGGTGATCGAACATGCCGAGCGTTTCGGTCTGGCGCAGCTGCACCAGCTGCGTGGCCGCGTCGGGCGTGGCACGGGGGCCAGCACCTGCCTGCTGCTCTATTACCAGCCGCTGGGCGAGGTGGCGCGGCAGCGTCTGCAGGTGATGAAGGATACCGAGGACGGTTTCATCATCGCGGAGAAGGACCTGGAACTGCGTGGTGCCGGCGAAATGCTGGGCACCAAACAGTCGGGCATTCCCGAGTTCCGGCTGGCCGATGTCGCGGTGCATGGCGAATTGCTGGCCGTGGCCCGCGACGATGCTCGCCTGATCGTCAACCGCGACCCAGAACTGGAGTCCGACCGAGGCAAAGCCCTGCGCACCCTGCTCTACCTGTTCGAGCGGGATGCGGCCGTGAAATACCTGCGGTCGGGGTGAGCGCCTTAGAAGCCAGCCGCTTGCTGTGTTGCCGTCCCCGGCTCGTTCTGCAAGCGGTCCAGTTGTGCGACGACGCGTTCGGACGCTTCCTCCACCAGGGCGATTTCCTTCATGGCCCCGTCCAGGTCGCCGGCATTGAACAGTTCGACGGCGCGGATGCCATGTTCATGCACCGACTTGTGCGGCGCCTCCAGGCCCGCAAAGGCCGGGTGCCCGCGAAGGGGCAGTGAGCCGGCGCCATAGTACCATTTACCCAGACGGCAAGCGTCGTGGCGTGCCAGTTCGGCGGCGTTCAGCGTCTGCAAACCCACAACCATGTCGGCCAGCCGCTTCTTCCACATGATGTGGTCGACCTTGGCGATCTTCACGATCTTGTTGGGGATGTCCTGCTTCATCAGGTCGGATAGCTGCTTGCCCAGCAGCGATTCCACACCCTTGGTGGCATCGACATTGCGCATGATGGCCTGGCTGTTGCGCGCGGCCCGGCTGGCAATGTCGGTCACGCCCTGGGCCACTTCTTGCGCCGCCGCCGTCTGCTGGTGCAGGATGGCGGCGATTTCGGCCATGCGTTCGGTCGTGGTATCGACGCGGGTCGTCACATCATCGATCCGGGCCGAAACCTCGCGCATCTGGTCCTGCCCCGCGGCGACGGCGCGGGTGCCATCCTGCATCGACCCGACAATGGTGGCCATTTCCGCGCGCAGATGCGCCAGACGGGAACGGATATCCTCCGTCGCGCGACCTGTCTGGTTGGCAAGGCTTTTCACCTCCGACGCGACCACGGCAAAGCCCTTGCCGGCCTCGCCTGCGCGCGCCGCCTCGATGGTGGCGTTGAGCGCCAGGAGGTTGGTCTGGGCGGCAATCGCCTCGATGCTGGCCAGGATGTCCTGGATACGGTCGGACGCTTCGGACAGTTCGGACACACGCGACGCGCTCTGCGCCACCGCATCGGCAATGGCATCCATACCGCGCACGGCATTGGCAACCGCCTGACGCCCGCCTTCGGCCACGTCATGCGCCTCCGACGCCAGCCGGGCCACATCCTGGCTGCGGGCGGAGATTTCGTTGACGCCGGCGACGGTTTCTTCCGTCGCGGCGGCAATGGCCTGCGCCTGGCTGTCCACGGCCCGCAACTGCCCCACCATTTCTGCATTGGCAATGGAGGCATCATTGATGGCCGTGGCGACATCGACGGTGCGGTCCATCAGGCTGGCGATGAAGCCCGCCGTATCGGGGGCTGAATGCCCGGCAGCGGTCTTGGCGGTGGCAACCGGCGACAGCAGCACCGACAGTGCATCGGCCAGAACCACGCCCAGCACCCGGACACCATCGACAGCCGCCGCCTGTTTCCAGCGGGAGGACATGATCAGCGCCGCCGACAGATCGGCCTGTACCGCCGCAAAACCCGCCGCCAGCATGGCGGGAGACTTGCCCGAAGCCCGGAATGCGGCGGCCAGTTCCGCCTGTTTGTCCGCCGGCAAGCTGCCATCAATCAGGGAACGCAGGCTGGAAGCAGTTAATCCATCGATATCCAGGCGGCGCTGCAAAGCATTTACGGCGCCATCCACAGCATTGCCAATACGTGCGAATACTGCACGGACTTCATCATTCCGCATCCCAACCAGTCCCCCCAAGAACATACGTATCTTTGTTGGCGACAGCTTGTATCAGGTTTGGCGACAACTGGAAATGCCACCTGAAATTTTGCGCAATGCGGAATGAAATGCTTCAGCGCAGCAAATCAAGGAACCGGACAGTATGGGCCAGATCGGCGCGCTGCACCGCGCGGCGGTCGGCGGCTTCCCAATCCTCGCCCCATTTCTCGATCTGGTAATTCTCATCCAGCTGGGCCAGATCGAAGGCCTGTTCCGCATTGATATGGCGGTCGATCAGGGCCAGGGACACCAGCAGCGAACCTGTGATGCCGATGGTGTTCTGCAACGCCGTCAGGTGCCATTCATCCAACTGGTCCACGGCGGCGCGCAGGGCCTTCAACGCACCTTGTGGCTGCGGCCTGTGGATGATGCCGGTGGCGATCAGCAGGTGCGCGTCATAGCGGCGGGCCGCCCAGTCCAGCAGTGGGTTCCACAAGGTTGCCTGCCGTTCCACCAGTTCCGCTGGCTCGTCAGCGCGGTAACAGACCAGTTCGCTTTCGCCATAGACAGCGGATGCTTCGGCCACCGCCTCCAGACGGCCGCGCACGCCGTCGATGCTGGTGCTGGCCAACTGCGTCAGCGGCATGGTGGCGGGCTTCACCTCATCCCCCTGGGCGGCCCATTCGGCGGCAATCGCCTCGGCCAGGGCCTGGGTCGGCACCACCAACGGCAGCTTGGCAGGCGTGCGCACCGGCTTGCCATCCAGGGTCAGGGTGAAGCCACCTTCAGCGGCGATGGTTTCCACTTGGCGGTAAAAGCGCTTCATGATCCTCAATCCTTGACCAACAGGCCCGTCACCGCACCGGGGAGGGCCGAATATTCATGCACCAGAAGGTCCGCACCCGCCGCCAGCAGTTCCGCCCCCGCGTGATAGCCCCAGGACACGCCGATGGACCGGACGCGGGCGTTGCGGGCCATCAGGATGTCAAAGCTGGTATCCCCAATGACGACCGTATCCGCCGCCTCCGCCCCGCTTTCGGCCAGGGCCGCGAACACCATGTCGGGGCTGGGCTTTCCCGCCACCCGGTCGCTGGTCTGCAACGTAACGAAACGCGGCGCCAAGCCATGATGGGCCAGCGTGGCATCCAGACCGCGCCGGCTTTTGCCCGTGGCGATACCCAGAACGAACCCGGCCGCCTCCAGCGCGTCCAGCGCCGCCACCACACCATCGAACAACGGTTCCGGGTGGGTGCCGGCCAGGCGGTTGCGGTAGAAGGCGGCCTTGTACGCCTCTGATATGGCCTCATGCGCTTCGGCTGTCAGATCGGGTGATAGGGTGGCGACCGCCTGTACCAGCGGCAGGCCGACCACGCGCCGTACGTCGCGGGCCGGCGGCGGTACCAGGCCATGGTCTGCAAACCCCGCCTCCATGGCGGCGACGATGGCGTGCTGGCTGTCCACCAGGGTGCCGTCGCAATCGAACAGGGCAAGTCTCAGGGGCATAACATCTCAAGGCATCAGGTCGGGCCAACCCCTTGCTACCCCGCACCACCGCCGCTGTCGAGTGGGGGCGCGGCATGCATGGCATGCCGCAGGAATGAACCAAAGGGATAGGTGGTGCCGGCTGTCCATCGATATCAAACCCTGGATATAGATGGCATGATTACGCTCTAACCGGGAACCATACGTTCGAATGCGGCTGTTCTATGCATTGATGATTGTCCTTAGTTTCTTGCCCGCACCATTGGCGTGCGCTTCGGACGATTATGGCGTCATCTACAGCGGTCAGAAGGACGATCAGGTCTATAATTCGCTTGTCGTTTCCGCCACCGAACGGCTCGAGGCAGAAAAAGGCATCCGGTTTCGTCAGCGCGTGATCAACAGTGAACAGGACAGTGCAGAGGCCATCCGCGCCTTTGTGGATCGGGGCATCACCACCTTACTGCTGGTCGGATATGTCCATGACAAGGCCCTGGTCCATCTGGCGCCCATCTATCCGCACGCACGCTTCACCATCATCGACAGTGCTGTTAAGGCGCCCAATGTCCGGTCCATCCGATTCCGGGAGCAGGAGGCGGGGTTCCTGGCCGGCATGGCGGCGGGCTTTGCCAGCAAGTCGGCGAAGCTGGCCTTCATCGGTGCCGTCGCGACGCCGCCGGTACAACGTTTTGGATGCGGCTTCGTGCAAGGCGCGCGGGAGACAGGTCGGCCGCTGTCGGTGATCACCCGCTACATGACCAAGGATATGGATGGGTTCCGCGACCGGCGTCTGGCACGGGTGGTTGCTGAAGAACTGATCAATGAGGGGGCGGATGTAGTGTTCCCTGCCGCCGGCGTAGCCAGCCGGGATGCGCTGCTGACGGCGGCACAGGCGGGACATATGGGCATCGGCGTGGATAGCGACCAGGAAACGCTGGCCCCTGGCCATATCGTCACCACCGCCCTGAAACGTGTCGATGTGGCCGTCTATGGTGCGCTGCGTGATCTTGTGGACGGACACTGGTCAGCCGGCAGCCAGGAACTGGGCATTGCCGATGGTGGCGTTGACTGGGTGCGTCAGGGAGCTGACCGCTTTCTGACCCCTGACCAGATACGTGCCATCGAAAACGCCAAGCAGCGCATCAGAACCGGTCACCTGACCGTGCGTCAGACCGATGCTGTCTGCGAACAGCCGGAATTGCGGCTGGCGGCGCAGGACGCACCGCCAGCACATCACCTGCAATAAGGATCAGTCCAGCGCCGCGAACGGGTCTTCCTTCAGATTGGCGCTGAAACCGAAATAATCCCACGCCCCCCGCATATGGTCCGGCAAGGGCGCGGTCACGTCGATGGTGCCACCGCGCGGATGCGGGATGATGATACGGCGGGCATGCAGATGCATCTGCCGCTTCATGTCGGCCCCATCGATGAAGGCCTTCTGGCCTGCATATTTGCCATCGCCCAGGATGGGTGTGCCGATGGCGTTCATATGCACGCGCAGCTGATGCGTGCGGCCCGTGCGCGGCCACAGGGCCACGAAGGCCGCCTTGCGGTGGGCATGTTCCAGAACGGTGTAGTAGGATTGCGCACGCTGGCCGTTGCGTTCATCGATCATCATCCGCTCGCCCCCCGCCGACATTTCCTTGGCGATGGACAGGTCGATGCGGCCCTGATGCGGTTCCGGCACGCCGACCGTGATGGCCCAATAGATCTTGCGCGCATCGCGGCCTCGGAAACTTTCGGTCAGGCGCGTGGCGGCAAAGGCGTTGCGGGCCAGGACCAGACAGCCGCTGGTATCCTTGTCCAGACGGTGAACCAGCTTGGGCCGACCGGCCGCGTCGAATTTCAACAGGTCCAGCATGGCGTCCAGATGCTTGGCCTGCCCCGTCCCGCCCTGCACGGCCATGCCGGCAGGCTTGTCCAGTACGATGACGTCGGCATCGCGGTAAAGGACGCAGGCGCGCAGAGCCGCGACTTCCTTATCGCTGAACAGCGGCTTGGCCGACTTGGCCGCCGTCTCCTGCCCCTCTGCCGGGGCGGGTGCCGCATCAGGCAGGGGCGGGATACGCACGGACTGGCCCGCCATCAGGCGGGTATTGGCGTCGGCGCGCTTGCCATCCACCCGCACCTGTCCCGTGCGCAGCAGCTTTTGCAGCACGCCATGGCCCACCTGCGGGTAATGCCGCTTGAACCAGCGGTCCAGGCGGATATCGGCCTCATCCTCGGCCACCAGCTTTGTTTCGACGATCTTTGCGGGACCGCGCGCTTCACCGGCATCGCTCATGCCGTCACCATCCGTACCAGATAAAGCCCGGCGAACAACCCGCCGATGCCAACAATCAACGACGACAGCACATAGGCCGCCGCCACACCAATATCCCCCCGTTCCAGCATTACCGCCACATCCAGGGAGAAGGTGGAAAAGGTCGTGAACCCGCCCAGAATGCCGACCGTCAGAAAGGCGCGAACCTCCGCCGGTGGCGACCAGGCCTGGGCCATCAGGGCGACCAGCAATCCCATGACGAAGGAGCCAACGATATTCACCGTCAGCGTCGCCCAGGGAAAGCCCGGCCCTAACAGCCGACCGAACCACAGCCCTGTCAGATACCGCGCCACGGAGCCGAACGCACCACCGATTGCGACATAGAACACCATCTTCATGCGCCGACCCCGAATATCCAGCCCTCACGCCGGGCAATGTCGAGCGTCAGGCCGGCGGGGTTCCAGGCCGAAGCCTTGCCCGCCAGCCGCGACAGCCCGGCCGCCGTGATGATGGCATCCCCGATGTGATCGTCAAACTGTTCCGGCAGGTCGGACGACAGGGTGCATCCAAAATGCGCCACCGCATCGGCCATGGCCGCCCGCCCCGTGATCTTGCGCACGCCCCCCAGCGCCTGCTTGCGGAACAGGGTGGGGTAGATTTCCATCACCACGCTTTGCCCAGCGGCTGGCTGTTCCGCCGGCCAAACCGCCAGCCTGTCACCCGCCAATTCCCGCAGCCGCTTAAGGGTGCGCATGCCGGCCAGCGAGGCTTTGCCCACCTGCTTGGCCGCCGCCGCCAGCTTGAACAGCGACACGGGCGTGCCCGCCCCCGTCTCTGCCGCCACAACCTCCACCACCCGCCGCTTGGTGGAGCCATCGCCCCAATGCGTGGGCGTGGGGCCGGTGATCCAGAAGCTGGGGTGAAGGCGCGGGTCATGAACGGCGGCACCGGCGAAATCATCCTCGGCCCCATTACTGGCCTGATCGATTAGGTCCCAAAGGGCGAACATGTCGGCCACATCCGGCACACGGCCATCCAGATAGCCGACACCATCGACCCAGGGCATGGCGAATCCGAAATCAAACCCGGCCAGGATGCGGCGGCCCAACGCGATCTGTTCTGCGATCCAGTCGGCCACCTCCTGTCGTCGCCAATGGCGATCACGGGGCCAGACGGGGCGGACCACGCCGGACGGATCACAGGCGGCCACGGCCACCGCGCGGGCCGGCTGTGCGCCTGTCCAGTCGATGCCCACGAAAAGATCGAATTCCATCCCTGCCCCGCATTGCCAATTGCCCCCCGCCCGTCGCATCATCGCGCACAATCAACGGGGAGTGTGTCCATGACCAGCATCTATGACTTCAGCGCCAAGACACTCGATGCCAAGGATGTGTCACTGGGTGAGTGGCGCGGCAAGGTCATGCTGATCGTGAACACCGCGTCGAAATGCGGTTTCACCTATCAGTATCAGGGTCTGGAGGCTCTGCACCGCGATTATGCGGCGCGCGGTCTGGCCGTCCTGGGCTTCCCCTGCAATCAGTTCGGCAAGCAGGAACCGGGCGACGCAGCGGAAATCGCCAATTTCTGCTCCCTCACCTATGATGTCACCTTCCCCATGTTCGCCAAGATCGACGTGAATGGCGACAATGCCCACCCGCTGTACAAATGGATCACCAAGGAAAAACGCGGCTTCCTGGGCAGCAGCCGCATAAAATGGAACTTCACGAAGTTCCTGGTGGACCGGTCGGGCAAGGTGGTGGGCCGGTTCGGGCCGACAACCAAGCCGGAAGCATTGAAGACGGCGATTGAAGGGTTGTTATAATCCCTCATCCCGCGATCAGCTGCGCCTGCCGGATGGCGAAGCGGTCGGTCATGCCGGCGATGTAATCCATCAGCGACCGGGTCCAGCCGGCCCGGTCATAGGGGATTTGCCGGATACCGGGTACGGTTTCCAGCAGCGAGGCGAAACGCCGGGGCAGGTCCGCCCCCGGCCCCGCCTTTTCCCGCGCCAGCAGCGCCTCGGCATAGGCGTCCAGCAGGGTGGTGACGGTGCGGGCCGCAATAATGTCCGTCTCACACCGCTGATGCCCGCGATAGATCTGGGTGTAGGAAACGTCGGAGATTTCCTTCAGCGCGTCGGTGCGCGCGATCATTTTCAACAGCGGCCCGACCGGCTTGCCCTCCATGATGTCGGGCAGCTTGTCCAGGAAGGCCGCCGCCGCATCGGTGACCAGCCGGTCGATGGCGCGGGCGCGCAGATAGATCAGGCGGCGATCCTCATCCTCAATCCCCTCATACTCCGCCCGGTCCCAATCGATCAGCGGTTCCAGCAGTTCCTCCGCGTCGGCGAAGGACAGCATGCGCATCTTCACCGCATCCTCGATATCCACGATGGAGTAGCAGGCATCGTCCGCCGCCTCCACCAGATAGGCCAGCGGATGCCGGCACCACGCATCGCGCCCGATGGGGATCAGGCCCAGCTCACCCGCCACCTCTGCCATCAGGTCGGTTTCGCTGCCCAGGAAGCCATATTTGCGCTTATGCGGGCGTTCCTCCCCCGCGAAGGCCGGGGCTGCCCAGGGATATTTGCCATAGGTACCCAGCGTGGCCGCCGTCAGTTGCAACCCGCCCTGCGCGCGCCAGCCCTGCAGGCGGGTCAGCACCCGGAAGCCCTGAGCGTTGCCTTCGAAGTTGGAAAGCTCAGCAGCCTGCTGCCCATCCACGCCCGACAGGATTTCACGCCCCAGGGTGGTGCCTGCGAACCAGTCGGAAATCACATCCTCCCCCGTATGGGCAAAACACGGCGTGCCCAGGTCGTGAGCCAGCGCGCCCGCACCCACCACGTCGCCGATATCGGCGGCGCTGGCCGGCACGGCATCCTGGCCATAGCGGGCAATGATCTCCGCCCCCGCCCAACTGCCCAGCGACCGGCCCACCCGCGCCGCCTCCATCGAATGGGTCAGACGGGAACGCACATAATCCGACCCGCCGATGCCATGCACCTGCTGCTTGTCCGACAGGCGCCGGAAGCTGGTGGAAAAGGTGATGCGGTCGATATCGATCTCAAACGCGCTGCGATAGGGCAGTTCCGGGGCCAAACCGTCCTTGGCCAGACGCTTGCGGGACAACAGGGACTGCCAACGCATCATCATGCTATCTCCAGCGCATGCCATGCCCACCTTTGACGGACACGCCTTCGCCGCTTACATAGGGTGTAAGCGTTTGTCCAGTCGTTAGCAGACAGGAACCATTCAATGACCATCACATCGGCCAGTACCGGCGACGCCGGCACCCCGCCGCCCGGCCCCAGGGCCATGACCCTGTCCGACAGTGCCGCCCGCCGCATCAGCAAGCTGGCAATGCTGGAAGGCAATCCCGACCAGATGCTGCGCCTGACCGTTTCGGGTGGCGGCTGCTCCGGCTTTCAGTACGGCTTCTCCTTCGACACGGTCACCAACGAGGATGACCATGTGTTCGCCAAGGACGCCGCCAAGCTGGTGGTGGATGATGTCTCGCTCGACCTGCTGGCCGGTGCCGAGCTGGATTTTGTCGAGGACCTGATGGGCAGCTATTTCAAGGTCGTCAACCCCAACGCCGCATCCTCCTGCGGCTGCGGCACGTCGTTTTCGGTTTGAGGGCAGCCCATCGTGAAGATCGCCACCTGGAACGTAAACTCCGCCAAGGCCCGTCTGGCCAATATCACCGAATGGCTGATTGAGGCGGCACCTGATGTGGTGCTGTTCCAGGAGATCAAATGCGAGACGGCGTCGTTCCCGGCGGCCTCGTTCGAGGAGTTGGGCTATCACGTCCATGCCGTGGGTCAGAAGGCCTATAACGGCGTAGCGATCCTGTCGAAATCGCCCGTCACCGACATCATCACCCGCCTGCCGGGAGAACCGGAGGATGAGCAGGCGCGCTATGTCGAGGGCACCATCGACGGGGTTCGCATCGCCAGCCTTTACCTGCCCAACGGCAATCCGGTGGGAACGGAGAAATACCCCTACAAGCTGCGCTGGATGGAACGTCTGCGCCTGCATGCGGCGGAGTTGCTGAAAAGCGGACAGCCCGTGGTGCTGGGCGGTGACTATAACGTCATCCCCGCCGCTGAAGATGTCTATGACCCCGTCGGCTGGCGCGAAGATGCGCTGTTCCGGCAGGAAACGCGGCTGAAGTTCCAGGAAATCCTGGCGCTGGGCTATACGGAGGCGTTTCGTACCCTGCATCCGGGCCTGGTTCCTGCCTACAGCTTCTGGGATTATCAGGCCGGCGCCTGGCCCCGGAACAATGGCCTGCGCATCGATCATTTCCTGCTGTCGCCGCAGGCCGCCGACCGCATCGTGGCGTGCGAGATCGACAAGGGGCCCCGCGCCAAGGAGAAGGCGTCGGATCACACGCCCGTGATCCTGACACTGGCTTAAGACCCGTATCGGTTGTATATAGCATACATCTGAAATCCTGTTATCCTGCCCTATGTGCGTCAAGAATCGGGGGGATAAAGGGTTATGCGGACAGTGTTGAAAGCGGGCGTTGCGGCCCTGTGCCTTGCCATGGCGGGGCCGGTCATGGCGGCGGAACTGGTCAATCCGCCTGACATGCGGCGCAACGCTGCCGGGCAATATGATCTGGAGGCTGTGACGGCCGAATACCGGCTGCCGCCCTTTACCCAGCGCATCACCAGCCGCAGCTTCATTTCCAAAGGTACCGGCAAGTGGGACGAGACGCGCAAGCTGCTGGTCGGCCCCACGCTGCGCGCCTCGCCGGGGGAAACAGTGCGCATCCGCATGACGAACCGCATGAAGGCATCGGCGGGTGACGGCGATTACTACCCGTTCAGCAACAGCCATGACAGCGACAAGCCGGCCCCCGACAGCACCAATGTCGATACGCTGCCTCATGGCTTTGACATTCTGAACCTGCACACGCACGGCCTGCATGTCACGCCGCTGGGCAACAGCGACAATGTGCTACTGAATATCCTGCCGGAAGGGGCGACCGCTGCCGATCTTCGCAAGGCCTGCCATTCGGAAACCGACAAGAACGTGGCGCACCGCCATGTCTGTGTCGAAGGCGCCTTCGATTATGAATACAAAATCCCGGAGCAGCATCCGGCGGGCACCTTTTGGTATCACCCGCACAAGCATGGCGCCGTCGCCATGCATCTGGGCAGCGGCATGGCCGGTGCCTTGATCATCGAGGATAAGAAGAACGGCATCGACAGTCTGGAGGCCGTGAAACAGGCCAAGGCCCTGAATGGCGAACGTGTCCTGGTGTTTCAGCAGATCGAATTCACGCGCAGCAACCCGCTGACGGACCCGGAGCCGCTTTATGCTGTAAACTGTCAGGCGGCCTATGGCCCACAGGTCTGCGGCCAGTTGGGCAATAAATCGCTGGAGAATTCGGCGGTGAATGCCAAGCTGTCGGTGAACGGGCAGATGGATGCCACCATCACCATGGCGCCGGGTGAGGCGATGCTGTGGCGCGTGATCAACACCACCATCCGCAACAACCTTCCGCTCTGCGTCCTGCCCCTGCCGGGCACCGGCGCGCCCGCCCCCGCACTTTATGCCCTGGCCGCCGATGGCGTGCCGATCAAGCGCCCCCTGCCGGCGGGCACGCAGGACCTGCCTTTCAGGCTGGGTGCCCCCGTCTATGACCTGACCACGCCGACGGCAGGCACGGATGTCATCAATAACGAACTGACCATCATGGCGCCGGGCCAGCGTCTGGACGTGATGGTTCAGGCGCCGGAGGCCGAGGGGCGTTACGCCCTGTTCCAGCCGAACCCCAACAATGCGCCGACGGCCACCACCGGCCTGTGCCAGGTGCCGCAACTGGACAGCAATAACCGCCTGCCATCGGATCAGGTGGTTCTCTACATCGACGTGAAGAAGCATAAGCGGAAGGTCAACACCGCCCTGCCCAGCCAGACGCAGCTGAACGCCCTCTACACGCCCGACGATGTGGCCAGCCGCACGGATGTGCCGGTGGGGCCGACACAGGGGGTGGTGTTCGGCTTCACCAATTACGAATTCGCACCCTCTGCCATACAGGGCGCGTCCGTCGTGAATGGCCGGCCCTTCAACCTGGAGCGGGTGCAGCGTCGGCTGAAACTGGAGCAGGCGGACCTGTGGGCGGTGCAGAGCGCCAGCGACACGCATATCTTCCACATCCATATCAACTCGTTCCAGATCACCCAGCGCGGGTCGGTCAAGTATGACTTCCCCATCTGGCGCGATACGGCCCTGATTAATTGCGCCACAGGTCCTGGCGGCTGCACCTTCCCCGCCGGCAACACGATCCAGCAATCGGGCGTTGCGGCGGGCGGAAGCGGCAATGGTGAGGTGCTGCAATTCGTCAGCCGCGCGCTGGATTTCACCGGCCCTATGGTCATGCACTGCCACAATGTGAACCACGAGGATAATGGCATGATGGAACTGATCGAACTGGTGAAGTGACCGGGGCGGCTGCTATCACTCTCCCTCATGCCAATCTGTCACGGGCTTGACCCGTAACAGATTGGAGGCGGGCGACCGCCAGCCCGGCGCTCATGCGCCGAAAGCCAAGGCGGCGGATGCCGCCGCCCGGCGATTGAGGGAATATGAAATCTCATTCCGGGGAGAGTGACCGTGCGCCGCAATCCGATCCGCCTTGCCACCCTGCTGCTGGGTTCCGCCTTGGCCCTGTCCGCCTGCGCCACGCAGAAGCAGGCGGCCGCCCCTGCCCGCCCCGCCTGGGCCCTGGCCATCCATGGCGGGGCCGGGGTGATGGACCGGGAAACCATGGGGCCGGAAACGGAGGCATCCTATCGCGCCGCCATGCATGCAGCATTGGACCGGGGGCGCGCGGTCCTGGAAAAGGGCGGAACGGCAATGGACGCCGTCGTCGCGGTGGTGCGCAGGCTGGAGGATGATCCGCAATTCAATGCCGGCAAGGGGGCGGTCTTCACCGCCGATGGCCGCAACGAGCTGGACGCCGCCATCATGGACGGTGCCACGCTGAAGGCCGGTGCTGTCGCGGGCATCACTGGCACCAAAAATCCGATCACCCTGGCTCGCGCCGTCATGGAGAAATCACCCCATGTCATGCTGATTGGCGCCGGGGCAGAGAAGTTCGGGCAGCAGGCAGGCGTGGAACAGGCCGATGCCGCCTGGTTCTTCACCGAACGGCGCTGGCAGTCCCTGAAGAAGACGTTGAAGGAACGCGGCCTGCCCATCCCCGCCCGTCCGGCGGGAGTGGGCCCGGAACCTGTGCCGCTGGCCGCCGCTGATATGGCGTTTGAGGATCGTAAATACGGTACCGTGGGCGTGGTGGCGCTGGACACTGCCGGCCATGTCGCCGCCGGCACCTCCACCGGTGGCACCACCGCCAAGCTGTGGGGCCGGGTCGGCGACGTACCGATCATCGGGGCCGGAACCTATGCCAATGACAAATCCTGCGCCGTGTCAGCCACCGGCACGGGGGAATATTTCATCCGCCTGGGTGTGGCGCGCGCCATCTGTGATCTGGTTGAATTGAAGGGAATGAGCCTGCAAAAGGCTGCGGATGAGGTGATCCAGGCCCGCCTGACGGCATTGGGCGGCGATGGCGGCATCGTCGCCGTGACGCCCGATGGTCAGGTGGCCTGGTCCTTCAACACATCCGGCATGTACCGCGCCCGGCAGGTGGCGGGTGGCGAGCCGGTGGTCGGCATCTTCAAGGGAGAGCCCTGACGGGCAGTATCAGCAGGGCGGCTTGCCAGCCTTTTCCAGGGTCTCCAGCTCCATGGAGACCCGGAAATCGCCGTAATCGACCAGCATGGACCGGACCACGCCGTTTTCCTGCAAGACCATGCTGGTCTCGTAATCCGGCAGCGGTTCACCGGGATTGATGGGGAAGAAGGCCAGCGACACCTGCCACGCCTTCGCGGCCAGCAGATCGGCATCCTTCACCTTCATCACGGCGGGGGATCGCAGCTTGCCCACGATAGTGTTGACGGGGCTTGCCCCCTCCGCCTCCGCCCCGTCGAACACGGGCACGGAGAACAGATTTTCCGGTGATCCGGCCTGTGTCAGCACACGCAGCGTATGGGCCGTGGGGAACATTGTGCCGGGTTTCAGCGGCATCGACCGCGACTCCGGCTTGTCATAACGGACATTGCCGCCACCCTTCCCGTCCAGCGTGGCACCGCCGGACAGTTCCTCATCCACTTCGCCATTCACCAGCTTGCGAACATTGAAGCGATAGGCAGAACCGTCCTTCGCCTCCCACGTCGCGTAGTTGGTGATGAGGTTCATGTCTTCCCCTTCGGCATAGGAGAAGCGGACCTGGAACCGCTGATCGATGGTCCAGCCATCGCAGGCATCATTCCAGGAAAAGCTCATCTGCCCGTTCACATCGGTAATGCCGCTTTGCAGCCGCGCATGGTCCAGCTTCAGACGATATGTCGCCTTGTGCGGTGCGATATCGATGGCAGTGCGGGCAAAAGCCGGAACAGTACCGGCACTGCCCAGCAGCAGGGCCAGGGCAAAGGCGACGGCGGGGCGGGCGGTGCGGCGGGCGCGGGAAAGGGCGGTCACGTTGGGCATGGGCCTGGGTGATGGCTAAGGTGATCATCTTGCGCCCGCGAACGGTCCGCCGCAACGGGCATTCGCACGGCAGGAAGGATGAGGGGGCGACTGGGCAGCATTTGCCACACCGGCACCGGGGCCACCCGGCAAGAACTGCAGCGCGGCAGGAACGTGGCAGCCAAGGTCGAATTTCAACCCATTGTTTTTATGAGATTTTTCGAATGGCACACCCCTTGCTGATACCGGTGCGGAGTATCAGCCCATTTAGGGGAGTAGACTATGAGCCCGTTCGATAGTGTCCAGACCCGTCCGATGACGATGGCTCGTGGCCTGGATCGTGGCCTGTCGGCTTTCCCCGGCGCTGCCCCACAACAGACCAACAGCTTGCATAACCTGGCACGCAGTGTCGTCGGCGGCCTGGGGAACCCCGTGGCCCCGGACCTTGGCCCCGTGTCGATGAATGCGGATACCTATGTCTTCCTTTTGCAGGACACGATCATGCGCCTTCGGGAAGCGGAGGCGAAGATCACGGAGCAGAAGGAACGAATCGAACATCTTGAAACCTTGTCCATGACGGACGAGTTGACCGGCCTTCTGAACCGCCGCGGCTTTGTCGAGGCCTTCCATCGCGAGTTGGCGATGGCCCGGCGGACGGGCATGGGCGGTGTCCTGGTCATCATCGATCTGGATGGTTTCAAGGGCGTCAATGACAGTCACGGCCATCTCTGCGGCGACTGGTATCTGCGCCAGGCGGCCCGCATCCTGAAGGACAATGTCCGCGCCAACGACATCGTTGCCCGGTTCGGCGGTGACGAGTTCGCGGTGCTGCTGACCCATACCGATCAGACCCAGGGCATGGCGCGGGCAGAGATGCTGTCCAGTATCTTCAACGCCCAATCCTGCCAGTGGCAGATGCAGTCCCTGCCCATGCGCGCCAGTTTCGGTATGCAGGCCTTTGGCGTCGGCGACCAGGAAGAAGACCTGATCCGCCGTGCCGACGCCGGCATGTACCGGGCCAAGCGCAAGGCAAAGGCCGCACGGTAAGCGTCAGATCAGACGGCCCTGCCGCTCCCCCGGCGGGGCCATCAGTTCGGGCACCGCCTCTTCCAGCAGCTCATTCACCGCTTCATCCAGCAGGGCGTCGATGGCGCTGCCCTGGATATGCTCCCGCCCGATTTCCAGGATGACGGGCACCGCCAGCGGCGAAATCCGGTCCAGACGGCGGTGCAGGATACGTCCCTGTACACGGCTCAGCATGCCTGCCACACGGCGCACATCGGTCAGACCCGCCGCCGCATCAGCCCGCGTGGCCCGCAGCAATACGTGCCCCGGTTCATGCCGGCGCAGCACGTCATAGATCAGATCGGCGCTGAACATCACCTGCCGCCCCGTCTTTTCCAGGCCGGGATGGCGGCGTTCGATCAGGCCGGAAATGACGGCGACAGAACGGAAAAGGCGCTTCAGCATGGAGCTTTCCTCCATCCACGCCTCCAGATCATCACCCAGCATATCCTGATCAAACAGCGCATCCAGGTTGGTGGCCGGCTTCAACGACCAGATGGCCAGCACATAATCGGTGGCGACAAAGCCCAAGGGATGCAGCCCCGCCCGTTCCATGCGCCGTGTCAGCAGCATGCCCAGCGTCTGATGCGCGTTGCGTCCTTCGAAACAATAGGCGACCAGATATTCCTTGTCGTTGCGGGGGAAACTCTCCACCAGCAGGCCCGACGCGTCCGGCATCACGGATCTATATTGCTGCAACCGCAGCCATTCCTGCACCGCCTCGGGAAACGCATCCCATTGGCGCGGGTCGGACAAAAGTGCCCGCACCCGGTCGGCCAGATGGGTGGATAGCGGCAGGCGGCCACCGGCATAGGCAGGAACCTTGGGCGTGCCCTGCCCGCCCTTGGCCGCGATCACGTCATTGTCGCGGATGCCGACGAATTTCAGCAACTGTCCGGCAAAGATGAAAGTGTCACCCGGCACCAGGCCATTGACGAAATATTCCTCCACCCTTCCCAGCACCTGCCCCCGGTTCAACCGGACATTCAGCATCACCTCTTCCACGATGGTGCCGATATTCAGGCGATATTGGCGCGACACCATGCCGTTGGCCGCCTGCCACAGGCCTGTATCCGGGTCCTGGGTCAGGCGCTTGAACTTCTCATAGGCACCCAGCGCGTAACCGCCCGTGGCCACGAAATCGAAGACATCGTCGAACTCATCGCGCGAAAGATTGGTGTAGGGGCTGGCCCGTACCACCTCCGCATAAAGCATATCCGGGCTGAACGGCCCGGAACAGGCCACGCCAGTGACATGCTGGGCCAGTACGTCCAGCGCGCCGGGGCGCAGCGCCTCGCCATCCAGCGTGCCGGCCTTGATGGCCGCCACCGCCGCCTCGCATTCCAGCACCTCGAACCGGTTGCCGGGCACCAGCAAGGCCTTCGATGCCTCATCCAGGCGGTGGTTGGCGCGTCCGATGCGTTGCAACAGGCGGGACACGCCCTTGGGCGCGCCCACCTGCACCACCAGATCAATCTCCGCCCAGTCGATACCCAGGTCGAGGGAGGAGGTGGCGACCACAGCCCGCAGCTTGCCGGCGGCCATCGCCGCCTCCACCTTGCGCCGCTGCTCCACGGCCAGACTGCCATGGTGCAGGGCAATGGGCAGATTGTCGGTATTCAGGCGCCACAGTTCCTGAAAGGCCAGTTCGGCCTGGGCGCGGGTATTCACGAAAACCAGCGTAACGCCATGGTCACGGATACGCTGATACACCTCCCCCATGGCATGCAGGGCCATATGGCCAGCCCAGGGCAGATGCTCCTTGGTCGCCAGGATTTCCACTTTGGGCGGGGCACCGGGCCGACCGCGCACGACCCGTACGGGCGCCAATTCACCGTCATCATCGTAAAGCCGCCCCGTGGGCGACAGCCAGGCGGTCAGGGCATCCGGATCGGCCACGGTGGCCGACAGGCCGGCGCGAAGGGCATAGGGGGCAAGGCTGGACAGCCGGGCCAGACACAGGGCCAGCTGGTCCCCACGCTTGGTGCCGGCCAGGGCGTGCAACTCATCAATGACGATACGGCGTAGGGGCCGGAAAATGTCGCCCGCATCGGGGTAGGAGACCATCAGGGCGAGACTTTCCACCGTGGTCATGAGGATATGCGGCGGCTTGGTCCGCTGCCGCGCCCTTTTGGCTTCCGGCGTGTCACCGGTGCGGGTTTCGGCCCGGATAGGCAGGCGCAAGGATGCGATGGGGGCTTCCAAATTGCGCTGGATATCGACCGCCAGCGCCTTTAGCGGCGAGATATAGAGCGTGTGCAGCCCCTCGCGCGGGCGTTCGGACAGGTCGATCAGGCTGGGCAGAAAACCCGCCAGCGTCTTGCCTGCACCTGTCGGCGCGATCAGCAGCGCATGCATCCCGTCACGCGCGGCAGCAACCATGCCCAACTGATGTGGACGCGGGGCCCAGCCCTGTGACCGGAACCAGCCGGCGATACCGGGCGGGATCAGGTCATCATCGTCGCAAAGATCAGGTGCAGGCTGCATGGGCGCATCATGACGGAACGGAGAGCGAACGGAAAGGGGCGTTGCGGCAAGAACCAGCATGGACCTATACCGATCCTACCCCCCCCTTTCAACCGCCTGAGCCACGATGATCCGCACCGCCACCGACACCGATATCCCTACCCTGATGCGTATCCGGTCGGCCGTGCAGGAGAACCGGTTGAGTGATCCGTCGCGAGTGCCGGCCTCCGCCTATCAGGAATTCCTGGCTGTCAGCCGAATCTGGCTGTTCGAGGATGCGGGCGGCATCCATGGGTTTGCGGCGGCCGACCCGCGCGATGGCAGCATATGGGCTCTATTCACCGATCCCGCCGCCGAAGGCCGGGGCATTGGAAAGGCATTGCTGCCCTATGCGCTGAACGATTTGCGTGCCGCCGGCTGGCGGACGGCCAGCCTGTCCACGGGTCCCGGCACCCGCGCCGACGAATTCTACCGCCGCCAGGGCTGGACCCCGGACGGAATGACGGACGGTGGGGAACAGGGCTTCACGAAGGCGCTGTAGCACCCGTGGACCGGCGTGGTTTCAGGATCAGGCGTTTGCCCGGATAGTCGATGGTGACGTTCCAGCGGCGCAGGGCGGCGGCCCCGATGGTGCCGATGCTGCTACCCATTTCCAGGCTGCCCGGCGGGCTGTAGAGACTGGGCACGTCGGGCATGGCGGCACCACCCGCGCGCAGCGTCACCGGCGCCCCTTCCCGCTGTTCCTCCAGCCCATTGATATAACAGGCCTTGCGTACCTTGCCGCCCGGTGGCGGCAGGATCAGGGCCGGATCGGTGCCGGCGCGCAGCAGCAGGGGCGTGTTCTTGCCAGTGTCGATATGGAACAGGCCATCAACCGACATGCCATCCGGCAGGGTCACGCCGGCCCGTACATAGATATGCCCTTCCTTGAATTCCAACGGAAGGATGGTGCCGCCATCAGGCGTCCAGACCTTGGGATCGTGCAGACGCAGGCGGTTCGCATCGAAATCCAGTTCCGCCACGTAATGGCGCAGCAGGTCGGCCCCGACGATACCGCGTATGCCCAACTGATCCAGCTTTTCACGGCAGGGCATGGTGTCGATGGGTACCGCCACCATGGGCAGGTCGCGCAGGGATACGGGCCCAAAATCAAGCGCGAAGCCAAAACGGAAGGAACCGACGGGGCTGGCCGGGCTGTCGCCCAGCTTCTGCGCGTCAGACAAATCCAGCCCCAGGGGCGCCGTTTCCGTCCCCGCCAGCAGCACGGAGACCGGGGCACCCGTATCCAGCGCGAACAGCAGATCGGCCTTGCCGTTCACCGATCCGCGAAAGGTGATCAGGCCATTGCCGTCCTGGATGGACAGGTCGAGCGGCAGGGGGCCGGCCGGCACGGCCACAGCTGCTTCCCGCGCCTGCTGGAACCGCATCGTATCCACCAGAAGGCAGCCCGGCAAAAGCGCCAGGGCCGCCACCATCATCCATCCGACATGCCGTCTCATGAATATCACCGCTCATTTTGAACAACGTTCTTTTCAGTTAACCATGATCGCGCCGCCGGACAATGTCGCTTCGCCTCATGCGCATGGGGCCAATTCGGTTGCCTGGGGTCCCCGCCCCTGGCTTCACAGCGCCCTGTCCGATAAGGTCGCGGCAGACCCGATAACGGATGCGGTGCGATGACGAACAATACCACCCGCCTTCTGGACATCATGGCGAAGCTGCGCGACCCGGATGGCGGCTGCCCCTGGGATCTGGAGCAGGATTTCGCCACCATCGCCCCGCACACCATTGAAGAAGCCTATGAGGTGGCGGACGCCATCCAGTCGGGCGACATGATGGCCGTGAAGGATGAACTGGGCGATCTGCTGTTCCAGACCGTGTTCTATGCCCAGATGGGCAAGGAACGCGGCCTGTTCGATTTCGACGCCATTGCCGGCCATATCGCCGACAAGATGATCCGCCGCCATCCCCATGTTTTCGGTGAAGTGTCGGTCAATACCGCCGACGATCAGGTGAAACACTGGGAAGAACTGAAAGCGCGGGAGCGGGCGGAGAAGGCGGCAGCCAGCGGCATTCCGCCCTCCGCCCTGGACGGCATCACGCCCGGCCTGCCGGCCCTGACGCGCGCCGTGAAGTTGCAAAAGCGGGCGGCCCGCGTCGGCTTCGACTGGACCCAGGCCGAAGAGATCCTGGACAAGATCGAGGAAGAGATCGGGGAACTGCGGGCCGAGATCAAGGCGCGCCAGCAGGAGAAGGCACGGGTGCAGGACGAGCTGGGCGACCTGCTGTTCGCGCTTGTCAATCTTGCCCGCCGGCTGGAGATCGACCCGGAAACGGCCCTGCGCGGAACCAATTACAAGTTCGACCGGCGGTTCCGCTTCGTCGAACAGGCCCTTGGCAAACAAGGCAAAAAGCCGGAAACCTCGACCCTGGACGAGATGGAAACACTGTGGGTTGAGGCAAAGCAAACTGAACGCAAGTCGTGATCCAAGTACCGGAGAGCAGATGATGACCAACGTTCCCTACGCGCCCAAGGTGGTGATGATCACCGGTGCGACCGGTGCCTTCGGTGCCGCCTTCGCCCGCCGCTTTGCGGCACTGGGTTCCAAACTGATCCTGACGGGCCGCGATCTGAGCAAGTTCAATGGCTTGCTGGAGGATATCAACACACCGGTTCATCTGATGAAGTTCGATGTGCGTGACCGCAAGGCGGTGGAGGCGGAACTGGCCGCCCTGCCGGCAGAGTTCCGCGATATCGACCTGCTGATCAACAATGCCGGTCTGGCGCTGGGGGCGGACCCCGCCTACAAGGCCGATCTGGATGATTGGGAGGTGATGATCGATACCAACGACAAGGCGTTGGCCATCATTACGGGCCTGATCCTGCCCGGCATGGTGGAACGCCGCCACGGCCACATCATCAATATCAGCTCCACCGCCGGGTCCTACCCCTATCCAGGTGGCCATGTCTATTGCGCGTCAAAGGCTTTCGTCACGCAGTTCAGCCTGTCACTGCGTGCCGATCTGATCGGCACCGGCGTGCGCGTCACCTGCGTTGAACCGGGCATGGTGCAGACGGATTTCAGCCTCGTGCGCTTCAAGGGCGATGCGGAGCGGGCATCCAAGGTCTATGCCGACACGGTGCCGTTGACGGCAGAAGATGTCGCCGAAACAGTGACTTGGACCGCGACGCTGCCGCCGCATTTCAACGTGAACCGCGTGGAAATCATGCCGACGACGCAGGGGCCGGGGGCCCTGGCCGTTCATCGGACGCCCAAGTAACCTATCCCGGAAACACCAACCCGTGGATCGCAGCCCAGGTCGGTTGATCGGCGGCAAGCAGGATGCCGCCGGTCACATCGCCGGGATTGTATGGTTTGCGGTCCCATTTCGCGACATGGCCGCCCGCCTCCGCGTAGGCCAGGGCTCCGGCAGCATGGTCCCAAGGCATAGTGCGGTTATAAAGCGCGAACTGCCCCTTGCCGGTCAGTAGGTTCAGATATTCGTGCGCGGCGCAGAACAGGCGGTAGGTGGAGGCGAAATGCGGACGCAGCGCCTCGATCCGCTTCTTCTCCTCGGTAGGGAAAAACTTGGTGGAGAGCGAGCCGCGCAGGCTGGGCACCGGGCCGCCGGGCAAGGCCCGCAGCTTTTCCCCCGCCATCCAGGCACCCTGCCCGATCTCGGTGATCACCATACGGTCGCCCATAGGATCATAGATCCAGCCGCCGACGGTGCGCCCGCCGACAGACAAGGCCAGAAGCACGCCAAACACCGGTCGGCCATTGGCGAAATTGCTGGTCCCGTCCACAGGGTCGATGATCCAGACCGGATCATCGCCGGCATCAATCCGCGACAGGACGGCGGGATCGGCGGCGCACGCTTCCTCCCCCACCACCAGCGATCCCGGCAGCAGGTCGGGCAGGCGGGCGGTCAAGGCCCGCTCCGCCGCCTCATCCGCCACGGTCACCAGATCGCCCGGCCCCTTTTCCCGGATGTCAGCCTTGGACAGGCTGCGGAAGCGGGGAACGATTTCGGTGGCCGCCACGTCACGGATGATGGCGGCCACCTTTTCAGGATCGGGAAGTTTCATGATGCCAGCGCCTGTTCACGCGCACGATACGGGAAGCGGTCCAGGAACCGGGCCAGATCGGCAGGGTCCAGGCCGACACGCAAGCGGGCGAGCGTCTCGTCATCCTGACGGTCCAGCACCTCGCCCTTGCCATAGAGCCAGGCGATGGCGGCACCATCGCTGACGTCGATGTCGAACTCCACCACTTCGCGTCCCGCCACCATGCGGCGGTCGATGGCATCGAACAGTGTGTCCAGACCATCGCCGGTCAGGGCCGAAATGGCGATGCCGCCATTGCGCCGCGCCTGACGCAGCAGGGTCTGCTGGTCCTCTTCCGCCAACCGGTCCAGCTTGTTCAGGACCTCCATCACCCGCTCATCCGTATCGACCTCGATCCCCAGGCCCTTCAGGACAGACTCGACGTCGGCCTTCTGCGCCTCTGTATCGGGGTGCGAGACATCGCGGACATGCAGGATGATGTCGGCGGCCATCACCTCCTCCAGCGTGGCGCGGAACGCCTCCACCAGACCATGCGGCAGGTCGGAGATGAAGCCCACCGTGTCGGACAGGATGATCTTGCGGTTCGACGGCAGCATGATCGACCGCATGGTCGGGTCCAGCGTCGCGAACAGCAGATCCTTGGCGAAAACATCCGCCCCGGCCATGCGGTTGAATAAGGTCGACTTGCCGGCATTGGTGTAGCCAACCAGCGCCACCACCGGATAAGGCACCTTTTCGCGCGCCTTGCGGTGCAGGCCACGGGTGCGGCGCACCTCCTCCAACTCGCCTTTCAGCTTCACGATCCGGTCACTGATCAGGCGGCGGTCCATTTCGATCTGGCTTTCGCCGGGACCGCCAAGGAAGCCGAAGCCGCCGCGTTGGCGTTCCAGGTGGGTCCAGGAACGGACAAGGCGGGAGCGCTGATAGGTCAGGGCCGCCAGTTCCACCTGCAACTGACCTTCACGCGTGCGGGCGCGCTTCCCGAAAATCTCCAGGATCAGGCCGGTCCGGTCGATGACCTTGGCCTTCCAGTCGCGTTCCAGGTTGCGCTGCTGAATGGGGGTCAGCGACTGGTCAACAATGACCAGACCGATCTCCGCCTCCTTGATCAGGGTAGCCACCTCCTCCACCGCACCGGTGCCCAGCAGGGTAGCAGGGCGTGGACGGGTAACGCGGATGGCGCGGGCGTAGGCAACCTCAAGGTCGATGGCGGCGGCCAGACCCACCGCCTCGTCCAGGCGGGATTCGGGGCCGCGGGCGTCGTTCCGGTCCTCGGGCAGGACCGGATGCAGGACGAGGGCGCGGGTGGATGACCCGCGCCCCTCGTGATTACTCAACTCAGTCGTGGTCGGTCTCCTTGGCCGGCGGATCGAACAGTTGGATCGGATGCGCCGGCATCACGGTCGAGATGGCGTGCTTATAGACCAGCTGCGAATGGGCGTCACGACGCAGCAGCACGGAGAAATTGTCGAACCAGGTGATGATGCCCTGCAGCTTGACACCATTGACCAGGAACACGGTCACGGGGGTCTTGCTCTTGCGGACATGGTTCAGGAACACGTCCTGCACGTTTTGAGATTTTTCTGACATTGGAGCAGCCTCGCTTATGCTCGGGTTATTGGGGCACCCATCAAACGGGGGCCCAAGTTTGCACAGGATATCCGACAATCGCCCTTTCAGCCAACAGTGCGGACATCCGTCGATATGGTAGCAGCAATCCGCTTAACCAAGGATGAAATCGCCGCACACCCCTCAAGACTTATGGCTGGGGGAAAACGGTTCAACCCGTCGCCCACATGCGGCGTATCGCCCACCAGGACAGGCGTCAGGCCCGTCCGGTGCGCGATCTCCATATCGACATCGGCGTCGCCCACGAACCAAATATCAGGACCGGGTTCAAAGCCTGTGGGTTTGAGCGCCATGTAAACGGGCGCCGGGTCCGGCTTGTCCGCCGCCGCATCGGTCGCCCCAATCAGCGCATCGAAAAGGGGCGCCCAGCCCAGCATCTCCGCCTCTGCGCGCAGAAACCGGCCCGTCTTGTTGGAGACGACACCCAGACGGATACCCATGCAATGCAGGGTGTGCAGCATGTCCTCGGCACCGGCAAGCACATCGGTATGGGTCAGGTGGTTGGCCTCGAAATGCGCGTAGAAAATGTCGCGGGCGCGCGGCCATTCGTCCCCGAAAATCTCCGGAAAACTGTCGCGCAGGGATTTGCGGATGCGCCCATAACTTTCCTCCAGCGTCCATTCCGGCTTGCCAAAGGCGCGCAGGGCGGCATTCACGGAAGCATGGACGCAGCGCCAGTTGGTGATCAGCGTATTGTCCCAATCAAACAGGATCGCGCGGGGCAAACGGTCAAACGGCGGAGACAGGGTGTCGATGGTCACTTGGCACTCACAGGGTCGGTGGAACCGATATGGTCCATATAGGCCTGACGCAGACGCAGGCAGAGGGGACCTGGCTTGCCATCGCCGATCACCTCGCCGTCAATGCGGGTCACTGGCAGGGCAAAGGTGCTGGCGCTGGAAACAAACGCCTCGCGCGCGGCGTAAGCCTCTGCCACGCTGAAGGCCCGTTCCTCGAACCGGATGCCCAGGTCACGGGCGCAGTCGAGGATGGACAGGCGGGTAATGCCGTTCAAGATCTCATTGCTGGGCTGGCGCGTCACCAGGGTGCCGTCGGCGGTGACGATCCAGGCGTTGGACGAACAGCCCTCCGTCACCAATCCGTCGCCATCCACCATCCAGCCTTCAAAAGCGCCCGCCTCCGCCGCCTTCTGCTTGCCCAGCACCTGCGGCAGCAGGCTGGTCGATTTGATGTCGCGACGCAGCCAGCGGATATCAGGCATGGTGATGACGGAAACCCCCTTTTCCAGGGTCGAAGCCGGCTGAAACGCGGTACGGCGGCAGGTCAGGACCAGGGTGGGGGCCGGGTTCTTCGGGAATTTGAAATCACGCGGGGCGGCACCGCGCGTGATCTGAATATAAAGCAGCGCATGGCGGGCACAGTTACGCCGGACCATTTCGCCCATGATGAAGCGCAAGGTCGCGGGCTTCACCGGCCAGGGGATCGACAGTTCCTTCAGCGACCGCGCCAACCGCGTCAGGTGCCCATCAGCATCGGCCAGCCTGCCATCAACAATGGTCACCACTTCATAGACGCCGTCGGCGAACTGGAATCCGCGATCCTCGATATGGACGGCGGCGTCGCCGTGCGGCAGATAGCGGCCATTGACATAGGCGATACGGGGCATGGGGCGGGGTCCATCGGTAAAGCTTCCCCCAGATGTCGCGCGTCCGGCCCCACATGGTCAAGGGACGGAATTGCCATTGTGGAACTTGCACCTGAGGTGCAGGTCGGTTCTGCTGATTTGCAGATGTGGGAATGGCATGCTCAGTTGTTGCAGAGATTGCAACCGTAGGCCTTCAACACGGCGATCACACTTCGCCCCGTCCTACCCAGCCTTCTGGCAATGGGGCAACCATGGGGTTTGATACGCGTGACCCTGCGCAAGGCAGGCCGGTGGGGCATGCTGTCCGGGGTCACGATGTTCCAGGCCAGCCCCAGCCGCTCAAACCCAAGGATCAGCCACCAGCCCAGGTCAACCTCTCCCTCATGCAGGCCCAACCGCGCGGAGCCGGGATAGGCGTGATGGTTGTTATGCCAGCTTTCACCCATGCTGATCAGGCCCGCAACCCGGACATTGTAGCCTTGGACCGACGCGCCATCGATCAGGAAGCTCTGATCCCCGTCGCGGTGCGCATAATGGCCGACCAGCCAATGGCCCGTGACACAGACGGCCACGCGGGCACAGACGCCCCACACAAGCCAGGGCAACCCGCCAATCATGAAGAAAAGCACAGCCCAAGGCAGTTGCTGCACCATCCAGGTCCGCTCCATCCAAGCATAAACCCTGTCATCGGCCAATCGCGGCTCCAACTGAAAGCGGGGCGGATGGTCCAGTTCCAGCACGCAATGCAATTGCTGCCAGCCATCGCGCCAGAACCCCGCACGGTGCCCGAAATAGGGGTGGCAGACGGGCTGGCGCTGCGCCCAATCCCGCATGTCATGGACGCGGATCATGCCGATGGGACCGGCCATCCCGACAAGGACGCCGAGATAGACACACAGATACTCAAGCCAAAGCGGGCATTGAAAGCTGCCATGGATCAGCCGCCGATGCATGCCGACCGAATGGCCAAAGCAAAGTGTGACAGCAGAAGTGACCAGGAACAGAGCGAAGGCGCCCCAGGTGAAGAACGGTCCGCCCAACAACAGGGTCGCGATGGTCATCGACCCGATCCAGATGGACTTGCCGGGCGACCAGCGCACCCTGCCCCGGCTGGGGTCGCAGCCCGGTCGTGCGATAATTCTTTCTGAACCCGCAACCAGCTGCATCGCTACCGCTTATTCGTTGGGTTCTGTTCGCCGCACCCGCGCGATATCCGCACTCTCGCGCTTCAACGGCAGGGAGACAGGGCAGATGTTCTGTACGAAGCCGTTCAACGTATTGACCAGATTTTCACGCACCAGGGCGTAGTGAACGAACTGCCCGCGTTTCTCGCTCCGAACCAGACCGGCATTTTCCAGCACGCCCAGATGCTTGGAGATCGCGGGCTTGCTCATCTCAAAACGCGCGGCGATTTCCCCGGCGGTCAGTTCGGTTTCTGCCAGATACGCCAGTATCTTGCGCCTTGCGGTGGAGGCCAAGGCCTCGAAAATCTTGTCCATGACGCTTTCATATTTAACTTATTAGTTAAATATCTACCCATGGATATACGCTCGTCAAGCGCTGGTTTAGCGCCTGCTGGTGAAGTCAGATTGTTCAGGTGATCAGAAAAACTCCAGCCGTACCGCGAACATCTTCTCCACCTTCTTCACCTGCCCTACCTCGGCCAGGATGATCACCCGGTCATTGGGTTTGATGACGGTGGACGGGCGCGGGATGATCACCTTGCCGGCGCGCACGATGGCGCCGACGATAATGCCGGCGGGCAGGCGGATATCCTTCAGGGGCGTGTTGATCAGGGTGGAGGTTTCCAGCGCCTCCGCTTCGATCACCTCGGCAAAATTCTCGCGCAGGGAATGCACGGCCTTGATGCGACCCCTGCGGACATGCTGAAGGATCGACGAGACGGTGATCGACCGGGGGCTGACAACGGCATCGATGCCCAGCGGCAGAACAAGCGGCTGATAGGTTGTCTTGTTGATCAGGGTGATGGCGCGTTTGCAGCCATTGCGCTTGGCCAGAAGGCTGGCGAGGATATTGCCCTCGTCGCTGTTGGACACCGCCACCACCGTCTCCGACGCGCCGACATTAGCCTCCTCCAGGATGGCGGGGTCCAACGCATCGCCATGCAACACCATGGTGCGCTTCAGCTTCTGCGCAACAAGGGTGGCGCGGCGGCGGTCCACCTCAATGATGCGGGCTGACACGCCGGGCTGGTTCTGCTCGATCTCTTCGGCCAGACACAGGCCGATATTGCCGCCGCCGACGATGATGACGCGCCGCGCCTGCCGCTCCTCATGGCCGAAGGCGGCCATGGCGCGGGCGACGTGGTTCGTATCGGCAACGAAATAAACCTCGTCGCCGGCCAGCATCTGATCATTGCCGCCGGGGATGAACTGGCGATCACCCCGGATTATGGCCACCACTTCGATGGCCAGATCCGGGAACAGGCCCGTCAACTGCCGCAGGGGCGTGTTGATGATGGGGCAATTGTCGGTGCAGACGACGCCGATCACCTTCACCAGCCCATCGGCAAGGGGGATCATATCGAACGCGCCCGGCACCTGCAGCCGCCGCGACACGGCCCGCGCCACCTCAATCTCGGGCGAGATGATGAAGTCGATGGGCAGATGTTCGCGGGAGAACAAGTCAGCCCAGATCGGCTGTAGATAGGATTGATGGCGCACGCGCGCGATTTTGGTCGGCACGTTGAACAGGCTGGCCGCTACCTGACAGGCGACCATGTTCACCTCGTCCGCCAGGGTCACGGCGATCAGCATGTCGGCATCCGCCGCCCCCGCCGCCTCCAACACATTGGGGTGGGAGGCGAAGCCCACCATGGCCTGGACGTCCAGTGTATCGCTGATCTTCTGGATCAGTTCCGGCGACTGGTCGATGACGGTGACATGGTTGCCCTCCGACGCCAGATATCTGGCGATGTTGGACCCGACCTGACCGGCGCCGCAAACGATGACTTTCATGAAGGATACCCTGTCAGGAATTGACGGGAAAGGAAGCGAAGCAACCGATCACCCCTCACTCCACCAGCTTCAACCCATTCTTGTCAGAGCCATGCACGCCCAGCGATTTCAGCTTGCGGTGCAGGGCCGAGCGTTCCATGCCCACGAAGCTGGCGGTGCGGGAGATGTTGCCGCCGAAGCGGGTGACCTGGGCCAGCAGATATTCACGTTCGAACACCTCACGCGCCTCCCGCAGGGGCAGGCCCATGATCTCCCCGCCCTTTTCCCATTTTAGAACCGTGGGCGTGATGGCCCCGATCTCGGGCGGCAGCATGTCGGCGCGGATGGCCTCTGACGGGTCGGCGGCCACCATGATCAGCAGCCATTCCACCGTATTGCGCAGCTGACGCACATTGCCGGGCCAGTCATAGGCCTGCAGCGCCGCCATCGCATCCTCACCGAACACCCGTACCGGCAGACCCGCCGTCTCCGCCGTGCGCTGCATGAAATGCCGGGCCAGCAGGGGGATATCCTCCCGACGCTCTCGCAGTGGCGGCATTTTCAGGGGCACGACGGACAGGCGATAAAACAGGTCCTGGCGGAAGCGACCGATCTCGATCTCCGCTGTCAGGTCGCGGTTGGTCGACGCGATGACGCGGACATCCACCTCCACCCGCGAGGTACCGCCCACCCGCTCGAACGTCTGTTCCTGCAGCACGCGGACAATCTTGCCCTGGGTTTCCAGAGGCATGTCCGCCACCTCGTCCAGGAACAGGGTGCCGCCATGGGCCTGTTCAAAGGTGCCGACCTTGCGGCCCCCGCCCTCAAACCCATGTTCGGTGCCGAACAGCTCCACCTCCAGCCGGTCGGGCCGCATGGTGGCGCAGTTCAGCGCCACGAACGGCCCGTCATTGCGGCGCGACTTGGCGTGCAGCATGCGGGCCACCACCTCCTTGCCGCTGCCCGGTGGGCCGGAGATGAGGACACGGCTGCCCGTGGGAGCCACCTTGTCCACCGAATGGCGCAACTGGTTCACGGGCAGCGAACGGCCGATCAGGTCGAAATCCGCCCCCACCTTGACCCGCAGCTCGCGGTTCTCCCGGCGCAGGCGGGCCGCCTCGATGGCGCGTTCGACCAGCAGCAGCAGCCGGTCAGCCTTGAACGGCTTTTCGATGAAGTCATAGGCCCCGTTCTTGATGGCCGCGACCGCCGTTTCGATATTGCCATGGCCGGAGATCATGACGACGGGCACATCCGGATGGTCGCGCTTCAACTCGGCCAGAACCTGCAGCCCATCCAGGCGGCTGCCCTGCAACCAGATATCCTGGATGACCAGGCTGGGCCGGCGGGCGGCGACGGCGGCCAGCGCCTGGTCCGCATCCGCCGCCTCGCGCGTCTTCATGCCTTCATCCTCCAGGATGCCGGCGATCAGCATGCGGATATCGGCCTCGTCATCGACGATCAGAATGTCATGCGCCATGTCTTCTCAACCCCTCCGCGCGTCGGCGGTGTTCATTTCCGGGACGACCGTGGCCGTGGGTGCAATGTTGCGCGGCAGGACCAGTGTGACACGGGCGCCACCGCCCGGCCGATCCTCCAGCAAAATTGCACCGCCATGGTCCTCCATGATCTTCTTCACGATGGCGAGGCCAAGGCCTGTGCCCTTGGCCCGCGTGGTGACATAGGGCTCGGTCAGCCGGTCCCGTTCCTCGGTGTGCGGCAGACCCTTGCCATTATCCTCAACCGCCAGCAGGACCCGTTCATCCTCCACCCGGATGCGGGCCGTGATTTCACCCGGCACCTTTTCGGCACCGGGCGGCGTATCCTCCAACCGGCCTTCGATGGCTTCGCCGGCATTTTTCAACAGATTGGTCAGCGCCTGACCCAATTGCCGGCTGTCACAGGTGACGACCAGTGGCGCGTCGGGCATGTCGCAGGTGAACTTGATCGACGGGTAGGCAGAGGCCTGCAACAGCACGGATTGCCGGGTCAAATCCTGCATGGCCGTCGGCTTCATCACCGGCTGCGGCATGCGGGCAAACGCGGAGAACTCGTCCACCATGCGCCCGATATCATCGACATGGCGCACGATCGTGTCGGTCATGGCCTTGAACGTGTCGGGATCGCTGGTGATTTCCTTCAGGTATTTGCGCCGCAGCCGTTCCGCCGACAGCTGAATGGGCGTCAGCGGGTTCTTGATCTCGTGCGCGATGCGCCGTGCCACATCGGCCCAGGCCGCCTTGCGCTGCGCTGACATCAGTTCGGACACGTCATCGAACGTGACGACGAAGCCCTTGACCTCGCCGCCCACCACCTCCGCCGCGACGCGGACCAGCAGGGTTTTCTGTTGGCCCAGGCGGCGGATCTGCACCTGACCCTCAACCTGTTTACCCCCGCGCCGGCGGATATTGCCCAGCAATTCATCCAGTTCCGGCACCACCTCCAACAGGTCGCGCCCGATCAGGGATGCCGGGTCGCCCACGGCCAAAAGATTGGCCGCCGACAGGTTGGGCAGGTTGATGCGGCCATTCTGGTCCAGGCCCAGCACGCCCGCCGACACCCCCGCCAGCACGGCCTCCGTGAACCGGCGGCGCAGGTCCAATTGCCGGTTCGCCTCCACCAGTTCCGACCGCTGGCTTTCCAGCTGGCTGGTCATGCGGTTGAACGCACGGGACAGGGTGACCAGCTCATCCTCCGGCTCCAGCCCGCTGTCGGGCACACGGGCCGTCAGGTCACCGGCGCGAATGCGTTCGGCGGCGGCAATCAGGGCGGAGATGGGGGCCACCAGATATGTCGCAAAATTCAGGCCCAGCCAGATGGCGGCCAGCAGCAGCAGCACCGCCACGCCCACAAAGATCACCGCCATGCGGGTCTGGAGCGCAAAGCGCTGCTCCTCCATATGGCGGTATTCCTGCACGGCACTCTGCGTCACATCCATATGTTCCAGCACCCGGCTTTCCACCGGGCGGCCAATGAACAGGAACCGGTCAAAATCCTGATCCAGCAGGACGATGGCATTCACGCGGTTGCCACCCTCACTGACGATCAGCACCACCTCGCCCTTGCGCGCGCGCTCCAGGTCCTCGGCATGGACGGTGGTGAAATCAAAGGCAAAGCCCAGGCCGAACACGGCCGTCACCTGTCCTGTGCCGTCGAAGATCACCGCCTCCGTCACATTGCGCATCAGGGCCTGTGACTGGAAATATTGCCGGAAGCGCGGCGGGTCCCAATAGATGTTGAGCGGCAGACGCGCCAGATCGTTGCGCATGACTTCGGCGTCGCGCGACAGGGTCTGCTGATGTTCTTTAAGATAGCCCTCGGCCACCGCCAGGCTTTCATCCACCACCAGCCGCACCCGGTCGGAAAACCAGCTTTGCAGGCCGACATAGAAGAACAGGGCGGAGAAGATGGCCATGATGATGGCCGGGGCCACGGCCAGGATGGAGAACACGGCCACCAGCCGCATATGCAGCCGTGACGCCGCCAGCCCCTGCCGCCGCTCCACCCACAGCGCCACAATCCGCCGCGCCACCACCGCCCCCAGCAGCAGCAGCAGCACGCCATCCAGCGTCAGAAGCAGCATCAGGGTATTCTGATCAATGGCGACGGGCAGCGTCTCCGTCAGCGCCGCATAGGTGGCAGCCCCGGCGGCAATGGCGGCAATGATCAGCAGAACCCCGGCCAAGGTGGACAAATGCCGCCCCCGCGACCAGCGCACCAACCGCCGCCAAAGCCCATCAGATCGGGGCGCAATGCCGGGTGCTGTTGCCGTCATGCGGGGACACCGGGGAAGTGACTGCGGGCGTGTGACGATCCAGAACGGGGCAAAGCGTCTGCCTTGGGCTTTCGGAACCAGAGGGACACTGTTACCAGAAAGCTACACCGGACGCCAGCCCGCAACGTGATAAAGCTGCAACAGGGTGTGGTGGGGGATGGTAGTAGGCCGGCGGCGTGGCGGGCGGTATTTCTCCATGATAGGATGCCAGGAAGTTTGCACAGGCACATGGAGTTTCGCCATGCAGGTGACGATGAAGAAATCGGGCGACAGCGCCGCCGTCCACATCCCCGCCGCCATCCTGCGCGCGGCAAAGCTGGATATGGATGCCACCGTCGATATCCGGGAAGAGGCAGGCCGGATTGTGATCGAACCGGTGCCAACAGATGAACTCAACCTTGCCGCCATGATCGAGGCGATCACGCCGGAGAACCTGCATGGGGGGGTTAGCCTGGGCACGCCGGTGGGGCGGGAGAGTTTCTAAATGAGTTACGTGCCGGATGCGGGAGATATTGTCTGGCTGCAATTCAGCCCGCAAGCCGGCCACGAACAGGCAGGCCACCGCCCTGCCATGGTGTTGAGTCCCGCCGCTTATAACCGCCGCACCGGACTGATGCTGTGCTGCCCGATGACGACACAGATTAAGGGCTATCCGTTTGAGGTTATCGTGGGCGCAGACAGGGAAAGCGCCGTCTTGTCCGATCAGGTCAAAAGCGTGGACTGGCGGGCGCGTGGTGCGGAATTCAAGGGTCGGGTTGAGGCAAGCGTACTGTCGGAAGTCAGGCGGCGAGCGGTTGCGTTGATTGGGAAGCCATTTCAGACTGACCCCTAAACTTTCTAGCCAGGAGCATACATCTGATCTAAAAAATTGATAAGAAAATGAACCTATAGAATTCTTAAATTCACGGTTGAATTTCGAAATAGGTGATAATATGTTTACTAAAATAACTGAACAAAGATTTAAAAATTATATCAGTGAGGAACGAAGTCGTTTTAAAGGCACTCTTTACGGGTCCCTTTCAGACCTAAAAAAGGACTTACTCAGCAAGTTTGAATCAGCAATTGCAGAGGGCCCAGAAGAGTCGATTCAACGAGTCATAACTGACAATCCGTATCTAATTAATTATGTTTTTCCCGACACAGGCCACCATGGAGTTTGGGTGTTCCCAAAACGAATGATCCGCTCCCAACAAGCCAACGGAACACCCGGCCTGATACCAGACTACTTGGTAGTAGCGAAGAATTCTCTTGGCTATACGTGGCAAATAGTAGAGCTAAAAAGAAGAGATACACAGTTTTCCAATGCAAACGGTAAATCTTTTAGTTCTGCTGGGCAGAAATCAATAGTTCAAGCAGCAACTTATATAACAGATTTCTCACAATACATTGAAACTATACGCAGCAATGTTGGAATACAGGAAATTATACAACCTCAAAACATCATAATCGTTATTGGCGATTCCAGAATGGAAACTCAAGAGCAAAAAGCACGTAGATCCGAATTTGAACATTTAGCCCCAAGAGTCAAGGTATCGACATACGATAGGATTCGTCGTGGTCTTGAAAATGACCTCAGATTCAAACCATAGCCCAGAGGCTGGTACGTCAAATTCGTAAGTCAGGGCGAGCATTCGGCTACCCTGACTTACGAATTTGGTACCGTTCCTACTTCAGCCCCCGCACGACCTGAATATCCAAATCCCTGATCTTCTTCCGCAGCGTGTTCCGGTTCAGCCCCAGCATATGCGCCGCCTTGATCTGGTTCCCCCGCGTCGCGGTGAGCGACAGGGACAGCAGCGGTCGCTCCACCTCCCGCAAAATCCGGTCATACAGGCCCGCCGCCGGGATACCGTCCTTATGCGCCGCGAAATACTCCCGCAGGTGGCGTTCGACGGCCGCCGACAGGCCCTCATTCACAGGTTCCTGCACGGGGGCCGCTGCCGGGTTGGCTTCGGCCAGTTCGGTGTCGATGACGTCGAGGCTGATCACCTCTTGCGAGTACAGCGCCGCCAGACGCTGGACCATGTTTTCCAGCTCGCGCACATTGCCGGGCCAGCGATAACGCTTCAGCCGGTCCATGGCGGCGTTGTCCACCGTCTTGGCGGGCAATCCCTGTTGGGCGGCCTGGTTCAGGAAATGGCGGACCAGGGCTGGCACATCCTCCGTCCGCTCGCGCAGGGGCGGCAGGCGGATGGGCACGACGTTGAGGCGGTAGAACAAATCCTCGCGGAACAGGCCCTGGCGGATCAGGGTGCGCAGGTCGCGGTGGGTGGCGGCGACAATGCGGACGTCGGTCTTGATGGGCGTGCGCCCGCCGACGGTCGTGTATTCGCCTTCCTGCAACACGCGCAGCAGGCGTGTCTGCGCCTCCAGCGGCATGTCGCCGATTTCGTCCAGGAACAGGGTGCCGCCCTGCGCCTGCTCAAACCGGCCGGTTGAGCGCATGGTGGCGCCGGTGAAGGCGCCCTTTTCATGGCCGAACAGCTCTGACTCGATCAGTTCGCGCGGGATGGCCGCCATATTGATGGCCACAAACGGGCCGCCCCGGCGCTTGCCGTAATCATGCAGCGCGCGGGCCACCAGTTCCTTGCCGGTGCCGCTTTCGCCCGTGATCATCACCGTCAGGTCCGTGCCCATCAGGCGGGCCAGGACGCGGTAGATCTCCTGCATGGCCGGCGACCGCCCGATCAGGGGCAGCGCCTCCTCCTCCGGGTCCTCCGCCGGGGCGGGGGCGGGTGCCGGGGCCTGTGCGGGGGCGGACAGCGCCTTTTGCACGATGGCCATCAAATCCTTCAGATCGAAGGGCTTGGGCAGGTAATCGAACGCCCCGCGCTCCGCCGCTTTCACGGCGGTCAGCAGCGTGTTCTGCGCGCTCATCACGATGATGCGCAGGTCGGGACGCAGTTTCTTGATGCGCGGCACAAGGTCCAGGCCGTTCTCATCCGGCATCACCACATCGGTGATCACCAGATCGCCTTCCCCCTCCTGCACCCACCGCCAGAGTGTGGCGGCGTTGCCGGTGGTCTTCACCTCGTGACCCAGGCGGGCCAAAGCCTGGGTCAGCACCGTCCGAATGGCCCGATCATCATCTGCTACGAGAATGGTTGCGCCCATTTTTTAGGCACCCTCTCCGTGACCGTTCTGGTCGGTGACTGGCAGGGAGACCTTGAAGATCGTACGCTTTGGCACGCTTTCAAAGTCGATGACCCCACCATGGTCACCGATTATCTTTGCGACCAATGCAAGACCCAGGCCGGTTCCATTCATCTTCGTCGTAACAAAGGGATCGAACAGGTTGGCGCGGATATCTTCGGGGATGCCGGGGCCGTTATCGCCCACGCAAACCAAGAGCGGCAGCTGCATCCGGCTATCCGATCCGGAAACGGCCAGACGCACGCCATGCTGGTAGGCTGTGGTCAAAAGAATCTCACCGCCCTGTTCGGGGCAGGCCTCTGCCGCGTTCTTGACCAGATTGAGGAAGACCTGCACCAACTGATCGCGGTTGCCCAGAACGGGCGGCAGCGAGGGGTCGTATTTCTCGACAAAGCGGATATGGCGGGCAAAGCCGGTCTGGGCGATGCGGCGCACATGTTCCAGCACGGCATGGATGTTCACCGCTTGCCGCTCCAGCGGGCGGCCATCGGTGAACACTTCCATCCGGTCAACCAGGGCCACGATGCGGTCCGCCTCGTCACAGATCAGGCGGGTCAGGATCTGGTCATCCTCGCTGGCGTTTTCTTCCAGCAACTGGGCCGCGCCCCGGATGCCGGACAGCGGGTTCTTCACCTCATGCGCCAGCATGGCGGCCATGGCGACGACGGATCGGGCAGCGCCGCGATGGTTCAGCTGCTTGTCGATGCGCCGCGCGATGGACCGTTCATGGATGGTCAGCACCACAAAATCCGGCGGGTCGCCCAGGGGGGCTGCCTGCATGGTGACGGAATGCGGCCCGATGCGCGCCGTTTCCACCTGAACACCATATTCGCAGACCGTGGCGTGGGTGATGCGCGCCTGCTCCAGAAGGCCCAGGACGGGACTGTCCTCCGGGATCAGTTCCGTCAATTTCGTGCCCAGGACGCGGGTGGCCGACACGTCGAAAAACTCCTGGGCCTCCAGATTGATGAAGCGGATCAGGCCATCGCCATCCACCACCATGACGGGGTCGGGCAAGGCGGCCAGGATCGAGGTCGGGTCGATATCTCCGCCGATGCGGCGGGCCGTCGGCATCCGCGCCATCAGGCGGCGATCCGTTCGGTGACACCGCGATCCAGTGCCGCGGAATAGAAGGCGATGATCTGCTGCTTCATCTGTTCCGGGTCCTCGCTGGTCATGATCTGATGACGGTAATCGGCGGACCCGTTCATGCCCTTGGAATACCAGGCGACATGCTTGCGGGCGATCTTGATGCCGGCCTCAATGCCATAATGGGCCAGGATGGCGTCGTAATGTTCCAGGACCGTCTGCATCTGTTCGGCCAGCGGCGGGTCGGGCAGCTTCACGCCGGTGCGCAGGTAATGCATGACCTGGGCAATGAACCAGGGGCGGCCATAGGTGCCGCGCCCGATCATGATGCCATCGGCCCCGGACTCCTCCAGACAGCGCACAGCATCATCAAAACTGTTGATATCGCCATTGGCGATCACGGGGATCTTCACCGCCTCCTTCACCTGACGGATGAACTTCCAATCGGCGGTGCCGTTATACATCTGGCAGCGGGTACGGCCATGAACGGTCAGCATCTTGATCCCGCATTCTTCGGCAATGCGGGCCATGTTGGGGGCGTTCAGGTTATTGGCATCCCAGCCCTTGCGCATCTTCATCGTCACCGGAACGGAAACGGCCTTCACCGTCGCCTCCATGATGCGGCCGGCCAGCAGCTCATCCTTCATCAGGGCCGAACCGGCAAAGCCGTTCACCACCTTCTTCACGGGGCAGCCGAAATTGATGTCGATGATATGGGCGCCACGATCCACGTTCAGCTTCGCCGCCTCCCCCATCACGTCCGGCTCACACCCCGCCAGCTGCATGGAGATGGGCGCTTCGTCCAGATGCCATTCTGTCTTCAGCAGGCTTTCGCGGGTGGCGCGGATCATGGCTTGACTGGCGATCATCTCCGACACGACAAGCCCCGCCCCCGTCCGCTTCACCAGCCGGCGATAGGGCATGTCGGTGACGCCCGACAAGGGCGCCAGGATCACCGGGTCGTCGATACGCACGGGACCGATCTGAAGGGGGGCAAGCGGCTTGACCATGGGACGCTGAACCTTGACGTTCGTATCGCGAATTTGCACATTCCTTGAGCAATTTTCGCGAATGCATGAATTTTAGGCACAGAGCTTAACACAGGTCTGTAAAAACACAATATTCACCGCCGCATGGCGGTTTTCGCCTGGGGGCGGAGCGGGGTAGGCTACGGCCATGACACTGCCGCCTCTCCCCTGCCCGCGCCTGAGCCTGCGCCCCCTTACCGAGGGTGACCGCCATTCCCTGCTGTCCCTTCACCGCGACCCGCAGGTAATGCGGTTCAGCGCGGCGTTGCCGGGCGACGATGCCGCCCTCTCGGCACGCATGGACTGCAATATCTACCGCCCCTGGCCCGATGGTCATGGCTTCTGGGCGGTGGAGCGCGTCGGGCTGTTCCTGGGCTGGATCATGCTGATCCCGAAGGACGGTGAGGATGGCACGGCTGAGATTGGCTACCGGCTGCACGCCCATGCCTGGGGACAGGGATACGCGACAGAGGCGCTGATCGCCGTAACGCAGCATGCGGCCCGGCTACCCGACATTAATCGTGTGGTGGCCGAGGCACGGGCCGACAATGCGGCATCGATCCGGGTGCTGGAGAAGGCAGCGTTTCGTCTGCTGGAACGCTTCACGGAGGAAGAAGCTAATTGGGTGCGCTATGGCATCCAGAACACCGGTACCGGAATGGCAGCACCGGGTGCTAAGACATTGGCGTGGGGCTAGCATCCGCGCTAGGGTCGCCCCGGTCATCCATGACAAGAGATGTGGCCCCATGCCCACCTGCACCGCCCTGATCGTCGCCGCCGGACGCGGCCTGCGTTTCGGGGGTGATCTGCCCAAGCAATATCTGGCGCTGGCCGGACAGCCGATCCTGCGCCGCACGGTAGAGGCGTTCCTGCGCCATCCGCAGGTCAATGCCGTCCGCGTCGTCATCGATCCCGCCTTCCGTGACCTTTATGACAAGGCGGTCGATGGCCTGGATCTGCCCCCGCCCATTACGGGCGGGCCGACGCGGCAGGATTCGGTGCTGAACGGGCTGGAGGCGATGGCCGGACACCCGACCGATCTCGTGCTGATCCATGATGCCGCCCGGCCCCTGATCGATGCGCAGGCCATCAGCGATGTCATCGCGGCCCTGGACAGTGCCCCTGCCGCCATCGCCGCCACACCGCTGGCCGATACGCTGAAACGCGGGACGGTGGCGGGGACCGGAATCGTCAGCGGCGGCACCGTGGACCGGACCGCGCTGTGGCGGGCGCTGACGCCGCAGGGATTCCGCTTTGCCGATATCCTGCCGGCCCATCGCCGGGCCGCCGGCCTGAACCTCACCGATGATGCCGCCGTGGCGGAGGAAGCTGGCCTTCCCGTCACCCTTGTGCCCTGTGACCCGGATAATCTGAAAGTGACGAACCAAGACGATCTGGCCCGCGCGGAAAAGCTGTTCCTGGCCCGTCTGGGCGATGTGCGCACGGGCACGGGCTTTGACGTGCATAAGTTCGCGCCCGGCGATCAGGTCTGGCTGTGCGGCGTGTCGGTGCCGCATGACGCCACCCTGGATGGGCATTCGGATGCCGATGTCGCCCTGCACGCCCTGACCGATGCCATCCTGGGCGCCATTTCGGCGGGCGATATCGGCCTGCACTTCCCCCCCAGCGACCCGAAATGGAAGGGGGCGGACAGCGCTCGCTTCCTGCGTCATGCAGCTGATCTGGTTGCAGAAAAGGGCGGGGTTATCGCCCATGTCGACATCACCATCATCTGTGAACGGCCCAAGATCGGCCCGCATCGCGACGCCATGGTGGCGCGGGTAGCCGACATTCTGGGCCTGAACCCGGCACGTGTGTCGGTGAAGGCGACGACGACGGAAGGGCTGGGCTTCACGGGCCGGCGTGAAGGGATTGCGGCACAGGCCGCCGCAACCGTCCGCCTGCCCCTGATTCTGGAGTAGGCCCATGTTCCCCCCCGATCTGGTGCAGTTGGCGGAGGATGTCCGAGACGGCTTTGCGGCAAAGGGGTGGTGGCTGGCCACAGCGGAAAGCTGTACCGGCGGCCTGATCGCCGGGTGCCTGACACATGTATCGGGGTCCAGCGCCGTGGTGGACCGGGGGTTCGTCACCTACACCAATGAGGCGAAGACGGACATGCTGGGTGTGCCGGCCGCCCTGATCGCGGAACTGGGCGCCGTCAGCAGCGCGGTGGCGGACGCGATGGCAACGGGGGCGGTGACGCATAGCCGCGCCAATATAGCCGTCGCCGTCACCGGGATTGCCGGGCCGACGGGCGGGACGGCGACCAAGCCGGTGGGGCTGGTCTTCATCGCGCGGCACCAGCGGGGTGGCGATACGGTGGTGGAACGCCATATCTTTGCCGGTGACCGCACGGCGGTGCGGCTGGCCACCGTGAAACGGGCGCTGGAATTGCTGCGGGAAAGCCTTTGATGAGCGCGATCACCCCGACCATCGATCTGGCCGACACCATCCTGCGGGAATGGACGGAGCAGCCGGACATCATCGCCGCCTTTCTGGCCGGGTCCGTGGCAAAGGGCAATGCCGGGCCGGGGTCGGATATCGATGCCGTCCTGATCCATCATCACATGCCCGCCGCCGTGCGGGAGACGCATGAACGCCAGGGCGTGATGGTGGAACTGTTCCTGCACGATCCGGACACGCTGGCCTATTTCTGGGAGGCCGACCGCCGCCAAGGCAAGCCGTCGCTGGCCCGCATGGTGGCCAATGGCCTTCCCATCGCCGGCGACCCGGCCCTGATTGAGGAACTGAAACGTCAGGCGCAGGCCGTGCTGGATGGCGGTCCCCCGCCCCTGACGGAGGAGGAGTTGCGCACGCGGCGTTACTCCATCTCCGATCTGGCCGCCGATCTGGCCCAGCCGCGCAGTGCCGCCGAACAACTGGCCATCGGCTCGCGGCTTTACATCGAGCTGGCGGATTTCACCGTGCGCGCCGCCGGCGCCTGGACCGGCAGCGGCAAGGGACTGTCCAAGGCCCTGATGCGTCTGGACCCGATGCTGGCCAGCGCGTTTGAGCACGCGTTCGGGGAATTGTTCGGCGACCATGACCCAGCGGAGGTGCTGGCCCTGGTCGATCTGTGCCTGGAACCCTATGGCGGCCGCTTCATGGCCGGCGACCGCCGCCCCGCCCCCGCTGACTGGCGGCTGGGAGATTAGGACCCCGGTGCCGCGCAGTATTCGGCAAGGGTGTAGGCCGCGTGGATCTGGTACTTCGCCCCCGGCTTCATGACGAATTCCGACGCGCCATAGCGCACAAAGCCGCCATCCTCAGCTGGCTTCCAGTCGAACGTGTAACCCAACCGGGTCCAGGGCGCGCCTCCCTCCTTCAGGTTCAGGCGCATGTTGGTGGCAAACCAATCCCAATAAGATTGTTTCTCCGCGCAAGGCGTATCACCCGCCACACAGACGGGCCGTGTGGCCGTCCCCTGCACCGTGGGCGGACCCCATTGATCGGCTGTGTCCAGGGTGCAGTTGGCCGCAGTAATATCGGGAATGGGACAGGGGCGGACCAGCTGTTCCGCCTCAATCCACAGCTCCACCACCTGGGCATAGGGATTGGCCGGGTTCAGGCCCAGCCATTGCACCACGCGATCGGTCTTGGCGGTCGCGTCGCCCGTTGCCTGTGTGCAGAATTCTTTCAGTTGCGGTACGGCGGTCACCCAAATCTGGCCCCAACCGGTCGGCCCGCCCGTCGTCTGGCCCTGATAATAATTCTCGTAAGAGTAGGTGGACATGGTGGAGGCCACCAGGACCTGCCTGCCATTGGGGCCATCACGCCAGGATAGTTTGGGATTATCAGGCGCAATGCGCAGCAGGCCGGGACCGATGGTGGAGGGCTTGGTGATCGCCGCTTCGTAGAGGGAGGCCGCGTAAAGCTGCGCCGGTGTCTGGGCGGGTGGTGCGCTGGCCGTGGGAGGCTTGCCGCCGGTACTGGCACAGGCCGTCAAGGATACAGACAAGGCCGCCAGAAGCAACGCTTTACGCATATTACATCCTCCCGTTTACCGAGTTTCGGGAGGGTAATATTATCCGCCAAAAGTAGCAATAACCTAACCCTACTCGCTTACCACCTCCAACCCCGGCAAGGTGGGCAGGGGCGTCGATTTATCAAGCAGGCCGGCGGCGCGCAGATCATCCACGCCGGGCAGGTCGCGCAAGGACTCGAGGCCGAAATGATCCAGGAAATGCGGTGTCGTCACCCAGGTCAGGGGACGGCCCGGCGTCTCCCGGCGGCGACCGGGCCGGATCCAGCCCGCCTCCATCAGGATATCCAGCGTGCCTTTGGACGTCGCCACACCCCGGATCGCCTCGATCTCCGCCCGCGTCACGGGTTGGTGATAGGCGACAATGGCCAGCGTCTCCACGGCGGCGCGGGACAGTTTGGCCGTCACCTCCACCTCCGTGCGCAACTGATCGCCCAGATCGGGGGCGGTACGGAAGGCCCACCGCCCGCCGGACGCCACCAGATTGACGCCGCGATGGCGGTAGAGATTTTCCAGTTGCAGCAACAGGGGCCGAACGGGCGTGGGGCCAATACGGGCCTGCAGCGCGTCTTCCGTCACCGGATCGGCAGAGGCGAACAGGATGGCCTCCAGCAGGCGGACCAATTGGGTATCGGCATTGAAAAGATCGGTCACGTCCCCCCCTCCCCATCCCGGCGGGCGCGCAGCTGGATGGGGGCGAACGCCCCATCCTGACGCAGCTCAACCTTGCCTGCCTTGGCTAATTCCAGGATCGCAACGAAATTGCTGGCCAGTACCGACCGGGCCTTCACCCCCTCCCCGCGCCAGCCGCCGGGCAGCAGGGCGGAGAGATAGGACCAGTCGGGAATACGGCCCAGCATGGCCTCCAGCCGGGCCACAGCCTCTTCAATCGAGTATAATTCCGTTACCGGAATGGTGAAGGGAGACTGCCGCGCCTGCCGGCCCGAAATATCGCCATAGGCCTTCAGCAGATCATAGAGCGACAGATCATGGCGGTGCTTGGCGAAAATCGGCAGGTCTTCAGGCGCGCTGCGCCCGAAGCGGTCGCGGCCCAGGCGCGGGCGGGCCATCAGACGCGCCGCCACACCCTGCATGGCCTCCAGTCGTTGCAGCTGCAAAGTCAGGGCGGCGGCCAGCATTTCCGCCGATGGTTCATCGGGCTGCGGATCGGGCAGCAGCAGGCGGGATTTCAGATAGGCCAGCCACGCCGCCATCACCAGATAATCCGCCGCCAGTTCCAGGCGCAGCCGTCGCGCCTCCGACACGAAGGCCAGGAACTGTTCGGCCAGTGCCAAGATGGAGATGCGGGTCAGGTCCACCTTCTGATCGCGCGCCAAGGTCAGCAGAAGATCGATGGGCCCTTCGAACCCGTCAATATCCAGCAGCAGCGCCTCACCGGCGGGTGGTTCATCGACGGGGCTGCTCTCGTCGAACCCATCGCTCACGATGTCAGGCCGGTCAGCCCGGCGATGGCATTAACGACCCAGTCCGTGGCGGGTGCCAGGACCATATAGAGCGGGTTGAAGTCAAAACCGGCATGGCCCGCCGCAAACGGGATCAGGAACACCAGCAGCAGCAGAATACCCATGCCATAGGGCTCGATCCGCGACACCGCCATGGCGGCGCGCATGGGCAGGATGCCAACCAGCACCCGCCCGCCATCCAGCGGCGGCAGGGGGATCAGGTTAAACAGGGCCAGCAGCACATTGAACTGCAACGACACCGCCAAGTTATTCACGGCCCATTGCGACATAAAATCCGGGGCCAAGGGGGCGACATGCAGCAGCAGGGCCGAGATGAAGGCCAGCAGGAAATTCACCGCCGGCCCGGCGGCGGCCACCCAGATCATGTCCCGCTTGGGATTGCGCAAGTTCCGGAAATCCACCGGCACCGGCTTGGCCCAACCGAACATGAAACCCGTGAAGATGAACATGGTCATGGGCAGCAGGACGGTGCCAATGGGATCGATATGGCGCAGCGGGTTCAGCGATAGGCGGCCCAGCATCTGTGCCGTGCGGTCGCCGAACTTCAGGGCCGCATAACCGTGGGCCGCCTCATGCAGGGTGATCGCGAACAAGGCCGGCAGGGCCATGATCGACAGTTTGAATAGGATTTCCTGAAAATCGGGCATCGTCTCACCCCGCCAGCAGCCGGTCGAATTCGGCCCGCAAGGCATTGATATCGGTTGGCGGTGCCGCCGCCACAAGGGCAGAGGCCGCAGACCAGCGGCGCAGGCCCGCCGCGTCCAGGGCCCGCGCATTGGCGACCACGTCCAGCATTTCCGCCATCTGGCCATTGCAATGCAGGGCCACGTCGCAGCCGGCGGCCAGAACAGCGGCAGTGCGCTGCCCCAAAGTGCCCGACAGGGCCTGCATCGACAGATCGTCGCTGAACAGCAGTCCGTCAAAACCGATATGGCCGCGCACAATATCGCTGATCACGGTGGGGGAGATGCTGGACGGACGGTCGGCATCAATATCGGTATAGACGACATGCGCGACCATGGCCGCCGGCAGATGCGACAGCGCCTTGAAGGGCGCGAAATCCCATGCCTCCAGCTCCGACCGCACCGTGTTGACCACGGGCAGTTCCTTGTGGCTGTCGGCGAAGGCACGGCCATGGCCGGGGATATGCTTGACGATGGGCAGAACGCCCCCGGCCAGCAAACCCGCTGCCTGCGACGCGGCCAGGGCGGCCACGGTGCCTGGGTCCATGGCAAAGGCGCGGTCGCCGATCACATCATGCGCCCCCGGCACCGGCACATCGGCCACGGGCGCGCAATCGACATCAATGCCCAGGTCGGACAGCATGGCAGCCAGCAGCCTTCCATGCAGCCAGGCCGCCTGCCCCGCTTTCTGGGCATCGGCCAGATCGCCCACAACGCGCGCCGCCGGCAGTTCCGGCCAGTGCGGGGCGCGCAGGCGTGCCACACGCCCCCCTTCCTGATCAATCAGAATGGGGGCGTGGCGGCCAACGGCATCGCGCAGACTGTCCACCAGGGCCCGCACCTGATCGGGGCTGTCGACATTGCGGCGAAACAGGATGAAGCCCAGCGGGTTGGCGTCGCGGAAGAAATCCCGCTCCGCCGCCGTCAGGAATGTGCCTTCACACCCCAGGACCAGGGCCGCGAGTTCAGCGGACAATGCTGCACCCCGCGCCCTGGGCCGACATGGCGGCGCAAATCTGCTTGGCCCGCGCCTCATCCACGGGACCGCCCTGGATACGGTAGAAGATGCCCTTGGGCAGTTCGACCCGTACCGTCCGCATGGACAGGCCCCCCAATTCCCCACCGAACTTGCGCTGCAGACGCTGCCATTCGGCGGCGGCCTTGGCCTCGCTGTCCACGGCGGCCACCTGGATGCGCACGGCGGGACCACCGGTGGCAGGCTTGGGCGCGGCAGCGGCTGGTGCCGCAGGGGTCGGTGCCGGCTTGGGCGCCACTGGTGCCGGCGGCGGGGCGACCAGCGCCTGGGTCACCGGCTTGGGCGGCGGGCTCTGCTGCTGCGGCAGCAATTGCTGCGGCTGCTGTTGCTGGGCCGGCTTCGGTGCTGGCACGGGCTGTTGCTGCTGCGGGGCCTGGGTAGCCACGGGCGGGGCATAGGTGGGCACCGGGGCGGGCGCCATCGGCGCCTGACGGGCCAACTCGTCCGGCGGCGGCTCCCGCAGGGCGGCAACAGCCCCTTCCCCTTCTTCCGCCATCGGCATCTCTTCCGACGGTTCCACGGCATCGGCGCGCGGACGCTCCATCGGGGCCTCGGGCGGCGGCAGCAGACGCTCAACCTCGCCCGGCGGGGCGTTGTTGGCGGGGTTCAGCCGGTCATAGACCAGCTTGTCCTGATGCGGCACTTCCATCCCGCCCGGTTGTTCGGGACGGATCTTGGTGGGGGCCGTATCGGCGCGCAGGATGGGGGCCACGCTTTCGGTGCCGGCGCGCATGCCCTGGTTATAGGCGTAGAAGATGATACCGCCGAACACGATGACGGCACCGGCGATCACGCCGATATTCAGCAGGTTGCGGCGGCGCGGTGCGGCGGCCTGATAATAGCCGGCATGCTGCTGCTCATATTCCTGATAATAGGCTTCCTGCGCCTGCTGTGCTGCCGGACCCTGTTGGTAACCCTGCTGATACTGCGGATCGGCATAGGGGTCCTGGGCCGGCGCGCGGTAACCGGCGGCGGCGGGATCGACATAGGTTTCCGGTCCAGGTGCCTGCGGCGGGGGCGGCGGCGGTGCGGACGCCTGCGCCGTCAGGGGCGGCGGGGCGGCCTGGCGCTGCGGCTGCACATATTCATCCATCGGGTTGGGTTCACCCTGCGGATGCGGTTGCGGCGGCGTTGCCTGCGGATAGCCGGCACGGGGGCTGAAGGACGGATCGGCGCGGAATTCCGCACGTGGGGCCGGTCGGCCCGCCGGGGGTGGCGGGTTCTGGCCGTTATCGTCCTCGTCATCGTAATAGGTCATGGGAACGGCGCCTCAACGCATTTCCTTGACGGGCTCCACGCCCAGGATATCGAGACCGCAGGCAATCACCTGGGCCACAGCGGTAACCAGCGCCAGACGGGCGCGGGTCAGGTCGGCATCGCCTTCGATCAGGAAGCGCATGGATGCGTCATCCTTGCCCTTGTTCCAGAGGCCATGGAAGGACGAGGCCAATTCGTACAGATAGAAGGCCACGCGGTGCGGCTCATGCGCTTCCGCCGCCGCTTCCACCAGACGGGGGAAAGACAGCATCTGCTTCACAATCGCCACTTCCTCGTCCGAGGACAGGCGCGACAGGTTAGCCCCGGCAAGCCCCGCCGGCGACAGGTCGGCCCCTGCCTCGCCCGCATGGCGAAGGACGGAATGGCAGCGTGCATGCGCATACTGCACATAGAAAACCGGGTTTTCCTTGGACTGCTCCGTGACCTTGGCCACGTCGAAATCCAGGGTCTGGTCATTACGGCGGGTCAGCATGATGAAGCGGACGACACCGGCCCCAACCTCATCCACAATGTCGCGCAGGGTCACGAAACGGCCCGCACGCTTGGACATCTTCACGGGCTGGCCATCATCCATAAGGTTGACCAACTGGCAGATCTTAACGTCCAGCGCGCCCTGGCCACCCGTGATGGCGGTGACGGCGGCCTGCATGCGCTTCACATAGCCGCCATGGTCGGCACCCAGCACGTCGATCAGGTCGCCGCCGCCCCGGCGGAACTTGTCAAAGTGATAGGCGATGTCATTGGCGAAGTAGGTGTAGGAACCGTCCGACTTCTTCAGCGGGCGGTCCACATCATCGCCGAACTGGCTGGCGCGGAACAGGGTCTGGGGACGCGGCTCCCAATCATCGGGCTTCTTGCCCTTCGGCGGCTCCAGCACGCCGGTGTAGATCAGGCCCTGATCTTCCAACGTCTTCAGCGCCAACTCGACGGCACCGGCATCAACGATGGCGCGTTCGGACGAGAAGACGTCATGCTTCACGCCCATCTGCGCCAGATCTTCCTTGATGCGGATCATCATCTGCGCAACGGCAAATTCCCGGAACAGCGGCAGCCAGATTGATTCGTCGGCGTTAAGGAAATTGTCGCCATACTGATCCTTGAGCGCCTGCCCCACAGGCACCAGATAATCGCCCGGATAGAGGCCAGCGGGGATTTCAATCGTCTCACCAAACGCCTCGCGGTAGCGCAGGTGGGCTGAACGGGCCAGGACGTCAACCTGCGCGCCGGCATCATTGATGTAATATTCCTGCGTGACCTTGAAGCCGGTCTTGATCAGCAGCCGGGCCAGCGCGTCGCCCACCACGGCGCCGCGCGTGTGGCCCACATGCATGGGGCCGGTCGGGTTGGCCGACACATATTCGACATTGACCGGCTTGCCCTGCCCCAGGTTGCTGGACCCGAAACCGGCACCGAGGTTCAGGATGTCGGCCATGCGCGACAGCCAGAAACCGGTGTCGATGCGAAGGTTCACGAAGCCGGGGCCGGCGACCGCCGCCTCGGTCACGGTGGCGGCGTCTTTCAGACGGGCGACCAGCGCATCTGCAATCGCGCGCGGCGGCTTGCCGGCGGGCTTTGCCAGGATCATTGCAGCATTGGTGGACACGTCGCCATGGCTGGGATCGCGCGGCGGTTCAACGGTGATTCGGGAGAAGTCCAGCCCGGACGGCAGGTCGCCTGCCTGAACCATCTGGTTCAGCGCATCATGAATCTTGGCTTCGAAGTCTTTGAAAACGTTCATTTTTCCAAACTTGATCAAGGGTATCCGGGCATGAAGCGGCCGTCACGGAATCAGCCGATCCGCGAAGGTATCCGGCACCCTACACCGAACCCCCGCATCCGCACAGCATGCAGAAATGATGGGCGGGAATGTGGCGGGGGAACCGGCGGATTTCCCATGGACCCGCAACAATTGCTGCAACGCACCTTAACCACCCCTTCTTTTGGTGTTACCGTCATCGCACCGTCATTCGGCGGTCGCATATTGGTGGGGGACAGGGGCGAATGGGTATTCATGTCGCGTTGAACCACAAGACCATCTACCGCTACGACCGGCCCGTGAATTTGGGGCCACAGATCGTGCGGTTGCGGCCCGCCCCGCATGCGCGCACCCCCATTCTCTCCTATTCCCTGAAGGTCACGCCGAAGAAGCATTTCCTGAACTGGCAGCAGGACCCGCAATCCAACTGGCTGGCCCGGTTCGTCTTCCCGGAAAAGACCACGGAATTCACGCTGGAGGTTGATCTGGTCGCCGATATGGCGGCCATCAACCCGTTCGACTTCTTCCTTGAACCGGCGGCGGAGACGGTGCCCTTCACCTATGACCCGCTGCTGGCCAAGGATTTGAAGCCGTTCCTGGAAACCGAACCTGCCGGCCCCTTGCTGTCGGCCTTCCTGGCGGAAATTGACCGGTCGGAGCAGGCGACCGTCAATTTCCTGATGAGCCTGAATGCCAAACTGCAGAACGCCATCGGCTATGTCATCCGCCTGGAACCGGGTGTGCAGACGCCGGAAGAGACGCTGGAGAAATGCACCGGGTCGTGCCGCGACAGCGCCTGGCTGATGGTGCAGGCCCTGCGTCATCTGGGCCTGGCCGCGCGTTTCGCCTCGGGCTATCTGATCCAGCTGGTGGCTGATCAGAAACCGCTGGAAGGGCCGGAGGGGCCGACGGCGGATTTCACCGACCTGCATGCCTGGTGCGAGGTGTATCTGCCGGGTGCCGGCTGGATCGGGCTGGACCCGACCTCCGGCCTGATGGCCGGTGAAGGGCATATCCCGGTGGCCTGCACGCCCGACCCGTTCAGCGCCGCGCCGGTCACCGGCGGGCTGGAACTGTGCGAGGTGTCGTTCGAGCATCAGATGTCGGTCACCCGCATCCGTGAGCAGCCGCGCACCACCAAGCCCTATTGGCCCGAACAATGGGCTGCCATCGACGCGCTGGGCAAACAGGTGGACCGGGAGATTGTGGAGGGCGATATCCGCCTGACCATGGGGGGCGAGCCCACCTTCATTTCCATCGACGATATGGACGGGGCCGAATGGAATACCTCAGCCCTGGGCCCCACCAAGCGCCTGCTGTCCGGCGACCTGATCCGCCGCCTGAAGCGGCGCTTTGCCCAGGGCGGCCTGCTGCATTTCGGCCAAGGCAAATGGTATCCCGGCGAAAGCCTGCCGCGCTGGGCCTTGCAGCTTTACTGGCGCAAGGATGGCGATGCGCTGTGGACGCATGATGAATATCAGGCGGATGAGCGCAAGGATTACGGCTTCAAGGCCGAACATGCCGAGTTGTACATCAAGACCCTGGCGGAGAAGCTGGGCATCCCCGGCGATTACGCCCGCGCCGCGTTCGAGGACCCTTGGTACTACATCAACAAGGAACGCAAGCTGCCGGTCAATGTCGACCCGTTCGACAGCAAGCTGGACAATGAGGAAGAGCGCGCGCGTCTGGCCAAGGTATTTGAGCGTGGGCTGGACCAGCCCATCGGCTTTGCCCTTCCCCTGAACCGCCGGCATGAGGCGACAGGGCCGGTCTGGCTATCCTCCGCCTGGGCGACGCGCACGGACAAGCTGTTCCTGGCACCGGGCGACAGCCCCGTCGGCTACCGCCTGCCGCTGGGGTCCCTGCCCTGGGTCGCGCCGGCCCAATACCCATACCATTACGAACAGGACCCGTTCGACCCGCGCACGCCTCTGCCGGCCTATGAGGAACTGAGCCAGATGGTGGCGGTGAACAGGGGCCGCACCGAACCCAGCGAGCGGCATCGCCGCATGGCCGATGTCCGCGAGAACACGCCCGAGAAGGGCCAGTCGGCCTGGTGGGTGGTGCGCACGGCCCTGTGCGTGGAACCGCGCGATGGTCGGCTCTACATCTTCATGCCGCCAACATCCCATCTTGAGGATTGGGTGGAACTGATCGCAGCCATCGAGGCGGCTTGCGTCGAACTGGACATGCCGGTCGTGCTGGAAGGCTATGGCCCGCCCAAGGACCCGCGTCTGGCCAACATCGCCGTCACACCCGACCCCGGCGTAATCGAGGTGAATATCCATCCGGCCAGCAGCTGGGACGAACTGGTCCGCAACACCACCGAACTGTATGAGGATGCGCGGCAAAGCCGTCTGGCGACGGAGAAATTCGCGTTGGATGGACGGCATGTCGGCACCGGCGGCGGCAACCATGTCGTGGTCGGCGGCCCGACGCCGGGAGACAGCCCGTTCCTGCGCCGGCCCGATGTGCTGCGCTCGCTCCTGACCTACTGGCAGAACCACCCTGCGCTGTCCTTCCTGTTCTCCGGCACCTTCATCGGCCCCACCAGCCAGCATCCGCGCGTGGATGAGGCGCGGCATGACAGCCTTTATGAGCTGGAGATCGCGTTCAAGATCTTGGACGAGGCGGGGAGCAATTGCCCGCCCTGGCTGGTGGATCGCGCGCTGCGCCACCTTCTGGTCGATGTGCAGGGCAATACGCATCGCAGTGAATTCTGTATCGACAAACTGTACAGCCCCGACAGTTCCACGGGCCGCCTGGGCCTTCTGGAACTGCGCAGCTTTGAGATGCCGCCACATGCGCAGATGAGCATGGTGCAGCAGCTGCTGCTGCGCACCCTGATCGCCTGGTTCTGGAAGCAGCCCTATCGGGCCAAGCTGGTCCGCTGGGGCACCAAGCTGCATGAACGGTTCATGCTGCCGCATTTTGTACAGCAGGATATCCAGGACGTGGTGGCCGACCTGCGCGGCGCCGGCTACGCGTTTGAGGAAAGCTGGTTCAAGCCGCATCTGAATTTTCGCTTCCCCACCCTGGGCCATGTCAGCCAGCGCGGCCTGACCCTGGAACTGCGTTCCGCGCTGGAGCCGTGGCATGTGCTGGGGGAGGAGCCGGGCGGCGGCGGCACTGTCCGCTTCGTGGATAGCAGCCTTGAACGCGTGCAGGTGAAACTGGCTGGTGCCACGGACGAAAGGTTCGTCGTCACCTGTAACGGCCGTAAGGTTCCCCTGCATCCGACGGGCACAGAAGGGGAGTTCGTGGCGGGGGTGCGGTACCGCGCATGGCAGCCCCCTACCTGTTTGCACCCAACGATCCCCGTGCATACGCCGTTGATCTTCGATATCGTGGACAGTTGGACGGGTCGCTCGATCGGCGGCTGCACCTATCACGTGGCACATCCGGGTGGGCGGAACTTCACCACCTTCCCGGTGAATGCCAACGAGGCAGAGGGGCGGCGGTTGGCTAGGTTCTTCCCGTTCGGCCACACGCCGGGACCTATGGCGGTCCCGATCGAGATCAAAAACCAAGAGTTCCCCCTGACCCTTGACTTACGCCTTGGCTGAACCCTCCCGCGACAGTGCGGATACACGTGACGAACCCTGGGACGAGATGGTCACCGGTGACGGGCATGTGCGCGCGCATTGGCAGGGGTTCATCTCGTCCGGTGCCGCCGATGGCGCGTCGATGGCGGAACGCTGGGATGCGGGCCGGCGCCTGCTGTTTCAGAACGGCGTGACCTATCACGCCTATGCCGATCCCCAAGGTGTCGAGCGGCCCTGGCCGCTGGACCCCATCCCCCTGCTGCTGCCGCAGTCGGAATGGCACATGATCGCGGAGGGGCTGCGCCAGCGGGCGCGGCTCCTGGACCGGGTGCTTGCAGATCTCTATGGTGAACAGACGCTTTTGCGGGATGGCGTGCTGCCGCCGGCCCTGGTGCTGGGTGATCCGGGCTTCCTGCGCGCCTGTCACGGGCTGAACCTGCCCGCCGGATCGCGCCTGACCCTGATCGCCACAGACATGGTGCGCGACCGCGACGGCATCTGGCGCGTGCTGGCCAGCCGGACGCAGGCACCCACGGGCACCGGCTACACGCTGGAAAACCGCGTGGTGATGAGCCAGACATTGGCGGAGGCGTTCCGCGGCTGCAATGTCGAACGGCTGTCGCCCTTCTTCGAACAGCTACGCCAGACCCTGATCAATCTGGCACCCCGCTGTTCGGGTCCCGATGGCTGCCCGCGTCTGGTGCTGTTGACGCCCGGCCCGTTGAACGAAGCCTATTTCGAACATGCCTTCCTGGCCCGGCATCTGGGACTGACTCTGGTCGAAGGCGCCGACCTGACGGTGCGTGATCAGGCCGTCTATCTGAAGACCCTGGGCGGGTTGGAACGGATCGACGTGATCCTGCGCCGCGTCGATGATGATTTCTGCGACCCGCTGGAACTGCGGCCCGACAGCATCCTGGGCGTGCCAGGATTGCTGGAGGCGGTACGCGCCGGCAATGTCATGGTCTGCAACAGCCTGGGCAGTGGGCTGACGGATTCGGTGGCCCTGATCCCCTGGATGGGCTCCTTGTCCCGCCATGTGCTGGGGGAGGCGCCGTTGCTGGCCGATGTGCCCACCTATTGGGGCGGGGATGCACGGCAGCGGGCGGAAATGGTCGCGGGCCTGGACCGGCTGGTCTTCCGTCCCGCCTTTTCCAGCCTGGGCCACCGCACCAGCTTCGGGGCCGAACTTGACCATGCGGCGCGGACCGAGCTGGCGGCCAGCATCCGCCGCCGGCCCCAGGATTGGGTGGCGCAGGAACCGATCGTCCCCTCCACCGCCCCCGTCTGGCGCGATGGCAGGAAGGTGGCGCGCCCCCTGGTGCTGCGCGCCTTCACCTGTGCCACGCCGGACGGTGACTGGACCATCATGCCGGGCGGCTTGGCCCGCATTTCCGCCGATGAACGGTTCGCGTCGGTGACGTTGCAGACCGGAGCGGGCGCCAAGGATGTGTGGATCGTCGGCGCCACCATCGGGCAGCCGCAGCGCCGGCGCGGTTCAGCCGCGATGATGCCGGATGGCGGCGGCGATACCGGCCCGCGCACCGGCGACCTGCCATCGCGCGCGGCTGACCATCTGTTCTGGGTGGGGCGCTATGCCGAACGGGCCGATGCCGCCGTGCGCACCCTGCGCGCCGCCGCCCGGCGCCTGACCGATGATGCCCATCCGGGCGCGGAGGAGGAGTTGGTTCCCCTGCTGCGCCTGATGGGCTTCACCGGCATGATCCCGATGGAAATCTCTGGCCTGCCGCAGGCCGATGCCGTGCGCGGCATGCGCCAGGCGCTGGAGATTGTGGCAGATCCCGCCAATCCCGGTGGCCTGCGCGCCACCATGGACCGGCTGCGGCGTGCGGCATCGGGCGTGCGCGACCGGCTGCCGGGGGAATTCAGCCGTGTGCTGACAGTGCTGGGTGATGTCGCGTCGCAGCCGTTGAAGGCGGAGCCGGCCACCATGCAATTGCGCCTGGATGAGGTGTCGCGGCTTCTCGCTTCCCTGATCGGGCTGGAACTGGACGGCATGTCGCGCGGGCCCGCCTGGCGCTTCCTGGTGCTGGGCCGGCGGCTGGAACGCGCCATCGGCATTGTCGGGGCCTTCAATGGCTGTGGCCTGGGGTCCGGCACGGCGGGGACGGTGGCATCGCTGTCGGTGCTGCTGGAACTGGCGGCGGCGGGGGCAGCCTACCGTGATCAGCATCCGGTCGGCATCCGGCGCGAACCGGTGCTGTCGCTGCTGCTGGCGGATGATGACCACCCGCGCTCGCTGGCCTTCCAGATCAAGACCGTACAGCGCCAGCTGGTAAAGCTGCCGCCCATCGATGCCGAGGGGCTGGCCGTCAGCCCGACCAAGCTGGCCAACGACCTTCTGGAAACCGCCGCCGGCATGGTGGCGGATCCTCAGCCGACCCGTGACCCGACGGCGCTCGCCGACCTGACCGACCGGTTAGGCCGGCTTTTGCCCGAAATCTCCAACCTGCTCAGCCAGGCCTATTTCAGCCATGTCTTTGCCCGCACGACGTAAGGATGATGCCGTGGACGGCGAAGCGATGGCAGCGGCGGCGCGTCGCCCCGTGCGGTACAAATGCACCCATGTCACCCGTTACCATTACGGCGACACGGTGATCAGCGCTCATATGCTGGCGCATCTGGCGCCGCGTGCCCATCCGCGCCAGACCAACCACAATTCCACCCTGACCATCATTCCCTGGCCTGGCGTCGTGACGGGCCGCAGCGACTGGTTTGGCAATCCCGTGACCTACGCGGCGCTGCATACCCCGCACCGGGAATTGAAGGTGACGGCGGAGATCGACGTGACCGTCTCCCCCCCGCCCCCCTTCACCCCCGACGCGACGCCGGGCTGGGAAGATGTGGCGGCGCAGGCGGCTAGCCTTGCCGAAACGCTTGAATTCGTGCGCCCGTCGGCCCGCGTGCCGCTGGCCGACACGGCACTGACCCTGTTCGCTGCCGGGTTCTTCCCGCCGGGTCAGCGCGTCGGGACCGGGGCCATGGACCTGACGCGCCGCATCCATGATGATTTCAGCTTTGATCCCACCGCCACCACCGTCAGTACCCCGATATCAGAGGTGCTGACGCGCCGGCGCGGCGTCTGTCAGGACTTCGCCCATCTGATGATCGGTGCGCTCCGTGCCCTGGGCCTGCCGGCCCGCTATGTCTCCGGCTACCTGCGCACCCTGCCGCCGCCGGGCAAGGAGAAGCTGAAAGGGGCCGATGCCAGCCATGCCTGGGTGCAGGTCTGGTGTGGCGAGGCCGATGGCTGGATCGACCTGGACCCCACAAATGGCCGGCAATGCGACACCGACCATGTCACCCTGGCCTGGGGTCGCGACTATGATGATGTCTGTCCGCTGCGCGGGGTGATCATGGGCGGCGGCGGCCACGGCGTGCTGGTCGCCGTGGATGTGGAACCGGTGGATGACCGGTAAAGGTTCCCCAACCCGGTAACGATGCGCTATAGAGCGCGCTTCACGGAACTCAGCAGGCAAGGTTGGGATGCAGGTCGGCATCGACATGGGTTTGACGGCGGAAGGGCGCGCCGCCACGATGGACCTGGAGGAACTGCTGGCCACCCGCCTGCTGGTGCAGGGCAATTCTGGGTCCGGCAAATCACACCTGCTGCGCCGTCTGCTGGAACAATCCGCCCCCTGGGTGCAGCAATGCGTCATTGATCCCGAAGGGGATTTTGTGACCCTGGCCGACAAGTTCGGCCATGTCGTCGTCGATGCCGCCCAGCATACCGAGTCGTCCCTGCAGAAGGTGGCCGCGCGCGTGCGTCAGCACCGGGTGTCGGTGGTCCTGTCCCTGGAAGGGGCGGATATCGAGGGGCAGATGCGTCTGGCCGCCGCCTTCCTGGGCGGCCTGTTCGATGCCGAACGGGATTACTGGTACCCGATGCTGGTGGTGGTGGACGAGGCGCAGCTGTTTGCGCCTGCCGCCGCTGGTGAAGTGTCGGACGAGGCGCGCAAGGCCAGCCTGGGCGCCATGACCAACCTCATGTGCCGTGGTCGCAAGCGCGGGCTGGCTGGCATCATCGCCACACAGCGTCTGGCCAAGCTGGCCAAGAATGTCGCCGCCGAGGCCAGCAATTTCCTGATGGGCCGCACCTTCCTGGATATCGACATGGCCCGCGCGTCGGACCTTCTGGGCATGGAGCGGCGGCAGGCGGAAATGTTCCGCGATCTCCAGCGCGGGCATTTCGTGGCCTTAGGCCCGGCGGTATCACGCCGGCCACTGCCCATCACGATCGGTCCTGTCGAAACATCGGGCCGGGGCGGCAGCCCGAAGCTGATGCCCCTGCCCGACCAGCCGCACGCCGATGCGCGCGACCTGATCCTGACACCGTCCGCCGAGGAATTGACGGCCCCGCCGCCGCCCGTGCGCCGGACGCCGCCGACGCCGCAGCCCGATATCAACGCCGCCCTGCGTCTGGCAGGCCAGCGTCAGGCGGAAATGGCCGCCACCGCCGCCCTCAACCCCGAACCCTCGCTGTTCGAAGCGGCGGAGAATGACGAGAAGTTGGACGAGGTACTGCGTCAGGTCCTGTCCGACCCGGATGCGGCCTTCCGCACCGACGCCGTGCTGTACCAGGATTTCCTGGTCCGCTGCCGCATCCACCGGCTGCGCGGCGAAACGCTGGACATGCCGGCCTTCCGCCGCCGCCTGTCGGTGATCCGGGCCGGGGTGGATGCCGAAGGAGCCGACGATCCCGATTGGACCGCCGCCGAACAGGCCGCCAAGACCCTGCCGGAGGATATGCAGGGCGTCTTCCTGCTGCTGGCACGCGCCGCCCTGTCGCAGGCGCCCTGCCCATCGGACGCAGAGGTGGCGCGGGCCTGTGGAAGCCGGTCACCGGGCCGCGCCCGCCGGCTTCTATCCTATATGGAACAGCGCGGGGTTATCGTGCAGCGCACGCTGATCGGTGGTTTGCGTTCCATCGGCCTGCCGCATCTTGGCCGGGAAACCGCCGCCGGCGATCCCAACGCGCCGGACCCGCTGGAGGCGTCGGAGACGCGTACAGATGGGGATCTGCTAGCCGGGATCGGGTGAAGGCTGTGACAATTGTGGGAGCCGCGTTCATGGCTATCCCAATGGCCAGTGTTCAGCGCTATCCCAATAGCTTAGGCTTGAAATCGCACAATTTCCGAGGGCGATGGATTGGTCACGTCCAGCAACAGTCCCTCAATATGGCAGCACCGGTTGATCCGGCGCGGGCTTCATTCGCTCGCACTTCTCAGCGCATTGAACTGGGGTGGCGGGGCCACTGCGCTTGCCACCGATGCACCAGCACAGGTGCTGCGCGTCGGGCTCGACATGGTAGCGGCATCGGCTGATCCCCACCGGCTATATTCCGTCGACAGCCGCAATCTGGCCTTTCACATCTTCGAACCGCTGATCCTGCCCGATGACGGGCTGGGCATCGTCCCCTGGCTTGCCACGGGGTGGGAGATGGAGGGGGAGCGGACCTGGGTGGTCCGGCTGCGTCCCGATGTGCGGTTTCATGATGGCAAGCTTCTGTCACCCCATGATGTGGCATTCACCTTTTGCCGGCTGGACAGCATGGGGAACGGTCCGCTGGCCGGCCTGATCGCGGGGGTGGAGCAGGCGGTGGCGCGCGATGCCCATACGCTGGTCATCACCACGCGGGGGACCATGCCCTTGCTGCCGCATGTCCTGACGCTTCTGCCTATCATCCCCGCCCCCGATGGCTGGAAAGGCATCTATCAGCCGCGCGGCTGTGCCGGAACCGCCGACGGGCTGGCGGCCCTCACCGAACAACGGTTCGCGGATGGCAAGGTGCCGGGCACCGGCCCCTATCGCCTTGCCTCCTTCCGCGGCGGCAGCAGCGCCGATCTGGTTCGCGCCGATACCTATTGGCGGACCAAGCCGCATTGGGACCGCGTGCAACAGGTTCTTCTTGGTTCCGGTGTCGCCCGTGCACGGGCACTGGTGTCCGGAGAAGTGGACATCATCAATCAGGTGGTGCCGGAATCTTTGGATTTTCTGAGCACACGTGCCGACATAAAGGTCGTGGACAGCAAGCCGCTGCGCACATTGATGCTGACCGTCAATCTTGCCGGTCCCCTGACGGACGTGAACATACGCCGTGCCCTGGCCATCGCCATCGATCGCGCGGCGTTGAGCAAGCGCATCGCGCAGGGCAGCGCCGAACCGGCGGACCAGATGGCACCGCCCGGTATCCCCGGCTACACCCCGGCTGCATCCATTCCCTTCGATCAGGCAGAGGCGCGGCGATTGCTGGCACAGGCGGGTATACCGGAAGGCCTGCGCCTGCGCCTGATCACCATCGAACCCTTTGCGCGCGTCGCGGAAGGCGTGGCCCGTTACCTGCTGGCCATTGGGGTACAGCTTGATATTCGCTATGCCAGCGTGGGCGACGCCCTTCCCCTGCTGCGCGACCGGGATTATGACCTGTTCCTGGGCAGCCGGGTCCCGTTCACGGGCGAAATGGGCTATTCCAACTGGGAACTGCTTCACACCCCACAGCCGGACATAAAGGCCGGCAGCCAGAATGACAGCGGATACAGCAATCCTGAACTGGATCAGATCCTGTCGCAGGCCATGGTGGAGGCAGATACCAGCCGGCGGGAGCAGCTGTTGCAGCAGGTTGCGGTGATCGCCAGCCGCGATCTACCCTTCATCCCGCTTTTGCGCACCACCCGCCGCTGGGCCATGCACGCGGATCTGCGTTTCGATGGACGGGTGGACGGCAACACCCTGGCAACCCTGATCACGCCGGCATCGGCCAGCACACAGTAAGCGGGCGCAACCCCGCCCCCTGCCCCGGCCCCTTGCAATGGCGCAGAGTTGGGGCCATGTTGCCCGCCATCGTCACGACAGCGCCGGGGAGAGCGCCATGCCCACGGGCACCGTCAAATGGTTCAACAGCGCCAAGGGCTTTGGCTTCATCACGCCGGAGGATGGCGGCGAGGACGTGTTCGTCCATATCTCCGCCGTCCAATATATCGGCCTGCCCACCCTGAAAGAGGGGCAGTGGCTGCAGTATGAGGTCGAGATGAACCGCAAGACCCGCAAGCTGCAGGCCATCAATCTGCGCAATTGAGCGGTTGTCGCGGCCCCCGCCACCGGGCACGCTGAACCACATCCTCACGCAAAGGGTTGCGCCGCATCCATTCAATGGTATGAAGCGGCAATTGCGGGGTATTTGACCCCGGCCCTGTCAGTCATAGGAACCGGACCCATGTCCACACTTCACAAGCAGGCGATGGAAGCCGTCCTGAAGGCCGCCGAGATGGATATCCTCGGCACGCTGGAAGATCAGGACATCAAGGACCGGTATAGCGAGGAAGGCGATCAGGCCGCCATGGATGTCGCCATCCTGCACGGCTATCGCGTCTTCATGCGCATCTGCGAGGCGAATGGCATCACCGCCGATGCCGAACTGTTCGTCGAAATGGCCGGCGAACTGGCCGATGACATCGCCCAGGATGGCGGCAGCGAAGAGTAATACCGTAGCGGTCGCCGGGCGGATCAGCCTGCCCGGCGGCCCTTGGCATTGTTGCTGTTGCTTTCGGCCTCCGCGCTGCCCTGCTTCAGGGCCACCGACAGGCTGTCCCAGGCGGCATCCATGGCCTGGTTCTGCGCGCCATCTTCGGCGGCCATTTCCCGGATCATCTTGACCATGTCATCGGGCAGGCACGCCGTCTTGACCGTGCGGCCCCCGAAATCGGCCTGACGCGGAAACACGCACAGGACACGGACGCGCACCAGCGGGAAACGGCTGCGGATGGCCGTGATCAGCGGATGCAGCTGTAAAACCGGGTTGATGAAGGCGCCGACCGTATGGTCGGGCTTCACATATTTCCACTGCCCCGCATTCTGGTTACAGCGCACCTGCCCCGCCACATCGGGTGGAGCCGACATGATCAGCAGAATGCTGGCCGGAAGGCGCAGCACATTGTCGATCCGCACCAGCCCGGCCTTGCCCCCGCCGATCTTCACATCGTTCAGCATGGGGTATGAGAGCTCCTCCAGCTCCATGCGGCGCTTGAACAGCTCTGCATTGTACTGCTTGATGGAGGTGGGCTTGATACGCTTGGGCTTCACCGAAAGGGCGAACGTCACCACCAGCGTAATCACCACCAGGGCGATCGCTGTGAAGCTGATCAGGTCGACGACCGCGACCCCAAACCATTTCGCAAGTTCGTTGAGCATTGGGCAGGAAATAACCCAGAATGGTCCCGATGTCACGACCGGGTGGGTTACGATTGTATCAAATCAGCCCTTCGCCACCCCTGTCCAAAACGCGCGCGTCCTATAACAATCCTGTGCTTGGCGATAATGATCGGGCGCTTTAAGGTCCCGTCCCGGTCACAATTGGTCCCAACCAGGGGAAAATAAATGTCGTTGCTTGCCGACCGCCTGTCCCGCATCAAGCCGTCACCCACCATCGCGGTGACCAGCAAGGCCCGCGCGCTGAAAGCCGCTGGCCGTGATGTGATCGGTCTGGGCGCTGGTGAACCCGATTTCGATACGCCGGAAAATATCCGCGCCGCCGGCATCCGCGCCATCGAGAACGGCCAGACCCGTTACACCGACGTGGACGGCACGCCGGACCTGAAAAAGGCCATCTGCGCCAAGTTCGCGCGCGAAAACGGCCTGACCTACACGCCCGATCAGGTGACGGTGGGCGTGGGCGGCAAGCAGGTGCTGTACAATGCCCTGATGGCCACCCTGAATGCGGGTGACGAGGTGATCATCCCCGCGCCCTACTGGGTTTCCTACCCCGACATGGTGCTGCTGGCCGAAGGCACGCCGGTCACGGTGGCCTGCCCGGCGGAAAACGGCTTCAAGCTGCTGCCCGCCGACCTGGAAGCCGCTATCACGGCAAAGACCAAGTGGCTGATCCTGAACAGCCCGTCCAATCCGACGGGTGCCGCCTATACCGCGGATGAGTTGAAGGCCTTGGGCGAGGTGCTGCTGAAGCACCCGCATGTCTACATCATGACCGACGATATGTACGAACATCTCGTCTATGAAGACTTCAAGTTCACCACCATCGCCCAGGTCGTGCCGGCTCTCTATGACCGCACCCTGACGGTGAATGGCGTGTCCAAGTCCTATTCCATGACGGGCTGGCGCATTGGTTATGCGGCCGGGCCTAAGGCCCTGATCAAGGCCATGGGCATTATCCAGAGCCAGTCGACCAGCAACCCGACCAGCATTTCCCAGGCCGCCGCCGTGGAAGCGCTGAACGGTCCGCAGGATTTCATCAAGGAACGCGCCGCCGTGTTCCAGACGCGCCGCGATCTGGTCGTGTCCATGCTGAACCAGGCCGCCGGCCTGAACTGCCCCAACCCGGAAGGCGCCTTCTACGTCTATCCGTCCTGCGCCGGCACCATCGGCAAGACGGCGCCCACGGGCAAGATCATCGAAACGGACGAGGATTTCGCGTCCGAGCTGCTGGAAGCCGAAGGTGTGGCAGTGGTGCATGGCGCGGCCTTCGGCCTGTCGCCCTTCTTCCGCATCTCCTACGCCACCAGCACCGACGTGCTGGAAGAAGCCTGCACGCGCATTCAGCGCTTCTGCGGCAGCTTGAAGTAAGGGGTACGGCGTTCCCTCACTCTCCCAGGCCCTGACAGGCCTGGGCCCCTCCCTCTCCCGCCAAGCGGGCGAGGGGCGACATTTATGCCCTCGCCCACGACAGTGGGAGAGGGAGGGACCCGGCCGCGTCAGCGGGTGGGAGGGTGAGGGTGATCAGCCTCAAGCCAGAATATCCAGCAGCCGCTGAAAATTCTGCTGATCGGCCTTCATGACGGCGGCACTGATGCCCGCCGTGACCTCCGCCTGCTTCACATCCAGGATCACAGCCGGATCGGCACTGCCATTGGCAACCGCATCGGCGGCCACCTGCAACGCCGCCTGCGCGTCCTGAAAGCCTTCAAGGCCGGCGCGGGTCAGGTCGGGCGGGGTGCTGGTGATGGACGAGATCGACATGATGCACAGGATAGCATGGCCGGCATCGGCGCGGCAGGGGTGAAACAGACCTTACGACGATGTAGGCTGCGTGCCGCACACCGCAACGGGATTTGACCGCCATGGACAGCATCGACCGCCAAGATATCGCCAGCATCATGGATGCCTTGGGCCGTCGCGCCCGCGCCGCATCCGCGATTGTCGCGACGGCGCCAGCGGACGCGCGGAACAAGGCGCTGCGCGTGGCCGCCGAAACCCTGCGCGCCCGCACCGCCGACATCCTGGCCGCCAATGCCATGGACATGGATGCCGCTACGCAAAAGGGCCTGTCGGGTGCCATGCTGGACCGGCTGATGCTGAACCCGGCGCGGGTGGAGGCAATGGCCAAGGGGCTGGAGGAAATTGCGGACCGTCCCGATCCGCTGGGCGCCGTGCTGGAACGCTGGGAACGGCCCAATGGCCTGCGGTTTGAGAAGGTGCGCGTGCCGCTGGGCGTCATCGCCATCATCTTTGAAAGCCGGCCCAATGTGACCGCCGATGCGGGCGGGCTGTGCCTGAAATCCGGCAATGCTGCCATTTTGCGCGGTGGGTCGGAAAGTTTCCATTCCGGGCGCGCCATTCTGGCGGCCTTGCATGCGGGCCTGGACGCAGCATGCCTGCCGCGCGACGCCATCCAGGCGCCGCCCACCACAGACCGCGCCGCCGTGGGCGAATTGCTGACCATGACCCGCTGGATCGACGTGGTGATCCCGCGCGGCGGCAAGTCGCTGACGGGGCGGGTGGCAGATGAGTCCCGGGTGCCGGTGATCTATCACCTGGACGGTATCTGCCATGTCTACCTGGACAAGGATGCCGATGCCGACAAGGCGCGGCGCGTCACGCTTAACGCCAAGATGCGCCGTACCGGCATCTGCGGCGCGGCAGAAACGCTGCTGGTCCACCGCGATGTCGCCGCCACCGTGCTGCCCCCCATCCTGGACGACCTGATCCAGGCCGGGTGTGAGATCCGGGGTGATGAAGGGGTGCAGGCCCTGGATGCGCGGGTGAAGCCGGCGAATGATGAAGATTGGGACACCGAATATCTGGACGCCATCCTGTCGGTGAAACTGGTGGGCGGTGTGGACGAGGCCATCGACCATATCGGTCGCCATGGCAGCCACCATACTGACAGCATCGTGACGGAGAACGCCACCACCGCCGACCGGTTCCTGACGCGGGTCGACAGCGGCATCGTCCTGCACAATGCCTCCACCCAGTTCGCGGATGGCGGCGAATTCGGATTCGGTGCCGAAATCGGCATTTCGACGGGCAAGCTGCATGCGCGTGGACCCGTGGGTGCCGAACAGTTGACCAGCTATAAGTATGTGGTGCGCGGTGATGGGCATACCCGGCCCTGATCACGCCCGCCCTGCCCTGCCCATGACGCATGGCCACCGCGTCCCCACCCCGCCGAAACCGGGGGCGGGCACGCTGTGGAAAGGGCTGCGCATCGGCCTTCTGGGTGGGTCGTTCAACCCCGCGCATGCGGGGCATCGGCACATGTCGCTGATGGCGCTGCGGGCCTTGAACCTGGATCAGGTCTGGTGGCTGGTCAGCCCGCAAAACCCGCTCAAGCCCTTGGACGGCATGGGAAAACTGACCGACCGCCTGGCCCGCGCCCGCAGGGTTGCCAACCATCCGCGCATCGTGGTCAGCGACATCGAAACACGGCTGGGCACCCGCTACACGGTCGATACGCTGACGGCGCTGAAGGCCCGGTTCGGGGGCACGAAATTCGTCTGGCTGATGGGGGCCGACAATCTGTGTCAGGTGCCGCGCTGGCGCGACTGGACCCGGATTTTTGCGCAGGTGCCGGTTGCGATCTTCCCGCGACATCCCTATTCTACCATTGCGCTGGGCGGCAAGGCTTCCCGGCGTTTTGCCGTTGCGCGTGTGGATGCGCGGCGGGCGGGTGGCCTGGCCGACCTGCCGCCGCCGGTCTGGGTCTTCCTGGACGTGCCCCTGCACCCCGCATCGGCAACGGCGATCCGGCAGGGGCTGGATGGCAAAGGCCTTTAAGGATTGACGTTGGTGAACCAGACCGTGAGCGCAGAGATTTCCCCCAACCCGGCCGCCGGCGCCGCCGCCACCGCGGACATGCCGGAGCGCACCCTTGAACTGATCCTGGCCGTTCTGGACGAGGACAAGGCCGAGGACACGATCACCATCGATCTGCGCGGCAAGACCAGCATGGCCGATTATCTGGTGGTCACCACGGGCCGGTCGGCCCGTCAGGTGGGCGCCATGTCCGACCATGTGGCCCGTCGCCTGCGCGACCTGGGCATCCATGTCGGCAATCCCGAAGGCTATCCGCAGTGCGACTGGGTCCTGGTCGATAGCGGCGACGTCATCGTCCATCTGTTCCGCCCGGAAGTGCGCGCCTTCTACTGCATCGAGAAGATGTGGGGCGTGGAGCCGCCGGCCTCTCTGAAGACGCTGACGGACGGTTTCGACGGCGGACCGGCGCAGTAATGCGCATCTGGCTGGCCGCTGTCGGCAAGGCCAAGCCCGGCCCTGCCCGCGACCTGTTCGAAGAATACAAGGCCCGCATCACCTGGCCGTTTCAGCTGCGTGAGGTGGAAACCAGGAAGCGGCTGGACGGCGATGAGTTGAAGCGGGCGGAGGCGGAGCTGTTGCTGGCCTCCCTGCCCCCCGGCGCCACCATTGTCGCGCTGGATGAACGCGGCCGCATGATGGGGTCGGAGGATTTCGCCGCCCGCATGGGCCAATGGCGCGACGCCGCCGTGGGTGATCTGGCCTTTGTGATCGGCGGGGCCGACGGGCTGGATGCCAGCATCCGGCAGAAGGCGGCCCTGGTCCTGGCCTTCAGCCCCATGACCTGGCCCCACATGATGGTGCGCGGCATGCTGGCCGAACAGGTATACCGGGCGCAGCAGATCCTGGCCGGCCACCCCTATCACCGGGCCTAGAGCTGTTTTCGGTTAACCGGAAACAGTACCGGCGGCGACTGCCGCCGCGCGGCGCGTGCCGCGTTAGCCAAGCTGCGGATGCAGCGCCGGCGCTTGAGGAAGACTGAAAGCTTTACCCGCGCCCTTCCATCAGGTCGCGGATGCGCGACAGGTGCTGGCACGCCCGGCCAACCCCCAGCAGCAGCACGCCCAGCAGCAGCCCGACCAGGGCCGGGCCATAGGTATCGGGTGTCGGCGCAATCAGCATGAAGGCCGACACGATCAACGCCGCTGCGCCCACAAAATAAAGCACCATCGCTGTGATGCTGCGCCGTTTATCCATGGCTCAGCCCTCCGCGTCGGCAATGGCACAGGTCCCCGGCTCACGCGGCACCGCGTCCTCACCGAACACCTCGTCAAACGCCGCCTGCATGGCCATGTCCACCTCCGGCATGGTGACGATATGGCCCAGGGCCGCCAGCGAGGTGACGCCATGTTCGCGGATGCCGCAGGGCACGATGCCGCCAAAATGCGTCAGGTCCGGTTCTACGTTCAACGAGACGCCGTGGAACGACACCCCACGCCGCACGCGCACGCCGATGGCGGCAATCTTGTTCTCTACGCCGGGCTGGCCATAGGGCGACATGTCGACCCACACGCCCACCCGGCCGCACCGCCGCTCACCTTTCACGGCAAACTGCGCCAGGGTCCGGATCAGCCATTCTTCCAGTCGCCAGACAAAATCATGCAGGTCGCCGCCGCGTGCCTGCACGTCCAGCATGGTATAGCCGATGCGCTGTCCCGGCCCGTGATAGGTATATTGCCCGCCGCGCCCGGCCTGGAACACCGGGAACAGCATGGGGGTCAGCAGATCCGTTTCCCGTGCCGAGGTGCCGGCGGTGTAGAGAGGCGGATGTTCCAGCAGCCACACCGTCTCCGGCGCGGTGCCGGCCCGGATCTCGGCCACGCGCGCCTCCATAAAGGCAATCGCGTCGGGATAGACTACGGTCTGGTCGCTGATCCGCCACTCGATCATCATCAACCTGCAAGCTGGGGGTGGTGCCTATTTAGGGCAAAATGCGCCCAACACCAATGGCATGCGACCAAGGGACAGCTGCCCTATGCGCGCATAACCATTGATCCGGCGGACGCGATGCGCCACATTCGGCAACGACATTGCTATCTGGCCAGTGATTATGAACGAAACGAACCGCGTCTATCTCTACGACACCACGCTGCGCGATGGGGCGCAGACCTCCGGCGTTGATTTCACCGTGGCGGATAAAATCGCCATCGCGCAGGAGCTGGACGCGCTGGGCATTGATTATGTCGAAGGAGGCTGGCCCGGCGCCAACCCCACTGACAACGCCTTTTTCGCCGACCCGCCGAAATTGCCGCGCGCCATCTTCACGGCCTTTGGCATGACCCGTCGGCCAGGGCACAGCGCGTCGAACGACCCCGGCCTATCGGCCCTTCTGAACAGCCCGGCCAAGGCCGTGTGCATCGTGGGCAAGACCTGGGATTTCCATGTCGATGTGGCGCTGGCCATCCCGCGCGACGAAAACCTGGCCCTGATCGCCGACAGCATCCGGGAAATCAAGGCGCGCGGGCGCGAGCCTTTGTTCGATGCCGAACATTTCTTCGACGGGTACAAGGCTAATCCCGATTATGCGCTATCCTGCGTTCAGGCGGCCTATGAGGCCGGCGCCCGCTGGGTGGTGTTGTGCGACACCAATGGCGGCACCCTGCCGCATGAGGTGGAGGCCATTGTGGCAGAGGTTGCCAAGCGCATCCCCGGCAGCCATCTTGGCATCCACACCCATAATGACACGGAAAACGCCGTCTCCAACTCGCTGGCCGCCGTGCGTGCCGGTGTGCGGCTGGTGCAGGGTACGCTGAACGGTCTGGGCGAACGCTGCGGCAATGCCAACCTTCTGTCGCTGATCCCCAGCCTATCGGTGAAGATGGGCTTCGATGTCGGTATCAGCAAGGAGGGCATGGGCCGGCTGGTCCATATCAGCCGCATGCTGGATGAACGGCTGAACCGCACGCCCAACCGCCACGCCGCCTATGTCGGCGAAAGCGCCTTCGCGCACAAGGGCGGGCTGCATGTCTCGGCGGTGGAGAAGGACCCTGCATCCTATGAGCATGTCGACCCGTCCCTGGTCGGCAACCGCCGCCATGTCCTGGTCTCCGATCAGGCGGGGCGGTCCAACATCCTGGCCCGCCTGCGTGAGGTGGGGGTGAATGTCGACCCCAAAGACGACCGGGTGGGTCAACTGGTCGATCTGGTCAAGCAGAAGGAATATGAAGGCTTTGCCTTTGACGGCGCGGAAGCCAGCTTTGAGCTGCTGGCCCGTCGCGCCCTGGGTGAGGTGCCGGATTATTTCCGCCTCGCCGCCTTCCGCGTCCTGGACGAACGCCGCTGGAACGCCAAGGGAGAGTTGGTGACCATGTCGGAGGCGACGACGAAGGTGGAGGTCCCTGGCCCCAATGGCCCCGACAATGTCATGACGGTGGCCGAAGGCAACGGCCCCGTGAACGCGCTGGATCAGGCCCTGCGCAAGGCCCTGATCCCCGTTTATCCGGCGCTGGAAGGCATGCGGCTGGTCGATTACAAGGTTCGTATCCTGAACGCGCAGGACGGGTCGAAGGCCGTCACCCGCGTTATGATCGAAACGGCGGACCGGCACGGCCATCGCTGGGCCACCGTCGGCGTGTCGGCCAATGTCATCGACGCCAGCTTCAACGCGCTTTCCGACAGCATCACCTATTGCCTTTACCGGTCCGGTGCCGCTATCGACAGCACCAAGGCGGCCTGATATCCAGACCGCTTGATGGGCAATCAGGTATCAGTGTGATGTCGAGCGGGACGAACAAGCGCGAACTGGCCAAGATGCAGGCGGACGGGGACGGCCCCGCCGTCATCCTGATCCATCCCCAGATGGGGGAGAATATTGGAGCGTGTGCCCGCGCCATGCTGAATTGCGGCCTGACCGACCTGCGCCTTGTCAGCCCCCGCGACGGCTGGCCCAATGAAAAGGCCGTGTCGGCATCAGCCGGCGCCACTCTGGTACTGGACCGGGTGCGCGTGTTCGACAGCACCGAAGCCGCCATCGCTGACCTGCACAAGGTCTTTTCCACCGCCGCCCGCGTGCGCGATCTGGTGAAACCTGTCGTCACCCCGCGTGAGGCGGCGAACGAGATGCGCGGCCATTGGTCGGCGGGACGCAAGGTCGGGCTGATGTTCGGGCCAGAACGCACCGGCCTCGTCAATGACGACATCACCCTGTCCGACACGCTGATCTCGGTGCCGCTGAACCCCGGCTTCTCGTCCCTCAACCTGGGGCAGGCAGTGCTGCTGATCGCCTATGAATGGTGGATGACAGGCGTGGAGGTGGAGGACCGGTATCTTCATACCGGACAGTCCGAACCGGCGACCAAGGCCGAATTGCAGAACCTGTTCGACCATCTGGAAGGGGAGTTGGAACAGTCCGGTTTCTACACCCACCCCGACAAGCGCCCCTCCATGATCCGCAATGTCCGCAACACGTTGCAGCGCTGCGGCATGACCGAGCAAGAGGTCCGCACCTTCCACGGCGTCATCGCGGCGCTGACGGGCCGCAAGAAGCAGCGGAAGGTGGAGGAGTAAGGGGGCAGAGGTCGCTCCCTCACCCTCTACTTACGCCACCGCGTCGGCCTTCACACCCCAGGATCGAAAAACCTGTCCCCGGCTGTCCTGGCGCCGCCCGACATGGCGGGCCTCATTCTCGCGGCGGCGGGCGGCCTTTTCCACGGCGGCCACGCTGTTGAAATGCCGCCCATCCAGGCTGCTGAACAGTGGATGGGCGGAAAAGAAGCGGAAACCCTGGCCATCGGCCACGGCGAGGCCGGCCTGATGCCGGCTGGTTTCAATGCTGAATGCCTGGTTCGTCATGATAAATCATCCCCATCGCGGCGAAACAACGTCGCCACGCTGTACAAAATGAATCTGCGGTGGTTGAGGCGGAAAAACCCGCGTCAACAGGCGCGCATCGGCCCGTTGCCAGCAGAGATATGGTGATTGTTCTGCGCGATATGGATAGCCATTTCGCCCTCCTTCCCAATGGTTTGAACCAAACCACGAAGGACCTTCGTGGCGCTTTAGCGTTTGGTGACGCGGCGCAAGCTGCTGTTCGTCAAATTCCCGCGGACCCTGTGGTGGATCAGGCCGGACCATCTAGTCTGACATCAGATTTGGTGATCCGTTCGCCACTGTCAAGTGACAATTTGCGTGAATTTCAAGATGGATAATTCCGCATATCACATATGTTTTACGTTATTTACGATAATCCACAATTCCGATTGACGTAAACCGGCCAATGTAAAACCCTGGGCTGGACGGCGAAATGCCGAACCCCACCTGTGCCCAAGGAGGCCACCCATGTCGCTCACGCGTTTCGCCACCCGCCTTGCTGCTGCCACCATCCTAACGGGTCTGGCCTTCGTTGGTTCCGCGCAGGCCGCCGACCCGGTGGTGGTACGCGCCGGCTACATCCCCGTGCTGGGTGCGGCGCAGGCCTTTGTGATCGACAATCAGGGCTGGGACCTTCAGAACGGCTTCGACCTGCAGCTGAAGCAGTTTGACAGCGGCCCCAACGCCATTCAGGCGGTCGCGTCCGGCACGCTGGATGCCTATATCGCCGGCGTTGCGCCGGTGGTTGTGGCGCGCGGCAAGGGTGTCGGCATCCGCGTCGTCGCCTCCACCGCCGTGGAGGAACTGGTGGTTGCCGCCGGCCCCGATCTGGCCAAGACGGGCGGTTCGCCGGCCCAGGCCATCGAGGCCCTGTCCAAGAAGCTGGGACGCCCGTTGAAGCTGGCGACGCAGCCCGCTGGTTCGGTCCCCAACACCTTCCTGCAATATTGGCTGTGGGAAGTGGCCAAGGTCGACAAGCAGTATGTGGAGTTGGTGCCGCAGGGCATCGACGCCACGCAGCAGGCGCTGCTGGTTGGTGCCGTTGACGGCGCCATCATCCGCGAACCGGCCCTGACCATCATCACGGGCCGCAACCCGGATGTGAAAGTGCTGGCCTATGGTCAGGACATCCTGAAGAATCAGCCGGGCAACGTCATCGCCCTGACCGATGATTTCACGTCCAAGCACCCGGACATCGCGCAGAAGCTGGTCGAACTGACCGCCAAGGCGACAGAAGTGCTGAAGAAGGACAAGAAGGTGGCCGTGGCCGCCATCGAAAGCGCCATCGGCAAGGGGCTGGTCCCCGCCGCCATCATCGAACAGGCCCTGTCCTCGCCCGCCGTGAAGTTCAACACCGACCCGGCCTCCATCCTGAAGGAAACGGCTCTGGTGCAGGATTATCAGGTGAAGCTGGGTACCGTGAAGGAAGCCACCCCGGTAGAGCAGATTTTCGACCTGTCCTACTATCAGAAGCTCAAGAAGTAACATTACGGTCCGTTGGGGCCAACACCTTCCGGGCGGCACGGTTGCGTAAAACAGCCTTGCCGCCCGCTATCCATTTGTGTGGAATTCTACGGCGGCCTTACCGCCGCAACCGTTTAAATCACCGGTCAAACCAGATGGCCCGCCCCCGCGCCCTTCGCCTGTCCCTGTCGCTGCTTGGCGTCGTCCTGTTCTTCGCCGTATGGGAGGCCCTGCCCCGCCTGGGGCTGGTGAAATCCATGCTGCTGCCGGCCCCCAGCGGTATCCCGGCCAGTTTCTGGCAGGAGGTGTCGTCGGGTGCATGGGGTGAGGCGGTGCTGCAAAGTCTGCGGCACTATGTGTCCGGTCTGGTTCTGGGCTCGGCCCTGGGCGTGGCGCTGGGTGTGGCGACGGGCATGTCGCGCACGCTGGAGGATATGACCAACTGGATCGTCCGCCTGCTGCGACCCATTCCGGGTCTGGCCTGGGTGCCGTTCGCCATCATTTGGTTCGGCGTGTCACCGACGGCGGCGAATTTCATCATCATCGTCGGCGTGTTCTGGATCAATTACTTCTCGGCCCTCAGCGCGGTGCAGGCCGTGGACCGCGATTTGATCGAACTGGCCAATGCCTTCGGCCACCGCTCCCCCCTGGCACGGCTGTTCAAGGTGATCCTGCCCGCCTCGGTGCAGCCGATCATGGCGGGGCTGCGCACCGGCCTGGGCCAGGCCTGGATGGCCGTGGTGGCCGCCGAACTGTTCGGCGTGGCCGGCCTGGGTCAGCGCATGATGCAGGCATCGTCGCTGCTGGCCACCGATATCGTCGTGGTCTACATGATCACCATGGCCCTGCTCTATGGCGTGGTGGATGCGGGCTTCGTGGCCCTTCGTGACCGTTTGCTGGCGTGGAAAGCATGATTTCGATCAAGGACCTGACGCTCTCCTTCGACAGCGACCGTGGCCGCACCATCGTCCTGAAGGATTTCCATCTCGACATTGCCGATGGGGAGTTTATCGCGGTGGTGGGTGCCTCGGGCGTGGGTAAATCCACCCTGCTGCGGGTCATCGCCGGTCTGGTAAAGCCGACATCGGGCACCGTGACCCGCGACAATCCCGAAACGCCGGGCCGCCGCCCCTATGCCCTGGTGTTTCAGGATGCGCGCCTGCTGCCCTGGCGGCGGGTGGTGAAGAATGTAGAATTCGGGCTTGAGGGGTTGGGCCTGGATAAGCAAACCCGCCGCCGCCGCGCGCAGGGCGCGCTGGAACTGGTGGGCCTGTCCGACAAGGCCGACCGCTGGCCGCATCAATTGTCGGGTGGGCAGCGGCAGCGCGTGGCCATCGCCCGCGCCCTGGCCGTCGATCCCGACCTGCTGATGATGGATGAACCGTTCGGTGCGCTGGACGCCATCACCCGTCAGGGTTTGCAGGATGAACTGGTGGACCTGTGGCAGCGGACGGGCAAGACCATCCTGTTCGTCACCCACGATATTGACGAGGCGGTCTATCTGGCCGACCGCGTCATCCTGCTGGCCGGCAGCCCGGCGGGCGTGCGCTCCACCGACCAGATTGCCGCCCCCCGCCCGCGCCAGCGCGATGACGCCACCGCGCGTCACACCGCGAACGCCATTCGCGGTCGGCTGTCGGGCACAGTCGTGGATGGCGAAGGCATCTAAAAACTACGCGACAGCAAGTCACTTAACATCCGTGAAAGGGATGATGCCGGCGAACCGGTGTTGCCCCTCATCCCTTCCCGGAGGTTCCTATGGCGTTCCGACCCGCCCCTGTCGGCACTGCTTCTGCCAACCGCCCCGCCCCGTCCGGCGATAACAGCCAGACCACAGCCCAGCATATCGCGCTGGGCCATGTCGGCTTGCATCAGCCCCTGGCCGAGGGCGTCGTGCATCTCAACTTTCTGGATCTGTTGACCGATCAATCCGCCGGCGATCCGGCAACCGCGGAACGTCCCGGTATCGACAGCAGCGAAACCGTGCGCAGCGACAGCGGCAGCACGACGACGGTAACGTTCGAGGATGGCTCCAGCCTTGTCGTGGTGCGCAGCCACGATGATGACAGCGTGACGACCACCAGCACGCGCACCGCCACCGATGGCACCATCACCACTGCGACCCGCACCGTCACCCATGTCGATGATAACATTGTGCAGACGGTACAGACCGACAGCCACGGCACTACGACCACCATTGTCAGCCTGGAAGACGGCACCCGCACCACTGACCGGGTGGAGGCCGATGGCGACCATGTGACCTTGGTGCAGACCAACGGCCTGGACGGGCTTACGGGCAGCTACACGCTGGTCCAGGCCGATGGCGACGCCGGCACCCTGGATTATTCACTGACCCGCGACGGCGACACCCAGACCTTCAGCGTGGAAGGCACCACCGCCGACGGCGTGGCCGTGGACAGCACCGTGGTGGTCGATCTGGACACCAAGGTAGTGACCGTTACCGACCATCAGGGTGATATCGCCACCTACAGCCTGCAGACCTTCCACGATCAAATCCTGGATGTCGGTCTGATCGGCCTGATCGCCGATGTCGATACGGGATATTTCGGGTAACTCAGAACAGCGTGCCGTAAATCTCCGGCTTGAAACCGACTGTCAGATGGCCGGCCCGGTCAAGGACCGGCCGCTTGATCATGGATGGCTGTTCCAGCATCAGGGCGATGGCGCGGTCACGGTCGATATCGGCCTTGGCCGCGTCCGGCAGCTTCTTGAAAGTGGTACCGGCCCGGTTCAGCAGAACCTCCCAACCCAGTTTGTCGACCCAGCCGGTCAGTGTATCGCGGTCGATACCGGCTTTCTTGTAGTCGTGGAACTGATAGGCGACGCCTTTATCGTCCAGCCAGGTCCAGGCCTTCTTCATCGTGTCGCAGTTCTTGATACCGTACAGGGTGACGCCGCCCGACATGGGTCCGCTCCGTTTCATCGATGATGGCGCGGGTGTAGCAGATCAGGCGGCCGAACGCATCGCCATCTCCTCATAGCGTGCATAAAGGATCGCCTCCTCCTTGTGCCAGCGCGACTGAAGCAGCGCCGACATCCGGCCGAAATCCACCGCGAATTCGATACCCGAGCCACCATCCTTGTATTTGTCGAAGAAAGCCAGGATCTGGCCGCCCAGCGCCACCATCTCCTGGCTGAACTGGTCCGCCGTGGCGGCACGCAAGGGGTCCTGCCGGGCCAGACGGCGGTAATCGGGGTAGAATTCCTCATCCTCTCGCCGGATATGGTCCACAAACAGCGCCCTTGCCGCCAGCAGCGTCTGCCGACCGCCGGTCGTCCCAATGCCTTGCCGCCGCACCTCCTCCAGCACGGCTTTCAGTTCAGCATGGTCATGTTTCAGTTGGGGGACGATCCGGCGCATGATGGGCAACTCCATAAAGATGTATTTAATGTGCATGTTAATTGCTGCGACAGCCTGTATCCATGTGGCGGGGTGTCGCGGTGGCACTTGAATGATGCGGCCTGCACAGGCATCATTGTCTACCGGTTACCATAAGAAGAATCTTTGGGGGATGGACATGGCGGTGTCACGGCGCGACTGGCTACGCGGATCGGCGGTGCTGGCGGGGATGATGGCGTCGCCCACCCTCACCGTGGCAGCCCCCGGCGTGGAGACCGTTGAAATCTGGCCGGGCGGCGTAGGGCCAGGGTCAAAGGGCGTGCCGTTGCAGCAACGGCTGGTGGAGCGCAGCCAGGACCCGTCCAAACCCGACCGCTATATGGAGGGCATATCCCGTCCTTACCTGACCATCCACCGCCCCGCCAAACCCAACGGGCGCGCCCTGCTGATCACACCGGGCGGTGGCTATCAGCGGGTGGTGGTGGACAAGGAAGGGGGAGAGTTGGCGCCCATCCTGGCCGCTGCCGGCATCACCATTTTCATCCTGACCTATCGATTGCCGGGAGAGGCGCCGCAGCATGGGCCGATGGTGGCATTGCAGGACGCACAGCGCGCCATCCGCCTGATCCGCCATCGCGCCAGGACATGGGCGATCAACCCTGAAACGGTCGGAATCATGGGCTTTTCCGCTGGCGGGCATGTGGCGTCCAGCCTGGGCACGCGCTTTGACGAGGCGGTCTATGATCCGGTCGATGCGGCGGATAAGCTGTCGGCCCGGCCCGCCAGGCTGGCCCTGATCTATCCCGTCATCGATATGGGGGCCAGCGCCCATACCGGATCGCGCGACCGGCTGCTGGGTCCCAACCCGTCAGCGGCGGAGGTGGAACGCCTCTCCTGTGACCGCGCCGTCACGGGCCGCACACCGCCCACCTTCCAACTGCACGCCGCCGATGACAATGCCGTGCCGGTGGAGAACAGCCTGCTGTTCAATGCCGCCTGCCGCAAGGCGGGGGTGGAGGCAGAGATGCATATCTATCCACGCGGCGGCCATGGTTTCGGCCACGGCGCCCGCATCGCCGCCGACAATCCGCTGCGCCGTTGGCCGGAACTGTTCCTGGAATGGTATGGGCGGGGATAATACACCCCTTCAGCCCGCCTTGTCCGCCGGCACCACGAAACTGTCCATCACCTTTTTAACGCCGGCGACATCGAAGCTGATCTCCAGCTTGTCATTCTCCACAGCCTTTACTGTGCCATAGCCGAATTTGGTGTGAAATACGCGGTCGCCAGGGTTGAAGGCGCGGTCGGGCCGCTTGCGCGGGGTCACGTCAATGGCCGTCCCCTCGATCAAACGCCCCCCAGCGCGCGCCGGGGCCTGGGCTGCCTTCTGGCCCATGCGGTTGAACCGGTCGCCAAAGCCACCACCGCCCCAGCCGCCCCCGAACCCGCCGCCATAGGCACTTTCCCGCACGCTGCCGCCGAAGCCAGCGCCACCAATGCCGGGATTATTCTCCGTCTCGATATGCTCGCCCGGCAGCTCCTCGACAAAGCGGGACGGGATGGCTGTAGCCCAGGTGCCATGGATACGGCGGTTGGCGGCGTGGCTGATATAGACGCGTTTGCGCCCGCGCGTGATGCCGACATAGGCCAGCCGCCGCTCCTCCTCCAGCCCCGCGATGCCGTTTTCATCCAGGGTACGCTGGCTGGGGAACACCCCCTCCTCCCATCCCGGCAGGAAAACCACGTCGAACTCCAGGCCTTTGGCCCCGTGCAGGGTCATCAGTGACACCTGCTCGTCGCCCGACCCTTGCGCGTTTTCCATGACCAGGGAGACATGTTCCAGGAACCCGGTCAGGTTCTCGAACTCTCCCATGGCATTGATCAGTTCCTTCAGGTTGTCCAGGCGGCCAGGGGCTTCCGGGCTCTTATCCTCCTGCCACATGCGGGTATAGCCGCTTTCATCCAGGATGGTCTGGGCTAGTTCAGTATGCGGCACACGGTCGATCAGGGCGCGCCAGCGGAAGAAATCCTGCGACAGGCCGGAGATGGCGCTGCGCATCTTGGGTTTCAACTCATCCGTCTGCGACAGTTTCCACGCGGCCTCCGTCAGCGGCACACCCAGCGTGCGCGCGGCGACATAAAGGCTCTGGATGGTCGTCGCCCCGATGCCGCGCTTGGGCGTGTTGATGATGCGCTCAAACGCCAGATCATCCTCCGGGCTGATCAGCACGCGCAGATAAGCCAGGGCATCGCGGATTTCCTGGCGTTCGTAGAAGCGCGGACCGCCGATAACCCGGTACGGCAGGCCCAGCGTGATGAACCGTTCCTCGAACTCACGCGTCTGAAAGCCGGCGCGGACCAGGACGGCCATCTGGCCCAGGCTGACGCGTTGGCGCTGCAACGCCTCCACCTCGTCGCCGACCCAGCGCGCCTCCTCCTCCGCGTCCCAAAGGCCGCGTACGCGCACCTTCTCCCCGCCCTCCGTCTCGGTCCAGAGCTGCTTGCCTAGACGGCCCTGATTATTGGCGATGATGCCATGGGCCGCCCCCAGGATATGGGCGGTGGACCGGTAATTCTGTTCCAGACGGATGACCTGGGCGCCGGGGAAATCATGCTCAAACCGCAGGATGTTCCCCACCTCCGCCCCGCGCCAGCCATAGATCGACTGGTCATCATCGCCCACGCAGCAGATATTCTTGTGCGACTGGGCCAGCAGGCGCAGCCACAGATACTGCGCCACGTTGGTATCCTGATACTCGTCCACCAGGATATATTTGAACCGCCGCTGATACTCGATCAGCACATCATTATGCTGCTGGAACAGCGTGATATTGTGCAGCAGCAGATCGCCGAAATCGCAGCAGTTCAGGGACAGGAGGCGGGCCTGATACTGCTTGTAGATGGACAGGATGCGGCCATTGGCGGCATCGCCGGCATCCTCGGGCTTCAGCTTGTCCGGGGTCAGGGCCCGGTCCTTCCACCGTTCAATGATCGACAGCAACATCCGCGCCGGCCATTTCTTGGCGTCGATATTCTCGGCTTCCATCAACTGTTTCACCAGACGGATCTGATCGTCGGTGTCCAGGATGGTGAAGCTGGGCTTCAATCCGATCAGTTCGGCATGGCGGCGCAGGATGCGGGCGGCCAGCGAATGGAACGTGCCCATCCACCAGCCCTCCGACTGGCTGCCCAGCAGGTTATCGACGCGGTCGCGCATCTCCCGCGCGGCCTTGTTGGTGAAGGTCACCGTCAGCACGTTCCACGGGCTGATCCGCCGCGACAGCAGCAGATGCGCCAGCCGCGTGGTCAGCACCCGCGTCTTGCCCGTGCCGGCTCCGGCCAGGACCAGGACAGGCCCGTCAAGCGCCTCCACCGCCTGCCGCTGGACCGGGTTCAACCCGTCCAGATAGGGGCGGTGCGCGGGGGCGGGCGGGTGCGCCGGAAACGGCTCGTCGATCAGATCGTCAATCATGGTGGGGAGAACATATACAGAATTCTCCGCCCTGACAAAGGGTCCGACCGGCCCTTTTTTCTCAATCCTGTACCCAGCGCGACATCACCGGATAGGGGGGTAGGCCGTTGCCGGCCCCCATCATGGCGAACACCCCCGCCGGGCCGGTCATGCCGACCCGCGCCAGAGCCGCCGGCCCGTAATGGGTGCCGCTTTCGATCCAGGTCCGCATCGGATGCTGGCCCTCATAAACATCCACTTTGTGGGAACCGGGAAAGAAGATGCAGTCCGGCGTCACGCCGATATGCAGGGCGGCGGCATAGGACCAGGCCTGGGCCATGAACTCCCCCTGCTGCTTGGGAACACCCAGAATCGGATCGTCGGGAATGCCCGGCCCCGCCTCCTGCTCAATCAACCGATGCATATCGGCATCCAGATCACTACCCAGTCCGGAACGGAACCGTTTGGGCAGCACCGCCATATGCCCCGCCTCATGCAGCAAGTCACCGGGTGCCACCAGGGTGTCGGGGTCCACATGGATCACGCCGGCACGGATATTCACCCCCGGCAGAAAGCCGCCCTGCGCGCCGGGACCGAATTCCACGCCGAACCCGATATCGCGCAGGAAGGCGACAATCGGCTCCAACGCCTCCGGGTGATACTTCAACTTCCCCTCCTGGTTTTATCAGCAGGAAGGATGATCGCGCAAAGAGGGTCGGCAAGGCAAGGGGCACGGGTGGGGCGAGACACCGCCAATGCGATTATAAGTCTATGTATTTTATCTTAAATAGTCAGAAAAACCATGACATAACGAAAACGGCGGCCCGGAATTAGCCGGACCGCCGTCAACGGAGGTAAAGAGGCATGAGAAAGATGCCCTTTATCCTGTTGCTCCGGTTCACGATCTGGCGGCGGCGTGTCATCCACGTCACCATCACGATCCACCAGGCATAAGGAGGGTGGGCCGGTGTTAGCAGCACCGTCCCACCTTCTCCCGATTATAAGACAAATCTTCCCGTTTGACCAGAAAGACCAGACAAGGTCACACCAGTTTCACCAGCGCGTGGCGCTTCTTGCCGGCGGACAGCTTGATGACACCATCATCGCCGACATGAGAAGCGAACAGCTTGTACGCCTCGTCCGACACGGCCCCATCATTGACCTTCACGCCATTGCCCTTGATCAGACGGCGGGCCTCGCCCTTGCTGGCCGACAGACCGGCCTGCACCATCAGGTCGGCCAGATAGGCACCGTCGGCCAGGGCGGCCGATGCGACCTCGATGGTGGGCAAACCCTCGGCGGCCACCCCTTCCTCAAACGTGCGCCGCGCGGTTTCGGCGGCCTGTTCCGCCGCGTCGCGACCGCGCACCAGGGCGGTGACTTCCGTGGCCAGGATCTTCTTGGCCTCGTTGATCTCCGCGCCTGCCAACGCCTCCAGCCGCGCGATTTCCGACAAGGGCAGATCGGTGAACAGCTTCAGGAAGCGACCCACATCAGCATCTTCGGTGTTGCGCCAGAATTGCCAGAAATCCAGGTGGGACAGGCGATCCTCATTCAGCCAGACGGCACCCGCCGCCGTCTTGCCCATCTTGGCACCCGACGCGGTGGTCAGCAGCGGCGAGGTCAGGCCGAACAGCTGCGTATTGGCGATGCGGCGACCCAGCTCGACACCATTGACGATGTTGCCCCACTGGTCCGACCCGCCGCACTGCAAGGTGCAGCCGAAGCGGCGCTGCAGCTCCACGAAATCATAGGCCTGCAGGATCATGTAGTTGAATTCAAGGAAGGTCAGCGGCTGTTCACGGTCAAGGCGCAGCTTCACGCTGTCAAAGGTCAGCATGCGGTTGATGGTGAAATGCCGGCCCACATCGCGCAGGAACGGGATGTAGCGCAGTTCGTCCAGCCAGTCGGCATTGTTGGCCAGCAGGGCATCTGTCGGCCCGTCGCCGAATTTGATCAGCCGGTTGAACGGCTTCAGGATGCCCTGGATATTCTGGTCGATGACCTCATTAGTCAGCAGCGGGCGCGCCTCATCCTTGAAGGTCGGGTCGCCGATCTTGGTGGTGCCGCCCCCCATCAGGGCGATGGGGCGATGACCCGCCTGCTGCAACCGCCGCAGGATCATGATCTGGATCAGCGAGCCGACATGCAGGCTGGTCGCAGTCGCGTCGAAACCGATATAGCCGGTGACGATCCCGTCTGACAGCTGCTTGTCCAGCGCCTCAAGATCGGTGGCCTGATGATAATAGCCACGCTCCACCATCACGCGCAGGAATTCGGACTTGATGTTCGCGGGAACGGTGGTGGTGCTCATCTTTCATAGACCTTGATGTTCGAGAATGGCCCCAATGGCCAAGGGCGTGGTAGCACATCTAGAAATCCAGAGCATGGTGCGTGATGGCATTGCAGCGTTTCCTGACCGTCGGCTTGATGAGCGGCACCTCCATGGACGGCATCGACGCCGCCCTTGTCCGCACCGATGGCCATGGCTTTGTGGAGCCTCTGGGCTTCATCTTCACCCCCTACCGCCGTGCCTTCCGCGACCGGCTGCGCGCCATCCTGGGCGGTGTGGGCGATGTACAGGGCGTGGAAGAGGAACTGACCGACCTGCATGCCGAAGCAGTGGCAAGCCTGCTGCGTGTGCAGGAGGTGGAGCCGGCTGCTGTGGATCTGATCGGCTTTCACGGCCACACCATCCTGCACGCGCCCGACCGCCGCCACACCTGGCAGATCGGGGACGGCGCCCGGCTGGCGGCGGCAACGGGCATTGATGTAGTCCATGATTTCCGCACAGCCGATGTGAAGGCCGGCGGCCAGGGTGCGCCGCTGGTCCCGCTCTATCATCAGGCGCTGGCCAATGACATGGACCGCCCCCTGGCCATCCTGAATATCGGTGGCGTCGCCAACATCACCTGGTTGGGCGAAGGACCGCTGGATGTGGTGGCCTTTGATACCGGGCCGGGCAATGCCCTTATCGACGATCTGGTCCTGTCGCGTACCGGGGAACCCTACGATGATGGCGGGCGCATCGCGGGCGCGGGCCATGTCGATGATGACATGCTGGCCCGGCTGCTGAACCACCCCTATTTCGCGGCCCCGCCGCCCAAATCGCTGGACCGCGACGCCTGGGCCAAGGCGGCCATGTCCAACCTGTCGACGGAGGACGCGGCGGCCACCCTGACGGCCTTCACCGCCGAAACCATCATCCGCGCCCTGGACCATGTGCCGGCAAAGCCCAAGCGTTGGCTGATCTGCGGGGGCGGGCGGCGGAACGAGACCTTGATGTGGATGCTGGCCGACCGGCTGGACGGGGTGCCCGTGGCGCCCGTGGATGGCCAGGGCTGGAACGGCGATGCGTTGGAGGCCGAAGCATTTGCCTATCTGGCGGTCCGCTCGCGCCTGGGCCTGCCCCTGTCGCTGCCCGGCACCACGGGCGTGCCGGAACCGAAGACGGGCGGGCGGTTCAGCCCCCGGCCCTGACCCGCCGTTCCGGTGACGCCGGCAGCAGCGCCGTGACAAAACCCAGCAGCGGCAGATAGGCACAGAACTGGTAGACCCAGGTGATGCCGTGGATATCGGCCAGATTGCCCAGGGCCGCCGCCCCGATGCCGCTGATCCCGAACATCAACCCGAACATCAGGCCGGACACCAGCCCGACCCGGCCGGGCACAATCTCCTGCGCATAGACGACCAGGGCGGCAAAGGCCGACGACATGATCAAGCCGATGGTGATGGCCAGCACCGCCGTCCAGAACAGGTCGGCATGCGGCAGCAACAGGGCGAAGGGTGCCACGCCCAGGAAGGAGACCCAGATCACCGCCTTGCGCCCGATCCGGTCCCCCACCGGCCCGCCGGCAAAGGTGCCCGCCGCCACGGCGGCCAGGAAGCAGAACAGGTACAGCTGCGACTGCTGCACCGACAGGCCGAACCGTTCGATCAGGTAGAAGGTGAAGTAATTGGTGATGGCGCCGATATAGATGAACTTGGCAAACATCAGCACGCCGATCACCGCCAGCGCCCGGATGATCGTGCCCCGGTCATGGCGGAAGGCAGGCGCCAGCCCCGCCACGGCCACCCTGGCCTGCGGGTGATGCAGCCGCCAACGCGTGACGCCGAACAGCACCCAGATGGCCGCAACCGCCGCGATGGCGACCCAGCCGATGGACGTCTGACCAAAGGGCAGGATCACGGCAGAGGCCACCAGCGGACCGATGGCCGATCCGGTATTGCCCCCCACCTGAAACGCCGACTGTGCGGTGCCAAACCGCCCGCCCGACGCCATACGCGCCACCCGTGACGCCTCCGGATGGAAGGTGGCGGACCCGATGCCGATGATCACCGACGACATGATCAGCATGGGATAGCTGCCCGACAAAGCCAGAAAGATAACGCCTGCCAAGGTCACCCCCATGCCCATGGGCAGCAGCCAGGGCTTGGGATGCTTGTCTGTGTAAAGCCCGATCCAGGGCTGCAACAGCGAGGCCGTGAACTGATACGTCATGGCCAGCCAGCCGATTTGCCCGAAGCTCAGCGTGTAATGCGCCTTCAGCATGGGATAGATGGCGGGCAGTACCGCCTGGATCAGATCGTTCAGCAGATGGGCGACAGCCACCGCGCCTACGATACGGACAACGAATTGCGGGGCCGCCGGGGTAGCGGCGATCGGTTCCGGGGCCGACTGCGTATCGGCAAGGCTGGCCGTCTGAAGGGTCACGATGATGCTCACTCAAACGCTGTTCTGATCGGAAGCTGACTTCTATCCCGTCACTTTAGGGGATTGGCTTTGATCCCGCTTCGTTGCGTGAGACAATAATTTCTGAAACTGGGACAGAGCGCATGCAATGCACACAGACCAGAACATCCTGGCACGGCGGCCCGCCGTGGCCCGTGGGGAGCATTATCCGCCGGCCTTTGAGCTGGCGGAGCATCAGCATCGCCGCAGCCAGTTCCTTTATGCCGCCAGCGGGGTGATGGCGGTCAGCACCCCGCATGGCGCCTGGGTGGCCCCGCCGGAGCGGGCCGTCTGGATCCCCGGCGGCACCCCGCATGCCGTACGCATGGTGGGCGCGGTGCAGACCCGCAGCCTGCTGATCGAGCCGGACCAGTGCACGGCGCGCGGGTCATCCTGTCAGGTGGTGGCTGTGTCTCCCCTGCTGCGGCAATTGATGGTGGCGTCCGCCGACATCCCCCCGGACTATGACGAAACGGGGCGCGACGGGCTGGTGATGAAACTGCTGCTGGCAGAGATCGACCGGGCGCCGCTGCTGCCGCTGGCGGTGCCGTTTCCCGCCCATGCCGGGCTGGCCCGCCACTGCCACGCCTTTCTGGGGCAGCCGCAGGCGACGGCAACCATCGATGATTGGGCCGACGCCCTGTCCATGAACCGGCGCAGCTTCACCCGCCTGTTCCGCGCTGAAACCGGCATGAGCTTCGCCGAATGGCGGCAGCAGGCCTGCATCTCGGCAGCATTGCCCCGGCTGGCAGCGGGGGAGACGGTGACGTCGGTGGCACTCGACCTGGGCTATGAAGGGCCGGGCAATTTCTCCACCATGTTCAAGCGGGTCACCGGCATGTCGCCCAGCCGGTACCTACCCTGACAGCTAACCCGATTTGTTTCAGCTTTGTATCACCCGCTTACCCCAACCACGCCGCGATGATACGCAGGAAGCCATAAGAACCGTTGGCTTCGGACGGCCATCGGAGGCAACAAAGGATACGCGGATAATGTCAGTACGGAGCGCGTTGATGACGGCGGCAGCCCTTATCGCCCTTTCGGCGACCCCCACCCTGGCGGCTGATGCGCCAGTGGGCCATCCCTTTGCCGAGGCACAGGCCAAGCAGGACCCGTTCTTCTGGCTGGAAGAGGTGGAGGGCCAGAAGGCGCTGGACTGGGGCAAGGAGCATAATGAGAAAAGTTTCGCCCGCCTGAAGAATGACCCGCGCTTCGAGACCATCCGGGCAGAGGCCGAAAAGGTCCTGACCGCCAAGGACCGCATCGCCTATGGCAGCCTGGAGGGCGGCAAGGTCGATAATTTCTGGCAGGATCAGACGCATGTGCGCGGCATCTGGCGCCGCGCCACCCTGGACAGCTACAAGGCCGCCGACACCGCCTGGGACACGATCCTGGATATCGACAAGCTGTCGGCGGATGAGGGTAAGAACTGGGTCTATAAGGGCCATAACTGCTTCGGCGCCGATGCCAGCCGTTGTCTTGTCTATCTGTCCGATGGCGGCAAGGACGCCGTCGTGGTCCGTGAATTCGACGTGGCGACAAAGTCCTTTGTGAAGGACGGGTTCCAAACCACTGAATCCAAACAGACTTTGGATTGGATGGACAAGGACACGCTGCTGGTCGCCACCGATTTCGGCGCCGGCACCATGACCGACAGCGGCTATGCCCGTCAGGTGCGCCTGTGGAAGCGCGGGACCGATCTGGCCGCCGCGCCGGTCGTGCTGGAGGTTGGTGTCAAGGATGTCTGGGCGCGCCCCTGGGGCATCCACCGTCCCGAAGGCAGCACCATCCTGTTGCAGCGCGGGCCCGACTTCTTCACCGAGGAATGGTTCCAGCTGACGCCCGAAGGCAAGGTCGTGAAGCTGGCCCTGCCGCTGGGTGTCGATATGAAGGGCGTCATGAATGGCGACCTGATCGTGGCCCTGCGTGAGGATTGGGCCGTTGCGGGCAAGTCCTTGAAGAAGGGTGACCTGATCGCGGTGCCGCTGGCCCAGGCGGCGGCAGGCAAGGTGGAAAAGGTCGATGTGATCTATTCCCCTGGTGAGACAGCCGCCATCCAGGGCGTGGGCATCGCCAAGGATGCGATCTATCTGGACCTGCTGGACAATGTCGTCGGTCGTCTGGTCGCCACGCGCAAGGGGGCGTCCGGCTGGACCCAGGCCGATATCGCCCTGCCCGCCAATGGCAGCCTGAACATCGTCTCGACCGATGGCAGCAGCACCGATGTGCTGGTCAACTACACCAATTTCCTGCAGCCCGACACGCTGTACATCATGGAAAATGGCGGTACGCCGCAGGCCATCAAGTCTCTGCCTGCCCGCTTCGATGCCGCCAACCTGACCGCTGAACAGCGCTTTGCCGTGTCCAAGGACGGCACGCGCGTGCCCTATTTCATCGTCCATAAGAAGGACATGAAGCTGAATGGCGACAATCCGACCCTGCTCTATGGCTATGGCGGGTTCGAGATTTCGATGACCCCGGCCTATATGTCGGTGTTCGGGAAGGCCTGGCTGGAACAGGGCGGGGCCTATGTCGTCGCCAATATCCGGGGTGGTGGCGAATTTGGTCCCCGCTGGCATCAGGCGGCGCTGAAGGAAAACCGTCAGCGCGCCTATGACGACTTCCAGGCCGTGGCCGAAGACCTGATCAAGACCAAGGTGACCAAGCCGGCCCGCCTGGGCATCCAGGGCGGGTCCAATGGCGGCCTGCTGACCGGAGTCACCATGACCCAGCGTCCGGACCTGTTCGGCGCCGTCATCGTGGCCGTGCCGCTGCTGGACATGATGCGCTACCACACCATGCTGGCCGGGGCCTCCTGGATGGGTGAATATGGCGACCCGGAAAAGGCCGATGAACGCGCCTGGATCGCCAAATACAGCCCGTACCAGAATGTGCGCAAGGGTGTGAAATACCCGGAGGCCTTCGTCTACACCTCCACCAAGGATGACCGCGTCCATCCCGGCCATGCGCGCAAGTTCGTGGCCAAGCTGGAAAGCCAGGGCCACAAGGTCATGTATTATGAAAACATGGAAGGCGGCCATTCGGCGGCGGCCAACCTGAAACAGCGGGCCGAGGTCACGGCGTTGCAGGTCGTGTACCTGACGCAGAAGCTGATTGATCGTTAACGGTTACGGCGGATCAGAGAAAGGGGGGCTTCGGCTCCCCTTTTTTTATGTTGCTCCCTCACCCTGCCATTGGCCGACGCCAACGGGCCCCTCCCTCTCCCACTGACGTGGGCGAGGGGCAAATCTCATTGTTTACGCCCCTCGCCCGCGTGCGGGAGAGGGAGGGGCCCAAGCCTGCCAAGGCTTGGGAGGGTGAGGGAGCAACAGCCCGAGAGCCTCACCCCTCCTTCGCCCGGTCGCTGGCCGCCTGCTGCGCCTCCTGCCAGGCGCGGATATCGTCGGGCATGGGCGGACTTTCCAGGTCAATGCCCATATGGTGCATCAACACCGACGTATCGATGGACCGGCCCCGCTCCAGAAACACGCCCTTGACCACGATGACAGCGGCCAGATGGCCGTCCATCGCCTCGAACACATGTTCCAGGTAGATCCATTTGCCTTCCCAGCACAGGACGCGGGTTTTCAGGCGATAGGGCTGAAACGGTTTCAGTTCGCGCCGGAACCGGATCATGGCGCCGCCCAGCACCGGCGCCCATTTGCGGGCCATCAGCATCCGCAGCATGCCGGTGCGGATCATCAGATCGACGCGGCCCAGATCGGCGATGGTGAAGTACCGGCCATTATTCATATGCAGGTTCGTGTCGATATCGTTCAACCAGACACGGAACCCCAGGATGGAGGTCCCCAACGGCTCCACCCGCCGCCCCGACAGAAGAGCAGCCAGCACGACGCGCAGCAGGCGGAAGATCAAATTCATCGACAGCACCGGAACAGCGGAAAAGACAAAGGGCGGCGCCCTTTTGGCACCGCCCCTTGTTTTGGGCAAGGATGATAGGGGTTGAGGTCCGGCAAGAAATCAAGCCCCAACCATCCTTGCTTATCCGCGATCCATTTCCGTTCAGATGTAGAAGTGGATCTGCGTCCGGTCATAGCCCGTGCCGATCATCACCGGCTGGCCCTTCACGACGGGCAGGTCGTGATTGAAGAAATACACGGCCTGCTTCCAGTGGTTGGTGCGGGTCGGCGACTTGGAGTGGTAGTCGACCTTCTCATCCATGTGCAGGTCGAACCAGAAGGCGATGCCATGGGCCACACCCGTTTCCGAGGCGGTGACGGTCAGGACCTTGGCGTCGCTGTCGGGCATGTTCTTGTAGAAATCGAAGAACCAGGCCTTTTCCGGTTCAGACAGCATGCGGTGCGCGTCGGCGGCCAGATCGATGGTGCAGTAACCCGGCGTGCGGAACTGGTCGAACTTCGACATGTCAAAGCCAGACACGGTGCGCACCGGGCTGATGCGGCGCATGTCGTCGGCCTGGATCAGCGAGGCATAGACGGTAGCCGCCGCCGGGATGATCTTGGCACCGGGCTTCAGCAGGTTCTGGCGCGCATGCTGCAAAATGGTCAGCATATCGGGCGCCAGCATGCCGACATTGATCAGTTCGGATACAAAGACATCGGCCTTTTCCGGCATATCCTGGCCCACCACCAGATCGGTGGACTTCTTGCCGATCACGGTGATGTGCTTGTCATAACCGTTCAGCGCCACCGTCTCGCGGGCCACCTCGACCAGTGGCTTGTGCATCTCGCAGGTATAGACATGGCCGGCACCGGCACGCGCCGCCATCATGGCGACCAGGGCGGAACCCGTGCCGATCTCCAGCACCGTATCCCCCGGCTTCACATTGTTCAGCAGGGCCGCCTCGTAGGCGTCGTTGCGTTCATGATCGTTGATCATCGGGATGTGCCACGCGGGAACCTGGGTGGAGCGCAGCAATTGCAGCGCGAACAGCACGGCGGCATTGTCGGGCATGCGGTTATGGGCACCGGTCAAGAGCGCAATGGCATCGTCGATGCGGCCCTGCCCCTGGAAGACCTGGGCCAGACCGATGGCTGCCTCCGCCCGGCTGGGATCACCCGCCAGGACATTGGCGAACAGGCGGCCAGCCTCGTCCAGACGGTCGGTATAGAGCAGCAGGGCTGCGAGATTATAGGCAGCGTCCAGGTTCTTCGGGCGCAGGGCCAGCGAGTGACGGAAGCAGAATTCCGCCTCGGCCAGAGAACCCATCTCGCGCAGGGTGTTGCCCAGATTATTGTGCGCCTCGGCATAGGAGGGGCGCAGTTCGACAGCCTTGCGGAAGCAGGGCTCGGCCTCGGCCAGCTTGCCCTGGGCACGCAGCGCATTGCCCAGATTGTTGTAGGACAGCGGATCGCTTTCATCCAGACAAACGGCCTGGGCGAACTCAACCTCCGCCTCCTCAAACCGGCGGCAGCCATACATCAGCACGCCGCGGCTATTGTGGAATTCGGCCTTGGCGCCATCCAGCGCGATGGCCTTGGAAAACAGCTCGTTGGCCTCGGCAGCGCGGTTGGACCGCAGCGCGATGATACCCAGCAGGTGCGTGGCCTCCGAATGGGCCGGTTCGGCCTGAAGCGCCGTGCGGCAGCTCATTTCGGCTTCGGCCAGGTAACCGGCCATCAGGTGCTGACGGGAGATGCTGACGCAATCCTGGACGAAGGACATGGGGGTGCTCCTTGGCTTGGCGCTTCACGGCCCATCCGGGCCAAATCGGTTCGAGGCCATAAAAGCAAAGGGTATGCCAACCACCAGAACCCAAGGAAATCTGCGGATTTTTGAGCAAGGGGCAAAAGATGCCGGGTGGGATGATGTCCCTGTCGGCGTTTCTTGCCCGCAAGGGGCGGGTAAATGTCGCCGCCCCTCCGCCAATCGGCTCAACGACGCAGCAACGGCCCCCGGCGATAGGCACCCTGCCCTGCCAGATTGAGGTGCTCCCGCGCCACCAGTGCCCCCTCCTGCCTCACCAACCCTGCGATGGCATTGTCCATGGCTGGGTCCAGCATATGGTGGGCGGACCAGGTGGTGACAGGTTGATAGCCGCGCTTCAGCTTGTGCAGGCCCCCGATGCCGCCATCCAATGTCGCCAGCCCGCGTTCAATCGCAAACTCGATGGCGCGATAGTTCGTGACCTCGAAATGCAGGAAGGAAAAGCCCTCCACGCCGCCCCAGCTGCGGGAAAACAGCGTCCGGCTGCCCAGAATGTTCAATGTCGCGCCGACATAGCGCCCGTCCGCCCGGGCCATGACCAGAACCACGCGGTCGGCCATCCGTTCCCCCAACATTAGGAAATAGTCACGGGGAAGCAGGGGCAGGCAATTCTTCTTCTCGAAGGTTGAAAGATAGAAGCCGGCAAAAACATCCATATGCTCTTCGCGCAGATCAGGCCCGGTCAGGATCTGGATATCCACGCCGCGCTGCGCCACCTCGTGACGTTCCGACCGGATCATGCTGCGCCGGCGGGAGATAAGGGTATCCAGGAAATCATCAAAGCTTTGATAATCCTGATTATGCCAATGAAACTGGATATTGCTGCGGGCATGCCATCCCGCCTTCTTGAATAAGTTCAGGTCGCCTTCATTCACATAGGTGGCGTGGGCGCCGGAAAGATTGCTGGATGCGGCCGACCGCGTGACCAGCCCGATGATCCGCGACAACAGCTGTTCCGGCGCGTCACGGCGGCGCAAAAGACGCGGTCCCGTCACCGGACTGAACGGGGCACAGATCTGAAGCTTCGGATAATAGGGACGACCGGACCGCCGATGCAGATCAACCCAGGCCTGTTCATTCACCAGATCACCGAACGGACTGGCTTTGACAAACATGGGCATTGCCGCAACCAGCCGACCGGCGGCATCCCGCGCCGTCAGATAGCGTGCCGCCCAGATCCGGCCCTCGATGGCACGACAATCTTCAAGAATACGCAGATGGGCATGCTGTAAAAACGGGTGATCGTCGCCCCCAGGTGTCTCAAGAAGACAGCCATCCCAAGCATCAGCATCAATGTTCGAGATGCGATCAGTAATACTGACCGTAAATTGATTGGGGCAATCGAACACTACCAAACATCCGAATTATGTTAACGCGTTAAAACACAATTGAGATATACGATAGTGTGTTTTTTGGATTCTTGGCATCGCTCTTTTGGAAACTCAGCCCTCCTGCCGATAGGGGCTTTCCTGCATCAACTCCGCCATATGCTCCTCTATCGCCGCCCGTTCCTTCAGCAGGAAATCGGTGACGGCATAGCGCAGGCCGCGATGGGCGATGTAATGCGCGGAAAAGGTCTTCACGGGCAGATAGCCGCGCTGGATCTTATGCTCTCCCTGCGCACCGGCCTCAACCCGCGTCAAGCCATGTTCGATGGCAAAATCGATGGCGCGGTAATAACAGGCCTCGAAATGCAGGAATGGATAAGCCTCCGACCCGCCCCAGTTGCGGCCATACAAGGTCGTTTCGCCCAGCATGTTGAGCGCGCCGCCCACCCAGCGCGTGCCATCGCGCGCCATGACCAGAACGACGCGGTCGGCCATGTCTTGGCCCAGTTGGAAGAAGAACTCCCGCGTCAGATAGGGTGAACCCCATTTCCGGTCGGACGTGGACCGGTACAGGCGGTCGAACGCGTCCCAATGCTCGTCCCTGATATCCGCCCCGGTCAGGGTGAACAGTTGCAGCCCGCTTTCGGCCACGCACTGCCGTTCCTTGCGCACCATCTTGCGCTTGCGGCTGCTGAAGGCACCCAGGAAGTCGTCAAAGCTGCGATAGCCGCGATTATCCCAGTGATATTGCATACCGATGCGCGACAGCCAGCCGGCCCCCACGAACCGGTCATGGTCGGCCTCATTGGGAAAGGTGACATGGGTCCCGGACAGGTCGTTGCGCCGGGCCAGACCCGACAGCGTGGCGATGATGGCCCCATGCACCCCCGGCGGCGCATCGGCCCGGACCAGCAGGCGCGGGCCGGTCACGGGTGTGAAGGGCACCGCCGATTGCAGCTTGGGGTAATAGTTGCCGCCCGCCTGGTCCAGGGCATTGGCCCAGCCATGGTCGAACACATACTCGCCATAGGAATGGTACTTCACATAAAGCGGGGCAATGCCCAGAAGACGGCCCGTACCGTCGCGCACCGCGACATGGCGGGGGTCCCAGCCCGTATCGCCGCCGACCGACCCGCTGCTTTCCATGGCCGCCAGAAAGGCGTGGCGCAGAAAGGGATTGTCGGCACCGCCCGGCGTATCCCGCAGGCAGGCATCCCAGTCGCCCGCCGATATCACGCGGATGTCATCGACAAGATCGATGCTGAGATTGTCCAGTTCCTGACCGTCGGGCATGGGCGTCGCCGTGCTGTTGAGAGGTCAGGATATAGAACGGGCAGGGTCGAGGCCAAGCGTCGCGACACCACCCGTTCAGCACAAAGCCTTACGCCACTTCCAGAATCGCCTCGATCTCCACCGCCACACCAAACGGCAGCGAGGCGGCGGACACGGCGGAGCGGGCATGCTTGCCGGCATCGCCGAAAATCTCCCCGAACAGTTCGGACGCGCCGTTGATCACCTTCGGCTGGTCATTGAAATCGCCCGTGGAATTGACGAAGCCCACCAGCTTCACCACCCGCACGATCCGGTCCAGATCACCATCAAGCGCCAGCTTGGCCTGGGCGATGATGTTAAGGGCGCAGGTGCGGGCCGCCTCGCGCCCTTCTTCAATGCTGTAGCCGGCGCCCAGCTTGCCGACATGGCGCAGTTCGCCATTCCACATCGGCACCTGGCCGGAGATGAACAGCTGGTTGCCGGTGCGCACGGCCGGCACATAGGCGGCCAGCGGCACGGCGGCCTTCGGCAGCTCGATATTCAGTTCGGCCAGACGCGCATCGATACGACCCGCCATAAAAAACCTCCATCACAAGAATGCGTTGCCGCCTTGATAGCAGCAGGCAGGCGGCAGGGCAAAGCCCGTGGCAATGGCTTATGGAGCAATAACCCGGTTTGACAGCGTGTAGAAATGCAGGACGGCCTTCTTGCCACGCGAATAGTTGAAGCCCGAAAGCTCGCTGACCAGAAGGGGCTCACGCCCGGCGGCGCGCAGGGCGGCATGGAACGCCTCCTCCTCCCGCCCCGTGGTGACCATGCCGATGGCGCAAGCCGGGTCGGACAGCAGGTGGGCCGCCACCCGTTCCCCGCCACCTAGCCGCGTTTGCGTGCCGACCAGGAAGACCATCGACGGCTCATTATAGCCACCGGCGGCAAGGATGCTGCCGGGGCACGGCTTGTTCTCGTCGAAAACCTGCTTCACCTGCGGGCTGAGCCACATCGGCGTCAGGTTGGGCAGCGCCATGGCAAAGATGCCGATATAGGCGAAAACAGTGCCCAGCACGACATAGGCCGCCGCATCGCCACGGGCCGACCGGATCAGCCACACCACCAGCCCGGCGACGGCCAGGATGGCCAGAGCCGCCAGCACAGACCCCGCCTGCACCTGCCCCATCAACTGCACCGGAAAGCCGATGATGGCCCCGGCAAAGGCGACGGAAACGATGACCGTCATTGCCGTGGCCGCCCAGACCCAGCCACGGGATAAGACCGGGCGGCGGTTATTGATCACCATGGCCGCCGCCAGCAAGGCCAGCGCCGGCAGCACCGGCAGGGTGTAATGCGGCAGCTTTGTCACCACCGCCTCATGGATCACCCAGGTCGGGATGATCCACGCCAGACAGAAGCGCACCGAAGCCTCATGCCGCCGCGCCCAGATCAGCGGCAGCGACAGAAAGACCACCGGCGCCCAGGGCCAGAAGCTGAGCCAAAAGGTCGCCAGGAAATATCCCGGCGGGCCGGCATGGTTTTCCTGTCCCGTGGCCGCCTTGCCCAGAAATTCATGCCCCACGGCGGTACCGAAGAACGCGCCCTTGGTGGCGATGGTGATGGCGATCAGCCAAGGCAGGATGATGGCCAGGAACAGCGGCAGTCCCAGGGTCGGACGCAGCCGGCGCAGCCACCACACCTCCCGGTCGATCAGCCACAGCGCCAGGATGGCAGTACCCACCACCATCAGGATCACACCCTTGACCAGCACCCCGATCCCCAGCGCCACCCAGAACAGCAGAGCCGTCGACAGGGGCAAGGCCCGGTCGGGCCGCAGATAGGCCCGCGCCAGCACGCCGAAGCAGCCCAGGATGCAGGCCAACTGTACCGCGTCCGTCTTGGCCATGCGCGCTTCCACGCCCAGGATGACGCAGGTGGCCATCATCATGGCGGCGATGGTCCCCGCCCCCGGCCCGAACAGCGCCAGTCCGGCCCATGCCGTCAGCAGGACGGCGGCGATGGCCCCGATCAGCGACGGCAGCCGGTACATCCAGACCGGCCCCGTATCATCCCCGCCGGTCAGCAGATGGACGGTCGCCGCCTGCATCCAGTAGATGCCCACAGGCTTCTTGTGCCTTGCCTCATCCTGGAACCGGATATCGATGAAATCGCCGGTTTCCAGCATCTGATGGCTGGCCTGGACATAACGGCTTTCATCCCGGTCGAAGGGCGGGATGGTGGCGAACCCCTGGATGAAGGCGGCAAAGGCCAGCAGGGCCAGGAACAGCCAGACCTTGCCGCCCATCCCCTGGTCAGGCGCCCGATCCGGGTTCATGCCCCCGCCCCCCGCCGTTCGCGGCGGATCAGGTGCAGGTTGCGGGAATAGATGATCAGGGCCGGCAACTGCCCCGCGATGATCACCAGCTCATGTTTCAGAAAGCCATAGATGGTCAGCAGCAGGCCACCGCCCAGGCTGAACCACCAGAAGGCGACGGGCATCACGCTGCGGCCTGCGCGTTCCGAACTGATCCACTGCACGACAAAACGCATCATGAACATGGCCTGGGCCGACATGCCAAACAGGACCAGCCATTCCTGACCGTCCACGGCGGCGTGCCACCATTGGCTCAACTGGGTCCAGATCATGGTGCCTTCACCTCTATCGCCCCACCGGGCCGTTTCTGCCGCCGGATCAGCCACAGGATGCCGAACAGGTCCCAAAGCCCCACGGCGGCCCGGTGCAAATTGGTGTATTTGGAGGTGCCGGCCACGCGCGGCCGGTCATTCACGGACAGGTTGGCATGGGTCAGCCCCCGCCCCTTCACCAGGGCCGGAATGAACCGGTGCAGACAGTCGATGGCCGGTAGGTCCAGGAACAGATCGCGGCGGATCAGTTTCAGCCCGCAGCCTGTATCCGGGCAATCATCATGCAGGATGGCCTGACGGATGGCGTTGGCGGCGCGTGATGCGAGACGCTTGGACAGCGTATCCTGCCGGCGGCGGCGCACGCCATTGACCAGGACCAGATCCTCATCCCCTTCCACCTTGCGCAACATGGGCGGGATGTCGGCGGGATCATTCTGCCGGTCGCCATCGATGAAGGCCAACCACGCCCCCTGCGCCGCGCGGGCACCGGTGACCAGGGCCGCACTTTTGCCGGCGCGGCGTTCATGGCGGATCAGGCGCAGGGTCGGATATTCGGCGAGGGCCTTTTCCACGCGCGTTGCCGTGGCATCGCCCGACCCGTCATCAATCACCAGCACCTCAAACGCCGGACAGGCGGCCAGGGCCGCGTAAATCTCTTCCAGCAGCGGCAGGATATTGTCCTGTTCATCCAGGACCGGGATCAGAACGGAAAGCTGCACGCAACCTCCAGCCGGTGCGGAACCATGACCAAGGCGGGATAATCCGTTCGGGGCAGGAAGAAAAGTGACGCTTTCATGCGCCTGCCCCCCGCCCCATGCCGATCAGACCGTTTCCACCACCGTGACCCCCGCCGCCGACAGCCGCGCCATCGCGGCCTCCAACGATCCGTGCAGGTCGATGGCCCGGCTGGAACCCGTCAGCAGGACGGACGCAAAGCCGCAGCGCGCCGCATCCTCCGCCGAATAGGCGACACAGAAATCGGTGGCCAGCCCGGCGAAGAACAGGCGCGCGAAGCCCCGTTCCCGGCAATAGCCGGCCAGACCCGTCGGTGTCCGACGGTCATTCTCGAAAAACGCGGAATAGCTGTCGATACCAGGGCGGAAGCCCTTGCGCACCACCAGCGACGCCATGGGCACATCCAGGCCTGCATGGAATTCCGCCCCCTGCGTACCCTGCACGCAATGGGCCGGCCACAGGGTCTGCTCCCCATAGTCCAGTTGTATGGCGTCGAAGGGCTTTGCCCCCGGATGGCTGTTGGCAAAGCTGGAATGGCCGGGCGGATGCCAGTCCTGGGTCAGGACGACACCGCCCCCTGCCGCATGGAACCGCCGGGCCAGTTCATTGGCCAGCGGCACCACCGCATCGCCATCGGCCACGGCCAGCGCCCCGCCGGGGCAGAAATCATTCTGGATATCGACCAGGACCAGCAGGTCGCTCGCACACAGCGTCACCATCACCTCCGGCGTCAGTAGGGCACGCGATCGGCCTTCTCCGCCCAGTCGTTGAAGACCGACAGGGCATCGTCATTGGGCCGGTGGTCGCAAGCGATGATACGCTGGTCCGGGGCCGCCGCCACCTGTTCATAGATCAGGGCGTCGTCAAAGCCGATCGCCGCCGCCTGGAACCGGTCATTGGCATAAACGATACGGTCCACCCGCGCCCACAGGGCAGAGGCCAGGCACATGGGGCACGGCTCGCAACTGGCATAAAGCACGGCCCCGCGCAGGTCGAACCGGCCAAGGGTGCGGCAGGCATCGCGGATGGCCACCACTTCGGCATGGGCGGTGGGGTCGTTGGTGGAGGTGACCTGATTACAGCCACGCCCGACCACCTTGCCGTCCATCACCACCACCGACCCGAAAGGCCCGCCCTGCCCGCCTTCCATGCCCTGGCGGGACAGATCGGCGGCGAGTGACAGGAAATGCTGGTCTTGACCGGACATACGGACGCTATCCCTTAAAGCTGTTATCAGCCCCAAGGGATAGCGTCCGCATACGGGCCCTGTCACGAGCTTATACCGGGGGGCATGGTCCATGCCCCCCAGGCCGGCGACCGCCGGCCCGCAGGCACGTGCCTGCGTAAGCCCAAGCTGCCGGAGGCAGCGCCCGGCGCTTGAGGGGACGGGTCTTAAATGCGTCCCAGCAGCACCAGGATCAGCAGGACGATCAGCACGGTCCCCAGAAGGCCGGACGGGCCATAGCCCCAGCCGCGGCTATAGGGCCAGGCGGGCAAGGCACCGATCAGGATGAGGATCACGATGATCAGCAGGATCGTCGTCATGGGGCACTCCATCTTCTGTTGTCATTACGCCCACCTTCTCAACAACACAGAAGCGCAAATGGGTGCGGGCGATTACGGGCTACCCCTTTCGCGGCGCGACGTCGCGGTGGGTTGACCTTTGCCAACAGATGGGGCCTGCTGTGCCCGCCCCCGTTTTCGGGGGTATTTTTACAAAGAGGTGTTTTCGGTTGACCGAAGACACCTCCGGCGGCGACTGCCGCCGCGGCGCTCATGCGCCGTGAAGCCAAGCCGCGGATGCGGTGCCGGCGTTTGAGGAACTGAACAGAACACGCTTTAGAGGAAAAGATGAATCGCAAAGTCCAGATCGGCGACCCGCCCATCCGCATCCTGCGTGATGATTTGCAGAAACTTGAGACGTTGCTTGACAGCATGCACCGTTCTTATGCGCGGATTTCGATGTTCCTGCAGCAGGAGGTCCTGCGTGCCGACATCGTGGATCAGGCGACGCGCCGGCCCTTTGTCCGCCTTGGGTCGCAGGTGCATTTCACCGATGATATCGGCACCAGCCACAGTGGCACCCTGCATATGCCGGAAGAAGGCTGCCCGGTGCCGCCCGACGCCATCTCGATCCTGACGCCTGTGGGCTGCGCCCTTCTGGGCCTGTCGCCGGGGCAGACCATCACCTATCAGACCGTGGACCGCCGGGAAAAGCGGATCACCGTGACCAGGGTGGTGAATAACGGCTGATATAGGGAACCAAGCCTGCCCTCACCCTCCCAAACCTGGGAAGGGTGAGGGGGCGCCCTACCAATCCGCCCAATTATCCGAAATTCAACATTCCCGGCGCCTTGTCGATGATCTCTTCCAGGATCAGTTCGGCCGTTTCCAGATCGCCCTTCAACTTGTCGCCCATGGTGGCGGAATATTCGGGCCGGCGCAGCTTTTCCGCCGCGTCGTGCAGGCTGCGCAGTTCTGCGATGAAGATGTCGCGGGCCCCCATGGGCAGCATGGTCTTGGCCGACAGCACAAAGAAGAACCGCATCGACGCCCGGACCAGAAGGCCCAGCATCAGCGTATCCAGCCGCGCATATTCCTCTTTCAGGTCATCGACCCGCGCCGTATCGACGGATTTCAGGCGCCCCTCGATCAGGATGCACAGCGCCCTGAACTCTCCCACCTTGTTGCGGAAGTCGTTATAGGCCAGGAAACTATCCTTGGCCGCCTCTTCCTCCGCCTGCTTGGCCAACCGAATGGCCTCCCGCGCCTGGCCTTCCAGGGCGCCCAGCAGGTCCTGCACTTCCTTGCGGGTATAGGTGCGCTTCATGATCGGGGTAATCGCCACAAGCCGGAGCATCATTGCGGCCCCTATATAGGCGGTTGTGACGCCGACCGAAAGAGTTCCTGCATGAATGGCTGGCAGGGTGGGGGCGCGGGGGCTTGGGTCACAGGCTTGGTTCCTTTTAAATGGATCGTTCTCACCATCTCAGCAATGGCCCCAACCGCTGACTTTCCGCCGCTACTGTGCTAAATTACTTCCATCATCGCCGCCCTCACACCTGCATGCCATCCCCATCACGGCATTCGGAACTGCTTGCTTTCGGAGCGGCAATAGCCGGCCCTCCGGAACATACCCTTATTTTATGTCGCACAACGTTGCACGAGGGGCGTTGGCCCGCTCCTTCCGGGGCCGCCCCCCCAACCTTGTGAAACACCCCCTCATTTTATGGTGCACAGCGTTTCATATACCGGCCTTCATTCGCAGGTAGTGCTTTTCGGAGCGGTATCACCGCCCCCTCCGAAAAAGTTTTTCACACGGGAGTGCGGACGCCAAAGCCACAACTGTCAGCCACTCTCCGCCTCACCGCAGGGCAAAAAAATCACAACTGTTAAAACCGTTGCGAGCGTTCACACAGCCTCTGGTCAAACCTTACTGATCTGTTAATCTCAATCTCGCGGATGCGAAACGAAGCCATTGTCGGCATCGCCCTCGACAGCGGATCGCATGGCACGAAGGGCGCAGGGGGCTCTGTTGAGCGGGTCTGGAAAAGGTGTTGACGACCTGTTGTCGTCCTATGATGCCAACGGCTTCTATGATGAGCTGTTCGGCTCGGCCAGCAAACCGGCATCGCATACCGAAGCCGTGAAGGACCGGCTTCGACAGTTGCAATATGATGATCTGCGACGCCGCGCGTCCGACGCGGAGCGGGAGCTGTATAATCTGGGCATCACCTTTCTGGTGTATAGCGATGCCAAGGCCGTTGACCGTATCCTGCCCTTCGATGTGATCCCCCGCATCATCGCGGCCAAGGAATGGGCGCATCTGGAAAAGGGCGTGCAGCAGCGCATCGCGGCGCTGAACATGTTCCTGCACGATATCTATCATGACCAGCATGTGTTGAAGGATGGGATCATTCCCGCCGAACTGGTGCTGGGCAATGCCAATTACCGGCCGCAGATGCAGGGCATCACCCTGCCCTTCAAGACCTATATCCACATTGCCGGCGTCGATCTGGTGCGTGACCATGAGGGCACGTTCCGGGTGCTGGAGGATAATGGCCGCGTGCCGTCGGGCGTGTCTTATGTCGTTGAAAACCGCCACATGATGCTGCGCGCCTTCCCCGATCTGATGGGGGATATTGGCCTGCGCAATGTGGAGAATTACGGCGCCAAGCTGCTGGAGGCCATGTGCGAGATCGCACCGCCCCGCGCGGATGTCGACAGCTATGACCCGCAGGTGGTGCTGCTGTCGCCCGGCGCCTACAACTCCGCCTATTTCGAGCATATTTTCCTGGCGCGCGAGATGGGCGTGCCGCTGGTGGAAGGGCGCGATCTGGCCGTCATCGACGACAAGGTCTATATGAAAACCACCGGCGGCCTGCGCCGCGTGGACAGCATTTATCGCCGCATCGGCGATGATTTCCTGGACCCCAAGGCCTTCAATCCCGATAGCCTTTTGGGCGTGCCGGGGATTTTCGAGGCCTATCGCAAGGGCAATGTGGCGCTGGCCAATGCCATCGGGACGGGTGTGGCCGATGACAAGGCCGTCTATGCCTATGTCCCGCGCATGATCAAATATTACCTGGGTGAAGACGCTCTCATCCCCAATGTCGATACCCATATCTGCCGCGAGCCTGACGCGCTGCAATATACGCTCGACAATCTCGACAAGCTGGTTGTGAAGCCGGTGGGTGAGGCAGGCGGCTATGGCATCACCATCGGCCCGCGCGCCAGCAAGGCAGAGTTGGAGGAATGCCGGGCCAAGCTGCTGGAGGACCCGGCCAATTATATCAGCCAGCCAATGGTGCCGCTGTCGGTCTGCCCCACCCTGACGGAGGAAGGGATAGAGCCGCGCCATGTGGACCTGCGCCCCTTCGCCATCACTGCCAAAAGCACCTGGGTACTGCCCGGCGGGTTGACGCGCGTGGCCTTGAAGAAAGGCACCCTGATTGTGAATTCCAGCCAGGGCGGTGGGTCCAAGGATACCTGGGTCCTGACGGAAGGTGGAGAGGCGGAGACCGAGCCGGTGGCCGATGACAGCACCGATCCGTTCCATACCCAGTCCCAGTCACAGTCGCAAAGCCAGTAAGGGGAGAACCGGACATGGCAGCCCTTCTCGCCCGATACGCCGAATGCATCTTCTGGATGGCCCGCTATATGGAGCGTGCCGAAAATCTGGCCCGCATCCTGGACGTGCATGAAACCTTCGCCCGCGACAGTTTCGGGTCCACCAACTGGTTACCGATCCTGCGCCTGAACGCCGATGAGAAGCGCTTCTTTGAGCTGTACCCGACGGCCAGCGTCAAGAATGTGCTGAACTTCTACGTTCTGGATCAGAACAACCCCACCTCCATCATCGCCGCCATCGCGTCGGCGCGGGAGAATGCACGGCAGTTGCGGCCCCTGATCTCGACCGAGATGTGGGCGCATCTCAACATGTTCTATAATCGCCTGCTGGCGCTGGAACCGGCCACCGATCTGGCCCAGCACAATATCCAGCGGCTGTGTGCCTCCATCAAGGAAGCCTGCCAGACCCATACGGGTATTACCGAGGGTACCTTCTTCCGCGACCAGGGCTGGTACTTCTACCAGTTAGGCCGCAATCTTGAGCGGGCAGATCAGGCAACCCGCGTGCTGGACATCAAGTACCACACCCTGCTGCCCAGCCCGCGCGACATCGGCACCCCTATCGATATCAGCCAGTGGAACAGCCTGCTGCGCTCTGCCGCCGGTTACCACGCCTTCCGCCGCGTCTATCCTAGAGGCATGACCCCGGCGGCGGTGGCGGGCTTCCTGCTGTTCAACGACAATTTCCCGCGCTCCGTGCTGGTCTGCATGCGGGAGGTGGACAGTCTCTTGAACCGGCTGAATAGCAAGTATCGCCTGCGTCGCGGCACCCTGCCGCTAGAACGGTCGGACGAGCTGTTGGGGAACCTGTCGAACCAGACCATCGAGTCCGTCATTTCGGTGGGCCTGCACGAATATCTGGACGGTTTGCAGATCAATTTCGGCAAGCTCTCCAATGACATCGCACAGGCCTTTTTCCTGATCGACGAACCGGGTACCCTATCGGCCTGATCCCCCGCCCCACCACCCCGCGCCAGGGCCACGAATGAGTGTCATCCCACCCCTGCACCGGCCCTTGCAGCAATTCTTCCGCTCCGGCCCCATGCCCTGCCCCTATCTGCTGGGCCGGGTGGAGCGGAAGCTGTTCACGCGGCTGGTGGGGCCGCAGGCTGCAGAGGTGAATTCGGCCCTGTCTCGGGCCGGCTTCCGCCGCAGCCACGACATCGTCTATCGCCCCGTCTGTCCGGGGTGCAGTTCCTGTGTGCCGGTGCGGGTGCCGGTCGCCACCTTCGCGCCGGGCCGGACCAACCGCCGCATCCTGCGCGCCAACACCGATCTGGTGCTGGATGTCGTTCCCGCCGCATCGACGATGGAGCAGTTCCAGCTTTTCGCCCTCTACCAGGATGCCCGCCACAGCGACAGCGACATGAACCGTATGACGCCCGGCGATTTCGCCTCCATGGTGGACGAAGGACAGGTCAATACTTTCATGGCCGAAACCCGTGACGAGGCGGGCCGGCTGCGCGGGGCGATGCTGGTGGACCGGCTGGAGGACGGCTATTCCGCCGTCTACAGCTTCTATGATCCTGAAGATCCCAAGCGCAGCCTTGGCACGCATCTGATCCTGGCCATGATCGAACGCTGCCGCCAGGAAGGGCTGCCCTATCTCTATCTGGGCTATTGGATCGAGGGCAGCCCCAAGATGGAATACAAGGCCAATTTCCAGCCGCTGGAAGCCCTTGGTCGCGACGGCTGGGCGCCACTGACGATTTAAGTTTCCGTCAGATCGAAATGGAAGGTCTTGGCAATGATCTGCCACTGGCCTTCCAGCTTCACCAGGCTCAGGAAATCCGTGAAATGCTTGGGTCCGATGGCGCATCGCGCCTGAACCAGGGCCGTCACGGGGCCGGCAAACGTGATGGAGACGACCTCATCTCGCCGCACCTCACCCCGGCTGGCCGGGGACGTACGGGCCGCCACGATGGGCAGGTAGGCATCCATAGTCAGATGGGTCAACCGCCCCTCCGTCGCGCAGGCATAGACCGCCCGCGGATGGAAAATCCGGCCAAGACGGGCCGCATCGGAATGATACAGCCCGTCGAAATAATCGGCCATCAGGGCGGTGACCCCGGCGAAGTCAGGTGCTGCCGGGGTCGTGCCGTCCATCAGATCAGGCCTTCCGCCTTCAGCGTCGCCTGTACCCCCGGGCGGGCGGCGATGCGGGCGCGATAGGCCGACAGGTTCGGCCACTTCACCAGATCCAGCCCGATATAGGGCGACCAGCCCAGAACCGTGAACAGATAGCCATCGGCAACCGTGAAGTCAGGCCCCAGCAGATAGTCACGGCCATCGGCCAGCTGCGCCTCAAGCGCGTCGAAGCGACGACCGACATTGGCCGGCACGGCGGCCTTGGTTTCCGGGTGCGTGGTGGGGTTGAAAAAAGGGCTGAAACCCTTATGCACCTCGGTTGCGATGAAGTTCAGCGCTTCCTGCGCGCGGGCACGGGCCAGCGTGGCCGGCGGCGGCAGCAGCTTGGCCTCGGGCTTCAGGTCGGCCACATACTGCATGATGGCCACGCCTTCGGTCAGCAACTCACCCTCGTCCGTGATCAGGGCGGGGACATAGCCCTTGGGGTTGATCGTATAGAAATCAACACCGCCGGCAGTCTTGTGGGTGGGCAGGTCCACCGCCTCGATCTCCGGATTGAAGCCCGCCTCGCGCAGGGCGATATGGGAGGCAAGAGAGCAGGCGCCGGGCTTGTAATAGAGCTTCATCTGGTTTCCTCAGTCTGGATCATCGCCCCGTTCAGGGGCCTGGGTGATGGCGCGGAGAATGGCGAAGATGGTTGCCATTGTATAGCTGGTTACTTCTGGTAACCTGCATTTTGAAGTTTCAAACCGGTAACCGGAATCTCCCCGCCATGGCCTTGAAAATCCGCAAGAACCCCGTCGTCCCGGCCCCTTACTGCCCCGTGTCGGAATTCATGAATATGTTGAGCGGTGCCTGGACCACGCACGTGCTCTGGCATTTGCAGGCGACGCCGCGTCGGTTCGGGGAATTGCGGATCGACATGCCGCAGATATCGGCCAAGACGTTGACCGCCCGGCTGCGCATGCTGGAACAGCATGGGCTGGTGGTGCGGACCGTCATGCCGACCTCCCCACCCTCCACGGAATATGGGCTGACCGATCTGGGCCGCGAATTGATCCCGGTTTTGAGTGCGATTGCGGAGGTGGGGCGGAAGCTGAAGCTGAGCCGAACCGGCGAAGTCTGCCAGGAAGCGGCGTAAGGCTTCACTGTTTACCGGTGCAAAAGCCGCCAAAGCTGCTATCATTTGCCGCAGTGGGTTCGACCGATCGCCCCTTGCAGCAGCCGTCACCCGGTATGCCGACTTTGATTCTCCGGGCCAAATGGCCGAACCATGACACACCGGCCATTCATCTTGATGGTGGACAGGCTGGCCTTTGGGGAGGTTGAGGATATGGCTTATCGCATGGCCGCCGATCAGGCGGCGATGAACCACGACCGTTCCGTCAGCATGCCGGAAATCCGGCACATCACCGTGCATGATCTCATGGAAGCCCTGTCCATGGGGGTGCGCGACTTTATGGCCGCCCCCACTCAGCTGCTGTTCCTGGGCCTGATCTACCCCGTCGTGGGCGGTCTTGCGGCGGCGGCGGCGGCTCAGAATGATCTGGTCCCCCTGCTCTACCCTGCCCTGGCTGGCCTGTCGATCATGGGTCCCATTGCAGCGCTGGGTATGTATGAGCTGTCGCGGCAGCGGGAGATGGGTGTGGAGATCACCTGGCGCAACGCCCTGGATGTGCGCAGTTCGGGGCAGATCATGCCCATCGCCTGGCTGGGCGCGATGCTGCTGGCCGTGTTCCTGGTCTGGCTGGGTGTGGCAGAGCGGATTTACATGGCGACGCTGGCCAGCCAGCCGCATGACGGGATCGCCAGCTTCATCAATGCGCTGATCAGCACCCGTGAAGGCATGATGATGTTCATCATCGGCAATGGTGTCGGGTTCCTGTTCGCCATGCTGGTGCTGACCATGACGGTCGTGTCTTTCCCCATGCTGCTGGACCGGCGTGTCGGGGTGCTGGACGCTATGGTTACCTCGGCCCGTGCCGTCTGGCGCAATCCCGTCATCATGGCCGTCTGGGGCCTGATGGTGGCTGGCTTGCTGCTGCTGGGCAGCCTGCCGCTATTTGTCGGGCTGGCGGTGGTGATGCCGATCCTGGGACATGCCACCTGGCACCTGTATCGCAAGCTGGTAGTCTGACCAAGCAATGCTAAGTTGTTGAGCAGGCAGCGAAAGCATGCAACCTTTCCCCTGTTGATCATAGATGGGGGCGTTATCATGCATGCTTTCGCCAAGGCTTTGTTGGGCCTTTCAGCAACGGCACTGTTGGCCGTTCCTTCCGTATGGGCGGAGGGAAAGCAGAATTTCACGCTTAACAACAAGACCGGCTACACAATCTCTGAGGTCTATGTCTCGCCCAGCAAGGCATCCAGCTGGGAAGAGGATGTGTTGGGCCGTGATGAAATGCCCGATGGCGAAACTTTTGATATTGAGTTCAGCCGCTCGGAGAAGTCCTGCAATTGGGACCTGAAGGTGGTCTACGACGATGGTACGCCGGCCGAATGGTCCGGCTTCAACCTGTGCGAAGTGTCGACCATCAGCATTTATTACGACCGCAAGAAGGACAAGACCTGGGCCGAGTATGAGTGAAGCCAGGACCTGACGTTCATGAAAGGGCCGCCGGCGGGGAACCAGCGGCCCTTTTCTTTTGCGACCACCGATAAAGAAAAAGGCCGCCGGGTCGCACCGGCAGCCTTTGAGTTGCAGAGCAGTCCACCCTGTCGAAAAATCAGAACTGTTCGACGTCCAGATCCATCATGGACTTGGCGCCGGACATCAGGCTCTTGAAGCGGAAATCCACCTCCGGCAGCATCTTTTCCACGAAGAAGCGGGCCGTCTTGATCTTGGCGTCGTAGAAGGCTTCCTTGCCATCGGCACCTTCGGCCAACTTGGCCTGCGCCACCTTCACCATCTTCAGCCACATCCAGCCGACGCTGACCAGACCGAAGATGCGCAGATAGTCGGTAGAGGCGGCACCCGCCTCATCCGGGCGGGCCATGCCCTTCTGGGCGACCACGGCCGTGGCCTGCTGCAACTTGCCGAACGCCTTGGCCACGGGAATGACGAATTCCAGCAGCGTCGGGTCTTCCTGGCTCTGCTCCAGCTCCGCCTGCATCGGGTGGAAGAAGCGGCGCAACAGGCGGCCCAGATTCTGCGGCATCTTGCGGCCGACCAGATCCAAGGCCTGAATGCCATTGGCGCCTTCATAGATCATGGCGATGCGGGCATCGCGCACGAACTGCTCCATGCCCCATTCACGGATATAGCCGTGACCGCCATACATCTGCTGGCTGTTGGTGGCGATCTCATAGCCCATGTCGGTGAAATAGGCCTTGATCACCGGGGTCAGCAGGGCGACGAAATCATCGGCCTCCTGACGGGCGACCGGGTCCGGGTGCTTTTCCACCAGATCGATCATCATGCCGACCCAATAGCCCAGCGCACGCGCGCCCTCGATGAAGGCCTTGCCCTGCATCAGGTTCTTGCGCACATCGGGATGAACGATGATGGGATCGGCGGCCTTGTCCGGCGCCTTGGTCCCCGACAGGGCCCGGCCCTGCAACCGGTCCTTGGCATAAACAACGGCGTTCTGGTAGGCGACGGACGCCACGCCCAGACCCTGCATGCCCACACCCAGGCGGGCGGCGTTCATCATGGTGAACATGGCGCGCATGCCCTTGTGCGGCTCACCCACCAGCCAGCCCTTGGCATCGTCGAAATTCATGACGCAGGTGGCGTTGGCCATGATGCCCATCTTATGTTCGATGGACCCGCACATGACGCCGTTGCGCACGCCCGGCTCGTTATTCTCGTTGGGCAGGAACTTCGGCACCAGGAACAGGCTGACGCCCTTGATGCCCGGCGGGCCATCCGGCAGCTTGGCCAGCACCAGATGGATGATGTTGCTGGTCAGGTCATGTTCGCCGGCGGAGATGAAAATCTTGGTGCCGGTGATGCGGTAGCTGCCATCATCGCTGGGGACGGCCTTGGTCTTCATCAGCCCCAGGTCGGTGCCGCAATGCGGCTCCGTCAGGCACATGGTGCCGGACCATTCGGAAGAGACCATCTTGGGCAGGTACTGGGCCTTCAACTCGTCCGACGCATGGGCGCGGATGGCGTTCATGGCGCCATGGGTCAGGCCCGGATACATGGCAAACGCCATGTTCGACGAACACATCAGTTCTTCCAGCACGAACCCGATCGTATGCGGCAGTCCCTGCCCGCCATATTCGGGATCGAAGGCCATGCCCTGCCAGCCGCCTTCCTTGTACAGATCATAGGCTTCCTTGAAGCCCTTGGGCGTGCGCACCACGCCGTTCTCGTAGTGGCAGCCTTCCTCGTGACCCGACCGGTTGATCGGCTGCAACACGTTCTCGCAGAGCTTGGCAGCCTCTTCCAGGACGGACTGGATAAGGTCGGGGGTCGCATCCTCGAAGCCGGGAAGCTGGGTCAGCGACTGGGCATTCAGGACGTCGTTGAGGACGAAGTTGATATCTTCGAGCGGGGCCTTGTACATGGGCATGGGAACTCTCCGTGTGGACCGCTACCGCGGCAGACCACCATCCCCCACCATGTCCGGCACCTGAGCAGGATTCAGACAAGATGGCAGATGAGGCACCTCGGGGCGTCGATAGGGTGGACGGGGGAGATGTGAAACAATGTGCAACACAATGACGGGAGGTGTTGCATGGGAACGGCCCCTCCCGAAGGAGGGGCCGTAAGGGTCAATTCCGCAGCGGCTTGCCGGTTTCCAGCATGTGCTCGATGCGGTTGATGGTGCCGTTGGTCTTGGTCAGGGCCAGGAACCCTTCCCGCTCCAGCGTCAGCAGGTCGTCTTCGGTCATCACCTGCGTGATGTCGGTGTTGCCACCCGACAGCACGAAGCCGATGGCCTTGGACACGACCACGTCATGCGGCGTGGCCTTGCCCTGCTGGGCGAAGCCATCCACGGCCATGCTGAAGGCGGCGGCGGCCGTCGGGCCCGGCAGGCGGATTTCCGGTTCCTGCGGCGGGGTGTAGTTCGCGGCCAGTTCCAGGGCCTTGGCCTTGGCATCGGCCAGCAGACGATCCTTGTTGAAGGTGATGCCGTCGGTCGGGCGCAGGATCAGCATGTCGCGCGCCTCGAACGCCGATTTGGCGACCTTGGCCGTGCTGATGGCCTCGAATGCCTGGCTCAGGGCCGGCATGGGGCCGCCCGGACGACGCTTGTTGGCCAGATGGCGGATGACCATCTCCTTGCAGCCACCCCACCCCGGCAGCACACCGACGCCGACCTCGACCAGACCCGAATAGGTCTCGGCATGGGCCTGGACGGCGGAGCTGTGCAGCAGGATTTCGCAGCCTCCCCCCAGCGCCATGCCCGACGGAGCCGCGACGGTGGGGAACGGCGCGTATTTCAGGGCCTTATAGGTGTTCTGGCCCTCGGCAATCGTCGCCTCGATCTGCGGCCACAGGCCGATATTGATGGCGAACAGGGCCAGACCCAGATTGGCACCGACGGAGAAGTTCTGCGCCTCATTATGGATGACCAGGGCCTTGTAGGCACCGGACTTGCCATCACCGATGATGCCCATGGCCTTGCGGATCATGCCCATGATGTCCTGATCCAGGGCATTCATCTTGGACGTGAATTCCAGGCACAGGACGCCGTCGCCGATATCCCACAGGCTGGCGGAACCGTTCTTGGCGACCGGCTTCGACCCGCGCTTGATATCGGTCAGCAGCAGCACACCGTCCGGACGCTTCACCTCGGCATAGTTGCCATCGGTGCCCAGGAACAGCAGCTTGGAGCCTTCCACCTTATAGAAGGGACGGCCGGCGGCCACCTTCACCATGTGCGGAACGGCCTTGCCCTCGGCGGCCAACTTTTCCGCGAACCAGCCGGTGCCCAACTGGTCGATCAGCTCAAACGGGCCGGACTTCCAGTTATAGCCCAGGCGCATCGCCTCATCGACCGCCGTGATCTGTTCGGCAATCTGCGGGACCAGATCGGCGGCGTAAGACAGCGCCTGCGACAGCACACGCCAGGCATAGGCCCCACCAGCGTCAGCGGTTTCCACGAGCGCCTTCAGGTTCTTGGCCGAAGCAGACGCCAGCGTGGCCTTTTCCGACGTGCGATAGACGCCCGTCTTCAGGTCGATGGCTTCCTTGACGCGGCGGCCATCAGCGGCCTTGGTCTGGCGGTAGAAGCCGCCCTTGCCCTTACGGCCCGTATAGCCGTCGGCGATCATCTTGTTGGCCAGCGCGTTGTCGCGATGGATACGGCGATAATCATCGTCAGCCGGCAGCGTGGACAGCAGCGACTTGGAAATCAGCGGCATCAGGTCCAGACCGACCAGATCGATCAGACCGAAAGTGCCGGTCTTGGGGATGCCCATGGGGCGACCGGTGATGGCGTCCGCCTCTTCCACCGTCAGGCCGCCATCGATGGCCTCGTTCACGGCGACGGCCATGAAATAGGTACCGATGCGGTTGGCGATGAAGCCCGGCGTGTCCTTGCATTCCACCACACCCTTGCCCAGGACGCGGTCGCAGAAGGCGCTGACGGTGTCGAACGCATCCTGGCGGGTTTTCGGACCCTTCACCACTTCCAGCAGACGCATATAGCGCGGCGGATTGAAGAAGTGGGTGATGCAGAAATCGGTCGCAAACCGCTCCGACTGACCTTCCAGCAGGATGTTCAGCGGGATGGTGGAGGTGTTGGACGAGACGATGGAGCCGTCCTTCCGGACCGCTTCCAGCTTCTGATACAGGTCGTGCTTGACCTTGGGGTTCTCCAGCACGGCCTCGACGATCCAGTCGACATCGGCCAGCTTTTCCAGGTCATCCTCGATATTGCCGGGGGTGACGAGGCTGGCGGCCTTCTTGTGCATGAAGGGGGCCGGGTCGGTCTTCAGCATCTTGTCGATGGCGGTCTTGGCAACGACCGAACGGTCGCCGCCATTGTCCTTCACCGCCTGCGGAACGATGTCCAGCAGGTAGACGGGAATGCCCGCATTGGCGATGTGGGCAGCGATACCGCTGCCCATGACGCCGGAGCCGATGACGGCGGCTTTCTTAATAGTCATGGGTGTTTCCTCCCGCTTGAAGCCGCCGATCAGACCGCTTCCAGGACGGTGGCGATGCCCTGACCGCCGCCGATGCACTGGGTGGCCAGCGCCAGGGACTTGCCCTCACGCTGCAACAGGCTGGCGGCCTTGCCGGTGATGCGGGCACCGGTGGCGCCCAGCGGGTGACCCAGTGCCAGCGCGCCGCCATCCAGGTTCACCTTGGACGCATCGAAGCCCAGCTCCTTGGCGACCGTCATGGACTGCACGGCAAACGCCTCGTTGCTTTCCACGATGTCGATGTCGGCGATGGTCACGCCGGCACGGGCCAGCGCCTTCTTGGATGCCGGGACCGGGCCATAGCCCATGATGGTGGGATCGCAGCCGGACACGGCGATAGAGCGGATTTTAGCCAGGATCTTCAGGCCATGGGCCTTGGCAAAATCTTCCGAGCAGACCAGCGTGGCCGACGCGCCATCGGTCAGCGGCGATGAGGTGCCAGCGGTGACGGTGCCGTTTTCGGCATCAAAGGCCAGCTTCAGGGTCGCCAGACCCTCCGCCGTCGTGCCGGCGCGGATGCCGCCATCCTGGCTGACCACCTTGCCGCCGGGGACGGTGATGGGGACGATCTCAGCCTCAAACCGACCCTCGGCCTGCGCCTTGGCGGCCTTGGCGTGAGACTCGACGGCATAGGCTTCCTGCTGGGCGCGGGTGAAGCCGAACTTCTTGGCAAGGTTTTCCGCCGTGATGCCCATGGCCATGTAGGCGCCCGGATTGGCAGCATGCAGGACGGCGTTGGGCATCGGGTTGTAACCGCCCATCGGCACGCGGGACATGCTTTCCACACCAGCGGCGATGAAGCAGTCGCCAGCGCCCATGGCGATGGCGCCGGCAGCCTGATGGATCGACTGCATGGACGAACCGCAGAAACGGTTGACGGTCGCGCCCGCCACCGACTGCGGCAGACCCGCGATCATGGCCACCAGCTTGGCGACGTTGAAGCCCTGCTCACCTTCCGGGAAGGCACAGCCCATGATCAGGTCTTCCACGGCGGCGCCGTCAACACCGGTACGGGCCAGCAGTTCCTTCACGACAGCGGCGGCCAGATCATCCGGGCGCACCTTCGTCAGTTCGCCCTTGTTGGCGATGTGGAAGGGTGACCGGGCGTAACCGGCAATCACGACGTTCTTCATCTCTGGAGCACTCCTCGCCTGGGGTTGGCTGCGGCCCGTCTCTGTCGGACGGTACCGTTGATTTTGGGGACAGGATAAACCATTCAAACGGGCGTATGAAATCATTCCGCCCGGGAAAAGAAGCTTATTCGGTTTGAACCGGCACACCCTTGGAATGGAGATGCGACACGATCATGCCGTCGATCTCATGCAGTTCCTTGAGCGTCTGCTGCACATCGCGCAACTGCTGCTCCAGATGCACGATACGGTCGCGGGCGCGGCGCAGCAGATAGGTCATCTGCTCCACCTGCGCCTCGTCCGTGTCATACAGGTCGAGGAAATCCTTTATTTCCCCGATTGAGAAGCCCAGCCGCTTGCCCCGGCAGATCAGCTTCAGCCGGGCGCGGTCACGGTGGGTATAGATTCGCGTCTGGCCCATCCGGGCCGGTGAGATCAAACCTTCATCCTCGTAAAACCGCAGCGACCGCAGGGTCAGGCCGAATTCGTCGGCCAACTGACCGATGGTGAAGGTTTGCGCCGGGTTATAGGCGGACTTGGCCTGATCGATGGTGTTCAGCATGAGAGCTGCCCTTGTCGCTGACAGGTGGCTTACGTTTACGTAATAGGTAAGTTAAGCTTCCGCTCACGTCAAGCGGTTTTTGCATGGCGGCCATCCTTTCGCCGCCTTTATCTAATCTGGGGGTGGACAAGCCCGCGCGCCAGTCGCAACTCTCCTGCCCGATCAAATTTTTGATAAAATGGCGGGTGCGTGACATGTCGGTAATTGCTGAGCAGGGTCCTTATGTACTGATCGTGCGGTGCCCGGACCGCAAAGGGATCGTGGCGGCGGTTTCAACCTATCTTGCCAAGCATGACGCCTCGATCACGGAATCGAACCATTTCAATGACGCGCTGAACAATCTGTTCTTCATGCGCACGGTGTTCCGGGCGGACGGGGCCGATTTTCCCGATCTGGACGCGCTGAAGGAAGGTTTCGCCCCCATCGGGCGCCAGTATGACATGCACTGGGAACTGCACGACCTGTCGGTGCGGCCCAAAGTGGTGATCGCCGTATCGAAATTCGGCCACTGCCTTTATGACCTACTGCATCGGCAGCGGTCGGGCAGCCTGCGCATGGATATCCCGGCGGTAGTGTCCAACCATGACGATATGCGCAGTTTCGTGGAATGGTCGGGCATCCCCTATCACCACCTCCCCGTACCCAAGGGTAACAAGGAAGCGCAAGAGGCGCAGTTCACGAAGATCATTCAGGATAGCGGCGCCAATCTGGTGGTGTTGGCCCGCTATATGCAAATCCTGTCGCCGGAATTCTGCGAGGTGCTGTCCGGCCGCTGCATCAACATCCATCACAGCTTCCTGCCCAGCTTCAAGGGCGCCAAGCCCTATCATCAGGCGCATGAGCGTGGTGTGAAGATCATTGGCGCCACAGCCCATTTCGTCACCAACGTCCTGGATGAAGGCCCGATCATCGAACAGGATATCCAGCGCGTGGACCACAGCCACACGCCCGAGGATCTGGTCGATATGGGCCGCGACGTCGAATGTGCCGTGCTGGCGCGGGCCGTGCGCTGGCAGCTTGAACACCGCATCATCATGGATGGATCGCGGACGGTGATTTTTAAGTGAATGTAAAAAGGGGGCCTTTTGGCCCCCTTTTTTGTTTTCAAATGCCGTCATCGGCTCCCGCCCCTGGTTCCGGTGGGTGCTCATCCGGTCGATATTCCAGAATGTCGCCCGGCTGACAGTTCAGAACCATGCAAATCTGATTCAGGGTCGCAAAGCGAATACCCTTTACCTTCCCGGTTTTCAGCAAGGACAGGTTGGTCAGGGATATTCCAACTTCCTCTGCAAGCTTGGTCACCGACATTTTACGTCGGGCGAGCATGACATCGACATTGATGATGATGGCCATCAGATGATCCCCTCCCCTTCAACCTTCAGGTTGCGTCCAATGCGGAAGGCTTCTGCCAGAGCAAGAAGAACCAGACCGCAGAGTGCCAGCCAGCCATCGAGATCGGCTTTGACCTGAGCATAAGGTGTGGATGGCAAGCCGAATGATAGAGGGCTGGTTACCAGAGCACGCCCATCCGCCAACGTGATACCGGACAGCGTCAGCGGCAACAGGCAGGAAGAGACCAGTGTCGCTGCGTTTACACCGATCAGCAGCCAACCCAGCCATCGCAGGCGCGGCACAGCCGTCTCAGCAAAAGGGTCACCCCCGGCAATATCCCCGACCAGCCGCCGCAAGGTGATGGCAGCGTAAAGCCATAACCCGACCACCAGCGCCGTTGAGACGCCAAACAGGAACTTTATCCACATCTGGTCGACTGCAACGTTCAAGGTAGCGCGGTCAGCCAACAGATGACCAACCACCGCCTGGGCGTCACCCAACAGGTCTGTAGAGCCGGCTGGGCCCAGGACAATCGGAAACATCATGAACCACGGCTTACCGGCCAAACCTCCGTAAAGGCTGACGCCAAGGATCAGCAGGATACCAAGACCGAGCAGCCAGATGGATGCGGTCAGTATCCAGTTCAGGACACGCAGTGACATGTTTTGAAACTCCATTCGTTACAGACATGGAGCTTCTATATATCATCCATAATTTTATGCAAAACATAAAATTTAATATGCGTAACGAATATCGCATCCATTGTCTGAGCAGACGTGCCCAGGCATGATGGCGGCCAGAGGCCCGCCATTCGGCGGTACTTGAAAGCGATGGGATTGCAACGGGATAGCACCGGGCAACAGCGATTGCCCGCATACCCACGTGGGGTATAGGGCGCAGCGAAATGAGGTCCGCAGGACAATCGACGACGACTACGGCCGTCGCGACATTATTTAAGCGTGAAGAGCGGGAAGCGTTGGCTGCTTACCCGTAAAGCTGCTTCGCCCGCCCCTCGAACGCCGCCACCATGCGCTTGACGGCCTCGTTGAACAGCGCGCCGATGATGGTTTGCAGGACCTTGTTCTTGAACTCGAAATCCACGAAGAAATCGACGGCGCAGCCATCGGCGTGGGGTTCGAAAACCCAGTGGTTGTTCAGGTAATGAAACGGGCCGTCGACATATTCGACATCCACCCGCAGGGCTTCCGGGTTCAACGTCACCTTCGACGTGAACCGCTCACGGATCATCTTGAAGCCGATGACAAGATCGGCCCAGATCACCGGTTCCTGCCGCTTGCGGATGCGGCAGGCCACGGCCCAAGGCAGGAATTCCGGGTAGCGCTCCACATCGGCGACAAGCGCGTAGAGCTGCTCCGGCGTGTGCGGCAGGATGCGCCGTTCGGCGTGCGTCGGCATGGGATGTCAGTACCCTGGCATCAGTATCATTCGGCGGCGGGGCGGTTGCCCGCCAGCTTGGCCTCGCGTGCCGCACGCAGCTTCCGGAAATCATCCCCGGCATGGTAGGAGCTACGGGTCAGCGGGCTCGACGACACCATCAGGAAGCCCTTGCCGCGCGCCAGCGTGGCGTAGCTTTCGAACTCATCCGGCGTCACGAACCGGTCCACCGGCGCATGCTTGGGTGTGGGGGCCAGATACTGACCGATGGTCAGGAAATCGACATCGGCGGCGCGCAGATCGTCCATCACCTGCCCCACCTCCTCCTTCGTTTCGCCCAGTCCGACCATGATGCCGGACTTGGTGAAGATGGTCGGGTCCACTTCCTTCACCCGCTGCAACAAGGCCAGCGAGGTGAAGTAACGCGCACCGGGCCGGATGGAGGGGTAAAGGCGCGGCACGGTTTCCAGATTGTGGTTGAACACATCGGGCCGGGCCTTGGCCACATGCTCCACCGCGCCGGGCTTGCGCATGAAATCGGGCGTCAGGATTTCGATGGTGGTGGCGGGTGCCGTCTTGCGGATGTTCAGGATGGTGCGGGCGAAATGGTCGGCGCCGCCATCGGGCAGGTCATCGCGGTCCACCGAGGTGATGACCACATGTTCCAGGTTCAGGCTGCCCACAGCCTCGGCCACCTTCTCCGGCTCATGCGGGTCCAGGTTCAGCGGCTTGCCGGTGGCTACATTGCAGAAGGCGCAGGCGCGGGTGCAAATGGCGCCCAGAATCATGAAGGTGGCGTGCTTCTTCTTCCAGCATTCGCCAATGTTCGGGCAGGCCGCTTCCTCACACACCGTATGCAGCTTCAAGCCGCGCATCAGGTCGCGGGTTTCTGCATATTCCCGGCTGGTCGGCGCCTTCACGCGCAGCCAGTCGGGCTTGCGCTGGATCGGGTTGTCCGGGCGGTTGACCTTTTCCGGGTGGCGGACGCGGGGTTCTTCGATCGTCATGGCCCTGACCTTGGGAATTGCCTTGGCGCAGAACATAAGCCGCCCCGGCCCTTGAACCAAGCGCGGCGTTCCGCCACCCTCCCCCGCTTACACTGCAAGGCGGCCAAACAAAAGGGCCAGAGCGATTGCTCCGGCCCTTTCTCAATCAATCCCCCGAGACGTCCATCACATATGGATGGCGCGGCCATCGACCGCCAGGGCCGCTTCCTTGATGGCCTCGGTCAGGGTCGGGTGGGCGTGGCTGGTGCGGGCGATATCCTCGGCCGACGCGCCGAACTCAATCGCCAACCCCAGTTCCTCAATCATCTCACCGGCAGACGCGCCAATGATATGGGCGCCCAGGATACGGTCGGTCTTGGCATCGGCCAGGATCTTCACGAAACCGTCAGTGGCGTTCATGGACCGGGCGCGGCCATTGGCGGTGAAGGGGAACTTGCCGGCCTTGTAAGCCACACCTTCGGCCTTCAACTGCTCCTCCGTCTTGCCGACAGAGGCAACTTCCGGCCACGTATAGACGACGCCGGGGATGGCATCGTAATTGATGTGACCCGTCTGACCGGCCAGGATTTCGGCGAAGACCACGCCCTCCTCCTCGGCCTTGTGAGCCAGCATGGCACCGGCCACCACGTCACCGATGGCATAGATGCCGGGGACGTTGGTCTGGAAATGATGGTCGATCTTCACGCGGCGGCGTTCGTCCAGCGCCACGCCCACAGCCTCCAGACCCAGGCCGCTGGTGAACGGACGGCGACCAATGGCGACCAGAACGATGTCGGCTTCCAGCGTTTCGGCGTTGCCGCCGGCAGCAGCCTCAATGGTCAGCTTCACCACCTCACCCTCGGTCACGGCGGAGGTGACCTTGGTGGAGGTCTTGAAGGACATGCCCTGCTTGCCCATGATGCGCTGCATCTGCTTGGACACTTCGCCATCCATGGTCGGCAGGATACGGTCGAAGAATTCGACCACGGTCACCTGCGCACCCAGACGCTGCCAGACAGAGCCCAGTTCCAGGCCGATGACGCCGCCGCCGATCACGACCAGACGCCCCGGCACATTGTCCAGGGCGATGGCACCGTCGGACGACACGATGCGCTTTTCATCGATGGTGACGCCCGGCAGGGGGGCGACGTCGGAACCGGTAGCGATCAGGATATTCTTGGCCGCCACATCTTCCGCGCTGCCATCATCCTTGGTGACGGTGACGACACCGGCGGCCTTGATGGAGCCCAAACCCGTGAAACGGGTGATCTTGTTCTTCTTGAACAGGAAATCCACGCCCGTGACGTTGGACTTCACCACCTCGTCCTTGTGCTTCATCATGCCGGGCAGGTCCAGCTCGACACCGCTGACCTTCACGCCGAAGGCACCCAGATGGTGCTTGGCCTCGCTGAACTTTTCCGATGCGACCAACAGCGCCTTGGACGGGATGCAGCCGACATTCAGGCAGGTGCCGCCCAGCGTCTTGCGCTTTTCCACGACCGCGACGCGCATGCCCAGCTGGGCGGCGCGAATGGCGGCGACATAACCACCGGGACCGGCACCGATGACGACGAGGTCGAACTGCGTATCAGCCATTTGAATGACCATCCGTTTTTGTGCGACCCCGTCCAGGGTCCTGGAATTTGTTCGCGGGATTTATGGCAATCCCTGACGGCCATGTCCATCGCGAGGCCTTGGGGACAGATGCCGCCGATGCACATGGCTGGACATAATCTGCAGCATTGATGGAAAAATCGGAAAAATTCTTTCTGCTGCGGCGCAATAATCGACTAAAGCCTATATACCTTTGGTTAGGAAAGGATGGGATGATCACCTGTTAGGGCAAAAAAGCCGGGCTGCCGCCGATCAGCGGAACAACACCGGCACCGGTAACGGGAGGAAACATGGATCAGGCCGCAGGCTGGCAGGACACCGCCACATCCACGCACCGGACACAGAACGCCATCGCCGAACTGGCGCAGGAAGTGGGAACGCTGGGCGTTTCCATTGCCGATGTCGCCGGCCATGTCGGCGATGTCTCTGTCCGCATCGCCCGGCAAGCCGCCATCTTTGAGGAACTTCGCCGGCAGGCGCACGACATGGCCGACGGTAACAGGAAGGTGACGGGCGCCGCCTCTGCCGCACGTGAGGTGACCACCCGCGCGCGGCAGGAAGTGGCGCAAAGCCGGAGCCAAGTGGATCACGCCCTGGCCGATATCCGCGCCCTGGCGGAGGATGTGAACGGCATCGAACGGCAACTGACCGGGCTGACAGACGCGCTGAACCGGGTGGGAAGGGTTGCGGCGGAGATTAACACCATCGCCAAACAGACCAACCTTCTGGCGCTGAATGCCACCATCGAGGCGGCGCGGGCCGGCGATGCCGGGCGCGGCTTTGCGGTTGTCGCGACGGAGGTGAAGGCCCTGGCCAACAAAACGGCGGAGGCGACGCAGGAGATTGACGCCACCATGCGCGACCTGGGCGAACAGGTAAAAGCCCTGTCGGCCAGAGGGGCCGCCGGTGCCGCTAAAGCCACGGCGGTGCGCAATGATACGACCCGCATCGGCGATGTCATGACCACGCTGGACCGCGCCATGGCGGAGGTCGACAGCCAGCAGGACCAGATCGACCGCGCCGCCCGCGCCATTGCCGGCTCCATCGCCACCGTGGAGGGCCGCATTGACGGTCTGGCCGGCGATGTGAAGGACAGCGCCAGCAGCCTGTCGGTGGCCGGCGACCGGCTGAACAAGCTGCTGGCCACATCGGAACGGTTGATCGGGCACAGCGCGGAACTCGATGTTGAGACGGTGGATACACCCTATATCCGCACCGTCCGCGAAATCGCCGCCCGCATGGCCGCCACCTTTGAACGCGCGGTCGCCGACGGGACCCTGACGGTGGCTGACCTGTTCGACGACAAGTATCAGCCGATCCCTGGCACCGAGCCGGTCCAGCATCGTACCCGCTTCACCGACCTGACGGACCGTCTGCTGCCCGACATCCAGGAGCCGGCGCTGGCCCTGTCGGACAAGGTGGTGTTCTGCGCCGCCGTGGACCGCAACGGCTATCTGCCCACCCACAACCGTAAATTCAGCCAGCCGCAGCAGCAAGGCGACGTCGCCTGGAATACGGCCAATTGCCGTAACCGCCGCATCTTCGATGACCGTGTCGGCCTGGCCGCCGGACGCAACACCAACCCCTTCCTGCTCCAGGCCTATCGCCGCGACATGGGCAACGGCACCTTCGCCCTGATGAAGGACTGCTCCGCCCCCATCATCGTCGCGGGCAAACACTGGGGTGCCGTGCGGCTGGCCTATAGGGTGTGACCCAGACTACCGCCGCAACCGTCGCTCCAGTTCGGTCACTGCCTCTGCCTTGCCGAAGGCGCGGCACATTTCCAAGATGGGGGTGATGTTGGAGGCGGTGGTGTGGCGGGCCTGGGGTGCCATTTCGTGGCTGCGCAGGTAGCGGTCGATATCATCCACGGCCTTGTCACCTAGGCGCATGCGCAGCTTGTGCGCGCGATTGCCGCGTTCACCATTGTCGATCAGCAGCAGCAGGGCCGGATAGATACCAGCCAGCGGGCCCAGCACCATGGTGGCTCGCATGCGCTTGTCCGCCGGCCCCATCAGCACGTCATGCAGCCAGTCCATCAAAGCCTCGCCCAGCCGTTCGACGGAGTCGAAGCCAAGGCGGGCGCGCAGAAGCTGAACCAATCCTTCCGCCCCCGCCCCTTCCGTCCCGAACAGCGGGATACGGCGCAGGCGGATGACCAGATGGTTCAGGGCAAAGACCCGGTCGGCAAGGTTCAATAGAATTTCGGTCGGTTGTGTACGCGGCGGTCGGCCCAGAAGGGTGGCCGTATCCGCCGCCAGATTATCCAGCCGGTGGTGAAGCCACTGCACAGCCAGGCCCGACGGTTCCGTCATGGTATCGAAATAAAAGGGAAAGGCGTCGATGACGTCCACAGGGTTTGGTGTCATCTCGAACAGGTACAGGACATAAAGATCGAACTGCGTATCCAGCAGTTCGAATACGCCGTACCAATTCGTGTAAAGCCGTAACGCCTGCACCTGATTGCTCTGTCGGGCCTGTGCCTGCTGGAAATAGCGGACATTCGGCATGACCAGCCGGTGCCATTTCAGGACCCGCGCGATAAAGCGCACCACCGCGGTTTCCGCCGCCGACAGTTTAAGTCGAGCTGGGATATTCATGGCGTTGTTCAAGATAAAGGCCGCCAGATCCACCACCTGATGCGCTACCTGATCCAGGGCCATCTGGTCACCGTCGAAACAGGCGGTCAGGTGACGGCGACGCAACTGGTCCACCAGATCGGCATTTGCCGCCTCGATCAGTTCCCAAAGAGGCCGCAGCATTCGGCGGGGAACCACCCATGGAACGCCCTGCACCACCTCCGTCTGGTCGGTCAGGAACCGTTCCAGTGGGCGCCAACACATGCGTTCCACCGACCCCACCCGTTCCGGCTGGACCTGACGCAGGCGTGGGCGCAGCGCCGACAACAGGTCAGGTGGCTCTCCCTCCAGCACACCTTGGAATTCCAGGGACCGAGCCAGATGGCGGACATCCGCATCCGACAGCGACGCCAACCCACGGCGCAAGGCCTCCGCCCCGCCCGCAGTGCGGACCAGGTGCAGACGGTTGAACGATAGCGGCGTGGCGGGATCGGCAGGCATGGGAACGGTGCTGGCAAAAGGGCCGGCACTATACAAAGACATCAGCGCCTGTCAAACGGACAAACGAAGTTGAACATGGTTAAAGATTGGTTGATATCAAGAGATCACAGCCGCGATCTCTTGACACCGACGGACAATCATCAAATCGAAACCCGATGCGGGATTCGATTTGATACCGATCAGTAAACCCCGCCCGTACCGGTGCCGACCGTTGGCTGCGGCGTGGTACCCGTCGGCTGTCCCGGTTGTCCCTGGACAAAGCCGGCACCGGCATCACCGCCATCCAGAACGCCCTGCTGTCCCTTTGGCTCCGTACCCGGAATGAAGCCTTCCCAGATGGCATTACGCTGACCCGGCGATGCCGGCTTGCCAGTTTCGGGATCGATACGGACCAGTTGCAGGCCGGGCGGCACGCGGAATGGCGTGGCCGGTGCATCCTTCAATGCGGCTGACATGAAATCCTTGGCGATAGGTACCGCGATGGTCGATCCGCTTTCATGGTCGCCCATGGAACGCGGCTGGTCGTAACCGACGAAGATGCCCACGGCCAGATCGGGGGAGAAGCCGACGAACCAGGCATCCATGGCGTCATTCGTCGTACCCGTCTTGCCGGCCAGCGGCTTGCCAATCTCCCGCAGGCGCACGCCGGTGCCACGCTGAACCACGCCTTCCAGCATAGACACGATCTGATAGACGGTACGCGGATCGGCAATCTGTTCGCGCAGATCGGGGATCAGCGGCAAGGCGTTGGGATCGGCGGCGACAGGGGCAACGGCGGGTGCCGCCGGCTGCACCGGCACCGTTCCGGCGGGCACGGGCGCTGCTGCCACGGGCAGGACCGTCTGACACCCGGCGCAATCGCGCATATCATGGCGATAGACGGTTTTGCCCGCCTTGTCCTGCACCCGGTCGATGAAGCTGGGATCGATCTTGCGCCCGCCATTGACCAGCATGGAATAGGCGGCGGTCAGGCGCAGAACCGTCGTCTCCCCCGCCCCCAGGGCCATGGACAAGGTGGGCTGCAGATCATCCTTGATACCGAAACGGCGGGCCACATCCACAATCGGCTCCATGCCGATATATTGTGCCAGCCGCACCGTCATGACGTTACGCGACTTCTCGATCCCGACGCGCAGCGGGGTCGGGCCATAATATTTCTCGGTGTAGTTAGACGGCTTCCACTTGCCCAATCCACCACCCTGGTCCAGCGCGAAGGGCGCGTCCAGCACCAGCGTGCTGGGCGTGAAGCCCTGATCAAGCGCCGCCAGATAGACAAACGGCTTAAAGGCCGACCCCGGCTGGCGATAGGCCTGGGTGGCGCGGTTGAACACGCTGATCCGGGCGCTGAACCCGCCCGACATGGCCAGAACGCGGCCCGTATGCGGATCCATGGCGACCAGGGCACCCTGAACCTCCGGGATCTGGCGCAGGCCCAGGCTGCTGGCCTTTTCGTCCAGCGGCTCCACCAGCACCACCTCACCCGGCGACAGGGCGTCGGAAGCCTTCTGGATGCTGGGGCCGACGAACTTGCCGTCCTTGACCTTGCGCGCCCATTTCAGTTCCGACAGCGGGATCTGACCCTTGGAGCCGTCGGCCAGACCAACCTCCACCGCGTCCGCCCCCGCCGACAGCACGACGGCCAAGTCCCATTCCTCCCCGCCCGGCGGGGTGCGCACATCCTCCAACTGCTCCTGCCAGCCATCCAGGCTGTCGAAGCGGGTGATGGGCCCGCGCCAGCCGTCGCGGCGATCATAGGCCAGCAGACCATTGCGCAGCGCCGTGGACGCCGCCGCCTGGATATCGGGGTCCAGGGTGGTGCGTACCGACAGGCCACCGGCATAAAGCGTCTGCTCTCCATAAAGCTTGGCCAGCTCGCGGCGCACTTCCTCCACGAAATAATCGGCGCGGACATTGCTGTCATTGGACCGGTCGGCGAAATTCAACGGCTCAGCCCGCGCTGCCTCCGCCTCTTCCCGCGTGATGTAACCATCCTCTTCCATGCGCCCGATGACATAGTTGCGGCGCGCGATGGCGGCGTCGCGGTGACGCTCGCGATAATACCGGTCCGGCGCCTTGGGCAGGCTGGCCAGGAACGCGGCTTCGGCGATGGTCAGTTCATCCATCGACTTGTTGAAATAGTTCAGGGCCGCCGCACCGACGCCATAGGCGCGGTTGCCCAGAAAAATCTCGTTCATATAGATTTCAATGATCTTGTCCTTGCCCATCGCGTCTTCGATGCGGCCGGCCAGGATGGCTTCCTTGATCTTGCGGACGTAGGAGACCTCGTTCGACAGCAGGAAGATGCGCGTCACCTGCTGGGTGATGGTGCTGGCGCCGATGGGGCGGCGGCCCTGGCCGATATTCTTCACATTCTGCAATTGCGCACGCAGCACCGCGAACCAGTCCACCCCATGATGGGTATAGAAATTCTGATCCTCGGCGGAGATGAAGGCGCTGGTCACCCGCTTGGGGATGGCCGCGAATGGCACGAATACCCGCCGTTCGCTGGCAAACTCAGCCACCAGACGTCCGTCACCCGCATGCACACGGGTAGCAACCGAGGGGTTGTAATTGGCGAGCGTCGTGTGATCGGGCAATTCCTTGCTGAAATAGACCCAGGCGCCCCCGGCGGCGGCCATACCCAGCACACCAAGCGAGACACCGGCGACCAACAAGCCCTTCACAACGCGATTCATAATTCCAACCCCTGAAGGCCCCGGACGGGACCGCATAGATATGTGCCAGCACCCGCGACGGACGGGTACCGTTCGGCCATTAGTACAAGATGACGCTGATTATGTCGCGGTCATGACCGCGGCGGCACCGCGTTGCCGGTAAAGTAGCTATCCACGGCACGCAGCAGTGAACCCGCCATGCGTTTGCGGTGCGTATCGCTGCCCAGCAGCTTGGCATCCTGGCTGTGCGACAGATACCCCATCTCCACCAGGATGGCCGGCACGTCGGGCGCCGTCAGCACGGCAAAGCCAGCCGACCGCAAGGGGCCGGGCAGCACCGCGACATTGGGGGCCAGGTTCTTCAAGACCAGCGATGCAAAGCGCCGCGACTGGTTCATCGTATCACGCTGCGACATGCCGATCAGGATATTGGCGATGTCGGCGGACTGCACCGACAGGTCCATGCCGACAATGGCGTCGGATTGGTTCTCCCGCTGGGCCAGCATCTCCGCCTCGCGGTCCGATGCCTTCTCCGAAAGGGTATAGATGGATAGCCCGCGCACCTGCCGGCCCGTGATGCTGTCGGCATGGAGCGAAATGAACAGGTCCGCCCCCTTGGCCCGCGCCAGGGCTGGACGGTCGCGCAGCGGGATGAACACATCCTTGTCGCGGGTCAGGGCAACGCGGTAACGGCCCGTGGCCAGGAGCTGCCGACGCACCTCCTTGGCCATGGCCAGGGTGATATCCTTTTCATAGGCGCCACTGACCGCGACGGCGCCGGGGTCCTGACCACCATGACCGGGATCGATGACGATCATCGGCAGGGGTGGCTTCGGCTTCTCCTTCGGCACCGGCGGGTTCATCATGCTGGCGCTGGCGGGGGTCAGCACGGCACCCGGCCCAGCCTTGCCCGCCGCCAGATCCATGACGAAACGCGGGGGCATGCCATCACGCGGCGGAATGATCTCCGCCAACTGCACCCGCGCCGGGCCAGTGGTTGCCAAAATCAGGCGCAGATGCCCGGCCTTGGCACCGGGCCGTACCGAAACGGATTTGACCAGACCCTTGGCCGGCGGCAGGGCGGCATCCAAGGCCGCCTCCATCTCCACCGCCACACCACTGGCATCTGGCAGAATGGTGAAGGGCGCGTCGCGTGTCAGTTCAAGAACGAAACGCGTCTTGTCGCCATGGTCCCCCAGCCGGGCCGCACCGATGCGGGCGGGTTCCGGCATCATGCGGGCGGACGCGACGGAGGCGGTCTGCACCGGTGTCTGCGCCACCGCGATCCCCGTTGCCATCCACAGAAGACACAACAAGCCAATCGCCAGCAGCGCACGCGCCGCCAACGCCGTCTTCACGGCCATGGACTGGATTGCCCCCTTCTGCGACAAGCGGCCCTTCCCCCTTGGGCGAATCGGTCATGATGGTTGGTTTCACTAACACTATAAACACGGCGAATCAGTGACTTCAACGCCTATCATAACCTGCCGACTCAATCCCGCCCTCTAAACACGCCGACACGCCCATCACCGGCATGACCAAATGCGCTTTTGGCAATTCTCCCATTGTGGAATGGGGGGCGGAGTGTTTATGGTGACAACCGCGACAGACCGCGCCTCGCCAGGGCCCTGAAACGGGCTTTGGCGTCGCCCCGGGGACCCCGCCGCCGGCTGTGACGCCGGCCCGAGCCGCCCCCAGGATGTGACGCCTCACGGGTTCGACCCCAACGGGGTGCGGTGTAGTGGAAACCTTGGGGCTGGCCAGTCCGGTTCATCCGGTACAGGCCCGGCATCAGCGTTGGTCCATCCTGGCTGCTCCCCCCTGCTTCCCATATGGGATAATGGCGGCGGGCGCTGTTTGAGGACCCAAGACGCCGGTGCCGACAGGTCCCTCACCGCAATGGTGGCAGGGTCCGTCTTCCGTCCCGTCGCGCGGAAGGGCGGCAGCCCTGGCCACGGGGAAGACATATGGCCAAGCGTATGCTTGTCGATGCCACGCATCCGGAGGAAACCCGGGTCGTCGTGGTGAATGGTAACCGCCTGGAAGAGCTTGATTTCGAGATCGCCTCCAGGAAACAGCTCAAGGGCAATATCTACCTCGCCCGCGTGATCCGGGTTGAACCGTCGCTTCAGGCGGCGTTCGTTGAATATGGCGGCAACCGCCACGGCTTTCTGGCCTTCTCTGAAATCCACCCCGACTATTACCGCATCCCGGTCGCCGACCGCGAAGCGCTGCTGCGCGAACAGCAGGAACTGGCGGAAGAGCGGGAAGCCCGTGCCGAACGGGGCGAAGATCTGGACGATCATGGCCATGTCGAGGATGCGCCCCCCGCCCCGCCGCCGGAGGAAATCGGTGGTGCCGCCCCGGCCCCCATCGTGGCCGACGATGTCGGCGAGCCGGTAGGCGCAGATGATGGCCATGATGTAGTGGAAACTGGCGACGCCGAAGGCGTGCCGACCGAGGAAGAGCATGCCGGCGGCGATGCCGATGGCGAAACCGCCGATGTCGGCGAGACCGGCTCCCCCTTCGTGCATTCATCGGGCCGTGGTGGGCGGGAACGTTCGCGCCGCTATCGTCCGCAGGCCGCCCAGGCCGAAAGCAATGACGAAAGCGTCGAGGAAGAAGTGGAAGAGCAGCGGCAGCCGCAGCAGCAACGCCGCCGCCCGCTAAAATCCTATAAGATCCAGGAAGTCATCAAGCGCCGTCAGATTCTGCTGGTGCAGGTCACGAAGGAAGAGCGTGGGAACAAGGGCGCCGCCCTGACCACCTATCTGTCGCTGCCGGGCCGCTATGCCGTTCTGATGCCCAACACGCCGCGCGGGGGCGGCATCAGCCGGAAGATCACCAACCCGGCCGACCGCAAGCGCCTGAAGGAGATGCTGGAAGATTTCGACATTCCGTCGGGCATGTCGGTCATCCTGCGCACCGCCGGTATCGAGCGGTCGAAGCCGGAAATCCGCCGCGATCTTGAGTATTTGATGCGCCTGTGGGACAGCATCCGCGAGACGACGCTGCAATCCGTCGCTCCGGCGCTGATCTATGAGGAAGCGAACCTCATCAAGCGCACCATCCGCGACCTGTATTCCAGCGACATTGACGAAGTGCATGTCGAGGGTGAGGCAGGTTTCCGCGTGGCCAAGGACTTCATGCGTATGCTGATGCCCAGCCACGCCAAGAAGATCCAGCTCTATAACGATCCCTCGATCCCGCTCTACCACCGGTTCCAGGTGGAAGGTGCCATTGAGACGATGTTCAACCCGATCGTGCAGCTGCGTTCGGGCGGTTATATCGTCATCAACCAGACCGAAGCGCTGGTCGCCATCGACGTCAATTCGGGCCGTTCCACCAAGGAACGCAATATCGAAGAGACGGCACTGCGCACCAATCTGGAAGCCGCTGAGGAAGTGGCCCGCCAACTGCGCCTGCGCGATCTAGCCGGTCTGGTCGTTGTCGACTTCATCGACATGGAAGACCCGCGCAACAATTCCGCCGTTGAAAAGCGTGTGAAGGACGCGATGAAGGCGGATCGCGCGCGCATTCAGCTGGGCCGCATCTCCGCCTTCGGTCTGCTGGAACTGTCGCGGCAGCGTCTGCGCCCGTCCTTGCAGGAAATCAACTTCGAACGCTGCCCGCATTGTCAGGGCACCGGCATGGTCCGCAGCCTTGAAAGCGCTGCCCTGGCCGTGCTGCGTGCGGTCGAGGAAGAGGGTATCCGCAAGCGGTCGGCAGAAATCACCGTCACCTGCGCCAGCCATGTCACGCTCTATATCCTGAACCACAAGCGCGAAGCGCTGGCGGATATCGAGCGGCGTCATGGCCTGCGCGTCTATCTGCAGGGTGATGACAATCTGATTGGCCCCAGCCATCAGATTGACCGTATCCGCGCCCGCACCGCTGCCGACGACATTGTCGCCGCTGCACCGGTCAGCGCCGAACGCGTGATGGCACAAACCGAACGCGCCATTGAGATCGAGGAAGCAGAGGCCGACGCCGAAGCCACCGAGATCGAGGCCGAGGCCGAGGGCGAAGAAGAGGAAGCCAAGCCCCAGGGTCGCGCGGAAGGCCGTGGTGACCGCGATGGCGACCGTGACGGTCGTGGCCGCCGCCGCCGCCGTCGCCGCCGCCGTGGTGAGCGTGGCGAGAATGGCGGCGCGCCGGAGGCCGGTGATGGCGACGGTGACGACGAGGCCGATGGTGAGGAGGGTGATGCTCCTGCTGAAGGTGAAGCCGTCGAAGCCGAAGTTGTTGGCGAAGGTGAAACCCCCGCTCCCGCCGCTGGCGAGGATGATGAGGCAGCTCGCGCCAAGAAGCGTCGTCGTGGCAAGCGTGGCGGTCGCCGCCGCGGCCGCCGTGGCGAGGATGGCGTGACCGATGGCGCCGGCGATGAGGGCGAGGATGACGGCGAAGGCGATGAACAGGGTGCCGAAGAGGCTCCGGTTGTCGCCGCCGCAGCAGCACCTGCTGCCGAGCCGGTGGCAGAAGCTGCTCCCGCAGTGACCGAAGAAGCCCCTGCCGCCCCGGCAGAGGAAGCTCCGGCACCGAAAAAGCGCGCCACCCGAAGCCGCAAGAAGGTTGCGGAAGCCGAGGCGGCACCCGCCGAAGCCCCGGTTGAGGCGCCTGCCGCTGTCGAAGCCGCTCTTGTCGTGACCGAGGAAGCCGCTGCCCCCGCAGAGGAAGCCCCGGCACCGAAGAAGCGTGCAACCCGCAGCCGTAAGAAGGTAGCGGAAGCCGAGGCAGCCGCCGAAGCTCCCGCCGCCGTCGAAGTTGCCGCCGTCGTGGCCGAGGAAGCGCCCGCCGCACCGGCAGAGGAAGCCCCGGCACCGAAGAAACGGGCACCGCGTACCCGCAAGAAGGCCGCAGAGGCCGAAGCGGCGCCGGTTGAGACCGTGACGGAAGTGGCCGCAGAGGTCGCCCCCGCCGCCACACCGGCGGAGGAAGCCGCACCGGCCCCGACCCAGGCCGAGCTGGCCACCGAGGTGAACCCGACGGTGGAGAAGCCTAAGCGCGGTTGGTGGAGCCGCAAGTCGTAAGACTTGTTCCGCTATCGCAATGAATGGGGGAGGTGTTTCGGCACCTCCCCTTTTTCATATCGAACGCGGAATGATGCCGACGATAGACAGAGCGGCGATCCGCCGCTTTCCCGCCGCGCCCGAATGCGCTAAGCACGCCTCCCGAACGGAATTCTTCAGAGACCCGCCATGACCGGTTCCACCCCCCTTCCCTCCCCGCGCCTGACCGGCCGCGTCGCCCTGGTGACGGGTGCTTCGCGCGGCATCGGTGCCGCCGTGGCCGAGCAACTGGCGCGCGAAGGCGCGCATGTCGTCCTGCTGGCCCGCACACTGGGCGCGCTGGAGGAACTGGATGACCGGATCAAGGCATTAGGTGGGGCTGCAACCATCATCCCGCAGGATCTGATGGACAGCGCCAAGCTGGATAGTCTGGGCCCCGCCCTTTATGACCGGTTTGGCCGTTTGGACATCATGGTCCATGCTGCGGCGCAGCTGGGTACGCTGGGTCCCATCGCCCATTCCGATCCCAAGGACTGGGATCGCGTCATGGGCGTGTCGATTGCCGCCGGCATGCGCCTGATCCGCACCACCGACCCGTTGCTGCGCCTGTCGGATGCCGGCCGCGCCATCTTCCTGACCGACCGGGTGGGCCGTGAACCCACCGCCTACTGGTCTGCCTATGCGGCGTCCAAGGCGGCCCTGGACATGATAGCCCGCACCTGGGCGGCGGAAACGCTGAACACCAATCTGCGGATCAATCTGGTCGATCCGGGCCCCGTCTCCACGGGCCTGCGGGCCAAGGCCTTCCCCGGTGAGGATGCGGCAACCCTGCCGACGCCCGCAGATACGGCCCGCGCCATTGTGGAGTTCACGGTGCCGGCCTGCGCCCTACATGGCGAATTGATCGATTTGCGCACGGCGTGACACGGGTCACAGCGGCGTGGAGACGGGTGGGGTTACTTTCCAATCACTGACCGTTCCCCGTTCAGTGGCCGGATGGGTTCCATCCCTTTTCCCATTCCGCCGACGACCCCGCCTTGAACCCGCCGCCCGCACAGGGCCGGCGGGTTTTCTTTTGCTGTCCACCGGGAGACACCGGCTTTGCCGGTCAACAAAACCTTCCGCGCCCTGCGGCCTTCACACTATAATACGGACGGCGGTTTTCGCCGTTGCTGGGGAACCGGTACCATCAAGCATGCTTGAAAAACTGACCGAAGCCGTGATCGCCTTCCTTGTGATCTCCGGCCTTGCCTATGTCATCGGCACTGGCATCGCCAGCGCCGCCGAGAATGCCGTGCGCAAACGCCAGGCGGATGTCGGGCTGGATGGGCGGTTGCAGAAGCTGGGCATCCTGGGGCAGAGACTGCAATCGCGAAAAGACAAGATGCTTCCGCGGCTGGCCAAGCTGGATGCTGAACTGAAATCGGCGCGCCGCCGCCATTACATGGTCAACAAGAAGATCCTGGACCTGAAAATGGCCCGGTCACAGTTGATGCGCGTCCTGGGCGAAGAAGATGCCTTTTTGCGGATGGAACGGCCCGCCCGCAAGTTCATCGCCAATATCGTCAACCGGCATGTTCAGCGCGCGCAGATGGACCAGAAGGAACATCCGTTCCTGTCCCGCGCCTGGTCACGCACGCAGCAGGCGACCATCTGGGCCCCCACCATCGGCGATGCCAAGCTGATGGTGGAGAAGTCCTTTCCACCGGCCACCGGCTTCTTCATCGCCTCTATCGCCGAACCCCAGGGCGATGGGGAGGAGGACCTGACGGCGCTGGAGAGTGCCGAAATGGAAGCGGATGCACAGGAACGGGGTGGCTGAGACATGCTGAGTGCACTTTTCGCCAGCCTTCCGATTTTATTTGGCATTCTGGGCGGGGGCGTGGTCGCCCTGCAAATGGTCGCCCATACCCGTAAACGCCTTCGCCGCGCCCAGAAGATGCATCAGGGCCAGCAGACCCGTGTCGCCACCGTCAGCCGGGCCACACGTGAACAGGCGGGCACGACCCTGTCACTGCGGCGGGAGGAACGGCAGATGCGCCAGGAACTGGAGCGGCTGAACCACGCCATTGAGCAGGGAGAGCAGCAGGCGGAACGTGAACGGATGGGCGAGTCGCAGATTTACGTCTTCGATGAGCGTAAGAACATGGGCGACACCGCCTTTGTATTCCAGATCAGCCATCCGGACTTCAACGCCCTGGCCCGCAATGCCCCGGATGAGGTGATCCAATCCTGGAAAGCCGGGCGCCGTTATATGGTGTGGGCCGCCAGCGAGAAGATGGCCACCGCCAAGGCCAGCATGCGCTTCAACCAGGACAAGGGCTATCGCGTCAGCGCCCCCAGCCCCTTTGAAGGGGACCCGGAAGCCTTCTGATCCGTTGCACGGGCAGGGTCGGTTATGTAGCGATGTTACATAATTCAGACTGACCGCCTTTTATCGCCACAACATCAATATTACCCCGAAAAATCGCTGTCCTGGGCGAAATCAGCACGGTTTGCGCCTTGTGGACAGCGCCCTTCATGCTATCAATCTGAAACAGAGTTTCAGCGTTCGGCCGGAGAGAAAGCCCATGTCCGCCCTGACCCAATCCCCCGCCTGGCAGGCCCTTGCTGCCCACCGCGCCGCCCTGGAAGGGGTGTCGATGCGCGACATATTCGCCACCGATCCCGGCCGCTTCGACCGCTACCGCATCACGTTCGATGGAATGATGCTGGATTACGCCAAGAATCGCGTGACGGACGAGACGCTGTCCCTGCTGGTTGATTTGGCCTATCAGCAGAACCTGGAAGAGATGCGCGACGCCATGTACCGGGGCGAACGCATCAATATCACTGAGGACCGCGCCGTCCTGCATGTCGCCCTGCGCAACCGTGTCGATCGACCCATTCTGGTGGATGGACAGGATGTGATGCCGGGCGTGCATGAGGTGCTGGCCCGCATGTACGCCTTCTGCCACAAGGTGCGCGACGGCGAATGGCGCGGCTATGACGGGCAGGCCATCACCGACATCGTGAATATCGGCATCGGCGGCTCCGACCTGGGCCCCGTGATGGTAACGCAGGCTCTGACGCCCTGGCACCACCCGCATCTGGCGGCGCATTTCGTCTCCAATGTCGATGGCACCCATATTGCCGAGGTGCTTCGCCGCGTTGACCCTGCGACTACCCTGTTCATCATCGCGTCCAAGACCTTCACAACCCAGGAAACGCTCGCCAACGCCCACACGGCGCGCGACTGGTTCCTGGCCAATGGCGGCAGCGCCGATGATGTGGCCAAGCATTTCGTGGCCGTGTCGACCAACGCGACCGAGGTGGAGAAGTTCGGTATTGACACCGACAATATGTTCGGTTTCTGGGACTGGGTCGGCGGGCGCTACAGCCTCTGGTCCTCCATCGGCCTGCCCATCGCCCTTATGGTGGGACCGGAAAAGTTCGGCGAACTCCTGGCCGGTGCCCACGCCATGGACGAACATTTCCGCACGGCGCCCCTGGCGAAGAATATGCCCGTGATCATGGGCCTGCTGGGTGTGTGGTACGGCAATTTCTTTGGCGCTGCCGCCCATGCAGTCCTGCCCTATGACCAGTATCTGGCCCGCCTGCCCGCCTATCTCCAGCAGTTGGACATGGAAAGCAATGGCAAGTCGGTGGACCGGCAGGGCAACAGCGTGGATTACGCCACCGGCCCCATCATTTTCGGCGAACCCGGCACCAATGGCCAGCACGCCTTTTATCAATTGATCCACCAGGGCACGCACCTGATCCCGTGTGATTTCATCGCCCCGATCAACAGCCAGAACCCGACGGGCCGGCATCATGCCATGCTGCTGTCCAATACGCTGGCCCAGACCGAAGCGCTGATGCGCGGCAAGAATGCCGATGAGGTGCGGACCGAGTTGACCAAGGAAGGCAAGTCGGGTCCGGCGCTCGACGCCCTGCTGCCGCACAAGATCTTCACCGGCAACCGCCCCACCAATACGATCCTGGTCGATCAACTCGACCCCTATCGCCTGGGCATGCTGGTCGCCCTTTATGAACACAAGGTGTTCGTGCAGGGCATCATCTGGAACATCAACAGCTTCGACCAGTGGGGCGTGGAACTGGGCAAGCAGTTGGCCAAGGTCATCCTACCCGAACTGGAAGGCGAAGGCGCCAAGCCGCACGACGCCAGCACGGCGGGGCTGGTTGGCGTGGTGAATGGGGGCAAGGTGGGTGAAGGCGTTCTTCTCCCATCCTGAGACTGCTGATAGGCTGGCCATCCATTGCTGGATGGTCAGCATCATAGATATTCAACTATCGGAACATCGTCGGCATTAGCGCCATCTTTTCGCCGCGCCTAGCTGTCAGAACGCCGCCTGAACTTCTCTTCCGGCGTCCCTCATGCTGAAACCCCACCCACCCAGCGCGACACGCGACTGGCCCCTGCTTTCCCGGTTCATCGCGCGGGAGGCTGCCCTGGGCGGCGCCGTGAAGGCCCGGGGTCCCTGGACGGCTGGCTTCTATGAGTTTTTACGTTTCGGGGTGAAGCAGGCCTGGGCCTGCTTTTATGGCGGGCTGATGCTGGCCCTGCTGCTGGGGACCTGGCTGCTTTACCCACGTGATGCCGCCCTGCCCCGCTATGATTTTCTGACCCTGGCCGCCCTGGCGCTGCAGGTCGCGCTGATCGGCTTCCGGCTGGAGACGAAGGAGGAGGCGCAGGTCATTCTGATCTTCCATCTGGTCGGAACGGGGATGGAGATTTTCAAGACGGCGGTGGGGTCCTGGGCCTATCCAGAGGAAAGCTATCTGCGGATCGGCGGCGTGCCGCTGTTCACCGGCTTCATGTATGCCGCTGTCGGTTCCTATATCGCGCGCGTCTGGCGGCTGTTCGATTTCCGGTTCAGCCACCATCCGCCGCTATGGTCCGTGCTGCTGCTGGCCACTGGCATCTATGCGAACTTCTTTCTGCATCATTACTGGTGGGATTTGCGCTGGGGCCTGTTCGCGCTGGCGGCCCTGCTGTTCGGGCGCTGCTGGGTCTATTTCCGGGTGTGGGATGTGGACCGGCGTATGCCGCTTCTAGTTGGATTCGCGCTGGTCGCCCTATTCATCTGGTTCGCGGAAAACCTGGGTACCTTCGCGGGCGCCTGGATTTATCCCAACCAGAAGCAGGGCTGGACCATGGTATCCTTCGCCAAATTCGGGTCCTGGTATCTTTTGATGCTGATCTCCTACGGCCTGGTCGCAATGATCCGGCGGCCACAGGAGCGGAAAGACACCGTATCGCTGTGACAACCAACGACCGCTGCTATCAAGCCCACACAAATCAGCAGGTGTTCATTATTTCTTTGCAACACCCTACGCATGATGTCTCAACTTGAACAAAATTAGGCTGGTCGGGGAGAGAAGCGTTGGTCGAACAGCGACCACTTTACAAGGTGACGCAGGAACAACTCGATGCGATGCTGAAGCGGCATGAGATGTTCCGTAATGCCCGCATGGGCGGCGCCCGCGCGGTCCTGACCAATTATGACCTGACCGGGCTGAACCTTGCCGGGCGCGATCTGGCCCATGCCGATCTCACCGGTTGTATCCTGCGCCGCGCCAATATGGCCGGGGCCAATCTGGATTGCTGCACCCTGTTCGCCGCAGACCTGCGGGAAACCAACCTGACCGGCGCCTCCATGGTGAAGGTCGATCTGCGTGGCGCCAGCTTGCGGGGGGCCGACCTTACGGGCGCCAATCTGGTCAGCGCCGATCTGCGTGACGGGTCGCTGGCCGAACGCGCCGCCGATGGCAGCCTGAAAATGGTGGTGGTGGAAAGCGATGCCAGCCCCGCCGACATGCAGGGCGCCAAGCTGGCCCATGCCAACCTGTCCCAGGCCAAGATGTCGGGCGCCATCGCCCAGCATACCGACTTCACGGATGCCGTGATGCGCGGGACCAAGCTGGTACGCGCCAATCTGCGCAACGCCACGCTGGACGGTGCCATCCTGGAAGGGGCCGACATGTCGGGCGCCGATGTGCGCGGCGCCAGCCTGAAAGGCGCGGTGCTGACGGGTGCCGTCCTGATGATGACGGAGATGGCGGGCGCCGACATGGCCGGCGCCCTGACCGACAAGCCAGCGGGCAAGCCGGCCAGCGCCCTGCCCCGCCCGCTGGAAGAAATGCTGAAGCTGCATGCCGAATGGGTGGGCACGGCGGGACAGGCGGGGCTGGCGCTGGACCTGACCGGCTATGACCTGCGCACCGCCGGCAGCCTGTCCCATACCTGCCTGACCCGCCTGCATGCGCCCGGAATCATTCTCTATGGTATGGACCTGTCCTCGGCGCAGATCCAGGTGGGCAATCTGGCCGGGGCCGATTTGCGCGGGGCCAACCTGTCGGGCTGCGACCTGCGCGGCATCAACCTGACCGACGCGCAGTTGGGCAATGCCAACCTGTCGGAAGCCAATCTGGGCTTTCTGAAGATCGACGCCACCCGTTTCGTGCGGTCGGAACTGGCAGGGGCCAGGCTGCGTTATGCCAACCTGACGGGTGCCAGGCTGGTGAAGGCCAATTTCTCAGGCGCCGATCTCTCCTTCGCCAATTTGCTGCTGGCCGACCTGAAGGAAACCGACCTGACCAGCGCGCGCCTGTCGGGCACCAAGGTAAAGCGGGAACAGTTGGGGGAAGTGGTAGGGTTCAAGGTGCCATAGTTATGTGTTCCCTCAGGCGCCGGGCGCCCACATCCGTGGGCTTGGCTTACGCGCACATGGGTGCGCGGGCCGGCGGTCGCCGGCCTGCCATGGCGCAGACGCCATGGCCATAACTTGTGGCCGTCTTGGCGTGCACCCCCAATCGGTGCTATGACCACCCCATGCCGATCATCCGCCGCCTTCCCGATAATCTCGTCAACCAGATCGCCGCCGGCGAGGTGGTGGAGCGTCCTGCCGCCGCCGTGAAGGAGTTGGTGGAGAACGCGCTGGATGCCGGTGCCCGGCGCATCGACATCACCCTGCGTGATGGCGGCAAGGCGCTGCTGTCGGTGGCCGATGATGGGTGCGGCATGGACCCGGAACAGCTGGCGCTGTCCGTGGAACGGCACGCCACGTCCAAGCTGCCAGATGGCGACCTGACCGATATCCGCACGTTGGGCTTTCGCGGCGAGGCCCTGCCCTCCATCGGCGCCGTCAGCCGCCTGACCATCACCAGCCGTACGGAAAGCGCGGATCATGCCAGCGCCATCCTGGTGGAAGGCGGCAGTGTCCACCCCGTCGGTCCGGCCCCCGGTGGCCTTGGCACACGGGTGGAGGTGCGGGACTTGTTCTTTGCCACGCCGGCCCGCCTGAAATTCCTGAAAACCAGCCGCACGGAAAGCCAGCATGCCATCGACGTGGTCGAACGCCTCGCCATGGCCCATCCGCATGTCGCCTTTACCGTGACAGATGAAGGCCGGACGCCCGTCCGCCTGACGTCAAACAGCGGGGAGGAAGAGGCCGCGCGCCTGTCCCGCCTGGGTGCCGTTCTGGGTCGGGAGTTTCAGGAAAATGCCATCCCGGTGAATGCCGAACGGGCCGGTGTGCGGCTGGTCGGGCATATCGGCCTACCCACCTATAACAAGCCCACCGCCGCCGGACAGTATCTGTTCGTCAATGGCCGTCCCGTGAAGGATCGGTTGATGGTGGGCGCGGTGCGCGGGGCCTATGCGGATTTCCTGGCGCGTGACCGGCACCCCGTACTGGCCCTGTTCCTGTCGCTGAACCCGCATGACGTGGATGTGAACGTGCATCCGGCCAAGACGGAGGTGCGGTTCCGCGATCAGGCCCTGATCCGGGGCCTGATCGTCGGGGCGTTGAAGCATGCCCTGGCCGCCGCTGGCCACCGCGCCAGCACCACCGTTGCCGCCGATACGCTGGCCAGCCTGACCCCGCGCGTGGCCCCCCAGACCAGCCTGCTGTGGGAACCGCAGCGCCCGGCAGCACCCCCGCCCTATGCCCACACCCACCATGCCCCGCCGCCTGTGAACCGGGAAATGGCGGAGGCGGCGTGGCAGTTCCAGGCACCGCAGCCGATGACGGCCCCCGCGCAAAGTTTTGCCCCGGCGGCCCGTGCGGAGGAAGCCGATGCCATCGCCGCCACCCCGCCCAGCTTCCCGTTGGGTGCCGCCCGCGCGCAGCTTCACGCCACCTACATCGTGGCGCAGACCGAAAACGGCATCGTCATCGTGGACCAGCACGCGGCCCATGAGCGGCTGGTCTATGAGCGTATGAAGAAGGAAATGCTGGGCGGCGGGGTGAAGCGCCAGGGCCTGCTGATCCCGGAGGTGGTGGAACTGGACCCCGCCGATGCCGAACGGGTGGGTGAACGCGCCGACGAGTTGGCCGATATGGGACTGGTCCTGGAAAGCTTCGGGTCGGGCGCCATCGTGGTGCGGGAGGTGCCGGCCATGTTGGGGGCGCGGGCAGATGTGCGCGGGCTGATCAGGGACATCGCCGACGAACTGGCCGAAATGGGCGACGCCCACGCGCTGAAGGAAAAGCTGGACGCCATCTGTTCCCGCATGGCCTGCCATGGCAGTGTACGGGCGGGCCGGCCCATGAATGTCGATGAAATGAACGCCCTGCTGCGCCAGATGGAGGCCACCCCCCATTCCGGCCAGTGCAATCATGGCCGCCCCACCTATGTGGAACTGAAGCTGGGCGATATCGAGCGGCTGTTCGGCCGGCGTTGAGCCCAGCCTGACCCGGCAGAATTTTCCCAATTAAAACCGGCACATGGCTTGCTTATCCCTCCCCATCCTTTTCACCGGGAGGGTCTGATATGCACGACCGACTACACCGTCCAGGCGCCGCGAAATCAGGTGGCCTGTTTGCAAAGCCCAAGGAAGCCAAGGCTTCGGGAAGCTTTGATGGCTTGCCCGCCGGCCTGCGCCTGCTGGATGACGCCAAGTCAGACGTGGGTCTGGCGGAAATTCTTGCCGCCATCACGGCAGAACCTGCCAAGCCCGACATGCGCCTGCGCGAGGTGGAGGACAGCATCCGCCGCCACTGGGCCGTACTGCGCAACCTTGTCCGTGAACATGCTGACCTGACCCGTGCCGCCATGCAGCGGGCCGATAATGAACAGGGCATGATGGCCGACCGACCGCCGCCGAAGGTGGCGATGTTCACACCGGCGCTGCGCAATATTGTGGCCGCAGAGTAAGGCGCAACACCCCTGTGACAAATCCGGTGACGGGGGTGGGGTCACGGCAAATCCGCCGCCCCGCCTCTTCGTCGCCCGGTGCTTGACCGGCTTTCGCCTTAATCTTCCACCATCTTGATCTCATCGGCGCCGGGGTTCCGGCACTGTAGATGACAAGGTGGCGGTGCCATGAATTTCACGACGAAGATACTGGTCCTTTCCAGCCTAGCGGCCCTTCTTGGGGCCTGTGCCGGCTTGTGGGACCTAACCGCCGATACGCTGTCCGGCACGCTGGCCATCCTGGCCGCGTCGGCCTTCATGCTGGCCCTGTTCCTGCCGCGCTTGGCCGTCTTCGGCGTTCTGGGCCTGGCGGGGGGCGTATTGCTGGCGCATCTGATGGCCTATCCGCCGCCCGGCAGTGCCATGCCGGTGCTGGAACGCGGCATGATTGCCGCCGCCGTCGCCATGCTGCCGGCTGCCGCTGGCGCCCTGGCCGGCATCCTGGTCGCCCGCACCGCCGCCAGCATGGGCTGGCGCAGTGTGGAATAACGCGTCAGCTATTGTTGGCAACTCGTGGACCCGCCAACGCCACATTCAGCATGCCGCCCAAGGCCCCGCACTGCCCCTCACAGGCGCTGACCTCTGACAAAATCCAGTCGCGGAAGGCCTTGATTTTTGGCTCATCGACGCGCCGCTGTGAACAGACCAGCCAATAGGACCGGTCGGTGACCAGCACCAGATCGGGAAACGGCACCAGCAGGCGGCCCGACGCGATATCCGCCGCGAAGAAGGCGGGGCAGACAAGTGCCACACCCTGTCCCATGACCGCCGCCTGTCCGGTGATGGCCTGCATGTCATATTGCGGCCCGCTGCGCATGCCATCAACCGCCACATCCGCCATGGCAAACCATTGGTGCCAATAGCGGATATCCTCAATATGGTTGTAATCCAGCAATGGCAGCCGGGCCAGATCGGACGGATGGCGGATGCCGCCCATCCGTTCGGCCAGGATGGGGCTGATCACCGGGGTCAGCCGGTATTCAACCAGCCGTTCCGCCACCATGCCCGGCCATTGCCCCAGACCGGAGCGGATGGCGACATCGAACTGATGGTTCAGATCGCCCAGCCCCACCGAACTATCCAGCCGCACCGCCAGATCGGGCCGCCGCAGCTGAAAATGACCCAGGCGCGGCACCAGCCAGTGTGAGGCGAAGGTGGGAAGCGTCGTCACCGACAGGACCTTGTCCTCCGCCGCGTCCGTCAGCTTATGCATCGTGGCGCGGATACGGTCGAACGCATCCTCCACCGCCGCCTGCAATTCAATCCCCGCCGGCGTCAGTTCCAGCTTGCGCGTCAGGCGGCGGAACAGCTCCCGCCCGATATGTTCCTCCAACTGGCGGATCTGATAGGACACGGCGGCCTGCGTCACAGCCAACTCATCCGCTGCCTTGGTGAAGGACAGGTGCCTTGCCGCCGATTCAAAGGTGCGGAGCGCATTCAACGGCGGCAGTCGTTTATCCATCACAGCCCCTTATGCACAAAATCAGCTAATGCATCCTATCGGGATTACTCGTTTGTCGTCCAGGCCGGAATGGAGCGATAAAGGGTGCAACACAGGCACCCACCTCCATACCGGTTCGGAAAGGACCCATCAAAATGCAAAAGCTGAATTTTGCCCATGGGGCTGCATTGCAGCCGCAAACCCTGTCGCTCGCTCCGACCACCACCCCGCCATCGCGCCGGGCCACTGCCCTCTCGGGCATGGCCGGGCAGTTGCAGTCGGTGCTGACCGAGCTGCTGGCCGGTGAAGCCTATCGCCACGGCGTTCCGCCGCAGTTGAAGCGGGATGTGGGATTCTGGGGGTGAAAGCCGGTAGCCAGAACCCAGCAAAAAGGGGGTGACGGATTGAACCGTCACCCCCTTTTTTATGTGTGAAACAGGCAGATCAGCCGAAGAAACCGATACGCTGCGTCAACGCATTGCTGGTGCGGCGGATCAGTTCATAGAGCGAGGCCATGGGCCGGAAGATATTCTGGTTTTCCTGGCTGTAATCCTGGCTCTCATCGCTGACATAGGTAGCGACCTCCCCGAACCCTTCATCCAGGGTCACATCGGTACGCGCCGGGAAGATGCGGGCCAGTTGGTCCAGGGCCCAGGGCACATCCAGATGCAGCATGCGCGTCACCAGCCGCTGGTTGGTGATCGAATGCTGGCTGGAGAATTCAGGGATATGAACCGCCAGCCGGTAGACCTGATGGATCAGCGACAGGCGCACGGCATGCAGCAGCGACAAGTGCCGGTCCAGGTCGGGGTTCGGCTTAGGCGCCGCCCCTGCCCGCTCCAGATTCTGGCGCAGCACGCCGTAATCGCGATACAGCTTGCGAAAGATGCGGACCAGACGCGCCTGCGTCGGCGTCTCCTCCAGCACCGCCGCGATGCGGCGCATATCATCGGCCTCCAGCGGGTTTTCCGACCGCGCGGCGCGCGTCAGCCAATGACCGGGGTCCAGCGTATCGACATAAGCCTTCAGCGCGTCGGGGCAGCTGACGGCGGCACCATAGACGACAATGCCCATCAACTCACGGAACCGGGCCGAGGTGGCGTAGAGCGACCGGAACTGTTCGGGATCACGGTCGATGGCCTCCCCCACGCCCGAAAGGGCATTGGCCGGCAGGCCCATCTGCAACAATACCGCATTGTGGGGAATGGCCCGGAACTGGCCGGCCATGACACGGGCCGCCGGATCGGGCGCCGCATCATGCTGGCGCTTGATGGCGCGGCTGCCGCTGGGGAACAGCAGGTTGGTGCCGAAGGCGGCCAGCAACTCACCATAATTCGGGTCTTCGACCAGCCCGACCTGGAAGGCCTTCACGGTGGTGAAGAACTCCCGGATATAGTCGCCCTTGGCATAGAAGACGTCATGATCCAGGTCCGGCTTGGCCGTGCCGATCATATATTCCAGAATACGGGTGACAACGGCCAGCGCCGAAGCCGGGGTGACGAAATAGGTGTAGCCGTCGCCACCCTGGAAGCTGACTTCCTGCTTCAGCTCGATATTGTGCTTGGCAGCAAAGGCCAGCGTGGCCGGCGGGCTGACATAGGCCAGGCGGTTATGCAGGCCGGCGGGGTGACCGCCGCGACCGATGCTTTCGCCATGCGTGTCAAAGATCACCAGCTGCACATTTTCCAGCGTGTGGCGCGTGAACAGCCGCATGACGCGCAGGCGCAGACGCTCGATCGAAGCGCTGGCCGGCGTCTGGCCCAGATAGCGGCCGGCATCGGAATAGCCGGTCTGGATGCACAGACGCCCACGCTTTTGCACATAGGCGCGGTAATGCGGGTTCTCAAGCAGCTGTTCAATGATGCGGCTGCCGGTTTCCAGGGCCTTTTCGGTTTCGAACAGCGGGCTGATATCGACACGCTCCTCCACCCCGAACAGCTTGGCGAAATACAGCGCCGACAGGACGGTGAAGGCGCTTTCACTTTCGGCGATCAGAAAGCGGATAGGCGTACGGGCATCGGAATATTTCAGCATCTGCGCCACGACCATGAACAGGCGCTTGGCGCTGGTGCGTTCGGCCACGACGGAGCCGAAATTGATGCTGACCGGCTCCACCTTGTCCAGAAGGTCGGTCAGAGTGGCCAAATAGGACTGACGGTAGCGCGGATCATCCGCCGCCGTGTCCAGGCCCACGGCCTTGCGGATGGCGTTATGGACCTGCGTGCTGTTCAGGCGGACATGGGTATGCGCCATGCCCAGGCCGAAGGTCGCCAGCTCGGCGCGCAGCACAGCCAGCTGTTCCACCGTGGCCAGCGCCTTGTCACCCTCAATGGCGGCGGACAGGCGGATGCCGCGATTGACGAACTCGATAGCCTCCGATGCATCGACCAGACGCAGCGGCAGACCTTCATGCATACGCTTGGCGATGCGGCGCAGATGGTCCAGGTCCTGCGCCTCCGACCCGCCAAAGGCCGCGATTTCATCCGTCACCTGATTGAGGGCCAGGGCCAGACGACTTTCGATCAAAGCCAGCGTATGGCGCAGATCCTCCAGCGACGGTGCGCCGGCGCGGATATCGCGCAGGTTGGACAGATAGTAACGCAGCTGCCGCTGCTGCACGATCAGGCGCTTATGCAGCGTATCGGACCAGCGGATGTCCGACCGGCCATCCAGATCATAGCCAACCCAGCTGGCCACCGTCAGCAGGCGCGGCGTCAGTTCGGTCCAGCGCTCAGGATAATGCTTGCGGCCCACGCGCAGGACGGCGCGGTACAGCGTGCGGATGGCGCTTTGGATATTGGCGATGGCGTCCAGCGACAGTTCATGTTCGCGGGTCAGCGACATGTCTTCGGGCGCGTGCTCCGCCGTCGCCATTTGCCGGATCAGGCTTTCGCGTGCCTCCGCCGACAGGCGCTTGCCATTCTGGTCGCGGCCCGTGGCCAGACAGGCCATGGTCGTCATCTGCGCGCCCGACAGGTTGAAGGTCGGATGCGCGGTAATAACGATACCGAACACCTCCTTCTCCACCAGTTTCTGGAACGCCTCAAACGTCAGCGGCTCCCCGCCGCTGCCAGCGGCGGCGACGTCCAGCAACTCTTCCATACGGCTGGCATTGGCTTCGGGCGACGCCTCGCCCAAGTAATTAGAGAGACGCGCGGCGCGGGCCAGAAAACCCTCCGCCGACAGATACTGAATCAACTGCTCCAAGGCGCCCGGCGACAATTCACCGGCACCGACGCGGCGGGAAATATCAAGGGCCAGCAGCATGACGGGATTGGCGAAAGGGTCCTGCTTGGCATCGGCGCTGAACCGGTCAAGCTGCGTCATCAGATCGCCCGCCAGGGCGCGTACATCCAGGCCCTTGGGTGCCGGGAAGCGCGCCTGTTTAGTGGACAGCAAAGCCCCCTTGGCCGTGGTAGTGCCCAGGAATTCCAGATCAGACGGGGCGGCGGCTTGGGGCATGGCGGGGTCCAGCGGCATGGGGGCTTCCATCTTCTGCGAAAGGGCCGCATTCTGTTGCGGCGCAGCGTCGCAGGGTGCTGTAATTTCACTACATCTGTCAACGCCGAAAGGGGTATGGCGGACATAATCAGTCTGCATCACCCCCCAGGATTGAAGTGATAGATTAAAGGAGACAGGCTTCTCTGGCGATAGATTACTTGTAACGTCGTTCGCTTACATGTTGGATCGGGACAAGGGTGTTGCGCATGCACAGCAGTCCGGCGGACAGCGACAAGAGTGTCGGAGAGGGCGCCCAGACGCGGGCCATCGCCCTGTTGAGCGACGCCGCCACCCATGGATTGCCACCCGGAAACAAGGTCGACCGCATCGACACGCACGCAGCCCGCATTTTCATGGCCGGCAACCGTGCGTTCAAGATGAAGCGGGCCGTAACCTACCCTTTCTTCGACTATGCCACCCTGTCGCAGCGCCTTGATGCGTGCGAGGCAGAACTGGCCCTGAACCGGCGGACGGCGCCGTCGCTTTATCTGGGTGTTGGCGGGCTGGTCCGGGATGGCAATGGCCCTATCCGTCTGGTTGAACAGGCACCGGTGGCCGCCGATGGCGGGCCGGACCCGTCGGTACTGGAATATCTGGTCACCATGCAGCGTTTTGCGCAGACAGCGCTGCTGGACCGGATGGCGGCGGACGGCACCCTGTCGCCCGCCATCATGCGCGATCTGGCCGCCACCATTGCGGAATTCCATGAGGGTGCTGAACCCAGGCCGAATGCGCCCGGCATCGAGGAGATGACCGATCTGGCCCATACCAACATCCGCGAGATGCGCAAACATGGAACCCTGTTTGATACCGGGGCCGTGGACCGGCTGGACCGCACCACACGACAGGCATTGTCAACAGGCGGCGACCTGATCGACCGGCGGCGGGACGCCGGCTATATCCGCCACTGCCATGGTGATCTGCACCTGCGCAATATCGTCATGCTGGACGGGCGGCCCGTGCCCTTTGACTGTGTCGAATTCGGTGACCGCATCGCGGTGACGGATGTTCTCTATGATCTGGCTTTCCTGCTGATGGATCTGGAACATCGCCGCCTGCGCAGCCACGCTAATATCCTGTTCAACCGCTATCTGGACCTGACCGGCGATCTGTCCGGCCTTTCGCTGCTGCCGCTTTTCATGTCGGTGCGCGCCGCCATCCGCGCGCATCTGACGGCCTCCGCCGCTGCTGGGCAGGCCGATGCGGACAAGGCGGCGGCGATGCGGGCGGAGGCACAATCCTATTTGGCGCTGGCCAACCGGCTGCTGTCGCCGCCGCCGGCCCAGTTGCTGGCCATTGGCGGCCTGTCAGGCACGGGCAAGACCACCCTGGCCCGTGCCCTGGCCCCGACGCTGGGGCCGGCACCGGGGGCGGTGATCCTGCGGTCGGACGCACTGCGCAAATCCCTGGCCGGCGTGGCGGAGGATCAGGCCCTGCCCGACAGTTTCTATGGCCACGACCATTCAGACCGCACCTATGCGGAGATGGCGGGGCGCGCCGGTTTGGCCCTGGACGGGCATCATGCCGTCATCTGCGATGCCGTCTATGCCCGCCCGGATCAGCGTCAGGCGGTGGAAGACGTGGCCCAGGCGGCCGGTGCCGGCTTTACCGGCCTATGGCTGGTCGCCGATCAGGCCGTCACCCTGGCCCGCGTGGCACGGCGGCGCGGCGATGCGTCGGACGCCACCACGGCGATTGTCCGCCGTCAGGCCGCCTATGATCTGGGCGACATGCGGTGGGAGGTGATCCCCGCCAGCGGCAATGCCGACGAAACCACCGCGATTGCCCGCCGCCACATAGCGCGCTGATCCCCCTACCCTGTTCTTCGACAATTTTGTGGACCATCTGTTATGATGGGACCGGTTCCGGGTGATCCATGTCAATGCCCGGCACCGGGTATGGCGTGATGCTGGGTCAAGGATGCGTTTCCAGGCGGCAATGGCCCGCGAAACGGCACAAGGGGGACCGGTCATGGCTTTCCGCAAGATCACTTGTTTCGTTACCGGCGGTGCGCGCGATGCCGCCGCCCTGGGGTCGGCATTGCTGCTGGCGACACCGGCCAAGGGCAATGTCGCCGCCCTCTATCTGCGCGCCGACCCGCGCGATGTGATGCCGATGGTGGGCGAGGGCCTGTCCGGCGCCCTGATCCAGGATCTGATGAAATCCCTGGAACAGGAGAACAAGAGCCACGCCGCCAAGGCCCGCGACCATCTGGACAAGGCGCTGGCCGCCGCCGGTGGCGTCTATTGCGAGCGTGCGCCCGGCAGCGACCGCGTCAGCGGCAGCTTCACCGAAGCGGCCGGCGTGACAGAGGATGTCATGGCCGCCGCCGCCCGCCTGTCGGACGTCACCGTTTTCCCATCGGTCGCAAAGGAGGACCGGACAGCGGTTCTGGTGGGTCTGGAGGCGGCCTTGCTGGAAGGCGGGCGCCCCCTGCTGGTGGCGTCGGAGCAGACGCCCGTTGTCCTGGGTCGCCGCGTCGCCATCGCCTGGAATGGCCGCACCCAGTCGGCGCGCGCCCTGGCCCTGGCCATGCCCCTGCTGACCGGTGCCGACGCGGTGCATGTACTGGGTGTCGATACGATGCGCACCGACGCGGAGGAAGCAGCCCCCGTCGTCGATTACCTGGCCTGGCACAATGTCCCGGCGCAGTATCACAAACTGTCCGGCACCGGCAGCGTGGCACAACAGCTCCAGGATGCCTGTGCGGACGTTGGGGCCGATCTTCTGGTCATGGGCGGCTATGGCCATTCACGGCTGCGGGAACTGATCCTGGGCGGGGTGACGCGCGCCATGCTGAACCAGACGACGCTGCCCTTGCTGCTGGCCCATTGATCTTTTCCCAGCGGCACGAAATCATGACCGATGGTCAAGATTTCGTGCCGCTCAATCGCCGGCGAGCGCATCCGCGCCCTTGTCTACGCCGCATGGTCGGCGCGGCGGTAGTCACCGCCGCACCACCGGTCATAAAGTATGACCGGTGGTATTATCCCCGCAATAATGCCCGCGCCTGCTGCCGCACCCCCGCCAGGATGTTTTCCGACAGGGCGGGGTCGGTGGCGGCAACGGCGCGGGCCAGATTCATGCTGCCGACCAGCAGGGAAACCAGGGCCGATGCCCTGCCCTCCGCCAACGGATCATCGGTCGGCATATGCGCGCGAATGGCGGCGACATAACGTGCCACGCCAGCAGAGAAATGCGCCCTGACAGGTCCCGACAGGCGTGAAACATCGCCCCCCAGCGCCACCATGGGGCATGGCCCCTCCCGGTCGCGATGTTCGGTCGACGCGTAATAGTCGATGTAATCCTCCAGGCTGGCCGATGCCTGAACCCGCCGCACGGCATTGCCGAAGCTGAGGTCACAGACCTCTGCTGCCAGCGCCTCCTTCGATGCGAAATGGCCGTAGAAGCCGCCATGGGTCAGGCCGGCAGCCTGCGTCACCTCCGCCACGCCCACCTTGTCAAAGCCGCGCGCGCGGAACAGGCGGGAGGCCGCCAACAGGATGGCGTCGCGATGCTCCGCTGCCTTCTGCTTCGACACACGCACAACCCACCTCCCCCAAAAATGCCAACGATCCTGCTTGACCGCATTGATGATAGCTATCATGAATAATTTATCATTATGAACATCATCATTGTCAGCCGCTTTCGCAAGGGCTGGTGACGGGGGGTGTGGCTTGTTCCTGTCTGATCGTCTGGCGGCCCGGCTGGCCGCACGCAACATCCATTATGGCTGGGTCGTTGTGGCCGCGACCTTCCTCACCTCCATCACCGCCGCCGGCGCCGTGGGTGCACCGGGCGTACTGATGATCCCGTTGCAGAAGGAGTTTGGCTGGACCGCGTCTGAGATTTCGACGGCACTGGCAATCCGTCTGGTACTGTTCGGCCTGATGGGCCCGTTCGCGGCGGCGCTGATCAACCGGTTCGGGGTGCGGCGCATGGCCCTGACCTCGCTGTCCATCATCGGCGGCGGCATGATCCTGTCACTGGGGATGAGCAGCCTGTGGGAACTGGTCCTGCTCTGGGGCGTGGTGGTCGGGCTGGGCACCGGCATGACGGCCCTGGTGCTGGGTGCCACCATCGCCACCCGCTGGTTCACGGCACGGCGCGGACTGGTTATCGGCCTGCTGACAGCCAGTTCGGCCACGGGGCAGTTGGTCTTCATCCCCATGACCGCCTGGCTGGCGGAGGAGATTGGGTGGCGCACCGCCCTGTCGGTGATCTGCGCCATGCTGGCGGTGGCCGCCACCGGCGTCCTGCTGCTGATGCGTGACCGGCCGGGCGATGTGGGCCTGCGTGCCTATGGCGAAGCGCCGGGCGCGCCGGACCCCGCCCCACCGCCGCCCGCCGGATCGGTGGCGTTTGCTGCCATCGATACGCTGCGCATGGCGGCGAAGACCAAGGTCTTCTGGGTGCTGTTCGCCACCTTCTTCGTCTGCGGGGCCAGCACCAATGGCCTGATCCAGACGCATCTGGTGCCGATGTGCGTGGATTTCGGCATGCCGGCGGTGAAGGCCGCGGGCATGCTGGCCGTGATCGGTATTTTCGATTTCATCGGCACCGTGGCGTCGGGCTGGCTGTCCGACCGCTATGACAATCGCTGGCTGCTGTTCTGGTATTACGGGCTGCGCGGCCTGTCGCTGCTGTACCTGCCCTTCTCGGACTTCACCTTCTACGGCCTGTCGCTGTTTGCTGTCTTCTATGGCCTCGATTGGGTGGCGACGGTGCCGCCGACGGTAAAGCTGACGGCAGAACGGTTCGGGCGGGAGAAGGCGAACCTTGTCTTCGGCTGGGTCTTCGCCGGCCATCAGTTGGGTGCCGCCTGCGCCGCGTTCGGCGGCGGGTTCTCCCGTACCTATCTGGCCAGCTACATGCCGGCCTTCTACGTGGCGGGCGTGCTGTGCCTGTTCGCAGCCCTGATTTGCCTGACCATGGGCCGGAAGGCGCAGCCGGCGGCGGCATAAACCGCCACCGGCCTTGATCCTTACAATGCCGCCAGGAACCCTGCCACACGCGGGGCAATCAATGCTCGGTGTGTGAAGATGGCCGCATGGCCGCCTTCACACACCGTCAGCATTTCCGCTCGCTTGATACGGCGGGCCAATTCCGCTCCATGTCTTTCATAAGGTAGAAGGGGATCATGCGTGCCATGCACCACCAGCGTGGGCACACCGATCTCCTCCAGCGCGAAAGACTGACTTCGGGTCGTACGGATATCATTCTCCGTCCCCGGCAAACGCTCCGCCAACCGGTCAAACATGCCGACGCGCAGGTCGCGATAAAGCGGCATGGCGACCGGATCGGTCCGCAAGGCGCCTTGATGTTTAAGGTCGGGGATGGACCGGCTGGAAATCCGGTCGGGATTGCGAAGCGCCCGGCCCTTCATCCACCCCGCAAAGGCGGGCCAGCGGGCCAGCAGCCCGAAAAGGCGGAAGCCGCCAGGGATCGGCATCGGCTCCGGTCCCGCGCAAGTGGAAACCAGCACCAGCCCCCGGCAGCGTCCGGGATGGCGGAGCGCAAACATCAGGGCCGATGCACCCCCGCCCGACACCGCGATCACGGCAACCCGGTCCAGACCCAGATGGTCCAGCAAGGCAGCATAAAGGTCGGCCTGCGCCTCCGGCGTGACGCCGGATGACAGCGGTGTGCCGGGATAACCCGGACGGGCCGGCGCGATGATGCGCCCAGCATCGGCCCCGGTGACACGGGCCAGGATCATCCCTTGGTCCGTCCCGCCCATGGCCCCGTGCAGGGACAGAACCGCCGGGCCTTCCCCGGCATCGGCATAATGGATAAGGCCGCGCGGTGTGGCGGCCGTTGCTTCAGCAATCGACATGGACATGGCTGTTCCCCGTCTGTCGTGCCGATCCTTGATGGATGTCGGTGGTCGCCGGCTTCCGACCTGGCACGGCTTTTTCAGGAAAAGCAGTCGGTCGATGGAGGAAGGGCAGGATTGATCGCGAAGAACTGTTTGCGATGGCAGGTTTAGCATGTCCCAAATGGGACCGGCGACGCCTGGGTGAACTGCCGACCGGGCGGGAACATAACCCACCCGGCCCTGCCTCGCAATCGCCTTACCCAGCGTCGCCCGATCAAAGGTGACGTATCTCCTCTGGCGGGTTCCACCAATTATCCCGCCTACCATCACAATAGTAAATGGGGGCAGAGACCAGATCCTCAATGTTGAGATCATCCAGTGCCGCCACCCGTACCGACACCATGGCACCCCCCATTTCCTCCAGATAGCCATCGCCATGGGTGTGCGTTCCACATTTGGCGCAGAACCTGTGGGAAAGCTCAAACGTCTCGGTCTTGCGGGCGTAGGTGGACATGAGATCAGCACCGGCCAGCAGTTCAAAATCTTCTGGCTTCAACCCGCATACATTCCAGTTCCGCTGCTTCCAGCAGAAGGTGCAGTTGCATTTGCTGGTGCCGAAATGGGTGTCCAGATGGACCCGGAACCGGACAGTGCCGCAGTGACAGCTGCCATTATACCAATGCTTTGTCGTCATTTGCTGATCCATGCTTTCAGGGATTGGGGTGGTCAATTGGCGGTCTTCGCAAACCAGGGGGCCGTATCGACCACCCGACCCTTCACCGCCTGCCGTACCATGCGCTCCAGCACTGCGCGGTTCTTGTAACTGGCGATGACCATCACCCGCTTGCCGGGATGGGACCGGACGGTGCGGATCACCTGACCGCCCATATGACTGTCCCACCGCGCCTGCGCTGCGGCAAATGCGGGACCGGCCAGGGCGAATTGTGCGGCCTGGGCACCGGCGGCCACGGCGGCGGTCTGTTCATCCTGTGCCTGTCCCGGCGTCTGCCAATAGGCCAGCAGGACATCCTCCATGGCATCATCCAGGCGCGACAGGGCTACCGCCGCCTGCGGATCACGCGCCTTCAACACGTCAAAGGCCGCACCCGCCGCGCCGGCGATTTCCTTGAACAATTCCCCGCCGGGTTCCATGGCGACGGCGTCGATCCGCAACTCGGACAGAAGCGGCCAGATTACCGCCGGATATTCAGGCCGGCCCGGCGTCGCCTTGCGTTCGGCCAGTTCATCGGGCCGCACCTCCAGCACCAGGACATCCGGCTTGAAGGCAAAGATGGATGCCCGCAGCCGGTCATAACCGAAGGCCGGTTCCCGTTCGTGAAGATGATGCAGCGCGCCGACAATCAGAACCGGATCATCCGGCAGGGGTTTATCGGCCATGGCCGGCAGGGCCAGCAAAAACGGCAAGGCCAGCAGCAGGGAGCGCAATCGGCAGATCATGGTGGAGCCCGTCATTGACTGTGAACGGGGCCAGGGTTGATGCCCCACCGCCCCATTTCCAGCCCGGATCGGCAAGCGGGACCGTCCGGTCGGTAACCGGGATCAGACCGGCAGAAGGGCCTTGAAGCCCTCGCGATACCGGCGGCTGAGGCGCAGCGTTTCGCCATTATGCAGAATCAGGCTGGCATCCCCCCGCCCCAGGCTGCGGACCTCCCGCACCCGGTCCAGCCGCACGATGGCCCCGCGATGCACCCGAACAAAGGCGGCAGCCGGCAATTCATCGGTCAGCGACGCCAGACTACGGTCGATCAGCAGGGTGCGCTCACCGGCATGGATTTCGGCATAGTCACCCGCCGCCGCAATCCAGTCGATATCCTGGAACGGCACGCGCTGCTGTCCGCCCGCCACACGCACCCAGAGGCCGTCTTCACCGGCAGGCGCGGTGGTAGCCAGCAACGGCGGCGCAGGCACTTCACCCGGCGGCGTCCATTGCCGGCGCAGGCGGGCAAGCGCGATCAGGGCGATATAGGCAAAGGCCGACTTGTCCAGGTTGGCCAGAAACACCGCCTTCGCCATGGCCAATAAAGACGGGCTCTGCCCGCCATAAATCGGCCAGAACAGCAGAACGAACAGGGTCAGATGCGCCATGACGGTCAGCGGATATCCCGCCAGCCATAAGGACAAGGCCGCACCCCGGCCCAACCGCCGCTCTTCCACTCTGCGGGCCGCATGCAGCACGGCAGGGGTCAACAGCGCCCAGACGGAAAAGATCGCAACCGTATAATGGAAAGCGGGCCACCAGGCCTGTGCCCGGCCCGCATAGGCGGCAAAAACCTGGCCCTGCACCATGCTGATCAGCGCGACACACAGCCACACCGCACCGGAAACCGCCCACAGGCGCCGACGGCCAATGTCATTGCTGGTGGTCACGCGGTCTGCCTGGATCACCGCATCATCCGCATCGGATATTGGTTGAACCCGCGCCATTCCGGCGGGCAACAAAATCGGCACCGCCCTTGGCGTACGCCGAACATTCCACATATTTTATGGGAAAGTGGCGGAGGGGATGGGATTCGAACCCACGGTACCAGTTTCCCGGTACGACGGTTTAGCAAACCGTTGCCTTCAGCCGCTCGGCCACCCCTCCGCACCGTCTGCAACCAGCCGGTTGAACCGGGGCTGCGTCGGTGAGAGGGGTGTTTAGTGGCATGAAGCGGGCTTGTCAACGGCGCTGCAACACCCCATTCTTAAAAAGTGATCCCGGCAGTGATGCGTGGGACATATCGGGACGGGGGCGGCCCGGTTATCCGCCGCACGAATGCGGTACCGCACGGGTTCCCACCCGCGCCCTATGAATGGAGTTCGACACCATGTTCGGACATGAAAAGCCCATCGCCATGACCGACAGCAATGTGATTCGCAGCCACGGTACCGGTTTCAAGGCTGGCCTTTTGGCCGGCATGCTGGGTCTGTCCCTTATGGTTCTAGCCGCCGGTGCCGCCGGTGCCGCCGAAAGCGCCTGGGACGGTATCCCGTCCAAGAAGGCGCCCAAGCTGGTGACCGAGGGGCTGACCGAACAGGACCATGCCAACCTGGACAAGGTCTTTGTGAAGCCCGGCGTCAACCTCGCCTCCTACGGCAAGGTGATGCTGGCCCCCATGGACACCGCCATCGAGCGCCGCTTTGACGAAGTGCTGCTGTCGGTGCGCGAGCGTGACCACGCGTTCGAGTATATGACCAAGCAGTTGGAGGAGGCGTTCGGGCCGGCCATGGTGAAGGAAGCGGGACCGGGTGTCCTGAAGCTGGCCATCACCTTCACCGACTATGTCCCCAACCGCTCCTTCCATGCCGAGAAGGCACGTGGCGGCGGCACCGTTGACCGCGTCTATTCCGTTGGCCGCGCCGCCTTTCAGGCGACCCTGACGGACAGCCAGACGGGTCAGGTGGTGGCGGTCATTGCCGATGCCGACATGGGCCTGCCCTTCCCGGACAATATCAACAGCTACACGATCTATGGCGACGCGGACCGGTTCACCCGCCGCTGGGCCAAGCAGATCGCCAAGCTGGTGACGGGCGACGCCGCCAGCTGACCCCAGCCGGATTAGGTGCAGAGGATAAAGCGCCGGAACTCAGGTTCCGGCGCTTTTCTTTTGCACGGCACACAAACCTCCCCGGCGGAAACGGGGGAACCCGGTTTGTATTGTTGGCATGCATACTGTCGTCTTCGCGGGTGGTCCCCGCCCCTGAGCTTGGCGATGGATGACTTTGCATGAAGCGTTTCCTTGAGGCCGTGATTGATCCGTTTCTGCTGGCGCTGCTGGCCACTGTCGGTCTGGCGGCGCTGTTCCCGGCGCAGGGGCAGGTCGCGGGCATCGTGGATATCGTCGCCGATATTGCCATCGCCCTGCTTTTCTTCTTCCACGGGGCCAAGCTGTCGCGCGAGGCCATCCTGGCCGGTATGGGCCATTGGCGGCTGCATCTGTCGGTCCTGGCCAGCACCTTTGTACTGTTTCCACTGCTGGGTCTGGCCGCGGGGCTGCTGCCCGCCTCCATCCTGCCGCCCGTCATCGCCACCGGCATTCTCTATCTCTGTCTCCTGCCCTCCACGGTGCAAAGCTCCATCGCCTTCGTCTCCATCGCGGGCGGCAATGTGCCGGCGGCCATCTGCTCGGCCTCGGCCTCCAACCTGCTGGGTATTTTCATCACGCCGCTGCTGGTCGGACTGCTGATGAATGCGGGGGGACAGGCGGGCATCTCGCTGGCCGCACTGGAAGCGATCATCCTGCAATTGCTGGTGCCCTTTGTCGCCGGCCATCTGGCCCGGCCCCTGATCGGGCGGTTCGTGCAGAAATACCGCAACAGTATTTCCTATACCGACCGCGGGTCGATCCTGCTGGTGGTCTATTCCGCCTTCAGCGCGGCGGTGGTGGAGGGGCTCTGGCACAAAGTGGCGGCATCCGACCTGATCGCCATCGCCGCGGCCAGCATCGTTCTGCTGGCACTGGTCATGGGCATCACGGCCCTGGCTGGCCGCTGGCTGGGCTTCAACCGGGCCGACCGGATCGTGCTGCTATTCTGCGGATCAAAGAAAAGCCTGGTGTCGGGCGTGCCTATGGCCAGCGTGCTGTTCCCCGTGGCGCAGGTGGGCCTGATCATCCTGCCGCTGATGCTGTTCCATCAGATCCAGCTGATCCTGTGCACCTGGCTGGCGGCCCGGTGGCGGCAGGAGGGCGCGGATAAGTCATAAAAAGGGCCGCCGGATCACCCCGGCGGCCCCTTCACGGGCAGATATGGCCCCGCCTCAGCCCTTCAGCTTGACCGCCAGCAGGTCATTGACCATGGCCGGGTTGGCCTTGCCCTGGCTGGCCTTCATCACCTGCCCCACGAAGAAGCCGAAAAGCTTGTCCTTGCCGGACCGGTATTCGGCCACCTTGTCGGGGTTGGCCTCCATCACCTGGGCGATGACGGCGTCGATGGCGCCAGTATCGGTGACCTGACGCAGGCCCTTTTCATCCACGATGATGGCGGCGGACTTGCCCGTTTCCAGCATCAGCGCGAACACATCCTTGGCCAGACGGCCGGAGATGGTGTTGTCGGCGATCAGGTCGATCAGACCGCCCAGGTCGGCGGCGGAGATCGGCGATTCGGTGATGTCCTTGCCGGTCTTGTTCAAGGCGCCCAGCAGGTCGCCGATGACAAAGTTGGCGGCAACCTTGGGGTCGCGGCCCTTGGCTACTTCCTCATAGAAATCGCCACGGGCCTTTTCAGCGACCAGAACACCGGCATCATAGGGGGGCAGCTTGTACTGCTCCATGAAGCGGGTCTTCTTGTCGTCGGGCAGTTCCGGCAGGCTGGCCTTGATCTGGTCTACCAGTTCCTGTTCGATCACCAGCGGCAGCAGGTCGGGATCGGGGAAGTAGCGGTAATCATGCGCCTCTTCCTTGCTGCGCATGGAGCGGGTGACGCCCTTGGCCGTGTCCCACAGGCGGGTTTCCTGCACGACCGCCCCACCTTCCTCGATCAGTTCGATCTGGCGCTGGGCCTCATACTCGATCACCGCATGCATGAAGCGCATGGAATTGACGTTCTTCGTCTCCGTCCGCGTGCCCAGCGGACCGCCCGGCTTGCGCACCGACACGTTGATGTCGCACCGCATGGAGCCTTCATCCATGTTGCCGTCGCAGGTGCCCAGATAGCGGACGATGGTGCGCAGCTTGCGCACATAGGCCACCGCCTCTTCCGGGCTGCGCATGTCGGGCTTCGACACGATTTCCATCAGGGCCACGCCGGCCCGGTTCAGATCGACATAGGTCTTGGACGGATGCTGGTCGTGCATCGACTTGCCGGCATCCATTTCCAGATGCAGCCGTTCGATCCCGATCTCCCGCGTCACGCCATCGGCCAGATCGAGGATGATCGTGCCCTCGCCCACGATGGGCTGCTTGAACTGGCTGATCTGATATCCCGACGGCAGATCGGCGTAGAAATAATTCTTGCGGTCGAAGACGCTGCGCAGGTTGATCTGCGCCTTCAACCCCAGGCCGGTCTTGATGGCCTGCTGCACGCAGAATTCGTTGATCACGGGCAGCATGCCGGGGAAGCCGGCATCGACGAAGCTGACTTGGCTGTTGGGGGCCGCGCCGAAGGCCGTGGCGGCCCCGCTGAACAGCTTAGCATTGGAAATGACCTGGGCATGGACCTCCAGCCCGATCACCACTTCCCATTCACCCGTTTCGCCCTGAATCCGGTAAGCCATCGTCTCTGCACTCTGTGATAACGGAAAGACTAAGGGCTTTTCATGGCCGGATTCGGGGCAAAGGGCAAGGGGGTTGGACGCCATAGAGGGTTGAAGCGACACCATTACAGTGTGATCAGAGGCGCTTCGCCCCCCGTACCGCCAGCATGACCGCATAAAGACCGCCGGTCGCACATATATAGAGACGGTTGCCGCGCGCGCCCCCGAACTCCACATTCGCCACCCATTCCGGGACCAGAACGCGGGCGATCAGGCTGCCATCGGGGTGGTAGCAATGCACGCCGTCATCCTCCGCCATCCAGAGATGGCCCAGCTCGTCACAGCGCAACCCGTCGAACCCCGCCTGTTCGGACGTGGCGAACACCTCCCCACCCGACAGGCGGCCATCATCACTCACCCGGAAGGCACGCACATGACAGGGGCCATCGGGCTGGTGCGTGCGGCCGGTATCCACAATGTAAAGGGTCTTTTCGTCAGGAGAAAAGCAGAGGCCATTGGGCTTCACGAAATCATCGGCCACCACATCCACGGCCCCCGTGCCGGGGTCGATGCGATAGACATTGCTAGCCCCGATCTCGCTGACCGCCTTGTACCCTTCATAATCGCTGTCGATTCCATAGGTCGGGTCGGTGAACCAGATGGAGCCGTCGGATTTCACCACCACATCATTGGGGCTGTTCAGGCGCTTGCCATTCCAACGGTCGGCCAGCACGGTGATGCTGCCGTCATGTTCGGTGCGCACCACGCGCCGCCCGCCATGTTCGCAGGTAACCAGACGCCCCTGCCGGTCCACGGTATTGCCGTTGGAAAAGCCCGACGGACGTCGGAACTCCGCCACCGCCCCCGTCTCCTCGTCAAAGCGCAGCATGCGTTCATTGGGAATGTCCGACCAGATCAGGGTGCGATGCGCCGGGAAATAGGCCGGCCCCTCGGCCCAGCGGCAATCGCCATACAGTTTCTCTACCTTGGCGGAACGGCGGATCACGGCGCGGGCGCGGACCGGGTCATGGATGATGAAATCGGCGTCGGACATGCTGTCTCCGAAGGGCCAGAAGCTACGATGGTCGGGATATTATATGATAAGTAACGCCGCCTTGCCGCTTTTTGCTGGCGCTTGCCGCCGCGTTGCGGCCTTGGCCCCCGGTGGCAGCGCCGTTATCCTGCACCCATGAGCGAGCTTGACCCCTTCGACCGCGCCATTCTGGCCCTGATGCAGGATGATGCGCGCCTGAAATCCGACGCTGTCGCGGAACGGGTGGGACTGTCCCCCACGGCAGTACAGCGGCGGCTGAAACGCCTTCGCGCCGATGGTGTAATCCAGGCAGAATCCCTGGTCCTGTCGCCTGCCAGGGTGGGCCGCCCCCTGACGGCCATCGTTTCCATCACGCTGGCGCGCGGCGGGTCGGCGGTGGTGGATGATATGGGGCGCCAGCTGCGGTCAGCACCGGAGGTTCAGCAATGCTGGTACACGGCGGGCGACGCGGATTTCGTGGCGGTGGTGACCGCCCGCGACATGGCGAATTACGACGCGTTCACGCGCCGTATCCTGATGGACAATGCCTTAATCCAGAAATTTTCCACCATTTTCGCCCTGTCGCCGGTCAAGTCCGGCCTGTCCCTGCCGCTTGATTGAAGTTTCACGCAACCCCGCCCTTCGCTGCGGCGGGTGGACGGGTCGGCACGGGCGTGCCATTTAAGCAGCCCTATGCAACCCACCTGGAGCGTCCAGGACATGATGTCGCCCGCCGCCAATGACCTGCTGGTACTGGCCCTTCCCAAGGGTCGGATTCTGGATGAGGTGAGGCCGTTGCTGCATCATGTCGGCATCGAGCCGGAAGCCGATTTCGACAATCCGAAATCCCGCGCCCTGAAGTTCGATACGAATCTTTCGCATGTGAAGATCATCCGTGTGCGCAGCTTCGATGTCGCCACCTTCGTGGCCTTTGGCGCCGCCCATCTGGGCGTCTGCGGCAGCGACGTGCTGATGGAATTCGACTATCCGGAGATTTACACGCCGCTGGACCTGGGCATCGGCAAGTGCCGGATCGCCGTGGCCGAACCGGTGGACCTGTCCAACAGTGACGATCCGTCGCGCTGGTCCCATGTGCGAGTGGCCACCAAATATCCGGAAATCACCCGCCGGCATTTTGCGGCGCGCGGCGTGCAGGCCGAATGCATCAAGCTGAACGGCGCCATGGAACTGGCGCCTAATCTGGGCCTGTGCTCACGCATCGTCGACCTTGTGTCCACCGGCACCACCTTGAAGGCCAATGGGCTGGCGGAGATTGAGCATATTGCCGACATCTCCTCCCGCCTTGTTGTGAACCGCGCCGCCTTCAAGACGCGCCATGGCGAAATCCAGGGCTGGATCGACCGTTTTCAGGAGGCCATCGGCAATGCCGGTTAAATTCTCCACCCGCGACGCCGATTTCGAGAGCCGCTTTCAGGACCTGCTGGGTGCCAAGCGCGAGGTTCAGGAAGACCTGAACAATGCTGTCACCGCCATCCTGAACGATGTGAAGGCGCGGGGCGATGCCGCCGTGCTGGACTATACAAAACGCTGGGACCGTCTGGACATCACCGCCGAGGCCATGGCCTTCACGGGTGAGGAGATCGCGGCGGCGGTGGCGCAGTGCGACGCCGAAACGCTGGACGCGCTGAAGCTGGCCGCTGCGCGGATTGAAGCGTTCCACCGCACGCAGCCCATCGAGTCTTCCTTCTTCACCGATCCCGCCGGGGTGCGGCTGGGTGCCCGCTGGACACCGGTAGGGGCCGTGGGTCTGTATGTGCCGGGCGGTTTGGCCTCTTACCCCTCCTCGGTCCTGATGAATGCCATCCCAGCCAAGGTGGCGGGTGTGCCGCGCATCGCCATGGTGGTGCCCACGCCCGATGGTGTGATCAACCCGCTGGTCCTGGCCGCCGCGCAGTTGGCCGGCGTGACGGAGATCTACCGCATCGGTGGGGCGCAGGCCGTTGGCGCACTGGCCTTCGGTACCGCTACGATCAAGCAGGTGGACAAGATTACCGGCCCCGGCAATGCCTTTGTCGCCGCCGCCAAGCGCCAGGTTTTCGGTACTGTCGGCATCGACATGATCGCCGGCCCGTCGGAAATCCTGGTGGTTGCCGATGGTCAGAATGACCCGGCCTGGATCGCCGCCGACCTGCTGTCGCAGGCCGAACATGATACCAGCGCGCAAAGCATCCTGATCACCGACGACGCGGCCTTTGCAGATGCCGTATCGGCGGCGGTGGATGCGCATCTGTCCACCCTGCCCCGCGCGGAAATCGCCGGCACCTCCTGGCGTGACCATGGTGCCATCATCCTAGTGGACAGCCTGGATGATACGGTGCCGCTGGTGGACCGTCTGGCGCCCGAACATCTGGAACTGGCCGTGGCCGATCCTGACGCCCTGGCCGCGAAAATCCGCAATGCCGGCGCTATCTTCCTGGGCCGCCATACGCCGGAAGCCATCGGTGATTACGTGGCTGGCCCCAACCATGTGCTGCCCACGGCCCGGTCGGCCCGTTTTTCCAGCGGCCTGAACGTCCTGGACTTCATGAAGCGCACCACCCTGGTTGGCTGCACCCCGGAAAGCTTGGCAAGGATCGGCCCGGCGGCGGTGTCGCTGGCCAATTCCGAAGGGCTGGGCGCGCACGCCCTGTCCGTGGCGATCCGGTTGGGCTGATGTGTTCCGGCTTGCCAAGCGGGGGGCTGGGCAGGCAGGTTAAGAATCAATGAAGACAACCACCGGGGAGGGATGATGAACGCGCCGCACCACCGCATCGTCCATGTGGAACTGGTGGAGAAGAATGTCATCCGCCGCAACATGGAGGTGGAGCATGAACGCGCCGTCGCCCTGTTCGACCTGATGGATGAGAACCGCTTCGCGCTGGTGGAGACACCGGACGAAGGGCCGTTCCGCCTGTTCCTGTCGGCGGAAGACAACCGGCTGATCTTTGATGTCCGCAAGGCGGATGACAACCCGCTGAACCGGCTGACCCTGCCGCTGACGCCGTTCCGCACCATCGTGCGCGACTATTTCATGATCTGCGACAGCTATTACAAAGCCATCAAGACGGCGTCCCCGTCCCAGATCGAAGCCATCGATATGGGGCGTCGCGGCCTGCACAATGAAGGATCGGAACTGCTGCGGGAGCGGCTGGCCGGCAAGGCCGAAATGGACCTGAACACGGCCCGGCGTCTGTTCACGCTCATCTGCGTGCTGCATATCCGGAACTGAGTGCCGCGTCGATGGCCGAAATCAGCCCGACCCGAATCTCCTCCGTCCTGTTCGCCTGCACCTACAACGCCATCCGTTCGCCCATGGCCGAAGGGCTGTTGAAGCATCTGATGGGACGGCAGGTCTATGTCGACAGTGCCGGGGTGCGCGAGGGGGAACCCGACCCGTTCGTGACCACCGTGATGGCCGAACTGGGCATCGACATGTCGCGCCATCGCTGCAAAACCTTCGACCAGTTGGAGGATGACAGTTTCGACCTCGTCATCTCGCTCTCGCCGGAGGCGCAGCACCGGGCCGTGGAGATGACCCGTACCACCGCCTGCGACGTTGAATTCTGGAACACCTTCGATCCCACCCTGGTGGAAGGCAGCCGCGAGGCGCGACTCGATGCTTATCGGCAGGTGCGTGATACGCTGCTACGCCGCATGAAAGTACGGTTCGGGGTGGAGTGAGGCGGGGACACAGTTCCCCTACCCTGCCCAGCGTGTGAAACGCCCATGCTTTGCGCTGAAAACACTTGACCCGCGCGGCTGTGACGCTCACCTATGTGCGCGTTTTACCATCCCGAAATCAGGAAAACATGGCCAAGGAAGATCTGATCGAGTTTTCTGGCACGGTGACCGAACTGCTGCCCAACGCGATGTTTCGCGTGAAGCTCGATAACGAACATGAAGTGCTGGCCCACACGTCTGGCAAGATGCGCAAGAACCGCATCCGCGTGCTGGCGGGTGACCGCGTCAACGTCGAAATGACCCCCTACGACCTGACCAAGGGTCGGATCACCTTCCGCTTCAAGTGAGCGGCAGGATTTGACGATGAACGCGCGCGCGGCGGCGACGCCCGACCAACCCGGCATTGACCGTCCGCGCCTGATCCTTGCCTCCGGGTCACCCCGGCGGCGGGAACTGCTGGCCCAGATCGGGCTGGTGCCGGATGCCATTGATCCGGCGGATATTGACGAATCCCCATTTCCCGACGAACTCCCCTCCCCCCATGCCCAGCGCCTGTCGCGGGAAAAGGCGGGAATGGTGGCCGCGCGCCATGCCGGCGCCATCGTGCTGGCCGCCGATACGGTGGTGGGACTGGGCCGTCGCATTCTGCCCAAGGCGGATGATGCGGACACGGCACGCCGCTGCCTCAACCTGCTGCAAGGCCGCCGCCACCGCGTCTATACCGGTGTCGCCCTGGTTGGCACGGATGGCAAGCTGTGGAGCCGGGTGGTCGAAAGTCAGGTGATCTTCCGCACTCTGTCACGTGATGAGATCGACCAGTATCTGTCCACCGGCGACTGGAAGGGCAAGGCGGGCGGCTATGCCATCCAGGGGCTGGCCAGCCTGTTCGTGCGGCAGCTTTCCGGCAGTTACAGCAATGTCGTCGGCCTGCCGCTGACGGAGGTGGCGGGGTGCTTGCGCGCCGCCGGGATCGATGCGCTGGCGCTGGCCGCCGCCCAAGCCACATCACGGGGCTAATGCGCCGCCGGCTGCTGATCGACCAGCGCGGGCCCTTGCGGCGCTGCGCCATGCTGTCCGACGGCATCCTGACCGATCTTGCCATTGATCATGTCGAGCGCCCGGCTTGGCTGGGGGCCATCGTGCTGGGCCGCATCGGGCGCGTCGTGGCCGGGCTGGACGCCGCCTTCTTGGAATTTGGCGACAGCACCCCCGGTTTCCTTTCCGCTGCCGATGTGCGCCCCGGTCGCCGCGATGCCCGCATTGGACAGTTGCTGCGCACCGGCCAGATGGTGGCCGCCCAAGTGAAGGCCGACGCCCATGACGGCAAGGGGGCGGTACTGACCATGGACCTGTCCTTCCCCGGTCGCTTCCTGGTCCATACCCCGCTGGGCGACGGCATCCACATCTCCAAACGCCTGGGCAAGGGGCCCGAGGTTCAGGCCCTGCGTCAGCGCCTGACATCCACCCTGCCCAACCAGGGCGGCTGGATCGTGCGGGCAGAGGCTTTGCCGACCGACCCCGCCCTCGTGCTGGGGGAGGCGGAAGCGCTGCTGGCCGACGCCTACAAGGTCCAACGCGCCGCTGGCGGCACCAGCCCCGCCACCCTGCTGCCCCCGCCAGATGCTATCCGGCGCGCGCTGGTGGAGTTGCCACGCGACGGGCTGGTGGAAATCGTGGTGGAGGGGTCGGAGATGCTGGCGGCGGTAAAAAGCACTGCCATGGCCCTGGCACCCGACCTGCTGCCCCTGATCGTCCCGCACAAGGCCCCCCGCCCCCTGTTCGATCAGGGCGATGCCGATAGCGCCATCGCAGCCCTGACCGACCGCCGTGTCGATCTGGGACAGGGCGGGTCGCTGGTCATCGACCGGACGGAGGCGCTGACCGTCATCGACGTCAATGGCGGCGAACGCGGCAACCCCCTGGCCACCAACCTGGATGCCTGCATGGAGATCGCGCGGCAGCTGCGCCTGCGCAATGTCGGCGGCATCGTGGTGGTGGATTTCGTGAACATGGCGCGCGTCGGGGACCGGGAGGCGGTGATACAGCGCCTGTCCTCGGCGGTGGCGGACGACCCGGTCGCCACCCATGTCTATGGCATGTCGCGCCTGGGCCTGGTGGAGGTCACCCGCGCCCGCCGTGGCCCGCCGCTGGCCGATCTGCTGCTGTAAGGAAGCCACCCATGAGTGATGATCCCATCGACCTGTCCGCCCTGCGCAAGCCGAAGAAGGCCGCTGGATGCCCCATTTGTGGCCGCGCCCCGGTGTTGGATTTCCGCCCCTTCTGTTCCAAGCGCTGCGCCGACGTGGACTTGAACCGCTGGCTGGGCGAGGTCTACCGCGTGCCCGTGGACGAGGCGCCGGAGGAAGATGAAGGTCGCTGAAAAAATTTCGCAGATGCGCAATTCAATGCTTTACAGCCCCGGATGCCTTGTCTATAAGGCGCACCACACCGGGCGGCGGTGACAAACAAACGCCTCGGTGGTTACGAAGTACGGTTTGCCCAGGTAGCTCAGTCGGTAGAGCAGGGGATTGAAAATCCCCGTGTCGGCGGTTCGATTCCGTCCCTGGGCACCACTTCGAACTTTCAGAAAATCACATAGTTGTATTTTGTTACTGATCATATATTGATCGGAACAAATAACGTGGCGGCCTTTGGGTCGCCATTTGTTGTTTCTGGGTCTGAGACTCCATCTACTCATTTTGAACACGATACCGCCGTCTCCAATACCGTCACGAATCGTGTCTGGCACCAGCGGCGCATGCCGGTGTGAGGCAACGTTCATGGCGCTGCTCCACACCGGCACACCGATATCAGCGCCGCCCCTGCTCCTTGGCGTCTTCGCGCATCTCGAACCACATGGCGTTCAAGACGGCGAAGGCGGCGGCCAGGGGCAGGCCCAGCATCCAGGCGAAATACCACATGATACGGTCTCCTTTTCCTCAGTAATGGTGGCCCTGGCCGGCACGGATGGCTCCTGCATCGACCTTGCCCCACAGGATGCGATAGGCCCAGGCCGTGTAGGCCAGGACGAGCGGCAGGAAGATGCAAGTCACGACCAGCATAATGAACAAGGTCTGGTGCGAGGATGAACTGTCCCAGACCGTCAGGCTGCTGACCGGATCAATGGAACTGGGCAGGATGAAGGGGAACATCGAGACACCGACGGTCGCGATGATCCCCAAAAGCGACAGGCCGGAAATGATCAGCGTCGCCCCTTCCGCCCGTACCTTCAGCCCGGCCCAGACCAGCAGCGGCCCCACCAACCCCAGCACTGGGGCGATCAACAGGAATGGGTAGGTCCCGTAATTGCTGAACCACAGCGCCGGCGCCGCCGCCACCTGCTTTAGCAGCGGGTTGGACGGGCCGTCCGTCACCACCGCACTGGTGATGTGGTAGCCATCGACCCAGAGATACAGCGCCACCCCGGCCAACGCGAACAGGGCGGGCGTCAGCAGGGCCGTCACCAGCCCCACGCCCCGCGCCCGTTCCGCCACGGCGCCAGCTGTCTTCAGCGTCACCCAGGCGGCCCCGTGCGTGATCAGCATCGCCACCGACAGCAGACCGCAGAGCAGGGCGAACGGGTTCAGCAGGCCGAAGAACGAGCCTTCGTAGAAGGCGCGCAAATCGCCATCCAGGCGGAACGGCACCCCCTGCAGTACATTGCCCACCGCCACGCCGAAGATCAGCACAGGCACGAACCCGCCAATGAACAGTGCCCAGTCCCAGGCCGCGCGCCAGCGGACATCATCCCGCTTCGACCGGTACTTGAACGCCACCGGCCGCAGGATCAGGGCCGCCAGCACCACGAACATGGCCAGATAGAAGCCGGAGAAGGACACGGCATAAAGCGGCGGCCAGGCAGCGAAGATGGCGCCACCACCCAGGATGAACCAGACCTGATTGCCCTCCCATACCGGGCCGACGGCATTGATGATGGTGCGGCGTTCGACATCATCCTTGCCGATGAAGGGCAGCAGGATGGCCGTGCCCATGTCGAACCCGTCCGTCGCGGCGAACCCGATCAGGAGCACACCCAGCAGCACCCACCAGATCAGGCGCAGCGTCGTATAATCCAGAAGTTCATGCAGGATCATGATCGTCACTCCGCCGCTTGCAAAGTGGAATAGGGGGCTGGGGCAGGATGATCATCTGGCTCCGGCCCCTTGCGGATGGCGCGAACCATCAAACTCACCTCCACAACGAACAGCACGCTGTAGAACAGGGTGAAGCCGGCGATGGTGATCAGCAGGTCGGTGACCGACAGGCTGGACACCGCCATGGCCGTCGGCAGCACACCTTCGATGATCCAGGGCTGGCGTCCAAACTCCGCCACCACCCAGCCCAGTTCCGCCGCGATCCAGGGCAGCGGGATGGCCAGCACGGCCAGTTTCAGCAGCCAGCGCGGCTCCCCCAGCCTTCCCGTCGCCGATTGCCAGAAGAAGGCAGCCATCAGCGCAATGAAGAAGAAGCCAAGCCCCACCATGATGCGGAAGGACCAGAACAAGGGCGCCACCTGCGGCACCAGATCCCAGGCCGCCTTGTCAATCTGTTGTTCATTCGCCTGCCGCGGGTCATCGACATAGCGTTTCAGCAGATAGGCGTATCCCAGATCGCGTCCATGGCTTTCGAACGCCGCCTTCACCTCGGGGGCGACATTCTCCGCACCCCTGGCGGCACGGATGGTTTGCAGGGCGTCATAGGCGATGATCCCGCTTTCCACCCGTTCCTTGCCATGGGCGACCAGATCATTGATGCCCAACACCTGGGTATTCAGCGAACGGGTGGAGATCAGGCCCAGCGCCCAGGGGATCTGCAACACATGATGCGTCTCCCGCGCTTCCTGATTGGGAAAGCCGATGGCGGTGAAGGCGGCAGGGGCCGGTTCCGTCTCCCACATGCCCTCAATAGCGGCCAGCTTCATCTTCTGATGCTCGGTCGCCAGATAGCCGCTTTCATCGCCCAGCACGACAACCGACAGGGACGATAGGAGACCAAAGGAACAGGCGACCGCCATGGACCGTTTGGCCAGCGTCACATGCCGCCCCTTCAGCAGATAGAAGGCCGACACGCCCAGCACGAACACTGCCGCCGTGACATAGCCGGCAGAGACGGTGTGGACGAATTTGGCCTGCGCCACGGGGTTGAAGATCACGGCATAGAAATCCTCGATCTCCATGCGCATGGTCGCCGGGTTGAACACGGCCCCGACCGGGTTCTGCATCCAGCCATTGGCGATGAGAATCCACAGCGCGGAGAAGTTCGACCCGATGGCGACGGCCCAGGTGGCGGCCAGATGCTGCACCTTGCTCATCCGGTCCCAGCCAAAGAAGAACAGGCCGACAAAGGTGGCTTCCAGGAAGAAGGCCATCAGGCCCTCAATGGCCAGCGGCGCGCCAAAAATGTCGCCGACATAGTGGCTGTAATAAGACCAGTTCATCCCGAACTGGAACTCCATGGTCAGGCCCGTGGCCACACCCAGGACGAAGTTGATGCCGAACAGGCTGCCCCAGAACTTGGTCATCTGGCGCCAGATGGGCCGGTCGGTCATTACATAGACCGTCTCCATGATGGCGATGATGATAGACAGGCCCAGGGTCAGGGGCACGAACAGAAAATGGTAAAGGGCGGTCAGTGCAAATTGCAGGCGTGACAGCCCGACAATGTCCAACTCCATGCGTCATGTCGCCGGCTGCCACCGGCGCCTCCTGAACGCGAACCCCGTCCCGATGGCGGGGCTTCATCCTCCGGGGCGTCGGACAGGATCGTCAGTCAGGGCGCAGGGTGGACAGGGCCTGATCAAAGGCCGGGTCACCGCGCGTCAGATCCATGACCACCCGGCCATGGGACAACCGGATGATCCGGTCGGCCAGGGCCGCCTCACGCCTCAGATGCGTGATCAGCAGAATAGTTCGTCCGGCAGCCGAAACTTTGATATTTGTCAAAATTGTGGCTGCGACAGAAAGGTCGATGCCTTCCGTCACCTCGTCCAGCAGCCATAAGGGCTTGTCCTGCAACAGGAACCGGGCCAGGGCCAATCGCCGCCGCTGGCCCGATGACAGGCCCGTACCGCCCTCTCCCAGGGGGGCATCCAGCCCACCCGACATCTCCCGCACGACTCGTTCCAGCCCCGCCTGTTCCAGCACCGCCCACAGGCGCACGTCATCGGCGTCGGGATCGGCCAGAAGCAGATTGGCCCGCACACTATCCTGAAACAGGGCTGCATCCTGGCCCAGCAAGGCCCAAGGGGGAACCGTGATGCTGCCTGTGTCGGGCCTTGCCTCCCCGGTCAGCAGGGCGACAAGGCTGGACTTGCCGGCCCCGCTGTCACCGATCACGGCCACATGCTGCCCGGCGGGAATGGACAGGTCGAACCCGTCAAACAACGGGGCCGGGGCGCCATCATGCCGAAAGCGGATGGCCGACAGGGCGACATCCCGCGTATCGGGCGACAGTGCCTGTTCCGGCAGGGGTTGCGAAAGCGCATCCCCGACCCGCCGTACGGCCCGCAGGCTGCGCCCCAGTTCCACGGCACCCCGGCGCAGCGGCCCCAGCGGTTCCATCATGCCCAGTAGCACCAGCAGGAACAAGGCCACAGCAGGTCCGCCGAACAGGCCGCGTTCCACCAGTTCCGCGCAAAGGATCACCCCACCCGACAGCAGCGCCGTGGCCGCCAGCCCCTGCCACAGGGTCAACCCGCTTTCCAGCCGGTTCAGCCGGTCATCGGCGCGGCGCAACCGCTCCTCCGCCGACAGGGCCAGATGGGCGGCCTGTTCCTGCCGCCCCGCCAACCGCCATTCCACGCGGCCCGCAACAAGATCAAGAAGACGCAGGCGCAAGGCCTCCAGCGCCGCCGCACGCTTTCCACCGGCCACCAGCCCGCCGCGCCCACCGAGCATCAGCATGACCAAGCCGACCAGCAGCAGGAACAGGCCGGGCAGCAGACCGGCCCACCCCGTCAGCAGCGCCAGCGCCACCATGCTGACCAGGGCCAGGACCACCAGCACACAGGCCGGGATCAGCAGGCGGAGATAGAGCGTATCCAGCGTATCGAGATCGCCGCTGATGCGGAACAGCAACCGCCCCGGCCGCTGCACCAGGGTGCGGCCCAGACCGGGCCTTGCCAGCGCCTGAAACAGGCGCACGCGCAGACCGGCGATCACCGACAAGGTGGCGTCATGCGTCGCCAGCCGTTCGCCATAACGGGCACCGGTGCGCAGCAGGGCCAGCGCCCGCACGCCCGCACCCGGCCGGAACACATCGAAGACCAGCGCGGTCCCTGCCGACAGGCCGGCAATGCCGGTGGCCGTGATGAACCAGCCCGACAGGCCCAGCAAGGCTGCACCCGCCAGCGCCGTAATCCCGGCGGTTGCCAAGCCCAGGCCAAGCTTCCACCCTGCCGCCTGCCGGAACAGGTGGAACAGCCGCAACAGATGCCCCCTCATGCCCCGACCTCCACCACGCGGTCCATGCGCGCGGCCAGCCTTGGGTCATGGGTGGCGACCAGAAGGGCGCGTCCCTGGGCTGCATCGATTAGGGCCTCAATCGCCTCTGCCGCCGTCGCGGCGTCCAGATGCGCTGTCGGCTCATCGGCAAGAATCAGGGCGGCATCCGGGTCGGCAATGGCGCGTGCCAGCGCCAGACGCAGCGTTTCCCCGCCCGACAGACCCACCCCGCCCTCCCCCACCCGCCGCGCCGGATCATGGCCGGGCAGCAGCCGGCGCAGCAGCGGTGCGGCATCCAGGCCCGGTCGGCCCAGCGTGACATTGGCCACCAGGGAGGCATTCTTCATAAAGGGGCGATGGCCGATCCAGCCAACCTTGCCCGCACGCCGGACAGTGCCGCTGCCCGGTTGCAGCAGCCCCGCCGCCAGGGCCAGCAGGGTGGATTTGCCACCCCCACTGGGCCCGAACAGGGCCACCTTCTCCCCCCGCCGCAGTGACAGATCGACGTCCGACACCAAAGCCGCCGCCCCCGGATAGCCAAAGCCCACCCGGTCCAGGCGAAGCACCGACCCGTCAGCGGGTATCAAAACTGGCCCCGGTGCCGTCTCCTGCCCCTCCAGCAGCCCGACCATGGCGCGCAACGCGGCCTCCCCGCTGGCGCGGTCATGCCAGACAGCGGACAACTCCCGCAGCGGTTCGAAGAAGGCCGGTGCCAGCAGCAGGATGAACAGCCCGGCGGGAAGGTCCAGCTTTCCACCCCAGGTGCCAAACTCTATCTGCCCCAGCAGATTGAACCCGACATAGACGGCGACCAGCGCGACACCCAGGGCCGAAAACAGCTCCAACACCGCCGATGACAGGAACGCGATGCGCAACACCGCCATGGTCCGCCGTTTCACATCGGCGGCGAGGGTGCCGATACGGGCCGCCACCCGCCCCTCGGCCTTCAAGGCCCGTATGGTGGAAAGACCGCGCAGCCGGTCCATCAGCAGGCCGTTCATGCTGCCCACCGCCGCCAGTTGATCCTCACTGGCCTTTTTTGCGCGGATGCCGATCAGGGCCATGAAAAGCGGGATCAGCGGTGCCGCAATCAGCAGGATCAGCGCCGCCGCCCAGGAATGCCAAGCCACCGCTGGCAGGATCACAGCGGGCACCAGCACAAGACGCCAGCGCAGCGGCACATAGCGTTGCAGATAGGGAACCACCGCCTCGGCCTGTTCGGCCAGCAGGCTTGCCACCGTCCCCGATGGGGGCAAGCTGGGGTCCAGGGGTGCCCGCTGCGCCAGAGCCGCCACCGCCTGTGTCCGTAGACGCGACAGTTCGGCCCGCGCGCCCCGGAAGGCCAGCCTCCCACCCCAGGCATCCAGGACGGAGCGCATCACGCCCAGCACGCCAAAGATCACGGCCAGCGTTACCGCATGGCCCGGCAATGTATAGCTACCCGTCAGCCAGGTGATGGCATCGGCCAGCAACAAGGCCTGCGGCACCCAGAGCAAGGCCGCCACGGCCTGTACCATGGCGGCCAGCCGCAATTGTCGATCCGGCCCCGGAACGATCAACCGCAGGCCTCCCCCGGTTTGTCGGAGCAATAAATCTCGTAAAGGGTGGCGATGACCCGCGCCGCCTCATCGCTGGACAGGGCGTAATAGATGGTCTGGCCGTCGCGGCGGGCGCGGACCAGTCCATCCTTGCGCAGCAGGGTCAGCTGCTGCGACACCGCCGTATCGCGCATGCCGATACGCTGTGCCAGATCCCCGACGGACCGTTCCCCCTGGATCAACTGGCACAGGATCATCAGGCGCGAGCGGTTGCCCAGCGCCTTCAGCAGGTCGACGGCGCGGTCTGCGTTGGCTTGCATTTCCGACATTTCCATTCCCCTGGGATAGAAGGGAAAACCGGCCCCGTCAATGGGGGGCCGGCCCGGCAACCGCGTCACCATCGCGCAGCACGATATAGATGGCGGGGATGACCAGCACCGTCAGCACGGTCGACGATGCCAGCCCGAACAGCAGCGATACCGCCAGCCCCTGAAAGATCGGATCGACCAGGATGGTGGCCGCCCCGATCATGGCCGACAGGGCCGTCAGCACGATGGGCTTGAACCGCACGGCCCCCGCCTGAAGCAGCACTTCGCGCAGGCTTAAGCCCTGCCCCGCCCCATGGCGGATGAAATCCACCAGCAGGATGGAGTTGCGCACGATGATGCCGGCAAGCGCGATGAAGCCGATCATGGAGGTGGCGGTAAACGCCGCCCCCAGCAGCCAATGGCCCAGCATGATGCCCAGCAGGGTCAGTGGGATCGGCGTCAGGATGACCAGCGGCAGGCGGAAGCTGCGAAACTGCGCCACGACCAGCACATAGATGCCCAGGATGGCGACCCCGAAGGCCCCGCCCATGTCGCGGAAGGTGACATAGGTCACCTCCCATTCCCCATCCCAAAGCAAGGTAGGCTGGCTTTCATCCTGCGGCTGTCCGGCCATGCGGATCACGGGCTTGGGCAGGGTGCCCCAATCATGCGCCTCAATGGCGTCGGCCACGGCCCCCATGCCATAGATCGGGGCCTCGTACCGACCGGCCAGCTCCGCCGTCACCATATCGGCAAAGGCCCCGTCGCGGCGGAACAGAACGGGAGAACCTTCCTCCCGCGTGACCCGCACCAGTTCGCCCAGTTCCACCACCTTGTTGGAACCGGGAATCGCGTTGGCGGGTACGGGTGTGGATGCCAGACGCTCGGTCCAGGCCCGGTCGGCCTTTGGCAGGGCCAGCACGATATCGACGGGATAGCGTTCGGCCCCGCGATGGGAATAGCCGATGGCGCTGCTGCCCAGGATGGTGCGGATGGCATCATAGACCGCCGCCTGTTCCACCCCGAAATATTCCAGCCGGTCCTGATCGATGGACAGGCGCAGGCGCGGCTGCGCCGTGGCGAAACTATCATCAATGTCGGTGATGAAGGGGATGCTGGCAAATATTTTGCTGACTTCCCCGGCCACGGCCCGGCGCGTTTCGGCATCGGGGCCATAGATTTCGGCCAGCAGGGTGGCCATCACAGGCGGGCCCGGCGGCACCTCAACCACCTTCAACCGCGTACCCGTCGGCAGGGTCATACCCGACAGCAGGCGCAGGCGCAGGTCCAGCGCGATCTCATGACTGCTGCGGTCACGCTCGCCCTTGGGTGCCAGATTGATCTGCACCTCCCCCAGATCCGGGCTGGCGCGCAGGAAACTGTGCCGGACCAGACCGTTGAAATTGAAGGGGGCCGCCGTGCCGGCATAAATCTGCGCCGACCGCAGTTCCGGCAGCGTGCCGGCAATGTCAGCCGCCTGGAACAGCAGGCGCTGTGTCGCCTCCAGGCTGGCACCGCGCGGCAGGTTCAGCTGGATCGACAGTTCGGACTTGTTATCGAACGGCAGCAGCTTGACCGTCACGCCTTTGGTCGCGAACAGGCCCAGCGACAGCAAGGTCGCGGCCCCGACCAGGGCCAGGAACCAGCCCGCCCGGCGCCGCGTGGACAGCAGCGGTTCGGCCACCCGCCGATAAAGCTGTCCCAGGCGGCCCCCATCATGCGCGTCATGATGGGCATCGGCAGCGGCGTCTCCGTCTGCCGGCGACAGTTTCAGCATCAGCCACGGGGCCAGCACCATGGCCGCAAAGAAGCTGAACAGCATGGCGGCAGAGGCGTTGACGGGAATGGGCGCCATATACGGCCCCATCATGCCCGACACGAACAGCATGGGCAGCAGGGCGGCGATCACCGTCAGGGTGGCGACGATGGTGGGGTTACCCACCTCCGCCACCGCCTCCACGGCGGCCTGCAACCGGCTGCGGCCATCGCGCATGGCCCAGTGCCGGGCGATATTTTCCACCACCACGATGGCGTCATCAACCAGGATGCCGATGGCAAAGATCAGGGCGAACAGGCTAACACGGTTGACCGTGTAGCCCATGATATAGGCGAAGAACAGGGTCATCAGGATGGTCACCGGAATGACGACCAACGTCACCAGCGCCTCCCGCCGGCCAATGGCCCACCAGATCAGCGCCACGATGGACAGCGTCGCCAGACCCAGATGGAACAGCAGTTCATCGGCCTTTTCCGATGCCGTCTCCCCATAGTTGCGCGTCACCTCCACCGCCACGCTGTCAGGGATCAGGCGGCCACGCAGCCCCTCCACCCGCGTCAGGATATCATCCGCGACGGTCACGGCATTGGCGCCGGCCCGCTTTGACAAGGCGATGGTGACGGCGGGTGTGCGGGTCCATCCGCCCTTGCCGTCGGGCGCTTGCGTCCAGGCGGACTGTTCCAGCGGCGCGCTGTCCAGCCGGACGGCGGCGACATCACGCACATAGACCGGGCGGCCATCGCGGCTGGTGATCAGCAGCAGGCCGATATCGGGTACACCGGTCAGCGTCTGCCCGGCGGCAACCGACAGGCTGCGCCCCCCGTCATTCAGGCGGCCCGCCAGGAAGGACCGGTTGGCGCCCTGTACCTTGGCCAGCAATTGTTCCAGCGTGATGCCGAACAGGGCCAGCTTCTCCGGGTCGGGCTCCACCCGCACCTGCTCCGTCACCCGGCCCGAGAGGTAGGTGGGGCCGATATCGGGGACCTTGATCAACTCTGTCCGCAGCTTTTCCGCCAGGTTGCCCAGGTCGCGGTCGGCCCAGCGGTCGGCCATGCCCGGCTTGGCGGAAAGGGTCAGGGTGACGATGGCGACGTCATTGATGCCGCGCCCGATGATCACCGGTTCGGGAATGCCGGTCGGAATATCGCTCAGATGGGCGCGGACCTTGGCATGGATGCGGACGATGGCGTCGTCTTCGGACGTGCCAACCTTGAACCGCGCCGTCACCATGACGCGGTCATCCTCCGTCTGGCTGTAGACATGATCGACGCCATTGACGCCCTTGACGATGGCTTCCAGCGGCTTGGTAACCAGTTCTGCGGCGTCCGGGGCCTTGAGGCCGTCAGCGCTGACCATAATGTCGACCATGGGCACGCTGATCTGCGGCTCCTCCTCCCGCGGGATCAGGGCCAGGGCCAGTAGGCCGGCGATCAGCGCCGCCAGCAGGAACAGCGGGGTCAAGGGGGAGCGGATGCTGGCCTGCGTCAGCCGGCCGGAAAGTCCCAGATTCATGGCTGCACCACAACATCGCCGTCATTGAGGCCCGAGAGGATTTCCACACCATCGGACATGCTGGGCCGGGGACGGGCCTGCCCACGCCGCACCGGCACCTCCACCATGCTGGCACCCTGGCGCAGATGCGCGAAATCCATGCCGAAACGGGTGGTCAGATAGGTGGCGGGAACGATGATCACGGGGCGTTCGCCCGTTGGCACGAAGACACGCACCCGTTGACCGACAAAGTAATCCCCCAGACCCGTGACACGGGCATCGGCCTGCACCCGCCCGTCGCTGATGCGGGGATAAACGAGGGTGATCTGCCCTTGCCCCGCCTGTTCGCCCGGCGACAGGTCATCGGGGTCCAGGCGTACCGGGTCGCCAGCCTTCAGGCTGATGGCATGGCGTTCGGGCACGGACAGGCGCAGGACATAATCACGCTCCGCGATCATGGCCACGGTTTCGCCCGGCATCACCACCGTGCCCGGCGTCACGGGCACCGCCAACACCCGGCCCGCAGCCGGTGCCAGAACCTGTCCTTCATTCATCTGCTGGCCCAGGACGGCACGCTCTGCCATGCGGGCTTTCAGCGCATTGGCGGCGACATTGGCGGCGGTACGCAGCTCGTCCAGACGCTGACGCGTCACGAAGCCGTTCCGGGACAGGGCCTCGGCCCGTTCCAGATCCCCCTGGGCCTGTTCCATCTGCGCGCGCGCCGCTGCGATCTGCGCATCCAGCGCGCCCTGCTGCAGGCTCAGCTTCTGGTCGCCCACACTGGCGATCACCTGCCCCGCCGTCACGGCATCGCCTTCACGCACCGACAGGCGGGTGATGGTGCCACCGGTCCGCACACGGGCGGGGATGGCATTCACCGTCTCCACCGTCGCATAGACCGATTTCTCATCCGGCAGCTTCAACAGGGCGACAGGGAAGTCCCCGTCCGCCGCCATAACCGGCGGGACCAGAAGCGTCAGAGCGAGGACAGGCAACAGCAGCGCACGCATGGGTTTCCTCCTTACCGGCGATCGATGACGCCACCGCTGGCCTGGTCCAGGGTGATGGTGGGCAGGCGCGCGGCCATCCAGGCCTGGATACCGCCCGCCATATGCTCGGTATGCTGGATACCCGCTTGCTGGCACCGGGCCACCGCCATGGCCGACCGCTTGCCCGATCCGCAATGAAACACAACTCGGACCGCGTCCGGCGACGGCAGGGCCGTGGGGTCAAAGCTGGACAGGGGAAACAGCACCGCTCCATGGATGCGGGCCGCCCCGAATTCCTGCGGCTCGCGCACATCGACCAGCAGAATCGACCGCTCGGCCACCATATCATGGACCGCAGCGGGGGAATGTTCCTTCATCATCGGATGGCTCCTTTCTGTATATTCATATATATGAAGTTATAATTTTGCCGGATCGCCGTCAACGGCGCGCCGCATGTGCCTGGGGCATGGCTGCGGCCTCAGTTATTTCGTATCTTCATATATTTGAATGTATCATTATCCACAAGAGGAGACGGAATTACCCCTGCCCCCCTCATCCAAGGAGCCTTGCCATGAATGTCGATAAAGCCGTCCTGTCCTTCGCCGGCGCCATGGTGCTGATCAGCCTGTCCCTGGCCACGCTGGTCGATCCCGCTTGGTTGTGGCTGACCGCCTTTGTCGGGGCGAACATGCTGCAGGCCGGGATCACCGGCTTCTGCCCCGCCGCCATGATCCTGCGCAAGCTGGGCCTGCCGCCGGGCAACGCCTTTCGCTAGAGCGTGTTTCCGCCGACCGGAACACGCTTTGGCTTCACGCCGCACGTGCGGCGCGGCGGCAGTCGCCGCCGGAGCGGTTTCGGGTCAACCGTAAACCGCTCTAACGGGGACAGGCCTAGGCCTTGCGCCGGGCGGGCATGGTCATGGCGATAACGGCCAGCACCACGCAGACCAGCCCGATCAACGCCGTATGCGACAGGCTTTCCCCCAGGAACAGCATTCCCAGCCCCACCCCGATCGGCACCCGCAGATAGGCCTGTGACGTGGTGCCGATCGACCCCAACGTCTGCATAAGCCGAAAATAGATCGTAAAGGCGATGGCCGTGGAAAAGACCGACAGACACAGCAGCGCCCCGATGGATGGCATCGACGGCGTCAGGGTCCAGGGCTGATCCACAAAAAGGCTGACCGGCAGCAGCAGCACCGCGCCGCAAAGCATCGATCCCGCCGCCGGCTGCATGGGATGCAGGCCCTTGAAGTTCTTCCCATAGATGGCGGCACCGGCATAGGAGACGGTGGCCGCTACGATGGCGATCTGTGCCAGAAGCTGGTCACCCAGCCCGTCCAGCGCCTCCACCCCGATGATCAGGCAGATGCCGATCAGGCCCGCCGTCACCCCAAACAGCTTTCGCATCGTCACCGGCTCATGCCGGGTGATTAGGGCCGTCAGCAGGAAGGTAAAGATCGGCGTGGTGGAATTCAGGATGGCGGCCAGCCCGGCATCGACAGACTTCTCCCCCCAGGCGACGAGCGTGAAGGGGACGGCGGAATTCATCACCGCCTGAAACATGAATTGCCGCCAGACGGCCGGGTCGCGCGGCATGGAAATCCCCTGCCAGCGCATGACCAGCAGCAGGATGGACCCGGCGATCAGGGTGCGGACCGCAATCAGGGTGACGGGCGGTATCGTCTGCACCCCGATCTTGATGAAGGTGTAGGAGGAACCCCACAGCGTCGCCAGCAGCAACAGCAGCAGCAATTCCCTGATCATCAACGGCCTGTCGCCCATCACCTGATCCACGCGCCCGATAGTCCTGGCTTTGTGAATAGCAGAGCATGCGGCCCCATGCTTCGGTCATGGCCGCAGCAATCATGCCGGGGCCGGCATGCGCGGGACCCGGTCACTCCGGCTTGTGACAGACAAACTCCACCAGCCGCCCATCGGGATCGCGCAGAAAACCGGCATAATAGCTGGCATGGACATGCGGCATCAGGGCCGGCGCCCGGTCCAGATGCAAGCCCGCCGCCTGCCCGACCGCATAGATGCGGTCCACGGTGGTCCGGTCAGGGCTGGTGAAGGCGTAATGCACGTCACGGGCGGCGACATCCCCAGCGGACAGGAAGAAATCCAGGGTCTTGCCATCCCCAAACCCCTTCACCGCCCCATCCACCTCCAGCCGGTATCCAAGTGGGGCCAGCAGCGTGGCGTAGAAATGCTGGCTGGCCGGCAGGTCGGCGGTTTTCAGTTCGATATGATCGATCATCTTTCCCTCACATTTTCCAAATTCATGGGTTCAGGCAGCATCGACATTGCCGCCACAAAGCGGGATCAGGATGCGGCGACCGCCCCAGGCTGCGGGATCGGCCAGAAGGGCCGCCAGACCCGCCGCCCCCGCCGGTTCCACCACCAGATCCAGATGCTGATGCAGCAATTCCATGGCGCGCAGAATGGCGGCGTCGGGCACCATGATGGTGCCGTCCAGGACACGGCGCAGGCTGTCCACGGCATAGGGAATGGGCACACGTACGGCGATACCGTCCGCGATGCTGTCCGCCCCCTCCCGGCCGTTTATCGGCAGCCCGCGCACGGCATGGGCCATGACGGGCGCACCTGCCGCCACAATGGTTAGCATGCGGGCATCGGGGGCAGCATGTTTCACCCACGTGCCCATGCCCGACGCCAGGGCACCATTGCCCAGCGGGGCCAGCACCATGTCGATGTGCGGCAAGGCCTCAATCGCTTCCAGGGCGATGGTGCCCGCCCCTTCGGCGACCAGCACTTCATCCCCGTCCACGACCAGGCGGTGCCCCTCTTGCGCGGCGAACCGCGTCGCCGCCTCCTTCGCCGCGTCAAAATCGGCACCGTGCAGCCGCACGTCGGCGCCCAGGTCGCGCATGGCCTGCACCTTGCGGCGCACGGCGTTTTCCGCCGCGAACACTGTCAAGCGGCGGTAATGGGCACGGGCGGCAAAGGCCAGCCCTTGCCCGAAATTGCCGGCGGACCCACAGACCAGGGGCCGGTCATCGGCACCCAGGCCTGCCACAAAGGCACAGGCCCCGCGTCCCTTGAAGCTGCGGATCGGGTTGGCGGTTTCGTCCTTGAACCAGAGTTCGGCACCGAACAGCCGGTTGAGGGCGGCGGATTGTCTGACCGGCGACCGGCGGAACACCGGATCGATCCGATCAAGGGCGGCTTTAATGCCGTCGGGGGTCGGGTATCGCATAGCCGGGATTTTAGGGGCGCCTTGATGCCGATTTCGGGCAATCTATCCCCTGACGACGCTTTCTTTCGGCATTTGTGGCTGTCATCCTGCACAGATCATGCGCATGCCCGACCTCGACAGTTTTGACCGCAAATTGCTGGCCCTGGTGCAGAAGGATGCCGACCAGACGGCGGACATCCTGGCCGAACAGGTCGGCCTGTCACCGTCCGCTGTCTCACGACGGCTGAAACGGCTAAAGGCCGATGGTGTCATCACCGCCACCGTCGCCCTGGTCGATCCGGCCCGGGTGGGCAAACCCACCTTCTTCATCGCAGGCCTGGAGATTGAACGCGAACGGCCCGAAATGCTGGCCGCCCTTCGCCGCTGGCTGTCGGCGGAGGATCAGGTGCAGGAAGTGTTCTATGTCACGGGCGGGACCGATTTCATCCTGGTCATTGCCGCCCCAGATGTGGAGGCCTATGACGCGCTGATGGGCCGGCTGATGGCGGACAATCCCGCCGTCCGTCGCTTCACCACGAATGTGGCGCTGGGTATTTCTAAACGCGGGATGGCTGTGCCCATTCCCGACGCTGACTGATCAGACCTTGATATCAACGCGGACCGGTGCCGGTGCCGCCACCGCTTCCACCGACGGGCCGGGCGGGCCAAAGGCCTCGTTCAGGGTGCGGTCACCTTCCGCCATGTCCTGTTCGGCGCGTTCCATCTCCGCCTTGGTGCCGGCGGAACCATCCTTGCGGGCCAGATTCTTCATCTGCTGATGGATGGCGCGCAGCTGGTCCATAAGGCCACGCGTATCGCTTTCAAACTGCGCATCAGCGGACCGGGCCGCACCATCGCGAAGGATGGCGTCGCGCTGCGCCTGCACCGTGTCATTGGCGGGCGTGCCGGCGGCAGCCTCACCCTCCCCACCTTGGCTGGCGGTCTGGCTGGCCTGCTGGGCCACGGCCTGTGCCTCTGCGCTGGCGGCGGCATCACCGCCCGCCGCCGGGGTGGCAGCAGTGCCCTGCGCGGCGCTGGTATCGGGTTTGGCGGCCGCCGCATCCCCACCACCGGCATAATCCTTGGCGGCCTGCCCCAGTTCCTTGGCAACCGACGCCGCCTCCTTGGCGATACGGGCGGCGGCCTTCTTGTCGCCACTGGCGGCGGCCAACTGGGCCTGAAGCTTCAGCATTTTCAGCTTCTGCTTCGCTTCATCCTTCTTGCGGGCGGCGGCCTCCTTGGCATCCTCCCCGCCGCTGGACAGCTTGGTGGCCAGCGCGTCGGCATCCTTGCGCTGCGCCTCCAGCCGGGCGCGCGTATCGGGATCGATCAGGTCCTGAATGCCGCCGGGCCGGGCCGGGGACGCAGATGTGCCATTGGCCGCGTCCTTTTTCAGGCCCTGCCAGATTTCCTGCGTCTTGCTTTGAAACTGCCGTGCGGAAACGGCGAAAACGCCGCTGGCCGTGCCCAGGACCGACACCATGACATTCCCCATGTCTGCTGTCGGGTCGATGGCGCCCCTCCGCCGGCCCGAATGGATCAAATTTTATCCATTCCACCCCACCTCTGCAACCCATATTCGGCAGGCACCGAAGCATGGGGACCGTTCCACGCCTATGATAGGGTGAACAACAGATGGCGGGAGGCAGCATGGTCAGTACAGCGGATTTCGCGGAGATTGCGGCATTGGCCGGTGATCCCGCCCGGGCCTGCATGTTGCAGGCACTGATGGATGGCCGCGCGCTGACCGCCGCCGAACTGGCCCGCGCCGCCGGCATCACGGCGCAGACGGCAAGCGGTCACCTGTCGCGCATGGTAGCGGCAGGCCTGCTGCGGGTGGAACCACAGGGTCGCCACCGCTATCACCGGCTGGCCAGTCCCGCCGTGGCGCGGATGATGGAAAGCATCATGCAGGTCGCCGCAGACCGCGTGCCGACACCGCGCCCCATCCGCACCGGCCCGCGCGACCGGGCACTGGCCCAGGCCCGCACCTGCTACGACCATCTGGCCGGGCGGCTGGGTGTGGCGCTGGCCGATGCCATGGTGGCGGGTGGCCATGTCGAACTGGCCGACGATGCCGGCCTGATTACGGCGCACGGCCGGGATTTCCTGTCCGGCCTTGGCCTTGTGCTGCCCGCCAGCGGCACCACCCGTGCCTTCTGCCGGCCCTGTCTGGATTGGAGCGAGCGGCGGCCCCATCTGGCCGGCACCCTGGGCCGTGCGCTGTGCAACCACGCCTTTGATCAGGGTTGGGTCCGCCGCGTCGACGGCACCCGCGCTGTCAGCGTCACGCCCAAGGGCACGATGGAGTTGAAACAGCAATTTGGCGTCGATCTGGCCGCGTTCTGATCATCAGGCCAGCGGCACCCAGCAGCAGAACGCCGTCGCCAGGAACACCGGCCAGGCCAGATGCCGCCCCCGCCCGATCACCAGGATCAGCAATCCCGTGATCAGACAGGTCAGGCCGGTGCCGGCCAGCAGGGCCAGGCGCGGTTCCACCGCAAATGGTGCCGCCAGCATCGCAACCGAAATCCCCATTCCCCACCAGGCCAAGCTGGTCAGATGCCAGGCAAAGCGCAGCACATTGCGCGCAAATCGGCTGTGAACCAGCATCCCGGAACGCCCCTGCGGCGAGAGCAGCGGCCCGATCAGCTTCACCTCCCCCAGCCAGGAATGGACAAGCCCCAGCCCAACCAGAAACACCCCCGCCAGCAGCATCGCCATGTCAGGCCCCGTCATCGCACCCTCCCCCTGAAATTCTCCATACGGTACCGTATGGATGCGCCACACCCTTGTGATTGTCAATACGCCACAGTATGGAAAGGGGATGAGCAACCGGCTGGCCCGCGAAGACTGGATCAATGAAGGCCTTCGCCTGCTGCGCGAGGCGGGGGTGGAGGCCGTGCGCGTGGAACCGCTGGCCAAGCGGCTGGGCGTGACCAAGGGCAGTTTCTATTGGCATTTTGCCGACCGCCCGGCCCTGCTGTCGGCGCTTTGCGATGCCTGGCGGGAACGCTCCACCGTGGGTGTGGCGGCACGGGTGGAGGCAGAGGGGGGCACGCCGCGTGACCGGCTGGAACGGCTGTTCCGGCTGACCGCGTCGGCGGATGGGCGTCTGGAACGGGCCATGCGCGCCTGGGCGGCCCATGATCCAGCGGCGCAGGCCGTGGTCGCCGGCGTCGATGAACGCCGTATCGCCTATCTGGTGGCCCGCTTTACGGAAATCGGTTGCGATGCCGACACGGCGCTGGCCCGCGCCCGCTTCGGCTATCTGGCCCTGATCGGGCAGTTCACCCGGCAGGAGGCGGACAGCAACGGCAACTGGCTGTCCGACAGCCTGGATCGCATGCTGCCTTTGCTGCTGACCTGACCATCACGCCGGCCCCTGATCGGGCTCGGCCTTCTTTTCATCACCATCCAGGAACAGCAGGAAAACCACGAGCCCCGCCGCCACCGCCAGGAACGCCGCCGGTGCACGCGCCAGCAGCGGCAGCAGCACTGACGCCCCCAGGCGCAGGGCGTTGACCAGCATGTCCTGTTCCCGCTCCTTCTCCCGCCGCTGCTGTTCCACGCGGCGCCAGTGGGCCATCAGGCCCAGAAGGATGGGAATGGGCAGCAGGACAGCACCAGCCACCACCAGCAAGGCGGGGCCGGGGCCGATCAGGGTGCCAAGCCAGACGATTGCCCCGGCCACGGCCAGCGCGAAACCGATGATGCCCAGCAGGGCCATGACGGCATAGAGAATACCGTCACGCCCGACCTGCCGGGCGGTATCACCAATCTCCCGCGACAAAAGCGGCATAAGCAGCGGCATGAACCGTTCCAGCATAACAGCGCGCTGCTTAACGGCGGCAGAGCAGGGCCAGCGCAAAGCCGGCGGCCACGGCGATGCCCAATGACTGCACCGGACGGTCGCGGACACGCGCCTCCATCTTGCCTTCCAGGCCCTTCAGTTCTTCCCGCAGGTTATGAATGGCGGTGACGGAAGCATCCTTGACGTTGGATGCCATTTCCCCCACCCGCGCCTTGTACCCCTCGGCCTTGTCGGACCCGGCCGCCGCCACGGTGGAGGCCAGCGCCGCCAGATCGTCACGAAGCTGCTTGAGTTGCGTCTCAATATCCGTGGTCACGTTATCGGCAGTATCCTTCACGGAAGCCATATGATCCTCCTTCTCAATCAGATTGTTACACCCCTTGCCAACACCGCAGCGCGGCAAAGGTTCCAACCTGCTGTAGAAAAAGGATCAGCCGCAGGCGCCCTGTTCGACGGGTTGCCGCTGCCGGTCATCCAGAACGGCCAGCACCCAGACGGCAAACCCGCCCAGCGCCAGCGCCGAACCCACCCACCCGGTGGAGGCCCAGCCATAACCGCCGGCGATAGCCAGTCCACCCAGCCAAGGGCCCAGCGCATTGGCGAAGTTGAAGGCGCTGTGGTTCAGGGCGGCGGCCAGCGTCTGGGCATCGCGCGCCACATCCATGAGGCGGGTCTGCAAACCCGTGCCCAGACCACCGCCGCAGCCGATCATGAAGATCGTAACCATCACCGACCACAGATCATGGACGGCGAAGGTGAACAGGGCCAGCGACCCCGCGCTCCACAGCAGAATGCCGCCCACCGACGGCATCAGGGAGCGGTCGGCGGCCCAGGCACCAGCCAGATTGCCCACCGTCAAACCAACGCCGAAGACGGCCAGCGCCAGCGGCACGGTGGCAGGTGCAACGCCCGTCACCTCCATCATGGTGGAGGCAAGGTAGGTATAGACGCAGAACATGCCGCCGAATCCGATGGCCCCGATGCCCAGCGTCAGCCAGACCTGACGCTGGCCCAGCGCGCTCAGTTCCCGCAAGGGGCTGGCCCCCGGCAGGGGCCGGTCCTTCGGCGCGTACAGGGTCAAAAGCGTGACCGTGGTAACGCCCAGCGCGCCAACCAGAGCAAAGCCCCAGCGCCAGCCCACCATCTGTCCGATCCCATTGGCCAGCGGCACGCCGATGATGGTGGCGATGGTCAGGCCCAGCATGACACGCGCCACCGCCTGCGCCCGCCGGTTGACGGGCACAAGCCCTGAGGCGACCAGGGCCGCGACCCCGAAATAGGCCCCATGGGGCAGACCCGATAGAAACCGGAAAGCCAGCATCGCCTCATAGGTCGGGGCCAGGGCCGATGCGGTATTGGCCAGCGCGAACACCACCATCAGGGCAATCAGCAGGGTCCGCCGCGACAGCTTCGCCGCCAGTACGGCAATCACCGGCGCCCCCACCACCACGCCCAGCGCATAGGCGCTGATGACATGGCCCGCCGTCGGCTCATCAATCCCCAGATCGGGGGCGAAGAAGGGCAGAAGGCTCATCACCGCGAATTCGGTGGTGCCAATGGCAAACCCACCCATGGCGAGTGCGAACAGCACAAGACCGGGACGGACAGGGGCGGCGGACATGAATCTCTCTTCCGGGCTGCGGATCGGCGCATTGCGCCGCACAATCGGCCCTTATGTGATCATCCAAGGGCATAGGTGACAACGTTGCCCCATGCGACCGCAGCGCAGCATAAATTGCATGGCTTACGGAATTATTGGCTTGCGTCGCCATATCGCCGGGCATAATCGCGCGGCGGGCAGCCCAGCACCCGCTTGAAAGCCGTGCTGAAGGCGCTTTCCGACTGGTACCCGACCGACAGGGCAATGGCGGACACGCTTTCCCGCCCCGACAGCAAACGGTCACCAGCCAGCAGCATGCGCCAGCGCGTGACATATTCCAGGGGGGCATCGCCCACCATCTGCTTGAACCGCTCCGCGAAGCTGGATCGCGACATGCCGACATGCCGCGCCAGTTCCTGCAGGGTCCAGGGATGGGCCGGTTCGGCATGGATAGCGGCGATGGCCGCGCCGATTTGCCGGTCGGACAGGGCGAACAGCCATCCCGCCCGACCGCCATGCGGGCCCTTGTCCAGATGCAGGCGCAGGGCGTGAACCAGCATCATATGCGCCAGATGCCGCAGCACCAGAAAGGCCCCCGGCCGATCCTCCCGCAGTTCCAGCATCATCCGTTCCATGGCCCAGCGCAGGCCCGACCGGTCCCCAGCATCGCGCAAATGCACCAGCGGCGGCAGCAGCGACATCAGCAGCCCCGCATGCCGCCCATCAAGCGCGAAACGGCTGCTGACGCAGAAGAAATCATCGCCCGCCCCAATCTGCGCCACCCCGCCCCGGCGCGCGGCGGCAAACAATTCCTGCGCCGGCAGTGGCGTCACATCGGGTCCGCTGGCCATGCGGAAGGGCCGGCCTGCCGGCAGCAGGAAACAATCGCCGGGTTCCAGGGGCAACGGCCCCGCCTCCCCCTCCACCCACAGCAGGCAGCGTCCCCGCACCACGGCCCCTGTCTTGATATTGTCCTGCTGATCCGGGAACTGCACCGCCCAGTCGCCACCCGCCGCGAAGCCGGCGGACAAAAGGTTGCGGGGTTTCAGCAGGGACAGGATGTCGGACAGCGGGTCCATGGTATTTCCGGACGATCAAGAAGAAATCACGGATTTCATAGCATGGATCGTCCACACCGGCAGCGCCATCATAGGGCCATGGCCGTTCGGACACGGCCCTTTCTGATAGGGATGTTCCATGCATATCTTCGTTACCGGTGCCACCGGCTTCATCGGCAGCGCCATTGTCACCGAACTGATCAGCGCCGGGCACCGGGTCACCGGACTGGTGCGCAGCGATGCGGCGGTCGAAAAACTTGCCCATCTGGGGGCCAGCGCCCATCGGGGTGATCTGAACGACCTGGACAGCCTGCGCAAGGGGGCGGAGGGGGCTGATGCCGTCATCCACACCGCCTTCAACCATGATTTCTCCACCTACCACGACAATTGCGAGATGGACCGGCGGGTCATCGCTGCCCTGGGATCGGCCCTGGCGGGCAGCGACCGCCCCCTGCTGGTCACATCGGGCGTTGGCATCCTGGCCGCCGGCCGCTTGCTGACGGAGGATGTGGAACCCGCCACCGGTTCACACGCCCATCCCCGCGCCGCATCGGAACAGGCGGCGGTAGCTTTGCTGGATCAGGGCATCAATGCCGGCATCATCCGCCTGCCACCCAGCGTGCATGGGGCCGGCGACCATGGGTTCGTGCCCATGCTGATCGCGCTTGCCCGGCAGAAGGGCGTGGCTGCCCATGTCGGGGATGGCGGCAATCGCTGGCCCGCGGTGCATCGGCTGGATGCCGCACGGCTGTACCGGCTGGCGGTGGAAAAGGCGCGGGCCGGGGCTCGCTGGCACGGGGTGGCGGATGGCGGCGTGCCGTTCCGCGATATCACCGCCATCATCGCCCGCCGTCTGAACCTGCCGCAGGTATCAACCGACGGGGCTGCTGCTGCCGCGCATTTCGGCTGGATCGGGGGCTTTACCGCCATGGATGTGCCGGCCAGTGCCGATTATACGCGCGCCGAACTGGGCTGGAACCCGGTGGAAGCCGGCCTGCTGACGGATATGGACAGCGACGCCTACTTCCCGCCGGCTTGAGCCTGCTTGTCCCACGCCGCCACCTTGGCCCGTGTGTCCGACATCATCTTGTCCAGGGCGCCTCGGTCCTGCACCTGCCCGCGCAGCACGACGGCATGGATGGCACGGGTGGCGGCGATATCTTCCATTGGGTTGCCGTTCAGCAGGACAAGGTCCGCCACCTTGCCCACCGTGACCGACCCGTACCGGTCCAGCTTGCCGAACCAGGCGGGACCGGCCCGCGTGACACTGGCCAGTGCCTGCGCCGGGGTCAGGCCATAGCGGACATAGAGCGACAGCTCATCATGCAGGCCGATGCCGGGATAGTTGAAGGAATTCAGGAACCCGGCATCGGTGCCGCCGATGATGGTGACGCCGGCCTTCTGCAGCAGCGGCAGAACGGCTGCCGTCACCTCAAACTGTTCATGGCGGGCCTGCACCTGTTCCGGCGTGGCCTTGGCCGCCCGCTGCACCCGCCATTCATAGGTCTTGCGCAGGCCGGGGCCGATATAGGCCAGATACTCATCCTTGGCGTGATCCTCCCGGTCCAGATAGGCGATGATGCGCGACCCGTTCAGGGTCGGCGTCACGAATACACCCTTTTCCGACAGATGCCGGAACCCCTGCACGGCAAAGGCCGGATCATAGCCCTGATCAAGACGGCGTGACGCCTCTGCCCGGTCGATGCGGCCGGCGGCATGATCGGCGGCGATGGCGGCTTCGTCCTTCACCCCCGCATTCAGCGCGTAATCCAGATGCTCGACGGAACTCAGCCCCGCGTCCACCGCCTGCCCCAGGGTCAGGGCCATGGGGATATGGCCCGACGTGTTGAGGCCGGCGGCCCGCGCCTGCTTCACAGCATAAAGGAACAGTTCGGGCTTCAACGTGCTGTCGGTGATCTTGACAAAATCGACCTTCAGATCCTTCAGCTTGGCGATGGCCTGATCGACCTCCGCCTCGCTGCCGGTCTCCAGGGTCCCTTTCCAGACGGGCTTGATGCCTTCGATCTTCGGGCCTGATGACAACAGGGTCGGGCCGAACAGCTTGCCCTCGGCAATCTTCTGCCGCCAGGACAGCACGTCATAGGGAAGATCGCCCGAACAGTCGCGCACCGTCGTGATGCCATGCGCGACATACAGCGGCAGCAGCGCCTGGTTCTCCGCGATCAGGTCCGGTCCGCCGCCGAAATGCACATGCATGTCCCACAGGCCGGGGATCAGATAGCGGTTGCCGGCATCCAGGCTACGCGCCGTATTCCATTCGCCAGCAATCTCCGCATCCGGCCCCACGGCCACGATCCTATCACCAGCCGTCACCACCGCCTGATCGGGGATCAGCCGTTCCTTCTCCACATCCACGATGGTGGCGTGGCGGATCACAAGATCGGCCTTCCCCCTTCCCGTGGCCGGCACGGACGGGGCCAGGACCAAAATGGTCAGAAGGGCGGCGAACAGCTTTTTCATGGGATGGCAACTCCGGCACTCAGGTGCCTTACCCTAACCCGCATGGCGGATCATGCGCCAATTGGATATATGGATGAAGATCATCCATATCCTGAATGATGCGACCATGTTCGATCCCCGCCTGCTGCGCGCCTTCGTCACCATCGCGGATACGGGCAGCTTCACAGTTGCCGCCGACCGCCTGCACATGACGCAATCGACCATCAGTCAGCAATTGGGCCGGCTGGAACAAGCGGTGGGTCAGGGTCTGATCGACCGCGCGGCCCGGCCCGTACGCCCCACCCCGGCGGGGGAACGGTTGCTGGGTCCCGCCCGGCGCATCCTGTCGTTACAGCGGGATGCGGCGGCGATGCTGTCCGATCCGGTGGGCACATCGGTGCTGCGCATCGGGTTGCCGGAGGATATTGCCACGGTGCCCATGATGTCGGTCTTCGCCCGCTTTTCCGCCGGCCACCGCGAAATGCGCCTGGACGTCACCACGGGCCTGTCGCGCGACATTGCCCGGCGATACCGGGCCGGCGATTTCGACATCGCCATCGTGAAGGAACCGGCGGCACAGGCCGACCAGCGCGCCAGCTTCCCCGAACCCATGGCTTGGTTCCAGGCGGCGGATGCCGGTGACGGTTGGCCGGACCCCATCCCGCTGGTCGCCTTTCCGCCTGGTGCGCTTTACCGGGATGCCATGTTCGACCGGATCGAAGGGATGGGCCGCCGCTGGTACATCGCCTTTACCGGCAGTTCGCTGGACAGCGTCGCCTTGGCGGTTGCCACCGGCATGGGCCTGTCGCTGCTGCCGGTGGCCGCCATGGCGAGGCGTTCAGTACGGCCCCACCATGGGCTGGGTGCCGCCCCCGCAATGGCCGTCTCACTCTATGCCTGGGAAGGCAACGGTCCCATTGCCGACCTCACCGCGATGATGGCGGCGGTCCTGGCCGAACGGGCCGCCGGTCCCTAACCCCGCCGCTTCAGCAGCAGGCCCAGCAGGGCAAAGCCACCGCCCAGCAGACAGGTCCCTTCCCAGCCATAGGCAGCCCAGATGCGAATGGCGCTGGCCGATCCCAATGCACCCCCCAGGAACATGCCCGTCATGAACAAGGTGTTGATCCGGCTACGCGCGGCGGGGTCGAGGGCGAAAATCTGCTGCTGATGCGACACCAGCGCCCCCTGGATGCCGAAATCCAGGACGATGACGCCGACCATCAGGGCCGCCAGACCCGCCCACATCCCGAACAAAACCCAGGCGGCCAGGGTCGCGGCGGCCCCCAGCCAGATGGCTGGATGTGCCCCATGCCGGTCGGCCAGACGACCCGCCACGGGTGCCGCCAGGATACCGACCGCACCGACCACCCCGAACAGGCCCGCCACCTGCGGCCCCCATCCAAACAGCTCCAGCCGGAAGGCCAGAACCGTCCAGAACACTGTGAAAGAGGCAAACAGGCTGGCCTGCACCAGCGTGGCCGTGCGCAACACGCCTTCCCGCTGCCACAGATCAATCAGTGAGCGCATGATCGCAGAGTACCGGGGACGCGGTCCCGTGCGCGTCTCCGCCTCCTCCGGCAGGACCAGCACCATCAGCACCGCACCGAACAGGGCCAGCGGCACGCCCAGCCAGAACATCTCCCGCCACCCGGCATGGGCCGCGACGAAACCGGCCAAGGTGCGGCTGAACAGGATGCCCGACAGCAGGCCCGCCATCACGATCCCCACCGTCGCCCCGCGCCGTTCCGGGCTGGACAGGCTGGCGGCAAGCGGCACGATCTGCTGTGCCACCGTCGCCATCGCCCCGACCAGCAGAGAGGACAGCGACAGCATGAGGGGCGATGGCGCCACCGCCGTCAGCGACAGGGCCAGCGACAGCGCCATGAACTGTCCGATGATCAGCCATCGCCGGGGCAGCATGTCGCCCAGCGGCACCAGAAAGAACAGGCCCAGCGCATAGCCAAGCTGTGTGGCCGTCGAAACCGGTCCTGCGCCGCCCTGTCGCTGGAACTCCGCGCTGATCAGGCCCAGCATGGGCTGGTTGTAGTAAATGTTGGCAACGGCAAGCCCTGCCGCCGTTGCCATGCCGAACAGGGCGTCCTTGCCCATGGGGGCGGCGACGGTCTGCTGATGAAAGCTGGACGATTGCATCTCCGGGTCCTCTTCCCGTTTGCTGCGATGCACATCATCTATGCCGGAAACGGTTTTCGTTTTAGTGTGAGGGATCGTTAAGCCAGTATAACGGAAATCGTTACAATGGACACGCAAGACGCCCTGGTCTTCACCCATGTGGTCAGCGCCGGCAGTCTGGCCGGGGCGGCACGGCGCCTGGGTATCACGCCCATGGCGGCAACACGCCGGCTAGCCAGCCTGGAAGCGCATCTGGGCGTACGGCTTCTGCATCGCAGTACGCGTGCCTTATCGCTGACGCCGGAGGGGGAAACCTTCCTGCCCTATGCCCAGGCCTTGCTGGACAGCGAGGCAGAGGCGTTGGCCCGGCTGCGGTCAGACAAGGCGGCGGCTACAGGACTGCTGCGGGTTTCCACCACCGTCGCCTTTGGCACCCGCTATGTGGCGCCGCTGGTGCCGCGCCTGCTGGACCGGCATCCGGAATTGCGCATCGCGCTGGACCTGTCCGATACGATGCCCGACCTAATCGCCAGCGGCACCGACCTTGCCATACGCATCGCCCGCCTGCGCGACAGCGGGCTGATCGCGCGCAAGCTGGCCGATAATCCCCGTCTGCTGGTGGCCAGCCCGGATTATCTGGCCCGCCACGGCCACCCCGCCACCACCGCCGATCTGGCCGGACATTCCTGTCTGTCCCTGTTCGGGACCAGCCATTGGACCTTCATCGCCGATGGCGCCGAAAAACATGTGCGCCTGAACAGCCGCTTTACCGCCAGCAATGTCCAGGGCTGCCGCGCCGCCGCCCGTGCCGGGGGCGGCATCACCCTTCTGTCGGAATGGAACGTGGCGGAGGATCTGGCCAATGGCCGGCTGGTCCGCGTCGATCTGGCCGATGCGTCGCCGGAACCCATCAATATCTGGGCCGTCTATCCCACCACAAGGCTTCTGCCACAGAAGGTACGGGTGTTCATCACGGAACTGCGCGCCGCCCTGACTGCCGACGGAATGAAGGTAACGCCAGAAAAATAAACGCGGACTACTTTTATCCGCGTTTTAACGCTTGACGCACCAAACGCGGATCGATACAGTCCGCGTTATGGCACACATCACCGCAAGCGTTGAATATGGGATACATGGCCTGCTCTGGCTGATCGGGAATGAGGATGCGGCCCTGTCCAGCCGTGACCTCGCCGAGCTTCAGGGTATTTCGCCCAGCTTCCTGGCCAAGATTTTCCAGAAACTGGAAAAGGCCGGGATCGTAAGGGCGAGCGAGGGGGTCAGGGGCGGCTACCGCTTGGCCCGTCCCGCGGACGAGATCACGTTCCTGGCGATCGTGGACGCGATCGAAGGGGACAAGCCCCTGTTCGACTGCCAGGAAATCCGGGGCCGCTGCGCGGTCTTCGGTAATAACCCGCCGGGCTGGGCCACCTCCGGTATCTGCGCGGTGCATGCCGCCATGATGCAGGCGGAAAAGGCCATGCGCGACAGTCTGGCATCGCAGACCCTGGGCAGTGTGGCGCAGCGTTTCGGGTCGAAGGCGCCACAGGAATTCTTCACCGATATACAGGCCTGGATAGGGGACCGTATGCAGGGGCGCACCGCGCGCGGCGGCCGTCCCTCCCGCGACGATCAGGACTGATTTGATTTCCATTTGAGAAACTGACGGTGGGCAATCGCCCGCCGACGCTACCCCTTTGTCCGCCTTTCCCCAACCCACCACCCGGCGGGAACGGCCCCCCATGCCCATCGACAAGAGGATAAGACCATGACCAAGCAGATCATTATTGCCGGTTCCGGCTTTGCCGGCCTCTGGGCCGCCCTGTCCGCTGCCCGCGCCGTCCATCTGGCCGGAAAGGGGGAGGAGGTGGCGATCACCATGATCTCCCCCTCACCCAACCTGATCATCCGCCCCCGCCTGTATGAGGCGGTGCTGGACAATATGGCACCCGACATCTCCGCCCTGCTGACCGCCGTCGGCGTCACGCATCTGGCCGGGATCGTGGATAATATCGACGCCAACCGCAAGCAGGTGACCTTCCTGCCCCGTGATGGCGCGCCGCAGACCCTATCCTATGACCGGTTCGTGCTGGCCACCGGCAGTCGACTGTTCACGCCCCCCATTCCGGGGTTGAAGGAACATGGCTTCAATGTCGATACGCTGGACAGTGCGCAGGTGCTGGATGCGCATCTGAAATCGCTGGCGGATCGTCCCGAAAGCCTGGGCCGCAACACTGTTATCGTGGCCGGCGGTGGCTTCACGGGTCTGGAAACCGCCACCGAGATCCCCACGCGCCTGCGCGCCATCCTGGGTGATACGGCCCCTATCCGCACCATCATCGTGGATACAGCGCGGGAGATCGGGTCGGAATTCGGCACGGCCCCCCTGCCCGTCATCCGCGACGCCCTGGCCGAAACCGGGGTGGAGCCGCGCGCCGGCCTGCGCGTTGCCGCCATTGATGCCGAAAGTGTCACCCTGTCGAACGGCGAACGTATCCCGACCCAGACGGTGATCTGGACCGCCGGCATGCGCGCCCATCCGCTGGCGACACAGGTGCCGGGCGACCATGACAATCTGGGCCGCGTGGTGGGTGATGCCTTCCTGCGCGCACCTGCCGCCGATGGCATTTTCGTTACCGGTGATACGGTGCGCGCCGCCACCGATGATATCGGCAATGTCGCCCCCATGACCTGTCAGCATGGGCTGAGCCTGGGCCGTGTCGCAGGCCATAATGCGGCGGCTGAACTGGTGGGCCTTCCCACCCACCCTTACAGCCAGCCGAAATATGTGACCTGCCTGGACCTGGGCCCCTGGGGTGCCCTTTATACCGAGGGCTGGGACCGGCAGGTGCGCTTCACGCGTGAGGAAGGCAAGAAGATCAAGCAGGAGATCAACCAGATCTGGATCTACCCACCCGCCCCCGACCGCGACGCCGTCTTTGCGGTGGCGAACCCCGACTATGTGATTGTCCCGTAAACCAAACACGCTGTCGGCGCGGGCATTAAAACCGCGCCGACAGACCACCCACAAAGCGGCGGGTGGCACCGGGCGACAGGAAACGCGCGTCCTCGAACCCCATTTCATCCGCCTCCCCATAGATGCCGAAGGTCGCATAGCGGCGGTCGAACAGATTGTCGACGCGCGCATGCAGCGTCACACCGTCCAGAACCTGATAGCGGGCCGACAGGTTGAACAGGGCAAAGCCGCCGATCGGGTAGGTCAGGTTCGCCTCATCCCCGCGCAGATAGCGGCTGGATGAATATTGCATCTCCGTCCCCACGGTCAGCCCATCCGTCAGCGCCACATCCGCCCCGATCTTCAGGCTGTGCAGCGGGATGCCGGGGATACGGTCGCCGCGTTCGACCGCAATCACCCCTTCCTCGTTCGCCTTCGGATTGTCAGGTGCCTGAATGGACAGGGGCGTGCGGAAACTGGCCCTGACCAGGGCGTAATCCGCAAACCAGCTGACGGCACCCGCCTCCCCGGAAAGCCCGGCCTCCACCCCCTGCCGCCGCGTGCGCCCGACATTGTCGAAATAGCCGGTGCCCACAATCGGCCCCGCAGAAATGAAGATGATGTCGTCGCGGTTGCCGGTGCGAAAGGCTGACAGCGACCATGCGACGGCACCGTCCGACAGGTGTCCCCGCGCGCCCACCTCCCATGTCCGCGACCGCACATCGTCCAGCGGCGGATCGGCCAGGAAAGCATTGGGGAAGCGGCAGGGCTTTTCCGGGTCGGCGCAGGATAGTTCCGCCGGCGTCGGGATACGGTTGCTCTCATTCACCGCCGCGTAAAGCGTGGTGCCGGCCCCGGCATTCCAGGCAAGCCCGACACCGGGGTTCAGCGCCGTGTAGGTGTGATCCCCATCCAGATCATCGCCCAACTGGTCGCGCAGACGCAGATCGGCATGGGTCAGGCGCAGCGCCCCCGTCAGATGCAGGTCGGGCGTCAGGGAAAGCGTGTCGGAAACACTGGCCCCCGCGATCCAGGACCGGGTCTTCAGCCCGACATTGAATTCCTCATTGCCAATGGCGATGCCCAGGCTTTCCACCCCGCGCGTCGTATCCAGTTCGCCCAGTTCCGTCCCGCTGCCATAACGGGTGCGGGCATGATCCAGACTGGCCCCCAGGATCAGGATATTGCCCATACCGCGCAGCGCGCCTGCCTGTCGCGCCTGCAGGCTTATCCCCTGGCCGTCGGTGCGGGTCCGGGTGCGGTTGAACACGGCATCCGGTTCTTCATCCAGGCCCGTAACGGGGCGGCCATTGGCCCCGATCACGGGTTCCAGATCGTCGCCTTCCTCAAAACAGATACCGGCGCCGCATTCCTCAAACTCTCCCTGGTCGCCATTCGCCGTGCGCCGTTTCAGGTGACGCCAGTAACCGGCGGCGCGCAGGGTCCAGCTATCACCGGCCTCCGTCTTCCCACGGAAGGCCAGCGCCAGAAGGTCGCTGTCGGTAGCATCGGGATGGGTGAATACCCCACGACGGTTCTCCGCCAGAAGATCGCCCGGTGCCGCACCATTGCCCGTCAGTTCCGACGTGGCCGCCGTCAGGGAGACGCCGAATTCCGTCGCCGCATCGGGCCGGTACAGAATATCGCCATAGGCACGCGACAAGCGGTTGGGCGAAAAATCGCGCCAGCCATCATCCCGCCCCTGCGACAGGCCCAGATAATAGCCGACATCGCCGTCACTGCCCCCGGCCTCCGCCGTGACGGACAGGAAACCATCCGATCCGGCACTGATATCCCCGCCCAGTTCCTGGTAAACGAACCCATCCTTCATGGACAGGATCACGGCCCCGCCCAGGCTGTTGGGGCCGAAAGCCGGGTTGGACCCCGCCACCACCTGCGCCTGTCCGATGGCGAAGACCGGCAGCAGGTCCCACTGCACCACATCACCAAACGCCTCATTCACGCGCATCCCGTCCTGATAGACGACGATGCCCTGCGGCTCACCCAGGGCCGGTGCCGCCGTGAAGCCGCGCATTGCCAAGCCCTGCTGCCAGGGATTGCCCAGACTGTCGATGGCGGCCACCGCGCCCAGCCGGCGTTGCAGCCCCTCCGTCGCAGTGACCGTGCCGGGCCGGTTCATCTCCGCACCGCCCAGGCGGCGTCCGCTGGCCGGCAACCTTTCCAGCGGCACGCCTTCACGCCCACCGGCGGTTCCGATCACAATCACCTCCTCCGTCCGTGCCACGGGGTCGGCAAGGGCAGCCTGCGTCAGCAAGGCGGTGGTCAGCAGGCACAGCGTATAGGTGCGGCGCATTGTTTCGTCCCCGGAACATGTCTTTGTTGCCGCTATTGGGACGCGGGGCGGGGGGTGGCGGCAATTGGACCATCGGGGCAGTCAGATATCCCTGACCGGGCGGGACAATTATCCTGATACTTTTGGTCAGTGGCGGATATGGGTGCGGCGGGATTAGCCTGGGATTTTCAGCCTGTTCTGAAGGGAATGACGGCTTGTCCCTGCGGTGGCGGATCATTCTGCTGGTGATGCTTGCGGCAGCCCTGTCGGCCCTGGTCGGATTGGCGGTGACCATTGGTGGGGCGCGCGTCGCCGTGCGGGCAGAGACCGAGGCAGCGCTCAATCAGGCCCGCACGCAACCCGCCGTGATCACCGGCCATGCCCGCCATGTCACCCACCTGTTCGTGGCCGACGGCGCCGCCATCCCGCCCCCCAACCCCTCTCACCCCGGCGTCCCCGGCTGGTTCGTGGCCCTGATCTGGGATGGCGCCCCCGATATCCTGCTGCCCGCCCCCGGCGGCCAATGGCTGCTCCGTGCCGATCCGGTGGATGAGGTGGCGGAGGTCTGGTCCGATACGGTGGCGCTGGCCTGGACGGCTTTGGTGATGCTGGCCCTGCTGCTGGCCGCCCTTCATGTTCTGGTCGGACGTGCGCTGGCCCCGCTGCACGGGTTTGCACAGGCGCTGGACCGGCTGGCACAGGGGCAGGCCGCCGACATGCCAACCGGGGATGGTATTCCGGAACTGACCGCCATCGGACAGCGTATTGCCCATCTGGACCGGGAGCTGACGGTAGCACGCGCGGAAAACGCGGCTCTGTCGCACAGCCTGATCGCTCTGCAGGATCAGGAACGTGCCCAACTGGCCAGGGACCTGCATGATGAGCTGGGGCCCATGCTGTTCGGCATCCGGGTCGATGCCCATGCCATCGCACGGGCCGCCGGCACGGGGCCGGTTCCCGCCGGCGACGCCACCGCGCGGGCCGATGCCATTGCCAATGCCGCCGCCGGTATCCGCGAGCTGTCGCGCCGCATCCTGAACCGGCTGCGCCCCATGGGGCTGGACCATCTGCATGCCGCCGACATCCTGCGCGACCTGATGGATGGCTTGGCGCGGCAGCATGCGGACATCCGCTTCACCATCAGCCTGGATGACGATGCCTTCGCCCGTTCCGAAGCGGCCGACCTGACCCTGTACCGCATCGCCAATGAGGCGCTGCTGAACGCCCTGCGCCATGGCAGGCCAACGCATGTCTGCCTTTCAATCGAGGGCGATGATCAGGGCGTGATCCTGCGCGTCACCGACAATGGCGGTGGCCTGGGCGATCACCCGCCGCCAGGCCATGGCATCGTCGGCATGCGTGAACGGGTGCGTGCCCTGGGCGGGGATTTCACGATCCTGACCGACGATGCCGGCCTGACCCTGGTGCAGGCCACGTTGCCCGTTCCGCTTTCCTCCCCCCAGACACAGGAACATCATGGCTGATGCCGCTCCCCTTATCCTGGTCGTTGATGACCATGCCATCGTGCGCGGCGGCTGCCGGCAGTTGCTGGAACCGCCCTTGTCCCGCTTCCGCGTGGTGGAAGCTGCCGATGGCATGGCCGCTCGCGAACAGGTGGCCCGACACAATCCCGATCTGGTGGTGGCCGACCTGAACCTGCCCGGCAGCCCCAGCGGGCTGGACCTTGTCCGGGAACTGACGGGTGCCGGGCGGCGGGTGGTGGTGTTTTCCATGCATGAAACACCGGGCATCGCTGGCCGCTGTCTGGAAATGGGGGCCGCCGCCTATGTCACCAAATCGGACGCGCCCGACGCGCTGGTACAGGCGGCGGAGGCGGCCCTGCGCGGTGACCGCTGGCTGTCGGCCGACATCGCCCGTGCCTTGGCCCTGCCCAACCGGGAGGGTGACCTTACGGAGAGGGAGGCCGAAATCCTGGATATTCTGGCCGACACCACGGACCTGGATGATGTTGGTCGCCGCCTGGGTATCAGCTACAAAACCGTGGCCAACAGCCTGGTCCGCCTGCGCAATCGCTTCGGTGTCCGACGCACTGCGGATCTGGTCAGGGTGGCGGTGCAGCGACGGGCGGGGGGTTAGGCCACAACCCCCAGCACCACAGACGCCCCGCTATCCCCGATCAGGGATGCCGCGCGCGCCGGTGCTGCTGCCGCGATGGCGGTGGACAGTGCGTCGGCCATGGTCGCCGTCGCCGCCGCCACACTGACCTGCCGCCACGCCGTCGCCGGAAGTCCTGTGGCTGGGTCCAGGATATGTCCGATCCGCCCAGCCGCATCGATCAAGGTACCGCGCGGGGCAGATGTGGCGATGGCCCGGCCCGATACGGGCACCGTGGAAAGGACACGGTCCACCGCGTCTGGGTCCGCGATGCCCAGCCGCCATTCCTGTCCATCATCGCGCATGCCAATACCGCGCGGTTCCCCCATATCGACCAGCATATGCCCCACCCCATGGGACAGCAGCAGGTCCGTCACCCGGTCGGTGATATAGCCCTGGGCAATACCGTTCAGGGTCAGTTGCGTTCCAGGCTGCAACCGCACCCGGTCGCGCGCCACCATGACCCGCTGCCATCCGACCGTGCCTAAGGCAGCTTGCAGCCCAGCCGCATCCGGCACCCCGCCCCGGTATAGCTCCCATAGCGGCTGCACCGTCGGATCGAACGCCCCACCCGTGGCCGCCGCGACCGTCAGCGCCTGACCCAACAGATGGGTGAAGGCGGCGGGTGGGTCACCCACCTCCCCCTCCCGGTTCAGGCGCGACAGCAGGCTGTCGGGCCGGTACAGGCTGAACAGCCCCTCCATCGCATCCACCAGCGCCACGACCCGCGACACCAGCCGTCGCGCCGTCTCTTCCGCCGCCCCATGCAGGGTCAGGCTGGCGGGTCCGCCCATGGCCTGCCCGGTCCAGGTGACGGGTGGCGGCTTTCGGGGCCACAGGGCGACACCCGCCCCGGCCAGCGCCACCGCCGACAGGCGCAGCACGCGACGGCGGCTGATCCGGGTTTCAGGCGGCATGACCATTCCCCTTCAGCGCGATGCGCGCCGCCGCCCCGGCCCCATGTTTGGCCGCGACCACCAGCGGCACGCAGCGCCCTTCATCGGCATAGATGCCGACGCAATCCAGGCATTGGAAACATTCGTCATAACGGATGGAGCCATCACGGCCGATGGCCTTGTACCGGCAGCGCGCGGTGCAAAGCTGGCACGGGCTGCCGCATGCCGCCCGCCGGGGGATCCAGTTCAACACCCGCAACCGCCCCGCCAGCGCCAGGAACGCGCCCAGGGGACAGACATAGCGGCAGAACGGCTTGAACATCACCGTCCCCAGCAGCAGCCAAAACCCGGCATAAAGCACAAAGGGCAGATCGCGCAGGAAGGTCAGGGTGATGGCCGTTTTGAACGGTTCCACCTCCGCCGCCGTCTCCGCCTGTGTCGGCGCGATCAGGGCCGTGGCCAGCAGCACCGCCAGCACCCCATATTTCAGCAGCATCAGCCGCCCATCCAGCCATGCCGGCACCCGCACCTGCCGCAACGCCAAGGCCCGGCCCAGCGCGTCGGCGAATTCCTGCAAGGCCCCGAACGGGCACAGCCAGCCGCAGAAGGTCCCCCGCCCCCAGATGATCGATGCCACTGCGACATAGGCCCAAAGCAGCAGGGAAATGGGATCATAGAGCAGGAAGCCGAAATCCATCCCCCGCGCCGCCCCCTTCACCAACCCCTGCACCGTCACGATGGACAACTGCCCCTGCGCATAGATGCCGACGAAGCCCAGCGTCGCGGCCAGGAACCCCATCCGCGTCCAGTAGAACAGCCGCTCCCGCCGCGACAGGCGCGTCTGCGCGATCAACCCCGCCGTCAGACCCAGCAGCATCAGGCTCAGCACCGACAGTTCCGGCAACCGGCTGCCCCAGGCCAGCAACCATTCCGGCGTCGGCATCACCACCATGGGCCGGGTGAACAGCGTGGGCGGCAGCGCGTAATCCAGGGAGAAATCCTGTATTCCCCTTTCCGGTCGGATCACGCCCTTTTCCCGGATGACACGCAGCGACAGGGTCCAGGGGCTGGCCGGGTCGAAGGCGGCGGAACCATCGATGCGGAACAGCCGCACCTCATCCGCCACCGGCACCCCGGCGGGCAGGGTGTAATCATGCACCATGTCGCGGATATTGACGGGAAAGCCGGCTTGGCGGACCGACAGCCGGTCCGGCACGGTCGCCGGCACGAAATCGGGGCCGGTATAGGAATAGCGCCCGCTGGACATCACCAGCAGCGCCTCCTCCCCCGGCTGCAACCGGGCCATCAGATGGGCATGTTGCGCGTCGCCCAGCAGGGAACGGCCAATACCGGGACTGTTCAGATAGGCAACCCACAGGTCGATGAAGGTGCCGTCGGGGTCTCTTGCGCCTTCCATATCCAGACCCGCGAAGATGCTGCCCCTGTACGCCGCCTCCACCTGCGCATTGCTGAGGCGAAGATGGCGGACAAGGCCCTGTTCCACCAGCGCCGGCCAATCCATGACCTTGTCCATGTCGGCGCGCGGCAGGGATTTCGGCTTGGGCGCGATGGCGGCCATCTTGGCCTGCGCCACCTTGGTCGCAGCACCCATGATGGTCAGGTTGGCGATGCGCAGGCTGGCCGTGGCCTTTGCCACCCCATCCAGCGTGACGGACGTGCTGCCCGCCCGGTCGGACACGCCATACTGGCTGCCGATCTTGATATTCTGCCGGATGGTCAGGCCGCGATACTGGGTCAGGAAATCGGCAAAGGGCTGTGGACCCAACCCATCCACGAAGACCGGTTCATGCTGCGACACGATCCGCACATCCAGCAGCCGACCGGTATCATCCATGGCGACCGACAGGTTCATGGGCGTGCCGGAAAATCCCGGAATGGGCGTCAGGTTCCCCGTTTCAAAAATATACCCAGCCACCATCCCCGCCTTGATCAGCGGCCAGGCCGGCACCTCCCGATCCTTCTCCCCCAGGCTGTAGCCTTCGGGCAGCAGCCGCGTCATTTCTGCCTCGCTCAACCCGGCCCGCACCGGCCCGGCGACCATCAGCAGCATCAGCAACAGGACCCCGCGCAGCAGCATCGCTTCCCCCACCCTCTTGGGGGAAAAGGCTATGGCGCTGGCGATGGGGCGGGAATTGGACTTTGGTTTCAGACAGGGATGGTCACCGCCGGCACAGGCTTTCCCCCTCATCATCACCCAGACTGTCCAGCGGCGTGCGCTGGTGGAGATAGCCTTCCTGAGGGGAGACGGAGACAAGCAGGCGCGGAGAGGTGATCAGGATCGGCTGACGCAACTGCCCATCCCAGGGACGGAAGCTCAGCGCCTGTCCCTTGAACGCCGCCAGGGTGAAACCGGGGTCTTTCAGGGCCACCACCACCGCCGCCGCATCCCCGCCCTTGACCTTGCCCGCCGCCTCCGTCACGGCGCGCACTGCCGTCCAGGCGGCATAATCGCGTTCGGTCATCACCCGTCCCGCCAGGGCCTGAAACCGGTTCTGCAGCTGCGTGCCGCCCCATTGTTCAAACACCCGCGACCAGGCGGTGGGCGTCAGTTCGGCGGTGCCGGCCACGGGCCGCGGGCGGGCCGTGCGGTAGGACAGGAAGTCGCCGAACGCCCCCTCCTCATCCGCCACGATAAGCACATCATGATCGGCCCCGCGTGTGAAGGTGGACACCACGTCACGCTCATTGCTGAAGCCGTCATCGGTGCGGGCATGACCCACATCGAAGGTCCAATCCTTCTCCTCAACGATCTTCGCCCCCAGCCGTTTGGCGGTGCGGCGCATGGCATCGGCAAAGGGCTTGTCCCCCGGACCCGCCCCGGTGACCAGAAACCAGCTGGTCCAGCGCCGGGTGACCAGATACTGACCCAGCGCATCGGCCAGCATCCGCCGGCTGGGGATGGTGTGCAGCATGTTGGCGCGGCATTGCGCGTTGCGCAGGCCATCATCGCGCGCCCGCGCATTGATCACGACCGCCCCCTTGGCCGCCGCCTTGTCCGCCACGCGCAGCAAGGCATCGCTGGGCAGGTCGGCGATGATGAAGCGCACGCCCTGGCCCAGCAAGGCATCTACATCCCCCTCCCGCCCCTCCGCCAAGGTGAATTCCTTCTTCAGGAACCGGCCCGTGACATTGCCATCCTGAATACCCAGTCTCACCCCCATCAGCGCCCCGTCGCGGATGACTGGGTCCAGAAAGGACAGGGGCGTCGCGGGGGGATCGTCGGTGCCGATGAAGCCGATGGCAAGCCGGGTCATCGGCGCGGTTGCCGCCACCGGCTTTGGCGCATCGGCAGCCATAATGGGGGCCGCACAGCACAGGGCCAGGGCCAATGACAGGGCGCGCAGCATCGGTCTTCTCCCCGCGTCGGAACCTTCCGCCAGCATAAGCCCGCCCCCGCGCGCGAATGACATTGCACTATCGTCTAAGCTCTAGGCCGGGTGCCGCAGCTTGGCAAAGACCCTTCGCCCGCCGTACCATCGCGGAATCTCTGCCCTGGCCCATCGCCGGGGTTTCGTGAACCGAGGTCCAGGGGCGTGATGCCGCCAATGCCAACCCGGTCGCTGGTGCGGGCCTGCACACATCTGGCGGACCCGGCGGCGGCCATCGACGAGCTTCACAACAGCCTGACAGCCGCCGATCCGGCGCTGATCGTGCTGTTCTGCTCCTCCCACTACGACCTGTCCGCCGTGGCAGCCTCGCTGCGCGCCCGCTTTCCGGGCGTGCCGGCCATCGGCTGCACCACCTCGGGGGAGTTGACGCCGCTTGGCTATATGGATGGCTCCATCACGGCAGTCGCCTTCCCCAGGGGTGATTTCGCGGCCAGCATCACGCGCTTCGATCATGTCAGCCGGTTTGAGATGGGCGACGCCAAGCCCAAGGTGCGCGACCTGCTGGCAGAGGCGGAGGATACGGCCATCGAAATGGGCCCCGACGCCCGCCATGTCGCCCTGTTCCTGGTCGACGGCCTGTGCGTGAAGGAGGAACTGATCATCAGCGCCCTGCATGACGCGCTGGGTGGCCTGCCGCTGATCGGCGGGTCAGCGGGCGACGACATGCGGTTTGAGGCGACACATGTCCTGCATGACGGGGAATTCCATGTCGATGCCGGCGTGCTGCTGATCCTCACCACGACGCGGCCCTTCAAGGTGTTCCGCAACCAGCATTTCGTCCATACCGACCAGAAGATGGTGGTCACCCAGGCCGACCCCACCCGCCGCATCGTCACGGAAATCAACGCGGAGCCGGCGGCCCGCGAATATGCCCGCATGGTGGGGCTGGAGGGCGAGCCGCTGACGCCCATGATCTTCGCCTCCTACCCCGTCGTGGTGCGGGTGGGCGGGGAATATTATGTCCGCTCCATCCAGAAGGTGAACGAGGATGAAAGCCTGACCTTCTTCTGCGCCATCGATGAGGGCATTGTCCTGACGGTGGCGACTGGTGTGGATATCGTGCGCAACCTTCAGGAACTGTTCGATCGCCTGACGGTGGAGATCGGCAAGCCTGACCTGATCCTGGGCTTCGACTGCGTCTTCCGGTCGCTGGAACTGGAGCAGAAGCAGCTGAAGCAGGCGGCGTCCAAGGTCCTGGCCAGCCAGAATGTCGTGGGCTTCTGCACCTATGGCGAACAATTTAACGCCATGCATGTGAACCAGACCTTCACCGGTCTGGCCATAGGTGCGCGATGAGCGCCCTGCCCGATCCCGCCAACGACCTGCCCACGCCCGAGCAGGAGCGCATCGCGCTCTTGGAGCGGGAGAACTGGAAACTCAAACGCATCAACAAGGCGCTGATGGACCGGGTCGAACGGTCCATGGATTATCATGGCAGCGCCTTCTCCCTGTTTCAGACGGCCATCGTCCTGGAAAGCCGGGTACGGGAGCGTACCCAGCAGCTTGAAGAAACCCTGCGCGAGTTGGAAGCGTCGAACAGCGAACTGGCCGGCGCGAAGGAAACAGCGGAAACCGCCCAGACCCGTCTGGCGGAGGCCATCGAAAGCGTGAATGAGGGCTTTGCCCTGTTCGATGCCGATGACCGGCTGGTCCTGTGCAACAAGACCTATCTGTCGCTCTGGCCCGCCATCGCCGACCTGATCAGACCGGGCATCAGCTTTGGCGAGATCGCGCAGATGGCGGTGTCGCGCGGGTCGGTGGTGCCTGAAACGGCAGGCCCTGACCGCTGGGTCCGCGAACGGGTGGCGCAGCATGTGGGGGCCGACGGCACCCATGTCCATACCCTGGCCGACGGGCGCTGGATCCAGATCAATGAACGGCGGACCCGCGATGGCGGCATTGTCGGCATCTATACCGACATCACCGATGTGAAGGAACGCGACGCCCGCGACGGGCAGGAACGTATCCGCCTGATCACCGACGCCATGCCGGCCCTGATCGCCTATGTCGATGCGGAGGAAACCTACCGGTTCGTGAACCGCCGCTATGGTGAGATGTTCCGCCGCCCCCGGCATGAGATCGTGGGATCGACCATGCGCGAACTGCTGGGGGATGATGAATATCGCCGCCGCCGCCCGCATATCGGCACCGTCATGGCGGGACAGGAGACGCAATTCGATCTGGAATTCGATACGCGGTCCGGCAAACGCTATTCCCAGGCAACCTATGTCCCGCATTTTGCGTCAGATGGCGCGGTGCTGGGCTTCTTCTCCCTGATCCAGGACGTGACCGAACGCCGCCGCGCGGCGGAGGATCTGCGTGAGGCCAACGAAGGCTTGGAACGCCGTGTGGCCGAACGCACCGCCGCCCTGAAGCAGGAGATTACCGAGCGTCAGCAGATTGAGGAAAAGCTGCGGGAGGCGAAGACCGCCGCCGAACAGGCCAACCTGTCAAAGACCAAGTTCCTGGCCGCCGCCAGCCACGACCTTCTGCAGCCGCTGAACGCCGCCCGCCTATTCGTGTCCGCCCTGACCGAAGGGGAGCACGAGGCCGGCACCCGCATGCTGGTGGAAAAAACCGATGCGGCCCTGCTGTCAGTCGAAGACCTGCTTGAAGCGCTGCTGGACATTTCCAAGCTGGATGCCGGCGTGGTGCAGCCGCAGTTGGATGATTTCCCGCTGGCCATGCTGCTGACATCCATGCAGGCCGAATATGCGCCGGTGGCCAAGGAACGCGGGCTGGACCTGCGCGTCCTGCCATGCAAGGCCATCGTCCATACCGACATGCGCCTGCTGCGCCGCATTCTGCAGAACTTCGTCTCCAACGCCCTGCGTTACACCCGCACGGGCCGTGTCCTGGTCGGCTGCCGAAGGGTGGCGGACGGGGTGCGGATCGAGGTGCTGGATACCGGCCCCGGCATCCCGGCGGACAAGCTGGACGAAGTGTTCGAGGAATTCCGCCGCCTGGAAGGCGCCGACCGCCCCGCCGGGCGCGACCGGGGCATGGGTTTGGGCCTTGCCATCGTACAGCGGGCGGGCCGAATGCTGAACACCCCCATCGGCCTGCGCTCCCGCATCGGCAAGGGATCGGCCTTCACCGTCACCGTACCGCTGGGCAGCCAGAAGCGCCCCGCCCTGCCCAGCGCCACGCGCAGCACAGCACCCGCCAGCCCCCTGACCGGTGCGCGTATCCTGGTCATCGACAATGAACAGGCCATTCTGGACGGGATGGGCGCGCTGCTGCGCGGCTGGGGCTGTCAGGTGCAGGTGGCACCCTGCGCCGACAGCGCCATGGACGCCCTGCCGGCCCTGGGTGGCTGGCCCGACGTGATCATCGCCGACTATCATCTGGAAAACGGTGCGGTTGGCGTCGATGCCATTGCCCGCATCATTCAGGCGCGCGGCCATGACATCCCGGCCATGGTCATCACCGCCAACCGCACGGCGGATATCCATGAACGGGTGCAGCGCGATGGCTATGCCCTGCTGACCAAACCCGTAAAGCCCGCACAATTGCGGGCCCTCGTGACACAGCTGATCGGGTAGGGCGGGAGACATTGCCCCCGGCCCCTTTTCCTCACGCAATCTTACGCAACTCGTCGCGGACATTGTCTACGCGCTGGTTGGCGGTGCGGGTGGACAGCACGATCTCATCCATATTGTGGTGGATCAGGGCCACATCACCCGATGCGCCGCGCATATTGGCGTTCATCAACCGGGCCACCGCGCTCTGTTCCTCAACCGCGGAACAGGTGCCGATGACATAGCCGCGCACCGCGTCGATGGCGCCGCGAATGGCGTGCAGCTTCTCAGCCACGTCACCCGACACATCCTGCAAATTAACGATCTCCTTGGAGATCAGCTGCGTCGCCTCTGCCGCCTGCCGGGCCAGGGACTTCACCTCCCCGGCCACGACCGCGAAACCACGGCCCGCCTCGCCGGCGCGCGCACTTTCGATGGTGGCGTTCAGGGCCAGCATGTTGATGCGCCCGGCAATATCGCCGATCAGCTTGACGATGCCATCCATGGCCTGGGTGCCGCGCACCAGCTTCTCGGTCGCCTGATCCACCACCTCCGCCTCGCTATAGGCCTGTTCGGTGGCTTCCTTGGACCGGGTCATGCTCTGCGCGATCTCGCGGATGGAGGCGTCAAGCTGTTCAGAACCACTGGCGATGGCCTGTACATTTTCCGAGGTACGCTGCGATGCCGCCGACGCATCCTCCGCCTGGGCGTTGGAGGCCTGGACAGCGGCGACGATATCGCCCAGATATTTCTGCACCGCCGCCAGCGTCTCTTCCGTCTGGTGCCGCGCCTCGACCGCTGCGGTGACGTCGCTGGCAAACTTCACCACTTTCACGGGCTTGCCATTGCCATCCAGGATGGGATTGTAGGTTGCCTGGATGTAGACGACGCGGCCACCGGCGCCAATGCGCTTAAATTCCGCCTGGCTGAACCGGCCGGCGCGCAGACCCTGCCAGAAACTGGTATAGCCGGGGCTGGACACCTCCTGCGGATCGACAAACATCGAATGTTTGCGCCCCTGTATCTGGTCCAGCCGATAACCCATGACCTTCAGGAAATTGGCATTGGCGGTCAGGACGGTGCCATCCATATCGAATTCGATGACGGCCTGCGCCCGGTCCAGCGCGGCCAACTGGCCTTCCTGATCCAGGCTGTTCTGATGTTCGGCGGTGGCGTCGGTCGCAACCTTGACCACCTTCACCACGCGGCCCTTGCGGTCCAGGACAGGGCTATAGGAACCGTGGATCCAGACCTCGCGCCCGCCCTTGGCGATGCGGCGGATCATCTCCACCTGCGTGGCCCGACCTTCGGCCAGATCCTTCCAGAACCGGGCATAATCGGCGCTGTTGCGCGTGGCCTCATCCACAAACATGCTGTGGTGGCGGCCCTTGATCTCCGCCAGGCTGTAGCCCATGGCGGTCAGGAAATTGTCATTCGCACCCAGGATGGTTCCGTCGGGCGTGAATTCGATAATGGCCTGCGCCTTGCTGATGGCGGCCAGGACCGCTTCCGCATCGTGATTGCCGCCGAACAACATATCGCACCCCCTTAACCATGCATCTGGACTGCATGAAGGGGATGGTAGGAAATGAAAACGATTACGTCATGCGAGCAAAAGGATATTAACTTGATCAAAATCAATATATTGACCCTTTAATCCTATTTATTTAACAAACATAAATAGGACCATAAATGTCCACTTACATTTAAAATCAATGACCACTGTCTTTAATTTTGGAAACATTAAAGAAACAAAAACTCGCACCACACCTCCAAAACCCCAGCCTTGAGCGGCTTTCCCCGGGTTTCGGCCGTACACAGGCTGTCAATCCCGTCACCCCGCCGGCTCACACCTGCTCCATCTGATCCCCGCGCGGCGGCGGACCCGCGGCCAGTAGCACCGCCGCCTCCTCATCCGTGAACACACGGGACCTTGTCAGAAAACGCATGCCTTCCGGCCCTTCCAGGGAGAATCCAGCGCCCCGGCCAGGCACCGCATCGATGATAAGCTGCGTATGTTCCCAATACTCGAATTGGGCCGCGCCGATGAAGACGCAGGCGCCATGGATATCCCCCAGATAGACATCGCGGCTGCCCACCTTGAACTCCCCCGCCGGGTAACACATGGGCGCCGACCCGTCGCAGCACCCGCCCGACTGGTGGAACATCACCGGCCCGTGCAGGGCGCGCAGCCGGTCGATCAGGGCGTCGGCGGTGGGCGTGGACAGAACGCGGGGAACCATGGGCACCTCCATAAAGAAGGCGGGTGACGCATGTGGACGCCACCCGCTGCCAAGTCACCTCATAAGGGAAGAAAGGCGGTGCTCACTTAAAAGAAGCCCAACGCCTTCGGGCTGTAGCTGACCAGCAGGTTCTTGGTCTGCTGGTAATGGTCCAGCATCATCTTGTGCGTTTCACGCCCGATGCCCGACTGCTTGTACCCACCGAACGCTGCATGCGCCGGGTACAGATGGTAGCAATTGGTCCAGACGCGGCCCGCCTGGATATTGCGGCCAAAGCGGTAGGCGCGGCTGCCATCGCGGCTCCAGACACCGGCACCCAGCCCGTACAGTGTGTCATTGGCGATTGCCAGCGCCTCTTCCTCGCCCCGGAACTTGGTGACGGCCAGAACGGGGCCGAAGATTTCTTCCTGGAACACCCGCATCTTGTTATGGCCTTCCAGCACCGTCGGCGTGACGTAATAGCCGCCCGACAGGTCACCACCCAGATCGGCACGCCCGCCGCCGGTCAGGACCTTGGCCCCCTCGCCCCGCCCGATATCGATATAGGACAGGATCTTTTCCAGTTGATCGTTCGATGCTTGGGCGCCGATCATGGTGCTGGCATCCAGCGGCGAGCCCTGCTTGATCTTCTGGACCCGTGCGATGGCCTTTTCCATGAACCGGTCATAGATGCGTTCATCCACCAGGGCGCGCGACGGGCAGGTGCAGACCTCCCCCTGGTTCAGGCCGAACATGGCGAAACCTTCCAGCGCCTTGTCCAGGAAATCGTCATCCTCGGCCATCACGTCGGCGAAGAAGATGTTGGGCGACTTGCCGCCCAGTTCCAGCGTGACGGGGATCAGGTTCTCCGACGCGTACTGCATGATCAGGCGGCCGGTCGTGGTCTCACCCGTGAACGCGATCTTGGAGATGCGCTTGTTGGTTGCCAGCGGCTTGCCCGCCTCGATCCCGAAACCGTTGACGACGTTCAGGACGCCGGCGGGGATCAGATCGCCGACAATGTCCATCAGCACCATGATCGACATCGGCGTCTGTTCGGCAGGCTTCAGCACCACGCAATTGCCGGCGGCAATTGCCGGGGCCAGCTTCCAGGCGGCCATCAGGATCGGGAAGTTCCAGGGGATGATCTGACCCACCACGCCCAGCGGCTCATGGAAATGATAGGCGACCGTGTCATGGTCGATCTCGGCCAGGCTGCCTTCCTGCGCACGGACGCAGGCCGCGAAATAGCGGAAATGGTCGATGGCCAGCGGAATGTCGGCGGCGGTCGTCTCGCGGATCGGTTTGCCATTGTCGATGGTTTCAGCCAGCGCCAGCAGGTCCAGGCGCTGTTCCATGCGGTCGGCGATGCGGTTCAGAACGGCGGCGCGTTCAGCAACGGAGGTGCGGGCCCACTTGTCCTTGGCCTTGTGCGCGGCATCCAGCGCCAGCTCAATATCCTCCGCCGTGGACCGCGCGATCTTGCAGAACACACCGCCGGTAACGGGGGAGATATTGTCGAAATACTGGCCGCGCACGGGGGCGACCCATTCGCCACCGATGAAATTGTCATAGCTGGCGCGAATGCCGACGCTGGATTTCAGCTTTTCGATGGCCTGATGCAACATGGGGGCGTCTCCCTTGGGGATGTCATGAACCCCTGTCGTGGGGCTCGGGATCGACCCCAACCGTGCGCCCCCTGGCCCGTCCGGTAAATTAGACTTTGTGTGAAGAAACCCGTCCCGGACGGGTTGCCCCGACACCTTGGTGCAATTGCGCAAAGGGATTGGCCTTGGCTTCTTTGAGGCGAAATTCACCCGCAAAACCAAGGTGTTCCGACAATGATGACGCGCCCGTACATTCTGGCCGCCGCCCTGGCCGCACAGGTCCTGATCGCCGCCACGGCAGAGGCCGCGACGCATGAGGTGAAGATGCTGAACCAGGGGCCGGGCGGCGCCACCATGGTGTTCGAACCCGCGATACTGACCATCGCGCCCGGCGATACGGTGCGCTTCATCCCCACGGACAAAAGCCACAATGCCGAGGCCATCAAGGGCATGCTGCCAGAGGGTGTGGAACCGTTCACCGGCAAGATGAACGAGGAAATCACGGTGACCTTCGATCAGCCCGGCCTCTACGGCTTCAAATGCAAGCCGCATTACGCCATGGGCATGGTCGGCGTCATCGTTGTGGGCGATCCCGTGAATGTCGAACAGGCTAAGGCCGTGAACCACCCCGGCAAGGCCAAAGAATTGCTGCTGGGCCTGATGGCAAAGCTACGGGGGTGAGGGTTTGGTTACCTTGTGCGGGCGTAGTTCCCTCACCCTCCCGAACGCTACCGCGTCCAGGCCCCTCCCTCTCCCACTTCGTGGGCGAGGGGCGTGACCTTGGCGTCAGGCTATATTTCGCACCTCGCCCGCCTGCGGGAGAGGGAGGGGCCCATCGCTGTCAAGCGATGGGAGGGTGAGGGAACCACGCTGAAGGTGAGGCAACGATCTACTGCGCCGCCGCCCGCGCCGAGACCTGCGGGGTGCTGGGGGCCGGCGCAAAGCTGACCTTGTTGGCCAGGATCACGGCCTGGGTGCGGCTGAATACCCGCATCTTTTGCAGGATGGCGGAGACATGGGCCTTCACGGTCGTCTCCGTCACGTCCAGCTCATACGCGATTTCCTTGTTCAGGCGACCGGCAACCACCAGCTCCAGCACCTTGCGCTGCTGGGGCGTCAGGGTATCGATGCGGCGGATGATCTCCTGATCCTCACCCGACGGGGCCGGGGCCGGCGCATCCTCCAGACCTTCGGGCACATAGACATCGCCGCCCAACACCTGATGCAGGGCCTTGGCGATCATGCCGCGCGCCAGCGATTTGGGCACGAAACCCGCCGCCCCATGGCGCAGCGCCTCGTTCACCAACTGCCGGTCACAGGCCGCCGACACCATGACCACCGGCAGCGACGGATAGCGGGCGCGCAGCGAGGCGAGGCCCGCAAAGCCGTTATTGCCCGGCATGTTCAAGTCCAGCAGGACCAGATCGAAATCGCCCTCGCGGTCGATGATGCGGATCACCTCGTCCAGGTCGGACGCCTCAAACAGCTCGCACCGGTCCAGTGCCACGGCAACAACGGTGCGCAACCCATCGCGCACCAGCGGATGATCATCCGCGATCAGAACCTTGCCCATGCCCTTGATCCTCCCCGTCGCCCTGATGGCCGCGCCGAATTGATTGTTTTTCTGGGCGTGATCAGCCTACTCGCGCAGGCGGGGACGGACAATCGCGGGAGCCCCGGTGGGGCACGGTTCTTTAGTATAAGATCCCCCCTGCCCCATCAAAAGCAAAGGGGCCGCTCCCTTTCGGAAGCGGCCCCTCACCTTCCCTATCCCAAATCCAATGGTCACCACTGATGACCATTGGAGGCCGGCGACCGCCGGCCCGCGACCCCATCGTCGCGTAAGCCAACGGCGCGGATGCGCCCGCCCGGTGCTTGAGGGAACAATTGAGATTAAGCCTTCGGCAGCTTGAACACCCAGAGCGAGCCACCCTGATTGATATGCTGGATGGACTTCGCCACCTCACCACCCCAAAGCGGGACAGCACCGCCCCAGCCGGACAGGACAGCCACATACTGTTCGCCATCCTGTTCCCAGGTGACGGGGCTGCCCACCACGCCGGAACCGGTGTTGAACTTCCAGACTTCCTTGCCGGTCTGGGCATCGAAAGCCTTCAGATAGCCTTCCGGCGTACCGGTGAAGACCAGGTTGCCGGCCGTGGTCAGAACGCCGCCCCACAGCGGGGCCTTGTTCTTGTATTCCCACTTGGTCTCACCGGTCGCCGGGTCGATGGCGCGCAGCACGCCGATATGATCCTCATACAGCGGTTTGATGTTGAAGCCGGCACCCAGATAGGCGGCACCCTTCTTGTAGTTGATGCCTTCGTTCCAGATATCCATGCCCCATTCATTGGCGGGCACATAGAACAGGCCCGTATCCTGGCTATAGGCCATGGGCATCCAGTTCTTGCCACCCAGGAAGGAAGGAGCCGCGAAAACCGACTTGCCCTTCGTCTCACCCTGCGCCGCCTCGACCGGATTACCAGGACGGTTGGCGGGGTCATAGATGGGGCGGCCCTTCTTGTCGAAGCCCTTGGCCCAGGTGATCTTCGACACGAACGGCGTGGCAGAGATGAACTTGCCGTTGGTGCGGTCAAGCACAAAGAAGAAGCCGTTGCGGTCGGCCTTGGCGCCGGCCTTGATGACCTTGCCATCCTTCTTCAGGTCGAAGGGAATGAACTCGTTCACCCCATCGAAATCCCAGCCATCATGTGGCGTGGTCTGGAAGTGCCATTTGATTTCGCCCGTGTTCGGGTCGATGGCCAGCGTAGAAGAGGTATAGAGATTGTCGCCGGGCCGCAGATGGCTGTTCCAGGGCGCCGGATTACCGGTGCCCATATAGATCAGCTTGGTTTCAGGATCATAGGTGCCGCCCAGCCAGGTAGCCCCGCCGCCCTGCTTCCACATGTCGCCCGGCCAGGAGGCGTTCTGCTTGCCGGTGACGGTGCTATCCTTGCCGTTCATCTGGCCCATATGGCCCTCGATGGTGGGGCGGGACCAGATCAGCTCGCCGGTCTTGGCGTCGCGCGCCTCCACCTTGCCGATGATGCCGAATTCACCACCGGAATTGCCGGTGATGATCTTGCCATCCACGATCATGGGGGCAGCGGTGTAGGAATAACCCGCCTCGTAGTCGGCCATCTTCTTGGACCAGACGACCTTGCCCGTGTCCTTGTTCAGCGCCACCAGCTTGGCGTCCAGCGTGCCGAAATAGATCATGTCGCCATAGATCGCGGCACCCCGGTTCACCACGTCGCAGCAGGGCATGATGCCTTCGGGCAGGCGGGCATCATACTGCCACTTCTCCTCGCCCGTGCGCGCATCGACGGCCCACAGGCGGCTGTAAGAACCGGTGACATAGATAGTGCCGCCATGGACGATGGGCTGTGCCTCCTGCCCGCGCTGCTTCTCCCCACCAAAGGAGAAGGAGAAGGCGGGCACCAACTTGGACACGTTCTCAGTGTTCAGCGTCTTCAGCGGGCTGTAGCGCTGCGCCTGGGGGCCCATGCCATAGGTCAGCACGTCGCCGGTGGTGGCGGCGTCGTTCATCAGGTCGGCGTCGGTAGGTCCGGCGGCGAAGGTCGGCGTGGCGGCGACCAGGCCCAGCACGGCGCAGGTTGCCAGCAGAATGCGCTTCATGGCGTCTTGTCTCCCTGTAAAGGGCCGGGGCGGCGGCACGATGCCCGGCCCGGCTTCCGGCGAAATCCGCCCGCAAGCCACCGGTCGCCGCAGCCGGGGAAACGGCCACGACGGTGACGGATTTTCAAAGGCTTGGGATACGGAATGGTTTCAACGACGAGGCCCAAGGTAACCCCGCCCGGCAAGGGGCAAAATTGAACCTTGGTATCAGCGGTACCCCTGGCCGCCCGGCGGCACATGCGTAATACCATAGGCGGCAAAGATGCCGGCGATGGCGCCATCCGCCATCAGGCCGGCGATCACATCTTCCAGCTTGTAGCCAAGGTCGCGGCTATCGGTCTTCACCGCGATGCCGATGTCCCAGCCCTGTTTGGCCAGCCCCGGAAACGGCCCGCGCCGCACCACCAGTTTGCGGCCCGACGCCTTCTGACCCAGTTCCACCTGGGCCAGCGTCGCCATCGCGGCCCCCGCCTGTCCCGTGATCAGGTCGGCCATGGCCGCCGCCGCCGACAGATGATGCACGACATCGCCGCGCAGCCGCCCACCGAACGCCCCGGTCAGGTAGAAATCGGGCACGCTGTCCGTCTCTACGGCGATGCTGCTGCCTGCCATATCGGTCAATGCCCCCTTGCAATCGGTGCGCGCCGGGTCGCAGGCCAGCGCGAAGCTTTCGCGGTGATACGGCCCCGTCAGCACCGCCATGTCATTGCGCAGGCCAAATTCCCGGTCATAGGGAACGTGCATCATCAGGTCGGCCACCGGCTCCCCCAGGATGGAGCCTTTCCAGACGGCATTGCGCAGATCGTCATCCATGTTCTCGTCGGCGGTCAGCTCCATGAATTCTGGCTTCACACCCAGCCTGTCCGCCAGCGCCCGGCCCAGGTCGACATCGATGCCGACCAGCTTTCCCTCCTGCCGCCAGGACCAGGGCGGGTTATCGCGATAGACCGCGATGCGCAGCGTGCCCTTCTGCATCACCTTGTCCAACGGAGCAGCGGCGGCAAAACGCGAAAACCCCACCGCAAGCGGTAGGGTCGCGACCATGGCCAGCAATTGGCGACGGTTCATGATGGGTGTCCTCACTGCGGCACGGTTTCCAGCCACGCGCGGATGGCCCATCCGGCCTCCTGGCCTAGCACCTCGCCAAAGGCCGGCATATAGACCTTGCCGTCGCGCGCGGCCCCCTTGCGGAACCGTTCGGAGAACCATTCATCGCCGGTATCGCCGGCTTCCAGGAAGCGCAGATCCGGCGCGATGCCGCCCGAAATGGCGCCCAGCCCGTGACAGCGTGCGCAGTTCTGGTTATAGGCCGAAGACCCGATCTCGATGGCGCGCTTGTTCCCGCGATAGGGATTGCTGCCCCGCCAGTCCGGCCCCAGCTTCTCCAGCCCCTCGATATTCACCGGCTGCGGCGTGACATCGCCATGCGCCAGTGCCGGCAGGGCAACGGGGGCGGTGAACAGGGCGGCGGCAATCAGGCCGGCGGCGAGGCGGACGGGCGACGGCATGGGCAACATCCTCAGGAAAGCGTTGGAAACAGGGCGTTTCGAATGGTCGCCAGCGTAACGATTTCCCCGCCCTGCCCTAATTGGACTTTGGTGCCACGCCCGTTTCCCCGGCCCGGCACCACCCTTGTCCCATGGTCTAATGGCCGCACCGGCGCGGACCGGGATAGGGTTGCCGGTCAAGGGCCGCCAAGGTCCACCGCCACCGGGAGGATGAAGAATGCGGGCATATTTGCTGCTGGCGCTGCTGGCCTCGGGCCTGGCGGGACCGGCCGGGGCCGGGACGCTGTACGTCTCCAACGAGCGCGACAACAGCCTGACCCTGATCGACACCGATACCTTGACCGTGAAATCCACGATCAAGGTCGGCGCCCGCCCGCGTGGCATCACCCTGTCCGCCGATGGCAAGCAGCTTTACATCTGCGCCAGCGACGATGACACGGTGCAGGTGCTGGACATCGCGACGGGCAAGATCCTGCACAATCTGCCATCGGGCGATGACCCCGAACAGTTCGCGCTGGCCCCCGACGGCACCCATCTTTTCATCGCGAACGAGGATGACAATGTCGTCACAATCGTCGATATCCCAACCCGTTCCGTCGCCTATCAGATCGATGTCGGGGTAGAGCCGGAGGGCATGGCCGTCAGCCCGGATGGCAGATGGGCCGTCAACACTTCCGAAACCACCAACATGGTGCATTGGATCGACACCGGCACCCGGCAACTTGTGGACAATACACAGGTCGATGCCCGTCCCCGCCACGCCGAATTCACCGCCGATGGCAAATCGCTGTGGGTCTCCGCCGAAATCGGCGGCACCGTAAAGGTGATCGACGTTGCCAGCCGCCAAGTGAAACAGACCATCGGTTTCGCCGTGAAGGGCGTGCAGGCTGACAAGGTCCAGCCCGTGGGCATCAAACTGTCCAGGGACGGCAGACTGGCCTTCGTCGCACTCGGCCCCGCCAACCGTGTGGCGGTGGTGGACACGGCCACCTATCAGGTGAAGGCCTATCTGCTGGTGGGCCGCCGTGTCTGGCACATGGCCCTGTCGCCAGACGGCAAGACGCTGTTCACCACCAACGGTGTCTCCAACGATGTCTCGGTCATCGATGTGGAGGGGTTGAAGGTGGTGAAATCCATTCCTGTCGGGCGTTACCCCTGGGGTGCCGTGGTGGTGCCATGAGGGCTGCACTGACGGTTGATCAGCTGGGTTTCAGCTATGGCAAGGGCGGCTTCGCGTTGCGCGGGGTCGCCTTTGCCGTTGAACCGGGCCGCTTCACGGCGCTGCTGGGTGCCAACGGGGCCGGCAAATCCACCCTGATGGGCCTGCTGACCCGGCTGTTCACGCCGGACATGGGCAGCATCCATATTGGCGGCCATGATCTGCGGCGACGGCCAGGGGCGGCACTGGCCGCCATGGGTGTGGTGTTTCAGCAGCCGACCCTGGATCTGGACCTGACAGTACACCAGAACCTGACCTATGCCGCCGGCCTGCGCGGCCTGTCCGCTCGGCAGACGGCGCCGCGTATCACCGAACTGCTGGACCGGTTCGCGCTGTCCGACCGGGCGGATGACAAGGTGCGCCTGCTGAATGGCGGCCACCGCCGGCGGGTGGAACTGGCCCGTGCCCTGCTGCACCGCCCGCCCCTGCTGATCCTGGACGAACCGACCGTGGGACTGGACGCAGCCTCGCGCCGCGATCTGGTGGACCATGTGCATCGCCTGTGCACCGACGACCGCGTCGCCGTCTTCTGGGCCACGCATCTGTTTGATGAGGTGCAGGACGGCGACGATGTCGTGCTGCTGCATCGCGGCCGGGTGCGCGCCACGGGCCGTGTCCGCGACCTTCTGTCTCGCAACGGTACCGGCACGCTGGGGGAAGCGTTCGAGACCCTGGTCAGAGCGGAGGGGACGCCATGATGGCTTACCTGCGCGCCCTGAAGGCCGTCATCTGGCGGGAAATGCTGCGTTTCCTGCATCAACGCGAACGGTTCATCTCCGCCCTCGTCCGCCCCCTGGTCTGGCTGTTCATCTTTGCCGCCGGTTTCCGCGCGGCCCTGGGCATTTCGGTGCAGCCACCCTACGACACCTACATCACCTATGAGACCTATGTACTGCCCGGCCTTGCCGCCATGGTCCTGCTGTTCAACGGCATGCAAAGCAGCCTGTCCATGGTCTATGACCGGGAAATGGGCAGCATGCGCCTGCTGCTGACGGCCCCCCTGCCACGCGAATTCCTGCTGATGGCGAAGCTGCTGGCCGGTGCCGTGGTCGGCCTGGCACAGGTTGCGGCCTTCCTGGCCATCGCCGCCCTGACGGGGCTGACGGTACCGGCGATGGGTTATCTCACAGTCATTCCGGCCCTGCTGCTGGCAGGTCTCATGCTGGGTGCCGTCGGCATGCTGCTGTCCAGCACCATCAGGCAGCTGGAAAACTTCGCTGGCGTAATGAATTTCGTCATATTCCCGGCCTTCTTCCTCTCATCCGCCCTATACCCCCTCTGGAAATTGCGGGAGGGCAGCGAATGGCTCTATCTCCTGGCCCGTTTCAACCCCTTCACCAACGCCGTCGAACTGATCCGCTTCGCCCTCTATGGACAGATGGACTGGGCGGCGGCGGGATGGGTGGCGGGGGCGACAGTCGCCTTCCTCACCCTCTCCTTCTGGGCCTACAACCCCGCCCGTGGCCTGATGCCGCGCAAGGCCGGAGGTGGTGAGGGATAAGGTTCAACCCTCACCTTCCCAAGCCTTTACAGGCTTGGGCCCCTCCCTCTCCCGCAAGCGGGCGAGGGACGAAAACTTCTTCCCTCGCCCACAAAGGTGGGAGAGGGAGGGGCCCGTTGGCGTCAGCCAACGGGAGGGTGAGGGCAAGCCCGCCCATAAAAACAATACAAGCCGCCCGGCTTTCACCGGGCGGCTACAAAGCTAGTAGCATCAAAAGAACAGGATGGCGCCCAGCGCCACCGTGTCGGAAGAGGCTTTGTTCGAACCCTGCGCCTCCGCCTTGGTGTTGATATATTCACCCACCAGCGTGACCCAGTCGGTCAGGCCGTAATGGACCGTGCCCACCCAGGACTTGTTGGTGTCCAGCAGCGTCGGGTTCACCTCACCCTTGGCCAGATCCAGATGGCTTTCACCATAGGAGGTAGCCAGCGTCAGCTTGTCGATGACATAGCTGCCCTGGATATAGAAGCCATCGCTGTCACGCTTGTTGCCGCGCGCATCGGCGGACAGGATGAACAGGCCCGTGGTCCCGATCCCCTCGCCGGTATAGTAGTAGCCCAGCAGGCTGGCATTCCCGAACCCGACCTTGGCCCCGACATCGTAACCGCTGCCTTTGTAATCCGGCCCGCCGGCAACCGCCGGATCATGGTCTTGGGTCAACAGGCCCGCCCACAGCTTGGTGGTCACGGCCCCCGCCTTACCCTCGTAAGAGGCCTTGGCCTGGAAGCCGGGCGTGTCGTTAAGTTCGTTCTGGCCGGCGGTGGCCAGCGGCTGGAAGATGCCCGCCGACAGCTTGAAGCCGTTCATGTCCGGGGTGGTGTAGGTGATCTGCGGCTGGAAATCGGTATAGATGTAGCCCAGCCCGATACGGCCCAGCGAGGTGTTGGACGGGGTGGCATTGCCCGCCGCCGTGCCTACACCCAGAAGCGTGACATCCGACAGGATGGCATCCGCCCCGAACAGCCCGATATCACGGCCGATCTTGATCTCGCCAAAGCCCTTCTTGCCGAAGGTCAGGAAGGTCTGGCGGAAATCGATGCCCGACGTAGACAACGCCGTCGGCGAACCGCCAGAATTGGCACCACCGGCCCAACTGACGCTGTTGATGCCGGGATACATGCCGAAATGGGCACCCACATCCCAGCCCGCCTGCTGCGTCGTCACATCGAACTTCAGGAAGCCGGGCAGCAGGCCGTTGCGCACCGAACTGGTGTCATTGCCACCGACGCTGGCCAGACCGCCGACCACATTCTTGGTCGCCCCCGGCTTGTCGGCATTGTCACTGACATAAAAGCCGTTGACCGAGCCGGAGATCTGCACATTCACGGCCCCGACCTTGAAACCCACGCCCGTATCGGCGGCTTCCAGCACCTTGCCGCTGGCTGCTGCGGGGGCGGCCTTCACCTCCTCCGCACGGCGGGCGGACAGGGCCTGGAATTCCTGTTCCGTCAGGATGCCCTTGGCCTTCAGCTGTTTCAGCAGCTCATCCGTCGTATCGGCCGAAGCCGATCCCACCAGACCCAGGCCCAGCGCCAGGCCGCACGCACCCAGCCGCAGAACATTGCGCAGACGCATTTCTCCCTCCCACATGATGATTGGACCGCCTTGGCGGACAAGAACTCAGCCCTTCGCGCCGCGAATATTTCCGGCACGTCAGAAAAGTCAGGTGATGTGGCGAATATTTCGCACCGTCACTTTAGGGATGGGTGATACGGCCCGGTATTGGACGTTGGTTCATTGAACTTTGGGGCAATGAAATCATCGCACACCCATGCAGGCCCCCGACGGCATCCGGGCGGGCGGCACCCCCATCCTTCCTTGGTCTAATATGGCCCCTCCCGCCGGGGCCGTAGCATGGGGACCAATGAGAATGACTTCCCCGGGAGGAAGCGATGGCCATCAATGTCTGCCGCCGGACCTTCCTGGCGGGTGCCGCGTCGCTGACGGTCTTGCCCGCAGGCGCGGCCCCGGCATCGCCGGTGCGCCTGGGCCTGCTGCCCTTCGGCACGGTGCAATGGGAAATGGCGACGGCCAGCGCCAGGGGGCTGGACCGGGCTGCCGGCCTGTCGTTGTCGGTGCAGGAACTGGCCGGCACCCAGGCGACGCAGGTGGCCCTACTGGGCGGTGGCGTCGATATCATCGCATCCGACTGGCTATGGGTGGCGCGGCAGCGGGCGGCGGGCATCGACCTCTCCTTCATCCCTTATTCCTGCGCCGTCGGCGCCATCATCGTGCCGCCTGACAGCACCATCCGGACCACCGCCGATCTGGCCGGCAAACGCATCGGCGTTGCCGGCGGCCCTGTGGACAAGGGCTGGCTACTGCTGCGCGCGCAAACCGCGCAGCGCCATGGCATCGATCTGGCAGAGGCTGCCAACCCGATCTTCGCGGCCCCGCCGCTTCTGTCGCAGCAGCTTCAATCCGGCCGCCTGGATGCCATCCTGACCTACTGGCATTACGCCGCCCGGCTGGAGGCGGCTGGGATGCGCCAACTGTCGGGTGTGGCCGATCTGGCGCGCGACCTGGGGCTGGCCACCGAAGTGCCGACCCTGGGCTATGTCTTCCGCGCCGATTGGGCTGCCCGCAACCAAGCCACCCTGACCGCCTTCACGACGATGACGCGGCAGGCCAAGGAAGTCCTGGCCCGCGATGACGATGCCTGGACCGCCATCCGCCCCCTGTTGGGCGCCGATGACGACACGACCGCCCGGCACCTGCGCGACCGCTTCCGACAGGGTATCCCCCAGCGCTGGACAGAGGCGGAACGCGCCGACGCCGCCCGGCTGTTTGCACTTCTGGCAGGCCTGGGCGGACGGGATCTGGTGGGCGATGCGTCGGCCATTCCCGACGGCACCTTCTGGCCGGTTTCGTGGGGGTAAGGGGCGTGGCGCGGGCGGGCCTTTCCATCCTTCTGATCCTGCTGGTCTGGCAGGGGGCAGCATTGGCCGTCGCCGGCCCCACCCTGCCCGGCCCCGCCATGGTCGCGACGGCGATGCTGCGGGAGGCGGCGTCGGGGCAGCTCTGGCTGCATCTGGGCGTCACCCTGGCTCGTGTCGCCGCCGCCTTCACCCTGGCCCTGTCCATCGGCACCGCCATTGGCATCGCCATGGGCCGGTCGCCGCTGCTGGATGGTCTGCTGGGTCCCTGGCTGACCCTGGCCCTGAACGTCCCGGCCCTGGTGGTGATCGTCCTGGCCTATCTCTGGTTTGGATTGACGGAGTTGGCGGCCATCGCCGCCGTGGCCGTGAACAAGGTGCCGAACGTGGTGGTGCAGGTACGGGCCGGCGCCCGCGCGCTGGACCCCGCCTTATCGCGCATGGCCACCGCCTACCGCTTCACCCGCGCCGACCGGCTGCGCCATCTGCTGCTGCCGCACCTGTCGCCCTACCTGTTCGCGGCGGCGCGCAACGGCCTGTCGCTGGTCTGGAAGATCGTGCTGGTGGTGGAACTGCTGGGGCGCGGCAATGGCGTGGGGTTCAAAATCCATCTGGCCTTTCAGATATTCGATGTCGCCACCCTGCTGGCCTATGCCCTCGCCTTCGTGCTGGTGGCGCAGGTGATCGAATTGACGATGATGGCGCCCCTGGAACGGCGCGCGGGTCGCTGGCGGGGGGCCCATGGCTAAACCGCTGCTGCACCTGACAGTGGATGAGAAACGCTTTGCCGGCACGCCCGTTCTGGTCGGGCTGGACCTTGATATCGCCCCCGGCGAAATGCTGGCCCTAGTGGGGCCCAGCGGCTGTGGCAAAAGCACGGCCTTGATGCTGGCGGCCGGGCTGGACCGGGATTTCGTGGGCACCCGCCTGCCCGCCCCCGGCCTGCGCATCGTTCCGCATTTCCAGGAACCCAGCCTTCTGCCCTGGCGCAGCCTGTCCGACAATGTCGATATGGCCCTGCCACCGGCGCAGCGGGGGCGTGGGCAGGCCCGGCGCTGGCTGGACGGCGTGGAGCTGCCGCGCGACAGCCATGCACAGTTCCCATCTCAGGTCAGCCTGGGCATGCAGCGCCGCGCGGCGCTTGCCCGCACCCTGGCCGCCGATGGCGACCTGCTGCTGCTGGATGAACCGTTGGTATCGCTGGACGCCGCTCTGGCCGACCGGCTGCGGGTTCTGCTGCTGCGCCGGATGGTGGAACGGCAGGGGCTGGCCATGCTGCTGGTCACCCATGACCTGACGGAGGCGGCGATGATGGCCGACCGTATCCTGGTCCTGGCTGGTCATCCGGCGCGCGTAGTGGCGCGCATCCACCCGCCCGGCCCCCGTGGTCAGCGGCACGGCGAACAGGTGACCGCGACGATCCGGCATATCCAGGCCGCCCAATCTTCGACTATATCCCTCGATGAAGCAGCGGCGGCCCCCCATCCGTCCGCGCCGGAAAAGGTTTAGAGATGACGCAGCGTTCCCTGCCCGCCCGCCTGTCCCGCCCCCTCTGCGCCGCCCTGGCCCTGTTCGCGGGCCTGCCGGCGCTGGCCGCCGATGACAATCAGGTGGCGGAGATTGTGGTGACGGGCCGGCGCGACGGGGTGCCCGCCTATGAACGCGCCTACGGCCCCACCATCATCGACGCCACCGCCCTTGCCACCGCGCCACAGCGGCGCTTGGACGAGGCATTGCGCGCCGTTCCCGGCTTTGGCCTGTTCCGGCGGTCGGGATCGCGCACGGCCAACCCCACGGCACAGGGCGTGTCCCTGCGCGGCATCGGTCCCAATGGGGCGGGCCGCACCCTGGTGCTGGTCGATGGTGTGCCGGTGAATGATCCGTTCGGCGGCTGGGTCTACTGGTCGCGCCTGCCCACATCGTCGGTGGACAGCATCGCCCTGACGCGCGGCGGCGGGGCCGGCCCCTGGGGCAACTCGGCCCTGGCCGGCACCATCCGCATCGACACCAAACAGCGTGATGGGCTGGACATGGAACTGGCCGGCGGCAGCGATGGTACGCTGCTGTCGCAGGCTTCGGTGGGCGGCCGTGCCAATGGCTGGCACATGGGCCTGTCGGGCAGCGCCTTTCACACCGATGGCGTGAAGCTGGTGGAACCCGCCCGGCGCGGTCCCATCGACATCAAGGCCGACAGCGACGCCTATGCCGTCGATGGTGTCTTGTCCACCCGCGTCGGCAATATCTCGGCCACCGCCAAACTGTCGGGCTTCAAGGAAAGCCGGGGCAACGGTACTCCTTACACCAACAATGCCACCGACGCGGTGGAGGGCAGCCTGCGTCTGGTCGGCGATGGGGAGAAGGTCGATTGGGAGGCCCTGGCCTATTGGCGCGACTGGTCCTTTGCCAGCACCTTTTCCGGCGTGAACGCCACCCGCACCGCCGAAACCCCGTCGCTGGACCAGTATGACGTGCCGGCCACGGCCAAGGGTGCCATCGCGCAGATCGGTTTCACCCCCGCCGACGGTTTTGAAACCGATATCGGTGCCGACCTGCGCGAAACCGACGGCAAGACGAAGGAACGGATGACCTATACCGCCGGTCGCTACACCCGCCTGCGCGATGCGGGCGGCACGCAATCGGTGGCGGGGCTGTTCATTGAACAGGCCTGGACCGGCGTGCCGGGTCTGACCGTTTCCGCCGGTGGCCGCCTGGACGCCTGGAAGAACAGCGACGGCCACCGTCTGGAAAGCGATATCGCCACTGGCGCCATCCTGCGCAATGACCGCTATGACACGCGCGACGGCACCGTCGCCAATGGCCGCGCCGGCATCGACTGGCAGGCCGATGACAGCATCGCGCTGCGTGCCGCCGCCTATACCGGCTTCCGCCTGCCCACCCTGAACGAACTGTACCGCCCCTTCCGTGTCGGCAATGACATTACGGAGGCGAACCCGGCACTGGCCCCCGAACGCATGCGCGGTGGTGAGGCGGGCCTGCGCCTGACCCCCGGCCATGGTGTCACCCTGAACGCCACCCTGTTCCATGTCCGCCTGAAAAACGCCGTCGATAATGTCGTGATCCAGACCAGCACCGGCACGAATGCCGAACTGGGCGTGTTCGTCCCGGCGGGCGGCAGTCTGGCGCAGCGCCGGGGGCTGGACCGCGTTACGGTGAAGGGGCTGGAGGCCGACATCGCCTGGCAGGCAACCGACAGCCTGCGCCTGTCCGCTGCCTACCTGTTCAGCGACAGCGAAATCAACGATCCGGGTTCCATGCGGGCGCTGAAGGGCAACCAGTTGGGCCAGTCGCCGCGCCATTCCGGCACGGTGGATGTCACCTGGACACCCATCCAAGCCCTGACCCTGCGCGCCCAAGTCCGCGCGGCGGGCAAACAGTTTGAAGACAGCCGCAACCTCGGCACGCTCGATAGCTACGCCGTGGGCGATCTCTATGCCGGCTGGCGCGTAGATGAGATGCTGGAATTCTATGCCACCGCAGAAAATGTCACCGGCGCGCGGGTGGAAACGGGCCGTCGCAGCGATGGCCTGACCAATGTCGGGCCGGAGCAGCAATGGCTGGCGGGGCTGCGGATCAGGTTGTGACCTGACCCACCACAATCGCGCCCAGCACGCCGGACAGGCTGTCCAAACCTGGAGGCACGATGATGTCCTGCGCGAAGGCTGGGCTTTGCAGGTATCCGGCCAGATGCGCCCGCATCGCCGCCTCCGCCGCCGCGCGCACGCCGGGCCGCTGTCCCACGCCGCCCCCCAGGATGATGCGGCGCGGTGCCGTGATCAGCAGCAGGCTGGCGCAAAGCTGCCCGATATAATCCCCCACCAGCGGCCAGACCGGGTGATCATCGCCCAGCGTTTCCGCCTTCGCCCCTACCCGCGCCGCGATGGCGGGACCGCAGGCCAGCCCTTCCAGGCAATCGCCATGGAACGGGCAATGGCCCGTATAGGGGTCACGCACCGGATCGCGGCGGACCAGCAGATGCCCCGCCTCCGGGTGCAACATGCCATGCACCGGTGCGCCATTGACCACCAACCCGACACCAACCCCGGTACCGACGGTGATATAGGCAAAGTCGCGCAGGCCCCGCGCCGCACCCCAGCGCCCTTCGCCCAGGGCCGCCCCGTTCACATCGGTATCCAGGCGCACCGGCACCCCGAACCGTTCCACCAGCGGGGCCACCAGCTGTGTCTGTGACCAGCCGGGCTTGGGCGTGTTGGTAATGCGCAACCCGTCCGGGTCGGTGGGGTCCAGGCAGAGCGGGCCGAAACTGGCGATACCGATGGCATCAAACGGCTTCAGGCTGTCCAGCGCGTCGATGATGGCGGCCATGGTTGTGGCCGGGTCGGTGGTGGGAATGCGGATGGTGGGCGACAGGTCATCCGGCCCCATGCCGGCCCCGACCACCACCTTGGTCCCACCCAGTTCGATGCCCGCAACCCGCATGTCCTACCCTTCCCTTAACCGTTCTTGGCGACCAGCCAGCGCAGGCCCCAGGGGGCCATCGCCACAGACTGCGCATTGACATCCGTCCCGTCCAGCAGGTCATGCCAGTCACCAGACCCCAGCAGGCCCGACAGGTCCATGACCATGCCCTCGCCCTTGAACCAGCCCAGACAGATCAGCCGATCCCCGCCCCTGTCCGCTCGCTCAAATGCCAGCAGTGCCGGATCAGCGGTCAGCAACGGACGCGCCGGATTGCCGGCATGCAGACAGGCCCGCCCCTGGCGCAATTGTGCAAACCGCGCAATGGCCGCGTGGGTCGGCCCGCCATCGCGGGTCCAGTCCATCCGGGGCCGATGCAGCCAGCGGCCATCATCATGGTCGGGTTCAGCCGCATAGTCGGGATCATTGGTCAGGGCGCGTTCATCGCCCATATAGATGGCGGGAATACCGTCCAGCGCGAAGGTCACCCCATACAGCAACCGCATCCGCGCCAGTGCCGCCGCATTGTCGGCCCCGTCCCTCACACCGACCAGCGACGCCGCCATGCCGTTGGTGGAGCGCACGGCCCCCGGTTCCGCCTGGAACGCCTGTCCATCGGCAAAGGAACCGGGCACAGCCCCGGCATAGAAATCCGAAATCCAGGCCAGCGTCTCGTCCGGGATCACGCCCTTCAGCGCCCCCCAGATGATATCATCGTGGCAGCGGACATAGGTGAGCCACCCCGCCCCCGCCGGCTTGGCCAGCGCCTGGGTCAGGCAGGTGGAAAGCGGGCGCGTATCGCCCGTGGCCAGTGCCGCCCAAAGCGAGGTCATGGCGGTATTGTTATAGGCCAGATGGCATTCCGGTTGTTCCGGCTCTCCCAGAAACGGCAAAACCTCCGCCAGACCGACAATCGCCTCCGCCTTCAACGCCACCGCGGGGGCCACGATGGCCAGTGCCGCGCGCCAGGCCCGCACCACCAGATGCGTCTCCGGCAAGCCCCGACAGTCACTACCAGCGCGCTTCCATAGGAACGGTGCGCTGTCCAGGCGGAACACCTCCGCCCCCTGGTTGGCCAGATACAGCAGCACGTCCATCATCTCGATGAAGACCGTCGGATTGGCGTAGTTCAAATCCCACTGAAACGGATAGAAGGTGGTCCAGACATGGCCCCCCATCTCCGGCACAAAGGTGAAGTTTCCCGGTGCCGTCTGCGGAAACACCTGCCCCAGATGCGCCTCATAGGCTGCCACCTGATCGGCACTGCCCACCACATGATAGAAATCGCGGAATTTCGGGTCGCCCGCCTTGGCGGCCAGCGCCCAGTCATGGGTGTCTGCGGTGTGATTGCAGACAATGTCCAGACACAGGCTGATCCCCCGCGCCCGAAGGTCGGACGCCAAGGCGCGTAAATCGTCGATACTGCCCAGCTTAGGGTCCACCTGCCGGAAATCAGCCACGGCAAAACCGCCGTCACTGTCGCCTTCACGCGGCTTCAGCAGGGGTAGCGGATGAAAATACCGCACGCCCAGCCGCGACAACTCATTCAGCTTCTCGCGCGTGCCGGCCAGGGTGCCGCCGAACCGGTCGATATAGGTGCAATACCCCACCATCTCCGGCTGCTGGAACCAGTCGGGCGACGCTTCACGCACCTGATCCAGTGCGCGCAGATCCGCCGGGCGGACAATCGCGGCCCCCAGAAGGCGCGCCGCCAACTCCCCCTCCCACGCCCCTTCGCCGTAAAGCGGACGCAGGGCCGCCAGCAGCCGATGCCAATGCTGCCCTATCCGCGCAGACAAGCGGGCGGACAGATCGGCATCGTTGGGAAGGGCCAGGGGAAAGGCGGACATGGGACGGACCTGTTTTTCTAAATTGCTCAACGATAATCACGAAAAGAAAGCCCGGCCGGGGTTCCGGAAGGAAGGAGGGGGAGGTCCCCCGGCCGGGTGCGCCACATCAGAAGCTGTATTTCAGCGTGGCAGTGCTGGTACGCCCGTTGATGGAGCGGGCACGGATGATGTTGTCGATGCCATTGGTGATGGAGCCTTCTTCGGCTTCCGTCAGGCCCTTGGCATTGAACAGATTGTTGACATTGATGGACAGCGACAGGCCATCGGTGATGGCGGCATCGGCGAACAGATTCACCTGGGCATAGCCGGGCATCACCAAATCGTTATTGTCCTGGGCATAGGACTTCGTGGTGCCGATGATGTTGGCGCCCAGCGTATAGCCCTCATAGCTGTAAGAAGGCGTCAGCTGATAGATCAGCTTGGCCTGACGACGGGGCGTATTGCCCTTGACCGCCGGGGTCAGCGCATCCTTGGAAATCTCTGCATCGGTCCAGGTGGCACCACCGCTCAGCAGGAAACCCTCATAGCGATAGGTGGCTTCCAGTTCGATACCCTTGGCCGTATAGGTGCGGTCAAAAAAGCGCTGGCTGGTCGCCTCGAAATTCTGTTCCTGGGTCTTGGCATAGAAGGCGGTGGCGAAGACGCTGACATCCTCGCCGCGCCACTTCAGGCCGGCCTCATACTGGTCGACCATATCGACCGCATCCTGCTTGGCGACAGAGCCGTCAGCGCGCAGACGGCCGAACAGCAGACGGTCGGCATTGGCGCGGCCACCCTGGCTGACACGGGCAAAGGCGGCCAGATCAGGATCAATCATATAATTGGCACCCACCGACCAGGACCAATAACCCCAGTCGTAATTGATCTTCTGCGGGTTGGCGCTGTCGATCACCGATACCGACCGTTCCGGCACATTGATGGTGCCATCGCGATTGACATCGACCTGGGCCTGACGGCTGGCGATATAATGGCCGCGCGCCTGCCCTTCATCCCGGCGCAACGAAGCATCCAGGTTCCACTGCCCCATTTCCCACGCCGCCGACACATAGGGCGCGTCGATCGTGTATTGCGCGTCATAGCGGCGGGTGCAGCAATTGCCCCACAGCGGCACGCCATAGGCCAGCAGACCATTGCTGGTCAGCTTCTGCCCAGCAGCGTTATAGACATCCAGCAACCGTCCATCGCGGCCGTTGACGTCCATGACATAGGTGTTCCACAGCCAGTCCATCTCGATATTCTGGCGGGCCTTGTAGTAACCGGCCGTCAGGTCGATGGTGCTGTCACCGCTGATGATGGACTTGGTCAGCTTGAAGTCGTTGGCCAGATTGGAGAAATCATTGATCTCCACATCGAACAGCGCGACCCGCGTGGCCAGCCCATTGCCGTTCAACGCCGCGGGCGTGCCGATGGACGACCCATCGGTATTGCGCAAGCTGGCACCCGTACCGCCGATGGCAACCGCCAGTGCCTGGGCGCCCATCACTTCCTGCGGGAACGGGCTGACGAAGCGGCCCGACGTATCGGCCACGCGCAGCTTGTTGGACACCGCCCAGCCATCGGCCAGATCAAACTTGAATTCCCCGCCCACCGCCGTGGACACCGGGTGCATCCCGTCCTTCAGGCTGCTGGTGCGGACATTATTGTCGCCATCCAGCCCGACATTGGTCAGGAAGTTGGGCGTGTGCAGGCTGTCGGTCAGCAGGCTGAAATTGTTGATAGAGCGGATCTTGGGATCGCTGTTGGTCCCGCTGACCAGTACCGGCTGCGGCAGATAGCCGATGGCGCGGTCGTTCAGATACTTGAAATAGACCCGCGCATAGCCGTTTTCGAACTTGCGGGTCAGGTTGGCCTTGATCTGGCCGCCGCTCTCCGCATTGTAATTGGCGTTCCGGACACCCTCGCCCTCGCGGTAGAAGCCGCCGATATGGGCCGTCCAATTGTCGCCGATGGCGCCGCCGAACTCAAAATCGCCGCGCGTCGTGTCGTAGTCCAGGCCGCGCGTCACGGCGAAGCTGCCGCCTTCCTTGTCGCCGGTCTTGGAGATGAAGTTGATGACGCCACCCGGCGAATTGCTGGCCAGCGTGCTGGCCGAACCGCCGCGGATCGCCTCGACCCGCGCCACATTGCTGTCGGCGCGCAGGAAGATGTCGGCGTTACCGAACGCAATATCGCCGAATTCCATGACGGGCAGGCCGTCTTCATGCAGTTGCAGGAACTTGGCACCGCCGGCCGCCACCGGCAGGCCGCGCACCGCGATATTGGCATTGCCCTCGCCGCCCGTGGATTCAGAGCGCACACCGGGGATATTGCGGAAAATCTCCGCCGTGCTGCGCGGGGCGGACTGCATCAGGTCATCCGCGGACAGGGCAGAGACGGAGACGGAGCTGCGCATCTTGGAAGTCTGGCTGACCACCGCGGTCACCACAATCTCTTCCATCTGCAGATCATCACTCTGCGCCGGTGCCTCTGCCTGGGCCGCCTGCGCGACCTGGGTTTCCTGGGCATGGGCCATCGACAGGCTGAACGCTGCCAGCGCCGCGCCCATGGCGGACGCACGCATCAGAATGCACTTCATTTGGGTTCTCTCCCTCTGGGACCAGTTTGGCCAGAAATCGGGCGCCGTTATCCGGCTTCCCTTTGCTTCAAGGGTGAGAATAAGTCATCTGCAATCGTTTGCAAGTCTGATTTTGCACAATCAGCCTGATCTTGGACCGGCCGATGGTGCGTCCTGGTGGAAACCCCTTGATGTCAAAGCCCTGACAGCAAATTCATGCCCAAGACCTGTAGCAGCAAAGCTACAATCGTTTGCATTGCAGCAGGACTACCGCCCCGCCGTCTCCCGCCGCAGTTCGAAGATGCGTTCGTAAATCGCCTTGCGCATGCGGTTCACCCCGCCCAGCGGCTTATGGTCAGGCAGCGCGTGCCAGGGGTTGTAGGAACTGGCCTCGCAGGCGGCGTTCTGCGGTTCGGTATTGAAATCCTGTTTGGGGATTTCGATCCGCGCCACCTCCTGGAACGGCGCTTCCGTCTCCGACCATTCATAGCGCGGGTCTTCCACGCTCATGTCGCCGGTCCGCACCTGCACCATGAAGCGCATGCAGGCCCCGCCTGTGGCCAGTTGTTCCACCATGGCGGCGCGCAGATAGTTGGAGTCCTTGGTCTTCGGGATGACCACGGGTTTGGGTTCGCACGGCATGGCGGAATATTTCACGGCCACCGCGTCGGCCCCGCTGCCCAGCTGGTAGGGCACCATGGACCAGTAGCGGGTGTTCAGCGGGTTATCGATCAGCGAGCTGGTGGCATCCACGGCATTGATGGTGCCCTTCAACCCGATGGACAGAGGGACCAGGACCGGCAGCAGCCACTGCGTCACCTTGCTGGGGCTGTCATTGTACCCGACCAGCTTTTCATAATCCTTGGGCTCCGCCACCAGGAAGGTGGGGAAATTGATCATGATGAAATCCTGCGACGGCTCCGCCCCCGGCGCCACCGCCAGCGGCGTACCGGGCAACGGCTGTTCGCTGCTGCCCAGCACCTTCACCGCCATGCCGCGCCCATCCTTGTCATAGTCGGGGCGGTTGGGATTCTCATTGGAATTGGAATAGCGGATGACGGCGCGATACGCGCCGGGGTTCGCGAACAGCCCGTGGCGCAGGGAAGCCGGCACCCCATCGCCCACGGTGAAGGTGGCGGCGACGCAGCCATGCGGCTTGGGGTGCGCGTCGCGGCGCACCGGCACATTGGCGTACATGCGCTCCAGACGGGCATAGATGATGGCGGCCACACGGGCGGCTGCATCCACCTCCCCCGGTGCCAGCTTCTCCCCCGGCCCATTGGCGACGGGGTATGTGGCCGGATCGATGGGCCGGTAATAGGCATCACCCCGTTCGGCACAGCCCGACAGCAGGGCCATGCCGGCCACCGCCAGGCACAACCCTTCCTTCAACCGTTTGGTCATCTGCATCCCCCGGCCTTACAGCGTCTTCAAGAATTCGATCAGCGCCTGCTTGTCCGGGTCCGACAGCTCTGTGCCATAAAGCTTGCCGGAATGACCGGAATTCAGGTTGCCGGGAAAGCCCGTGTCATATTCATAGGTCGGGCGGTTCGCGTCCGGCCCCGTCTGATAGCCGACATGGACCGGGTCGAACTCCCGGCTGCCGACATGGAACTTGGTGGGCCGCTTCGTCTCGTCCATCAGCAAGGCGGCAAGGTTCGGCACCGAGCCATTATGCAGATAGGGGGCCGTGGCCCAGATGCCCGTCAGGGGCCGCGCCTTGTACGACCGTTGATCCGCCTTGTCGTCAAACGACCCGGTATAGGTCTTGGACAGGCGGCCGGCGGCGATGGTCTCGCTGAAATCCGACGTCAGCACCCCCACCACCTGCGTGGTCAGCGCGTCGCCCCGGTTGCCCAGCGTGTCGCCATAAGCCTTCTGCCAGAACAGCAGCGGGCTGATCGGCTTCTGCCCTTCCAGCTTGCCGCTTTCCCAGGCCAGCCCCGTGGCCTTGTTCATGCGCAGCAGGAAATTGTCGGCCATGCCCGGATCGGTGCCGATCACCGATGTCTGGATCAGGGTCGCCTGATAATCATTTCCCTGCTTGTCGCGCGCGATGACCTGATGGCACAGGACGCAGTTCACGCCATCGGGCGTTTCCCCGCGATAGATCTTGCCACCCTTGGCCGCCAATTCCTTGTCAATCGCCGGCAGGATGCTTTCCGGCCAGGGGGGTGAGCGCAAGCTGGACAGCCAGTTCTCAATATGGCCCAGATTGTCGGTCAGCACCGTGGAGGCATAGCCAAAGCGCGGGTCCTTGCCCGGCACGGTCCCAAACGTGCCGTCCGGCGTGGTCCATTGCGACGGGTCCTTGGCCGTCACGCGGATGCGGCCATAAACGCCTAGCACCTCACCCACATTGCGGGCCAGCGGGCCGACGCCCAGCCCCAGCACGGATTTGTTGGGCGCAAAGCCATTCCACTGCACCACGTCCGACTGCGGCGCCCCCCACAGGAACGGATAGCTGACGGGCGCGTTGGACGGCGAGTAATTGGCCTGATCGACCGCGATATTGAAACCGGAAACCTGATTGAAAATCGCGCCGATGGCATCGATGCGGCCATTGCCGGGCAGCGGTACATATTTCTCGCGGATCACCGCATCGGCCTGGGCCCGGGCCTCGGGTGCCAGGGCGCGCAGACCCGCCTTCAAATTCTCGTTCTTGGCCTGATAGGCGCCATAGGTATCGGTACCCACCCGTTCATCGACGGGGCATTCCTTGCTGTTATGGCTGCCACACAGGTTCCGGCGCAGATATTCCGACAGCCACATCTGATGTTCGGCCATCTGGCCTTTCAGATTGTTGCGCGCATCCGGTGTGTCGGCAGGCAGGAATCCCTTGGACACCAGGGACGCGACAAACCGGTCAAACTTCTCCGGCGTTTCGGAGGTGACCAGCAGCGCGTCCAGCAGCTCCGCATTGAAGCGATAGAAATCGCCCAGCGATGGCGCACCATCGATGATCAGCGACTTGCCCTGGTAATCCAGCTTGTTGGTATGGCACGCGGCACAGTTCGGCCCGGCCCAGGCCATGCCCGGCGCGCCATCGGCCCCCTTCATCCCCGGCGTGACCGTGAACCCGATGGGCAGCGCCTCCGGATTCCACACATCCTTCTGCGCGGGGATATAGCCCAGCCGTTCCATATTGGCCGGCGCAATGAACCGCTCCGTGCCGCCCGCCTGCTCCACCACGACCAGCCAGCCATAGGGCACCATCCACGACCCTTGCGGCGTGAACCAGAAGGCGCGGCGCTGCGCCGCCGACCAACCCTGATCCACCCCCCACCAGGCCGGCCAGCCATCCCAGCCGGGCGCCAGCTCCGCCACCTTGCCCGTATCCGGCACGGAGGTCCATTGCGGCACGGGCAGCTTGCCGGCAGGATTGCTCCCCACCTGCACATACCCCTTATCCGCCCCACACCCCGCCAGCACCAAACCGACTGCCAGCAACGGCAACGCCGTCAACAGCGCCTTACGCTTCCCCATGCTCTTCCCCCGTCGCATGCGCGGCCCAGAAGGGCCTGATTTCGCCGCAGAATTGCATGAACGGGGGAGTTGGGCAATGGGGGATGGGTGTAGGGGATATGAGGTTGTTGGTATTGATTGGAGTGTCTATACGTTCAATTGCAAGCGGATGACGGCTTTTGGCGGATGGAAGCGAAATTTATATATGCCCACCACTCCCTTGGGCCTGATTATTCAGGTGCTCCCGGAAAGAGAACTTCCAATGTGAGCCTATACTCCTTGGTCTGCTTATTTTCTCCCGCGTACTCGACCCCAAAGGTCGCCGTCGGCAGATTCAGGCGGCCGATCACCTTCAGGTTCTTATTGGCTTCGGTCGAAAGGTTGACAGTGAGCGTGCGCCTGATAAGCGAGTTACCGACGGCCTTACGTGCCTGAAGCAGCGACCGCATGTTTGGGTCGCCAGACAAACGGGTGGACCGCAACAGCTTCTCCGCCGCCTCCACGTCTGGATTGCCGCCCGCGTACTCATCTACTAAGTTGAGCTGCGAACACAAGCTATCGTCAGCTGTTCTTTCCACACTGACTTCGGCAGAAGCAACCAGACGTCCGCCATTAGCCTTCAGGGTCTGAACATTGCTGTTCGTAACAATGTCCATTTGGGTGACCGAAACCCTCGTGGCTCCGAGAAGCTGGCAGAAATTCGAGAGGAACATATGCTTGGCTAGGGCAAACTTCTCAATGGCTTCCGTGGCTTCTACGTACACGTCCAAGTCAAATGGACTCTGAATCAGAACAGTACGCGGGCGGTTTAGCCCAGCATCCAGAATGTTGGCCAACGCTTGATTGTCGTAGCCTCCAACGACCGGGTACACAAGCACATGCGTCTGGGTATCTGTCAGGTACTGCGTTTCCCCCTTACGCGAGAAGTTGTTTATATCATGTTGCTCAAGCACGAGCACCGCACGGCGGCTGCTTGGATCTTCGGGAAATGCACCCATCGTCCTTGTCCCTCCCTTGGAACAATATCGGATTTACCAAATATAAATTGATAGTCACTGTCGGTTTAGCCAGAGACGCCACACAAACAGGACCACCGAGGTGAGAAAGGCTGCAATTAGAAGAACGAAAGACATTTGTCGCTTTTTGAATTTTTCTTTTCTGGCTAACTCGTTCTCTATGGCCTGAATATGCCGACGCTCAACTGTGCGACCTATCTTTGCTGCAAAGCTTTGGATTGCATCGATGATCACCCGACGCTCTGCCCAAAGATCGTCTTCACGGTCAAGCTCACCACAGCAGAGGATGGGAGCGCGACGCCCCGACCGGTCTGACTGCTCAGAATAGACCTGCACCAGAAAGCGTAGGCGGTCAGTGATTAGTTCTGCACCGTCGGCCTTCAGGGATCGCTTCCCTTCAAGAGCGACCTCAGAAATCGCCTTCGTTACCTGCCGACATCGAGCTTCGTCGTCATCGGTAAGAAGCTCATTGTCGATCTGGTAATGATCTGGAGAGGTATTGTCGAGTGCCTGCGCCTTGAAACTCATTGGACCAATCATGCCGTCACCTGACGAAAGATGTCGCCAACAAGGCGCTCAATCTCATTCTGGCCTTTCAGGCTTCCGGCGACGCATTTCACGTTCTTTGTCCCCTGTCCGTAGAGGATAAGGTCCTGCATCACCGATTTCCCCCAAAGCGCGTCCGTAAATTCTGCTTTTCTCGCGCCCGGGAGTACAACGTATTCGGGAATCAGATCGCAATGGGTAGCAACTAGGAAGAACCGTGGTGGTTTATCCTTGCGTTCGTTGAACCATTCCCCGATATGCCGCATCTCGCCGCGTACCGTAGCCTCATACTTTTCGTCACCAGTATCAATCCTGCTCGCGTCTACAAGGTAGAGGGCGATGTCTGCATACATGTACAATCTCGCCCAGTCATCGTGGGATCGAATGTCACCGGGGACATCAATGGTGTCATTGATCACTAATTCAAGATCTTTAAGTTTCAGCTTCCTTCCGCTGAATTTCTCGGGTTTCGCAGTGGCAACATACTCTTCCGATATCTCACCATTAAGCAGAAACTTAACTAGCGTAGTCTTACCAGAATCCCTTGGCCCCAGTACAGCAAGATTTTTACCCTTATTCTCTTTCTGTATCCCACCCCAACTGTCGGCAATCGACTTTCCGGCTAGATACACAATGCCACCAGCAAGCAAACCTAAGACATAGGGCCAGACCATCTGTCGTCTCCGTTCCGTAAACGCGGTTACCCCACTTCCTGACCAAAGCGAGAATAAACTGGTTCGTACCTAACCGAAAGGCGAAATAGCGGACCACGCCTTGCAATCGTTTGCAAAACCCTAAAACCCAGCGTATGATCCCCTCAACATCGGGCGAAACCGCCCTATAAGTCGATCCGGGGAGGATGCGTGCATGAGTGACGGGTTTGGCCAGCTCTCAACGCTGGATGCGGGGATTATCGGGCTTTATCTGGTGGCCATTGTCGCACTGGGGCTTTACGCCTCGCGGCAATCGCGCACGGCCACGGATTATTTCCTGGCGGCGCGCAGTTCGACCTGGCCCACCATCGGGCTGGCGCTGCTGGCGTCCAACATTTCGTCGACCACCCTGATCGGGTTGGCGGGGGCGGCCTATGCCACGGGCATTGCCGTCTATAATTATGAATGGATGGCCAGTGTCGTGCTGGTCTTTTTCTGCCTGTTCCTGCTGCCCGTCATCCTGCGCAGTCAGGTTTATACGATGCCGGAATTCCTGGAGCGCCGGTTCGACGGCTCCATCCGGTTGTATTTCTCCGGCCTGACCATCTTCCTGAACATCGTGGTGGACACCGCCGGCACGCTGTTTGGCGGGGCCTTGATGTTCAAGTTGATCTTCCCCGGCGTGCCACTGTGGCAGATCGCGGGCCTGCTGGCGCTAGCCGCCGGTGCCTATACGGCGGCGGGCGGGTTGAAGGCCGTGCTGGTGACAGAGGTGGTGCAGGCCGTGATCCTGTGCGGTGCCTCGGTGTTCGTGGCCGTTTTCGCTTTTGACAAGGCCGGCGGCTGGGATGCCGTGATGGCCGGGGTGGAGGCACAGAAGATGAGCCTGATCCGCCCCGCCGACGACCCGTCCCTGCCCTGGACCGGGCTGATCACCGGCGTGCCCCTGATCGGCCTGTATTTCTGGTGCACCAACCAGTTCATGGTACAGCGGGTTCTGTCCGCCAAGGACCTGAACCATGGCCGCTGGGGCAGCCTGTTTGCGGGCCTGCTGAAACTGCCGGTGCTGTTCTTGATGGTGCTGCCGGGTTCTGCCGCCATCCTGATGTATCCCAATCTGGAACGCCCGGATCTGGTCTATCCCACCTTGATCTTCGACCTGCTGCCCGTCGGCATCATCGGCATTGTTGTGGCCGGCTTCCTGGCCGCCATCATGTCGTCCATCGCCAGCACGTTTAATTCCGCCTCCACCCTGGTCACCATGGATTTCGTGCGTCGCTTCCGGCCCGACGTGTCACAGGCGTCACTGGTCCGCATCGGCCGTGTCACGACGCTGTGCTTCATGGTGCTGTCGGTGGCCTGGGTGCCCGTGGTGGAGACGATGACCGACACGCTGTGGCAGTATCTGCAGGCCGTCCTGGCCTATGCCGTGCCGCCCGTGGTCGCCCTGTTCCTGGCCGGCATCTTCTGGCGCCGCGCCAATGTCGCCGGCGCGCGGGCCGGTGTGGTCGTGGGCCTGCTGGTCGGCGGCTATCTGTTCTACGGCATCCAGATGTCGGGTTCGATCCAGCTGCATTTCCTGCTGGCCGCTACCCTGCTGTTCGCCTGCTCCCTGGCCGCCGTCATCATCGCCAGCCTAGTTACCCCGCCGCCGCAGCGGGAAAAAACCGAAACCCTGATGTGGACCCGCGCCGATTTCGACGCCGAAACACGGTCCTTGGCGGGTCAGCCCCTCTGGCAGAATTACCGCGTACAGGCGGTGGCGCTGCTGGCCCTGACGGCGGTGATTGTGTGGGTGTTCCGGTAAACAGGGGGGCTTCCGGTTTGCCGGAAGCCCCACCGGCGGCGACCGCCGCCGCGCGGCACATGCCGCGTAAGCCAAGCCGCGGATGCGGCGCCGGCGCGTGAGGAACGAAAGCTAACTCCCGCACGACTTCCTGATAACCAGTTCCGCCGGCATGGTGGCGGAGGGCGTGTTCTCCCCCTCCATCCGGCGGAACAGCAGGTCGATCATCACCTTGGCCCCGCGCGCCAGATCCTGGCGCACACTGGTCAGGGCCGGGCTGACATAGGCGGCGATGGTGATATCGTCGAACCCGACCACGGCCACATCGTCGGGCACGCGCAGGCCGGCGGCGTTCAGCGCCTTGATGGCCGCGATGGCGATCACGTCCGACACGGCAAAGATGGCATCGAACGGCACCTTGCTGTCGATCAACCCGCGCACCGTGTCATAGGCGGTATCGACGGTGAAATGCGCGGGCGCCAGCAGGGCCGGGTCCTCCGCAATGCCGGCGGCGGCCAGGGCGCGGCGATAGCCGTCATAGCGCAACCCCACCTCCGGCAGGTCGGGCACGCCCAGAAAGGCGATACGCCGCCTTCCCTTCTGCACAAGATGCTCAACCGCCAGCCGCGCGCCGCCGATATTGTCGGACCCGACCGAACAGTAAAGCTGGCTGGGCAGATGCGCGCCCCAGACGACCAGCGGCAGATAGGTGCGGGCCACCGCGTTCAACGCCTCATGCTGATCGCTCTGCCCGATGACGATCAGGCCGTCGGCCTTCTGCGACTGGATCAGCCGGTCCTGCCACCCCGGCTCCGGCCGCGCCACCTTGGTCAGCAGCACATTATAATCGCGCGCCGTGATCTCATCGGCCAGCCTTCCCAGCAGCTCGATGAAGAACGGGTCGGAAATCAGCTGCCCCACCTCATGGCCCAGCGGGATGACGACACCGATGGTGCGGGTCTTCTTCAGGCGCAGATTGCGGGCCTGTTCATTGATGACATAGCCCTGCTCCTGCGCCAGGGCCAGGATCTCCTCACGCTTGGCCTGTGGCACCAGGGCGCTGCCGGCCAGCGCGCGGGAAACCGTGGAAACCGACACGCCCGCCATCCGGGCAATGTCCGCCATCTTGATCGGTGCCGCCATGCCCACTGCCCTGCGCTTAAACCCAACCGGCGGCCAAGCTAGCAGAGGCGGCGGCCAAGCGCCAATCCCTGCTGACAGCCCTTCAGAGATGGCGGGGGCGGTTCGAACGTGGCATGTTCATGGAATGACAGTCATTTCCCGCAAATCCGCCGGTTACATACTTTGCTTGGTTGCCGGCCTGCTGGTATCGGCGCCTGACGCTGCATTTTCCACCGACGCGTCCTGTCCGCCCGACCTCCACCTAGCCAAGCTTGTCGCCGGATCAGATTTCATCCTGACAGGCCGTATGCAAATCGACCGGCAACAGTTTATCGCGGAAGCAGGCAAGCCGTCACCGAACTGGATAGAAATTCCAGCAAAGATCGACCACCTCATGAAAGGTGAAAATCTGACGGAGCCACTTATACGCTTTGATCCAAAGCACAGGCCCTACAAACCGTCGAATGATGCTGTCCTCGGGCTTTCAGGTTTACCAACGATCATGTTTCTAACCCAAGTGGATGAAGGGCCACGCGGTCTTTATTTCGCCGGTTACACGCCTGACGCCTTGAGACCGGCAACGGAACAGTCCATCGGCGAGATAAAGGCGGAAATTCTACGCCAGGTGGACATCCTACGCTTATGGCGCGCAGACACCACGCTCCCCCACTTTGAAGAAGTACGGGCACTGATCGCGCACCTCGGACATGTCAGCGGCGCGGAACAACAACGCGTCTTCGACCAGTTGGAAGCGCTCGGATATCCAGCCGTGCCGGCCATCATCGCTCAAATGGACAACCGTCAACCGCTGCTGACCCATTCAATATCCTTGGTCAATCACGCCAAGAACGCATTTGAAGGCATGCGTCATTACGGCCCTGATCAAGTTGTCGATGCGCTTGACGCCATCCTTAACCAGATCACCGGCGAGAGCTTCGGATCAATCCAGAATGGTGGATCGGATCGGGAGCGAGAGGCCTCTGTCGCCGGTTGGCGGGTCTATGCTGCTACTCTCAGATGTCAGAAATGACGGAAATCTCCGTCTGCTATCACGCCTGACCGCATCCTTCGGCTGCTCTCAAGTTCGAAATCCGTTAGCAGTAGGATGATGTAAAAGCCCAGTCTTTGAAGAACAACTGGCCGCCTTATTTGCCAGAACGTCTCAGCCCCGCCGGAAACCGACGGGGCCTTGTAAAACTAGCTGCCGAAGCCGAGTATCACTCCCACTCAATCGTGCCCGGCGGCTTCGACGTGATGTCGTAGGTTACCCGGTTGATGCCCCGCACCTCGTTGATGATACGGGTGGCGACATGGCCCAGGAAGCTGTGTTCGAACGGGTAATAATCCGCCGTCATGCCATCGACCGAGGTCACGGCGCGCAGCGCGCAGGCATAATCATAGGTGCGGCCATCGCCCATCACGCCGACGGTGCGCACAGGCAGCAGGACGGCGAACGCCTGCCAGATTTCGTCATACAGGCCCGCTTTGCGGATCGCGTCCAGATAGACGCTGTCGGCCTTGCGCAGGATTTCCAGCTTCTCCCGCGTGATCTCGCCCGGCACGCGGATGGCCAGGCCCGGCCCCGGGAACGGATGGCGGCCGACGAAGCTGTGCGGCAGACCCAGTTCACGGCCCAGCGCCCGCACCTCGTCCTTGAACAGTTCGCGCAGCGGTTCGACCAGCTTCAGCTTCATGCGGTCGGGCAGACCGCCGACATTATGGTGCGACTTGATGGTGACGCTGGGGCCGCCGGTGAAGGACACAGATTCGATGACGTCGGGATAGAGCGTGCCCTGGGCCAGGAACTCTGCCCCGCCGATCTTCGCCGCCTCGCCATCGAACACTTCGATGAACAAGCGACCGATGATCTTGCGCTTCTGTTCCGGGTCGGACACGCCTTCCAGCTGCCCCAGAAACAGGTCGGCGGCGTCCACATGCACCAGCGGGATATTGTAATGGTCGCGGAACAGGGTCACCACCTGTTCGGCCTCGCCCGACCGCATCAGGCCCGTATCCACGAAGATACAGGTCAGTTGCGCGCCAATGGCCTCATGGATCAGGACGGCGGCGACGGAGCTGTCGACCCCGCCCGACAGGCCGCAGATCACCTTGGCGCTGCCCACCTGCTCGCGGATGCGGGCCACGGCCTCGGCGCGGAAGGCGGCCATGGTCCAATCGCCCTTCAGGCCCGCCACCTTGAACAGGAAATTGCGGATCAGGGCGTCGCCATGCGGGGTGTGCACCACTTCGGGGTGGAACTGCACCGCATAGAAGCGGCGGGCATCGTCGGCGATGATGGCGTATGGGGCACCTTCGGACGTGGCGACGATGCGGAAGCCGTCGGGCAACTTGGTGACGCGGTCGCCATGGCTCATCCACACCTGCTCATGCGCGCCGATGGACCAGACGCCCTCAAACAGGGCGCAATCATCCTTGACGTCCACAAAGGCGCGACCGAATTCGCGGGTCTCGCCCGGCTCCACCTTGCCGCCCAGCTGTTCGCACATGGTCTGCTGGCCATAGCAGATGCCGAACACCGGCACGCCCAGGGTCCAGACCACATCATTGGCGCGGGGGCTGCCCGCCTCCGTCACGCTGGCCGGGCCGCCCGAAAGGATGATGGCCTTGGGCGCGAAGGCACGGATACGGCTCTCATCGGCGCTGTAGGGAATGATCTCGCAGTAAATGCCGGCCTCGCGCACACGGCGCGCGATCAGCTGCGTCACCTGCGATCCGAAATCCAGGATCAGGACACGGTCGGGATGGGCGGCGGGTGCGGTGGAAGCGGCGGCGGCCATGGCGCATTTTCCTGCGGGTCAGGGGCGGAGAATGCGCCGCAACCTAACCAACCAAGCCCCTCCCGGCAACAGGCACCTCCGCAAGGCTGCCCCCTGTCAGAACCGGACCAAATGCGACAGGCGACGGACCGCAAATACCTATTGACTCTTCCTTTCACCTGTCAGTATTTTCTTACACATGAAATACGAACTTCAGATAGCCGGAACGGCGTGCGATGGGGAACAGGTCCTGGCGGCCCTGTCGGCGCTGGCCAATCCCCACCGCCTGCGCATCGTCGCACGGCTGGCGGGCGGCGACCGGCATTATATCAGCCAGTTGGCCCGCGATCTGGGGATCAGCCGGCCTTTGCTGCATCTGCATGTGCAGAAGCTGATGGAGGCGGGGCTGGTGACATCGCAGCTGGAGCTGTCGGACGACGGCAAGGCCTTGAACTATTTGCAACTTGCCCCCTTCCACCTGGACCTGACGGCGGACAGCCTGCGTCAGGCGGCGGCGGGGCTTTCGGCGCACAGCGCCACAGGGGACTGACAGGGGATAATGATGGCGGATGATACCTTTCTCTTTGCGATTTTCTGGATGGTGGTGGGGGTCGTGTCGATCGTTGCCGTGACGATGATTGGCAAGACCGTGCAGGCCAAGGCGAAGATGGCCGAAGACGGTGCCTATCGCGCGCTTGCCGAACGCGCCGTGGCGGCGCTGGAAGAACAGACGGGCATCATCAATACGCTGCGCGCCGACCTGACCGCCGCCCGCACCACGCTGGCCAATGTCGAAAAAATCCTGAAACAGGTGGAATGAACCATGGAAACGATTGCCACCTGGCGCCTGCACCTGCTGCGCGCCGTCTATCTGATCATGGCGCTGGGGGCCGGTTACCTGAACTGGTCACAGATCATTGATCCGGCCCAAAGCTGGACCTTCACCGAAGGCGTGATGATCACCATGCTGGCCGCCATGTCGGCCCTGGCCCTGCTGGGCCTGCGCCACCCGCTGCGTATGCTGCCGCTGATGTTCTGGGAGATCGCCTGGAAACTGATCTGGCTGGCCCGCGTCGCCTATCCGGCGTGGCAGAACGACACCATTGACGATGCGCTGGCCGCCAACATCTTCGCCATCGGCCTGGTGGTGATCGTTATAGCCGTCGTGCCGTGGGATTATGTCTGGCGGGTCTATGTGAAGGGAACGCCTTCGTAACCCACCCTACCCTTTTGTGGTCAGCACCGTATAGGCAACAGACCGGCTGACCACCAGCACCGGGTTCTCCTTCACCAGACCCTTGTCATTGGGCACATTCACCCGGCCCCGGTCATCGGCCTTCAGCACGCGCGGACCCTTGGTACCCTCCAGCGTCACCGTACAATCCTTGCCGCAGAACAGGCGCAGCGTTTTGGCCGACGGGGCCAGGAACGACACCGCCCCCGCCTCTTTCTCAATCAGCTTGTCGAACTGATCAAAGGCCGCCTTGACATCGGCATAGGCGATACGGGTGGTACCCGGCTCCACCTTCATGCCGATCTGGGCTTTCATCTTATAGGTATCGGCCGCCTGATTGATGGTGACCATGGCGCTGGCCTGCACCCAATCGGGGCGGAACGGGATATCCACGGCATTGTCGGCATCGACGGGCAGGTCCACCCGCCCCTCCGGCGCTGTCACCACCAGGGTGACGGGGGCGTCCAGCTGCTGCTTGTCATTGGTCGGCTGCACCGACAGGCGCAGGGCCAGACGGTCATGACCCTGGCCATAGAACTTGACCATCTGATCATGGAAATCCTTGTACGGCAGCGTATGCGTGCCGGGCGCCGCCAAAGCCATCGGCACAACCAGCGACAAAACCAGGGCGGTGGTCAGGAACAGACGCATAGTTTTGACCTCAACCCAGCGGTTGGAAGGGACTGACGGTGACACGGCTGCCTTCGGCCACCAGGAAGGACCCCTCGGCCACCTCGTTCCAGTGACTGGCATCCTCGTCCAGCGGTTCGGACAGGACCATGACGGAGTCGGTTCCGTCCTCCAGACAGACGCGCCCGTCGCGACAGCCATCGACATGGCCCTGGGTCCAGAACAGGCTGGGCGAGCGGCCGTCGCAGGACCAGCGTACTGCATAAAGCCGCTTGCCATCGGTACAGGCCGCCGTCATGCGGAACGGTTCCGTCACCCCTTCGCGGCGCATCTTGCCCACGATCTGTGCGACCGTCAGGGCAAAGGCGCTAGCCGGGTCTTCCATCAGGCCATTGCCCAGCGCCAGATAGAAGAAGGCCTCGCTGTCGGTCGATCCCTCGCGGTGGCGATACAGGTCCTTGCGGATCATGCCCTCCACATCCTGGCGCACCAGGGGCCAGCCGCCGATCTGCCCATTATGCATGAACAGCCAGTCGCCATAGCGGAACGGGTGACAGTTCAGCCGCGAGGTCGCCGTGCCCGTCGATGCCCGCACATGCGCAAAGAACAGGGGCGAACGAATCTGTTCGGCCAGCGAGCGCAGATTGGCATCCGACCAGGCCGGCATCGTATCGCGGTAAAGCCCAGGCTTGGTCAGATCCCCGTACCAGCCCAGCCCGAATCCGTCGCCATTGGTGGGCGCCACGCTGCGCTGGGCCGACAGCGACTGCCGGATCAGCGAATTGCAGGGCTGGAACAGCAGCGTGTCCATCGCGATGGGAATACCGGCATAGGCCAGCCAACGACACATTGAAACCACCTTATATAGGTCCGGCAAACAGATCAGGCCCCGAACCACGGCCTGTCTACTGTTAAATCAGTCCCCCATGGCGGAACAAGGGCAAAGCCATGGCATTTTGAACATCGTTCGAAACGCCCCCGCCTGTGACCTTTCATGGGCCGTCTGCAACCAACCCCCCTCCCCGCTGTTGTTTGCATCGGAGCCGCCTGATCGGGCGGCCCAACAAGATCCAAGGAGAATTCCATGAACACCGATACCATCAAGGGCAAGCTGAACGAAGCCAAGGGTGCGGTAAAGAAGGGGATCGGCAAGGCCACCGATGATCCGGCCCTGGAGCTGGAAGGCCGCGCCGATCAGGCCAAGGGCAAGGCCCAGCAGGTGAAAGGCCATCTGAAGGACGCGGTGCGCGACGCCACCCGCTGACGCCCCTGCCCCAGTACTAACGGTCAAGGCTTTTGACCTTTAGTATCCGTGCCGACTGGCGCGGCGGCGGCCCATGCCGCCGAAGCCTTTGATCCCGACCCGTCGGGATCAAAGGCCGCTGGTATGATACCCGCTTTTCCTGTCCCGGCCCCCCTCGCCCATGTCGTGGCCGCCTGTCACACCGTTGTAGGCTGCAACGGTCGCGGCGTTTACAGGCAGGGGGGCCGGCGTTATGGTGCGCCCGCCTTTGTGAAGGTTCGGTGTCGCCCCTCGGGTCGGCACCGCTCACCCCTGGTTTTCCACCAAAGACGGGCAGCACGACCATGAAGCTGATCGCCGGTAACAGCAATCAGCCGCTGGCTGAAGCCATTTCGACCTGCCTTGAGGTCCCGCTGACCAAGGCATCGATCCGCCGCTTCGCCGATAATGAGATTTTCGTTGAGATCAACGAGAATGTCCGCGGCGAGGATGTGTTCGTGATCCAGTCGACGTCGAAGCCGGCAAATGACCATCTGATGGAATTGCTGGTCATTATCGACGCGCTGCGCCGGGGTTCGGCCCGCCGCATCACCGCCGTGGTCCCCTATTACGGTTATGCCCGTCAGGATCGCAAGACCGGCCCCCGCACGCCGATTTCGGCCAAGCTGGTGGCCAACCTGATCACCACGGCCGGCGCCAACCGCGTGCTGACCATGGACCTCCATGCGGGTCAGATTCAGGGCTTCTTCGACATCCCCGTCGATAATCTGGTGGCCGGCGGTGAATTCACCAAAGACATCCAGGAACATGTCGGCCATGGCAAGCTGATGGTCGTGTCGCCCGACGTGGGCGGCGTGGTCCGCGCCCGTGCCATCGCCAGCCGTCTAGAGGCCGATCTGGCCATCATCGACAAGCGGCGTGAACGCGCCGGCGTGTCGGAGGTGATGAATGTCATCGGTGACGTGTCGGGCCGCGACTGCATCCTGATCGACGATATCGTGGACAGCGCCGGTACGCTCTGCAACGCCGCCGAGGCGTTGAAGGCCCGTGGCGCTACCTCCGTGCGTGCCTATGTCACCCACGGCGTTCTGTCCGGCGGCGCCGTTGCCCGCGTCACCGCCTCCCCCCTGGACGAGCTGGTGATCACCGACAGCATCGTGGCGACCGACGCGGTGAAGCAGGCCACCAACATCCGTCAGCGCTCCATCGCCCGCCTGATGGCCGACGCCATCGACCGGATCAGCAATGAGCGTTCGGTGTCCAGCCTGTTCGTTTGATCCCTGACCCGATCAAAACAAAAACGGCGCCGGTATCCCCGGCGCCGTTTTTGTTTCTGGGATAAGGCGGCGGAAAACTTTGGGATTTCCGCCGCCATCGCCCTTTCTCAACCCGCCAGTGCCGCTTCCACCGCAGCGATGGCATCGGCGGCCTTGTCGCCGTCGGGGCCGCCGGCCTGGGCCATGTCGGGACGGCCACCGCCGCCCTTGCCGCCCAGGGCCGCAGCCGCGACGCGGACCAGATCGACAGCGCTGGCCTTGGCCACCGCATCCTCGGTGACGCCAACCACGACCGACGCCTTGCCGTCGGCCACCGCGATGGCGACGACAACGCCGGTGCCCACCTGCTTCTTCAACTCATCGGCAAAGGGCTTCAGGTCCTTGGCCGGCAGGTCGGCAACGACGCGACCGATGAAGCCCAGACCGTTGATCTGCTTGACCTCTGCGGCCCCGCCGGAACCACCGCCGCCCAGCGCCACCTGACGGCGCAGATCGGCCAGTTCCTTTTCCATCTTGCGGCGTTCGTCCAGCAGGCTGGTGACCTTGGCCACCACCTCACCCGCCGGCACCTTCAGCGCCTGGGCGGTATCCAGCAGACGGCCTTCCTGTTGTTCCAGATAGGCCAGCGCACCGGCACCGGTCAGCGCCTCGATACGGCGGATGCCGGCGGCCACGGCCCCTTCGGACACGATCTTGAACAGACCGATATCGCCGGTACGGCGGACATGGGTGCCACCGCACAGTTCGACGGAGAATTCCTTGTTCCCGGCCTCGTCCACGCCGCCCATGGAGACGACGCGCACCTCCTCGCCATACTTTTCCCCGAACAGGGCCATGGCGCCGACGGCGATGGCGGCATCGGGGGTCATCAGGCGGGTGGTAACCTCGCTATTGCCACGGATGCGGGCATTCACCGCCGCCTCAACATCGGCCACGTCATTGGCGGCCAGCGGAGTCGGCTGGGAAATGTCGAACCGCAGACGGTCGGCGGAAACCAGAGAGCCCTTCTGCGTGACATGGTCACCCAGACGGCGGCGCAGCGCCTCATGCAGCAGGTGGGTGGCGCTGTGGTTGGCGCGGATGGCGCCACGGCGGCTGCCATCGACCTTCAGTTCGACCGCATCGCCGACGGCCAGGGTGCCCTTGGTCACGGTGCCGACATGGGCGAAGACCGCGCCCAGCTTCTTCTGCACATCGCGGACGGTGACTTCGGCACCCTTGGCAGAGATCATCTGGCCGGCATCGCCGACCTGACCGCCGCTTTCGCCATAGAACGGGGTCTGGTTGACGATGACCAGGACCTCCGCCCCCTCGGCGGCGCTGGTGACGCGGTTGCCATCCTTGTCCAGGATGGCGGTCACCGCGCCCTCGGCGGCCTCGGTGTCATAGCCCAGGAATTCGGTCGCCCCGACCTCGTCCTTCAGTTCGAACCAGACGCGCTCCGTCGCGGCCTCACCCGAGCCAGCCCAGGCGGCACGCGCCTTCTTGCGCTGTTCTTCCATGGCGGCGTTGAAGCCATCCACATCCACCGGACGGTTGCGGGTACGCAGCACGTCCTGGGTCAGGTCCAGCGGGAAGCCGTAGGTGTCATAGAGCGTGAAAGCGACATTGCCGGGCAGGGCCTGACCTTCGGCCAGCGGCGCCTCCGCCTCGTCCAGCAGCTTCAGGCCACGGTCCAGCGTCTGCTTGAAGCGGGTTTCTTCCAGGCGCAGCGTTTCAGTGATCAGCGCCTGGGCGCGGACCAGTTCAGCATAATGGCCGCCCATCTCCCGCACCAGGGCCGGCACCAGACGGTGCATCACCGGGTCCTTGGCGCCCAACATGTGGGCGTGACGCATGGCACGGCGCATGATGCGGCGCAGAACGTACCCACGCCCCTCGTTCGACGGCATGACGCCATCGGCGATCAGGAAGGAGCAGGAGCGCAGATGGTCGGCGATGACGCGGTGCGAGGTGGCCTGCGGCCCCTTCAACGACGCGCCCGTTGCCTCCGCCGAGGCCTCCAGCAGGCCCTGGAACAGGTCGATATCATAATTGTCGTGGACACCCTGCATGACGGCGGCCAGACGCTCCATGCCCATGCCGGTATCGATGGAGGGCTTGGGCAGGGGTACGCGCTCATACCCGCCATCCTTGGACGGCAGCTGTTCATACTGCATGAACACGAGATTCCAGATCTCGATGAAGCGGTCACCATCCTGGTCCGGGCTGCCCGGCGGGCCACCCGCGATCTTGTCGCCATGATCGTAGAAGATTTCCGAGCAGGGGCCGCAGGGGCCGGTATCGCCCATCATCCAGAAATTATCGGACGTCGGGATGCGGATGATGCGGTCATCCGGCAGGCCGGCGATCTTCTTCCACAGGTCAAACGCCTCGTCATCATTGTGGAAGACGGTGGTCGTCAGCTTGTGCGGGGAGATGCCGAATTCCTTGGTGATCAGGTTCCAGGCCAGCTCGATCGCGTCGGCCTTGAAATAATCGCCGAAGGAGAAGTTCCCCAGCATTTCGAAGAAAGTGTGATGGCGCGCCGTGAAGCCGACATTGTCCAGATCGTTATGCTTGCCGCCCGCGCGCACGCATTTCTGCGACGTCGTAGCGCGGTTATAGGGGCGCAGTTCCTGACCCGTGAAGACGTTCTTGAACTGCACCATGCCGGCATTCGTGAACATCAGCGTCGGATCATTGCGCGGGACCAGCGGCGAGCTGTCGACAATGGCGTGGCCGTTCTTCCCGAAATAGTCGAGGAAGGTGGAACGGATTTCGTTGACGGTCTTCTTGGACATGGGGACGGCCTGGCAGCTGCTTGGGTCGCGACAATATGGGGTGTGGGTTTTACCGTGGCCAGTGCCGCCCTGTCCATGCCCGCCTGCCCATGGGGGCCATGTTGGGGGGCAAAAACGGTCCAACAGCGGCCAGGTGCAACATGATGCATCACAAAAACAGGGGGTGTTGCACGGGGCAGCCGGGATCAGGGCGCCCCGAAAAGCAAAAGGGAGGCGGTTTCCCGCCTCCCCTGCTGAACGTGCATTGCCATGCGATCCAGGATCACTCCGGGGTGGACGCGTCGCCATCGGTTTCCGGCGTGCCCATCATGGCGCCCGCCACGATGCCGGCATTCGCGCGGATCTTCTGTTCGATGCTGTCGGCCACGGCCGGGTTGGTGCGCAGGAAGGTCTTGGCGTTTTCACGTCCCTGACCGATGCGCTGCCCGTCATAGGAGAACCAGGAGCCCGACTTGTCGACCACACCGGCCTGAATGCCGAGGTCGAGCAGTTCGCCGACCTTGGACACGCCCTCGCCATACATGATGTCGAATTCGACGACGCGGAAGGGCGGCGCCATCTTGTTCTTCACCACCTTCACGCGGGTCTGGTTGCCGGTCACCGTCTCCCGGTCCTTGATGGCGCCGATGCGGCGGATATCCAGGCGGACGGAGGCGTAGAATTTCAGCGCGTTGCCGCCCGTCGTGGTTTCCGGGTTGCCGAACATCACACCGATCTTCAGACGGATCTGGTTGATGAAGATCACCAGACAGCGCGACTTTGAGATGGAGCTGGTCAGCTTGCGCAGAGCCTGGCTCATGAGGCGGGCATGCAGGCCGACATGGCTGTCGCCCATTTCGCCTTCCAGTTCGGCGCGCGGCACCAGAGCCGCGACCGAGTCCACCACCAGCACGTCGATGGCGCCGGAACGCACCAGCGTGTCGGCGATTTCCAGCGCCTGTTCACCGGCATCGGGCTGCGAGATCAGCAGCTCGTCCACATCCACGCCCAGCTTGCGGGCATAGGAGGGGTCGAGCGCGTGTTCGGCATCGACGAAGGCGCAGACGCCGCCATTCTTCTGTGCCTGGGCGATGGCGTGCAGGGCGAGCGTCGTCTTGCCCGAGCTTTCCGGCCCGTAGATTTCGATGATACGGCCCCGCGGAAGGCCGCCAATGCCCAGCGCGATATCGAGGCCCAGGGAGCCGGTGGAAACCACCTCCGTCTCTGTCAATGCCTCTTTGGCGCCGAGCTTCATGATGGAGCCCTTGCCGAACGCGCGTTCGATCTGGCCAAGAGCCGCATCCAGAGCTTTTTGTTTGTCCATGGGTGTTTCAACCAGACGGAGTGGAGCTGCCGACATTATTGTCCCCTTCCTTCTCGCACGGATGTGCATGCCCGTTCAACTGCACCTGTTGTACATTTTTTGTTCTCATTCTCCAAGCGCAAATGTTCTCAATATGTTCACTTTCTGCCATTGCGTTTCCAGAGGGAGAACGGGGCGCCACGCAAATATGAACAAAGTTCATGTGCGAAACGGCAGGGAATCCCGTATGATGGTCCCCTTCATGGCCGTCCACCGGTGCGCATCATGATCATCACGAACGGGAATCGCGGGCTGTTCTGTCTGGCCCTGCTGGCACTGGCACTGTTCTGCCCACCAGCAGGGGCCCAGAATGCCAATCCGCCGGCGCAGGCCAAGAAACCCGACAGCCCGCCCCCTGGCAGCCCTCCGATGGAACAGGAAGTGATCGTTACGGGCCGGCGCAACGGGGAGCCGGATTTTCAGGAACAGCAGGAATTCCATTATGAGGAATACCGCCGCCTGAAAGCCATCTATGATCCCGATCCCCTTCCCGTCATCCGCAGCGACCGTCTGGTTCGCATGCCGGAGGCGACCAGCAGCACGGTACAGGGCAAGCCGACCCTGACGGAGAAACAATGGTGAGCGTGGCGGATCTGGTCCAGGCGGCGGAAAAGGCGGCGGACCGGGGAGACGAGGCGGCGGCCCTTACAGGGTGGCGGCAGGTTCTGGATATCGACCCCGACCATGTGGTCGCCCTGCTGACCCTGGGGGATGCCGCGCGCCGCACCGGGCAGGTGGAGCAGGCCGAAGCCCTGCTGCTGCGCGCGGTGGCGGTGGCGCCCCGGCTGGTGCCCGCGCGCTGCGCCCTGGCCAATCTGCTGCTGCATACGGGGCGGGAGGCCGATGCCGGCATGCATCTGGCCGTGGCGCAGGAACAGGGTGCCAATCAAGCCTATGTCTGGCGGGATACCGGCCTGTGGCGGCGGGTGACGGGCGATGCGGCCGGCGCCCTGGCGGCGTTCGAACGCTGCCTGTCGATCACGCCGGACGACCCGTCAGCAAAACTGGGCCGCGCCCTGGCCCTGCTGCGGCTGGGCCGTTGGGATGAAGGGTTCCGGGACTATCATCACCGCTGGTCCGTATCCGCCCGCCCGCCCCGGCACCGGGAGATCGCGCCCTGGCGGGGCCAGGATATAAAAGGCCGGCGGCTTCTGGTCTGGGATGAACAAGGCGCCGGCGACACCATCATGTGCGCGCGGCTGGTGCGCCCGCTGATCGATGCCGGGGCTGAACTGGTGCTGGAAGTGCCGGCGGCCCTGACACCCCTGTTCGCCGATGGGCGGCACGGCACCGTCGTGGCGCGCGGTCAGGCCCTGCCCCCGGTCGACATGCAGGTGCCCTTGCTGGACCTGCCCGGCATCCTGGGCCTGACCCCGGCCACCATCCCCTGGGACGGACCCTATATCAGTGTCGATGCGGCCCTGTCGGCCCGCTGGGCCGACGCAATGCCCCGCCGGCAGGGTCGCATGCGCATCGGGTTCAGTTGGGCCGGCAATCCCGCCCATCCCGGTGATTTCTGGCGCTCCCCCGGCCTGTCCACTCTGCTGCCGCTGCTGTCGCGCGCCAATGCCGACTGGTACGTGCTGCAGGTGGCCAGCGGTCGGGAGGAGATGGCCGCCCCCCCCCTGCCCGACCATGTCACCGATCTGGGCGCACGGATCACGGGCTGGGCCGATACGGCGGCGATCCTGCCGCATCTGGACCTGCTGATTACCCCCGACAGCGCCCTGGCCCATCTGGCCGGTGCCATGGGCCGGCCTGTCTGGACCCTGATCGCCACCGATACCGACTGGCGTTGGCTGGACCAGGGGACGAAGACGGGATGGTATCCCTCCATGCGGCTGTTCCGGCAGCAGCGCTGCGGCGACTGGGCCGGCCTGCTGTCGCGTATCGGGCTGGCGCTGCCGGCTTGATCCCGGCGGCGCGGCACGGCACCATCACGGGTGTTGACGCCCCTGCCGCCGGAGAAGCGCTTGGACCTGGACAGCCTGACCACCGCCTTCGACATGCTGACCGACGGTGTGGCCCTGTTCGATGCGCAGGAAAGGCTGGTGGTCGCCAATCCCGCCTTCAAGGCGCTGTTTCCCGTGACAGCGGCACGCATGGTGGCGGGAACGCCGTTCGAGGATCTGCTGCGCCATGGCATTGCGGCGGGCGACAATCTGCACGCCCAGGGCCGCGACCTGGAGGAATATGTCGCCGAGCGGATGTGGGCCTTCCGCAACCCTGCCGGCCAGCCGGGTGAATTCCTGCTGTCGGACGGGCGTTGGATTCGGGTCCATGACCGGCGTCTGCCCCAGGGTGGCACCCTGTGCGTTCGCACCGACATTACCGAACTAAAGCGTGGGGAACAGCAGCTGCGCGACAGCGAACAGCGCTATCGCCAGTTGGTGGACCTGTCGCCCGACGGCATCGCGGTGCATGACGCGGCGGGGCGTGGGCGCTTCATCAACCGTGCGGGCCGCCTGATCCTGGGTATCGGGGCCGACGCGGATGCCGCTGGCTTTCACATTTTGGATGTCGTGACGGAGGAGACGCGGCCACTGGCCGAAATGCTGCTGCGCCGGGTGGTGGGGGGTGAGCCGCTGAACCAGATGCGCATGGACCTGCGCTGCATCGACGGACGGGACATCACCGCCGAACTGTCGGCGGTGCCGTTCCAGGGCGGGGGCGAACGGTTGGTCATGTGCCTGTTCCGCGATGTCACCCATGAGGCCGCGTCCAGCCTACGCCTGCGGGAAAGCGAGGCGCGGGCCCGGTCGATCCTGGATACGGCACTGGATTGCATCGTCTCCATTGATGAGGACGGCCATATCCTGGAATTCAACCCCGCCGCCGAGCGCACCTTTGGCTGGCAGCGGGCCGAGGCATTGGGCCGGCGGATGAGCGACATGATCGTGCCGCCCATCCATCGCGAGGGGCATGACCATGGCCTGACGCGGCTGAAAACCGGCGGCGGCGGCACCATGCTGGGCCGGCGTGTGGAGACCGAAGCCCTGCGCCGGGACGGCACCATCATCCCCATCGAACTGGCCATCACGGCAGTGCCCCTGGGGCCGGGCAAGCGCTACACCGCCTATCTGCGCGACATTACCGACCGGCGCCAGGCTGAGCGCGAGATCTGGGAAAAGACGCGCATCCTGGACAGCATGATGGACAATGTCGGGATCGGGATCGAGGTCTATGACGCCGACGGCCATCTGCTGGTGGCCAACCGTATGGTGTCGGAGCTGCTGGACATTCCACCCGGCTTCATGGCGCCCGGCCTGAAGGACCGCGATCTTGTCCTGTTGCTGGCCCAGCAGGGGGAATATCCGGGCGAAACGGTGGAGGAAAGCCTTGCCGATTATGACCGTATCCGCCGCGACGGCATCCATTTCGGCGAACGGCAGCGGCCCAACGGCACCTGGCTGCAGGTCCGGCATTTCCCCATGCCGGGCGGCGGCTTTGTCGTTCTGTTCGCCGATGTGACGGAGCAGAAGAAGCTGGAAAGTCAGCTTCTCCAGGCCCAGAAGATGGAGGCGCTGGGGCAGCTGGCCGGCGGTATTGCGCATGATTTCAACAATATCCTGTCGGTCATCGGCGGCTATGCCAGCATGGCCAAGCAGGGCGTGCCAAAGGAAGCGGCGCAGGCGGGATATCTGGCCAAGATCGGCCAGGGGGTGGACCGGGCCGCCGCCCTGACCCGTGAATTGCTGACCTTCTCCCGCCAGAAGGTGGCGCGGACGGAGGTGATCGACCTGGGTTCCGTGCTGCGCGGGCAGGAATTCCTGCTGAAGCCGCTGCTGGGCGCCACCATTGATCTGTCGCTGGCCGTACCGGACGAACCGGTCTGGGTCGCCATCGATCCCGACATGGCGGCCCAGGCCCTGCTGAACCTCGCCATCAATGCCCGCGACGCCATGCCCGGCGGCGGGCCGCTGTCGGTAAGGCTGGGCAGTGCCGCCGAGGGGGCGATACCGCCCGTCGGACTGGCCCCCGGCCATTATGCCATCCTGTCGGTCACCGACCGGGGGACCGGCATGCCGCCGGACCTGCTGGACCGCATCTTCGACCCGTTCTTCACGACCAAGCCGCCGGGCCAGGGGACGGGGCTGGGCCTCGCCATGGTCTATGGCACCGTGAAGCAGGCCGGCGGCGCCATCCTGGTGGACAGCCAGCCGGGGCGCGGCACCTGCTTCTCCCTGTGGCTCCCCCTGTCCCCCGCCCCGGCCATGGCCGCCACCCCGGCGGCTCCCGCACGCGCCAGCAGCACGGGTGCCAAACCGGCCACCATCCTGGTGGCGGAGGATGAGCCCGAACTGCTGACCCTGGTGTCGGGCTTCCTGGAACAGGACGGGCACGCGGTGCGCCGCGCCGCCGACGGGGTGGAAGCACTGGAACGGTTTGAGGAAGGGGGCGTGGACCTGCTGCTGACCGATCTGGTCATGCCCTCGCTGGGCGGTGTGCGGCTGGCGCATCTGGTCACGGAACTGGACCCGTCGGTCGTGGTGCTGTTCATGACGGGATATCCGGGCCGGGGCCATGTCGAGGTGGAGGATTTACCAGCCGGCATTCCCGTGCTTTACAAGCCCATCGAGCCTGAGACCCTGTGCCGGGCCGTGGCGGATGCCCTGGCCAACCGGAGACAATCCTGATGCGCATGTACATGCCGGAGGACCCGATCAAGTCGTTGCGCATCCTTGTCGTGGAGGATCAGCAGCAGACCCGTGTCTGGATCGCCGACGTTCTGAAACAGATGGGCGTGCGCGAAGTGCTGATGGCCAATGACGGTGCGGAGGCGCTGGATGTGCTGCACCGCGACCTGGATGCAGTGGATATCGTTATCTGCGACTGGGCCATGCCGCGCATGAACGGCATGGATCTGCTGGCCGCCGTGCGCAACCTGCGCCCCAACCTGCCCTTCATCATGGAGACGGGCCACGGTACCAAGGACCATGTTCTGGCCGCCCGCGCCCAGGGCGTGGATGCCTTCATCGTCAAACCCTACAGCGCCGCCCAGTTGGAAGTGCGCATCCGTACCCTGGTGAAGAATGGTCGGCCCAAATGACGCGCAACGACGAGACACCCCTTGGCCTGATCTGCGCCATCCCGGAGGAAACGGCAGCCCTGGCCGGGCATTTCAGCGGGGTGGAGCGGGAAGAGGTGGCGGGTTTCACCTTCACCACGGGCCACCTGGACGGGCGGGCGGTGGTGTTGGTGGAAGCCGGGATCGGCAAGGTGAACGCGGCCGTCGTGGGAACCCTGCTGCTGCATCGGTTCAGGGTCAACGGCCTGCTGTTCTCCGGTGTGGCCGGCGGTCTGGACCCCGCGCTGGCGGTGGGCGACGTGGTGATTGCCGACCGGTTGATCCAGCATGATTACGGCGCCTTGTCGGACGGACGGTTGAGACCGTATCAGCCGGGCGTGCCGCCCCTGCCCGGCTTTGACGATACCCATGGCTACCCGCTGGCCGATGGCATGGCGGTGCGGATCGCGCAGGCCCTGGACGGCATCACCTTGACGCCCATGCCAGGGGCGGTGCGCGCGCCGACATGGCGTTTCGGCACCGTCCTGACGGGGGATCATTTCCTGAATTGCGCGGCGACCCGCCAGGACCTGCATACAAGGTTCCAGGCCCAGGCCGTGGAGATGGAGGGTGCGGCCCTGGCGCAGGTGGCGGCGCGGTTCGCGGTCCCCCTGGTGGTGGTGCGCGCCCTGTCGGATCTGGCCGGCAGCGACAGCCACCTGGATTTCCCGACCTTCGCCCGCAATGCCGCCCATAACGCCGCCGGCATCGTGCGGCGTCTGGCCGGGATCATGTAAAAATCAGCCGGGCTTGCCGACAGGGTTTGCCGTATCCGCCCGTTAAAGGGATGGGTCCGGCAAAACCCGTCAATGGAGCAATCCCATGAGCATCAGCAGCATCAGTAGCAGCAGCACCTATGCCGCCGCGAGCGTCAGCCGCCAGCAGCGGGCGCAGGAGCGGTTCGAGGCCGCCGACACCGACAAATCCGGCGGATTGTCGCTGGAGGAATTCCAGTCAGCCGGGCCGAAGGATGCCGACAAGGCGGGCCGCAGCGGCGGCAACCGCCCCAGCGCGGAGGAGATGTTCTCCCGCATGGATAGCGACGGCGACGGTTCCCTGACCCAGACGGAGATGGAAACCGCGTTCCAGAGCATGCGGGCGGACACCAAGGGTGCCCTGCTGGCAGCGCAGGAAGAAGCCGGTGGCACGACCGGTGGCCGTCCGCCCGGCCCGCCGCCGGGCGAGAATGGTAAGGAAGCGTCCGCGACGGACAGCACGGGCACCGGCAGCGATATTGCCAGCCTTCTGTCCGCGTCCGACAGTTCCACTAGCAGCAGCGATGACGCGATCAGCACCCTGATCAGCCAGCTGCAAAGCGCCATCAGCAGCTATTCGCAGAAGAACAGTTCCAGCAGTTCAACGACGAAGCAGGCCGCCTAAACGGCCCGCTGAGATCGGTTCAGGTTTGGTCCGGCTGGGAATTCGCATGCCTTCAGCCGGCCCATACGGGGGGATGATATCCCCTTGAACCTTTGGGGGAGTGCCATACGCCTTCTGCGGCCTTTCGGCCTCCCCCATATTTTTCAAGTGGTTATAGGACGATCCTCTCCTTGCATCCCCTTGGCTTTGCCGTCAAACTGACTATCTGATCCGGCGACGACACGAGGAAGAGGCAAAGGATATGGCCAGCGCACCTGCCATCAATATCGGTATCTCCGATGATAACCGCGCCAAGATCGCGGACGGTCTTTCCCGGCTTCTGGCCGACAGCTACACGCTGTATCTGAAGACCCATAATTTCCATTGGAACGTCACCGGCCCGATGTTCAACACGCTGCACACCATGTTCATGGCGCAGTATACGGAGTTGCACACGGCTGTTGACGACATCGCCGAACGTATCCGCGCCCTGGGCTTCCATGCCCCCGGCAGCTACAGCCAGTTTGCCAAGCTGACCAGCGTGGCCGAAGAAACTGGCGTGCCCAAGGCCCAGGACATGATCCGCCAACTGGTGGAAGGGCATGAGACCGTCGCCCGCACCGCCCGGTCCCTCTTCCCCATCGTTGATGATGCGGGGGACGAGCCGTCGGCCGACCTTCTGACCCAGCGCATGCAGATCCATGAGAAGACCGCCTGGATGCTGCGTTCCCTGCTGGAATAGTCGGAGACCGAACGACCCATGGGTATGATCAAGACAGCGCCGCATTTCGCGGCGCTGGCCTTTTCAGGCCTTATCGCGGTGGCCCACTCCCCGGCTGCCCATTCCCAGGAAGCCCTGCCTGCCGGTGTTGAGGCGATGCTGCGACAGGCGGCAGGCTGCGACGCAGCCGCACTGGACCTCGCCGAATCCCTGGCGCGGGATGCCTTTCCCGATCAGGCGGAACCCATCGCCGCCCTGGCCGGCTCCCTGCGCCGGGACAAGAAGGAGGCGGACCGTGCCGTGAAGCGGCAGGCGGCTTCCAACATCCTGGCCGGCTGGTCGGGCGAGGCGGAGGCGGGTGCCGCCCTGTCCACGGGCAACAGCGATGACCGCACCCTGTCCCTGCGCGTCGACCTGTTGAAGGAGACGGTGAAGTGGCGGCACGAGGTCACGGCGGGTGCCGACCTGCAACGCGCCGACGGGGAAAATTCCAAGGAACGGTTCGAAGCGGCCTATGAAGCCAATTACTTCATCAGCCCCCGCTTCTATGCCGCCGGTGAATTCGGCTGGGAACGCGACACCTTTGCCGGCTACCGCCACCGTCTGACTGAAACGGTCGGTGCCGGTTATGTGGTGCTGGACGGTGATGGAACACGCCTGTCGGTGGAAGGGGGGCCGGGTGCCCGCCACAGCTTCATCGTGGACACGCCGGGGGAGGCGGGCGAACAGCATGAGTTCGTCTTCCGCGCTGCCGCCGACTTCACCCAGGAACTGTCCAGCAATGCCAAGTTCGCACAAGGCGTAAAGACGCTGGTGGGTGCCAAGAACACGAGTGTTGAGGCGACCAGCAGCCTGACGGCGCGCATCAACGCCCTGTTCTCCGCCCGCGTCGCCTTCACCCTGCGCCATGAAACCGCCGCGCCCGACGATCGCAAGGCAACGGACACGTTGAGCCGGGCGACGTTGGTCTATAGCTTCTGAGGGAGAGATTTACTTAAGGCACCCCCGGAGCCGCCCCCTCCATGCTGACATCCTTCCTGCTCCTCCTGATGATCTGGATCGCCTATGCCGTCTGGTTCCGGCAGGGGCAGGAACGTTTGCTGCTGCGGCCCGACCCTCGCCCCCTTGTCCTGGCCGATGCCGGGATGGCCGATTTCCGCAGCGTCTGGGTGCAGAATGCAGACGGTCTGTCGCTGGAAGGCTGGCACCGCCCGGCGGACGGGTTCACGAAGCCGACGGTCCTGATCCTGAATGGCCGCCGCCGCCATCCCGGCGCGCACGCCCCCCTGGCACGGCTGCTGGCCGATGCCGGCTTCGGCGTGCTGCTGGCGGGCCTGCGCGGACAGGCGGGCAATCCGGGTCAAGGCGGTGAGGCCGCGTGGATGGCGGATGCCCGCACCTGGGCCGACCATCTGGTGGGCCAGGGCATTTCCGGCGGCCGCCTGATCCTTTATGGCGAAGAAACAGGCGCTTACCTTGCCGCCACCCTGGCCGCAGAACGCGCCGTCGCCCGCCTGATCCTGGAAGCCCCCTTCCCCAGCCTGCCCGACCTGCTCGGGTCCCGCTTACCCCTGCTGCCCCTGCACGCCCTGCTGCGCCACCGGTTTGAGATCAAAGCCGCCCTGCCCCAGGTCCAGGCGCCCGTCCTGATCCTGCATGCCGGCGCGGACAAGGGCGTGCCGGTGGCGCTGGGCCAACGGCTGGACGGGTTGCTGTCCCCACCGCCGCGCGTGTTCAGGCCGGCGGGGGCGCCGGTGGAGGGGTTGCTGGGTGCCGGGGGCGGTGAGGTGCTGCTGGCGTTCCTGGAAGGCGGTGCCGGGGTGGTGCCACCGCCGACCTTGGATCAGGAAAAGCCAGCGGGGGGACGGGCGCTGGTGGTACGGGGGTGAGGGGTGGTAAGGACCGCTTAGCGCCCCAAGTCGGGCGTCCGGTAGATCGATGCCAATTTCGATGAGCGGTCATTCGCAAGCGCAGCCCAGGGCCGAGTCACGGGTCTGCTGTTAGCGCTTGGCCGGAACGCGAGAATCATAAAATCCATAAGCCGGGGGTCATTGTGGGCCCCCACCTTCTGGGGGCACCTTTAACGTGACCGTAGCCTCTACTCACGACCGGATTTAACCCCTTGCACTTTCAGATAAGGATGCTTTAACTCATATGCATGAGGGTGAATGGCAGCCCGTTTGCACTAGGAGATGCAGAATATGTATCGAGGATACAATTTAGATATTGAAGAAAGTGCGTTTAATCAATGGCTTGAAGTTGGCAAGATCAGTCATGTCGATACAAAAAAGAGAGTCAAAGAAACTCTTGATTCGTTTAAAGATAGAAATGGCAAATTGATTGCGTCGAAAATTACGGCGAGTTGGTTTCCGTCAATTGATGCAAATGTTTTTATTTCGCATTCACATTCTGATGCGGAAATGGCTATCGGGCTTTCTGGCTGGCTGAAGAAAGAATTCGGCTTAACGTCCTTCATTGATTCTTGTGTTTGGGGGTATTCCAGAACTCTACAAGAACTGATTGATAAGGAATATTCTCGGAAAAATTCAAATAATGATAGTTATGATTATGAGAAACTGATCAGGTCGGCAGCACACGTTAATATGATGCTTTCCGTTGCCTTGACAAAAATGATTGATAGATGTGAGTGCATATTTTTCCTCAATACACCACAGTCAATTTCGTCCAAAGACTATATAGATGGCAAAACGACAGAATCACCATGGATTTATTCCGAAATAGCTATGACAAGCCTAATTCAAAGAAGAGAACCCTCTGCGCATAGAGTTGTGGCTTCCCTTGAAAGATACACAGAATCTGTGCATATTTTGCACGAAGTCAGCTTGAAGCATTTAACCAATATAAACGTCACAGATTTAAGACAGTGGAATAATTCATGCAAATCTAGAACAAGCTCTTCTAGATATTTGGAAATAACTGGAGCGAAAGCCCTTGATAAGCTGTATGAAATGGATACTTAAGAGGAGAACAATACCATGAACCCTGATAAAATCGCCCATCTAGGATTTATTCAGTCCATCATAATGAGAATGGGAACGAATTCATTTATGATCAAGGGGTGGGGAGTTACGTTGGTTGCTGCTATTTTTGCCCTATCTAGTAAAGATTCAAATAAGCCCCTTGTATTATTGGCATATTTTCCTGTTTTTATGTTCTGGTTCCTGGACGCTTTTATTCTTCATCAGGAGAGATTATTTCGTAAACTCTACGAAGAGATAGCGTATGGAAAAATTCCCAGCGATCACTTTACATTAAATACAGATATCGTGAAACAATCTGTCCCAGATATCTTCAGTGTATTCTTCTCAAAAACACTGATTATATTTTACGGTCTAATTATTAGTATGATTTTTTTTGCAATGGTGAAAATTTTGTAAAATTCTTTCATTGAAAATTAGCATTTTAAAAAGAATGAAATAATAACAAATTTACGACTACATTACACGTAAGCTGAAGATCTGCTTTGTCACATCTGCTTACTAATTCAGCTTGTCCGCTTCCGCCCCCTACCCCCGCCCACTCCGCATCCCCGCCCGCTTCACCACCGCCGCATCCGCCAGCAGCCGCGCATACGCGTCGCTCTCCATCGCCACCAGCGCCACCCGGCCCGCCGCGTCATGGTGTAGGCCATAGCCCTGTTTCTTGACCAGCGGGGAGGCGCGCAGGCAGGCCTGGGCTTTGGCGAAGAAGCTTTCCGCTGTCACCGGTCCCTTGCGGTCGCATTCCACGGCCAGCAGCAGTTCGTCGGAGGTCATTGCGTAGGGGGCGTCGCGCAGCAGGGCGTATTGGCGGTCGGCCACGGTGCCGGGCTTGGCCGGTGGGGTGCCGGCGGTGACGGGGCAGTCGGAGGAGACGGTGATCAGGGTGTTGGTGTAGTTGGTGGTGTGCACAGCGCCCCCCTGCCCCCGCTCACTTCGCGTCCGGGACCAGGAAAATCTGGCCCGGATAGATCAGGTCGGGGTCGCGGATCTGGCCCTGGTTGGCCTCAAAAATCACCGTGTAGCGAATGCCCTCGCCATAGGACCGGCGCGCGATGGCCCAGAGATTGTTGCCCGGCACCACCACGACCGCACGACCGGCCAGGGCCTGTTCGGGGATCGGCAGCTTGCTGAAATTCACCTCGGCCCGGCTGATCACCTTGCTGTCGGGGCCGACCTGATCGATGCGCAGGCTATATTGGCCATCATCGAACACGCGGTCCGGCGTGATGGACCAGCGTCCGTCATCCCCCACCTTGGCGCGACCAACCAGGGAGTTCTGGAGGTACAGCATCACTTCGGTACCGGGCTTGGCCTGTCCGCCCACGCTGACCTTGCCGCCACGGTCATAATCGACGGTGTCGATGGTGACCTCCCCCGCCGGACGGGGGGCGCCACCCTGCGACAGGCTGCGCGGGGCCTGCAGAACCCGGCTGCCATCCTTGCCGGACAGCACCGCCAGGGCATCGCCATCGCCCTTGCGGCCCGCCAGATCACGGTCGCGCTCCGGCACGGCCAGGACCACGGTCGCCTCCCCCTTGGTCACGGTGCCGTCGCCGGCCACCTGTTCCAGGCGCAGTTCGCGGGCACCGGGGGGCAGCGCGTCGGGCGGCAAGAACACCCACTCACCGCGCGCATCGGCGGTGACGGTGCCCAACAGCTTGTCCCCGTCCAGGATATTCACCTTGGTCCCCGGTACCGCGCGGCCCGCGATGACGGCGGTTCCCGTCGGCTCCACCCGCACCACGTCAAAGGCCGGCAGGCTGGCCTTTTTCGCTGCCGGGGCCTGCGCCGATGGCTTGGATGATCCGCCGGTGCCCGGTGCCTGAAGCTGCCACGCGGCGATGCCCACAATGGCGACGGCCAGAACGGCGATGGGGATCAGAAGCTTGCGGTTCACAGGCGGAAAACCTTTCTTGTGCCCCGGAACGGGAAAGGGCGCGGCAACGGCGGGCCAGATTGGTCAGGCGTAGCGGACCAGCGCCCAGATGGCAGATGCCGATATTGCCGCGACAAGGATGGCGCGGACAAGGGAAACGATCCGGGGAGCCGGAATGTTCCCCGGCAGTGCGGCCCGCCCCGTCAGCATGGGCCGCACCAGATCCAGCCGCTTGAACAGGGCATAGGCCAGGATGGCCGCGACATGCAGCCCGATCAGGATCAGCAGCAGATCGAAATTCTTCAGATGGATGGTGCGGGCCAGGGCCGCGAAGGACCCGCTGACATGTTCCACCAGCGGACCATCGGTCAGCACCCCGTCACTGGTGAACAGGCCCGATCCCGCCTGCAACGCGACCAGTGCCAGCAGGCCCAGAACGGCCAGCGCACCCAGCGCATTATGCCCGGCATGCGGGGGCAGCCGACCGGGCCGGCGCAGTTCATCAAGATGATGGCGGATGGCGGCGGGGCCACGCACGAAACTGGCAAACCGCGCCGTCTCGCTGCCCACCAGCCCCCAGATGAGGCGGAACAGCACCAGGGCCAGCACGGCATAGCCGAAGCGCATGTGCCAATCATAGGCATCACGCTCGCCCGTGATCCAGGCGCCGGCGATACAAAGAACCAACAGCCAGTGGAACAGCCGCGTGGGCAGATCCCAGACCAATATTTTACGCATAAGCCGATCTCCCACGGCAGGGGCGGGAACCGGCCCCCGTTCAATCATGAACAGGGGCCGGGCCGGACATTATCAGTCGGCGCGATAAGACTCGTGGCAGGTCTTGCAGGTGCCCACCGTCTTGCCGAACTGCGCACCGATGGCGGCCTTGTCGCCACCGGCGGCAACCTTCACCAGGGAAGCGGCTTCGGTCTGGAAGGCGACGGTCTTGGCCTTGAAATCGTCGGCCTTGGTCCAGATTTCAGGCTTCGCCTCGCTCTTGGCGACACCCACGGCGGTGCCGGCCGGCCACCAATTCGGGAAGGCCTTGGCAACACCATCGATGGTGGCAGCGGCGGCCTGCACGTCGGCCACGGTGCCGGTGCCATCCTTCAGGAAGGCACCGATGGTCTTGGTGGCGCCACCGGCCTTCTTCAACTCGGCCTTACGGGCGTCGATCACAGCCGTCGGGTCCTGGGCCTGGGCGGTGACCACGAAGCCGGTCAGGCTGGCCGCAGCGATAATACCGGCGGCAACCGCGCCGAAACGATGATTGATCACTCGAAATCCTCCATCAGATCGCCAGGGGCGCCAGAGACGGCCCGGGCCGGGGGTGACATGGGGCGCCGTCCGATGAAGGACGTCACCTTTGGAGATGGGGTGCGCTTGTGTCCCGTCAACAGATGGTGTAGGGCCGAAGGGATCGACAGCGCACCCATTTCGCACGAAGCGGAGAGTGCCCGTTGTCGAGGTCCGTTTGCAAGCAGCACCACAGGGGTGCCGCCCGGTCAGGTCAGGAAAGTGTTCACCCATGTCGTCCATCAAATCGGTCTGTGTTTATTGCGGTTCCTCCGACTTCGTCGCCGACAGCTATAAGGAGGCGGCGCACCGCACCGGGTCGCTGCTGGCCGCCAACGGTTACGATATCGTCTATGGCGGCGGGCGCGTCGGCCTGATGGGCATCGTCGCCGATGCCGGCCTGAAGGGTGGCGCCAAGGTCTTGGGCATCATCCCCGACCATATCAAGCGGTACGAAGTGGACCATACCGGCCTGACCGAACTGATCGTTGTGGAGAGCATGCATATCCGCAAGCAGATGATGGTGGAGCGATCCGACGCCTTCATCATCCTGCCCGGCGGCATCGGCACCCTGGACGAAATGTTCGAGATCATCACCTGGCGGCAATTGCGCCTGCATGGCAAGCCGGTGGTCATCATCAATACAGACGGTTTCTGGAACCCGCTGATCGCCTTGATGGAGCACATGACCGAGACGGGCTTCATGCGCAAGCCGAACCTGCCCGGTGCAGAAGACCGGCTGTACCACGTGGTGGACAGTGTGGAAGAAGCCGTCGATCTGCTTGCCCGCCTGAAGGAGGCGGCGCATAAGGTTCAAACAGATCGCATGTGAGGGTGCGGGCTTTGCCTTTGTCGCAGGCCAGCCCCGCATTCCGAACGAAAATTACCCGAGCAGGCCCGGTTGCGACCCAGTCGTGAATGGGCTTTATTGACACCGCCGGGCCGGACGCTGGATCGCCGCCGGTACCTTTCACCCCTGGGAGAGCGCCCCCATGTCGAAGATCAAAGTCGTCAATCCGATCGTGGAAATTGATGGCGACGAAATGACCCGCGTGATCTGGCAGTTCATCAAGGACCGCCTGATCCTTCCGTATCTGGACGTGGACCTGAAATATTACGACCTGGGTGTCGAGCACCGTGATGCCACGGACGACAAGGTCACCATCGAGTCCGCCGAGGCCATCAAGCATTACGGCGTGGGCGTGAAGTGCGCCACCATCACCCCCGACGAGGCGCGGGTGAAGGAATTCAATCTGAAGCAGATGTGGAAGTCGCCCAACGGCACGATCCGCAACATCCTGGGCGGCACGGTGTTCCGTGAGCCGATCATCTGCAAGAACGTGCCGCGCCTGGTGCCGGGCTGGACCCAGCCCATCGTCATCGGCCGTCATGCCTTCGGTGACCAGTACAAGGCTACGGACTTCATCATCCCCGGTGCGGGCCGCCTGTCGATCACCTTCACCAGCGCCGACGGCACCAGCAACATCCGCCACACCGTGTTCGATTTCGACGGGCCGGGCGTTGCCATGGGCATGTACAACGTGGACGAATCGATCCGCGGCTTTGCGCGCGCCTGCATGAACTATGGCCTGCTGCGCGGTTACCCCGTGTACCTGTCCACCAAGAACACGATCCTGAAGGCCTATGACGGTCGTTTCAAGGACCTGTTCGAGGAAGTGTTCCAGGCCGAGTTCGTGGACAAGTTCAAGGCCGCCGGCATCACCTATGAACACCGCCTGATCGACGACATGGTGGCCTCGGCCCTCAAGTGGTCGGGCAACTTCCTGTGGGCCGCCAAGAACTATGACGGCGACGTGCAGTCGGATCTGGTGGCGCAGGGCTTCGGCTCTCTGGGCCTGATGACGTCCGTCCTGATGACCCCCGATGGCAAGACGGTCGAAGCGGAAGCCGCCCACGGCACCGTGACCCGTCACTATCGCGACCATCAGAAGGGGAAGCCGACCTCCACCAACCCGATCGCCAGCATCTTCGCCTGGACCCAGGGCCTCACCTATCGCGGCAAGTTCGACAACACCCCGGATGTCGTCGACTTCGCCAAGACCCTGGAACGCGTCTGCGTGGAGACCGTGGAAGACGGCTACATGACCAAGGACCTGGCCACCCTGATCGGCCCGGACCAGAAGTGGCTGACCACCCAGGACTTCCTGGCCAAGCTGGACGACAACCTGAAGGCAGCCCGCGCCAAGTAAGCGCCGGCAAATACAGGTTTGACGATGTGAGTAACCCCGGCCGTGGCAACGCGGTCGGGGTTTTCTTTATGCCACCGGTCGGGTGGACGGGTCGTCCAACCCCAGCATCTGCATCATCCCCGCCGGTTGCACCAGCAGGTCGGCCAGGGTGACCTCATCCAGCACCGCCAGGAAGGCGGCGAGCGCTTTGCCCAGCACCTTTTGCAGGCGGCAGTCGCTGGTGATGGGGCAGGTGTTCCCCGTCTCGAAACATTCCACCAGCGACATGTCATTTTCCAACTGACGCACCAAGGCGCCCAGATTGATCTCCGCCGCCGGACGGCCCAGCGCCAGACCGCCATTGCGGCCCCGCACGGTGCGCACATGGCCCAGCCGGCCCAGTTCGTTGACGATCTTGGTCAGGTGGTTTTCGGAAATGGCGTAGCGGTTGGCAATCTCGGGGATCGTGGACAGGCCCTCGCGCTTCATCCCCAGATAAAGCAGCACGCGCAATCCGTAATCGGTATAGCGGGTCAGCCGCATCGCCCCATCCCCCCTTGATCAGAACGCCTTCCATGCCATCCGCGCCCACGCCAGGACAAGCCTTGGCGGCGGGAGGGCTGACATGCCTGCGCCTGAAACAAAAGATACATTGAAAATATTGCTTTTCAAGATCGGGCACGTTAAGAGGCTTTTCAGATGCATCTTTACTGTCCTGACCCCCTGTGAAGCGAGAACCTGATGCTGTCCGCCCAAACCATCGCCATTGTGAAATCCACCGCCCCCGTCATGCATCAGCATGGGGAAGCGATCACGCGGCACATGTATGCGAAGCTGCTGCGTGATCCGGCCATCCGGGCCATTTTCGACCCCACGCATCAGCGCAATGGCACCCAGGCCCGCGCACTTGCTGGTGCCGTTGCCGCCTATGCCGACAATATCGACAATCTGGCGGCCCTGGGCCCCGCGGTGGAGCGCATCGCGGAACGCCATGTCAGCCTGCATGTGCAGCCCTATCATTATGACATTGTCGGCACCAACCTGCTGGGTTCCGTCGCGGAAGTGCTGGGCAGTGCCGCCACGCCCGCCATCCTGCATGCCTGGACCGAGGCCTGGATGGCTCTGCGCGACATTTTCGTGAGCGTGGAACAGGCGAAGTATCGCGACAGCGCCGGTGCGCCCGGCGGCTGGTACGGATGGCGCCGGTTCAAGGTGGTGGACGCCGTTACGGAAAGCCAGGTGATCCGCAGCCTGCATCTGGAACCGGAGGATGGCGGCGCCATCCTGTCCTTCCGCCCCGGCCAGTACCTGACCCTGCGCCTGAACGTGCCGGGCCATGGATCGCTGCTGCGCCATTACAGCCTGTCGGGCGCCCCCAATGCCCGCTCCTACCGCATCTCCGTGAAGCATGAGACGGCACCCGAGGCCGGCGTACCCGACGGTCTGGGGTCCAGCTTCCTGCATCGCCATCTGTCGGTCGGCGATGTGGTGGAGGTGGCACCGCCGGCAGGCAGCTTCACCGCACCGGACGGGAACAAGCCCTTGTTCCTTCTGGCCGGCGGGGTCGGTATCACGCCGATGCTGTCCATCGCGGAAGCGGAACTGGCCGCCGGATCGGTGCGCCCCCTGCACCTGTTTCAGGCCGTGCGCGACCGTGCCCACCATGCCTTCGGCCCCCGCCTGCGCGATCTGGCCCAAACCCATGCCAACCTGTCGGTCAGCATCTTTTATGAGCAGGTGGCAGAATATGATCGGATCGGCACTGACCATGACATGGCGGGTCGCATCGACCCCGCCGCCATCGCCGCCCTGCCCCAGGCCCATGACGCCGACTTCATGGTCTGCGGTCCCAAAGGCTTCATGGCCAGCATGATCAAGGGTTTGCGGGCCGCTGGAGTGCCGGCGGACCGGATTCGTTATGAGTTCTTCGGCTCCCATGAAGAAGAACTACTTGACTGAGGCGAATTCGCCGCAAAAGCACGCGTGCTTAAAAGTACGAAGGCGCAGTTTTCCTTTGCCCACGGCGTCAGCAGACGCCGTGGGCCTTTTTTATTCACGCGCCTGCATTTGAGGCATATTGCCGACGTTAACAGGTTATGACAGCGTCAGGATACGGTAAGTGCGCAACGCCAAAGCTGCGCCCCGATAAGAAGAACGCGTGGGAGGAGTTACATAATGTTCAGCCATACCAACGGACGTAGTGCGTCCGGCCGTCACCCGCTTGCTTTGTCCATCCTGCTGTGCGGCGGCGCCGCCATCGCCATGCCCGCCATGGCGCAACAGGCCCCTGCCCCTTCATCCGGCGCCATGCTGGAGGAAATCATCGTCTCCGCCCGTAAGCGCGACGAAACCCTGAAGGATGTTCCTTTCTCCATCAACGCGATGAGCGCGGATTCGATGAAGGATGCCGGCGCCACCAATATCGAGGACGTGTCGCGCAGCATCGTGGGCCTGTCGATCCAGAATCTGGGTCCGGGGCAGAGCCAGGTGGCCATCCGCGGCATCTCCGCCGGTCAGATCGTGCGCGATCAGCCGGGCGTGAAGGAACAGGTCGGCGTCTATCTGGACGAATCGGTGATCTCGCTGTCGCTGTTCACCCCCGATCTGGACCTGTACGACCTGAGCCGCGTCGAAGTGCTGCGCGGGCCGCAGGGCACGCTCTACGGCTCCGGCTCACTGTCGGGCACCATCCGCTACATAACCAACAAGCCGGCTCAGGGAACCCAGGAGGGCACCACCGAACTGTCGATCGAACAGATCGATGGCGGCGGCACCGGGTACAGCGCCAAGGCCATGGTCAACGTCCCGGTCACCGACACGCTGGCCCTGCGCGCCGTCGGCTATGGCACCCGCTATGCCGGCTTCATCGATGCGATCCAGCCCAATGGCAGTGTGAAGAAGGACGTGAATGACGGCTTCCGCACCGGCCTGCGCCTGTCGCTGGGTTGGCAGCCGACCGAGAATGTCACGATCACCCCGCGCGTCGTCTATCAGGAGATCGAGGCCAACGGCTTCAACCGCGAAGACGAGTTCAACATCCTGGCCAACGAACTGGTGACCACGGGCAACCGCCTGTTCCAGTTCGGCAAGCGCCAGCAGTTCACGCAGTTGGAAGAGAAGTTCAAAGACAAGTTCATGCTGGCCGATCTGACCGTCGAGGTCGATCTCGGCGCCGTCACGGCCACCTCGGTCACCTCGGTCACCGACCGCGACCTGCTGGTCTATCGTGACGCCTCGCAGCTGACTGGCTCCATCACGGGTCAGCCGGGCGTGCTGTCGGCCACCGGCCTGTCGAAGCAGGTTTATACCCTGGACACCCCGCTGTCGGACGAAACCGACGTGAAGGTGTTCACGCAGGAAGCCCGCCTTGCCTCCAACGGCGATGGCCCGTTCCAATGGGTAGCCGGCGCCTTCTATTCGAAGATCGACCGCAAATACGCCCAGACCCTGAATGTTGACGGGTTCGAAGCGATCACCGGCATCGACAGCAATGGCCCCAACGCCCAGAACGGGCTGGACGAGCTGTACTGGTCCCGCATCCCGTATGATTTCAAGCAGGTCGCCCTGTTCGGTGAAGGGTCCTATGACCTGACCGAACAACTGTCGGCCACGCTGGGCCTGCGCTATTTCGACTTCAAGGAAAAGCGCACCCTGAATTTCGACGGTATCTTCGCCGACCGCGCCCAGGGTGTGAAGGGCGAGACCAGCAGCAACGGCTTCTCCCCGCGCGCCATCCTGTCCTATGACGCCACGGAAGACGTGACGGTAAATGCGCAGGTGTCGAAGGGCTTCCGTCTGGGCGGCATCAACGATCCCCTCAACCTGCCGCTCTGTTCCGCCGCCGACCGCACCACCTTCGGCGGTCGTAACAATTTCGGCAATGAAAGCGTCTGGAACTATGAAATGGGCGCGAAGGTGAGCTTTGGCGGTGGCCGTGGCTCGCTGAACATCGCCGGTTACTACACCGACATTTCCAACCTCCAGGTCACGCTGGACGCCGGCACCTGCTCCTCGCGCATCGTCTTCAACGCCGATGCCCGCACGCGCGGTACCGAGGCGGAATTCAGCTATCAGCTGACCGACGCGTTCAACCTGTCGCTGTCGGGTTCGTTCAATGACAGCGAATTTACGGAAACCGTGACCTCGCAGGCGGCAGCCGGCGGTGCGGCCAGTGTTGTGGGCGGTATCAAGAAGGGCAACCGCCTGCCCACCGTCCCGCGCTATCAGTTCAGCGCGCAGACCAAGTGGGAAGACGATATCGGCAACGACCTGATGGGCTTCGCCATCGCGACATTCCAGCATATCGGCTCGCGCTTCACCCAGGCGGTGGATCAGGATCCGGCAGCCGTCGGCACCTTCAACCGCATCCCGATCGGCAGCCAGCCGGGCACGGCCTTCAGCTTCGATCCGAAGCTGCCTTCCTATAGCAGCGTCAATCTGCGCTTCGGCGTGAAGAAGGACGAGTGGGAGATGGCCGGCTACGTCAACAACCTGTTTGACGAGAATGCCAAGCTGTCGCTGGACCGCGAACGCGGCTTCCGCGCCCGCGTGGCCTATCAGGTCGCCAAGCCCCGCACGTTTGGCGCGCAGGTCAGCACGAAGTTCTGATCCTGTGCCGCCATCCATTACGGTCTGACAAAGAAAACCCCCGGTGGAAGCAATTCCGCCGGGGGTTGGCCTTTTGAGGGACCCAGTTGAACGGGGGTAAAAGAGAAAGCGTGGCCAGCGTCAGCGACGCTGACCCTGATCCGCCGCCTGATGGCGCCGGTTCTTTTCCGCCTCGGCCTTCTGCTCACCGGTCGGAGTGGGCAGGATACCCTGATCCTGCCCGGTCCCGTCAGTGCGCGGTGCCGGCGCCGCCGTCGCGGGCTGTTGGGATGAGACAGGGTCGCTGGCCGGAAAACTATCGTCCAGATCGCGGTCCAGCTCCCGTTCGGTGGGCTGACGCGGATGTTTGGGGGTGGGGGGATACTGGGTCTGCGTGGGCATGTCATTTCCTCCCGGTGGGGATGGTGATCACATCCAATAGGGCGGGACGTTGTAGTAGCTGGAAACCGGCTCCCGCCAACGGCGATCGTCGGGGCCCAACTCCTGTTCGGAATAGGAGGGAGCGTTTTCGAGACGCGTCCGGTCCAGCGGCACAACATAGCCGCCCATTTCCGGGTCATATTTCAGCACCGACCAGGGCAGCGGATGGTAACGCTCGCCAATGCCGAGAAAGCCGCCGAACCCCATGATGGCATAGGCAACATTGCCCGTGCGCTTGTTCAGCATCACGTCCTCGACATGGCCGATCTTGTCGCCATCCACGCCATAGACGTCGGTGCCTTTCACCTTGCCCGCGCTGATGCAGCTATTGGTCTCGCTACGCGCGACATCACTGATGGCCATGATGGTGATCCTTCCTGTCGTGGTTGTCAGAATGGAAACGCACGACACCGTATAAATGTTCCGGCAAGGTCACAGCTTTGGCACGGCATTAACAAAAGAAAACCCCGGCGCGATGAACGCCGGGGTTTGTGCTTCGCTTGGGCTTGAAGGACGATCAGCCGCCCTGCTGCGCCATCTGCTCGTCCCGCTGCCGGGCCTTTTCCTGGCGCGCATTGTAGATGCCGGCGCAGATGATGCCGATGGCCACGATGGTCACCACGATGGTGGCCAGGGCATTTACCTTGGGCGACAGGCCCAGGCGGACCGAAGAGAACACGATCTGCGGCAGCGTCGTGGAACCGGGGCCGGACACGAAGCTGGTGATCACCAGATCATCCAGCGACAGGGTAAAGGCCAGCAGCCAGCCCGACACGATGGCCGGGGCGATCAGCGGCAAGGTGATCACGAAGAACACCTTGGCGGGCCGCGCCCCCAGATCCATCGCCGCCTCTTCCAGGCTGGCATCCATGGACACCAGCCGCGACTGCACCACCACCGTCACGAAGGACATGGTGAAGGTGATATGGGCCAGAATGATGGTCAGCATGCCGCGCCCTTCGGGCCAGCCCAGCACCTGTTCCATGCTGACAAACAGCAGCAGCAGCGACAGGCCCATGATCACTTCCGGCATGACCAGCGGGGCCGACACCATGCCGGAGAACAGGGCACGCCCCTTGAACGCGCCGAACCGCGCCAGCATCATGCCGGCCAGCGTGCCCAGCACCACGGCAAAGCTGGCGGAAATGAAGGCCACGCGCACCGACAGCCAGGCCGCGGAAAGAAGCTGATCGTCGCGCATCAGTTCCCCGTACCAGCGGAAGGAGAATTCCGACCAGACGGAGACAGAGCGGTTGTCGTTGAAGGACAGCACGATCAGCAGAATGATCGGGATGTACAGGAACAGCAGGCCCGTGATCAGGCCGAAGCGCAGGAACCAGGATTTCGGCATTACGGGTGCCCCCCCTGCTTACCCTGCACGTTCTGGAAGATCATGATCGGTACGACCAGGAACAGCAGCAAGGCGACCGCCACGGCGGATGCCAGCGGCCAGTCACGGTTATTGAAGAATTCCGTCCACAAGGTGCGCCCGATCATCAACGTATCGGGCCCGCCCAGCAGTTCCGGGATCACGAATTCGCCCGTGGCCGGAATGAAGACCAGCAGCGCACCTGCGATCATACCGGGGATCGACAGCGGCAGGGTGATGGTCAAGAACGCCTTCCAGGGCGGGCACCCCAGATCGGCCGCCGCCTCCAGAAGCGTATTGTCCAGCTTCTCCAGCGTCGAATAGAGCGGCAGGATCATGAAAGGCAGGTAGGAGTAGGTGATGCCGATATAGGTGGCGACGGGCGTATAGAGGATTTGCAGCGGCTCGTTGATGATGCCCAGCCACATTAGTACGTTATTCAGCACGCCATTGTTGGACAGGATACCGATCCAGGCATAGACGCGGATCAGGAAGCTGGTCCAAAACGGCAGGATCACCAGCATCAGCAGGGGTGCGCGCCATTTCGGATCGGCCTTGGCGATGGCATAGGCGACCGGATAGCCCAGCAGCAGACAGCAGATGGTGGAGATGAAGGCGATCTTCAGGCTGTTCAGATAGGCGACGATGTAGAGATCGTCGGTCACCATATAATGGAAATTATAGAAGGTGACGGTGATCTGGTACTTCAGATCCTCCACATTCTCGATCAGCGAGGTGAAGGGCGGGATCGCCATCTGGCTTTCGGCCAGCGCGATCTTCAGCACGATCAGGAATGGCACCAGAAAGAACAGCAGCAGCCACGCATAGGGCACGGACACCACCAGTGCCCGGCCCGACAGGCCCACCCGCTGCAACAGGCCCAGAAAGCCCGTATGGCGCATTTCGCTTTGAACCGTTTCGGCCATGGGTCAGCCCCCCTTCCCGTCCGGTCAGTTGGTCAGGACGCTGCCGGCGAACGGCCGCCAGGACAGGTACACCCGGTCTTCCCAGGTAATGGGCATTTCGGTGCGGCGCGTCACCATGGGCGCCGTCACACGCACCCGCTTTCCGCTATCCAGCAGGATTTCATAGATAGAGACGTCGCCCAGATAGGCGATTTCCTTCACCACGCCCGTTGCCTGATTGCGGCCATCGCTGCCCGCGGGCGCATCCTTGGAGATGGTCACCTTCTCCGGCCGTACCGCCACCCAGCATTCGGTGCCGGGCGCCAGATGGCCGGGATGGGAGACATAGAGGTCGCAATTCGCCTCGTCAGAGCGGATCAGGGAATGGTCGGGTTCAGATTCCAGAACGCGGCCATGGAACATGTTGACCGACCCGATAAATTCCGCCGTGAAGCGGCTGTTGGGATATTCATAAATCTCGGTCGGCGTGCCGATCTGTGCGATATAGCCGCGATTCATGACCGCGATGCGCGACGACATGGTCATCGCTTCTTCCTGGTCATGGGTCACGACTACGAAGGTGATGCCCACCTTTTCCTGAATGTTCACCAGCTCGAACTGCGTCTGTTCGCGCAGCTTCTTGTCCAGCGCGCCCAGCGGTTCGTCCAGCAGCAGCAGCTTGGGCCGCTTCACCAGGGCGCGGGCCAGCGCCACGCGCTGCCGCTGTCCGCCCGAAAGCTGATGCGGCTTGCGCTTGCCAAACTGTCCCAGCTGCACAAGGTTCAGGGCGTCGGCCACCCGCTCCGCGATCTCGGCCTTGCCCACCTTATCCTGATGCAGGCCGAAGGCGATGTTCGCCTCCACGCTCATATGCGGGAACAAGGCGTAGGATTGGAACATCATGTTCACCGGCCGCTCATAGGGCGGCACGTTGGACATGTCGACACCGTCGATGAAGATCTTGCCCTCGGTCGGGCGTTCAAACCCGGCCAGCATGCGCAGCAAGGTAGTCTTGCCCGACCCGGACCCGCCCAGAAGCGAGAAGAATTCGCCGCGATAGATCGACAGGGAAACATCATCGACGGCGGTGAAGTCGCCGAACTTCTTCGTCACCTTCTCGATACGGACATAGGGCTTCTCATTCGGGTCCCGCCAAGGTTCCAGCTTGGTCTGGGTCCGCGAGGGCTGCGCATTGGCCATGTCCGTATATGTCCCTGTCCGGTTGGCGATATCGGTAGGCGGCGTGGCTTTTCACGCACCGCACAATTCTACACGCGACGATACCCGGACGGATAGGGGGAGCATGCGGGAAGCGGTACTTTTCACGTTGGATCGACGGCCAATGTGGCCAAGGTCGGCTGTTCCATGCGCCAGGATTGCCATCCGGTTTCCGGTTCGCCACCCAGGGAGCGGTAGAATCGCATGGCGGCATGATTGTCCGGCAGGACCAGCCAGTGAAGACGCGGCGCGCCAATGGCACAGGCATGCGATGCCACGGCCCGCATCAGGGCATGGCCCACCCCCGTCCCCCGCCAGCCGTCGCAGACATAAAGTTCCTTCATGACCAGGGTCGGGCGGCGGTCATAGGTCCAGCGGATGGTATGATGCACCGCCATGCCCACCACATCACCCGCCGCCGACACCGCGACCTTGGCCCCGAACAGGGGATCGGGACCAAGACCGTGGATGGCCAGATCATCCGCCGTCACGGCAAATTGCTTGTCATAACCTTCGAATACCGCCAGCGCCCGCATCAGGGACAAAAGCGCCGGGATATCGCCGGCGTGAAAGTCACGCACCGTAACGGCGGATACCATGATCAGGCCGCCGCGCCGGTGACGGGACCTTCATAGCTGAAACCTTCATCGGCCCAGCCCGTCATGCCGCCGATCATCAGCTTCACGGGACGGCCCAGTCCGGCCAGCCGCAGGGCGCCCTTGTCGGCACCGTTGCAGTGTGGGCCGGCGCAATAGACCACGAACAGCGTGTCGGCCGGATATTCCGCCAGCCGCTTTTCCGTCAGGTCCAGGACGGGGATATTGATGGCGCCTGGCACATGCGACGCGGCAAAGGCCTTGCGCCCGCGCACATCGACCAGGACGAATCCGGGACTGCCCGTGGCAAAGGCGGCGAAGACATCGGCGCAGTCGGTTTCCAGCGACAGCAGCTTCTGGAAATGGGCGATGGCATCGGGCGACGGGGCGGCTTGGATACGGGTCACTTCGTTCGACATGGGATCAACCTGTCAGGGGTTTCGATGGGGCGCAGGATGGCGCTGATCCCCTCTTCGCAAAACACGCGCCCTGCCATAAAATGTCGAAATCATGCCAAAGCAGACACACCCCGCCGATCCGCCCAACCGCACCGTCGCCATCCTGGCCTATGACGGCCTGTGCACGTTTGAGTTCGGGATCGCAGTGGAGGTGTTTGCCCTGCCCCGGCCCGAACTGGGTCCCGGCTGGTATCGGGCCATGGTGGTGGCGGTGGAGCCGGGTCCCCTGTCGGCCATGGGCGGCATCCGCGTCACGGCGGATGGGGACTTGTCGCTGCTGGAAGGGGCCGGGACCATCATTGTGCCGGGATGGCGATCGGCGGGCGCGGCGGTGCCGGAGGCCCTGTGCCTGGCCCTGCGCGCGGCCCATAACCGGGGCGCGCGGCTGGTGTCGATTTGCTCCGGCGCCTTCGTGCTGGCCGCGGCGGGCCTGTTATCCGGGCGGGATGCCACCACCCATTGGCGGTACGAGGCGATCCTGGCCGAACGCCATCCTGACATCCGCTACCGTCCCGGCCTTCTCTATGTCGATCATGGCGACGTGCTGACGTCGGCCGGATCGGCAGCCGGTCTGGACCTGTGCCTGCATATCGTGCGCAAGGATTTCGGGGCGGCCATCGCCAATCAGGTGGCGCAGCGGCTGGTCCTGTCATCCCACCGCGACGGAGCGCAGAAACAGGTGCTGGAAAAGCCGGTCCCGACCTCCCATGAGGGACCGCGCCTGTCGCCGCTGCTGGACCGGTTGCGTCGGGAACTGGACCGCGATCACGCCCTGCGCGATCTGGCCGACAGCGTCGGCATGAGCCTGCGCACCTTCATCCGCCGGTTTCAGGACATGACCGGACTGTCACCCGGCGAATGGCTGCTGCGGGAACGGGTGGCGCGTGCCGAACAGCTGCTGACCGAGACGACGGCCAGCGTGGAGGATGTGGCGACGGCCTGCGGCTTCCCCACCGCCGCCGCCCTTCGCTACCATTTCCGCAACCGGATCGGGGTGGCCCCGGCGCGGTACCGCCGGGATCAGGGCGGTGGCACTGTTACTCCCCCCCGGTCAGACGCCGGAAGTAATGCTCCGCCGTGATGGAGCCGGTGCGACGGTCATATTCGTAAAGGAAGCGCAGACTGAGATCGATGGAGTTATAGCAGTTATGAACGATGGAGGCGGCTGCCAGAAGCTGGCGGTCAGAATATCCATCCAGAGAAATGAAATCACGGACAAAGACGGCGTCTGCATAGACGACCTGGCTCAACCCGCCATACATATTGCCATTGATCGACGTGGGCTGCAGGATGCGGCTTTCCAATGGAAAGAAACGGTGGAAGATAAAACCCTGTGAGCGCAGGAACTGTTCCACCTCGCTGAACAGGGGCTGATCCTTGTAAAGGGGTAGGAACTCCACCTCCGTCTGGATCACCACCACGTCGCGCAAACGCTCGATCCCGCTGCGAAGCGCCATCAGCTCCCCGCCCTGGATGTCGATCTTGATCATGTCGGCACCGGCTGTTTCCGGCACGTCATCCAGCCGAACCGTATTCATCTCGGTCCGGCCCACCACATGCCCCCAAATCGGGAAGCCATGGAAAAGCGACAGAACCCGCTGATCCGGTTCCAGCAAGGAGGTCATGCCGGGCGCATGGCACATGCGCAGCACGTGGCGCCCGCCATCACCCACTGCATCCGGCAGATAGGTTTCGTCCGGCCCCATCTTCTCCAGCAACTTGGCCAATGCATCGGGGTTGGGCTCAAATCCCACCACCTCTGCGTGGCCGCGCTTCAACATCGGAAGATAGGGCGGATCGCTGTCGATCGGATTCGCCCCGATATCCACCACCTTGACCTTAACGTCCGTCCCCGTCAGGTCGTTGAACAGGCGAACACCCTGAACTGTCATTCATATCTCCAGTACCACCGGCCCCCGCCCGATGGCGCGCCGGATGCCAGCATCGTGGAATATCACCAGAAATGCAAAGGGCGCCGACGGTGAACCCGTCGACGCCCCATGGCATTCAGTCCAAAGACCGTTATGGATCAACGGCCCGTCTTGATCTTGGTCCAGGCACGGGTGCGTTCACGCTCCGCCTTCTGGTTGATCTGCTTGACAGTGAACATCTTCGCCATCACGTCCTTGGGCGGGAAAATGGCCGCATTGTTGGCGACATCCGGGCTCATCAGCTTCCAGGAGGCAGGAACGGCGTTGGCATAGGCGACGAAATCGCTGATGCCGGCCATCACTTTCGGCTCCAGCACATAATTGATGAAGGCCGAGGCATTGGCCACGTTGGCACCCGCCGGAATGGTGGCCATGTCGAACCAGACCTGGGCGCCTTCCTTGGGAATGGAATAGGCGATGGTGAACTTGGCCTTCGCCTCTTCTGCACGCGCCGCGGCCTGGAACACGTCGCCCGAATAGCCGACGGCGACGCAGGCGTCACCCGTGGCCAGCGGGTCGATCACCGACGGCACGAAGGTCTTGATATGCGGGCGGATGGCCAGCATGGCCGCTTCGGCCTTCTTGGTGTCTTCGGCGTTCTCGGAGTTCGGGTCCAGGCCCTGCGACTTGAACACTGACGGCAGGATGTCGGTCTGGCTGTCCAGGAAGACGATGCCGCAGGCCGCCAGCTTCTTGGCGTTTTCCGGGTTCATGACCAGCTGCCAGCTGTCCGTCGGGGCGTTGGGCAGCAGTTCCTTCACCTTTTCGACATTATAGCCGATGCCGATGGTGCCCCACTGATAGATGACGCCATATTCATTGCCGGGATCGGTCGATTCGACCAGCTTCATCAGCGACGGGTCAAGATTCTTCAGGTTGGGGATCTTGGACTTGTCCAACTTCTGGATGGCCTTGGCCTGGATCAGCTTGCGCATCGTCGGTTCCGCCGATGGCACGGCCACATCGTAACCGGAATTGCCGACCAGCAGCTTCGATTCCAGGGTTTCCAGATCTGTGAAGACGTCATACTGCGTCTTGATCCCGGTCGCCTTGGTGAAGTCGTCCAGCGTGGTCTCGCCGATATAATCGGCCCAGTTATAGATGTTGACCTTCTTTTCCTGGGCCATGGCCGTATGGCCGACGGCGATGGCGGCAACCATGCCGATGGCGCCGATCACGTGCTTCAGCTTCATCAAGGACCCCCAATCAGATCGGACGCCCGCTTGGCACGGGACCGCCCCGGTAGGTGGGCGCCGCTGCCCGCGGCACCCTGGACAGCGGGCATTGCACATAGGCGCCGGTGCCTTGTCAATGACGATGGATTTGCCTTGTGTCGTAAGGGGATGCGACATCCTATACCTTATGGCATAAGCGTGCCGCCGATGCCCTTTCAAGGGGCAGTTTCTGCTGGCTGGAGGTCATGTTTTGCGCAATGTACAGGAGCCGCCCTTCGGCACCCACGCCCCCGGCACCCTGCCCCGGCTGCTGACCGACCTGTGCCAGGGATTGCCCGTCACACCCACGGGCCGGCGTCTGGCGCTCTGGCTGCGCAAGGTGGCGATGGTCCTGCAAGGCCCGGTGTTCGACGTGGCGGTGCGTGGCATCCATCTGCGTCTCCATCCCGGCGACAATGTCGGGGAACGCAAATTCCTGTTCATGCCGCAATTCTTCGACCCCGAAGAAATGGCGCTGCTGGCCACGCGTCTGCCGCGCGACGGGACCTTTGTCGATATCGGGGCCAATGTCGGGCTCTACACCCTGAACGCGGCCCGTTTCCTGGGGCCGGGCGGCCGCATCCTGGCGGTAGAGCCGGGACCGGAGGCGGCACGGAGGCTGCGCTTCAACTTGGGCCTCAACCGAACGGACGCCTCCATCACCCATGCTGATTGCGCCATCGGGGCGGAGGAAGGGGTGATGGGGCTTTATCTGGATGACAGCAACCTGGGCGGCTCCTCCCTGGTCCGCGATCATGGCGGCAAATCCACGCCCGTGCGCGTGCGCCCCCTGGTCGATGTGCTGGCGGAGACGGGGATCACCCGCATCGACATGCTGAAGATCGATATCGAGGGGGCGGAGGACAAGGCTCTGCTGCCCTTCTTCGATCAGGCGCCCGAAGACCTGTGGCCGCGCGTGATAATCATCGAACGGTCACAGGAAAGCTGGGCCGGCGACCTTCTGGGCCGCTTCAAGGCGGCGGGATACCGGACCTTCGGCAACAGCAAGATGAATTGGCTGTTTGAGCGGTGAGATTAATCCCGGCGGCGGCGCAATCCGCCGCCGCCGGGATCGGAACCGTTACCAGGTCACCTTGACCTTGGCATAGTAGAAGCCGCCGTTGAAACCGAACGGCGAGAAGTTAGAATACTGGGCAAAGCCGTTCGGGTTGGCACCCGGAATGACCAGATCGGTGTAATTGTCGAACAGGTTGTTCACACCGGCGGAGATCGACAGGCTGTCCGTCAGGTCATAACCGACATCAAGATCGACCACCCATTCAGCCCCGAAGGTCTGATCCAGCGCGGCATTGGCATTGCGCGAGGTGAACTTGCCATAGCGCGTGCCACGCAGGGTCAGATTGAGGTCTTCGTACTGCCAGCTGGCCGACAGGTTGATCTTGTTGTCCGGCTGGGCCTCCTCGAACCGCCCTTCCTCCACGCGGGAGAAGCGGGTCAGTTGCAGGCCGACCGTGCTGAGCGTGGACGGGTTGGGCTTCACGTTCAACGTCTTGGTATCGTTGAAATTGACGCCCGCCGTCAGGTTCAGGGTACCTGCCGTGTCCAGATCGGCGCGGTAGGTGCCGACAATGTCGACGCCGCGCGTGCGGGTATCAATGGCGTTGGTGAAGAAGCGCCCGCCGGTGACACCGGCAAAGCCCCGCGCCGTCAGGAAATTCTGAACCGCCGTGCCCGTCAGGTTTTCCGACAGGACGATACGGTCATCGATACGGATCTGATAGGCATCCACCGTCAGGCTGGCACCTTCAAACGGGTTGGAGGTGAAGCCCAGGCTGTAATTGATCGACTTTTCCGGCTTCAGGTCTTCGGCACCCAGGGCCTGGGCCGCCGGATCATTGACGCGGAAGGTGCGGATTTCAAACGGTACGCCGCCGATGAAGTTGGTGGCGGTGGAAGAGAAATAGCTCTGCTGCAAGGAGGGCGCGCGGAAGCCGTTGGACACCGCACCGCGCAGGCCGAACGCATCGGTAACATCATACTTGAAGGCGAACTTGCCCGACCCGGTCCAGCCGAAGTCGGAATAATGTTCGACACGGCCCGCCACGCTGACCAGCAGCGCGTCGGACAGCTTGGTTTCCATGTCGAGATAGGCGGCATAACTGTGGCGGTCGACATCGACCTCGTCGCTGGGCCGGAAGCCGGGGAAGCCCTGGGCACCGGGGGCAGGCTGGCTGCCGATGGCGCTGGTGGAACCGCCATCCAGCACCTTTACGCCGCCATCCTTCCAGCTATCCTCATCCCCTGCCCCCAGCTCATAGCCTTCGGTGCGGTATTCCAGACCAGCGGAGACGCTGAGGGAGGATGGCAGGCCGATATCGACGTCGCGCGACGCGTCGGCATTGATCACACCCTGGGTATAGAGCAGATCACCGGCATAGAAGCTGCGGCGGCTGTTGGTGCCATAGGTGGCGTTCAGGGTGTTTTCCACACTGAACGGAAAGTCGTTGCGGCCATAGGTGCCGGAAATGTCGTACCGCGTCTCCCCGGCATCGCCCTTCACGCCCACGGCCACCGACATATCGTCGATGTCGGACGTGATGAAGGGCAGGAAGCCGTCGGGATAGATGGAGCGGACATTGTTGGGGTCGCGCGGACGGCGCCAGGTGGCACCGGCTTTGCCCTCACGTTTGTTGTAATTGCCGAAGGAGTACAGTTCTGCGCTGCCCAGCGGCAGGCCCAGATTATAGACGACGTTATAGTCGGTGACGTCGCTGTCGCCATACCAGAAATTGTCGGTGCGGTTGATCGTCGCCTCACGCGGGTCGGGAACACCACCGGCAAGATTGTTATATTGCTGGCGGATATCGGCAGCCTGACGGTTGGTATGGGCGCGGTCGCGATATTCGGCGGTCAGGTTCAGATAGCCGCCATTGCCGATGGTGACGCCGGCATTGGAGGCGAAATGATAGACATCGCCATCGCCCTCATAGGTCTGTCCATAGGAGCCGAAGGCCGAGCCGCCGGAATTATTGTCCTTCAGGATGATGTTGATCACGCCCGCGATGGCATCGGACCCGTACTGCGCCGCGGCCCCATCGCGCAGCACCTCAACCCGGCGGATGGCCGATGCGGGAATGGCATTCAGGTCCGCACCCGTGGAACCGCGCCCGACGGAACCGTTCAGGTTCAGCAACGCCGTATTGTGACGCCGCTTGCCATTGATCAGGACCAACGTGTGGTCGGGCGACAGACCGCGCAGCGTGGCCGGACGGATATGGTCGGTACCGTCGGTGATGGTCGGCTGGGGGAAGTTAAAGGAAGGGACAAGGGCGTTCAGGACCTTGTTGACCTCACCCAGGCCCGACCGTTCCAGTTCGCCCGCCGAGATCACGTCCACCGGCACCGGCGATTCCGCCAGGGTGCGGTCGGCACGGCGCGTACCCGTCACCACGATTTCTTCGACATCGCCGGCGGGCTGCTGAGCCTGGGCGCCCCCCGCCACGGTCAGGAACCCGGCCAATGCCGTACCAACCTTAAGCCACTGCTTCCCCATGTGTTCTTCTCCCGACTATCTTCAGTCGCCGCCCCATATGGAACGACCGAGCACCCAGGAACGATATCGTTTCCAGGAGACTTGGGAAGGTGAGGATGGTTACCCGACTGTTAATATTGCAGTGGTGTGACGCAATAGGCGCAGGAAGCGTTCGCTAACCGCGTGCCCGCATCAGGCGGGCCTTATCGCGCTGCCAATCACGTTCCTTCTCGGTGTCGCGCTTGTCGCCCTTGTTCTTGCCCTTGGCAACGCCGATCTCGACCTTGGCCTTACCACGATCATTGAAATAGACAGACATGGGCACCAGGGTCATGCCCTGGCGCGCGATGGCGGCCAGCATCTTCACCAGTTCGCGCTTGCGGACCAGCAGCTTGCGCGGACGCTTGGGATCATGCTGCAGCCAGGCGCCGGCCTGGCCATATTCCGGGATGTAGGAATTGACCAGGAAAAGCTCGCCCCCGATCTCACCGGCATAGGCTTCCAGGATGGAGGCCTTCCCGCCACGCAGCGACTTCACCTCGGTGCCGGTCAGCATGATGCCGGCCTCCACCGTATCCTCGATAAAGTAATCGAAGCGGGCCCGGCGGTTCTGTGCCGCCAATTTGCGCTCGGGCGCGTTGTTCGCCATCGCTGGAACAATCCGATCCGTAAAAACAAAACGTGCCCCCTGTTATGGGGGCACGCTTCGGCAAGTTCAATGAAATCAGCCGATCAGATCAGACCAGACTTGCGCATCGCGGCCTCGACCACCGTGCGGCCTTCCGCACTGCACGGCACCAGCGGCAGACGCACATCCGGGGTGGCCTTGCCCAGCAGGCTGGCGGCATATTTCACCGGGGCCGGGCTGGTCTCCACAAACATGGCCTGATGCAGCGGCAGCAGGATGTCGCGGATACGGGCCATTTCGACCAGATCGCCACGCTGCCACGCCTCATGCAACTGCGAGCAGAGCGCCGGCGCCACATTGGCCGTGACGGAGATGCAACCCACCCCACCCTGGGCCAGGAAGCCTGTAACAGTGGCATCCTCGCCCGAAAGCTGGCAGAAGTCGGGCCCGATTTCGACGCGGGTGCGAAGCGGGCGGGCCAGATCGGCCGTCGCGTCCTTCACACCCACGATGTTGGGCAACTTCGCCAGCCGCGCCATGGTTGCGACAGACATGTCGATGACGCTGCGGCCGGGGATGTTGTAGATGATGATGGGCAGATCGACGGCGTCATGGATGGCCTTGTAATGCTGATAAAGACCTTCCTGCGACGGCTTGTTGTAATAAGGTGTGACCACCAGGGCGGCGTCGGCACCGGCCTCCTTGGCGTGACGGGTGAGGGCAATGGCCTCTTCGGTCGAATTGGAACCGGTGCCGGCGATCACGGGCACCCGGCCCTTCGCCACCTCAACGGTCAGGGAGACGACCAGACGATGTTCCTCATGGCTGAGCGTCGGCGATTCGCCGGTCGTACCCACGGGAACCACGCCGTGGGTCCCCTGTTTGATCTGCCAGTCCACGAAGTCCTTGAACGCGACCGCATCCACCTTCCCCTCACGGAACGGCGTAATCAGTGCGACGATGGAACCCTTGAACATGGCAAGACACTCCGGTCAGAACGAATGAAGGCGCGAACCTTAAACAGCCGCAATCCCCGAAACAAGGCGGCAGGCCGTGCCCTGGCGGCGATGCTGCTCTGCCTGGGTATCGGGCTTGGCGGTGCCGGATTGGCACGGGCCGCCGGTACCACCAGTGATGTCGGCATCTATAAGCAGGCCCTGCGCGCCGCCGACCAGGGCAAAATGGACGAGGCGCAGCGCCTTGTCCGCCGCGCGCCGGACGATCTGGCCTCACAGCTGATCTTGTGGATGACCCTGACCCAGGGTGGGACCGATGCCAGTTGGGAAGCCATCACCGGCTTCATGAAGCGTCATCCCGACTGGCCCAACCAGGCCGCTCTGCGCCGCAATGCCGAGGCGAAGATGCCGTCGGACATGCCCTACGCGCAGGTCCGCGAATGGTTTGAGAAGAACCCGCCGCTGACGCTGGTGGGGCTAGGCCGTTATGCCGATGCGCTGATGGAGACGGGATCGTCGGACAGGGCCATCGAGCTGATCCGCGACCGCTATATCAATGGCAGTTTCGGCGCGCAGGAGGAGCGGGATTACCGCCAGCGCTATGTCGGGCTGCTGCGCCCCAGCGACCATGCCGCGCGCCTGGACCAGTTGATCTGGGCCGACAGGATCGACGAGGCGCGGCGCGTCATGCCGCTGGTCGATCCAGGCCGTCAGGCCGTGGCGGAAGCGCGCATCGCCATGGCGGCGCAATCGCCCGGTGTTGACGGTGCCCTGCGCCGGGTGCCGGCCAGCCTGCAGAACGATCCCGGCCTCCAGTATGACCGCACCCGCTGGCGCCGCCGCAAAGATATGGATGACGGCGCCATGGAGGTGCTGGCCTCCAAACCGGCAGAAGAACAGGCCCATGCCGCTGACTGGTGGGTGGAACGCCATATCCTGGCCCGCCGGTTGATGGAGAAAGAACAATATGCCCGCGCTTATGAACTGGTGTCCGGCCACGCCACCAGGGATGGGCTGGGTTTCGCGCAGGCGGAGTTCCTGGCCGGCTGGCTGGCCCTGCGCAAGCTGAACCAGCCCGATCAGGCGCTGAAGCATTTCGAGGCCTTGTTCCGGGGCACCAGTTCCCCCGTCAGCCGCTCCCGCGGTGCCTATTGGGCGGGCCGTGCGCTGGAGGCAATGGGCGACAAGGAACGCGCCGCCACCTGGTATGATACGGCCACCACCTATGGCGGCACCTTCTATGGCCTGTTGGCCGCCGACCATCTGGAACGCCCGCCTGGCAGTGCCCTGCCGGTGGAGCCGGAGCCGACGGACGAACAGCGCCGGGCCTTTGATAAACGCGATATGGTCCGCGTCACCCGGCTCCTGGCCCGGATTGAGGGGGCGAACAGCGACCGCACCACCCTGTTCATCCGCAAACTGTCGCTGGACGCCAAGACGGGTGAGGAATACCGGATGGTGGGTGAACTAGCCGTGGCACTTAAACGCAAGGATCTGGCCGTCACCACCTCCCGTGCGGCGTGGCAGGATGGTTTCGTGCTGCGCCATGCCGGCTTCCCGCTGCTGGACATGAAGCCGCCGGCGCGACCGGAGGCGGCCCTGATCCATGGCATCATCCGTCAGGAAAGCAATTTCGTGGCGGATGCCGTCAGCTCCGCCGGCGCACGCGGCCTGATGCAGGTGATGCCGACCACGGCAGCAGGCGTGAACCGCGCCTCTGCCCCCGCGAAACCCGCTGCCACCCCATCCAAGACGGCCAAGAATGGCAAGGACGCCAAGGCGAAGAAGCCACCGGCCAAACAGCAGCCAAAGACCAGCACCACCGCCAATCGCCTGACCGCCGACCCCCGCTATAATGTGGAGACAGGTTCCACCTATCTGGCCGACATGATCGACCGGTTCGGCGGCTCCTATGTCCTGGCCATCGCCGCCTACAATGCCGGGCCGGGGCGCGTTGCGGGCTGGGTGCGTGATTATGGCGATCCACGCGGGGCCGGAGTCGATGTGATCGACTGGATCGAAACCATGCCGATCTATGAGACTCGGAACTACGTTCAGCGTGTTCTGGAAAATGTGCATCTGTACCGGGCCCGTTTGGGGCACCCGTCCATGCGCATGACCCTGGATCTGGAACGCGGCGCTGCCACCAACGGCTGATCACGAAGGGACTAATCCCTATTTCCGCGCGCCAAATACCGGGCGGCGGGCGATGATGGTCACAGCTTTGCCATCATTCCCGCCGTCCGGAGCCTTCAATGCCGGCCCAGCCGATTACCCAGCATATCCGCGAGGCCGCCCTGGTCCATGCCCGTCTGCTCGACCGGTTGATCACCGAGACAGAGGCGGAGATTGCAAAGGAACACGGGACTTTCGTGACCGAAAGCCTACGTGAATGGCTGGGCGTCCTGCGCAGCGAACGGCAGGTCTACGGCATGGCCGCCACACTTCTGGTCAGCAATATTGAAAATGCTGCTTGACTGCCCTGCGGAATTCCGGATTTTCGTCACGGAATTTCGTTATTTGGAGTAGGATGCGGCAAATCGGTTCAATCTCCGGATTCGCGAAGTTGGTTTATCGACAAACGGCACAGATGTGGTAGTATAATTGTTGTTCAATACCCGCAAGGGCTTCGAAGCCCCCGCCTTGGCAGTTCGCGTTGGATATATTGCGGCGATTAGTTGCTCAATTGCCAGTCCAGAACAACCGAAGGGAGGTTTATCCTGTAGGATTTGCGAGGCGTCACGGTTTTGCTGCCCCTAACTGCTCCACCAGATTCGCCTATGTATGTCACAAACATACAAGTGATGGACAGTCGGGCCGAAATCGCTGATATTACCATACCATAGCATGACGGCACTTTGGGCCGCATACTTGCGTAAGCGGTTTTTGGTCTGACCACCAACGGAAGCCTGATTGCAGTTTGTGACGTCAGGGGCGCCATGCCGCCCCGATGTCGGGAAGATGCAAAGAACAGTGATTGCCTGCCGCCACGGAACAGTTCGCGTGGCCAGGTGTTTCACAGGAACGCGGAATAGGGGGCAATAGAGTTCTATGCCGAGACGGAGCAAAAACGCAGCGGTCGCTGCCCTTGAGACAGTGATCGAGAACCATGTTGCCGGCCGTATAAGACTTCGTCGCGGCCTCTTAGGCATGAGCCAGTCCGACCTTGCAAAGGCCTTGGGCATTACTTTCCAGCAGGTTCAGAAATACGAGCGAGGATCAAATCGCGTCTCGGTTGGTAAGCTTTATCGGCTTGCTGATATTCTGGATGTTCCGCTGACATTCTTCTTCGACGGACTGGACGTACCCGATATGCGTCGCCCGCCGGAAAGCTTCGCCGCAACCGCCGAAGGCTCCTCCCCCATCCTGTCCCGCCGCGAACTCGACCTGCTGCGCGCTTGGAAATCGGCGCCGGAAGAAGTTGCGGATGCCGTTGGTTCGCTTCTGCGCGCGGTATCCCCGAACGCTGGATATGATGAGGAAGCGGCGGCGGCCGCCGCCGCAAACCGCCAATATACGGCCCCCGCCGAGACGACGAACCCGGCGCCCGCCATCGAAGCACCTCGTCGCCGTGGCCCCGTACCCGGCAGCAAGCGTCAGCCGAAAGCCACCGACGATGGCGCTGCTGCTGCCGCCGCCGCCGCTGGTGGTCGCCGCCGCCGCGGTGCAATCTGGGACCCTGCTGATATCCGCGATTATGGTGAGGGCGAAGGCGACTGAACCTTCACAGCACCGTTCAAAGGCCCCGGCGACCATGTCGCCGGGGCCTTTTTCTTGGAACTAATCCCAATAAAACCCATGATGGATACTTACAATAAAACCAGCTTGGTTTCGTTGTAAGTCGATGTAGCAAACTTCGCCGCGCTCAGGCCGTTTCCCAAACGGATACCATCATCGATCAGGGATGAAATGACATCCAGACATTGAAGCTGTCGTGCAGCGCATCAATGGTGATCCCCTGCCCCCGCTTCACATCGAACGGGCGATCCGGCAGATAGAATCCTGGTTGCCAGCCACTGGCCGGGCTGTCGACAAACGGGCTGTTCTCAAATGTGACGCCATCGCCGAAATCCAGCCAGACCCACTGCGCCAGGGCCGCACAACGCCCCTCGGCATTGGCGGGCAGAATGAAACGTACCTGTTCTGACGCGGGAATCGGCCCCCCCGTAAAATCAAACGTGAACGGATCTGCGGCGACGGACAATGCCACGGGCTGCACCAGTCTTGCGTCATAACGCACAGACCGGGGATAGAGCCGGTTGAAGGCCGACAGATCGAAGCCGCTGGTCGGCCCCGTGAACAGATGCATTTCCAGTAAGGCGCCACCCGCCAAGGCGCAGCGCACCCCGCCGCGCGCCGGCAGGATGCGGGCATCGGGCTTCAACAGACGGGCACGCGCATCGGCCACCGCCGGGATGATCCGTTCGGACAGGAAGTCGCTGGCCACGATCTCCGACAAAAGCACATCTGCCGGGCGCGGCAGCACACCACCGACCTGCAGCGCCGTGGACAGGGTGTTCACCACGGTAATCCTGTCCGACAGGCCATTGGCGGCGATCACCGCCCGCGCTGTCTCCGCGATCCAGGGCACCGCCTCGCAGGTAATCACCTGCGCGCCGGCCCGTGCCGCCATCATGGCCAGCAGGCCAGAGCCGGTGCCGATCTCCAGCACCAGATCGCCCGGCTTCACCTGCGCCTTGATCGCCGCCTCATAGGCGTCGTTGCGTGGCGCATCATTGACCATGGGCACATGCCAAAGCGGCAGCATGCGGGTGCGCAGCTTGGAGTGGAGAAGCTGTGCCTCGACAAAGTCGGGCTTAAGGGCCAGGGCCTGGCCCACCTGCTCCAACGCCTCTTCCAGCTTATCCTGCTCACGGTAGGCGGCCGCCAGATTGAAGCGGCCAACCGGGTCATCCGGCTCAATCGCCACAGATTTCTCAAAGGAAACCCTGGCCTCGTCCATGCGCCCCAGTTTCTGGTGGCACAAACCGATATTGAAGTTCAGACCCCGAAAACTCGGATCGGCTTTTCCCGCCTTCTCAAAGGCCGTCAGGGCCTCGGCCCATTTCTCCTGCGCCTTCAGGACAAGGCCCAGATTCCAGGAAACCGGCGCCATGCCGGGGCGCAGCTTGTCGATCTGCCGGTACAGTTTCTCGGCCTCTGCCCAGCTTCCATCATTCTGGCGGGAGACGGCCTGGGCAAAGATGCGGTTGAGGTCCATGGCGGCTGCTTTTGGATCAAGGGGATATGCGCGATTGTGGCCCAGGGGAAGCCAGCCGATCAACCATGATCGGCACTGGCATCCCACGGCATTGGCGTTATTCTGCGCGGCAATCCAATTACCCGTAACGGAAAGCCCCAGAGATGCCCCTTCCCGACACGCATCCTACCGTCAAGAAGCGGCGCAGCCAGTTGCTGAACCACCTGCTGGCCTATTTTTTCTTCGCCGTCATCATCGTGCCGCTGAATTTCTTCATCACGCCGGACAGGGTCTGGTTCTTCTGGCCGCTGGTCGGCTGGATGGGGCCGCTGGCCCTGCACACCGCCTATGCCATGGGCATGTTCGACCGGAAGGGGTAACCCCCTTCCCCAGCGTTACAGCCCCCGCGCCATGGCGCGCCAGGCGATATCGCGGCGGCAGAAACCTTGCTTCCAGTCGATGCGATCCACGGCCTCATAGGCCTTGGCGCGGGCATCGGCCACGCGCGGCGCAATGGCGGTGATGCCCAGGACACGACCGCCATTGGCCAGGATGGCGCCATCGGCCCCTTCCTTGGTGCCGGCATGGAAAATCTCCACACCATCCACCTGTCCCGCCGCTGGCAGATTGCCGATGCGGGTGCCTTTCAGATAGTCGCCCGGATACCCCTCGGCGGCCATGACGACGCAGAGGGCCGCCTCGTCGTGCCATTCCGGCACCTGGCCCGACACGTCGCCCTTGGCCGCCGACAGCAGCAGCGGCACCAGATCGGATTTCAGGCGGCGCATCAGCACCTGGCATTCCGGGTCACCGAAGCGGACATTATATTCCAGCAGCTTAGGCACCGGCTGCCCATCCGGCCCATTCACCACCATGATGCCGGCGAACAGCACGCCAATGAAGGGCTTACCCTCTGCCGCCATGCCACGCACGGTCGGCAGGATCATCTCTTCCATGATCCGCGCCTCGATGGCTGGCGTCAAAACGGGGGCCGGGCTATAGGTGCCCATTCCACCGGTATTGGGGCCCTGGTCGCCGTCATAGGCGCGCTTATGATCCTGCGCACCAGCCAGGGCCACGGCATTGGTGCCGTCACAGATGGCGAAGAAGCTGGCCTCCTCCCCATCCAGGAATTCCTCGATCACCAGTTCGGCCCCGGCATCGCCAAAGCGGCGACCGACCATGGCCTCCTCAATGGCCGCATAGGCTTCATCCACGCTCTGGCAGATGGTGACACCCTTGCCGGCAGCCAGACCGTCGGTCTTCACCACGATGGGGGCGCCGTGCCGGGCCACGAATTCCTTGGCGGCCCCCATGTCGGTGAAGCGGCCATAGGCGGCAGTGGGAACGCCAAAGCGGGCCACAGCATCCTTCATGAAGCCCTTGGAGCCTTCCAGGGCGGCGGCGTCCTGCGACGGGCCGAAGGTGGGGATACCGGCGGCGCGCAGCGCGTCGGCCAGGCCTAAGACCAGCGGCTCCTCCGGCCCGACAACGGCGAAGTCGATGCCTTCGGCGGTGGCAAAGGCGGTGATGCCGGTCACGTCATTGGCCGACAGCGGCACCAGCGTCGCCACATCCTTGATCCCGGCATTGCCGGGGGCACAGTAGAGGGCGTCACACAGGGGAGAGCGCTTGATGGCCCAGCACAGCGCATGTTCGCGACCACCGGAACCCACGACCAGAATCTTCATGGCTCTATCCCCCTGCTGCTGCCGTTTGGCGGCGGTTGCTTAGCATGGGTTGGGGGACGGGTCACCCGGCGGTGTGGGATGGCGCCAATGCGTTCAACCGCGTGCGACGGTCAGCAGCCGGGCGAAGCGGTCGGCAAGGGCGGCCGGGTCGTGCGCCATCGTCGCGTCGCCCACCACCATCTCTGTGCAGCAATGACCCCGTACCGGCAGGGGGATGACACGGCCAAAGCACCAGATGCCTTCCTCCCGCGCCATACGCTCCAGCGCCGCGGCCAGGGACGAAGCCGCCACCGGCCAGACCAGCCGGAAAGAATTGCACATCACCCGGTCGGCGGCCCAAGGGGCATCGCAGGTGGACAGCGCCTCGGCCAGGGCAACGGCATGGGCATGATAATCGCCCATACGCGGCAGGAAATGACGCAACCCGTACAGCCCACCCAGCACATAAGGGAACGCCGTATAAAGATTGCCGCCCATGCGCGACCGCCAGGGTTTCAGCGTGTCCAGAAACGCCGCCTCCCCCGCGATCAGGGCGCCACCCGGCGCGCCCAATCCCTTATACAGGCTGACATAGACGCTGTCGGCCAGGGCCGCGATCTCCGCTAGTGACCGTCCATAAAAGGGCTGCGTTTCCCACAGGCGCGCCCCATCCAGGTGCAACGCGATCCCCTGCTCCCGGCACCAGGCGGATATGGCAACCAGCTCGTCCCAGGACGGCGCCCGGAAGCCGGCATTGCGCAGCGGCAGTTCCACCACCACGGCAGCCAGCGGTTCCTTCACCCCCTGAAGGTCGGCCAGCGTAAAGGGCGCGTCATCCGGCCCGATCCGCACCAGTCTGATGTCGGATAGCCGCTCCACCGCATCCGACTCGTCCACTGCAATATGGCTCTTGGGATGAACGGCGACCAGCCGCCGGCCTGTGCGTTCGCGATGCGCGAACAAAACCGCCTGCTGTCCCACCACCGCCTTGTGAAAGAACAGGGCGGACGGCTTGCCCAGCAATTCCGCCACCTGGCCCTGCAGCAGGTCGATGGTGGGGCCGGCATTATATTCATCGCCCGCCAGATCAATCTCCGGCATCGACAGCAGCCGTTCCATCCACACACGCGGCGTGATCGGCCCATGCCCCTGCAGGAAAGTCTGGCAACTGGCACGCAAGGCGCGGTCGATGATGATGGAGGTCATGGCTTGATCCTTAATGCACCGAACCCGCCGGCTTGTCCCCCTTGCCGCTGACTCCGGCCTCGGCAAACGTCGCCATGTTCAGGTGGCAGGCAAGGGCAGAGCGCAGGACGGGAATGGTCAGCGCCGCACCCGATGCCTCACCCAGCCGCATGTCGAATTCGAACAGCGGGCGCTTGTTGATGGCGGCCAGCAGGCGGGCATGGCCCGGCTCTGCGCTGCGATGGGCCACAATGCAATGGTCCAGCGCCTTGGGATCGGCCTTGTACAGGACGGCGGCGGCGGCGGTGCAGGCGAACCCGTCCAGAACGACCGGCACACGGGCCATACGGCAGGCGATGATGGCGCCCATGATGGCGGCCAGTTCCTGCCCGCCCAGGCAGCGCAGCGCCTCAAACGGATCGGTCAGGGCCGATGGGTTGGCGGCCAGACCCGCCTCCACCGCCGCGATCTTACGCTTAATGCCTTCGCTGTCCACACCGGTGCCGGGACCGACCCAGTCAGATGCGGCCCCGCCGAACAGGGCGGCACAGAGGGCGGATGCGGATGTTGTGTTGCCGATGCCCATTTCGCCCAGGCACAGCAGATGCAGCCCCGGTTCGATGGCCATCATGCCATAGGCGGCAGCACGGGCGCAGACTTCCTCGCTCATCGCCGGCCCTTCAGTGAAGTCTGCCGTCGGATGGTCCAGGTCCATCTCATGCACGCGCAGGTCGGCATCGTGCAGTTCGGCCAGCTGGTTGATGGCGGCATGGCCATTGATGAAGGCCTGCACCATCTGCCCCGTCACAGCGGGCGGATAGGCCGACACGCCACGCTGTGCCACGCCATGGGCGCCGGCAAAGATCACGATGCGCGGGTGGGTCAGTTCCGGTGGCGCCTTGCCCTGCCAGGTCGCCAGCCACTGCACAAGTTCCTCCAGCCGGCCCAGCGCGCCGGGCGGCTTCAGCAGGCTTTGTTCACGCTGCATCGCCGCCGTCGCCGCCTCCAGGTCGGGCCCCGGCAGGTCGGCCAGCACGCGGCGGATTTCCTCCAGGCTGGGCAGGCCTTCATCATCGTGCTGGTGATGGGAATGGTCGTGATGGCCGGACATGGGACGTTCCTGAAGCGATTGTATCATGGTTACCGTCTGGCCCCCTGCGCGGGTGCCGGAACGGTGCTGGCGGTGAAAGCCACACTGGCCTATACCGATGTCATGAGCGATGCAACAAAGCAGCACAGGCCCCAACCGCTCGCGGAATTCATGGCGGCCACCATCTTCTTGACCCGCCTGCCTCTGCGCTGGAAGGGCGACTGGCCGGACGACCTGAACCGCCGTGCCCTTTCCTGGTTCCCCATCGTGGGATGCCTGATCGGTGTGGCGGGCGGCATGCTGTATTGGGCGCTGAATTTCGCGGGTCTGGCACCGCTACTAGCGGCCATCGTCACCGTTGCCGCCCTGACCTGGCTCACCGGCGCCCTGCATGAGGATGGGCTGGCCGATGTCGCCGATGGATTCGGCGGCGGGCGGGACAAGGAAGCCAAACTGTCCATCATGAAGGACAGCCGGGTGGGCACCTATGGTTCCATGGCCCTGATCCTGGTGGTGCTGGCCCGTGTCGGCGTGATGGCAACCCTGGCCGACCCGCGTACGGTGGCGCTGGCCTTGATCGGCGCGCACGCCTTCTCACGCGGGCTGCTGCCGCTGGTGAAGCTGGCCCTGCCTGATGCGCGCCTGAAAGGTGTGTCGGCGGATCAGGGACGGCCCGACAGCGCCCGCGCCCTGGTCGCCCTGCTGATCGGCTTCACTCTGGCCGCAACCGCGCTGAACAAGCTGCATCTGGCGTCCGGCATGATCAGCCTGTCGGTCATGGCCGTGTCCGCTGCCGCCGTCTGGGGTGTCGCGCGGCTGTCGAAAAGGCAGATCGGCGGCGTCACGGGTGATGTGCTGGGTGCCGGGCAGCAAATGGCCGAAATCGGCTTCCTTCTGGCCCTGGCAGCCGTCATTCCGGCTTCGACATGAGTGTTGATGGCGCTGTCACCCGCTGGTGGTGGGTGCGCCATGCGCCCCTGTCCCTGCCGCCGGGCACCATTGCCGGACAGATGGATGCGGATGCCGATCTTTCCGATACCGGAATAATTGAGGGTGCGCGGTCCTGGTTGCCCGACAACGCCATCTGTCTGACCACACCCCTATCGCGCAGCGGGCGGTCGGCGGCGGCATTGACGCCCGATCAGCCCGCCCTTTGTGTGCCCGACCTCACCGAACAGGATTTCGGATCATGGCACGGTCGCACCCATGCCGAAATCTGGGACAGCGAGCGGGAGATGGCGGAGCGCTTCTGGCAGGACCCTGCCGGCAACGCCCCGCCGGGCGGTGAGAGCTTCGCGGACCTGTGCCGACGGGTATCGGCGGCGGTGATGCGGGAGACGCAGACCCATCGCGGACGCGACATCGTGATGGTCGGCCATGCCGGCCCCATCCGCGCCGCCCTGGCGCTGGCGCTGGGCCTGTCACCGGCGGGTGTGCTGTCAGTGGCGGTTGATCATTGGCACCTGTTCCGGATGGACCATCTGGCCCTGGGCGATGGCGACGGGCAATGGCGCCTTATCGGTGCCAATATTCCGCCATGTCGGGGCCGCTTGCTTTGATTAGGCATTGCGGGCATTGAGATCATGTTCGCGAGATAAGGGAGCGGAGAAATGAAGCGTTTCGTGATGGCCCTGTTCGGCCTGACCCTGGCGGTGTCCGCCCTGGTGCGCCCGGCCCAGGCCCTGACGGAACCCGAATTGATGGTGGAACGGGCGCGGGTCACGGCGCTGACCCTGCTGACCGATCCGCAATACAAGGATCTGAAGACCCTGGTAGGCAGGGCGCGCGCCGTCCTGATTCTGCCCAATGTCATCCAGGCCGGCTTCTTTGTGGGCGGCGGCGGCGGCACCGGCGTGATGGTGGCGCGCGGCGATGATGGGGCGTGGAGCGGACCCGCCTTCTACACCCTGGCAGAGGCCAGCTTCGGTCTGCAATTCGGCGGGCAGGCGTCGGAAATGATGATGGTGATCATGACCCAGAAGGGTCTGGATGCCGTGATCGACCGCAAGGTGAAGCTGGGGGCCGACGCCAATGTCGCCATCGGCGAACTGGGCACCGGCGTCGGCGCCTCATATGGCGTCGGCCTGTCGGCGGATATCTATGTCTATGCCAAGACCAGCGGCCTGTTCGGTGGCATGGCGGTCGAAGGCTCTGTCATCGCCCCGCGCAATGAATTCAACGACAAGTTCTACGGCCAGAAGACCGAACCCCGCGCCATCCTGGTGGACCGGCATTTCTACCGGCCCGAGGCGCAGGCCCTGGCCACGGCGCTGAGCGCGCAGTAAAAACCTAAGCCACTGCCGCCCGCGCCACCGGGGTGCGGGCGGCAACCATGGCTTCCACATCCGACCGGCGCAGCAGCGGGTAGCGGGTGCGGATCAGGCGGGTCAGTTCGGCCATGTCCCAGTCGGGCAGCGCCTGCGGATCGAAATGCAGGCCCAGATACTCATCCGCTGGCAACGCACCTTCCATGGCCAGGAAGCGGATGCGCCGCACCTGTTCGGCGGCGGGCGTACCATCATCCCCCTCCAGCGCCGGCAGACAGCGCCGCTCCAGTTCCAGCAGGGTTTCGCGCCGCCGGTCCCCCTGCCATTGGCGCAGCAGCGACAGGATGCCGGCCAGGGCCGACATATCCTTCAGCCCTGCACATTGCCGCACCAGCAGGTCCAGCAGGTTGGCGGCCCGGATCAGGCCTTCATCCAGATCGAAGATCACCGGCGAATGGCGGCGCGCATCCAGTTCCTGACAAACCAGGGGATGCACCGCCGACCGGTCGGCCAGATTAAACCAGACCTGTTCCAGCCAGGCGAGCGTGCGTTCTAGGCGCATATCGCCGCGCGGCGCGCGGATCACCTGCCCGATCAGCACTTGATCATCCAGCAATTCATCCGCCGCCGGCACCTCATGCGACAGGAAACCTGCCAGCACGGGGTCCAGATCATGGGTCAGGTTGACGGCAAGCAGCAGCGTGGCGTGGCCGACAAAGGCGGATGCCAATTGCGGTGCGGTCAGTATTTTTGTCATCCTGGGTCCCCACCCACCGGACCGTCACAAATTTTTAACAGCATGGACCCGTGCGGTTGACGGCGCAACGACTCTTGCGCGGTGCCGCCCCCTCGCCCACCCCGTCATTTCGGGTTATGGTGATGGTGTGGCAGGGGGGCATCGGGGCGGACATGCTGATCGAGATTTATTCGGACCTGATCTGTCCCTGGTGTTTCCTGGGCAAGGTGCGGCTGGACCGGGCGCTGGCCGAACGGCCGGGCGTGCGCGTTGACCTGCGCTGGATGCCGTTTCAGTTGAACCCCGACCTGCCGGCGGAAGGCATGGACCGCAACCTCTATTTCACGGTGAAATTCGGCGGTCCGGAACGGGTGCGGCAGATGCACGCCGTTGTCGAACAGGCAGCGGCCAGGGAAGGTCTGATGCTGCGCCAGGACCTGATCCGCCGTATCCCCAGCACATTGCAGGCCCACCGCCTGATCCGCTTTGCCGAACGCTGGGCCAAGGCCACGCCGGTCGCCATGGCCCTGTTCGCGGCACATTTTCAGCGCGGGCTGGATATCGGCGATCTGGACACGCTGGTCGCCATCGCTGTGGAACAGGGGTTGGACGCCGACGAGACGCGCGATTATCTGGACGGCGAGGCCGACCGCGCCGCCATCAAGGGGGCCGACACCACAGCCCGGCAATTGGGCGTACAGGCCGTGCCCTGTTATATTTTCGACCGCCGCTACGCGCTGGCTGGGGCACAGGAGCATACGGCCTTCCTGCCCATGCTGGATCTGGCGCGCGATGCGCTGGTGGGGTGAGCGCGCCGCCACAGACCAACACATTCCGTTACAATCCCGTTACACCCCAAGCCGTTGACTTGTCTGGTAAACCATCCCCACACTCACCCCCATTGTTTCAATGGCAACAATGGGGTGGGGCAATGGCGCGGTCGCGGACCGGTCGCTGGATGGTGGCGGGGCTGGCCTTGGTGCTGGCTGGATGTGCCACGGGACAGGCGGCCAACCAATCCAAGGACAAGAACAAGGGCGACGACAAGGCGGGGCTGGCCCAGGGCCTGGACCCCGCCGCCAACCGCGACCCCTTCCCCAGCCGGTATAAGCCGGCGGCCAGCGGTCTGGTGGCGCTGACCGGGGCGACATTGCTGACCGGCACGGGACAGCGCATCGACAATGGCACCGTCATCCTGCGCGATGGCAAGATCGAGGCGGTGGGCGCCGCCCTGCCCGTGCCCGCCGGTGCCACCATCGTGGACGCCACGGGCCGCTATATCACGCCCGGCGTCATCGACATGCATTCCCACCTGGGTGTCTATGCCGCCCCGGCGGTGCAGGCCCATTCCGATGGCAATGACGCGACGGACCCCAACACGGCCCAGGTCTGGTCCGAACATTCCGTCTGGCCGCAGGACCCCGGCTTTGAACGCGCGCTTCGCGGCGGCGTCACCACGCTTCAGATCCTGCCCGGCTCCGCCAACCTGTTCGGCGGGCGCAGCGTCACCTTGAAGAATGTGCCCGCCCGCAATGTGCAGGAGATGAAGTTCCCCGGCGCGCCCTATGGGCTGAAAATGGCCTGCGGTGAGAATCCCAAGCGCGTCTATGGCGGCAAGGGCCGCGCGCCTGCCAGCCGCATGTCCAACGTGGCCGGCTATCGCAAGGCCTGGATCGAGGCGGCGGAATATCGCCGCAAATGGGACGCCTATTACGACAAGGCAAAGAAGGGCGGCGACGGCGACAAGGGGCCGGGCGATCCGCCCAAGCGCGACCTGCAATTGGATACGCTGGCCGGCGTCCTGCGCGGCGATATCCTGATCCAGAACCATTGCTACCGCGCCGATGAAATGTCGGTGATGCTCGATATCGCCAAGGAATTCGGCTATTCGATCAAGGCCTTCCACCACGCGACAGAGGCGTACAAGATCCCCGACCTGTTGAAGGAAGGCGACACCTGTATCGCCACCTGGGCGCATTGGTGGGGCTTCAAGATGGAAAGCTATGATGGCGTGCCGGCCAATGCCGCCATCGTCCATGCCGCCGGGGCCTGCGCCGTCATCCATTCCGATGACGAGACCTTGATCCAGCACCTGAACAAGGAAACAGCACAGGCCCTGGCCGAGGGTCGTTACCTGGGCCTGGATATCAAGGATGAGGAGGCGATCACCTGGATCACCGCCAATCCCGCCAAGGCCATTGGTGTGCTGGACAAGACCGGCACCCTGGAACCCGGCAAGATGGCCGATGTGGTGGTCTGGAACGGCAACCCCTTCTCCATCTATACCCTGGCCGATCTGGTCTATATTGACGGCGTGCTGATGCATGACCGCGCCCATCCGCCCGCCGAACCCCGCTCCGATTTTGAGCTGGGGCAGTCCGGGGCCGATATCTTCAAGGCGGGGGTGAAGTGATGAACATGATGAAGAAGGCCCTGTTGGGCAGCACCTTCGCCCTGGCCCTGACGGCGGCGGCGGGTGCGCAGACCATTGCCATCCAGGGGGCCACCCTGGTCACCGGCACCGGCGCCTCCCTGCCCGGTGCCACCATTGTCATCCAGAACGGCATCGTCACCGCCGCCGGCACCGGGGCCGCCGTGCCCGCCGGGGCGACAGTGATCGATGGAACCGGCAAGACCGTCACCCCCGGCCTGTTCGTATCCAGCAGCGATATCGGGATCGAGGAGGTGAGCGCCGTTGAACAGACCAATGACAGCAAGGCCGAGAATAAGGACTTTGCCGTCGCCTATGACCCCTCCTACGCCGTTAACCCGGCCAGCAGCCTGCTGCCGCTGGCGCGTCTGGGTGGTGTCACCCGCGCCGTGATCATGCCCGCCGCCGCCTTTGGCGACGGGGCGCACGCGCATGAGGCGGATACCGCCGGCCATGTGGAGGAGCCGCTGTTCCATGGACAGCCGGCCATCATCCATACCGGTGCCGCCCCAGATATCGTGGTGCGCAGCCGGATCGGCGTGGCCCTGCCCTTTGGCGAAAGTGCCGCCAAGAATGCAGGCGGCAGCCGCAGCCTGTCCGTCGCCATCCTGAAGGAAGCGCTGGACGACGCCCGCCACTATGCCGCCAACAAGGCCGCCTTCAACCAGGGCGGCACGCGCGACTACAGCCTGTCGCGCGCCGATCTGGAGGCGCTGCTGCCCGTGGCCCGTGGCGAGGCCCCGCTGTTCCTGGCCGTCTCCCGCGCCGCCGACATCCGCCTGGCCCTGCGCCTGGCACGCGAAGAAAAGCTGAAACTGGTCCTGCTGGGGGCCGAGGAAGGCTGGATCGTGGCGGGTGAGATCGCGGCGGCGGGCGTGCCCGTCATCATGAAACCCACCACCAACATCCCCAACCGGTTCGAGATACAGCGCGCGCGCCTGGAAAACGCCGCCTTGCTGGAAAAGGCCGGCGTCAACGTCATCATCACATCGACCGCCGACGGCCATTACGCCAATCAGGTGCGGTTTGAGGCCGGCACCGCCGTCGCCTACGGCATGCCCCGCGACAAGGCGCTGGCCGCCATCACCAGCCGCCCCGCCGCCTTGTTCGGGGTGAAGGATGCGGGCGTGGTCGCGGTCGGCAAACCCGCAGACTTGGTCCTGTGGGCCGGTGACCCGCTGGAACCGACGGTCCTGGCGGAAAAGGTGTTCGTGAATGGGGCCGAGCAATCGTTGCAGACCAGGGCGCGGGCGCTGGAGCAGCGGTATTTGAAGAGGTAGGGAGTTTGGGGTGAGGGGGCACGCCCGTGAGGGCGTGTCTCCTCACTCTCAAAATAACTCCAATTTACCTACATTCCGGACTACTGATTCATTAACACACCTGGATAAATCCTCTATTTATCAAGTCAATTATTCTGACCTTTTTCCCTGGACTATCTGCAATAACGCAATTTGGAAGCACAAGAGAACTTATCAATTTTACATCCGCATAATAACTTACATCCTCTTGCCCGGAGAAACTTGACAGGCATACACCAAATACACCTTCTGAAGTTTCACTAAATACCGGCCCCCCACTTGTCCCGCCAGACAATTTTACCGTTCCCCTATAACATGGAAACGGAAGCATCACACGATCGCGGCCCATTGGATGAAATTCCTCAAGAACTCCTTCATATTTGTTGGGCAGGAAGCTCATAATTGTTTTTCCAGCATCTTTGTAAATGCTACTTTCCGGATAGGATGTAGTCCATATATTGCAACCAATTTTTTGTTCTGTATATTTCAATTTTAAAGGAATATTTTTTAGAAGGCCCTTTTCAGGATGGGACATATTTGGACCAACTAGCACGCAAATATCTGCGGTGTCATGAGAAACTGCATTCAAAATAGGCCGCATTATATAGTTATTTTCATTCATAAAATTACAAATAACTGGAACGCCACCTTGCTGCACAACCTCATGCACAACATGGCGAGCACACAGATACAGGCCGTTATCTGTTATAGAAAAAGCCGTCCCAAGAAGCTTAAATTCAGAATCAGCAAGAACTAAAACCGGAAATACCGTATTTTTCCATGTGTGTTTATTTTTCATATCGTTAATCACGGGAGCGTCACCGAGAGAATCAAATATATTACATCAACATAACAAAAATGGCACAGTTCATCAATCAATTAAAAATCACGCCATCCAAACCTATCAGGACATCTTGGCTGCTCGAGAATAAAGACAAGTTCATAGCTTGATCAAACGAACACCCCCGGCAAATTACTTAGATTGCGTTGCATACCCTCTTAATTTGTAGTATAATTGTATTATCCACCGTCGGGACCCCACCCCATGGGCCGCATGATACCCAGCCGTGAGTTCAACCAGAATCCCAGCAAGGCCAAGCGCGCTGCGGACGACGGGCCTTTGATCGTCACGGATCGGGGAAAGCCGGCCTACGTTTTGCTGCGCTATGACGCTTACAAGCGTCTGACGGGGGAACGGGGGCCATTGCTGCTGGATGCCCTTCGGCAGGATGGGCCGGAAGCGGATTTTGAGTTTGCGCCGGCGCGGATTACCGACCCTGTGCGCCCGGTCGATCTCACATAAGACCGCCCATCGTCCTCCCGGCGAAAGCCGGGACCCAGCAAGAGCAGCGATAGCTGCGACATGACTCATATCGGCGCTAACCGCGCCTTACGCTGGGTCCCGGCCTTCGCCGGGATGACGATAGGGAGTGCGGGTTGGCACCTTTGCCACCCAATCCCCGCCCCAACCGCTGACTTCTCCCCCCACCCGTGCTATGCTCACCGCCATCAACGCCCAAACCGTGCCCTGATCCTGGCCTGCCCTCCGAAATGAGGGCCGGACAGCCCCAACTTATCCACAGTTCATGGAACGCATCTTTATTTTCTGTTTCATCCTGTTTCACCAACGCCGGAAAACCGGCCCGACACCCCTTCCGTTCGGAGCGTTCGCCAGGGCCGCCCTGCGACCATCGGGTGCGGGCCTGATCTGGGTGCCATGCAGGGGGAAAGGTGGGGCCGTGCCTTGACTCCGGGCGGGTTTGCGCCTAAAAGGCCGGACCATTTTCGCGGCGTACAGCACCCCTGGAGGCTGGCGCCACTACCGGACCCGACACGGATGCCCGTGACCGGGTCTTTTTTCGTACTAGGAGAGTACCATGACCCAGATTATCGCGCTCGCCGCCACGGCTCGCGACCGGGCCGGAAAGGGGACCGCCCGGGCCACGCGTCGTGCTGGTTCGATTCCGGCTGTGATCTACGGCAACAAGGAAAAGCCGGTGATGATCGCCCTGGACACCACGAAGTTCACGCGTGAGATCCATCGTCCGGGCTTCTTCACCCACCTGTTCGACATCACGGTCGACGGCGTGACGCATCGCGTGCTGCCGCGCGACGTGCAGCTGGACCCGGTCTATGACCGTCCGCTGCATGCCGACTTCCTGCGCGTCAGCGACACCACCGAGATCACCCTGAAGGTGCCGGTGGAGTTTGTGAATGTCGAAACCTGCCCCGGCATCAAGAAGGGCGGCATCCTGAATATCGTCCGTCACGATATCGAGGTGTTCGCCAAGGCCGCCGACCTGCCGGAAAAGATCATCGTCGATCTGGCTGGCTTCGAGGTTGGTTCGTCGATCCACATCTCGTCCGTGAAGCTGCCGGAAGGCGTGCGCCCGACCATCACCGACCGCGACTTCACCGTCGCCACGATTGCCGCCCCGACCGTCAAGGCCGACGCGTAATCGTTCAGTAGGTGTTGAGTACCCCACCTCTCCGGGCCTTGTGTCCGGAGAGGTGATGGGACTGATTGGTTAAGTCATTCATTTAAAATGGAATAGGGCGATGCGCCTTCTGGTCGGACTGGGCAATCCCGGCCCGGAATATGAACGGCACCGTCACAATGTCGGTTTCATGGCGGTGGATGAAATCCATCGCCGCTATGGCTTCGGCCCCTGGAAAAAGCGTTTCCAGGGCATGGTTGCCGAAGGCCTCGCCGCCGGCGAAAAATGCTTCCTGCTGAAACCCCAGACTTTCATGAACCTGTCCGGCCAGTCGGTTGGAGAGGCAATGCGCTTTTACAAGCTGACGCCCGCAGACACCATCGCCCTGCATGATGAGCTGGACGTGGCCGCCGGCAAGATCCGGGTCAAGCAGGGCGGCGGCCATGGCGGCCATAATGGCCTGCGCTCCATCGACGATCATATCGGCAAGGATTATTGGCGCGTCCGCATCGGCATCGGCCATCCCGGCGACAAGGACCGGGTGCATGGCTGGGTGCTGGGCAATTTCGCGAAAGCCGATGAGGTCTGGCTGCCCAAGCTGCTGGACGTGCTGGCTGCCGAGCTGCCCTTGCTGGTCAAGGGCGAGCCGGAGAAATACGCCTCCCGCGTCGCTTCCCTGACCGCCCCGCCCAAGCCGCCGAAGCCGGAAAAACCCGCCCCGGCGGCCGGTTAATTACGCCGCCGCGTCCAGAATACTGGCCAGCCGTTCGCGCAGCGCCCGCATCTCCGCCGTCACCTGTGTGGCCCGCTGGCCCAGATCCTGGGACAGGGTACGGGTTTCGGCGGCGTCTGCCGCCACGGTGCGGATGCGGTCGGACACTTCGATGGTGCCGTCGGCGGCACTGGCCGCACTGGCGCTGATGCTCTCGGTGGCACTGCCCTGCTGGGTCACGGCGGCGCTGATCGATCCCGCAATCTCGTCAATGCGGGCGATGACATCGTGCAACTGGTGGATGTCGGTGATCACCCGCTCCGTCGCCCGCTGCACCGCCGCGATCTGGGAGGCGATTTCCTCCGTGGTTGCCGCCGTCTGGTTCGACAGGGTCTTGACCTCGGCGGCGACCACGGCAAAGCCGCGCCCTGCCTCGCCGGCCCGCGCCGCCTCGATGGTGGCGTTCAGCGCCAGCAGGTTGGTCTGGCCGGAGATATCGCCGATCAGCTGCGCCGCCCGCCCGATATTCTGGGCGGCATCGGCCAGCTGGCTGGCCACCGCACGGGTCTGCGCGCCCCGCTCCACGGCGGCATGGACCATGTCGGCCACCTCCGTCACCTGCCGCCCGATCTCGCGGGATGAGGTGGCAAGCTGTTCGGTGGCGGCGGCTACGGCCTGGACATTGCCCGTCGCCTCCCCCGCCGCCCCGGCCACACCGTCGGACTGCTCACCGGTGCGGGTGGCGGCCCCCGTCATACGCTCGGCCATGGTGGCGATGCCCGCCGCCTCGGCCAGAACGGCCTCCACACGCTTGGTCATCTCCTGCTCCAACGCCTGGGCCAACCCGCCCAGGCGGTCCGCCATCTCCTGCTGGTGGGCACGCTCCCGCTGCTGCTCCTCCACCTTCAGACGGTCCATCTCCTCCGCATTCACCCGGAAGACATCAATGGCGCGGGCCATGTCGCCAATCTCGTCCCGCCGGGCCGTGCCGGGGATGAAGGACAGCCGCTCACCCCGCGCCAGCCCCTCCATCGCGCCCTCGATCTGCGCCAGCGGCCCCGTGATGGACCGGACCAGCAGCAAGGACAGGCCACAGAACACGGCCACCAGGGTCCCGCCGATGGCCATGGTCAGGCGCTGAGTCTGGGTACGGATGCTGCCCTCCGCCTGCTTGGCATCGGCCAAACCGGCACGGGTATAGTCGAAAAGCTGTTTGATCAGGGGGGCCGTCTCGGCAAAGGCGGCATTGAAATCCTTCACCGCCTTATCCTGTGCGGCCACCGCGCTGGAAAGCGCCACCATGTCCTGGCGATATTGCCGGGACAGGGTGTCGATGGCTTCCTTGGTCTGCGGGTCCAGCTGGCTTTCCGGGATGAAGAAGGAGAACTCGTTGAAGGCCTTGCGATGCTGGCCCACATATTTGTCATCCCCCGTCATCAGGAAGGATTTCTCGGCATTGCGCATTTCCGCCATACCGATGAAAAGCTGCGCGCCCATGGTGGCGGGCCATTTCTTCAGCTCCTCCTCGGTCGCTGCCACCGACCGCGCCATCTGCCCACGCAGACCTTCCTCGTCCGTCAGGCCGACGGCGCGGGTCGCCTGGTCCACGGCGTCGAAGGCGGCGGCCAGGCTGGACAATCTGGCCGTCAGGGCCGTGATCGTGTCGGCCTGATCGGCGGCGGCGGGATGGGCCGTCAGGGCCGCTGCCGCCTGCTCCACCTCCGTCAGGGTGGTCTTGAACGCCACCCCAGCGGCGGCATCGCGTTCGCGCAGGAAGCGGGTGACGTGAAGCTGCAGGGCCGTCATGCCCCGGTTCAGGTCGGCTGCCGTCTCGGCAAAGCCCGACAGGCCCGTCATGCGGCCCGTCGCACTTTCCCGTCTGGCATCACCCAGCAGGAACAGCCCCGCCGTCAGCAGCACCGTCAACAAGGCCGCCCCCACCAGAAAGCCGATGCGGGTGGAGATCGACAGCTGGGCCAGCCAGCCCCCCTCCCCCACATCCCCCGGCCGGTGCAGGCGGGCCATCAGGGTTTCCACCAGCACCAGCAGGCGCTGCTGCCAGACCGGGCGCGGTCGCCCCGCCGGTTCCGTCTGCGGGGAGAGTGTGTCGCCGGACAGCGTCCATTCGGTCATGCCGCGCATCCCATTGATGGGGTTTTGCTAAAATCCCAGCAAATCCCGTTTTCCCTCCCCCGCGCGGGGACAACGGATTTTGCCGCCGCGCGGAGGCCTTCGGTCCCATCACATAGGGACGGTGTGGTAAAGGTTCGGCGGCAGTTCCGTGAAGTTTCCGTGACGGAACCCAACGCCGCAGCGTTGCAGCAAGGCACCCTGCGGTTTACCATGATCCGCATGCCCCTCATGCGGCGTCGGTATGATGACGATGCCGCCTTATCCTGGTGACCCAATCTTGATGACAACCCCAAGTGCCTCGCCGTCCCTGACACTGACTGGATTGGGGCGGCGGTTCGGCACGTTCCGGGCTGTTCATGATGTGAACTGGACATTGGGGCCAGGGATTCATGGGCTGCTGGGCCCCAATGGTGCGGGCAAGTCCACTTTGCTGGCGATGCTGGCCGGCACGCTTCCGCCCAGCGAGGGGCGCGTGGAAAGCGGCGGGCAGGACATTGCCCGGTCCATGCGGGGGCACCATGCGCGCCTTGGCTATGCCCCGCAATCGGTGGACCTGCCGCCCCATGCCACGCCGCGGCAATTGCTGGCCTATATGGCCGCCCTGAAGGGCCTGCCCGCGCGGGAGGCCGCCCAACAGGCGGCAGACTTGGCGGACGCCCTGCACATCGCGACCAAGCTGGATACACCGGTGGGCGATCTGTCGGGCGGGATGCGCCGCCGGCTGGTGGTCGCGCAATCGCTGCTGGGGCAGCCGGAAATCCTGCTGCTGGACGAGCCGACGGCGGAGTTGGACGGGTTCGAGAAGCTAGCCCTGCAATCCATTCTGACGGAGATGGCGCCGCGCTGCGTAATTGTCTTCTCCAGCCATATCGTCTCCGATCTGGAGGCCATCGCGGAGGATCTGCTGATCCTCTCAAAGGGTCAGGCTATCACAGTGGGGCAGCCGGAAATGCTGGCGGCCACCCTGGAGGGGCGGGTCGTCAGCCTGACGGTGCCCGCAACGGCCATTGATCATGCCCTGCAATTCGGTACGGTCACCGGACGCAAGCGGATGGCGGATGGCATCCGCTTGCGCCTCGTGCTGAATGCCGGAAAGGCGGCACCGCCCGGTGCCATACCGGAGGCCCCCAGCCTAGAAGATGCCTATCTGGCCGCCGTTGCGGAGCACCGGGCATGACAATCGGCGTTATCCTGGCGGTCGCCCGGTTCCAATTGGCCGGCTTCACGCGGCGGCGCGGCCTGTGGGTCTGGCTGGCGCTGGCCTGCATGCTGGCCAGTCTTGCCCTACCCCCCGCCGATGCCGGCTATGTCACGGTTTCCGTGGGCACCTTGCGCCCGATCTACACGGCGGAAACCGTGGGGCTGGTCGTGGGTGCGTTGGGTGTGACCCTTCTGCTGCCGGCACATTTCATCGCCTTGCGGATCGCCTTTCCGCCCACGCGTCATCCGCTTCTGCTGACGGGGGCCACGCCGGTCAGCGATACTGCCTTCGCCCTGGGTCGGTGGCTAGCCGACACCTGCTTTCTTGTGGCTTTCCTGCTGTGTTTTGGTGTCGGCGCTTTGTTCATCCAGGCGGTCCGGGGGGAAGCACCGGTGCAGCAGCCCCTGGCATTGCTGGGTCCGCTTCTGTTGGTCAGTGTGCCCAGCGCATCGTTACTGGCGGGGTTCCGCGGGCTGGTGGAGGCCCGGCGCTGGACGCGCGGCCCGGTGGCGGCGGGTATCCTGATGATGGTGGCCTGGCTGGTGGTCCTGCCCCTGACCACCAGTGTGTCGCGGGGGATGCTGGGGCCCATCGCCGACCCGCTGGGTGCCGGCCTGCCCATGCATGATATGGGCGGCATGGTACCGGGAAACCATGGCACCTCCTTTGGCATTCACATCACTCGATCCATTGACGGCAGCTTCACCTGGGACGGCTTTGACTGGTCCGACCCGTCTTATCTGGCTGCCCGGATCACATGGTTCCTGGCGGGCGCGGGTTTAGCGATGGCCGCTGGCTTGCTGGGTGATCGGTTCCGGCGTCCAGCGAAGGCAAGCAAGGCCAGTGACGCGGCCAAGACCGTTAAGCCCGCTTCCCCGACGCAGATCGCCCCCATCAGCGTGCGCCCGAATGGGGGTACCGGCCTTGCCGTCCTGCTATTGGCCGAACTGCGCCTGTCGCGACCGGGATGGAAGCTGCTGGCCATATGGCTGGGCGGTGCTGTCGCGTTGGCGTTGCTGTCCGACGGGCCGGATGCGGTGCGGCGTGCGGTGGCGCTGCTGCTGCTGCCGGCCCTGTTTCCACTGGGGGACCTCGGCGTGCGGGCATCGGGTAAATCCTTGCTGCCCTTGGCCATGGCCGTGCCAGCCTCCAACGTCGTGCGGCTGTTCGCGGGCTATCTGGCGGGGCTGATACTGGCCGGGGCACCGCTGCTGTTGCTTCTGGCGGGGACGGTAATACGCAGCGGCAGCTTGCCAGGGCCATGGCTGGGTCTGATCGCGGCACTGGTGCCGGCGGTCGCCTTGCTGCTGGGGCGGCTGACCGGGTCGGGGCAGGCATTTTCGATGCTGGGGCTGATCGCCTGCTATCTGCTGTTCTCGGCGTGATTATTTGTAAGCGCCGTCGCAACTTGCTATGGTTGTAGCCGGCCCTTGCCACCACGCGCCGGGGAATGATGGGTATATTGACGCCCGAGCTGTTGATCCGTGCCTATGCCGGTGGGGTTTTCCCCATGGCAGAAAGTGCGGATGCGAAAGACCTTCTGTGGTTTGATCCGCCCTTCCGGGGGGTGTTGCCGCTGGACGCGTTCCATGTGCCCCGACGGCTGCGCAAGACGCTGCGCCATTTCCCTTTTGATGTCCGGATCGACAGCGATTTCCGCGCAACCATGATGCACTGCGCCGAGCCGGCCCCGGACCGTCCGCAGACCTGGATCAATGACGAGATAAGGGAGGCGTACTGTCAGTTGCACGCCATGGGCAAGGCCCATTCGGTGGAATGCTGGCAGGATGGGCAGATGGTGGGCGGGCTGTACGGCGTGTCGCTGGGCGGTGCCTTTTTCGGGGAAAGCATGTTTTCCCGCGCGACGGATGCCAGCAAGATCGCCCTGGTGCATCTGGTGGCACGGCTGAAGGCTGGCGGCTACTTGCTGCTGGACACACAGTTCCTGACCGAACATCTGTCACAGTTCGGAGCGACGGAAATCCCGCGCCACCGCTATCGCGCCCAATTATCCAAGGCGGTCAGTGCGCCGGCCAATTTTTACTGCTTGGAAGATGAACGGGCCTTGCTGTCCGACTTCCTGCAATCCTTGACCCACACGTCATAGACTGGATGTTCCATGGCCGACAGGGCCGGGCTGGAGGCGAACATCCAGCCCTGGAACACCGGCACGACGATACCGTCGGACCGCTTCTCCTGGGCATCCAGGAAGGCGGCGGATTCGGGCGGATCAATGGGCGATGCCTTCTGACAGGCCTTCACGATGATGGTCAGCTGACCAAAGGTCACCGGCTCGCCCACCTTGGCTTCAAACGTACTGGTCCGTGCCGTGACCTTGTCCAGCCCTTGCAGAAGGGCCACGGGCATGGGGTCGAACTTGCGGGCGGGCGGCGGCGGGGGTGCTGGACGCTGCACCGCCCCCAGCGGGGCCCGCACATCCGGTGCCACCGCCGGATCAGCAGGCGGTGTTTCTTGTGCCGCCACCGGCAGGGCCAGAACAAGGGCAAGACCAGCAAGGGTTAGGCGCATCGACATTGAGGACCGCAGGCATCGGGAAACGGATAAGGCAGGAAAGCGGGGCTTTACGGCGGCATCAAGGCCGCCCGCCGCTTACGGCGTAGCCGGCGCCTCGGACTTCTTGTCACCACTGGCGGAATTGAAGATGAAGCGACCCAGCAGTTCCTCCAGGTTCACGGCGGACTGCGTATACTCGATCGTCTCGCCGGCCTTCAGCTTGTCCTCTTCCCCACCGGGGTCCAGTTGAAGATAGCGCCCACCCAGCAGGCTTTCGCTGGCGATGCTGGCCGTCGTGTCACGCGGCAGCTGCACATTGCTGTCGATATCCATACGGACCACGGCCTGGAAGGTCTGCTTGTCCAGGTGCTGGCTGGTGACGGTCCCGACCTTCACGCCGGAGATGCGCACATCGGCGCCGGCAGCCAGACCGCCTGTGCTGCTGAACCGCGCTTCCAGCGGATATCCCGACACGGCCTTCACGCTGCTGGTCGTGTAGGCGAAGAACAGGAAGAAGCCGGCGACCAGAAGGACGACGGCACCCAAGACGGTTTCGATCACGTTCTTGCGCATGGGACAGATCAACTCCTGCCAGACCGGGACAATACCCGATCCCTTAAACGATCATGGCGGCGCTTTTGCGGCGCCGCCATGCGACATCCCAAAGATAGGGATGATCAGTTCGGCGTCCAGGCCTCGTAGTCACCCGTCGCCTTGTCGCGCTTGCCGCCAGCAAACAGGTGGCCGGGTGGACGATAGGCCTGGGTGGTGCCCGTCGGGTTGGGCTGGTGCGGCAACTGCCAGCCCTTGTGGAAGGCACTGTCCGTCGGCAGGGGGGCGGCCATGTTGTAATGCATCCAGCCATGCCATTCCGGCGGTACCTTGGTCGCCTCCGGCTCACCCTTGTACAGGACCCAGCGGCGGGCCTTCATGCCGGGACGCGCCTTCTTCTCTTCGAAGTAGCGGTTACCGGCAGCATCGCTGCCAACCAGCCGGCCAGCACGCCAGACAAGCAGCTTGATCTGGATGTTGGCCATCCAGGTGGCCAGGGAAATACGGTCGCTCATGGCTTTTCCGTGATGCGGAACGAAGATCGGCGGCGACTATGCACCGGCGTCGGGGAGCTTGTCCACTGCAACGCGGCAGACCCAGATGTGCTTGAAAGCAGCCTGTTATTCCCCCCGCCCCCGCAACCGGTCCGCCGCCCGGCCGAACCGGCCCGTATGGTGGCGGATTTCCCAGATGGCGATGGACAGGCCGGCCACGGCCAGCGGCAGCACATAATAGATGAAGCGATAGGCCAGAAGCGCGCCAAGGATGGAACTGGCAGCGTCATGGTCGGCCATGCCTAGCAGGATGATGCTTTCAAACACGCCCAGACCGCCCGGCACATGGCTGAAGATCGCCACGATCAGGGCGGCGCAGAACAGGGCCACGAAGGAGACGAACGGCACCTGCACATCAACCGGCAACAGCATCCACAAGATGGCCGCTGTCACCACCAGTTCGGCGGAAGCGATGGTGATCTGCGACACGACCCCACCCCAGCTGGGCAGCTGGATCGACCAGCGCCAGAGCTTCACCGGCTTGTGGGTCACGGCGGTAATCACGCAGATGGCCAGAAGGCCGAGCAGCATCAGCGCACCGGTCGCCTGCACTGCCAGTTCCGGGATCTTCAGCAGGACGGAGACAGGGTGCGGCCCGACGATCATGCCGACGGCACCAGTGAAGGTCAGGCCGAGGGTGAAAGTGGTGGTGGAGAACACCACGACCTTGGCGACATCGCCCGGCGACAGTCCGGCGGTGCCATAGGCGCGCAGCCGCACCCCTGCCCCGCTGATCACTGCCCAGCCGACATTATTGGAAATGGCATAGCCGCAGGCTGCCGCGAAGGCCGTGGTCCGGTACGGGACCTTCTTCTTCAGATAGATCAGCGCAGAGAGGTCATAAAGTGTCAGTAGCCAGAAGGCCAAGGCCGTGAGGCCGATGGCCTTGATCACCTTGGACAGGGGCAGCGCCTCCAGATAGGCGATCACCTCACCGAAATTCACCTCCGCTATCACATGGCGGACGGCGAACACCAGAAGCACGCCCAGGAACAGAACCGTACCGATGCCCAGCAACGCCTTCTGCCGCCGGCTCATGCCCTCACTGGCAGGGACGGTCTGGGGCGGTTGAGACTCGGGATCGGGCGTCAGGGGCATTCAGGGCACGACTTGGCTATGATACCGGCCACATTTGGCGGGCGCACCCTGCCACCGTTGAGGACGGAATGAAACCCCCTGTCCGGTGTGGATATGCCCTGCGTCGGGGCACCTGACCTTATGCGTCGCCCCGATGTGGGGATCGAAGCGACTCACACAAGGGGACGGGATGCCAAATCCAGCATTTCCGCCATGGCACGCCAGCCCGGAATGGATTCCGGCGGACCGCAATCGTCAACCACAATAAGCAGTGTATGGCCCTGCTTTCCCCAACAAAATCTGGTTGCCGGCCCCGCCTCCGGTGGCCTAGCCTCTGGCCCGTCACCATATATTGCGGCGTGGCTGCGCCTGTCCCTTTCGTGGATGGGGCTGGCCAGGATCGCCGCCTTGTCTGGGAAAAGGGGCCAGGACCATGCGTATCGAGCGCCGTTTCACCGTCGAAGGTCAGGATGCCTATGCGGATATCCCGTTCCGAACGACGACCAGCGAGATTCGCAATCCCGACGGTTCCACCGTGTTTCAGGCCAAGGATATCGAGGTGCCGGCGGAATGGAGCCAGGTGGCCTGTGACATCCTGGCACAGAAATATTTCCGCCGCGCCGGGGTGCCGAAGGCCCTGAAAGCGGTGGAGGAGAATAGCGTCCCCAGTTTCCTGTGGCGCCATGTCGCGGACGAAAAAGCACTGGCCAAGCTGCCGTCCGAGCAGAGGATGGGCGGGGAAACCTCTGCCCGGCAGGTTTTCGACCGTCTGGCCGGCACCTGGACCTATTGGGGCTGGAAGGGCGGCTATTTCGATTCGGATACCGATGCCTCGGCCTTCTTCGATGAAATGCGCTTCATGCTGGCCCGTCAGATGGCGGCCCCCAACAGCCCGCAATGGTTCAATACCGGCTTGCACTGGGCCTATGGCATCGACGGCCCCGCCCAGGGGCATTTCTATGTCGACCCGGCCACCGGTGCCGTCACCCCATCCAACTCCGCCTATGAACGCCCACAGCCGCATGCCTGTTTCATTCAGTCGGTTGCCGACGATTTGGTGAATGAAGGCGGGATCATGGATCTGTGGGTCCGCGAGGCCCGTCTTTTCAAGTATGGTTCCGGCAGCGGAACAAACTTCTCCCGCCTGCGCGGGGAGGATGAGAAGCTGTCGGGCGGTGGCAAATCCTCCGGTCTGATGAGCTTCCTGAAGATCGGGGACCGCGCGGCGGGCGCCATCAAATCTGGCGGGACCACGCGCCGCGCCGCCAAGATGGTGACAGTCGATCTCGATCACCCCGATATCGAGGCCTATATCGACTGGAAAGTGGTGGAGGAGCAGAAGGTTGCCGCCCTGGTGACCGGGTCCAAGCAGGTGTCGCGCCACCTGAACATGGTGATGGCCGCCTGCAATGAAGGGATCGGTCCGGACGCCGAACGGCTGGACCCTGCCAAGAACCGGGCCCTGAAACGCGCCATCATCGCGGCCCGCCGCGATCTGGTGCCCGAAAACTATATTCAGCGCGCGATCCAACTGGCGGGCCAGGGCCATGCCGGCATCGATATCCGCACCTTTGATACCGATTGGGATTCGGAAGCCTATCTGACCGTCAGCGGCCAGAATTCCAACAATTCGGTGCGCGTGCCCAACGCCTTTCTGGAGGCGGTGGACAGCGACGGCCCGTGGAACCTGATCCGCCGCACCGACGGGAAAGTGTCGAAGACGCTGCGTGCCCGCGACCTGTGGGACAAGATCGGCTATGCCGCCTGGCAATCCGCAGATCCCGGCGTGCAGTTCGACACCACCATCAATGAATGGCACACCTGCCCGGCATCCGGTCGCATCAACGCGTCCAACCCGTGCAGCGAATATATGTTCCTAGACGATACGGCCTGTAACCTCGCCTCCATCAACCTGATGGAATTCCGGCGACCCGATGGTCGTTTCGATATCGAATCATTTACCCATGCCTGCCGGCTGTGGACCATCGTCCTGGAAATCTCCGTGGCCATGGCGCAGTTCCCGAGCCGTGAAATCGCGCGCCTGTCCTATGATTTCCGTACCCTGGGCCTGGGCTTTGCCAATATCGGCGGCCTGCTGATGGCCGCCGGCCTGCCCTATGACAGTGTGGCGGGCCGGTCGCTGACGGGTGCCATTACGGCGCTGATGTCGGGTGTGGCCTATGCCACGTCTGCGGAAATGGCGCGGGAGTTGGGTCCCTTCCCCGGCTTTGACGCCAACCGCGAGCCGATGCTGCGCGTCATCGCCAACCATCGCCGTGCCGCGCATGGCGCCCGCACGGGTTATGAGGGACTGTCGGTGGCGCCGGTGCCGCTGGTCAGTGATGAATGCCCCGATGCCGACCTGATCGTGGCGGCACGGGCATCCTGGGACCATGCCCTGGACCTGGGCCGCGCCCATGGCTTCCGCAACGCCCAGACCACCGTGATCGCCCCCACCGGCACCATCGGTCTGGTCATGGATTGCGACACAACCGGGATCGAGCCTGACTTCGCCCTGGTGAAGTTCAAGAAGCTGGCTGGTGGCGGTTATTTCAAGATCATCAACCGCGTCGTGCCGGAGGCGCTGTCACGCCTGGGCTATGATGATGCGGCCATTGCGAAGATCGAACGCTATGCCGTCGGTCACGGCACCCTGGTCGGCGCGCCCGGCATCACCCATGACCGGCTGCGCAAGCTGGGCTTTAGCGACGGGGAGATCGAAAAGGTCGAGAGCGCGCTGGAATCGGCCTTCGATATCAAGTTCGTGTTCAACAAATGGACCTTGGGCGCCGATTTCTGCATCGACACGCTGGGCATCCCGGCGGACCTGCTGGACAGCTCCGGCTTCGACCTGCTGGCCCATCTGGGCTTCTCCAGGAAAGAGATCGAAGCGGCCAATGTCTATGTTTCCGGCGCCATGACCCTGGAGGGTGCGCCCGGCCTTCGGGACGAACATCTGCCCGTCTTCGACTGCGCCAGCCCCTGCGGCAAGATCGGCAAGCGCTACCTGTCGGCAGAAGCCCATATCCGCATGATGGCGGCGGCACAGCCCTTCATCTCCGGCGCCATTTCCAAGACCATCAACATGCCCAACAGCGCATCGGTCACGGCCTGCACCGACGCCTATATGCTGTCCTGGCAGTTGGGTCTGAAGGCCAATGCGCTGTACCGCGACGGCTCCAAACTCTCCCAGCCGCTGAACGCCCAGATCCTGGAGGAGGATGAGGAGGATTTGACCGGCGAGGAACCGACCCTGCTGGAACGCGTGGTGGAGGCACCCGCCGCCGCCCGTATCCCACTGGTTGCTGAACGCGTCGTGGAACGGGTCATTGAGCGCGTGGTAGAAAAGGTCGTGCGGTCCGGCGGGCGGGAAAAGCTGCCGCAGCGGCGCAAGGGCTATACGCAGAAGGCCATGGTCGGCGGGCACAAGGTCTATTTGCGCACCGGTGAATATCAGGATGGCCGTCTGGGCGAGATTTTCATCGACATGCATAAGGAAGGTGCCGCCTTCCGTTCGATGATGAACAATTTCGCCATCGCGGTATCGCTGGGCCTGCAATATGGCGTGCCGCTGGAGGAGTATGTCGAGGCCTTCACCTTCACCCGGTTCGAACCGTCGGGCATGGTGCAGGGCAACGACGCCATCAAGATGTCGACCAGCATCCTGGATTATGTGTTCCGGGAACTGGCCATCTCGTACCTTGGCCGCAACGATCTGGCGCATGCCACGCCGGAGGATCTGCTGCCCGACACGATGGGCCGGGGCGATGCGCAGGCCGATCTGGCCGGTGTGCCGGAAGCCGCCAACACAGCCCCGGAACTGCCGGACAATGCCGCCTACATGACGCAGGAGACGCTGGCCGCAGTCGCGCGCATTGCGTCGACCGGCTATGTCCGCTCCAACCTGCGCGTGGTGCCGGGTGGACAGCAGGGACGGGTTTTGGCCGGGTTCCAGCAGGCAACGACGGCTTACGCCGCTACCGGCACCGACGTCACCAGCTATGCTGGCGGCGCGTCGGTCCATTCCGACAGCCTGTCCAGCACGGCCCTGCGTGGTGGCACCGTCGGTCGGCATGACGCCCGGTTCGAGAAGGTCAGGGAAGCCCGCGCCCGTGGGTATGAGGGCGACCCCTGCCCGGAATGTCAGAACATGACCCTGGTCCGCAATGGCACCTGCCTGAAGTGCGATACCTGCGGCGGGACGACGGGTTGCAGCTGACCTTCAACCCTGCCTGCGGCGGGCATGGTGGGCCTGGACCAGGCGCCGGGCCTGCCGCAACCGCTCCGGGTCGGACAGGTCAGCAGTGACCATGTCCGACTTGCTGGGGATCGGCAGGTCGGATGGCCATTCTCGGTGCCGCATCCAGTTGGCCATGGCCATATAGGCCTGGTGGTCCAGCCGCCGTAGCGCTGGTCGCGTCAGGCAACCAGCCTTGATCCAGGGCATCCAGACGGCGCGCAGGAAACCGGCAATGTCCTGCGTCCGTTCAGGCCGATCCACATACAGCAGCGGCGCGCGGACGGGCAGTTCCAGAGGCGTCGACATGCCCGGCACCGCCCCCTCACCCGCCAGGATCCGCCCCACCCATTCCAGCAATGCCGGGGCACCCGGATGGTCGGGCAGATGCCGGTGAAGGCTGTCGCGCAGATCGGCCAGAACCGCCGCCGCACCGGTGGGAACGTGGGACTTTACAGGTGATGAGGGTGCGGTCCAGCCGAAGAAGCGGACATTGGATGCTGGCTGTGCCGGCGCATCCGACCACCGGCCCAACAGCGCCATAAGCCGCCCCCTTCCGTCCGCCGCGGCCCTTCGCTCACCCGCGTTCCGGTAATGCATGCCGGCGATATAGCCGGGCTGGGCCAGCAGGAAATGGCAGAAATGCTGCGCCAACTCGTAAATGTACCATTCATTGGCGCGGAAACCCTGTTCCCAAACCATGCGTGACACGCCCGGCATGGCCCGCAGGCCCATGGTAATGCGCCAGGGTGATGGCTCGATCAGGTCCGGTAGGGTCAGGCTGGCGCCGATGAAATATTGGTGGTCGGCAAAGAAATCCTCGAACGCCAGAGTACGCGGGCAGAGCAGCGGGCGTTCATGCGCCTCCGGCGCGCCGGTCCAGAAGATCGCCGCCTCATGCCGCCGCACCATGGTCTGGCGCAGGATGGGGGAGCCGAGAAAGGCGAAGGGCTTGCGGACATAGGCCGGGATGACGCCCAGATTGCCATCAATGGACCAGGCCACCCCGTCATCGGCGGGCCGCAGCAGGTGGCGGATGGTAATGTTATACTGGCCGATGACGAACCGTGCCAATTCCGCGAGGAACAGGGCTTCCACCCGATCCCGCGACAGAGCCGGCGGAACCCCTTCACAGGCCTGCGCCACACGCTGAAAATAGGTGCCTAAGGCCACCATCTGTGTGGTCCGCAACCGGGACTCGGTCCCGTCAAGATGAATATCGCCTGTCATGGTATCAGGATAACGCAGGGCAACGGCCATGGGCAGCACCCTATTCGTCACTGGGGGGCCATGGCGAAACCGGACCGGTGGCGCAACAGCCCAATCCAGGCCTTACACGGACGCTACCCAGGACCGCTATCGTGGTTTTGCAGGCACACAATGCCGCAGTTGCGCAACAGAGACGCATGTTTCTGTTGCGCAACGGTGCACCGGGGTCCAAACATTGTCCGTTGACGAAGGGCCAGACTGTTCCGGGCCCCATTGGTGGTCGCGTCGATGAATCGCAGGGATTTGCTCCGTTTCGCTCTGGGTGTCCCGGTTGCTGTGCCGATGGCATCGGTCACGCTGCTGCACGTCCCCCCGTCGCATGCCCAGGCGCAGGAGGGCGGCAAGCCGAAGCCGCCATCGCGCAAACCGCGCCCGCCCCGCCTTGTCATGCTGGACCCCGGCCATGGCGGCCATGATCCCGGCTGCATCGGGGCCAAGGGCACCTATGAAAAGAATGTCGTCCTGGACATTGCCAAGGAGGTCGCCCGTCTGGTGGGCAAGACCAAGGGCTGGCAGGTGGAACTGACGCGCGACGACGACAATTTCATCGACCTGAAGGAACGCGTGCGGATCGCCCAAGGTGCGAAGGCCGACCTGTTCATTTCCATCCATGCTGACAGTGCGCCCAACAAGGCGGCGCGCGGCATGTCCGCCTACACCCTGTCGGAAAAGGCCAGCGATGAATTCGCCGCCGCCATCGCCCAGCAGGAGAATATCGCCGGCGGTCTAGGGCTGGACGTGTCGGGCCTGGATGAGAAGGTGGCCGGCATCCTGATGGACCTGGCCGCCCGCCACACCGTGACGGCAGCGCTGCATGCCAAACAATCGATCATCCAGGGGGCGGGCAAGGATGTCCGCCTGCTGGAAAACCCCATGCGATCGGCGAATTTCGCAGTGCTGAAGGCCCCGGACATCCCGTCGCTGCTGATCGAAACCGGTTTTCTGTCCAATCCCCAGGATGAGACGCTGCTGCGTGATGCCAAGGCGCGCCGCAACATCGCCGGCATCCTGGCCCGTGAACTCACTGCGGTGATGACAGCCGCTCCCTTCGCCTGAGGCCCCCTTGACCCACCCCGCCGGGGCGGAAACCGCATCCCCCGGCCCGGTTCTCACCACATTTCACCGTTAAAGTCCGGCCGTGCCACGGGAAAATCACGGCCGCAGGAGGCATGAACGATGGGGAACATGCGCCTTTGGGCGCCCAGGGGTCTGGGGATGGCGATGCTGCTGGCGGTGGGCTTTGCCCTGGCCGCTCCGGCCATTGCACAGACGAGTGCGGGGAATAATCCGACCGTTGCCGCGTTGGATGATGATGGCCTGCGCAAGGCCGTGGAAAAGCGTTGGCGCGACAATGGCGGATTGGATGAACGGCTGCGCGTGGAAGTGCGCGACAGCCGGGCCCTTCTGACCGGCCGCGCCGCCAACCCCGACGAACGGGTGAACGCCGTGAAGCTGGCTTGGCAGGTCGATGGCCTGAAGGAAGTGATCAACGAGATCGGGATCGGCGACGAAAGCAGCCTGTCCGACCGGACAACGGACATGTGGATCACAGCGCAACTGCGCAAGGATCTGATGACGGATGCGGAGATCACGTCGGGCAATTACACGATCGAGACGGTCAATCAGGTGATCTACCTGATGGGCCGCGCCCGCTCGCCGCAGGAACTGGAACGGGTACGCAACCATGCGCGTGAAATAGCGCGGGTCCGGCGGGTGGTGAGCCATGTCCAAGTTCCAAATTGACGCCGCGCGCCTGTGGGGACAGGCACTGTTCGCCCCTGCCCTGCTGGCCCTGGCCCTGCTGATGGCGCCCAGCGCCGCCTGGGCGCAGACCAGCGACCAGAATGCACAGGCCAACCGGCAGTTCGTGCAGGCCATGCAGTCCATCCGGCAGGCCGATCAGTCCTATGATGAGGCGGAGCAGACGAAGCTTCTACAGCAGGCTGACGCACTGCTGGCCGACATCATCACCCGCCTGCCCGAAAGCACGCTGGCCGTGCAGCTGATGACCAATCAGTTCATCGGCGATTTCGACTATGTCGAGTTCAAGAACCGGCTGCGCGGGCTGGTCTGTGCCGACCCGAAATCCAATGCCTGCCTGCTGCACCGGATCGAGGCGCTGGTGACGCCCATCGAGTACCCCATCGCGGCCCCGCGCTGGGACTGGCTGTCGCTGGCCATCGCCCATCATCAGATGGGGGATAAGGCACGGGTAAGGCCCATCGTTGCCCCTTTCGTGCAGGCCCTGCGGACGGGTGGGGCCAAGGGGGACGTGAGCCCCGACCTGTTCGTCAGCCGTACCCTGGCCCTGACGGGCGAGGTCGATCGGGCACTGGCCATCACGCGTGAGTTCCAGGATTGCGCCACCCGCGTCTATAACCTGTCCGACATTGTCGAGGCACTGGTCTGGCGTGGCGATATGGCCAAGGCGACGGAGATCACCGAAGAGGTGACCGAATTCGCCCGCACCCAGGGCTGTGCCTGGGAACTGGGTCTGGTTGCGCAATCACTGCTGCATGTCGGGCTGGAGGCGCGGGCGCGCACTCTGTTCCTGAATACGGTGGAGGAGCAGTTCAGCCGATTCAAGGACCGCCGTGGCAATTGCTGCCCCCCGGAACTGGCGGTTGCCGCCGGCGATCTGGGGGACACCAACCTCGCTTTGGGCCTGCTGCGGACGGTGCAGGAGGAAAGCCCCTGGACCATTCCGCAGGTGCTGGGCCGGCTGGAGGCGCGGGGCGAAAAGGTCCTGACCCTGACCTATGCTGACCAGTTGCAGGATAATGACCTGAAGGCCGAAACCTATGTCGAGCTGATCGACGGGGCGCTTAAGGCCAAGGACCGGGGTCAGGCCGATACCTTGTCGGCCCGGCTGGACAAGACCGTTACCGACAGCCGGACGCCCATCACGTTGGTGCAACGGGCACGGGCGGACAAGTTGCTCTATAGCGACAACCGCTGGCGCGGCACTTTCCAGGCGGCGATTTCAGAGGCGGAGCGCGGTTCCGGCCAACGCCGCGATATCGCCGTGCCCTTGCTGGCGGCCCTGGTGGAGATCGAGACGGGCAAGCCGATGCTGGAGTAATGCTGGGTCTCAAGACAGCAGCAGCGTAGCGCGGATTAGGCGGAACCGTAATCCGCGGAAACCCGCCACCAGCGTCGCTCCGCGGATTACGCTTCGCTAATCCGCGCTACGACAATTTTCTGCCGTTTATATGGCCGGAGGTTACTCCGCGACACGCAGGCCCGGATCTTCCACCCGGTGCAGGCGGGCCATGGCGATATGCGCGACCTTCAACGTCAATGCCTTACGACGGGCCGCCGCCAGCTTGGCCAATGGTGCCGGGCGGATGATTTCCGCCCCGAAGGCATCGGCAATGATCAGCCCGCATTCGGCGGGGATCAGATCGACCGGAAAATCCGCATCCACTGCGAAAAAGAACCGGTCGCAATAATCCAGATATTCCGGCCATTTCTGGTCGGTCTTGAAATCGATGATGCTGCTTTTGACCTCGACGATGGTCACCTCACCATCATCAGACAAGGCCAGGATGTCGGCCCGCCGGCCATTGGCCAGCGAGAATTCGACCAGCCCCCGCACCCCCCGCTCTGCCAGCATACGGCGCACGCCCCGCGTGATGGCCGCCGCCGCGTCCGATTGCGGGCGCGGCAACGGGATCACCGGCATTGATGGCGCCTCAGACACGGGCACAAGGTGGAGGATCGCGGAAATGTTCATGAGTACGGATCATGAACATTTCCGCCTGTCCTGGCAAGCCCGTTCAGACGGGGTAGCTGATCAGCAGCGGACCGTCAGGACCGACGTGCCACCCACGCTGGATGCCCGGATGACCGGCGTCAGCCCCGCCATCAACAGGCGGTTGCGAACCCCTTCCACCGTTTCGGTGGGGCGTGTCAGGGTGATGCGGGTATCGCGATGACCCAACGCCCGGCTGCGCGCTACAGCGGTCAGGATCTGATCGCTCAGCACCTCGACCCCGTCGAACACGGGATCGTTGGCCGGTGGCGGCGTGTGGGCCGCGGTCGTTTCGAAAGCCTGGGTGGACAGAGCGGCAGCCACCATGCCGTTTGCCGGATTGAGGGCTCCGGTCGCCACTGCGGGATACATGCAAGGTCCCTGGGTTCGAGCAGCTGACGACTTCACCGTCAGCAGGCCCTTTATTACGCTGATATTTGTTAAAAATCAGGCACCAACCTGTCAAGAATTTGCGCATCCAGCCCGCAAATTATGCATAGGTAGCATGCATTCCGCATTCTGTCGTGGAAATGGCGGATTTCCGATACCCTGGACAATGAACACGCCGTCAGGATGATCGGAGTCTATCCTGCTTTCCAAGATACTGAATCCTCCCACTGTGATCCGTCATTCCACCGGCGGGCTCATCCTGGCCGTTGCCATCCTGCTGCTGCCCTGGATGGCAGTGCAACCACAACTGGCCCCGCCGGCGGAGGGCGGTGCGGACAAGTATCTGCACATGTTCTGTTTCGCGGGCCTGGCCTTCATCGGCCTCTGGACCGTTCGCACTTTGCATGCGCGGATGGTGGTCCTTGCCTTTCTCCTGCTTCTGGGGGCGGGGATCGAATGGTTGCAGGCTTCGGTGCCGGGAAGGCAGGGCAGCTGGGGCGATCTGGCCGCCGATGCAACCGGACTTTTGCTGGCACTCATCCTTTTGCGATGCTGGCCGACGGCGCGGGATATGTTATCCCGTGAAGGTGATTGAAGACAGGGACGCGCCGCCGATGCCGCCCCCCTGTGGGAAGGATGGTGGAACCGTGCGTGTTTTGGGCTTGCGGTCGCCGGTGGCGGCAATGAATCTAGTGATGCTGGCCCTGGCCCTCGCAGGGGCCGCATCGGCCCAACAATCCCCCCCTTCACCGGCAGCAAAAACTCAGAAGACCGGCAGCAGTCCGATTTCCCAATATCTGACCGGTCGCATTGCCCAGAATGCCGGTGCCTGGGACGTGGCCAGCGCCAATCTGGGTGCGGCCCTCAAACAGGATCCGGAAAACCCGGCCCTGCTGCGCCGGACCTTTCTGCTTTCCCTGGGCGAGGGGCGCCAGCAGGAGGCGCTGACGCTCGCACGGCGTCAGGCGGTGCAGGAACAGGGGGGCAGCTTCGTGGCCCATGCCCTGCTGGTGGCCGATGATCTGCGCGCCGGACGCACAGCGGACGCCGCGGCCCGCATTGCCAAGCTGCCGGCGGACGGCATGGCCCCCTATATCGGCCCCTTGCTGTCCAGCTGGATTGCCGTGGCAGAGGGGGATTACGACCGCGCCATCAAAATTCTGGACCCGCTGACCGCCCATGAAGGCTTCAAGTCCATCCGCATACAGCAACTGGCCCTGATCGAGGATCTGCGCGGCAATCGTGATGCCGCCTTCCAGTATTACTCGGACGCCGCCAAACAGGGCATGCCGCTGCGCCTTGTGCTGCTGATCGGGAATTTCCAGGAACGATCCGGTGCCACCGACGCGGCCCGGCGCCTTTACCGCCAGTATCTGGATGCCAATCCCGATAATATGGTGGTCGAAGACGTGCTGGCGCGCATGGACAAGGGCGGTATACCGGCACCCCTGGTCGGCAATGCCGCCGCCGGCCTGGGCGAGGCGCTGTTCCAACTGGCCTCCGCACTGCACCAGGAGGGGGCGGCGGAAATGGCGCTGCTTTATGACCGCGTGGCCCTTCACCTGACACCCGAACAGCCAATGGCCCGCCTTCTGGTGGGTGACATCCTGTCCAACCGCGACCGGGATGAAACAGCGCTGTCTGAATTCCGCGCCGTGACCGGCGGGGCGGGAATTCTGTGGATGGCCCGTATGCGGCAGGTGGATGTCCTGCGGCAGTTGGACCGGGATGATGAAGCCGCCGCCCTGTTGCAGAAAATGGCGGCGGAGCGTCCGACGCGCACCGATGCCCTGCTGCGGCTGGGTGACATGCACCGCCTTGCCAAACGCCAGGATCAGGCCCTGGCCGCCTATGACCAGGCGCTGGCACGGGTGAAGGAGGAAAAGCCCCGCGACTGGATGCTGCATTACGCCCGCGCCATGACCCTGGACGCCAAGGGCGACTGGGCGGGGGCGGAGGCAGCGCTGAAAAAGGCCCTGGCATTGCAGCCGGACCAGCCCAGCCTGCTGAACTATCTGGGCTATTCCTATATCGACCGCGGCGTGAACCTGGACCAGGGCACATCCATGATCGAAAAAGCCGTCGCCCAGCGCCCGCATGACGGCTTCTTCACCGACAGCCTGGGCTGGGCCATGTTCAAGCTGGGCAAGGTCGAAAAGGCCGTGGAACTGCTGGAAAAGGCGCTGGAGCTGGAACCCGGCGACCCGTCCATCAATGACCATCTGGGCGATGCCTATTGGGCCGTGGGTCGGCGTGACGAAGCCCGCTTCCAATGGTCCCGCGCCGCGATACAGGCGGAAAAGGATGACGGCCTGCGCCGCGCCGCCGAAGCCAAGCTGAAGAACGGCATGGTCACGACGGTGAAGGCAGAGGGAACAACGACCCGGTAAGCGGGGTCAGTCCAGAAGTTCCCGAGCCTTGGCGCTGTCGGCCACGATCTGGTCCTTCAGCGCCTGGAAACTGTCGAACTTCATTTCCGGGCGGATGAAGCGGCACAGACGCACGCGCAGATGCCGGCCATACAGGTCGCCATCGAAATCGAACAGATGGGCCTCCAGCCGTTCGGTCAGCCCACCCACGGTCGGACGGCGACCGATATTGGCAACACCCTTGTGCCAGACAGTGCGCGACCCCTCATCCACGCCTGCCATAATGGCATAAACCCCCAGGCGCGGGCGCAGATAGGTACCCAGTTCAACATTGGCGGTTGGAAAGCCGATGGTGCGGCCCCGCTTGTCGCCATGCTCCACCCGCCCCTCGATCTCCCAGTCATGGCCCAGGATGGCGGCTGCCTGCTCCACCTCGCCTGTCTGCAAATGCTGACGCACGCGGGTTGAGGAATAGGCGGTAGCATCAGGGCCAGCCACGGGGCGGACCTCCGTCACCGTGAAGCCGAACCGTTCGCCGGCATCGCGCAGGAAGGCCATATCCCCGCCCCGCTTGTGCCCAAAGACGAAGTCGTAGCCTGCCACGACATGCGATGCGGCCAGCCCATCCACCAGAATCTGGCGTACAAACTCATCCGCGGTCAGGTGGGAAAAGGCCTCGTCGAACCGCACCTCGAACAGGGCATCGATGCCCAGCGCCTCCACCAGCCGCGCCTTGATGCGCCAGGGTGTCAGGCGGAAGGGGGCATCGTCGGGGCGGAACAGGCTGCGCGGATGCGGCTCAAAGGTCAGGACGGCGGCGGGAACGCCCTTTGCGCGGGCTGCTTGCTTCGCCGCGTCGATGACGGCGCGATGGCCCTGATGCACGCCGTCGAAATTGCCAAGCGCGACCGCGCAGCCGCGAATGGCTGCCGGAAGGTCGGTAGTATGGCGATAAATCAGCATGGCGCCGCAGATGGTTGCGAAATCTGCCATGGGTATAGTCACAAGCGGGGATGGCGGTCCAGTCCCGCCATCCCCACCCCACCTCAATGCAGCGGCGTCGCGGCCACAGGGCGGACAGTGACCGTCCCCCGGTCCAGGGCACGGCTGACCAACGCCACGGCAAGGCCGGCGAGCGTCACCAGGGCGGCGACCCAGGTGACGGCACCCAGGCCCGGCCCCTGATCAATGGTCACCCCGCCAACCCAGGCGCCCAGGGCATTGCCCAGATTGAAGGCCGCGATGTTCAGGCTGCTGGCCAGCCCCTGCCCCGCCCCTTCCGCCTTTTCCAGCACGCGCATCTGCAAGGGGGCGACGGTGGCGAAGGCGGCGATGCCCATCAGGCCGACAAAGATGATGGCCGCGATCTTGTCGTGCATGACAAAGCCCATCACGCCTTCCACCAGGGCCAGTGCGATCAGCGTGCCCAGCAGCGTGGGCATCAGCCGCTTGTCCGCCAGCTTGCCGCCCAGCAGGTTGCCGATGGCCAGACCACCGCCGAACACCAGCAGGATGGGCGACACAGCTGCGTCGGAAAAGCCGGTGATGCGGGTCAGGATCGGCTGGATATAGGTGAAGACCGCAAACACGCCGGCAAAGCCCAACGCCGTCATCACCAGCCCCAGCCAGACCTGCGGCTTGGTCAGCACCGTCAGTTCCTTGCGGATGGACAGGGGCTGCGGCGTGGTCTTGTCCGCCGGCACGAAAACGGCCAGCACCAGCGTGGCGGCAATGCCGATCAGGGCCACGGCCCAGAAGGTGGAACGCCAGCCGAAATGCAGGCCCAGCCAGGCCCCGAACGGCACGCCCAGCAAGGTGGCCATGGTCAGGCCCGTGAACATGATGGCGATGGCAGACGCCTTGCGATCCGGCGCCACCATTCCAGTCGCCACAATGGAGCCGACACCGAAGAAGGTGCCATGGGCCAGCGAGGTGATAACCCGCGCCACCATCAGCGACGTATAGTCCGGCGCGATGGCGCAGGCGATATTACCGATGGTGAACACCACCATCAATGCGACCAGAAGCACCTTGCGTGGCAGCCGGCCCGTCATAAGGGTCAGAAGCGGCGCACCGGCAAACACCCCCAGCGCATAGCCGGAAATGAGCAAGCCCGCCGTGGAGACAGCGATCCCAAGGTCGGCAGAGACCTGCAACAGCAGGCCCATGATGACGAATTCCGTCGTGCCGATGCCAAAGGCACCAGCCGTCAGGGCAAATAATCCGATTGGCATGATTTCAGGTTCCGGATGAAGCGGATGACATGGGCGCCAAGATGGACGCGTCCCCATCCGTGAACTAGACTGCCTGTCGGAATATGATTTGTGAGTTCAGATCACATGTCGCGATTGGAGATCAACCGGGCCGGCGAGATGGAGGTTTTCGCCCGCGTGGTGGAGGCGGGCAACTTCTCCGGTGCGGCCCGGGCGTTGAACATGACGCCATCAGCGGTCAGCAAGCTGGTGGCCCGCATGGAGGCGCGGCTGGGCGCGCGTTTACTCAACCGCACCACACGCCAACTGCGCCTGACGCCGGAAGGCGATCTGTTTCATGAGCGCTGCCGTCGCATCCTGGCCGACATGGCGGAGGCAGAGCAGGAAGTGGCCGCCGGCAGCACGCCGCGCGGACCGGTCCGCATCAACAGTTCGGTGCCGCTGGGCATGCTGTATCTGCTGCCGCTGGTGCCCAAACTGTCGGCGCTTTATCCAGAGATCCAGTTGGACATCACCCTGACCGACATGGTCGTGGACCTGATGCAGGAACGGGCCGATATCGCCATCCGCGTCGGCCCGCTGAAAGGGGCCAACCTGTTGGCCCGCAAACTGGGCGAGGGCCGGGTGGTGGTCGTGGCTTCTCCCGATTATCTGGCCCGTTATGGCACCCCGCGCACGCCCGACGATCTGGCCCAGCACAATCTGATGGCTTTCGGATTCGTGCGCAGCGTCGGTCCCTGGCCCTTCCGAATGCCCGATGGCAGCCGGATCGAGGTGCCGGTACGGGGCAATATCCGCCTGGGCGATGGCGAAAGTATGCGGCATCTGGCCTTGGCTGGGCACGGGCTGGCCCGCCACGGCCTGTTCCACGTCGCCGCCGATATCGCGGCGGGGCGGCTGGTGCCCCTGCTGGAGGATTATTCGACGGGAGAGGTCGAGGTGGTGCATGCCGTGTTCCAGGGGGGCCCGGTCATGCCGCCACGCATCCGTGCGGTGATCGATTTTCTGGCCCGCGAAATGCGCATCGGGTGATGCAGCCTGACTGTGCGCGTCCTCACTTTCGGGCTGTGACCAATGCCGGTAGGGTGGCCGCCATCTGACCCAACCCGTCATTGCAAGGAACCGTCAATGACCATCCAGCTTCATGCCTGGCCAACCCCGAACGGCTACAAGGTCTCCATCGCGCTTGAGGAAATGGGCCTGCCCTATGAGGTGCATGCCGTCAATATCGGTGCTGGGGATCAGTTCAAGCCCGACTTCCTGAAGATCGCGCCCAACAACCGCATGCCCGCCATCGTCGATCCCGAGGGGCCGGAGGGCAAGCCGCTGAGCCTGTTTGAAAGCGGCGCCATCCTGATCTATCTGGCGGAAAAGACCGGGCAGTTCCGGCCCAAGGATCCCGCTGTCTGGTACACCCATATTCAGTGGCTGATGTGGCAGATGGGCGGCGTTGGCCCGATGTTCGGGCAGGCCGGGCATTTCATCCTCTACGCCCCCGAAAAGGTGCCCTATGGCATCGAGCGCTATCGCAACGAGTCCAAGCGCCTGTTGAAGGTGGCCAATACCCGCCTGGAAGAGGCGGCCTATCTGGGCGGCGATGAATACGGCATCGCCGATATGGCGACCTTCCCCTGGGTCCGCAACGCCCCGAAATACGATATCGACCTGAACGAGTTCCCGCATGTCCAGCGCTGGTTCAACGCCATCGCCGCCCGCCCGGCGGTGCAGCGCGGCCTGGGCTTGCTGGCCGACAAGGTGAAGCCGGCAGGCACCCCGCTTTCCGACAAGGAACGCGAGAACCTGTACGGCAAGAAGTAAACATGGTCAGGGCCTGTCGCCGCAGTGACAGGCCCTGGTCAGTTCCAGGGCCGCGCCGCAGCACCGGCCCGGACGGCATCCACCCTGATATCGCCATCAAGATAGAGGGCGTGCGCCCCCTTGTCGGCCAGGGTCTGCGGCCCGATCACAATCGGGGCCGCGCATTCATTTAGCGGATGACGCGTAACTAGGGCATCAATGCCAGGCTGGCACAATATATCGACAGAAGCCGGGGACAGGGCGATGGCGACCGTCCGGCCATTCAGCCGGTAAAGGCAGGCATCCGGCGTGGCACAGGTCAGGCGGCCATCCTTGCTGCCCTTCTTGGGCCAGGTTTGGGGTTCAACCGGCAATCCGTCCCTTTGCGCCCATTCATCACTGTCAAACCGTCCGGAGCGCCGGGTGGAGACGACCAGGGAACCGTCGGCCAGACGGACACCCACCACCCTACCATCCCCGTTGATCCGCAGATCGGGCCGCGGTGTCAGGGGCAGAAACATCAGGCCGGCCAGCATGCCGGCCAAACCCAACAGCCTGATCCGCCCCTGCCACAGGCACAGCCACAGACAGGAGAGGGTGAAAATCACCAGCCCCGCTGCCGGCAGCAGCGGCAGATGCAGGGCCGCGCCCGGCATGTCGGCGACCCAATGCGCGGTCCACAAAATCGCCTCTGCCCCCCAGCCCATGGCGGTGATGGCCCAGCCTTCCAGGCCCAGCGGCATCAGCAGATAGACCAGCAGCCCCCAGGGCATGACCCAGAAGCTGGTGACCGGCACCGCGATCATGTTGGCCAGCAGGCCATAATTCGACATCTGCTGAAAATGATGCAGGCCGAAGGGGATGGTGACCAGACCCGCCACCAGGGAGGTCAGCGACAGACTGCCGACATAGGTCAGGCTTTGGCCAAACCAGCCCTGCCCCCCCTCCTTCCGGCGTGCGGCTATCCAGGGTGTCGCCACCTCGAACGCCGCCACCAGCGCGATGACGGCGGCGAACGACATCTGAAAGCTGGGGCCGATGATGGTTTCCGGCTGGATCAGCATAACCACCAAGGCCGCCACGGCCACGACGCGCAGGGAGAACGGGTTTCGGTCCACCAGCACCGCCAGCAGCATGACGCCGGTCATCAGCACCGACCGCTGCGTCGGTACCGGCGATCCCACCATCAGCATATAGAAGATGGACGCGACAAGCGCCGCCACCGCCGCATATTTCTTGATGGGATGGCGCAAGGCCAAGGCGGGCCAGAGCGCCATGCCGCCGCGCAGCAGAAAGAAGACCAGTCCCGCCACCAGCGCGATATGCAGGCCGGAGATGGACAGAAGATGTTGGAGGCCCGACTGCCGCATCGCCTCCATATCCGGCTCCGGTATCGCGGTGGGCTGGCCGTTCAGCAGGGCCGTGACCATGCCCGCCGTCGCCTGATCGGGAAGACGTGCCGCCACACGGTCGGCGATCACATGGCGCCACTGTTCCAGCAGCACGCCCTCCTCCACCGGCCCCTCCAGCCGCCGCACCCGGCCCAGCGCGAAACCGGTCCCCCCGACCCCTAGAAAGTAAAGATGCCGGCGGAAATCAAAGGCCCCCGGCTCCACCGCATCCGATGCGGGGCCGATGGTCGCGAACAGGCGCACCCGCTCGCCGATCACCGGCATGGTTTCGGTATTCCGCATGGAAATGCGCAAGATGCGGGGGGTATCGGCGGCGGCCAGACCCGGCACCGTCACGTCGGTCAGGAACAGCCGCATGCCCTTCTCCAGCCGGTCGATCTGAACCACCCGCCCCCTGACGCCGACGGGGCCGATATCCTCCCGCAGCATCGGGGCCGTCACCAGGGAGGTGCGCAACTGCGCCACCGTGAAACCCAATGGAACCGCCAGCAACAAAATCCACGCCGCCAACGCCCAATCCGGTCGCCGGACCTGAACCAGGACACTGGCCATCACGGCAAGGATCAAGGCCCCGGCACCCGCCCATACCGGCGGTTCATGATCCAGGGCGAAATAGAAACCGATCCCCACCCCGATCAGAACGGGGAACCACAGGACCCAACGCCCGCTTTCAGCCAGCAGACCGGCAGCCAGCCAGGATAAACCGGTCCGCCGCGCCAGCCCATCCAACCGCATGCCACCATCCCTGCCAATGGATGAATACAATTAGATGAAAACAGACAACGCTTCACTATTTAATTGTGATCATCCACAAGTCGCATCAACCCGACCGGCAAGGCCGCACCCACGACTTTTCGAGGGGGGAGCATCCCCGGTCCAATGCTGTTCACAAGACGCACGGCTGTGCTAAACCAACCCGCAAACAATCATTCTGCCCTATGGGCCCATAAGAGTTTTGCGATGATCGTCACCCGCTTCGCCCCCTCGCCCACCGGTTACCTTCATATCGGCGGCGGCCGCACGGCCCTGTTCAACTGGCTGTTTGCCAAGCATCACCAGGGCAAGTTCCTGCTGCGCATCGAGGATACGGACCGCGCACGGTCCACCGATGCCGCCGTGGACGCCATTCTGGAAGGGCTGAAATGGCTGGGCCTGGAATGGGATGACGAGGCGATCAGCCAGTTTGGCCGCAAGGACCGGCATGCCGAGGTAGTGGCCCAGATGCTGGCCAACGGCACCGCCTATCGCTGCTACTGCACCCCGGAAGAGCTGGACGCGATGCGCGAGGCGCAGAAGGCCGCCGGCCAGCAGCCGCGCTATGACGGTCGCTGGCGCGACCGCGACCCGTCGGAAGCACCCGCCGGTGTGGCCCCCGCTATCCGCCTGAAGGCCCCGCGCGAAGGCGAGACGGTGGTGAAGGACCATGTGCAGGGTGAGGTGCGGGTGCAGAACAGCCAGCTGGACGACCTGATCCTGCTGCGTTCCGACGGCACGCCGACATATCTGCTGGCCGTTGTGGTTGATGATCATGACATGGACGTTACCCATGTCGTGCGCGGCGACGACCATCTGACCAACACCTTCCGCCAGATCCAGATCTATAACGCCATGGGCTGGAAGACCCCGGAATTCGCCCATATCCCCCTGATCCATGGGCCGGACGGGGCCAAGCTGTCCAAGCGTCACGGCGCGCTGGGGATCGAGGCCTATCGCGACATGGGCTTTCTGCCGGAAACCATGCGCAATTACCTGCTGCGCCTGGGCTGGGGCCATGGCGATGCGGAGATCATTTCGACCGAACAGGCCATTGAGTGGTTCACGCTGGACGGTATCGGCCGCTCGCCCTCGCGTCTGGACTTCGCGAAGATGGAGAACCTGAACGCGCATTATATCCGGGAGGCGGAGGATGCGCGTCTGGTTACCCTGACCACGCCGTTCATTGAGGCCAAAATTGGCCGCGCCCTGACGGATGTGGAGAAGGACCGGCTGCTGCGATCCATCCCCGGCTTCAAGCCGCGCGTGAAGACGCTGATCGAGCTGGCCGATGGCTCGCTCTATCTGTTCGCCGCCCGCCCGCTTGCCATGGATGAAAAGGCCGGTGCCCTGCTGACGGCAGAGGTGCGCGGGCAGATCGGCGCCCTGGCCGCCAAGTTCGCTGAGGCCGGCGAATGGACGGCAGGTGCCCTGGAAGCCATTGTCCGCGATTTCGCGGAAGCGAACGGTCTGAAGCTGGGCAAGGTGGCACAGCCGCTGCGCGCCGCCCTGACCGGAACCACGGTTTCGCCCCCGATTTTCGAGGTGGCGGAAATTCTTGGGCGCGAAGAGAGCCTGTCGCGTTTAGAAGATGTCAAAAACCATGGTTAAAAAAGTGCTGTTGCGTTGCACTCGCTGCGACGCGGCACTAAACTCCGCCCCACTTTCAAAAACGGGGCGATAACCCCAAACGAAACCCTTGAGGACGTGCCGACATGAGCCAGACAACCCAGACGGCGGGCGATGGAACCGCCGAGACGGTGACCCTGATCGATAACCGGACCGGCAAGAAGATTGACTTGCCTATCCTGAAGGGCTCGACGGGGCCGGATGTCATCGACATCCGAAAGCTCTATGGCGCCACCGGCTGCTTCACCTACGATCCCGGCTTCACGTCGACCGCCTCCTGCGACTCGGCCATCACCTATATCGATGGCGACGAGGGTGTGCTGCTGCACCGCGGTTACCCGATCGACCAGCTGGCCGAAAGCTCGGACTTCATGGAAGTCTGCTACCTGCTGCTGCATGGCGAGCTGCCCAACGCCGCGCAGAAGAAGGAATTCGAAGCCACCATCACCCGCCACACGATGGTGCATGAACAGCTGACGCAGTTCTATCGCGGCTTCCGTCGCGACGCCCACCCGATGGCCGTTATGTGCGGCGTCGTCGGCGCCCTGTCGGCCTTCTATCACGACAGCACCGATATCAACGATCCCAAGCAGCGCATGATTGCGTCGCATCGCCTGATTGCGAAGCTGCCGACCATCGCCGCAATGGCCTACAAGTATTCCGTCGGCCAGCCCTTCATGTACCCGCGCAACGATCTGGGTTACGCGGAAAACTTCCTGTACATGACGTTCGGCGTGCCCTGTGAGCCGTACAAGGTGAACCCGGTCATCGCCAAGGCGATGGACAAGATCTTCATCCTGCATGCCGATCACGAGCAGAACGCGTCCACCTCCACCGTCCGTCTGGCCGGTTCGTCGGGCGCCAACCCGTTCGCCTGTATCGCCGCCGGTATCGCCAGCCTGTGGGGCCCTGCCCATGGCGGTGCGAACGAGGCCGTGCTGAAGATGCTGGAAGAGATCAAGACCGTTGATCGCATTCCGGAATTCATCAATCGCGCCAAGGATAAGAACGACAATTTCCGTCTGATGGGCTTCGGCCACCGGGTCTATAAGAACTATGACCCGCGCGCCAAGGTGATGCAGCAGACCTGTAAGGAAGTGCTGGCCGAGCTGGGGATCAAGGACGATCCGCTGCTGGACATCGCGGTGGAGCTGGAGCGGATTGCCCTGTCCGATCCGTATTTCATTGAGAAGAAGCTTTATCCGAACGTCGATTTCTATTCCGGCATCATCCTGAAGGCGATCGGCTTCCCGACCAGCATGTTCACCGTGCTGTTCGCGCTGGCCCGCACCGTCGGCTGGATCAGCCAGTGGAAGGAAATGATCGAGGACCCCGGTCAGAAGATCGGTCGCCCGCGTCAGCTCTACATGGGCCAGACGCCGCGCGACTATGTCCCGGTCGAGAAGCGTGGCTGAGCGTAAGCATAGCCAATCCCGCAAAGCGGGCGGTCCCATTGGGATCGCCCGTGATGCATTTCTGTTTCCGTCGCGCCCGCCCTTCCTGTGGCGCCGCCCGTCATCCGCCAATGACAATCCTGCCCCGTGGGGCAAGCGGCTTCGCCGCGCCTGGAACCTGGCCCTGATTATGGGCGTGGTTGGCGGATTGGTGTGGTCGGCGGTTCATTTCCGATAACCGTCGTCAGGGCGAAACGGTCACGGACAGACCATTCATGCGCGCATAGCGTTCAACGAACCGGATACGGGCCGCCGGCACTTCCGCATGCCGCTGGGCAAAGGCGCTGCGTTCCAGAAAATGGCCCGCCAGCAGCAATCCCTGCATCACCTCTGCCGGCCCGCCATCGGACAGGCCCAGCAGGAACGGCGGCAGCACCAGCAGCTTGTCCTTATAGGGCTCCGCCGCCGATATCGACACGGCACGGCCCGTGCGCGGGCTGACATGCGACAGGCCGTCATTGCCGGCGAACAGGTCGGCAGCCGTCTGCCCGCTGACGGCACAGCGCGACAAGTCCAGGCCGAATCCGATCTCATCCAGCAGACCGATTTCCCACCGCACATAAATCTCGGCCCAGACCTCACTGGACAGTGCCTCGAACAGGGCCAGCGTGGCGTCAAACAGGCCGGGATGCGGCTCCCGGTCGGCCAGCAGCCCATCCAGCAGGGCACAGGCCGATGCCAGGCAGGCGAGTCGCAGCGGATCATCCAGGAGCGGGGCCGCATAGGCCCGCTCCAGTTCCAGCGACCATGTCCCCAACTGGTCCGCCAGACGGGCACGCCAACCGGCGGCCAGCAGGTTCCCCGGCTCCAAACTGGCCCGCAGGCGCGCCGATTGCCCCCCATGCACAAGGCCCGCGTGGCGCCCATGCTCCCGCGTTAACACCAGAGCAAGGGCCGCCGTTTCCCCATACGGGCGTGCGGATAGCAGGATCGCTTGGTCATTCCAGTCCATAGCGCCAAGTGTAGTATAAATAACAGCAAGCTGCGAAGGGGCGTGGCCCCACCGGTCGAAAGTGGTATAGAGTTTCCAACCCACATCTTTCCCTTGCCGGTCGATCCGCCCTTGTCCCAACCGACGCCCGATGACCAACTGGCCCAGCGTTACATGCTGGCGGGACTTTCCAGCGGCGAGGCCGTCTGGGATTGGGATCTGACCGTCGATACGCTGTTTTTGTCGCCGGGTTTCCGTGACCATCTGGGCCTGCCCACAGACGGGGGCGATATCGGCCCCCGCCACTGGTTCGACCGTGTCCATAGCGATGACCTGCAATGGCTGGAGGCAACACTTCGCCCACGCCACGACGAAGGGGGCCGGTGCTTCGTCATTGAACATCGCGTCAGCAATGGGCGTGGCGACTGGACCTGGCTGCTGGTCCGCGGTGCGGCCATCGCCGGCCCGGACGGTACCGTCAACCGCCTGATCGGCACTGCTGCCGACATTACCGAACGTAAGGAGGCGGAGGACCGGCTGCGCATCAGCGAGGAGCGGCTGGCGCTGGCCGCGGCGGCCACCAATGACGGTCTTTACGACTGGGACCTGCGGACCGACCGTATCTATTACGCGCCACGCTGGTGGGCGCTGATCGGACTGCTGCCGGACGAGGAGGCGAATGGGCCGGAGGAATGGCTGAACCGCGTGCATCCGGAGGATCTGATCTGGTTGCAGGCGACGCTGGACGCGCAGATGTCGGCGGGGGGCAAGCCTTTCCAGATTGAATACCGCATCCAGCATGGGCGGGGCGGTTGGCGCTGGATGCTGTGCCGGGGCATCGCCGTCCTGGACGCGGATGGGGAACCGGTGCGCCTTGTCGGCTCCCAATCCGACATTACTGACCGCAAGGTGGCCGAGGAACAGCTGCGCATCAGCGAGGAGCGCTATGCGCTAGCCGCCCAGGGCGCCAATGACGGCCTGTGGGACTGGCGCGTGCCGGAGGGGGAGGTCTACTACTCCCCCCGCTGGTCCGACATGTTGGGCCTGCCCGGCGGCGAATGGGTCGGCACGATGGAGGACTGGTTCGCCCTGGTCCATGCCAGCGATCTGCCTGGCCTGCGTGCCGCCTTCGAACTGCACCTGTCGGGTCGCCTTGATCATCTGGAACATGAAGTCCGCATCCGCCATGACAGCGGGGCGGAACTCTGGGTCCTGATCCGGGGGGTGGCCATTCGCGATGCGCTGGGCGATGCCATCCGCATGGCCGGCTCCATGACCGACATCACGGCCCGCAAGCGCGCCGAACAGCAGATCCTGTTCGATGCCTTCCATGATGGGCTGACGGGCCTGCCCAACCGGTCGCTGCTAATGGACCGTATCGGTCAGACCATTGACCGTCGCCGCCGGCCCGATGATCCGCCCTGCGCCGTCATCCTGTTTGATCTGGACCATTTCAAGACCGTCAATGACAGCCTGGGTCCCAATGCCGGGGACGAGGTGTTGCGCATCCTGGCTAAACGGCTGGAGGGGCAGCGCCGCGCCGGCGATACCATCGCGCGGGTTTCCGCCGATGAATTCGGCGTGCTTATGGATGGTGTCGTGGATGTGAAGGCCGCCATGACGGCGGCCCAGCGTCTGGCCGCCGCCATTACCGATCCCATAACGCTGGTCAGCGGCGAGGAACTGGTTCTGACGGCATCGGGCGGCATCGCCATGTCGCACACCGGCTATGGCCAAGCCGCCGACATGATGCGCGATGCCAGCCTTGCCATGTTCAGGGCCAAGGGGGCGGGTCGCAACCGGGTGGAAGTGTTCGACGACGCCCTGCGCGCCCGCGCCATGTCGCGTCTGCGGACGGAGGCTGACCTGCGGCTGGCCACTGACCGGCACCAGCTCACCCTGTTCTATCAGCCCATCGTACGCCTGTCGGATCAGTCCATCGCGGGGTTCGAGGCCCTGATCCGCTGGCAGCATCCCGAACGCGGCCTGATCTCCCCCGCTGATTTCGTGCCGCTGGCCGAAGATACGGGCCTGATCCTGCAGATCGGCCGTTGGGCCATGCAGGAGGCAGCGGAGCAGCTGGCGCGCTGGCAGAAGACCCATGACAGCGGCCTGTTCATGAGCGTCAATGTCTCTGGTCGCCAGATGCTGGATGATGACATGGTGGAATGCGTCCGCCATGTCCTGGCCGATACTGGCATCGCGCCGGACACGCTGAAGCTGGAGATCACGGAAAGCCTGCTGATGGATGATCCGGGCCGGGCCGTTTCCATGATGCAGCAGATCCGCAGCCTGGGCGTCCATCTGTCGCTGGACGATTTCGGCACCGGCTACTCCTCGCTCTCCTACCTGCACCGCTACCCGGTCAATTCCCTGAAGATCGACCGCGCCTTCATCAGTGGGGCCGGCAATGGCGACCGGCGGGAAGAAATCCCCCGCATCATCCTGCTGCTAGCCAAAAGCCTGGATCTGGATGTGGTGGCCGAAGGGATCGAGAATCCGTCAGAGGTCACCTTCCTGCGCGGTTTGGAATGCCGCTATGGTCAGGGCTACTACTTCTCGCGGCCAATACCGGCCCCGGATGCAGAAAGGCTGCTGGCGTTGCCGGCGCTGCCCTAACCCCTGGCAACCTTCAGAACCGCTTGCGCCGCACGCTGGCTGGGCGTCTGTTCACCGCCCTGACCCAGCCATTGCGCCACCTGCGCCACGCCCTCGATCTGTTCACGCCGCGCGTCGGGATTGGTCAGCAGTATCGACACGGCATCAGCCAGTTTCGGCGGTGTGCATTCATCCTGCAACCGCTCCGGCACCAGCATCCGGTCCAGCATGATATTGACCAGATTGGCATATTTGACGCGGATCAGCCGGCGGTAGAGCCGGTAGGTCAGCGGATGTATGCGGTAGGCGATGACGCTGGGCAGGCGGGCCAGCGCCAGTTCCAGCGCCACCGTGCCGCTGGCCGCCAGTGCAGCCGTGCTGGCGGCCATGGCATCATATTTCTCGGTGTCGCCCTCCACCACGATGGTGGGCACAGGCCACGTCGCCGTGGCCGCCCGCACGGGGGCCGCCACCTTGCCCAGGGTGGGTACGACAACCCGCAATCCGGGATGGCGTTCCTTCAGAATGGACAGCGTGGCGGCAAAGTCGGGCAACAGTACCTTGATCTCGCTGCGCCGGCTGCCGGGCAGGACGCAGAGCAAGGGGATGTCGTCGGCAATGCCGTGGCGGGCGCGAAAGGCCGCACCATCGCCCTGCTCCACCCCGGCCTCCACAATCGAATGGCCGACAAAGGTGGCGGGCAGGCCCACCGCCTCGAAATAAGGCGGCTCGAACGGCAGAAGGACCAGCAGATGATCCAGGAACCGCGCGATCTTCTGCGCCCGACCGGGCCGCCAGGCCCAGACGGTGGGGGCCACATAATGGATCAGCTTGATGGCCGGATCGGCACGCCGCACCTTTTTCAGCACCCGGAAGCAGAAATCCGGGGCATCGATGGTGACAACGGCGTCGGGGCGGCGGGCCAGGATGTCGCCCGCCGTCTGCCCGATGCGACGGATCAGGTTGGGCAGTTTGGGCAGCAATTCGGCCAACCCGAACAGGGTCAGTTCCTCCATAGGGAACAGGCTGTCCAGACCTTCGGCGATCATGCGGTCGCCGCCGACACCGGCAAAGCGCACCTGCCCACCCGTCGCCTGCTTCAACGCCGACATCAGCCGGGCGCCCAGGATGTCGCCGGAAGGTTCGCCGGCGATCAGATAGATCAGGGGGGCGGTCATGGGCGAGCCTCGGGAGGTGGGCCGTTGAATGTGGCGCCCTCACCCTCCCACCCGCTGCGCGGGCGGGCCCCTCCCTCTCCCACTGACGTGGGCGAGGGGCGAACAATGAGGGATGTCCAATTCTGCCCCTCGCCCGCTTGCGGGAGAGGGAGGGGCCCGTTGGCACCAGCCAATGGGAGGGTGAGGGCCAGCACCATCATCCGCATCCCCCCAGGCCCGTCACGAACAGCCCCGCTGCATCGGCGGCCCGAACCGCATCCGCCCGTCCCACCAACAAGGCTCCCCCCGCCTCCACCGCGATACCGGCAAAACCGGCAGCGACGCATGCAGTGACTGTATCAGGGCCAATGGTCGGCAGGTCCAGGCGTCGATCCTGGCCGGGCTTGGCCCGTTTCACCAGCACGGGAGCCGCCCCGTCGCGTTTCAGCAATCCACAGCGGGCGATCAGGGCATCTGTGCCTTCAATGGCTTCCACCCCCAGCACCAGCCCAGCCTGCACCACCACCGCCTGCCCGACATCGACAGCACCCAGCGCATGGGCAACCATCAGGCCATGGGCGATATCGGCCAGGGCCTGTTCGTCCGGCCGCCGCTGCGTCAGCACGCCGAACGGCATCAGCAGATCGGCGATCAGGGACTGGACGCCGACCACCCGGAACCCTTCTTCCTCCAGCAATGCCGACACCGCCCGCAGCAAGCCATCATCGCCCAGGGCCTTCAGGCCCAGGCGCGCGAAAAAACGGGCCGCGTACCAGTCCGGGCGCAAATCGGACAGCGACGGACGGCGCACACCGCCGGCCAGCACAATCTCCGTCACCCCCTCTGTCCGAAGCCGTTCCAGGATGGCGCCGGCGGCACCCATGCGTAATACAGCATGGGGCAGATCGGGCGTCAGCCACGCATCCGCCCCCTGCCCTTCCAGCGCGATGACAAAGAACGACCGTCCACCCCGCCGGCAGGTCTCCGCCACCTGCCGTGGCAGGTCGCCCCCGCCAGCGATGATGCCTAGCCGATCCGTCATGGCAGGGTCAGCGGAGTTGGGTCAGGGCACGGCTGCCCCGGTCGGCCAGGAAGGACAGGATATCGGCCACGGCCTGGACGCCACCGGCTTCCGCCGTCACGGCCGCGATGCGGTCGGCCATCTTGCCTTCACCCTCGAACAACTGGCGGAACGCGGCGCGCAGGGCGTGGATGTCTTCCTTGGCAAAGCCACGGCGCTGCAACCCGACCAGATTGAGCCCGGCCAGGAAGGCGCGGTCGCCCTTCACCAGACCATAGGGGATGACGTCAGCCTCCACCCCCGACATGCCGCCGATCATGGCATGGGCACCGATGCGCACGAACTGATGTACCGCCGACAGGCCGCCCAGAACGGCATGATCACCCACCACCACATGCCCGCCCAGGGTGGCATTGTTGGCCAAGATCACGTTGTTGCCAACGATGCAATCATGGCCAACATGGACACCGACCATGAACAGGCCGCCGTCACCGACACGGGTCACCATGCCGCCACCCTCTGTGCCGGTATTCATGGTGACATTTTCACGGATGCGGTTATGGCGCCCGATGATCAGTTCTGACGGCTCGCCCTTGTATTTCAGATCCTGCGGCGCATGGCCCAGCGAGGCGAAGGGATAGACGATGGTGCCTTCACCAATGGTCGTGCGGCCATCAATGGCAACATGACTGATCAGGCGCACATAATCACCCAGCACCACATGCGGCCCCACCACACAGAAAGGACCGATTTCCACACCTGCAGCGATGCGGGCACCGGGATCGACAATGGCACTGGGATGGATATTGGCGCTCATGGGCCGACCCTTCTCTTCCTGACATGCGAAAGGGCGGTCGCCCGCCCTTCCCATCGCCTTTAGCAAAGGCGTTTGACAAAATTACGTCGGCCCCGTGTCCACCAAAAGGAGCGGAAACCGACCTTAATCACCCATGACGATCATGGCCGTGTAGGTCGCCTCGGCATGCAGGTTGCCGTCGACCCAGGCCTCGCCCTTGAACTTCCACACATTGCGGCGGTTCTGGATCTTCTGGACCTTGATATGGATCTGGTCGCCGGGAACGATGGGGCGGCGGAACTTCGCCTCCTCAATCCCCATGAAATACACTAGACGGCCCTCCGCCTCCTGTCCCAGGGTCTGCATGACCAGGATGGCCGAGGTCTGGGCCATGGCTTCCACGATCATGACGCCGGGGAACACCGGCTTCTGCGGGAAGTGGCCCGTGAACTGCGGCTCGTTCATCGTCACGTTCTTAATGCCGGTGCAGCTTTCACCGGGGACGATGTCCTTTACCTTGTCCACCAGAAGCATCGGATACCGGTGCGGGATCAACTCCATGATCCGGTTGATATCCAGGTCGGTCACCGCAACCTTATTCGTTTCCGTCGTGCTCATCGCCCCGTCCACTTTTCCCCTTCGCCAGCCGCGCCATCATGGCGACCTGGCGGAAATATTGCCGCTTGGGCTGCGCCGGCGTGCCGAACACCTCCGTCATCGGCGGTACATCCCGCATCACGCCGCTTTGTGCCGCGATGCGGGCCCCCGCCCCGATGGAAAGATGACCGGCCACCCCTGCCTGCGCCGCCAACACAGCATGATGATCGAACTTCGTGCTGCCCGAGATGCCGGACTGGGCCACAATGACGCAGCCGGCACCAAGCGTGACGTTGTGCCCGATCTGGACCAGATTATCAATCATCGTGCCCCTGCCAATGATCGTATCGGGGCCGGCACCACGGTCGATGGTGCTGTTGGCCCCCACCTCCACATCATCCTCGATGATAACCCGGCCCAATTGCGGCACGCGGACATGGCCAGTGACATCCATGGCAAAGCCAAAACCATCCTGACCGATACGGGCGCCAGGATAAATCACGACGCGGTCGCCAATCAGGCAATGGGACAGGGAGGCGCAGGCACCGATCACACTGTCGGCACCGATGCGGACATTGCACCCAACCACGGCATTGGCGGCGATACGCGTGCGTGGCCCAATCTCTGCCCCCGCCTCAATCACCGCCCCTGCGGCAACCTCCACATTCTCAGCCAGAACCGCCGTCGGATCGACATGCGCCGCCGGGGAGATCAGGCCGCTGGACGCCGGCAGCGGGTAGAAGGCCTGGGCACACAGCGCATAGCTGCGATAGGGCTTGGTCGACAGCAGTAGCGCCATGCCCGCCGGCGCCTTGTCGGCCAGGACGGGATGCACCACGCAAGCCGCTGCCCGGCTGGCCTGAAACGCCTCCACATATTTGCGGTTATCCAGGAAGGACAGCTGCCCTTCCCCGGCCTGATCCAGCGGGGCAACATCGGTCAGCACCAGGCCAGGATCGGCACCGGGCGCCACCGTCGCACCGGAACAGGCGGCGAGGTCAGCCAGCGTGAAGGGGCCGGCACGGTCGAAGAAACGGGGATCGGCCATGAGGGTTTCCTTCCGGCGAAAATGGGGACCGTCCGGCCCTTATGTCGGCGGCGGAACGCTGACCGTCACATGCGGCAGACGGCCATTGAGACGTTCCAGCACTTCCGACGTGATATCGGCGGCACCGCCCGCCTGATAAACGATGAATTGCCGGGAGATCACCAACGTCGCACCGGCCTCCTTCGCCACCTCGGCGATCACCTGATCCAACGTGTTGATCACACTGTTACGGGCCTGGTTGAAGGCGATATCCAGGCGGCGGGTACGTTCCTGCAAGGCACGCCCGGTGGCGGACACCTGGGTTTCGAATTCCGTCCGTTTACGGTCGAACTCTTCAACTGCAACGGTCTGGCGCAGACGGGCCAGTTCCTGCTCCGCGACCCGCAACCCTTCCTGCTGCTGCGCCACGTCACGCTGCAACTGTTCCTTCTGCACATCAAGCTGCTGCTGGATGGTCCGCATGGCCGTGGCCTGCTGCAGGATGGTGGGGATATCCACCACGGCCACCTGGGCATAGGGCAGCCGCCGGGCAGGTTGCGACGCCTGCGTCTGCGGGACCGCAACCTCCTGGCCATAAGATGCAGCCGGCCCGGCCACAAGCGCCAGGCCGGTGAACAGAAGGGCGATGGGGCGAAGCGCCAAGGCCCGACCCCCCGTCAGAACCGGGTACCGAAGCTGAACTTCAGCGTTTCGGTCTGGTCATACGGTTCCTTGGCGATCGGATAGGCCAAATCCAGACGGATCGGACCAAAGGGCGACTTCCACGACACACCGACACCGGCCGACATGCGGACCTTGTTGCTGTCGCGGAACACATCCCCGACGCCCGGCGTTTCCTTGGCCGCCGTCAGGGTACCGGCATCGTAGAAGGCGTGCGCCTTCACGCCCAGCTCGTCCGGCAGGCCCAGCTTCGTGGTCAGTTCCAGGCTGGCGCGGCTGAAGATGGTACCGCCCAGCGCGTCGCTGTTTTCCGGATTGTTCGGATCGGGCACGTTGCGGGGACCGATACCACCAATCTCAAAGCCGCGCAGCGTGTCACCACCGATGAAGAAGCGGTCATTGATGCGCAGGTCCTTGCCCATGCCCCAGATGTAACCAGCCTCGGTAGTCAGACCCAGCACCACTTCCTCGAACGGCTCCCAATACTGACCCGCCGTGATGCGGTTACGCAGATAGCGGGTGTCACCGCCGACACCGGCGAATTCAACCGACCACAGGCCATAGAAGCCGCTGGTCGGCTCGATCTTGCTGTCACGCTCATCATAAAGCAGCTGGCTTTCCACAGACGAGGTGATGGTGGTGCCCAGCTGATCCTGCAGGAACAGGGACGAGCCGAAATAGATATTGTCGATCTTGTTCTGAACCAGCGAGTAGCTGATGCGCTGGCGCAGCTTTTCCGACAGCGGGTAGCCGGCGCGCAGCACGACACCGGTCGATTCCAGATCGTAGGAGATGGTGTCGCGATTGTCGCGAACCACGCGGAACAGATCGACACCAGCCGCCAGATCGCGGTCCAGGAAGTAGGGCTCGGTAAAGCCCAGATCCACCTCGAAGCTGCGGCTCGACAGCAGGGTGGACAGGCGCAGGTCCTGGCCCTTGCCCAGCAGGTTGCGCTGGCGGATCGAAAAGTCCAGCAGCGCGCCGTCAGTGGAGGAGTAACCGGCACCCAGCTGGATTTCACCGGTGGGCTGTTCCTCGACCTCGACCGTGATCACGGACTGATCGCGGCTGCTGCCCTCCTCCGTCTTCACCTCAACGCCGCTATCCAGGAAGTAACCCAGATCCTTGATGCGCTGTTCGGAGCGCTTGACCTTGGAGACGCTGAACGGGTCGCCTTCAACCAGCAGCATTTCGCGGCGGATGACCTTGTCCAGCGTATTGTAGTTGCCAACAATGTCGACACGCTCAACAAAGACGCGCGGGCTTTCCTTCAGTTCAAAGACCAGATTGATGGTCTGATCTTCCTGATTGCGCTCCAACAGCGGGTCGATATCGATGAAGGCATATTGCAGGTCGCCCAACCGGTTGGTCAGGGCGGTGATGCTCTCTTCGATCTTGTCGCCATTGTACCATTCGCCGGAATAGGCGTTGATGGCCTCATAGAGCGGCGTCACATCAATGTCGGGGATTTCCGACTGGATTTCGATCTTGCCGAACTTATAGCGCTTGCCCTCATCCACCGTCATGGTGATGAAGAATTCCTCGCGATCGGGGGTCAATTCCGCGACCGAGGTCAGCACCTTAAAGTCAGCATAGCCGTTGCGCAGATAGAAGCGGCGGACCTGCTCCTGGTCATAGCGCAAACGCTCGGGATCATAATTGTCGTTGGACGACAGGAACCGCCACCAGCGCGACTCCTTGGTGATCATGATCTCGCGCAGTTCATCATCGTCGAACACGTTGTTGTTCACGAAGTTGATGGCCTGCACGCCCGTCATCTGGCCTTCTTCGATTTCGAAGATCAGGTCGACGCGGTTCTGTTCCAACTGAACGATCTTCGGCTCGATGCGCGCGGCGAAGCGGCCCTTGCGGCGATAGAGTTCCTGGATACGCTCCACATCGTTCTGCACGCGGGTGCGGGTATAGACGGTGCGGGGGCGCAACTGAACCTCGGGATTGATATCCTCGGTCTTGATGCGCTTGTTCCCTTCAAACGCAATGCGGTTGATGATGGGATTTTCCACCACCTGCACCAGCATCACGCCGCCTTCGCGCCGGATCGACACGTCCGCGAACAGGCCGGTCGCGAAGAGCGACTTCAGCGACTGGTCGATCTTGTCGGGATCGAAATTGTCGCCGGGCCGTACCGTCAGGTACGACTGGACCGTGGCGCCTTCGATGCGCTGCGACCCCTCGACGCGGATTTCGCGAATGATGCCACCATCAAACGCCTCCTGGGCCATGGCGCCGGTCGACAGCGCGATGACAGATGTTGCGGTGCCGCCTAGCAGCAGGCACAGCGCGAACCTGGAAACCGAGACCAACTGTTCCCCCAAAAAGGCTAAGACAGGACACCCTTGACGAAATCGACGACACGGAGCTGAACCAAGTCATTCCAGGTCGCGAAAACCATCAAGGTCAATACCAAAGCCAGACCGACCCGGAAACCATATTCCTGAGCCCTCTCGCCAAGAGGCCGTCCGCGAACGGCCTCCACTGCGTAATACAGCAGATGTCCCCCGTCCAGCATCGGAATGGGGAACAGGTTGATCAGGCCCAGATTGATGGACAGGACAGCCACGAACCAGATCATGGTCACGAAGCCCGTCTGCGCCACTTGGCCCGACATCTGCGCGATGCGGATGGGCCCGCCCAGCTCATTCGTGCTGCGCATGCCCAACGCCATCTGCCAGACGGCGTCCAACGTGCCTTCCGTCAACCGGACCGTCTCCTTGCCGGCTTCCCAGATGGCGGTCAGGGGCGTCTGGCGACGGTATTCGTCATTACCACGCATCACCCCCAGCCGGCCTATCGTATGGATATTGCCGAACCGGTCTTCCATCTTTTCCGCACGCGGCGTGACGGTCAGTTCCAGGCGCTTGGGCTCTGCCCCCTCCGCCTCGATCCGTTCCACCACCATCGATACGGTGCGGCCCGGATTCATGACGATGACGCCCAGCACGTCCTCGAAACGCGGCGTGTCGCGGCCATCCATGGAGACGATACGGTCGCCCGGCTTCATGCCGGCCTCCGCCGCCGCCCCCTCGGGCAGGATCTCGCGGACCACGGGCGGGGTATAGGGCTGGCCATAGACCATGAACATGAAGGCCAGCGCCAGGATGGCGAACAGAAAGTTCGCCGCCGGCCCCGCCGCCACGATGGCCATGCGCTGCCCCACCCGCTTGTGGTGGAAGGACACGGCGCGCTGCGCCGGCGTCATCCGGTCAAGCCCGGTGCCGGGCGTGCTGGCGGCACCTGCATCCCCGAACATCTTCACATAGCCGCCCAGCGGGATCAGACTGAACTTCCACCGCGTGCCAAGACGATCGGTGCGACCGACAATCTCCGGCCCAAAGCCGATGGAGAAGACCTCCACCCGCACGCCATTGCGGCGCGCCACCAGGAAATGCCCCATCTCGTGCACGAAGACCAGAATGGTCAGCACGACAAGGAACATCACCCCGTAATTCCAGATGAAGCCCAGGACTTCCATCAATGCGCCTCCAGGGGCCGCGTTCAGTTCGCGCGAGATAAAACCGCAATTTCGGCAAAGGCGTGGCGACGTGCTTCCGCATCCGCCGCTTCCACATCCGCCAGCGTGCCCAATGGGGCATGCGCCAGTGTGGCCAGACTTTTCTCAACGACGCGCGGAATATCCAGAAAGCCCAGATTTCCAGCCAGGAAGGCGGCAACCGCCACCTCATTCGCCGCATTGAGGATTGTAGGGGCCGCCCCCCCGCTTTGCAAGGCGCGCCGTGCCAGCCCCAAAGCGGGGAATCGCAGCGGATCAGGCGACTCGAACGTCAGGCTGGCAGCCTTCACCAGATCCAGCCGGTCACCCGGTGTCGCCACCCGGTCAGGCCAAGCCAGAGCCACCGCAATGGGCGTGCGCATGTCGGGCGTGCCCAACTGCGCCAGTACCGAGCCATCGATATATTCGACCAGGGAATGGATCACCGATTGCGGATGGACCAGCACGTCGATCTGGCTCTCCGGCATGGCGAACAGATGGTGGGCCTCAATCAGTTCAAGACCCTTGTTCATCATGCTGGCGCTGTCGACGCTGATCTTGGCGCCCATGGACCAGTTGGGATGGGCGCAGGCCTGGGCTGGCGTCACACCCTGCATGGCATCGCGCGTCCAGGTACGGAAGGGTCCGCCCGACGCGGTCAGGATCAGGCGGGAAATACGGTCGCGCCGCGCCTCGTCAAACACCTGGAAGATGGCGCTGTGTTCGCTGTCCACCGGCAGCAGGGTGGCGCCGCAGCGGCGCACCTCCGCCATCACCAGTTCACCGGCACAGACCAGCACTTCCTTGTTGGCCAGCGCAACCGTGGCACCGCGCTGCACGGCGGCGAGCGTCGGGGCCAGACCGGCCGCCCCCACAATGGCGGCCATCACCCAATCGGCGGCGGGACGGCTGGCCGCCTCCACCACAGCAGCGGGGCCGGCGGCCAGCTCAATGCCCGTGCCGCCTAAGGCGTCCTTCAGGTCGGCATAGGCGGACGCATCCGCGACCACGGCCAGGGCCGGACGCAGCAGACGGGCCTGTTCGGCCAGCTTGGCCACATTGCGGCCCGCGACCAGCGCCTCTGTCTGAAAACGATCCGGATAGGCTGCCAGCAGCTGAACAGTATTGGTCCCCACCGATCCGGTGCAGCCCAGCACGGTCACGCGGCGCGTCGTCTCAGGCTTCACCAAAATCGCACCCATTCCCCCGCCGTCATTTCGAACAAGGCATAGAGCGGTGCCGCGAACAGCAGCCCGTCGATCCGGTCAAGGATACCACCATGACCAGGGATCAGCCTGGAACTGTCTTTCACATCCACGCGGCGCTTCATATAGCTCTCGAACAGGTCGCCCGCCTGCCCTGCCACGGCCAAGACGGCACCGATGGCGGCATAAGCGCCAATGGCGGCCAGCGATACATCATGCGGCACATCGGTGGCTGCCGGCGGCACCAGCCAGCCCGGCAGCCAATCCCCGCTCTGCGCCGCCCCGAACAGCCCGCCCAGCGTGGCCGACGCCACCATGCCGCCGATCAGGCCTGCCCAGGTCTTCTTCGGACTGATGCGCGGGGCCAGCTTCGGCCCGCCGATGCTCTTGCCCGCCGCATAGGCCCCGATATCGGTGGCCCAGATGGACAGCAGCAGGAACAGGAAAAGCGCCAGGCCGTAAGGGCCGCTCTCCAGGCGCAGCCAATACATCGACAGGAAGGGAAAGGCCACATAGGGCAGTCCGAAGACGAAGAGCCGGGGATTGGGGAAGCGCAGTGACTTGGCCACGGCATAAAGTAGTGCCCCAAAAACGGGCAACATCACAATGACCCGCACACCAGCACTATCATCTTGATAGATGATGGAGTTGGCCAGAAGAGGCAGCACGCCCACCAACAGGAGTGAAACGGCCTTGGGCTGTCCCGGCACAGCGAGGCGAGCATATTCCCAGGCGGACAGCGCCACCGCCACCATCATCAGCACCTGAAACGGCACCCCACCCCACCAGACCGCCCCCAGCACGGGCGGTGCCAGGACAATGGCGGAGATCACGCGCTGCGTGAAATTGGACCGAGGCTTCTTGTTGGGCGTCTGGCTGTCCATCACGATATCAACGGCTTCCCGCCGTGGCACCGAAACGCCGGTCGCGTCGGTGGAATTCCTGGATGGCGGCTTCCAGATCGCGGCGGGTGAAATCCGGCCACAGCGTATCCAGAAAAACCATCTCCGCATAGGCTAGCTGCCACAGCAGGAAATTGCTGATGCGCTTTTCGCCGCTGGTGCGGATCATCAGATCGGGGTCGGGAATGTTGCCGCCCGTGGTCAATTCGCGGGCAAAGGTGTCGGTCGTGATGTCGCCGGGGGTCATCTCCCCCCGCTCTACCGCCTGCGCCAGCTTGCGCGCCGCATCGACCAGTTCCTGACGCCCGCCATAGGACAGGGCCAACACCAGCGTCATGTCGGTATTGTCGGCAGTCAGCGTCTCGGCATTGCTGATCAGTGCCTGGATGTCAGCCGACAGACGGGAGCGGTCACCGATCACCCGCAGCTGGATGCCATTCTTGTGCAGCTTGGCAATCTCCCCGCGCAGGTAGAAGCGCAGGAGCTGCATCAGGGTGGACACCTCGTCCTGGGGACGGCTCCAGTTCTCAGTCGAGAAACTGTAGAGCGTCAGGTAGCGCACGCCAAGTTCGCGAGCACCCTCGATGGCCTGACGGACGGCGTCCACGCCCTTCTTATGCCCGGCCGTGCGCGGCAGGCCCCGTGCCGTCGCCCAGCGTCCATTGCCATCCATGATGATGGCGATGTGCGTGGGCGGCGGCGGAAACGCGGATGTGTCGGGGCCCGGCATGGCAGCAGGTCCTTACCCTTGGGTACCGGGAAACGATCAGACCTGCAGGATTTCCTTTTCCTTGGTCGCCAGCGCCTCATCCACCTTCTTGATGTGGGCGTCGGTCACGCCCTGGACCTTGTCGGACCAGGTCTTCTGCTCGTCCTCGGACAGGGAACCATCCTTCTGCAGCTTCTTCAGCGCGTCCATCGCGTCGCGACGCACATTGCGCACGGCCACCCGGGTCTGCTCCGCATACTTGGCGGCAACCTTGGACAGTTCCTTGCGGCGCTCGGAGTTCAGTTCCGGAATCGGCACGCGGATGGTCGAGCCTTCGGTCTGCGGGTTGAGGCCCAGACCGCTATCACGGATGGCCTTTTCCACCGATTTGACCGTGGATCGGTCGAACACCTGCACCGAGATCAGGCGCGGCTCCGGCACGGAGATATTGGCGACCTGGTTCAGCGGAACCGTGGTGCCATAGGCCTCAACCGTCACCGGCTCCAGCAGGTTGGCGGAAGCGCGCCCGGTGCGCAGGCCCGCGAATTCCTTGCGGAGCTGCTCAAGCGCGCCGGCCATGCGACGCTCAATGTCCTTGATCAGTTCGGGAGCGGCCACCTTATGCCTCTTCGGTTATGATGGTGAATTTGCCCTGTCCGGCCATCACTTCGGCGAAACCGCCGTCCTTCTGGATGGAGAAGACAAGGATGGGAATCTTGTTCTCGCGGGCAAGCGAAATCGCAGACGCGTCCATGACCTGCAGGTCGCGCGACAGCACGTCCAGATAGGTCAGGCGGTCATAGCGGATGGCGTCCTTCACCTTCTTGGGATCGGCGCTGTAGACGCCATCCACCTTGGTAGCCTTCAGCATCGCATCGCAAGCCATTTCAGAGGCGCGGAGTGCGGCAGCCGTATCCGTGGTGAAGAAGGGGTTGCCGGTGCCGGCGGCGAAAATCACCACCCGGCCCTTTTCCATGTGACGCTCGGCCTTGCGGCGGATATAGGGCTCGCAGACGCTGTCCATCGGGATGGCCGACTGCACGCGGGTCTCCACGCCAGCCTTTTCAAGCGCATTCTGCACGGCCAGCGCGTTCATGACGGTGGCCAGCATGCCCATATAATCGGCGGTCGCGCGTTCCATGCCGGACGCAGCGCCGGAAATGCCGCGGAAGATGTTGCCGCCACCGATGACGGCGCAGACCTCGATCCCCATATCGATCACAGACTTGATCTCCGTCGCCATGCGGCTAACGACGTTGGGATCGATCCCGTACTCCCTTTCCCCCATAAGGGCTTCGCCTGAAAGCTTCAGAAGAACGCGCTTGTAACGGGCTTCGGGCACGGGTTTGTCCTTTCGGTTGGAAATCCGGTCTTGCAACAGATCATATCGGGGCCGGCGAACCGGCCCCGACAGAATAACGCTCCAGAGCCGGCACGAGGTCCGGCCCCGAACCGCCTTAGCCGGCCATCTTGGCCACTTCGGCGGCGAAGTCGGACTGTTCCTTCTCGATGCCTTCGCCCAGTTGGAAGCGGACGAAGCCGGTCAGGGTAACCGGGGCGCCAACGGCCTTGGCGGCGTTTTCCACGACCTTGCGGATCTTGGTTTCGCCGTCGATGACGTACAGCTGCTCCAGCAGGACCACTTCTTCATAATACTTGCGGACGCGGCCTTCGACCATCTTCTCGATGATGTTCTCGGGCTTGCCGGAAGCGCGGGCCTGTTCGATCAGAACGGCGCGCTCACGCTCCAGGTTGGCGGTCGACACGTCGGCAACGTCCAGGGCTTCCGGACGGGCGGCAGCGACATGCATGGCGATCTGCTTGCCCAGATCGGCCAGGGCGGCCTTGTCGCCAGTCGACTCCAGAGCAACCAGCACGCCGATCTTGCCCAGGCCCGGAACCAGGGCGGAGTGGACATAAGACGACACCACGCCATCGGTGACCGACAGCTTGGCGACGCGGCGCAGGTTCATGTTCTCGCCGATGGTGGCGACCAGATTCGGCAGCTCGTCGGCGACGGTGCGGCCGGTGCCCGGATAGGCAGCGGCCTTCAGGCTGTCCAGCGAGCCGTCGGTGTCCAGCGCCAGCTTGGTGACGGTGGAAACGGCAGCCTGGAAGGCGTCGTTACGAGCAACGAAGTCGGTCTCGGCGTTCAGCTCGACAGCGGCGCCGGACAGGCCATTGGCGGCAACGCCGACCAGACCCTCGGCGGCAACGCGACCGGCCTTCTTGGCAGCGGCGGCGAGGCCCTTCTTGCGCAGCCAGTCGATGGCGGCTTCCACGTCGCCATTCGCCTCGGTCAGCGCCTTCTTGCAGTCCATCATGCCGGCGCCGGACTTCTCACGGAGGTCCTTCACCAGGGCAGCGGTGATCTCGGCCATTTTCGCCTCTCTCAAATCGTCGGGGTGTGACGGGATATCTTTTACCACAGGGTCATGGCGGTTTCGCGCCAAGCCCGGACAGCACAACGGCCGGACCGCACCCGAAGCGGATGCGGCCCGGCCGTCGCACCTTAAACTCAGGCCTCGACGGCCGCTTCGGCGGGCAGGGCCTCTTCCGGGGCGACTTCCTGGGCGCCGACATCGATGCCGGCAGCCGACATCTCAGCCTGCAGACCGTCCAGGACGGCGCCGCTCAGCAGTTCGCAATAGGTCTCGATGGCGCGCAGGGCGTCGTCGTTACCCGGAACCGGGAAGGTGATGCCGTCGGGGGAGCTGTTGCTGTCCAGGATGGCAACGACCGGGATACCCAGCTTGTTGGCTTCCTGAATGGCCAGGCTTTCCTTGTTGGTGTCGATGATCACCAGCAGGTCGGGCAGGCCGCCCATGTCACGGATACCGCCCAGCGCGCGCTCCAGCTTATCGCGGTCGCGGGTCATGTTCAGCAGCTCCTTCTTGGTGCGGCCGGAGCCTTCACCATGAGACAGCGCCTCGTCCATGTCCTTCAGGCGGCGGATCGACTGGGAGATGGTCTTCCAGTTGGTCAGCATGCCGCCGAGCCAGCGGTGGTTCACATAGTACTGGCCGCAGCGCTTGGCGGAAGCAGCAACCTGCTCCTGCGCGGCGCGCTTGGTGCCAACAAACAGGACGCGACCGCCGCCGGCGACGACGTCACGCACGGCCTGCATGGCCCGGTGCAGCAGCGGAACGGTCTGTTCCAGGTCGATGATGTGCACGCCGTTGCGGGCACCAAAGATGTACGTGGACATCTTCGGATTCCAGCGACGGGTGTGGTGACCGAAGTGGACGCCAGCTTCCAAGAGCTGACGCATGGTAAAGGTCGGCATTGCCATGGAAAACTTCCTTTTCCGGTTTGGCCTCCGTGAGCAATGTCCATTGGGCATCATGCCCGCCGAACACCGGATCGATGGGATGGCACACCCGAACAACTAGCGTCCGGGTAAAAGCCAACACACCGCAAGCCCACGTGTGGGATTAACGACGGGCGGTGGAATAGCGCAGGCGGGGCCGCATTGCAACCCCACCCGGCCGCGTTTTGCGCACGCCCTCCCCCTTCATCTCCGCATGGCGGGGGCTTTTCAAGCCTCAACCCGCACTTTTCAGGGCCTTCAGGGCAGCCTGCGCCTCCTTATGCTTAGGCTCCAGCTCCAGGGCACGCTTATAGGCTTTCTCCGCCGTCACCTTATCCCCCATCGCCTGATAGATCATGCCCAGACGCCAATGGGCGGGCGCGCGGTAGTTAGTACCGCCGATCCAGGCCGAACCCGACAGGAAGCGCAGCAGCGAGTCGCGGCCCGCCTCCAGGTTCCGGTTCTCCAAGGCTGAGGCGCGGCCCCGCTGATAGAGGGTGAACGGATCGGCGGGGTCGAACGACACCGCCTTGTCCAGCGCCGCAAAGGCCGCGTCAGTTTCACCCAGCCGCCCAAGGCCGACCGCGGCACCGGCCAGTTCAGAGGCATCGGTCAGCTTCGCCGTCGCTTCCTTCAGCAGCGTCTTTGCCGAGGCTTCATTCTCGTCACTCAGCGCCTGAGTCGCGCGCAGCAATGCATACTGTGCCTCGTCCAGCGGCTGGATCGCCTTGATCGCCTCTTCTGCCTTTACCTTGTCACCCCCCACAATCGATGGCGCAACAAGGTGATACTGCGCGATGCATTTGATGGCGGGAACGCTGCGCGGATCACGCGCCCTCTCCCCCTCGCACAGGGTCAGAAGGTCGGCAGCGGCGGACTTCTTGGAGAACAGCGAAGCATCGGTGATACGGCGGGTGGCCAGCACCATCCGCGCTTCCAGCACCTGCCTGTCATCCGGTGCCTCCGCCGCCAGCCGGGCACCCAGGGGCAGGCCGGCCTCGACATCGCCAAAGCGCTGATAGACCAGCAGCAGGTCCCGGGCGGCGTCACGGTCAGCCGGATTGGCGGCCAATCGCGCCTTTAACGGGGCCTCGGCTGCATCCTTGCGGTCAACCGGCTCCACCAGGGTGGCGTAGTCAGCCGGTACGGTCTGGGCACCACCGGCACCGGTCAGACACAGCAGGGTCAGGGCGGCAGCGGACAGGGAGAGGCGCATGGGCTCATCCAGAAGGGTTAAGGAGACTTAACCTTTTGGTGCCATGCTGTGGCGGAATGGTGGCGCGAAGGAGCCATTATCACGATCCTTGGTGGTGCAGGTCCGCCATGCCTTGGCAATCGCCCGGCGGGTGGCTATGGTCCGCCCCGCGCGGCCCAGACCACGCTCCCGGCATGCCAAGCACCGTAAGAATGACCGTCACAGCCCGACCGACCGATGCCTCGCCCGACCTGCTGACAGGTTTCCTGCGCCAGCTATCGCCGGGCCACGACCCGTCGCCGCCGCTATGGCTGGAGGCTGACGGTCTGCCTGACGTGCCCCGCCGGCTGCTGGTGCATGATCATGGCATGACGGCGACCCTGGAAGCCTTCTGGGGCGAACAGATGCGCCTCTCGGTTCTGCATACGGAGGAGACGGACGATCTGCTCCGTCGCCATGTGCTGTTGTCGGGCGCGGACAGCGGTATACCGGCCGAACTGGGCCTGATTGAGATCCGTCTGGGTGCCCTGCCCGCCGGCGCCCTATTCGCGGTGCGCCAGCGGCGCATTCCGTTCGGCGCCATTCTGTCGGCCTGCGGCGTGTCCTTCCGCAGCCAGCCAGCCGGTTTCCTGCGTCTGGTTGCCAATGACGAATTGTCACGCCTGCTGCGGCTGACACCGGGCAGCGTCATCCATGGCCGCGCCACCACGCTTTATGCCCGTAGTGACGGGCGCGTGCTGGCGAATGCCGTGGAACTGCTGAGCGGACATCGACCGGCATGAAAGGCGCGCGTTGAGGTTTCCCAGGCTTTCGGCCAGGGAGCACCAGCACGGGTGTTATACCCCCGGTCAAAATTCTTGGCCGGTGGTACCCGCGCCGACTGGCGCGGCTGCGGCCCATGCCGTCAAAGCTTGAAATGCTGATGAGTCAGTATTTCAAGCCGCTGGTATTATACTAAACCGCCGAGGGTTTTTGACCCTTGGCGGTTTGGAGGCCGGTGACTGCCGGCCCGACGCTTGAGGAAACACAAAGTGGATTACAAAAACCAGGCGGGATCTGCGACGATCACGCGGCCTTCGAAATAGCCCGTTTCCAGGTAATGCCGCAGGGGATTTGTGTCCGCAGTCAACACACCGGCATTCGCCAATCTATAGGCACTGGTGTCGAATGCCGCTGACGGATCCCGATTTTCCTGCCAGCCAAATTCGACGAAATGCGTCACCGCGTTGGCAAACTCACCATTGGATACGGCGCGGGCGACGTCGGCATATTTGGATAAATACCAATCGGAATCGAACAACGCGTTGGGGTCACGCCCCTCTCGCAGTCCATACAAAGCAAAATGTTCATAGCCTGTAGCGAACTCACCTTTCGTCACAGCGTTGGCCACGTCGGTATTCGCCTTCAAGTACCCCACCTCATCGAAGATGAGCCGCGTCATATCCAATGTGGGGAATGCCACACGTCCCTCGGCCTTGCCATGAAGCAGATAGTGGTCATAGCCGCTGCCATACTGGAATTCCGCCACGGCCTTGGCGACGTCGGTATTGGCCCTCAGATAGTGGGATTCGCTGAACGGTTTGCCGGTGGCATCACTGATCTGGTTGGGCTGCCGGCCTTCCGCCCGCCCGACTTGATTGTAATGCTCCAGACCACTTGAAAACTGTCCGGCCTTCACGGCGGCGGCGACATCGGAATTATGTGACAGATACCAACTGTTATTGAAGGCCGCCCCCTCCTTACCGGTAAACACACTCGGAGCGTTCAGCAGGACCACGCGGTCGTCGAGCCGGAGCAGTTCAACCTGTTCCAGCCGATCACTCCCCTGGCCGCCATCGCGATTGTCGGTGACTGTGTAGATATCGCCAAGTGCCGCATTGATCGTGATATTGGCGAATTGCGCTGACATCACCGCCGTATCGGTACCGCGCCCACCTCGAATGATGTCATTCCCGCCTAATCCATTGAAGGTGCCATTGCCACGCGGATGGCTGCCGTCACCGGGCGCCAGAATCTCCGCCGCTGTCGTGCCGGTGAAGCTGGCTACAGTATCGCCCGTGAATGTGCGTTGGTTGACCGCATCACCGGAAGCACGCGCGAATCCATTGATCCGCCCGATGCCCGCCATATCCAGAATGATATCTGATCCGGCAGTCGTATCAGTGCCCACGTAATAGCGCAGCGTGCCATTGGTCTGCAGTTCGTAACTGATTTCCCCCAGCCCGAGTCCGACACCATCACCAGCACGAATAACGGTCGTATCCAGAGCCACACCATTGTCGGTGCGATAGAACTCCAACCGGTCACCGGACTGGATGTCCTGGATACTGACTTGTCCGGATCCTCCGACGCCGCCGAGGATGAATACATCGCTACCGGGACCGCCGACCAGGCTGTCGCCTCCCGCGCCGAACAAGCGGTCGGCACCATCACCGCCCAGAATGGAGTCAGCCCCCGCCCGGCCCGATATCTGGTCAGCAAGGTAGGTGCCTTGCAGATATTCAGCCTCCTCGCCGCCGACGATCACCAACGTGGCCAATGCCAACCCGGATGCATCAACACCGGATACGGTCACACCAGAAGGCATCTCCAAGGCCCGGCCATTCAAGGTGGCGGACGGCCGGCTGTTCGACAAGGTCACGAATAGCTGTCCAGCTTCAGAGCCGGTGATCGTGAGGATCGGCAGTTGGCCAGGAATCGCCGCAGGGCGCGTAGAAAAAACGATGGTCATGGCAGATTTCTCCAAACATTATGGTTTGGAGCATTGTTATCACTAGTTACAGCAAACGAATGAGTGTAAATAGTTGTAAGTATTTACCGCTATATATATGACTTTAGGTGCCATTTTAACATTTTGGTGATTTCACCAAAAATTCTTGTTATACTAATTTCATTAAGGGGGCAATTTATTTAGAATTGCCCCCATTTGATATTCTGGAGATACCTTATGGCTTAAGCAATCTGGTCTTCTCACTATTCCGGGGTGCCCGCATCGTGATTAACGACGCAGGACAACCGTCGCCGTTGCAATGCCAAGGCCGAACAATATCAAAGACATTGCTGCGACCATCCAGAACATGGCCCGCAGGTCTCCAGTCGTGGCGGCTACCCGCGCTTGATACTCGGCGACCACCGGGTCATTGCTCCGAGCTGCCGGGATTTCATTCGCCAGCACCCTTTCCTGTTGCACAGCCCAGCTGTCAGCTGTCGATGCGCCGGACCGGACAGAGGCGATAACGGCGGCGAAACCATCAGCTAACGCCTCATGCGTGACGCGCAGACGGGTAGCTTTCTCCAGATCAACCGGCGACAGCGCTTGTTCCAGCTCAACAGCCATAGCGCGGAATTGCGGAACGCGCGCATCCAGCCGTCCACCGGTCTTCTCGCGGCTGTCGGCATCGAAAATCATCAGCAAGATATCGCGCTGCAGGGCCCGGCTGGTCGAGCGGATTTCCGCAGATGCGCTCAATACGCGCTGGTCACGCTCCAAAGCGTTCAACATCGGCCCGATGAACACAAATGCGGCAGCGGCGAGACCAGCGATAACCGGCAACAGGCCAGCCAGCGCCGCCGGCAAAATACGCCCGCGCGGCGTTTCAAGATCCCACATGGGCTTGGTCATCAAAACAACTCCTGAACGTCAAACGTGGTTTCAGCCGATCCAGCCCTGATCGGCTGATGTGAAGATGCGCCCTTCGGCCAGCCCCCAACCCAGAAGATGGACCAGCGGGTTGACGCCCGCCGCCGCGATATCTGTGTGGCGTTCCAGATAGGCGCTGACATCAAAGGCCGCCGACGGGTCGCGCCCCTCGCGCCAGCCATAGGTCATGAAATGACCCATGGCCGTCATCCCGCCCGCCGCGACCACGGCGGAGACATCGGGATTCTGGGTCAGATACCAGTTGGTATCGAACAGGGCCGTGGTGCTGCGGCCTTCCATTTGCCCGTAATATTGATAATGCTGCCAGCCGCTGGCGAAGACGCCCGCCGTCACCGCCGCCGCCACATCGGGATTGACGGCCAGATAGCCCTGTTCGCTGAAGCCCAGCGGCAGATTGGCGGAGACCGCCTGTTCCATCACTGTCAGCAGCAGGACGCGGTCGGACAGGTACAGGAATTCAACATTGGCCAGTTCGCTGACCACCGGATCGCCCCAGGCCTTCACGCCCATCGCGACGGAGCCATTGACCATGCGCGCCAGATACAGCTGATCCAGGGTCGTATTGAGGCCCACCGCATCCACGCCCGACCCGCCATCCAGCAGGTCCGGCCCACCGCCGCCGACCAGACGGTCGTCACCAGCCCCACCGCGCAACGTGTCGCCATAGTCAGAGCCGACCAACAGGTCGTTGCCAGAGGTACCCGCCGGAATGTCGGTGGTGCGGTATCCGATACCCCAGCCGGTGGAGATGAAGCGCGACAGATCATAGTTGCCGGTCAGGGTGACGGAGGCATCAAAGCCGGCCTTGCTGTCCAGCCCCACATAGACACGCACGCCACCGGCAACCGCCTGCACATGCACCTGACCATCCAGAAGACCGGTGCCATTGCCCTGCGCGATGGCGCCGATGGCCTTTACCGCCAGATAAGGGCTGCCCGTGGGATAGGTCAGGAAGGTCAGCAGATCGCCCATGGCGAAATCGGTGACCGTATCCACCGTGTCGAATTCCTGTGCATGGAATTCAAACACGTCCTGGCCGCTGCCACCCGTCAGGATGTCGGCGCCCTTGCCCCCCATCAGGGTGTCATTGCCACCACCGCCGATCAGCGTGTCGGCGCCGTCACCCCCGAACATCACCTCCTGCCGCCAGGAGCCGGTGACATTGTCGCCAAAGGCCGAACCCTCGATCCAGGCCCGCTCGATCGAGCGCAGGATGTCGGTTCCCTGATCGCTGGTCAGGGTCGTGTCGCCAATGACGACCGGCGGTGCCGCCGCTGTCGTCGCCTGGATGCGGTGATAGAGAATGTCATCGCCATCGCCGCCATCCAGCGTGTCGTCACCGGCACCGCCTTCCAGCACATCGTCGCCGATCCCGCCCGACAGGAAGTCTGCCCCCGGCCCGCCATGCAGTTCATCGATGCCGGCACCGCCCAGCACACTGTCCTCACCGGCATCGGCATTGATGATGTCATCGCCGGCCCCGCCGTCGATGGTGTCATTGCCCGTGGTGCCGTTCAGGTTGTCGTTGAAGTTGCCGCCATTGATGACGGAGCCGGCCACAGCCGCCGCTAACACGCTCATCGCAATCCACCCGCGCCCGGAACGATGAGACGTTCCAGGTATTGCACCCCTGCACGCGCACCGTAGGAAACACGGGATGGAATGGCAAGCCTGTTAGCCCAACAGGGAGAGATCGGCCACGCTCGCGATGCGGCCTTCCGCCTGTCCCCAGCCCAGGAAATGCAGAAGCGGGTTCATACCCGCCGACGCGACATCGGCATTGCGGTCCAGATAGGCGCCGGTATCGAAATAGGCGGACGGGTCCCGCCCTTCCCGCCAGCCATAGAGCAGGTAATGGTCGATGGCGCTGGCCACCTTGCCCTGGGCCACGCCGGCGGCAACGTCGGGATTGCGGGCCAGATACCAGGTGGCATCGAAGAAGGCGTTGGGGCTGCGCCCCTCCGCGGCACCGAAGCGGGCGTAGTGCTCATAGCCATTGGCATATTCACCGCGTGACACCGACAGAGCGACATCGGGATTGGCGGAAAGATAGGCCGCATCATCGAACCCAAGCCGCAGCAGCGACTGGCTGGGATAGGCCAGCCGCCCCTCTGCCCTTCCATAGACCAGATAATGGTCGTAACCGCTGTCGAACCAGCCCTTGGCCACCGCGTCACGGATGTCGGGGTTGGCCGCGAGATAGGCGGATTCGCTGTAGGCCTTGCCCTGATTGTCCGACAGGGCGTTGGGCTGGCGTCCTTCGGCCTGACCATATCGGGCGTAGTGATCGGCACCGCTGCTGATCCAGCCGGCGGCCACAGCTTCGGCGATGTCGGTATTGCTGGACAGGTACCAGGCCTCATCCACGCGGGTCGAACCGATGGAGGAAAGCAGTTGCGGATCGGCCAGTTGCACCACCCGGTCGGACAGGATCAGAAGTTCGACATTGTAGAGCGTGTCGACCCCCTGGCCATTGGCACGGCTGTCGAACACCTGGAAGGCGCCATTGCCCTGGTTCTGAATGGTGATATCGGCGAAGCTCGCCCCCATCACCACGGCCTGAACACCGGCACTTCCCTGGTAGAGATCATTGCCGGCCCCGCCACCGCGCATGACTGTGACGCCGGTGAAGTAATCAGCGTTGGCAGTGCCGTTATTGATGGAATAGCCGCTCAATTGCAGGATATGCGGTGTCTGAAAGTCAGTCCGGGCCAACCGCGCACCGGTGCCCAGACCGGCAAGGTCGATCGTGTAATCGGCGCCGGCGACATCATCCGCGCCGACATGCAGCCGCACAAGACCATTGCCTAAATCCTGGTACCGCACGGCACCCAGGCCAAGCTCGTCACCGTTGCCTGCCACATAGGAGGTAATGGCCAAGGTCCCGGCCCCGTCGGCACGCAGCAGCGACAGACGGTCATTCACCGTGAAATCCATGACCAGATTGGTGGAACCCGTCCCACCCACAGTGAACTGGTCACTTCCGGCCCCACCCCAGAGGGTGTTGTGGCCCGCGCCGCCGGCGATGACGTCATCCCCGCCACCGCCACGGATGACATCGTCACCCGCCCCGCCCGACAGGGTTTCGCGCCGGCTGCTGCCGGTGATCGTATCGTTGAAGGCAGTGCCCGTAAGATTGATCCGATCAATCGAGAACAGCCAATCCACCTCCTGCGTGCCCGCCCGGACATTCAGGGCGTCAATAGAGATGGAAAGACCTGCCGTGGCGTCGGCATAGCTGAAAACCGCCAGATCGTCGCCGGCACCGCCATTCAGCAGATCATTGCCCTTGCCCCCCGTCAGCGTATCCTCGCCCGCACCGCCATAAAGGCTGTCGGCACCGTCACCGCCATAGAGTTCGTCGGCCAGATTACCGCCCGTCAGGTGATCGGCCCCCGGACCGCCCCAAAGGCGGTTGACGGCCCCCGCCTCCCCGACGATCCGGTCATTGCCGGAGGTGGCGTAGGCATAGCGATAAATGGCATCGCCGATGACAATCCGCTCAACGCCCGTGGTGGTGATCAACCGGTCGGGCTGACCGAACACCTGGATATCGACACCCAGAAGAAGGCCCGACGCATCGACACGCGAATTCAGGGCAAAGCCGCTGGCCGGCAGTTCAAGCGTATCCAGGCCCGCCCCACCATCAATGACATCATCCCCACGGTCACCAGGGCGCAGGACATCATTGCCGTTCAATCCCACCAACGTGTCATTCCCAGACGTACCGGTCAGGGTGTCATCGCCGGCGGTTCCCTGTTGATTGGTGGACAAGGCCGCACTCCATAAAAGAAAGCCTGTTCACCAACTTTATAACTACTAACAATCTTAAATCCTATCGCAACATAGGAGGTACGACCTTTGGCCGCCCTGCGTGCAGAAAACAGGATGACTGCTCCGTTTCGCGCCTACCCAAGCCACCCTGCATCCGCAGCATTGATGATCCGGTCCTCCGCCTGTCCCCAGGCGACGTAATGGACCAGCGGATTCATGCCGGCGGCCTTCACATCGTTGTAACGGTCCAGATAGGCGCTGGTATCAAAGGCAGAGGACGGATCACGCCCTTCACGCCAGCCATAGGCCATGAAATGGCTCAGCGCCGTCATGGTTCCCTGCGTAACGGCCGCCGCGACATCCGGGTTGCGCGCCAGATACCAGTCGATATCGAACAGGCTGCTGGTGGTCCGCACCTCGGCATAGCCATAGGCCTGAAAATGGACCCAGCCGTTGGCGAAGCGGCCATCGGCAACGGCGGCGGCAACATCGGGATTGGCGGCCAGATACTGCGCCTCGTTGAAGCCCAGGGGCAGGCTGGTGCTGGGTGCCTCACCACCCACCGGGGTCAGCAGGACCACGCGGTCGGACAGGTACAGCAGTTCGACATTGGTCAGCCGGTCGGTGACGGTCAGGCCATTCTCCTGGGTGCTGATCAGGGCGCTGCCATCCGCCTGCCGCGTGATGGTGACATTGGCGAAGCTGGCCTTCAGACCGGCCGCATCGACGCCAGTGCCACCGTCCAACCGGTCCGACCCGGCACCACCCACCAGACTATCCTCCCCGGCATCGCCAGACAGGGTGTCGTCGAAAAGACCGCCGCGCAGCACATCATCATTGGCCGTGCCGTTCACGGTCCGCGCGGTGACCAAGCGCATCTGCCCGCTGGCCGATGCTTCGAAATCAGCAAGGGTCAAACTGCCGGACAGATCGACCGCCATGTCGAAACCCGCCGTGGCATCCTGCCCCACATAGACGCGGACCCCGCCCGTGATGGCCTGCACATGTGCCTGCCCCGCCAGAAGGCCGGACCCGCTGCCAACCGCGACACTGGTGATAGGCATGACAACGGTCTGGCCGCCGACATTATTGTGGAAGACCAGGACATCATCGGTCCCGAAATCGGTGATCAGATCATAACCGCCCGTGTCCGGCCCATAGAACCAGAACTGGTCCTGCCCCGCCCCACCGGTCAGCCGGTCCAGGTTGCCGCCGCCGATGATCGTATCGTTGCCACCGCCGCCACTGATCGTATCGGCCCCCGTGGACCCGTCGAGACGTTCGGGACGGTCACTGCCGGTGATCACATCGCTGAACCGGGTGCCGGTCAGGTTCACCTGCTCAATACTGGTCAGGGTATCGACTTCTCCACCCGTGACCGTGATCCGGTCGGTCGTGATGGCGATGGTCAAACCGTTATTGACGGTGGACAGGTGGTCGAAAACCACCACATCGTTGCCCGCCCCCCCGTCCAGCGTGTCATTGCCGGCCCCGCCATTCAGCGTGTCATCATCCGCCGTGCCGGTCAGACGGTCGGCATTGGCCGTGCCCGTGAAGGTCCGGCCTGGGGCCGCCTGGGGATTGGGGGTCGTCATGATCAAAGCTCCTGAACCTCGATAACACCGGGGATCGACTTGAACGCCCCCCGGCTGGCGGCATTGATGGAAACGGCACCCGGAATGGCGATTTCCACTTCGCGCAGGGCGTCCAGTTCCACGGCCAGCGTCACCTTGCCCCGGCCCGGCGGCAGGCGGCCCAGGGTGGTCTTGATGGCCGGAACGGCATTCACATCATCCAACAGGATGCGCAGGCCGGCGGCGCTCTTCGCGACCTCATCTTCCAGCGACAGAACGCCGTGGCAGGTCAGGCGCATTTCCTCGCCATTCTTCTGTGCATCGACCGACAGCAGCACCGCACGTCCGGCCTCCAGCATCTCCCGGCTCTGCGCCAGGGTTTCGGCAAACAGCGTGACCTCATAAACACCGGACGCGTCTGATAGCGTTACGAAAGCAAAACGGTTGCCGCTTTTGGCGGTTCGTTCCTGCTTGGCAACGACAATACCGGCCAGTTTGAAGCGGGTGGATTTCGCATCCCGCATCAGACGCGGCAGTTCGCTGAACTTCACCACCTTCATACGGGTCATGGCCGGCCCGAAACTGTCCAGCGGGTGGGCCGACAGGTAGAAGCCGATGGCCTCAAACTCATGCCGCAGCCGTTCCAGCGGGTCCCAGTCTGGCACCTTGGGCAGGTCCGGGGCCTTCATCGCCTCCGACCCGCCGAACAGGCTGGCCATGCCGCTTTCCCGCTGCTGCGCCTCTGCCTGGGCGTAGCGGACCACGGTTTCCAGGCCCGCAAAAAGCTGCTGTCGGTTGCGGTTCAAACTGTCAAAGGCGCCGGCGCAGACCAGTTTTTCCAGCATGCGCTTGTTCAGCGCCGAACTGTCCACGCGCCGCGCGAAATCGAAAATGTCCTTGAAGGGACCGTTGGCGGCGCGTTCGCGCACCACCATTTCCATGGCCTGCTGGCCCACGCCCTTCACGGCGGCCAGGGCATAGCGCACGGCCCGGCTGCCATCGGCCAGCTTTTCCACGCGAAAGCGTGGCTCCGACGCGTTGACATCGGGCGGCAGCAGCCGGATGCCCAACCGAACCAGTTCCTGGCGGAACTGGTTCAGCTTGTCGGTATTGCCCATATCATAGGTCATGGTGGCCGCCATGAACTCGACCGGGTAATTAGCCTTCATGAAGGCCGTCTGATAAGCGACCAGGGCATAGGCGGCGGCGTGCGACTTGTTGAAGCCGTAACCCGCGAACTTGTTCACCTGATCAAAGATCAGGCCCGACTGTTCCTCCGGCACGGCAAGCTTTTCCGCCGAACCGGCAATGAACTTGGCCCGTTCCTTCTCCATCTCCTCTTTGATCTTCTTACCCATGGCACGGCGCAGAAGATCAGCGCCGCCCAGTGAGTAACCGGCCAGGACCTGGGCGATCTGCATCACCTGTTCCTGATAGACCATGATGCCGAAGGTTTCCTCCAGAATGGGCTGGAGGGCCGGGTGCATGTAATCGGGTGCTTCCTGCTTGAACTTCACCTTGATGTATTTGGGGATATTGTCCATCGGGCCGGGACGGTACAGCGACACCAGCGCGATAATATCCTCGATCCGGTTGGGTTTCATGCGGCGCAGAACGTCGCGCATGCCCGAACTTTCAAGCTGGAAGATACCGGCGCTCTCCGCCCGGCCCAGGATCGAATAGGATTTCTGATCCTCCATATCCAGGTCCAGCAGGTCCAGTTCCGGCCCCAGATCGCGGACATGGTCCACAGCGGTCTTCAACACTGTCAGCGTCTTCAGACCCAGAAAGTCGAACTTCACCAGACCGGCCAGTTCCACATATTTCATGTTGAACTGGGTGACCGGCATGTCGGACCGCGGATCGCGGTACATGGGCACCAACTGATCCAGCGGTCGGTCACCGATCACCACGCCGGCAGCATGGGTGGAGGCGTGGCGATACAGCCCCTCAAGACGCAGCGCAATGGTCAGCAGACGGGCGACATTCTCATCCCCGCGCTTCATCTCCTGCAATTGCGGCTCGCCATCCAGCGCTTGCTGCAAGGTGACGGGATTGGCAGGGTTGTTGGGGATCAGTTTGCAGATACGGTCCACCTGACCATAGGGCATCTGCAAGGTGCGGCCCACGTCGCGCACCACGGCGCGGGCCTGGAGCTTACCGAAGGTGATGATCTGTCCGACCTTGTCGTACCCGTATTTCTGCTGCACATACTTGATCACCTCTTCACGGCGATCCTGGCAGAAATCGATGTCGAAGTCGGGCATCGACACGCGTTCAGGGTTCAAGAAGCGTTCGAACAGCAGGCCGTAGCGGATGGGATCAAGGTCGGTGATCAGCAGTGACCAGGCGACAAGGCTGCCGGCACCCGAACCACGCCCCGGCCCCACGGGAATGCCATTATCCTTGGCCCATTTGATGAAGTCCGAGACGATGAGGAAGTAGCCGGGGAACTTCATCTTGATGATGGTTTCCAGCTCGAAATCCAGGCGCGCCCGGTACTCCTTCTCGATTTTTTCCTTCTCTTCCACACCCATGCCGCTGGTGAAGACATACTTGTTCAGGCGGTAGGTCAAGCCATCATGGGCCTGGGCGCGCAGTTCGTCCGGTTCCTCCCTGCCATTGGCGCTGGCAAAGGGCGGCAGGATTGGGTTCACCTTGCGAGGCATGTAGGCGCAGCGTCGGGCGATCACCACACTATTGTCGACCGCTTCCGGGATGTCGGCAAACAGCTCGCGCATCTCCTGCGGTGACTTGAAATAATGATGGGGGGAAACGCGGCGGCGCTCCTCCTGCATCACATAGGCCCCGTCGGCGATGCAGAGCAGCACGTCGTGCGCCTCATACATGGACGCGTCGGCGAAATAGGCATCGTTGGTGGCCACCAGCGGGATGTCATGCGCGTAGGCCAGATCGATCAGATCAGCCTCCACCTTATCCTCCGCCTGGGCCAGCGGCCCCTCCACATGGCGCATCAGCTCAATATAGAGCCGATCCGGGAACAGGGCCTTCAGCCGTTCCAGCAGGTCCAGCGCGTGCGGCTTCTGCCCGTCCAGCAGCAGACGATTCAAGCCGCCGCCCACCCCGCCCGTCAGGCAGATCAGGCCATCGGTCAGCCCCTCCATCTTCTCTAGCGAGACCTGCGGCAGCAGACCCGTTTCCGTCTCCATGAAGGCGACGGAAACCAGCCGCATCAGGTTGCGGTAGCCCTGTTCGCTCTGCACCAGCAGGACCAGTTGATCGGCACCGGGGCCCAGCACGCGGCCCGCCACCTTCTTCTGCGGCCCGAACGGGGTGACCCACACCTGACAGCCAATGATGGGCTGAATGCCATCGTCGGACGCTGCCATTGCAAATTCCAGCGCGCCGAACAGGTTGCCCGTGTCGGTGACCGCCACCGCCGGATAGCCGTGCTTCTTGCACAGCTTCACCAGTTCCTTGGTCTTGATCGCCCCTTCGGCCAGCGAATAGGCAGAATGGACACGCAGATGGATGAAACCGGGATCGGCGGACATGGGGCGGCAGGCTTCCGGCGGCGGGACAGGTGCCCGACCTTAGCGCGGATGGGTCGCGGATGGCGAGCCTGTCGGCGTTCATTACCTGTGATGTAATCGACAGGCCCTATAGCGCATGGGAAAAGGGCGGGGTCACGACCACACAGGTGCCCCATGTCCAGCCCCGCCCGCCAGCCCGCACCCCGCCGCCGCATCAACAATGCCGAGGCTTTCGGCCCGTTGCTGAAGCGCTGGCGCGCCTCGCGGGGGTTGAGCCAGCTGGATCTGGCGCTGAGCTGCAATACCAGCCAGCGGCATCTGTCCTTCCTGGAATCGGGGCGGTCGCGGCCCTCCCGCGGGATGGTGCTGCAACTGGCCACGGCCCTGTCGGTACCTCTGCGTCACCAGAACGCCATGATGCTGGCCGCCGGCTTCGCCCCCGCCTGGGACAGTTCACCCCTGGACGCCCCGGAAATGGCACCAGTGAAGGCCGCCATCACCCATATGCTGGAAACGCAGTCACCCTTTCCCGCCGTCGTCGTGGACCGGCACTATAATCTGATTCAGGCCAATGCCGGGGCACAGCGCCTTCTGGGCTTCCTGGCCGGTCCGGCCATCGCCCAGATGCCCAATCCCAATCTTGTCCGTCTGCTGCTGTCGCCGGACTTGCAGGGCATGGTGGAAAACTGGGCCGAGGTCGCGGCCTGGATGATCCGCCGCATCAAGGCAGAAGCCTTGCTGGAGGACCCGGTGCAGGCCGTGGGCGCAGACCCGTTCGCCGATCTGCTGGCCGACCCCGCCCTGGCCGCGCTGGGCGCGCCATTTGGGGACGGGCTGCCGGATGCCCCGACCCTGTACACCCGCTTCCACAAGGATGGGGTGCGCCTGTCGCTATTCTCCATCATTGCCATGGTGGGCACGCCGCTGGATGCGGGGCTGCAGAACCTGCGGGTAGAACTGTTCTATCCGGCGGATGCCGCGACCAGGGAATGGTTCTCCCACCCCTGAAACGCCCCCATCCTGGCACCGCCCTTGCTTCTTTCCCGTCAAACCGGGACAGGGGCAGGGCTTTTTGCATTCCGCAAAGCCACCTGCATCTATCCCTCTTGTACATTGCATGAGGCGTGCTTTTCATGTCACAGTGCCAGCGAATCGGGCAAAAATTGCCCAGTTGACACCGCCTATCTTCACGATCCGGATGCAAAGCACCTCGTAAATGCGGGAAAACGCTAGTATTTTGTGCCCCAAAGTGCCCTCGCCTGACAGGAGATGATCCACGTGGAGTCGTTTCTGCAAACCTTGCGGAATCTCGGCACCCTGCGCCTGGCGGGGATCGGGGCAGCCGTGCTTGTCACCATCGGCGCCATCGTCTTCTTCGCGGGGCAATGGTCGACACCGACCCTGTCGCTTCTGTACAGCGACCTGTCGCCCGCCGATGGCGGCGCCATCGTGCAGCAGCTGGAAGCACAGCAGATCCCGTACAAGGCGTCGCCCGACGGCACGCGGATCGAGGTGCCGGCCGAGCAGGTGGGCCGTCTGCGCATGATGATGGCGCAGCAGGGCATCCCCAGCGGCGGCAATGTCGGCAACGAGATTTTCAATCAGCCGGAAGGCCTGGGCACCACCGCCTTCCAGCAACAGATGCAGCAGCTCCGCGCCAAGGAAGGTGAGCTTGTCCGCTCCATCCAGACCTTGCAGCAGGTGCAGAATGCCCGCGTGCATCTGGTACTGCCCAAGCGTGAACTGTTCGCGCGGCAGGCACAGACGGCCACGGCCTCTGTCCTGCTGAAACTGCGGCCGGGCAAGCCGCTGTCCAAGGAACAGGTCGCGGCCATTCAGCAGCTGGTGGCGACCGCTGTACCGCAGATGGAACCGGCCAACGTCTCCATCCTGGATGACAAGGGCAATCTGCTCTCGCGCGGCCTGCGCCCCAACACGCCGGAGGCCATGGCCGCCAGCGCGGAAGAACGGCGTCTGGCCCGCGAACGTGAGCTGACCCAGACCATCGAGGAATTGCTGGGCCGCTCCGTCGGCCAGGGCCGCGTGCAGGCGCAGGTTTCGGTCGAAATGGATTTCGACCGCATCACCACCAACAGCGAGGTCTATGATCCCGAAGGCCAGGTGGTGCGCGGCACGCAGTCGGTGACGGAGAACAGCGAAAGCACCAACCGCGACGGCGTCGATCCCGTCACCGTGGCCAACAACCTGCCTAACGCGGACGCCGCCAACAGCATCGCCGGTGCCAATTCGGAGAAGAAGAACCGATCCGAAGAGACGGTGAATTACGAGATTTCCAAGACCACCAAGGTGCATGAGCGTGAGACGGGTCAGGTCCGCCGCATGTCGGTCGCCGTGCTGGTGGATGGAAACTATACCACTGCCGAGGATGGCACCCGCACCTACACCCCGCGCAGCGACGCCGAACTGGCGCAGCTGCAACGGCTGGTGCAGTCGGCGGTCGGCGTCGATCCGTCACGCGGCGACAATGTCGAAGTGATCTCCATGCAGTTCTCGCGGCCGGAGGATGAACTGGCCGCCATGGAGGACACAATCTTCGGCATGCCGAAGGCTGACGTGATCCGCATTGCAGAAACGCTGATCCTGGCCATCGTCGCCATCCTGGTGATCCTGCTGGTGATCAAGCCGCTGGTCACCCGCGCGTTGGACCGGTCGCCGCAGCTGGATGAAGAGCCCGATCTTCTGTCCGATGGCAGCGGCGTGCCGCAACTGGCCGGCCCCGGTGGCGGTGCGCTGGCCCGGGAACTGGCCATGGAGGCGGCGCAGGCCAACGAGGAACTGGAGCAGATGATCGACATCAACCGTGTCGACGGTCGGGTCCGCGCCTCCTCCCTGCGCAAGGTGGGGGAGATTGTGGAAAAACACCCCGAAGAGGCTGTGTCGATCATCCGCAACTGGCTCTACACGGAAAATTGAGGCTTCTGAGGCATGGCAACCATTCAGAAGTTTCTGTTCGAAAAGGATTTCGAGGACGGGTTTGGGGGCGCGGCAAAGGCCGCTGCCCCGCCGCCCGAACCCGAGCCCGAATTGCCGCCTGCCCCACCGCCCCCGCCGCCACCGCCCACCTTCAGCGTGGAGCAGCTGCAGCAGCAGGTGAAGATGGCCAAGGATCAGGCGCGCACCGCTGCCCTGGCCGAAGGTATCCAGCAGGGCCGGCAGCAGGCGGAGGTCGAGGCGCAGCAGGAACTGTCCAACGCCCTGCGCAGCGTGGAGAACAGCCTGAAGCAGCTTGTGACGGTGCAGAACGCGCAGGCACAGATGCGGCAGGAAAACACCGCCCGCATCGCGCTGGCCATCATGCGCAAGCTGTGGCCCGGCCTGGTGGAGCGGCAGGGTCTGGCCGAGATCGAAGTGGTGATCGCCGCCTTCATGGAAGAACTGGTGGAAGAACCAAAGCTGGTCTTCCGCGTCAATGAACGCTGGTTCGATGAATTGCGCGGACGTATCGACGACATGGCCCTTCGCCATGGCTTCGCCGGGCAGGTTACCGTCCTGGCCGACCCGAAGCTGAGCCAGATGGATGTGAAGGTGGATTGGGCTGCCGGCGGCGCGGAGCGCGAGGTCGGGCGGCTATGGACGGAGATCGAGCGTATTGCCGGCGACGTCCTGGCAGATTTCCCTGGTGGGCCGAAGGATGCGATCCTCTCACCTAAACGTGAGGTGACGCTGTGAGCATGCTGAACATCATAACCGGCGCGGATAGGGGCTGAGATGGCCGCCAAGGACGACATGTCGCTGAGCGATTTCGAGAATAACCGCGGCGGTGGCGGCGGGGAGTTAGAAGCGCTGCCCGTCGTCAAGGACCTGGAGTCCGTCTACGACATCCCGGTTCAGATTTCCGCGGTGCTGGGCAAGACCAACATGCAGGTAAGCACCCTGATGCGCCTGAACAAGGGTGCCGTGGTGGAACTGGACCGCAAAGTGGGTGAAGCCATCGACATCTATGTGAACAACCGGCTGGTGGCGCGCGGCGAAGTGGTGGTCGTGGAAGACCGGCTGGGCGTGACCATGACTGAAATCATCAAGACGGAGCGGGCGTAACGCATGAGCGACCGCATCCCCAGCCGCAGCCGCACAACACCACCTGCACCGCCGCCGCAACCGGCAGCGGCGGCGGCACCCGCACCTGCCCCCATGCCGACGGCCAAGGTGCCGCCGCTGCCGCGCATGCGCCGGCGGCTGGACCTTGCGACCATCGTGGGCCTGTCGTCGGGCCTGCTGCTGGTGCTCGGCGCCCTGTTCATGGGTGGTGGCGGGTTGGGATCGTTCGTCGATGTGCCCTCCATCCTGATCGTGCTGGGCGGTACGGCGGCCGTCACCACCATTTCCTTCTCCCTGCCCGATATGAAGGCGGCGATGAAGGCCCTGTCCTCCACCATGATCGCCAATACGCCCGACCCACGCGCGGCGGCGCAGACGGCCCTGTCATTGGCGGAATTCGCCCGGCGCAGCGGCCCTCTGGCGCTGCAGCCCCTGGCCAAAAGCACCAAGGCCTGGCCGGTCCTGTCTAAGGCGGTGGAACTGATCGCCGACGGTCTGCCGGCCGATGACGCCGAACGCATCCTGCGCACGGAGATCGAGGCCAACCTGTCACGCGCCCGCACCGCCTCCGCCGTGATGCGCCGCGCGGCAGAGGTAGCACCGGCCATGGGCCTGATCGGCACGCTGGTCGGTCTGGTGCAGATGCTGGGCAACCTGTCGGACCCGTCGACCGTTGGTCCCGCCATGGCCGTGGCGCTGATCACCACCTTTTACGGGGCCATCCTGGGTTCCATGGTTTTCTCGCCTCTTGCTGCCAAGATCGACCGCAATGCGGAACGTGAGGCGCTGGTCGACGGGCTTTACCTGCTGGCCGCCGGTTCGGTGGCGCGGCAGGAAAATCCCCGCCGGCTGGAGGTGATGATCAATACGGTACTGCCGCCCGAACTGCGGCTGACCAATTATGAATGATTTCCGTTTGAACGACCGGACCGGTGAGTGAAAGGGTAGGACGATGCGTCTTCTGATCGTGGGAACACTCGAAGGCTATATCAGCGCCGCCGGCAAGATCGCCCTGCAAAAGGGGGCGAAGGTCGCGCATACCGATAGTATCGAGGGGGCGCTGAACGCCTTGCGCACCGGCCAGGGCGCCGATCTGGTGATGATCGACGTCAAGCTGGATGTGCGTATTCTGGTCGACGCCCTGAAGAATGAACGGTTCGCGGTTCCCGTCGTCGCCTGTGGCGTGGGTACCGATGCGCAGGCCGCCGTGAAGGCCATCCGGGCGGGTGCCAAGGAGTATATCCCCCTGCCCCCCGACGCGAACCTGATCGCCGCCGTGCTGGAGGCTGTGGCGGAGGAGAGCCACGCCATCGTCAGTCGCGACCCCGCCATGGCCGCCACCCTGTCGCTCGCCGATCAGATCGCGCCATCCGATGCCTCGGTCCTGATCACCGGCGAAAGCGGGACGGGTAAGGAGTTGATGGCCCGCTATCTGCACCGCAAGAGCCGGCGCTCGGGCGCACCCTTTGTCTCTGTCAACTGCGCCGCCATTCCGGAAAACCTGCTGGAAAGCGAGCTGTTCGGGCATGAGAAGGGTGCCTTCACGGGTGCCGTGGCGCGGCGCATCGGCAAGTTCGAAGAGGCCAATGGCGGCACCCTGCTGCTGGACGAAATTTCGGAAATGGACCTGCGCCTGCAGGCTAAGTTGCTGCGCGCCATTCAGGAACGGGTGATCGACCGTGTGGGCGGCAATACGCCTGTGAAGGTGGATATCCGCATCCTGGCTACCTCCAACCGTGACATGCTGTCGGAAGCCAAGGCCGGGCGGTTCCGCGAGGATTTGTATTTCCGCCTGAACGTGGTGGCCCTGCATCTGCCGCCGCTGCGCGACCGTCCACACGATATCGCCCTTTTGTGCCAGCATTTCGCGACGAAATATTCCGAGGCCAACGGCCTGCCGGAACGCACTGTCGGCCCGGCGGCCATGGCTCTGCTCCAGTCGCATCACTGGCGCGGCAATGTGCGTGAGCTGGAAAACACTATGCATCGCGCCGTCCTGCTGTCGCGCGGAACGGAGATCGGGACCGACGCCATCCTGTTGACGGGTGCCGATCCGACCTATGCGCCGACGCCTGCCCCGCAGCCAGCTGCCTATCAGCCGGCACCCCCGCCGCAGCCGGTGATGCCCGCCGCTGCCCGCGCGGCCAACAGCTATGGCAACGCGTCCATCTATTCGCCGCAGCCTTATGCGCCACAGCCCTATCCGCCGCCGGCCCCGGTCATTCCCGTGGCCGATGCCGGCAACAGCTTCCTGCCCGGCGGGTCGGCGACGCAGGCGCTGGTGGGGCGTACCGTGGCCGATGTCGAACGCGATCTGATCATCGATACGCTGAAACACACACTGGGCAACCGCACCCACGCCGCCAATATCCTTGGTATCTCCATCCGCACGCTGCGCAATAAGCTGAAGGAGTATAGCGAGGGTGGCTTGGCGGTGCCGCCACCGGCGGGCGGGGTGGAGGATGACCGGGCGGTGGGATGACCGCCACCGCCTGATCCCAACCGTCCCTGACACAGAGATTTAAGACCACCGCCCATGACCGACCAACCGCAGACGAATGTAGGCTCCGCCCAGGATGCTCTGCGCCTTATCGGCCAGTCGCTGAAACGCGGCGAGGTTGGGTTCGCGATTGCCATTCTGGCCATCGTGGTGGTCCTGATCATCCCCCTGCCCACCTTCCTTCTGGACGTGGGCCTGACCATTTCCTTTGCCTTCTCCGTCCTGATCCTGATGACGGTGCTGTCGATCCAGAAGCCCCTGGAGTTCAGCAGCTTTCCCACCATCCTGCTGGTCAGCACCATGTTGCGACTGGCGCTCAACCTAGCATCGACCCGCCTGATCTTGGGTCACGGGCATGAGGGGGTTGACGCCGCCGGCCACGTCATCGCGACGTTCGGCCAGTTCATCATGGGCGGCAATTTCATCATCGGCGTGACCGTGTTCGGCATCCTGATGCTGGTAAATTTCAGCGTCATCACAAAGGGTTCGGGCCGTATCGCCGAAGTGGCTGCCCGTTTCACCCTGGACGCCATGCCCGGCAAGCAGATGGCCATCGACGCCGACCTGTCCGCCGGCCTGATCGACGAGGCGACAGCGCGGGCGCGCCGCAAGGAACTGGAAGATGAAAGCCAGTTCTTCGGTTCGATGGACGGTGCGTCCAAGTTCGTGCGCGGCGATGCCGTGGCCGGTCTGGTCATCACCTTCCTGAACATCATCGTCGGCATGATCATCGGCGTCGCCCAGAAGGACATGGAGTTCCTGGAGGCGGGCCAGACCTATACGCTGCTGACGGTCGGCGACGGTCTGGTATCGCAGATTCCGGCCCTGCTGGTCTCGCTGGCCGCCGGTCTTATGGTGTCGAAGTCGGGTTCCACCGGCTCCACAGACAAGGCCGTATTCGGGCAACTGACCTTCTACCCCACGGCCCTGGGCCTGACGGCGGCCGTTGTGCTGGCCATCGGCCTGCTGCCCGGCATGCCGAAGATCCCGTTCGGCCTGCTGGCCATCGGTCTAGCCGCCGCCGCCTATTACCTGCCGAAAACCAAGATGATGCGCCAGGCGTTGGAAGCGGAGCAGGAGACGCAGGCCGCTGCGGCCGCCGCCCCCACCCCTGTCGCCGACGAACCCATCTCCACGGCCCTGGCTATCGACCTTGTCCGTCTGGAACTGGGCTATGGCCTGCTGTCGCTGATCAATTCAGAGATTGGGCACCGCCTGACGGATCAGATCAAGGGCCTGCGCCGGCAGCTGGCGGGTGAGATCGGCATTATCATGCCCGCCGTCCGTATCCAGGATAATTTGCAGCTGCCGCCCAACACCTACCTGATCCGCATCAAGGAGATTGAGGCGGGCCGGGGCGATGTGCGGCCCAACATGCTGTTGTGCATGGACCCGCGCGGCGACCGCATCGGCCTGCCGGGTGAGGCAACGACGGAGCCGACCTTCGGCCTGCCCGCCATGTGGATCGACGGGGCCTACCGTGAAGAGGCCTTGTTCAAGGGCTATACGGTTGTCGACCCGCCCACCGTCGTCACCACGCATCTGACCGAAATCATCAAGGACAATATGGCCGACCTGCTCTCCTACGCGGAGACGCAGAAGCTGTTGGACGAGATGGGCAAGGAACACCAGAAGCTGGTGGGCGATGTCGTCCCAACCCAGATCACCATCGGCGGCCTGCAGCGCGTGTTGCAGAACCTGCTGGGCGAGCGTGTGTCGGTGCGCGACCTGCCCACGATCTTGGAGGGTGTGGCGGAGGCGACGGCCTATACCCGCAACATGACCCAGATCACCGAACACGTGCGCGCCCGTCTGGCCCGCCAGATTTCGGACAGCAATACCAACGATCTGGGCTTCATCCCGTTGGTAACCCTGTCGCCGGAATGGGAACAGGCCTTCGCGGAAAGCATCGTGGGCGACGGGGACGAGCGGCAGCTGTCCATGGCACCGTCACGCCTGCAGCAATTCATCACCGCCGTGCGCCAGTCCTTCGAACGGTTCGCGATGCAGGGTGAGGCGCCGGTCCTACTGACCTCCCCGCTGATCAGGCCCTTCGTGCGCTCCATCATCGAACGCTTCCGTCCGGCCACGGTTGTGATGTCACAGAACGAGATCCATCCCAAGGCCAAGATCAAGACGTTGGGGCAGATATGATGGCGCGGACGAGACATATCCTCCACCGCCATAGGGTTTTCGCCGGAAAGGCTGCTATAGTGGCGTTTCATCGGATCAACAATGGCTGGAGGGCCGGGAAGGCGGGGTCGGCATGCGTCTGAAATCGTTCCATGCGCCATCCATGCAGGAAGCCATGCGGCTTGTCCGCGAGGTGCTGGGCGACGACGCCATCATCGTGGCCACCCGCGAGGAGGAAGGCGTCGGCGTCCGCGTAACCGCCGCCATTGAGGAAGATGAGGGCATGCTGGCAACCCACGCCCCGGTCGCCGCCCCCAATCCCCTGCGCTTTCTGGAACCGGAAGGCCCGGAACCCATTGATGTCGTCGCCGATGCCCTGCTGCGCCATGGTGTTCCGGCAGAACTGAATCAGCGGCTGGTCGATAGTCTGGAAGATTTCGATACGCGCGACCCCATGATGGCCATGGCCGCAGCATTGGACGCCGTCTTCAGCTTCCAACCCCTGCCCGATGGCAAGGCCCCCCGCCCCTTGATGCTGGTCGGCCCGCCGGGGGGTGGGAAAACTTTGACCGTCGCCAAGCTGTGCGCGCGCTGTGCCCTGCAGAAACGTCCCGTCGGGGTGATTTCGACCGACACGATCCGGGCGGGCGGCATTGAACAGCTGCAGGCCTTCACCCGCGTGCTGAAACTGCGCCTGATCACCGTGGAAGATCCGACGGCCCTGTCGGACGCGGTGGAAGTGTCACGGGGGATGGAGCAGGTGCTGGTCGACAGCGCCGGTCGCAACCCCTACAGCGCGCAGGATATGAAGGATCTGCGGGAATTCGTCACCGCCACGGATATGGAACCGGTGCTGGTCATGCCCGCCGGCCTTGATCCGGTGGAAGCGGTGGAGATCGCCAAGGCCTTCCGTGCCATCGGGGTCAGGCGTCTGCTGGCCACCCGCATGGACATGGCAAGGCGTTACGGAAGCCTGCTGGCCGCCGCGCACGAGGCTGGCCTGGCTTTTGCAGATGTGAGTGCGACGACAAAAGTTGCCGATGGGTTGACTGCCCTGACGCCGACAATTTTGGCCAAGATGATGATGCCGGAACTGCAAGCCGAACAGCGGCGAGCCAAGCAAACGGGGACCCACGCATGAACGACCTGTCCGCGATGATGGCCGCCTCCGCCAATGTTACCCCGCTGCGCCAGCGCAACATCCTGGCTGTCGCCAGCGGTAAGGGCGGGGTGGGCAAGACCTTCTTCTCCATCAGCCTGACGCACGCGCTGAGCAAGCTGGGCCGCAAGACCCTGCTGTTCGACGGCGATCTGGGCCTTGCCAACGTCGATATCCAGCTGGGCCTCATGCCCAAGCGGGACCTGGGTCAGGTCATCGACGGCATGGTAACGCTGGCCGGTTCCACCACCCGCTATAATGAGGGTGGGTTCGATATCATTGCCGGTCGTTCCGGGTCCGGCAGCCTGGCCAATCTGCCCCCGGCAAAATTGACCCAGCTGCGCAATGATCTGACCGATCTTGCCCGGTCCTACGACAATATCGTCATCGACCTGGGCGCCGGTGTGGACCGTAATGTCCGCACCTTCACCGCCCCCGCCGGCATCTCGCTGGTGGTGACGACGGACGAGCCGACAAGCATCACCGACGCCTACGCCTTCCTGAAGCTGTCTTATCAGGCCAACCCCATGGCTGACCTGCGCATCGTGGTGAACATGGCGCAGACGCGGGCCGAGGGCGACAAGACGTATGAGACCCTGCTGGCCGCCTGCCGCAAATTCCTTGGCAAGTCGCCGCAACTGGCCGGCATCATCCGCCGTGACATGAAGGTGCGCGAAAGCATCAAGACGCAGACGCCGCTGCTGGTCCGTTCCCCCACCTCAGACGCAGCGCACGACATCATGGCGCTGGCACAGAAGCTGACGGCGGGTTGATCCATCGGGCGGGCCGGACCCCATGTCCGCCCCCCTTCCCCCCGCCCTGACAGGGGCCGGGACCACGACCGGTCCGGCACCATCCGGCCCCGGTCTGGTGCCGTTGGCCGATGTCATGATCCGTGCCTTGCCGGACAAGCTGGCAGGGCTTGACCGTGCGCTGGTGGTGTCCGGTCAGGTGGTGGCGCAGGAGGATGGCAAGGCCACCATCCGCACCGCCGCCGGTGATGTGTCGGTGGAAACGCCAACCCCACTGCCCACCGACCGCCCCGTCACCCTGCGCATCCCGCCGCAGGTGGCGGGAACCCCGCCCCGCGCCGCCGCCCTGGCCCCACCGCAGACACAGACGCCGACCCCGGCGGTAAATAATCCGGTCACGGATAAGGCCGCCGCACCGCAGACCACGGCCCCCACCCCGCCGGCCCAGCCCCTGCCGCAGATCCAGCCAGGGGCCACCATCGCCGCCATCGTCGTGGCCGCCACGCCGCGCGCACCATCCCCCCCGCCCCCCGTCAGCACCAGCAACGCCGCCAGCGGTGCAAATGCCGCCGCACCATCAGGACAGGTGCCGGCGCCCGGCGGCGGTGCGCCAACAGCGGAAACTATAAGCCCACCGGCCTCCGCGCCCGCACCCCAGACGCCCACCCCCAACACAGGCAGCGCGCCCAGCCCCGCGCCGACCCAGGGGCAGGCGCCGCTTCCCAGCTCGGCCTCCTTGCCGCCTCTGACCGCCCTGTTGGGTGATACGCCAGCGGTCGTGGCGAAGCCTGGTGTTGCCGCCCCGTCATCGCCGGAACCCACACCGGCACCGAGCGATACGCCGGACCAGCCCCCGGCACCCACAGCGGAAAGGCCGGCAACGCCACCCGCCCCGGACGCCGCGCGTCTGGCCCGTCTGGCGCGGTACAACATCCCCACCACCCCCTCATCCGGCCTGTTCTCCTTCCAGGACCTGGACAGCCCTTCATCGAAACAGCCACCGGTGACGGAAGCGCGGCTGCGGTCGGCGGCACCGTCAGCCCCAGCGACCGCCCCGTCGACACAGCCGGCGGCGGGGACACCGATTCCAACGCCCAACCCCGCACCAACGGGTGGCAGACGGCCCGCTGAACCTGCGGCTACCCCCTCCCGACCCGCCGCACCGGCCACACCCGGCGTTCCCCTGCCCGACCTGCCCGCCGCTGCGGGGGGGCAGGAATTGGCACGGGCACGGCAGCCATCGCCACCCCAGTCCCCCACAGCCCCCCCGACCGCGACCGTACCGGCAGGACCAACCCTCCCGCCGCTGCCCGGTTCAACGGCGCCCGTTCCAGAGACAGCAAAACCCGCCGATGGTCAGGCCCCGACAACTCCCGCCCCAACGAATAGCCCGGCCCCCGACAGTCCGGTCCCCGGCAAGGCCCCCTCGCCACCGCCGGTGCCGCCGCAGCCACCCGGAGCGAAATCGGAGACCAGCGAGATACCCCTGGCCCGCATCCGGGACGGACAGCCACCATCCCCCCCCACAGCCCCACCGACGGGGGAACAGACACGGCCACAGCCAACACCCGCCCAACCCGGCGCGCCACAGCCACAGGCGATACAGGTGGCACGGCTGCGTGATCCGCAACCGCCACCCCCACCGACCGCGCCGTCAACAGTACCCACACCCAACGCGCCACCGGCACCAGTGCCCGGCGGCCCGGCACAACCGACAGCACCCGCCATACCTCCCGCCGGTACTGACGCCCGCCCCTCTCCGCCGCCGATCCCTGGTCAGGCGGAACAGGCCCCGGCCCCGCCGGTGCAGGTGGCGCGGGCGCGTGACGCCCTGCCGCCATCGCCCCCGACTGCGCCCGCAACAACACAGGCTGGCACACAGCCAGACGCGAGGCCGGCACCGGCGGCCCAGCCATCCACAAGCCCGCCGGCCATGCCGGACAGGCCGGACCGCGCCGACCCGCCCACGCCCGCCGCCGCGTCTCCCGGCAACGGTGCCGCTCGCCCGCCTACCCCCACAATGCCCCAGACCGCCAGCGAACCGGCCCGTGCGACAGCAACCCCCGGCCTTGTTCCAGCACCGGAGGCTGAACCCGCGATCCAGACCGCGCGTCTGCGCGGCGATGCATCAACCCCGGTGACCGCCCCACCCACCGTACCGTCAGCACCCCCACAGTCCCCCCGCCCGGCCCCCCTGCCCAATGGACAGCCGGTGCAACTGCGTATCCTGTCGGTGGATATGGCGGGGGCAAGCCCGGCAAGTCTGGACGACGCGCCGGCCAACAGTGTTACCGGCACCCTGGTTGGCAATACCAGCCAGGGGCAGCCTGTGGTGACGACACCGGCGGGGACCCTGGTTCTGCGGGCGCGTACCGATCTGCCGCCCGGCACCAACCTGACACTGGCCCTGGAAATTCCGCAGAACCGGGACATGGTGGGCATACTGCCCCCGCTTGACCCCGGCCAGGGCAGCGACTGGCCTGCCATGCGGGAGGTGATGTCGGCCCTGATGGCCGCCGATCCCGCCATGGCCCGCACCATCGCCGCCAATATCCTGCCACAGCCCAGCAAGCGCCTGACCACCAACCTGACCTTCTTCCTGTCGGCCCTGCGCGGTGGCGATGCGTCGGGCTGGCTGGGCGGGGAAGCGACGGAGATTCTGAAGGGCCGTGGCGGCGCCCGCCTGCTGGCCCAGTTGCGGGAGGATTTCCAGGCGGCGGCACGGCAGGCGGCCGAACCGACGCCCGATGGCTGGCGCGGCATGCCCATCCCGTTCGGCGTGCCGGAACAGGTGATGCGCGCGCAGCTACATGTACGCAGCGCGACGGATCAGGAGGGAGAGGAGAAGCCGGCCGATGGCCGTGGCCCTGCCAAGCGCTTCCTTCTGGACCTGAATTTCAGCCGTCTTGGCCCCATGCAGCTGGATGGGCTGGTCTGGCCCGGCCGCTTCGACCTGATGATCCGCACCCAGACGCTGCTGTCGGCGGACCTGCGTCAATCCATCGGCACCATCTTCCGCGACAGTCTTGAAACGGTCGGTTACGCCGGCACCATCGGGTTTCAAACGGGGGCACATTTCTGGGCGCGTGTCCAATCGGCATCACGCGGTTCCGGAGTGCGGGCCTGACGGGCATTTTGCCAACATGTCTCATGGCGCACCGCCAACACCCGCGTCATAGTTAACCATAATCAGAATAATGAGCCGGGGGAACTTCATGGCGATGGCACCGGATGGGCGCGACGGAAGGGATCACCCCCAACGCACGCAGCTGAATGACGAGTTGCATGCGCGTCCGCACATGCGGATCACGACCCCGGCCCGCATCACCCATCTGGCGCATCTGACGGGAGAGCTGGGGGCTGATCATGCCCATCTGCTGGCGCTATGCCGCGATGTTGGCCTGCCGCTGCCGGGATCGGAGCTACGGCAGGTGCAGCTGTTGGTCGATGGCCGCGCCGTAAAATGGGAACGCCATACCGAATTCACCGCCATCACCATCGCCGACATGGCACCGGGAGAAGCGGGAGACTGGTCGGCCCTGTCCCCGCGTCTGGCCGACTGGACCTCACGGCTGCCGGGGTCGCGTCTGGTGGCCTGCCATCTGCGGCTGGAGCCGGATGGCGACCCGCATCACACACCCGACAGCCTGTCCGCCATTTTTCCTCGTGGAGAGCTGCTGGGCAGCGAGGTGGCGGGCGGCGAGGCGCTGGTCTGGACCGATTTCCACCTAGGCAGCGACGGCCATACCCGCATCCTGGTGCGCGACAAGGCCCTGTCGGCCAGCCATGCCGGCCGTGTGATCCAGCGTCTGCTGGAGATTGAGACCTACCGCATGACCGCGCTGCTGGGCCTGCCCCTGGCGCGGGAGGCAGGGCCGGAACTGGCCAGCCTGGAACAGCGGCTGGAAGGCATCGTGGCCAGCACCGCCCTAGGCGGCAATCTAGCGGAAGAACATGGGCTGCTGGATGCGCTGACCCGTCTGGCGGCAGAAGCCGAAGCCCTGTCGGTGCGCTGCCGCTACCGGTTCGGGGCCACGACCGCCTATGCCGAGCTGGTCGAACGGCGGGTGGAGGAATTGCGGGAAGAACGGATACCCGGCCTGCAGCGCCTTGGCGTCTTCCTGGAACGCCGTTTCCGCCCCGCCGTCCGCACCTGTGAGGCGGTGGCCCGGCGTCAGGGAGAGCTGGCCGCCGGGATCAGCCGCGCCAGTTCGCTGCTGCGTACCCGTGTGGATGTGCAACGGGCGGAACAGAACGCCGAAATCCTGAAAAGCCTGGAACACCGCGCCCGCACCCAACTGCGTATTCAGGAAGCGGTCGAAGGCCTGTCGGTCTTCGCCATCTCCTATTATCTGCTGGGGCTGGTGAAGTACGTGGTGGATGGCCTACCCACCATTGGCGGCCTGCCGCCCAAGGCGCTGATGACCGGCATTGCCGTGCCGACCATTGTCGCCGCCGTCTGGGTGGGGATCAGGCGCCTTCGCCGGGCAGTGTCGTCGGGGAAGTAAGGAACCGCTCCACACCCCTGGCCGCCGCCACCGCCGTCGCATAACAGCCCTGGAGCAGGTATCCGCCCGTCGGCGCCTCCCAATCCAGCATCTCGCCACAGGCAAAGACGCCCGGCAGTGTGGATAGCATCAGATTGCCGTCCAGGGCCGACAGCTTGATGCCGCCCGCGCTGGAGATGGCCCGGTCCAGCCCCCGCTGCCCGGACAGGGTCACCGGAAGGGCCTTGACCAGTGCCGCCAGATTGGTGGTTCGGCCCAGATCGGCATCGCCTGCGAATTCCCGGATCAGGGCAACGGTTGGCGGCCCCAGGGTCAGGCCCTTGCGCAGCTTGTTGGCCAGACTGTCGGCGGGCGGGGTGCGCGCCAGCTTGTTCTGCACCTGCGGCCCCGTCAGGTCGGGCTTCAGGTCCAGATGCACCACCACCTTTCCTTCCCGCTCAATCGCGTCGCGCAGCGGCGCCGACAGGGCGTAAAGCGCCCCACCTTCAAGCCCCGTGCGCGTGACGACCAGTTCACCGGGAACGGTGCGGTCCTTGAAGGTCAGGGCGATGCGCTTCAGCGGCTCACCCTCTGCCCGCTCCAGGAACCCGGCACTCCAGGCGACATCAAAGCCACTATTGGACGGGCGGAACGGGGCGAGCGGCAAACCGCGCGCCGCCAGCAGCGCACTCCACCCACCATCCGATCCCAGCCGCGGCCAGCTGGCCCCACCCAGTGCCAGGATGGTGGCGGCGGCCTGGACCGTCTGCGGACCCGCCGGTGTATCAAATGACACGGCCCCGTCATCGGCCCAACCGGTCCAGCGGTGGCGGGTGAACAGCTTCACCCCCAACCCGTCCAGCCGTTGCAGCCAGGCGCGCAGCAGGATGGAGGCCTTGAAGCTTTTCGGGAACACCCGACCGGAGGAGCCGACAAATGTCTCCACCCCCAGCCCATGGCACCAGTCGCGCAGGTCGGGTGGCGTGAAGGCCCGGATCAGCGGGTCCATGAAGGGACGGGCAGCACCATAGCGGGTGATGAACCGGTCCAGCGGTTCAGAATGGGTGATGTTCAGCCCCCCGCGCCCCGCCATCAGGAGCTTGCGCGCCGGGCTGGGCATGGCGTCATGGATTTCCACGAGGTGGCCCGCACCTGCCAGGATTTCTGCTGCCATCAGACCCGCAGGGCCAGCGCCGATTATCAGGATGGGGCGGTTCGACATCAGTGCGATCCTGAAATTTTACCTTGGAACATCATTCAAAACGCAAAGGGCGGCGCCGTCACCGGCACCGCCCTTTCTAATGTCACAACACGCGATCAGGCGTGGGTGATGGCGCGCTCGACCAGCTGGCCCAGATGCTGGGTACGCTTCGTCAGGCTCTGCAGCACGGCAGAGATTTCGGCCGTTGCGGCGGCGGTCTGGCCCGACAGGTTCTTCACTTCACCGGCCACGACCGCGAAGCCCTTGCCGGCTTCGCCCGCGCGGGCGGCTTCGATGGTGGCGTTCAGGGCCAGCAGGTTGGTCTGCTTGGCGATGGCGTCAATCTGCTGCGCCACCGTGCCGACCTTCTCAATTTCGGTCCGCAGGCCTTCCAACTCACGGCTGATTTCCTGCAAGGCGGAGGACACCTCGCTCTTGCCAGCGCCGGAGAGATTGCTCGATTCGCTGCCATACTTCATCTGCAAAGGCCTTGCGTCTCAGGGGTTGTCCGATCAAGGGCCCGGGTCTACCGGGTCCGACAGACTACATAGCACAAACTGTCGAACACCATGGTTACGATTTTCCACCGAACACATCACTTTCGGATAGGAAGAAGGGTATCTGTATCGACGGGATGGCGTGACGCCGGTCCATGGGCGCTACAGTCCGGGGACGATCAACCGGACGAGAGATGAAATGTCATTGCATGAGCTTCTGGTGCCGACCTTCACGCAGATGCTGCGCGCCATGGGCGGCTGGCTGGACAAGGCGCAGGCCCATCAGGGGACGGATACCGACGCACTGCTGTCGAATCGGCTGGCACCTGACATGTATCCTCTGGCCGCCCAAATCCGCTTTGCCTGTTTCCAGGCGCAGGAACCGTTCTACCGTCTTCAGGGCGTCGCCTTGCCCGATACGCTGCTGGCCGTGCGTCAGCAGGGCTGGAACGCCAATGCCAATCCCGGCAACTGGGTCCAGGCGCGGGAATGCCTGTCGGCGGCGATCGGTTTCCTGACGGCACTGGAGCCAGGCGCATTGGACCGGCATGACGGGCGCACCATCGCCCTGGCCCTGCCCAACGGCATGGTCTTTGACATGTCACCTGAACAATATGCCCGGGACTGGTGCCTGCCGCAGTTCTATTTCCACCTGACAACGGCCTACACGATCCTGCGCCATCACGGCATTCCGCTGGGCAAGGCCGATTATGTCGCGCACATGCTTGCGTATCTGCGCCCACCAGGTGCGACACCGGCCTGACCGTTGCACATAAAGAAAAAGGGAGGGCCAATGCCCTCCCTTCTCTCCCGCTTGATCACGGTCAGGATCAGGCGAAGGTCAGTTCCGTCGCACGCACCACGCTAGGCAGGGCGCGGATGGTGGCCAGCAGGGCGTCATCCACCTTCTGATCGACCGACACCAGACAGATGGCGTTGGCACCCGGGGCCGTACGGCCCAGGTGGAAGGTGGCGATGTTGACGCTGGCATTGCCGAGCGTGGTACCCAGCTTGCCGATGAAGCCCGGCTTGTCCTCGTTACGGACGAACAGCATGAAGGGCGTCACTTCGGCTTCGATCGGCACTTCATCGATTTCGACCAGACGGGGCTTGTCGCCGCCGAAAAGGGTGCCAGTGACGCTGTTGGTACCCTTGTCGGTGGTGACGATGATGCGGACCAGCGTCTGATAATCGCCGTCATTGGTGCGCTTGGTCTCGGCCACCTTGATGTCACGCTCCTTGGCTATGACGGGGGCGTTGACCATGTTCACCGATTCCATCAGCGGACCCAGCAGGCCCTTCAGCACGATGGCGGTCAGCGGCTTGGTGTTCAGCGTCGCGGCCTGGCCTTCATATTCGATGGCCACGCCCTTAAGGCTGCCATCGATCAGCTGGCCCACGAAACCGCCCAGCTGTTCGGCCAGCTTCATGTAGGGACGCAGGCGCGGGGCCTCTTCCGCCGTGACGGACGGCATGTTCAGGGCATTGACGACAGCGCCATTCACCAGATAGTCGGCCAGCTGTTCGGCCACCTGCAGGGCAACGTTTTCCTGCGCTTCCGTCGTAGAGGCGCCCAGGTGCGGCGTGGCCACAACCTTTTCATTGCCGAACAGCGGATGGGCCTTGGCCGGCTCTTCCGCGAACACGTCCAGGGCGGCACCGGCAACATGGCCGGCTTCGATGGCGGCCTGCAGGGCCTCTTCCACGATCAGGCCGCCACGCGCACAGTTGATGATGCGCACGCCCTTCTTGGTCTTGGCGAGCGCCTTGGCGTCCAGCACACCCTTGGTCGCCTCGGTCAGCGGCGTGTGCAGGGTGATGAAGTCAGCGCGCTTCAGCAGCTCTTCCAGTTCCACCTTCTCCACGCCGATTTCCGTGGCGCGTTCGGGCGACAGGAACGGGTCGAAGGCGATGACCTTCATCTTCAGGCCGATGGCGCGATCAGCGACGATGCCACCGATATTGCCGCAGCCGATGACGCCCAGCACCTTGCCGAACAGTTCCACGCCCATGAAGCGGTTCTTCTCCCACTTGCCGGCATGGGTGGAGGCATTGGCCGCCGGGATTTCACGGGCCAGCGCAAACATCATGGCGATGGCATGTTCGGCGGTGGTGATGGAATTGCCGAACGGCGTGTTCATCACGACGACGCCACGGGCCGTGGCGGCGGGGATGTCCACATTATCAACACCGATACCGGCGCGCCCGACAACCTTCAGGTTGGTGGCAGCGGCCAGGATATCCTTGGTCACCTTGGTGTTGGAACGGATGGCCAGACCATCATACTCACCGATGATGGCCTTCAACTCGTCGGGCTTCAGACCGACCTTGACGTCAACCTCAACGCCGCGCTCCTTGAAAATCTCTACGGCGCGGGGGGACAGGCTGTCGGAAATCAGAACCTTGGGCATGGGAGTGTCCTTCGCATGAAGATGCGGGATATATGGGGAAGCAGGGTCCCCTCACCCTCCCACCTGCGTTGCGGGCGGGCCCCTCCCTCTCCCACTTTCGTGGGCGAGGGGTGAAATCTGCCCCTCTACCGCCTGGCGGGAGAGGGAGGGGCCCATCGCTGCCAAGCAATGGGAGGGTGAGGGTCAACCCGTCAAATCAGGAAATCAGCCGGCCTTGACCGTCTCATAGGCCCAGTCGAGCCAGGGCAGCAGGGCCACGATGTCAGCGTTCTCGACAGTGGCGCCGCCCCAGATGCGGATGCCCGGCGGGGCATCGCGGTAGGAGCCGGCGTCCAGCGCCACGCCTTCCTTTTCCAGAAGGCTGGTCAGCTTCTTGGCGATCTCGGCCTGCGCCTCTGCCGGCTGTTCGGTCGCCCAGGGGTCGACAATCTTCAGGCAGATGGAGGTGCAGGAACGGCTGTCCACCGTGTCGGCCAGGAAATCGACCCAGTCGGTCTTGGCAACCCAGTCGGCCACGGCCTTCAGGTTACCTTCCGACCGGCCGATCAGCCCTTCCAGACCGCCCACCGACTTGGCCCAGTTCAGGCCGTCCAGCGCGTCTTCGACGGCGATCATTGATGGGGTGTTGATGGTCTCACCCTTGAAGATGCCTTCCGACAGCTTGCCATTGCTGGCCATGCGGAAAATCTTCGGCAGCGGCCAAGCCGGCTTGTAGTTCAGCAGCCGGTCAACGGCACGAGGGCTCAACGCGATCATGCCGTGCGCGGCTTCACCGCCCAGCACCTTCTGCCAGGACCAGGTGACGACATCCAGCTTGTCCCAGGGCAGGTCCATGGCGAACGCGGCAGACGTCGCGTCGCAGATGGTCAGGCCCTCGCGGTCGGCGGCAATCCAGTCGCCATTGGCGACGCGGACACCCGAGGTGGTGCCGTTCCAGGTGAAGACGACATCGCGGGAGAAATCGACGGCGGTGAGGTCGGGCAGCGCACCGTAACCGGCGACCATCTGACGGACATCGGTCAGCCGCAGCTGCTTGACGACGTCGGTGACCCAATCCTTACCAAAGGATTCCCAGGCCAGCATATCGACGCCACGGGCGCCCAGCAGCGACCACAGTGCCATTTCGACGGCACCGGTGTCGGAGGCGGGAACAATGCCCAGCCGGTAATCGGCGGGGATGCCCAGAATTTCCTTGGAGAGGGTAATCACCTGCTCCAGCTTGGCCTTGCCGGGCTTGGAGCGGTGCGAGCGGCCCGTCAGGGCGCCCTTGAGGGCTTCAATCGTCCAGCCGGGGCGCTTAGCGCAGGGACCCGACGAGAATTGCGGATTAGCGGGGCGATTGCCCGGCTTCGGCGCAGCCATTATGGCTATTCCTTCCAGAATAGTAGCACCCCGTTGGGGGGGTGTGACCCGCCGTCGAAGCTATGGACTTGGAAGGTGCCCGTCAATGGGGCATCGCTGCGCGTGGATCAGATTTCTGCTCTGCGGGGCACGCAGGGGAAAGATTATTACTTTTGATTTGTTCCCTCAGGCACCGGGCGCCGCCATCCGGCGGCTTGGCTCACGCCGCATGTGCGGCGGACCGGCAGTCGCCGACCGGCAATGGTCAGGCGACGATTGCTACCCCATCGGCAGCAGCGACTTATCCACCAGCCCGGATTCCAGCATGGCATTGCACAGCTTGAAATAGGCGTCGCGGCGTTCGGTGGCGCCGGGGAACCGTTCCAGATAGTTCAGGATGAATTCCGGTCGCTTCAGCGCTTGGGTCAGTTGATCCGCCGCAAGCTGCCGCGCCCGCCCCTCCGGCAGGCCACCGCACAGGCGCACGATGGTCAGGATACGGTCGGCGAACGGCATGGCCTGATTGGCCAGGATTTCCGTGCGGATACTGTCGAAGATAGCGCTGTCCAGGATTTCGGCCATTTCCCGCTTGGGTGCCGCCGGCATGCCCGACATCACGATGCGCCGGGCCATGGTGCCCAGCGTCTTGATCGCCTCCATCCGGTTACCGACCTCGCGGATGAAATCCTCCGGCACGATCAGGCTGCGCAGATATGTTGCAATCTTGGCCTTCGGCGCGTCGCCCGGCGCGGTTTCGGCCAGGGACAGAACCGTTTCCGCCTTGGTCACCGCGCCGCGGATAGGGCCGATCAGTTCGGACATCGCCTCCGGCTGGATCAGACGGTCGGCGCGCTGGGCCAGCGCCTCCAGCACTTCCTCGTCCCTGCCAAGGGACGGCGCGTGCTGGCGCAGGTAGGTGATGACCTCGACCGTGGCCTCCATCTCATCCCGGATACCCCGGTCGCTGCGCAGCGGCAGGCGCGAATGGAGATGGCGCAACAGACCCAGGCGCAGCTCGGCCAGCGTGCGGGGCAGCACCCCTTCGGACAGCAGCATGGACAGGGCCTTCACGCCCGCCGGCTGCTCCCCCTGCCCTGCCCCCAGATTGCCGACATAAAGATCGACCGCATTCAGCACCAGTTCCAGGCGCGTCTTCTCCTGCCCCGCCAGTTCCTTCAGCGCCAGGGGGGAGGCCAGGATTTCGGCGGCCAAGCTGTCCAGGACGCGCATTTCACGCAAGGACAGGTCCGGCGTGAACATCTGGAACAGCCGATCCAGCTTCTCCACCCAGCTTTTGGCATCGGCCAGATACGCCGCCACGGCGCGGTACAGCGCCCGCGACAGCCCTTCCGGCGGGCCCTTATAGGCGGAAACAACCTCCAGCAATCCGCCGGGGCCGATCTTGATCGGCGGGTTGCCCTTGGCTTCCTTGACCAGCGTCGCCAAACCATTGTCGGCGATGTTCATCAATTCCTTCATGCGCGACACGGCGGTCTGCTTGGTGCCGCGCACCTGTACCGAGGCCAGACGCTGCAAGGCGCCCTGCACCGTCGTGCCCGCCTGATCCAGCACGCGGGCATGCACCTCGTAATTCAGGATTTCCAGCGGGGTCAGCCGTTTCTCATCCAGGAACTTCACGAAGAAGGTACGGAACATCTGGCGCTGGATATCGCCCATCAGGTCTTCAGGCTTATCGCACCAGGATGCATCCCTGCCCGGATTGGCACGGGCCAGCGGGTCCACTTCCTGCACGCCATTGCGCAGGCGTTTCACCATGGTCACGGTCGTGACGAACTCATGGTCCTTATAGTCGGAACGGCGGACAAGGCGGATACCATCCACCTCATTGCGTTGAACCAGCATGGCAGCCGACGGCTCCAGCTGACGCAGGTCGGGCGACTCCCGCACCACCAGCCACAGGTCCGTGTGGAAACTGTGCAGTTCATAGACCGTCTGGACGGTACCGATGAGTTTCTGTTTGTCCACAGGCCAGGGCTCGATAAAACCATCTCGAACGCCGACCGTCAAACCAACGGGGCGGCGCCAGCGGACGGCAAGTCTGAAAGCCGGGCTATCTTGCTCAATTCTCCATCCGGGGTAAACAGAGGAATAACGGACGGGTTGGATAGACCGAAAGGCATAGGCGATTTGTACCACCTATGCGCGTATCCATCAGGCTTTTGCGGGCCGCCACATGGCCCTTCCCGGTTTATCCAGTGCTGCAAAGCCGAACTTTGCGTACAACCCGTGCGCGTCCGCCGTGAAAAGCAGGAATCGGCGCAAATCCGCCCATTCCGGACGGTTGACCACACTGTCCACCAGGAAGGTTCCAAGCCCCGCACCGCGCCGTTCCGGGTTCACCCAGACATCCGCCAGATAGGCGAAACTGGTGTGGTCGGTGATGACGCGGCAATAGCCGATTTGGAAACAATTGAAATCATAGAGGCCGATTGCCACCGAATGGCGTGCAGCCTGCTCGACTTTCGCGCGACTGATTCCCGGTGACCAGTAGCTAGATGCCAGGGCCGGATGGATGATATCGAAGTTCAGACGGGCCGGATCATTGCTGACGACATGCCCGTCGTCGCGGCGGATTTCCCAGATATCCATGGCGCCCTTCCCTTACCGATTGATCGCCATATGGGCAGCAAGGCCGGCCAGGACCGATCCCATGACCATGCGCTGTGCCCGCGCCCAAACAGGCTGCCCTGCCAGAAATCGGGCGATGCCGCCGCCGATCAGGATGAAAATGGCGTTCACCGACAGGCTGATGGTGATCTGCACGGCCCCCAGTTCCAGGCCCTGCGCCAGAACAGAGCCGCGCGCCGGATCAATGAATTGCGGCAGCAGCGACAGGTACAGCATCGCCGCCTTGGGGTTCAGCAGGTTGGTAACCAGCCCCATCATGTAAAGCCGGCGGGGGCTGTCGGGCGGCAGATCGCGCACCTGAAACGGGGAATGCCCGCCGGGGCGCAGCGCGTTCCAGGCCAGCCAGGCCAGATAGGCGGCACCAGCCCAGCGGATGATGTCGAAGGCCAGGGGCACGGCGGACAGAACCGCCGTCAGGCCCAAAACCGTCGCCATCAAGAAGACGACAAAGCCGGTTCCTACCCCCATGAGCGAGATCAGGCCGGCACCCCGTCCCTGACAGATGGAACGGGAGACGAGATAGGCCATGTTGGGGCCGGGCGTCAGCACCATGCCAAGACTGAGTGCCGCGAAACCGCCCAGAACGGGCAGTGGCACCGGCAGCAGATTGCCGACCATGATGATCTCAGACATGGATCGTGCCTTCCAGATAAAGGACGGCGCGGCCCGCGATATGGACGCGGTCACCCAGCAGGCGGCAATGCAGCGTACCGCCGCGCGCCGAAACCTGCCGCGCCTCCAGCACATCCTTGCCTAGCCGTTCCGCCCAATAGGGGATCAGGGTGCAATGGGCCGACCCCGTGACAGGGTCCTCCGGAATGCCATCCATGGGCGCGAAGAAGCGGGACACAAAATCCACGCCCGGCTCATCCCCTGGTGCGGTCACAATGACCATGCGCCCCACCCCGTTAAGCAGGGCGAAATCCGGGGACAGGGCACGGACCGTGGCCGCGTCCTTATAGACGACGAACCAGTCGCGGGCCGCCTGCACCAGCTCCGGCGACGGACCGCCAAGCCCGCGGATCAGGTCAGGATGGGCATCGATATCCTTCGGCGCGCGGGTCGGGAAATCCAACGTGTAAAGCCCATCGGTGATGATCACGCGCAGGTCCCCCGCCACCTTGGTGCGGAACCGGATCTCGCTGATATCGGGATCGATGAAGGTCCTGATGACGAAGGCCGAGGCCAGGGTGGCATGACCGCACAGGTCGATCTCGTTGGCCGGCGTGAACCAGCGCACGAACCATCCCTCTCCATCGCGCAGGATGAAGGCCGTTTCGGCCAGATTATTCTCCGCCGCGATGGATTGCATGACGGCGTCGGGCAGCCAGCTTTCCAGCGGCACCACGGCGGCGGGATTGCCCCCGAACAGTGTGTCGGTGAAGGCATCGACCTGATAGAGCGGCAGGCGCATGATCAGTTCCTCAAAGGTCAGACTTAGACAGTTTCGCGCAACCGGGCCAGAACGGCGATAGCGTGATCAATTTCCGCCTCGCCCGTGCGCCAGCTGGAGACGGACAGGCGGGCGGCGGGACGCCCGCGCCAGACGGTGGGACCGAACCAGATCTCGCCCGACGCCTCCGCCGCCTTGCGGATGCGGGTCAGATGGGCGCCATCGTCAGTATCGCCCGCCACCCGGATCAGCACCTGGTTAAGGACGACGCGGTTCAGCACCTCGAACCCCGTGGCGCGCAGCCCGTCGGCCAGGCGGCGGGCGAAGGCGCGGTGGCGGTCCACCATCTCCGCAATGCCCTCCACCCCCAGGGTGCGCAGGGCCGCCCAGATGGGAATGCCCCGCGCCCGGCGGGAGAATTCCAGCGTCAGGTTTTTCTGCGAAAACGGATCGGCGGCGGCATAGGCCGCGTCGCTGTTCATGGCGGTGGCCAGGGCGTGACCATCGCGGCAGATGGCGATGGCGCCATCATAGGGGGTGTTCAGCCATTTATGGCCATCGGTGGTCCAGCTGTCCGCCCCTTCCACCCCGGCGGTCAGGCGCATGGCATCCGATGACAGCCGCGCCCACAGGCCGAAGGCGCCATCGACATGCACCCAGGCACCGGTGGCCCGCGCCGCCCGGATCAGGGGGATGAAGGGATCGAATTCGCCCATATTCACCTCGCCGGCCTGCAAGCACAGGATCGTGCTGTCATCCAGGGGCGGCAGACGGTCAGGATCAATCCGGCCGAATTCATCGGTGGGCGCGATGATCAGGTTATCCAGGCCAAAGCCCAGAACCCGCAGCGCCTTGCGCACCGTGATATGCACCGTCTCCGACACAACCACGCGGATGGGCGGCGACCCGGCCAGACCCTGACGGTCAAAGTCCCAGCCCTTGCGTGCCAGCAGTGACCGGCGCGCCGCCGCCAGACAGGCCAGACCACAGGCGGTTGCCGACGTGCCGAAACCCACCGCCGCCTCACGCGGCAGATCCAGCGCCTCCAGCAGCCAGTCGCCTGCCTGCCGTTCCAGCACAGCCGACACCGGTGAATTGTCATAGGAAGAGGCGCACTGGTCCCAGGCCAGCATCAGCCGTTCCGCCGCCGCAGCAACCGGCAGTGCTGCACCGATGACGAAGCCGAAATAGCGCGGACCATTGCTGGTCACGGTCGCCGGGCCGCCGACGCCATCAAGCAGGGACAGCGTTTCCTCGGCTGGACGACCCCGGTAGGGCAGCGGCTCGGCGAATACCGACAAGGCGTTCAGCGCTGCTTGGTCGGGAAAGACCCGCCGACCCGCCACGCCACCCAGATAAGCGGTGGCGCGGTTGTCTGCATCGCGGATCAAGGAAAGTTCGTCCATGATTGTCCCTGTCGCACGGGAAACGTCACCCGCAGGCGACACAATCAACAGGTACAATCAGGACAATAGACACTCAATGACGATATTGTATCCATAACAAGATCGTCAAACCAGAAGCAACAAGGCGCTGGCCGCCGTGGCAAGCCCCAGGGCACCGTTGAACAGCCGCAGACGGCGGTCATCCCGCAACCAACGGCCCATGGCCTGACCGAACAGGACCCAGACAAGGGTCCAGGGCATGCCCACCACCAGGAACATGCCCGTGACGGTCAGGATGCTGCCCACCTCGCCCAGTACCGGCATGCGGTAGATGGCATGGACAGAAAGGGCCATGGCCAGACCCTTGGGATTGATGAACTGAAATGCCGCCGCCTGCAGGAAGGTCAGGGGTGCGGCGCGTGATCCCGCCTCAGGACGGCCCGCCGTGCCGATCTTCCATGACAGGTACAGCATATAGGCCACCCCGGCATATTTCAGGATCGGTTCCAATATCGGCACGGCGCGCATCAGCGCCTCCCCGCCAATGCCGGCCAGCAGCAGCAGGGAACCGAAGCCGGCGACAATGCCCAGTATATTCGGCACCGTGCGGCGCACGCCAAAGGTAGCGCCGCTGGCGGCCAGGATCATGTTGTTGGGGCCCGGTGTGACGGAGGTGGCGACGCAATAGGCCGCCAGGGCCAACAGGGTTTCGTTCAGGCTGTTTTCCATCACGCACCCTCCATGTATGGGTGACAATCACCATTGTCACCCTTGCCTTGCGTGATTTGTCACCCTGTATCGCAGAATTGCCGGGTTGATCACGCTGTCTCTTCTGGATATTTTGAGGACAATCAGGCGTCAATGTGCGGATTGTTCCTGGCACCCATGCGACAAAGGGGGACAATTTCCGCCATGACGGGGATATGCCCGGTGAAACCGGGTGCTCCTGACGCCTGAAACCGATGATCGGCCATGGTCACCGGGATCTGGATTGAGGATGCGTGCCATGAATCAGCCCGCCACCGTCCGCTGGCAGCCCGCCATCGCCCATCGTCCGGGCCCGCTTTACCGCGCCATCGCGGCGGCCCTGGCAGAGGATATTGCCAACGGTACCCTGCCGCCCGGCACCCGCCTGCCCACCCACCGTGATCTGGCCTGGGACCTGAAGGTCACTGTCGGCACCATCACGCGGGCCTATCAGGAGGCCGAGCGTCAGGGCCTGATCGGAGGTGAGGTCGGGCGCGGCACCTTCGTGCGCGACCCCCGCCGCCTGACAGAGCCGGTGGCGGACACGGGCGGCACCTTGATGGAGATGAATGTCGGCCTGATCGACCTGTCGGTGAACGCCACGGCCCTGTGGCCCGACGCTGGTGCCCTGACGGCGGCGACGCAGGCGGTGGCACAACGGCCCGATCTGGTGGCCCTCATGTCCTATCAGACGCCGCTGGGCCATCCGCGCCTGCGCGCCGCCATTGCCGACTGGCTGGCGGACAGCGCCAACATGCATGTCGCCCCCGAACAGGTGCTGCTGGCCGTCGGCGGCCAGGGGGCCATGCTGACGGCCCTGTCCGCCGTCACGCGGCCGGGCGATACGCTGCTGGTGGAACAGTTGACCTATACCGGATTGCGGGCGGTGGCGCTGCATCTGGGGCTACGGCTGGTGCCTGTGGCCATGGATGCCCACGGCCTGCTGCCCGACGCCGTGGAACAGGCCGCCCGCACCCATGGTGCCCACGCGCTCTACTGCATGCCGACATTGCAGAACCCGACCACAGCCACCCTGTCCCTGGAACGCCGTCGCGCGCTGGTCGATATGGCGCGGCGCATCGGGTTGATGATCATTGAGGATGATGTCTATGGCTTCCTGAAGCAGCCGGCACCGCCGACCCTGTACAGTCTGGGTCCGGACGTGACGCTCTATATCAGCAGCCTGTCCAAGTCACTGTTCCCCGGTCTGCGCACGGGCTATGTGGTGGGGCCGCGCCCGCTGTTCGACCGGCTGGCCACCATCCTGCGCGCCACCGTCCTGGCCCCGGCCCATCTGGGTGTCGTGGTCGCGGCGGAACTGATCGACAGTGGGGAGGCGGTTCGCATCGCGCATCGCCGCCGCGCCCTGGTGGCTGAACGACAGGCCCTGGCCCGGTCGGTGCTGTCGGGTATGGATCTTTCCGCCTCCGACCCGGCGGTCACCCATCTCTGGCTGCCCCTGCCGGAAAGCGTGCGGCGGGAAGAACTGGTGCGCGGCGCTCTGGAACGCGGGGTGAAGATCACGTCTGCCGACGGTTTCAGCCCCGGCAAGGGCGAGGTGCAGAATGCGGTGCGCATCTGCCTGCTGGGCGTGGACCATGCCAGCCAGTTGGAAAAGGGCCTGTCCGTGGTGGAAAGCCTGATCAGCAATCCCGTCGCCACCAGTGCAGCCTGGGTGTGATCCTCACACCGACAGCAGCCGTTCTGCCAGTTCCACATCCGCCGCCTTGTCCACATCGACGGCGGCCAGACCGAAGGGCATTTCCACCACCCCTGCCCTGGCCCCCGTGATCCGGCCAAGACGGGCCAGGGCGGCGGTCAGGGTCAAGCGACCCAGCAAGAAGCGCAGGATCGACAGTGGGCCAAGCAGGCGGATCATGCGCAGCGGATGCTTGCGCTGGGCCTCCACCTGCCGCCATGTGCGGGCCACACCGGCGGCGGCGGGCGTGCGGAAAGCGAACATGTTGCAGCCGGAGAAGGCCCCGTCGGCAAAGCGCAGATAGGTGCGCTTCGTCTCCGGCACCGCCGCCTGGATCACGCTGTCACGCGCCAGACCGACGCAGACATCGGTCCCGTCCGGCAGATGCGTCAGGAAATGATCCACCCATTCCGGGCGCAACAGCGCATGATCTGCGGTCGTCACGAACAAGGGCGTGCCCAGCGTCTCCAGCGCTGCCGACACGCTGCGACTGGGGCTGCCTTCCGCCGGCAGCAACGCAATGCGCCCGCCGGCCAGCAATAAGCCCAGCTCCGGGTGCTGTTCCACCAGTTCGGGCCGCTCAATGGCGATATGGATCATGCCGACGCAAGGCGATGCGGTCAGCGCACGCACCACACGCACCAGCATGGGCACACCGGCGATGGGGGCAAAGGCCTTGTGGCTGACGCCCATCAGCTTTGCCACCGGATCCTCCGGTCCCCGCGATCCCGCCAGAACCAGGGTCGTCATGCCCGTCACAACGCGCGCTCATACAGACGGTAGGTCTTGTAGCGATCCGACCCGATTGCCTCAATCATGCGGCGCATGGGTCGATTGTCTTCCAGAATCCAGGACAGCTCGATCCACTCATAGCCCAGCTTGCGTGCTTCCAGGCGCATACGGTCGACCACTAGGAAGGGCAGAATGGCCTGTAGCCAGCCACCAACGTCGCGCCGCACCCCCATCAGGGGAACACGCGCCGTCTTCACACCCGCCACCTTCAACCGCCACAGCATCTTGAAGATGCCGAACGGGAACAGCTTGCCACCAAGGTCTGCAATGGCCTCGTTCAAGTTCGGCAGGCAAACACCAAAGGCCACCGGCTTGCCATCCACTTCGGCAATCCAGGCCAGCTTGGGATTGATCAGCAGCTTCAGCGACTTCGCCATCTGCTTGGTCTCGGCCTCCGACAGCGGCACGAAACCCCAGTTGCCGGACCAGGCATTGTTGAAGATGCTGGTGACGTGGCCCAGATCTTCCTCATAACGCTTCATATCCAGCATGCGCAGCGTCAGATTGGACGGCAGGGGCCGGTCGATCATCTGACGAACCGCCGAGGGCATGTCGCGTTCGATGTCGTAGAGATAGGCGTAGACATCCTTGGCCTTGACCAGTCCTGCCCCTTCGATCCGGGGGCCCAGATAGGCGCGGTCATGGCCCATCATCAGCATGGGTGGCCGGTCCCAGCCATTGACCAGCAGGCCCGTTTCCTCATTGATCGACAGATTGAAGGGCCCGACCATGCGCACCATGCCACGGGCACGCAGCCAGTCCGCCGCCGCCGCAAACAGGGCGTCGACCACCGCCTGATCATCCTCTGCCGCCAGCAGGCCGAAATGGCCCATTGCATCCTTGCGAATTTCAAGGCCTGCGCGGTCTATCTGCGCCGAAATGCGGCCCACCACCCGGTCCCCCCGCAGGGCCAGGAAGTACATGACATCGGCATGAAGGAAATAGGGATTGGTCTTGGGCGACAGGGTTTCCTGCCGCTCCATGAACAAGGGCGGGACCCAGTTGGGGTCCCCCTGATGCAGCCGGTATGGCAGGGCGATGAAGCGGTCCACACCTTTGGAACCGGGCACCACCTGTTCAATACGGATGCCGGCGTCCCCGCCCTGGCCGCCGCTCAAGATGCAGCCTTCACGCCGTCGCTGTTGCCCGCTGCGGGCGGGCGCGGTGGCCGGTCACGCGGCGGTGAACCGGTCAGTTCCATGACCCAGGGATAGCGCCCGGCCTCTTCCACATCATAGCCCAGGTTGAACACGGTCGGGCTGCGCGGCTTCTGTTTCGCCTCGCGGTAGAAGGTGCCCAGCAGCATGTCGGGACCATAGGAGATGATGCCGTAATTGCCATCCTCATTATGGAAATGGTGATACAGGTGCAGCTGCTTGATCCGCGCCACCCAGTTCCAGGTCGGCTTGTAGTTCAGGTGCTGGATGCAGTGGAAGAATTCATAGATGCAGGTGGTGAACAGGCCCGTGGCCAGCGCCGTTGCCGCCGCCGCCTTGCCATCAATCAGGTAACCGACAGGCACCGTCACCAGGGCGATGGTGGGCAGGGTGTTGGCGAGGCTGCCGAACAGCACTTCCAGCTTGTGCGGGTCCTGGTGATGGTCGAAATGGATGCGCTTCCACAGGGCGGCGGACCATTTCATGCGGTACAGCCAGCGACCGTGCAGGATGTAGCGGTGGATCAGGTACCAGGCCATCGGATAGATGAAGGTCGCGACCAGCACGGTCAGCGCCATCAGGCCCCAATTCTCCGTCCAGATCACCGCCAGCACGGCAGAGGCGAGCGCCAGGGCCGCATAGGCCTGGATGGCCGGATATGTGGAATAGGCAAACGCCAATTCCCGCAGGTTCATCTTGCCGAGGTCATAGCTGCGGCCGCGCCAGGCATCGCCCCACATGCCCCTACCCTTTCCCAAATCATCGAACAGGCCATCCGGCCCATTAACCGTGGCGTCAAATTAGGCCCCGAAGGACCGGTCTTCAAGGGCGATGCCGCAATGCGACACCGTACCGCCCTATCCTTCCACATAGACCATGATGGCCCCGCCAATGGCGGCAAACAGGACCAGCGGTGACCAGACCGCCATCACCGGCGGCAAGGCACCCGCCTGCCCCATGGAGCTTAGAATGCCAGAGGATAGCAGGAAAATCAGGCCGATGACGGTGCCCAATGCCAGACTGCCCATGGCCCCACCGCGCCGGCGCATGCCGTGCGCAACGGGTGCCGCCAGCAGCAGCATGACCAGCGACGCCAGCGGTGCCGCATAGGTGGAATGCAGGCGCGTAGCATAGTAGGTGGGGCTTTCGCCGCCAGCCCAGCTACCCCGCACGATGCGCAGCAGCCGGTTGAAGGGGATATTCTCCGGCGGCTTGCGCAGGTCGATCATATTGTTGGGCGACAGGTCCACATCCCAGCGGAGCTTGTCATCCTGCGTCACGCGCAGCGGCTCCCCGATCTCGGTCCGGACCACGCCTGACAATTGCCAACCATCGCGGCCATGGTCACCGCTAACCGCCGACATCAGGCCCGTCGCCTTGCCGTCCGCATCGCGGGTAACCATCTCCATCTCATAGATATGCTTGCCATCATCGGAAATACTGCCGATCCGCACGACATGATCGCCCAGCCGGAACCAGACCGGCTTCACCGGGTCATCATCCTTCTTTTCCGACGGCAGTTCCGTCGCCGTCCACCAGCTGACGAAGGCGCGTTCGCAGCGCGGGGCCACCTGATCGGCCATGATGAAATGGGCGATGGAAATGACCAAGGCCGCCGGCAGCAGCGCGCCCATGATCTGGTATGGCGTCATGCCGACCGACCGCATGGCCACGATCTCGTTCGTGGAGGCAAAGGTCCATAGGGTGGACAGCGAGCCGATCAGCACGGCCAACGGCACCACCCGCTCCATCACCATGGGCAGGCGGATCATCGTGTAATAGGCCAGACCGCCGCCGCCCAGCCCACGCTCCAGAACCGTCGACGCGGCATCCAGCAGGTCAAGCAGTTGCAACAGCGCCGACAGCGCGAACAGAACCGACAGAACGCGGACCAGGAAAGTGCGGGTCAGATAACGGGTGATGGTGCTGCGGTTCATGGCTTGGCCCCCCCCGCCTTCTTCTTTCGGCGCTTGAACAGGCGACCGATGAAGCCCGTGACATTGTCGATGACATCGAACATCGCCGCGAACGGGTTCTCGCCCGGCCGCACATCGGCGCGGTGGAACAACCAGCCGCACAGCAGGCAGAACAGGCCAAACGGCACCCAGATGCCGATGCTGGGCGGCAGACGCCCGACATCACCCAGGCTTTCACCCAACTGTATCAGATGATGGTAGATGATCAGGATCAGGGTCGCCAACGCGATCCCCTGCCCACGCCGCGCCCGCTTCGCCGCCATGCCCATCGGCACGGCCAGCAATGGCAGCAGCGGCAATGACAGTGACCGGGCCAGCCGCGCATGCAGTTCCGACCGCACCTTGTTAAAGGGCAGGATCGATTGCGGGTCGTGCATTTCCGACCATAGCTCATGCAAGGTCAGTTCACGCTCGCTGCCGCCACGTTCGCGGAAAGGTTCGGTGACCAGCCGGAACGGCTTGTCCAGGGTCATTTCCCCGAACTCCATCACCTGCCGGCGGCCATCGGGAAGCACGCGCACCTGCACCCCGTCATGCAGGGTGACCAGCACCCGCTGCCGATCGGGTGTGGCAGCCAGGGCGCCGGTGACAGCCGTGGTCACCCACTTCTCACCATTGTCGCGGTCCTGCTGCACAAACACCTTTTCCAATCGGCGCCCGGTCGGGTCCACCATATCGGCGGAGATGGTCACACCCTCGCCGGCATCGACAAAGGTGGCTTGCGGCACCGTCGCATCCCAGGCCGCATTGACCACCATGTGATAGATGGCGCTGTAGCCATAACGGCCATAGGGCTGGAGATAGCCGAACAGGATGATGGAAAACACCATCAGCGCCACGCCCAGCCCCAGGAAGGACCGGGCGATGCGCGGCACCGACAGACCCGCCGACTGCAACGCGTCCAGTTCATTATCCTCCCCCATCCGGGCGACGATGATGAACATGGAGATGAAGAACGCCGCCGGCAGGGCCAGCCCCAGATAATGCGGCACCAGATTGGCGACCAGCCGGATGACCATGTCGAACGGCCCGCCATGATTGGCCAGCAGGTCGAACAGCCGTAGCAGCCGCTCCATCAGCAGCGCCACCAGCACGACCAGGAGCGACGCGAACAAGGGCTTCAGCGTCTCGGTCAGGATATAGCGGTCGATCAGCCGCGTGGAGTGAAGCTTGTATTGCCGTTCTGACGGCAGCGGCGAACCGTTCACGTCACATCCACCCACAATGCCTTCAGATCGGCAGTCAGCGCCGCCAGCATATCGGCATCCGGCGCCACCGCCTGGCCCAGCGCCGGGGGACCGGGCCAGCCGGCATCGGGGAAGCTGACGCCGCGATAGTCCCGCGCGCCTTCATACCGGGGGATCACGTGGAAATGCACGTCGGGGTCCACCATCATCAACATCAGGTAATTGATCTTCTGATAGGCGGTGAACCGGGTCAGCACCGTCTCCACCCGCGCCACCACTTCCTGCAGCCCTGCGAACGCAGCCGGCGTCAACTGCCCGAAGGCGGTGGCCGGTTCCTTGCAGACTAGAACAAGGGAGCCAAGGGCCGGTTGCTGCGGCCGTACCTGCACCGACCACAGGGCCGTCTCCGCCACGACGCTGGCCGGATAGCCGAATTTCAGCATGGTGGCATTGGGCTGGGTCATAGGGTGTGGCACTCTGGAGGACAAAAGAGACAGGCACTTTAGTGCGGAACAGAGGGGACCGGAACCACCATTATCCGGTGACAGGACCGTATCCGCCCACAAGCCTACAACGTGGCAGGCAGCCGAAGCGTCCAGCCGCCCAGCGCGGTGACCGGCCCGTCGCGGCGTTCCACGCCACGAACCTCCACCTGCACCCGCCAGTCCGGGCCGTCTGTGTCCACCGTCACAAGGTGCCAGCGGGCGGGCATGTCATGTCGATAACCGATGGCGGAAGCTGATGGCACCGTCAGACTGGGGATCGGCCCCTTGGGCCCCTTGATCATCGACAGGTTGGCGACATGGGCGTGACCATGCAGCAGCATCTCCGCCCCCGTGCGCGACAGGAGGTGGCGCAGTTCCCGCCGGTCGGTCAGGCCCTTGCGCCCCGATACCACCCCATCGACCACGGGATGATGCACCATAAGTACCCGGAACAGCCCGCGCCGCCCGGCATCGGCCAGCATATCGCCAAGCCGTTCCAACTGCTCCCGCCCCAAGGACCCTTGTGCCAGCAGCGGCTTGGTCGGCACACCTGAATTGGCCCCGATAAAGGCAACGGACCCACGCTGCCGCAGATAGGGGAAAGCCGCCTCCCCCTGACCATCACCCATCATGTAATCCGCCCACAGGCCCAGACCATCGGCGAAGGGCACATGCACCATGGCGTCATGGTTGCCGGGGACATAGGACACATCCCGCCCATCCCCCAGGGTCCGCAGCCAGACGGCCCCGCGCTGGAACTCCCCCGCCAGGGAGATATTGGCGATGTCGCCCGTCACGGCCCAATGGTCCACGCCCTGCGCCCTGATATCGGCGACGATGGCGGACAGCATGGCAGGCGTATGGGCGTGGCGGCGTTTACGCTGCCATGATTGATAGGACAATGTGCGCTTGGATAGCCATTCCAGCCCCTTCGGACGGTCGGGTTCCAGCGGCAGATGCGGATCGGACAGGTGGGCGAAGCGGAAGGGCTGCATGAAAGCCAAGCTACAATGCCTTACAGGCGATAGGCAAAGCCCGCGTCTGGGAGTATGTAGACCATCAACAAACCAACCTGATCATGGTTCACGCCTTGTCCGCCGACAATCACGCCGCTGAAACCACCCCGCCCATGGCCGCCACCATCGGCGACAATCCCGTTCGCCTGTGGGGCATGAGTTCCGCCGAACGCCTGCGCCGCCAATGCGTGCGCAATGGCGTGACGGAGGTCCGGGCCTGGGACGGGCTGGATCATGGCCGTTCACAGCTGCTGCTGCGCACCGACTGGGTGTTTGACGAAGTGCTGGTGCGTGATCTGGCCAAGCGGCCGGGCACCATCCTGGTGGACAGCCGCAATCAGGAGCCTGTGGCGGCGCATGTGTCCGCCGAGGATGCCGCCGAAGTGGCGGAGATGCTGAACAGCAGCCGAATCGTTCCCGCTAATCTGGCGGCCCGGCTGCGTGTCCTGGTGCCGGACGATCTCTCCTCCTCCTACAATCACGCGCTGCGCAAGCGCGAAACCCCGTTCCTGCTGCGCCTGACGCCCGAAGCCCTGCCCAAGATCGAACAGCGCATGTTCGCCGGCAGCTATAAGGGCGTCACTGACGTCATCACCAAATATGTCTGGCCGCTGCCGGCTCGGCACGTGACCAAGCTATGCGCCGTGCTGGGCCTGTCGCCCAACATGGTGACGGGCATCGGTGCCGTCCTGATGCTGCTGGCGCTCTGGCTGTTTGCGGAGGGACATTACCTGCCCGGTCTTGCCGCCGGCTGGGTCATGACCTTCCTGGACACGGTCGATGGCAAGCTGGCGCGCGTGACGCTGACCAGCAGCAAGTGGGGCAACATCTTCGACCATGGCATTGATCTGGTCCACCCGCCCTTCTGGTGGTGGGCCTGGGTCGCGGGCCTGTCGGCGGCGGGCTTCACCATGCCGGGGGGCGAGATCTTCGCCCTGATCGTCATCTGGGCCGGCTATGTGTCGCAGCGTTTGCAGGAAGGTTATTTCATCAAGCGCTTCAAGATCGACATGCACACCTGGCGCCCGTTCGACAGCTTCTTCCGGCTGATCACGGCGCGGCGCAACCCCAATCTGGTGATCCTGACGCTGGCCACCCTACTGGGCCGCCCGGATATCGGCATGGCACTGGTGGTCTTCTGGATCGCGGCCTGCTTCGGCGTGCATATGGCGCAAATCGTTCAGGCCGAACAGGCGTCCAAGAAGGGCCCCATCACCTCCTACCTGTCCGCCTGATCCATCATGGCGCGTCCGGGTCTTATCCGTAATCCGTTCAGCCACCGGAACAAGGCGGGGGCCGGTGATTTGCCGGCGGATGCCGCGCGCCTGTTCGGCAGCCATGTGGCATCGCCTGACACGCCGGAAAAGCTGGTGCAGGCCCTGCGCGGCTTTGCCGATGGCGGGGTGGATATCATCACGGTGGATGGTGGTGACGGGACCGTGCGGGAGGTGCTGACCGCCCTGCCCCACGCATATGGCGATGCAAGCCCGGCGCTGGCCATCCTGGCGGCAGGCAAGACCAACCTGATCGCCGCCGATGTCGGCACCCACGGCTATGGCCCTCGCGGGTTGGCCGGACTGGTGCGGGCAGCGCACGAGGGGACGCTGGGCACCCGCACCACGCAGCGGCCCATCCTGTCGCTGCACTGGCCCGACGGGGAACATGGGCCAGTGCGCGGCATGTTCATGGGGGCCGGCGCCTTCACGCGTGGCACCGACCTTGCCAATGCCGCCATCCACAAGGCCGGCTTCACCCAGGAAATTGCCGTGGTGCTGACCATGGCCGGTGTTCTGGGCCGGGCCTTGATCGGCAATGACAGCCATGGCTGGCTGGCGGGTGAGCCTTTCACGGCAACGGTCGATGACAGCCCGGCGTTGGACGGCAACCGCTTCCTGTTCCTGGCGACGACGCTCGACAAGCTGATCATGGGGCTGTGGCCCTTCTGGGATCATGGCACGCGTCCCCTGCGCTATCTGGATGTGGCGGCCAGTCCACCCGGCCTGCTGGGTGCCTTGCCGCGCCTGATGACGGGGCGGCCCAGCGCCGGCATGCGCAACGCGGGTGCCTATCGGTCGGGCGGGGCGGAACGGATCGAACTGCACCTGACCCGCCCCCTGATCATGGATGGGGAGACGTATCCTGCGGGCCGTGTCATCCTGTCCGCCCATGACAGCATCCAATTCGTTCAGCCGTGACCGACCCACTTTCCACCCTGATTGACCAGGAATGGGACCTGCCCCTGCCCGCACCCGCCGCCGCCCTGGTGGCGGCGCTGCTGGCGCATGGCGGGGACAATGTCGCTTCGGTGCTGTTCTACGGCTCCAACCTGCGGACGGGCGATGTCGAGGGGCTGCTGGATTTCTATGTGCTGGTGGACAGTCTGACGGGCTGGCGCGACAGCCGCCCTTTGGCAGCCGCCACACGCCTGCTGCCGCCCAGCGTGGAATATTGGGAAGTGCCATGGCAGGGCAACACCTTGCGGGCCAAGGTAGCCGTGATGGGCATTGACCAGTTCGCGCGCAGCACCCGTTTTGACGGCATGGACACCACCATTTGGGCGCGGTTCACCCAGCCGGTGATGCTGGCCCACACCCGCGACGCAGCCGCCCGCCGGCAGGTTCGGGCCGCCGTGGCCCAGGCGGTCACGACGGCGACCCGCTGGGCCGCGTTGCTGGGTCCCGCCGAGGGTACGGCACGCGATTACTGGGAGGCCCTGTTCAAGGCCACCTACAGCGCCGAACTGCGTGTGGAGAAGGCATCCCGCGGGGTCAGCATCGTGGACCATGCCGCCGACCGCTACACGGCCCTGCTGCCCCCTGCATGGGCATCGGCACGGGTTCCGTTTGAGGAACGACCCGATGGTCGCCTGCACCCACTTCTGTCGCCGGCTGAACGGGCAAGGGCGGCCAGTGCCTGGGACTGGCGCGGACGGTTCGGCAAGGTGCTGAACGTCGCCCGTCTGGTAAAGGCGGCCTTTACCTTCACCGGCGGGGTCGATTACCTGCTGTGGAAGCTGCACCGTCATTCCGGTGTGCGCCTGGACCTGACGCCATGGCAGCGGCGCCACCCCATCCTGTCGGCCCCTGGCATCCTGTGGAAGCTGAAGCGGATGGGGGTCATCCGCTGATGGGGCGGGCAGCGAACCCCACGCTCGCCCATTACAGCGCGCATGCCGCGCATTATGCCAGTCACTTGGCCGATCATGACAGCGCCGGTGCAAGGCAACGGTTCCTGACGACTATCGACTGCCAAGCGCCCGCCATTCTGGACCTGGGATGCGGCGCCGGGCGGGACCTTGCCGGCTTCCGGGAAGCAGGCGCCCTGGCAATCGGGGCCGACGGCAGCCCCGCCCTGGCCGCTATCGCCGCACAACAGACGGGGTGTACGGTGCATGTGCTGGACCTGCTGTCTGCCGATCGCGCGCCCTGGATGGATCATTCGTTCGACGGGATATGGGCCCATCATCTGTTCTTCCACCTGCCGGACATCGCCCTTGCGCATGTTCTGCATCGGGTGGGGAACTGGCTGCGACCCGGCGGTGTTTTCTATGCCTGCGATCCCACCGGCGATGGCATGGAAGGCTTGGCCACCGATGGCCGCTATCTGGCCTTTCGCCGCCCGCAAAGCTGGAAGGCGGCGGTGAAGGGGGCTGGGTTCACCCTGCTGGCCGATTGGCGCCGGCCCGAAGGATTACCCCGTCACCGGCAGGAATGGCTGGCCACCCTGTGGCGCCGGCTTTGACCCGACCGGATTTTTCCCGCACAAAGGGCGCCCAGGCCGCCATTCGGAAGGACACCGATGATCGAAGACATCCTGCTTTTCATCGCTGTCGGCTTTGCCGCCCAGATGGTGGACGGGGCCATCGGCATGGCCTATGGCGTGACGGCCAGCAGCGTCATGATGTCGATGGGCGTGCCCCCGGCCACGGCCAGCGCCAGCGTGCATGTGGCGGAAATGTTCACGACCGGCGCCTCCGGCTTTGCCCATTGGCGGCGCAAGAATGTCCGCCTTGATCTTGTCTGGCGGCTGGCACTTCCCGGCATGCTGGGCGGCGCACTGGGCGCCTATGTGCTATCGGGGATTGATGGCGATGTCATCCGGCCCGTGGTGGCAGTCTATCTTCTGGCCATGGGTGGCCTGATCCTGTGGAAGGCATTGCACCCGCCACCGCCGCATGAGCTATCAACGCGCAAGGTCGCGGGCCTGGGGCTTGGCGGCGGCTTCCTGGATGCAATCGGCGGCGGTGGCTGGGGTCCAATGGTGGCCAGCACCCTGATCGGCGGCGGCACACAGCCACGCTATGCCATCGGCTCCACCAATTTGGCTGAATTCTTCGTCACAATGACGGTGTCCTTCACCTTCATCTTCACCATCGGGCTGGAGCTTTGGCCCGCCATCCTTGGCCTGATCATCGGCGGCGTCATCGCCGCACCCTTTGCGGCGATGGTGACGCAGAAATTGCCCGACAAGCCCATGATGATCCTCGTTGCCGTGGTCATCATGCTGCTCAGCCTGCGCAATCTGGTCGATGTCGTGCAGAAATGGCTGGCCTGACGGCCAGCCATTGAACACTCACTCGTAGTCGGGAATATCCGGCATCTGCTCCACATCGGGCTTACCATCGCGAATCCAGCCGTCGCGCCGCTGACGGTAGAGCGAGCGCATGGAGGCGTAATAGTCGAAGCTGTTGCGCTTCACATCGTCCAGCGCCTCGATATATTCGGCCCGCGTATCCAGCGCCGTCAGGGTGCCACGGGTCAGGGTGATCCAGTCCTGGTCGGTATTGCTGGCATAGTTCGATACCGGATCGGCGAAATACTCGCCCACAAAACCGGTCGCATCGCGCACCGATGACGGCCCCAGCAGCGGCAGCACCAGATATGGCCCCTCCGGAATGCCCCAGACGGCCAGCGTCTGATCCAGGCTTTCATATTCGTAGGGCATGCCATGGTCGGCAGCCACATCAACCAGGCCACCCAGGCCGATGGTCGTGTTAATGGTGAAGCGGCGCAGCACATCACCCGCCCCATGCCAGTCGCCCTGCAGCAACTGGTTCGTCAGATCCAGCGGGGAGCGCAGATTGCGCAGGACATTGCGCACGCCCTTCTGTACCGGCGTCGGCAGGACCGTGCGGTAGACCTTCGCCGCCGGGCGGATGATCACGACATCCAGCCCCTCATTGACCCAGAAGATGGCCCGGTTCACCGGCTCCAGCGGGTCATTCACATCCTCGGCGGGACCGGCGGCGACCAGGGCCGCATTATCCACGTTCAGCGCGGGCGACGGCGCCGCCGCATTATCCTGCGCCGCAACCGGCACAGCCGTAACAGCAAGGGCCAGCGCGGTGGCCAGCGCGGTGCGGTGCAGCAGATGGGTGGCGGACAAACGCGACATGGGCAGGGCCTCAACAGCAACGGATATTCGGCGGGCGGCGCGCGAACCTTGTTCATGTAGGCCGCATCCGTCCCCCGTAAAGTGATCACAGTCACAGGACAGGGCGCCATTGCCAACGCTGCAATTCGTCTATCCCGTCATGCATGGCCTATGCGGATGGGCGGCCTGCTGCTAAATGGGCAGGGCATACCCATTTCAGACAGCTCGACACGTGGCCCGTAAGACGTTCCGTTCCCCCCTCAAATCCTGGTTTGGCGATGACCGCCTGCGCCGTCTGTTCGCCAATGCCGGCATCCTGCTGGGCGGCAAGACGGTCAACGCCATTGCCGGCCTGGCAGGTCTGGCCATCGCGGCACGCGCGCTGGGCGTGGAACAGTTCGGCATCCTGGTCCTGATCCACACTTTCACCCAGACCATTGGTGAGATCGCGAAATTCCAGAGCTGGCAGGCCGTCCTGCGCTATGGCACGCCGGCCTTGAATGAAGGGCGGATCGGCGATTTCCAGCGCCTGCTGCGATTCACAGCCCATCTGGACGGGTGGAGTGCCATCGCCGGCACCTTCCTGTCGGTGGCCGTTGCCTGGGCGTTGGGGGCATCCTTCGGCTGGCCGGCGGACCTGATGCCGGCGGCGCTGATCTATGTCACCTCGGTTCTGTTCATGGTGCAGGCCACGCCCACGGGCATCCTGCGGCTGATCGACCGGTTCGACATCCTGTCGGTGCAAAGCACGCTGGGCGCCATCATCCGCATGGTGGGCGGCGGCATCGCCTGGATCATGGGCGGCAGCATTGTAGCCTTCCTGGTGGCTTGGTACGTCGCCACCGCCGTCGCCGGCATCTATCTGATCGCCAAGGGCTGGTCAGAACTGCGCAAGCGTGGCCTGCTGGACGGGTATAGCTGGCGCGGCGACGGCAAACCGATGAGCCATGGATTCGATGGGGTATGGAGTTTCGTCTGGTCCACCAACCTCTCCTCCACCCTGGAACTGGCCTACACCCATATCGGCACGCTGGCCGTCGGCTGGATGCTGGGCCCGCGCGACGCCGCCTTGTTCCGCATCGCCCGGCAACTCGGGGAGGCGCTGGCCAAGCCGGCCAAGCTGCTGATCCCCGCCATCTACCCGGAACTGTCGCGCATGATCGAGGCGCGGCAGTTCGGGGAAATGCGGTCCCTGATCCAGCGTTCGGCCCTGCTGGCCGGGGCCGGTGCCATGCTGGCGCTGGTCATCTGCTGGTTCATCGGGGAAATCGGCCTGCGCCTGATCGTGGGCGAGGAATTCGTGCCCGCCTGGCCCGTCATGATGTGGTTGGTGGCCGCCGCCGTGGTCGGCATCTGGTCCTTCCCGCTGGAACCCGTCATGGTTTCGGCGGGTGAGGCGCACAAGGCGCTGATGGTGCGCATCTGGACGACGACGCTCTATATCCCGATCCTTCTGGCCTGCATCCACTGGTTTGGCTTGATTGGCGCCGGCTGGGCCCGCATGTTCTCTGCCATCCTGGTGCTTGTCGCGTTTCTGGTGCCCGTGGTGCGCTGGTTCCGGCAGCGGATGGCGGAGGAGCGGAACAAGGCATGAGGATCGGGTTTCTCTACAACAGTCAGAGTCACCAGATCCTGCATTCCCTGCCGATGGCCCTGGAACTGTCCATTCTGCGGCCGGACTGGCAGGTGGACATTCTGGCCCCCAGCCAGGGCCACTTGGATTACATCCAGCAATTCATCCCACTTTATCCCGGTGCCAGGGTCAGCCTGCGCCTGATGCCGCAGCCGCTGGGCATTCGCCTCTACCGGCGTTTTCGCGCCTTGCCGGTACCGCCCAAGGCGTGGTCGCTGTTCCATAACCGCCGGATGCTGAATACCTATGACGCGCTGGTGTCGACGGACAAGACCAGCCTCTTGCTGCGCCGGTTCGGCGTCAGGCGGCCCAAATTCATCAATACCGAACATGGCGCCGGTGATCGGGACGTCACCTTTGACCCCCGCGTCGCCAAGTTCGACTTCAACCTGATCCCCAGCCCGAAAAGTGCGCAACGCCTGGTGGAAGCCGGATATCTGACGGCGAACCGCTATGCGGTTTCCGCCTACACGAAGTTCGACGCGGTAAACCGGCTGGCGGGCGGACGCCCCCCCCTGTTCGCCAATGGCCGGCCCACCATCCTCTACAACCCGCATTTCTCCACAACGCTGGGGTCCTGGCCACGCTTTGGCATGATGATTCTGGAGATCATGGCCCGCCAGGACCGCTACAACCTGATTTTCGCACCCCATATGCGGCTGTTCGACCCGGTGACGCCGGGCAAGCTGGCGGCGTTTGAGCGATTCAGGGGGCTGGATCATATCCGCATTGATCTGGGCAGCGATGCCAGTTGCGACATGACCTACACGATGGCAGCAGACCTCTATCTCGGGGATGTTAGCAGCCAGGTCTATGAGTTCCTGTGCAAACCGCGTCCATGCGTGTTCCTGAACGCCCATGCCGTCGCTTGGCGGGACAACGCCAATTACCGGTTCTGGACCTTCGGGCCTGTGCTGGACACGGCTGATGATCTGCTGATGCATCTGGACGATGCCATCGCCAGCCACCCGCAATGGCGGGCCGTTCAGGAACAGGCCTTTGCCGCGAATTTCGACCTGTCGGTGAATAATCCAGGGCGGCATAACGCGACGCTGCTGGCGGAATGGCTGTCCCGCTCCATTTGACAGGTGGCAAGGGTGCCCCTACATCCGCGCTGATTGCCCGAAACCTCCCGCTCTGGTATGAGCCGGCATGGACGGACTTCCCTATGTTGGGGGTACGCTTTTGCCGTTGCGCGCTGTGAACGGCATTCAATCCTCTGGTTCGGGCCCCGCGCCCCCTTGTTCGGAACAGTACGCCATGGTCAGCCCCACCCCTTCCAAGCATGCGCTCGCCTCCCGCCTGGCTGATTTTGCCACGGTGCCGGAAGCGATTGAATACGCGTCGCGCGGGGAGACCGGCCTGAATTTCTACTCCGGCAAGGGTGAACTGACGGAGGCGCTGCCCTACGCGCAGATGTATGAACAGGGCGTGTCGCTGGCCCGCAAGATGCTGGCCAAGGGGCTGGTGAAGGGCGACCGCGTCGCCATCATCGCCGAAAGCGACGGCGACTTCATGCGCGCCTTCACGGCGTGCCAGTTTGGGGGCCTCGTCCCCGCCCCCCTGCCCCTGCCGGCGGCGTTCGGTGGCAAGGACGCCTATATTGAGCATATTCGCCGCATGATGCAGGGGGCCGATGCCGCCGCCGTCCTGTCGCCCGCCTCGCTGGCCGACTGGGTAAAGGCCGCCGCCGATGGCCTGGACATGAAGGCCGTGGGCACGCTTGCCGTGTTCGATGATGTCGACGGGGCGGGGATTGAGTTGCCGACCGTTGGCCCCGACGATCTCTGTTACCTGCAATTCTCGTCGGGCAGCACGCGTTTCCCCCTGGGCGTGGCCGTGACGCAGCGTGCCCTGATGGCCAATGCCTATGCCATCACCCATCATGGCTTGAAGATCACGGCGGCTGACCGCTGCGTTTCCTGGCTGCCGCTCTATCACGATATGGGGCTGGTCGGGTTCCTGCTGACCCCGCTGGTCTGTCAGGTTTCCATCGACTATCTGCCGACCCGTGAATTTGCCCGCCGTCCGCTGCTATGGCTGAACCTGATCACCCGCAATGGCGGTACTCTGTCCTACAGCCCCAGCTTCGGGTACGAGCTTGCGGCACGGCGCGCGGAGACGGCCTCGACCGAAGGGATCGACCTGTCCACCTGGCGCGGGGCCGGCATCGGCGGCGACATGGTGCGTCCGCGCGTGCTACGCAAGTTTGCGGAAACCTTTGCCCCGCGTGGGTTCAACGCCGGCGCCCTGGTCCCCTCCTACGGCATGGCAGAGGCATCGCTGGCCCTGTCCTTCGCACCGCTGGGTGTCGGACTGGTCACCGACCGTGTTGATCTCGACCGGCTGGAAGGCGACGCGGTCGCCGTACCGCCGGGTCCGCAGACGGAGCGCGAGCGTGAATTCGTGCTGAACGGCCCCGTCTTGCCAGGCCACGCCATTGAGGTGCGCGATCCTGATGGCAAGCTGCTGGGCGAAAAGCAGGTGGGCCGCCTGTTCGCCCGCGGCCCGTCACTCATGCGCGATTATTTCAACCGACCGGAGGAAACGGCGGCAGTGCTGTCCGCCGATGGCTGGCTGGATACGGGCGACCTGGGCTATCTCTGCGATGGGCAGATCGTCATCACGGGCCGGGCCAAGGACCTGATCCTGGTCAATGGCCGCAATATCTGGCCGCAGGATCTGGAATGGTCCGCCGAACATTCCATCGACAGCTTGCGCAGCGGCGACGTCGTTGCCTTCTCTGTCGATGGGGATGGCGGAGAGCAGGTGGTGGTGCTGGTGCAGTGCCGCCCGACGCAGGACGAAGCCCGCGCCGCCCTGGCGGCCCAGGTGCAGGGCGTGCTGCGTGCCGCCCATGGGCTGGAGGTGAAGGTGGTGCTGGTACCCACCCACTCCCTGCCCCAGACCTCTTCGGGCAAGCTGTCACGCACCAAGGCCCGGCAGATGCTGCTGGCCGGTGAGTTCGGCGCCAACGCCCTACTGTCCGCCTGATTATGAAGGTCGCCGCCATAACGGGTGGCACCGGCTTTCTGGGCCGCTATATAGTGGCGGCCCTGCACCGCGCCGGCTTTGCCGTCCGTATGCTGGTGCGTCAGGACCCGGTGCATCCGCTGCTGGCCGATGTCCGGCCCGAACTGGTGCTGGGCGATCTACGCGATGATGCGGCCCTGGCCAGACTTGTCACGGGTGCTGATGTCGTCATCCATGGCGCCGGCCTGATCAAGGCCAAAGACCGGGCGCAGTTCTTCGCCGTGAATGAGGGCGGTTCGGCTTCCATCGGTCGCGCCGTCGCCACCCACGCGCCCCGCGCCCGACTGCTGCTGATCTCCAGCCAGGCCGCGACCCAGCCGCACCTGTCCCAGTATGCCGCCAGTAAGCAGGCGGGAGAGGTGGCGGCACTGGCGGCCCATGGCGGCACCGACTGGTGCATCATCCGCCCGCCCGCCATCTATGGCCCCTGGGACCGCGAAACCCTGTCGCTATTCAAGGCCGCTGCCGGGCCTGTCGTGCCTGTGCTGGGCGGGTCGGAAGCGAGGCTGGCCATGGTACAGGTAGCAGATGCCGCCGACGCCATCGCCGCCCTGGCCAAACCCGGCGGACCGCAGGGACAGGAATATGCCCTGTGTGACGGGGTGACCGTCGGCTATGACTGGGCAACGCTGCTGGATTGCGCGGCGGATGCGGTGGGCCATCGCGCGGCCCGTGTCCGGGTCCCTGTCCCGCTCCTGCGGGCCATCGGATTGGCCGGCAGTCTCACCGCCGCCGTGACCGGCAAGCCGGTCATGTTGACCCTGCCCAAGACGCGGGAAATCACCCATCCCGACTGGTCTGTCGCGTCGCAGCAAATGCCGCCTGAATCGCTGTGGAAACCCCGCATCGGGCTGCACGAAGGGTTTGCGGGTGCGGCAAAATGGTATCGGGAGCATCGCTGGATATAGCGATTTGAACAAAGTTCGCTGCAAACTGTTGCGAAATTACCCTGCGCTGTGTCATCTGTCACAGGTGTTCCATGCGTTTTGTGGTTTGCTCTTGCATCCTTCGGCGTTGCAATTACCTTACCGGAAAGTGACGCTTTTTAGGATTGAGGTCGGGGGGCACCGACCTATTTGCCACTGCAACAACCTAGTCTGACAGATTTCCGGGGCGCTTTAATGACTACCGACGTCAACGACATCGTCGAAACCATCATCGCCGCCCTGGTCAAGACCTTGCCAACGCCGGTCACCGTTACGACGGAGACCAGCATCACGCGTGATCTCGGCCTGGATAGCCTGGCCGTCATGGATTTCGTGATGGTGCTCGAGGATAAGTTCGATGTCTCGATCCCGATGGAACGGATCGCGGAAGTCGAAACCATCGGCGACCTGGCCAGGACCATATCGGAACTCCGGGGGCACGCCTGAGAAATGACGATCCTTGCCAAGTACACCAAGCTCCGCGAGCATTATCACCGCATTGCCGGCGCCGGCCGTGACCCGTTCACGGTAAAGTTCGACGCCATGCTCTCCCCCACGGAGGGCATGCTGAACGGTCGCCGCACGATCCTGCTCGGCACCAACAACTATCTGGGCCTGACCTTCGACCAGAGCTGCATCGACAAGGGCGTCGAAGCGCTGAAGTCGTTTGGGACGGGCACCACCGGCTCGCGCATCGCCAATGGCAGCTACGACGGCCATGCGGCGCTGGAGCAGGAACTGGCAAAGTTCTATGGCCGTGAAAACTGTATGGTCTTCACGACCGGCTATCAGGCGAACCTGGGCATCATCTCCACCCTGGTGGGTAAGGATGACCTGCTGTTCCTGGATAGCGACAGCCATGCCAGCATCTATGACGCGGCCAAGATGACCCCGGCCCAGGTAATCCGCTTCCGTCACAACGACCCGGAAGACCTGAACAAGCGTCTGCGCCGCGTCGCCGATCATCCCGGCAACAAGCTGGTGGTGGTCGAAGGCATCTATTCGATGCTGGGTGACGTTGCCCCGCTGAAGGAATTCGCCCAGGTCAAGCGCGAGAACGGCGTCTACCTGCTGGTGGATGAGGCCCATTCCATGGGCGTGCTGGGTGATACGGGCCGTGGTCTGGCGCAGGAAGTGGGCGTTGAGGATGATGTCGATTTCATCGTCGGCACCTTCTCCAAGAGCCTGGGCGCCGTCGGCGGCTTCTGCGTCTCTGACCTCCCGGACTTTGACGTGCTGCGCGTCGCCTGCCGCCCGTACATGTTCACGGCCTCCCTGCCGCCCTCGGTCATCGCCACCTGCCTGCGCTCGCTGGAGCGGATGCAGGAAGAGCCGGGCCTGCGTACCAAGCTGATGGCCAATTCCAAGCGCCTGTATGAAGGCCTGCGGAACAAGGGCTTCCAGGTTGGTCCCGACGTCAACCCCATCGTTGCGGTTTCCCTGCCCTCGATTGAGCTGGCGATCACCTTCTGGAACCGTCTGCTGGAAGAGGGTCTGTATCTGAACCTCGCCCTGCCGCCGGCCACGCCCAACAGCCAGTCGCTGCTGCGCACCAGCGTCAGCGCCGCCCACACGACCAAGCAGATAGACACCGCGATCGAGCTTTTCGGCAAGGTGGCCCGTCAGCTGAACGTGCAGCCGGCCCTGGTTCAGACCGCCGCCGAGTAAAGCTCTGCCTCTGTCGATAATGAAAAGCCCCGCAGGATCATCCCTGCGGGGCTTTTTCTATGCCCACCCGATGGCGGCCAGGGTTTCGGCCATATGCGGCGGGGGCGGCGCGGTCGCAATGATCTCACCCGCCCCGTCCAATGACGGAAAGCGGATAGACCGGGCCAGCAGGTGCAGCGGCACCGGCGGTGGCATCTCCGCCCCATAGATGCGGTCCCCCAGGATCGGCATGGCCATATAGGCGCAATGGGCGCGCAGCTGATGCATCCGCCCCGTCCGGGGATAAAGTTCCATATGCGACAGGCCGTCGGACTGTCCCAGCCGCTTCCAGCGGGTCAGGGCGGGCTTTGCCGTCACATCCACCACCATCTTGGACGTGCCGGGCACCCGGACCTTGCCCAGCGGCAGGTCGATCACCCCTTCCACCACCTTCGGCCCACCCATCGTGACCGCCCAATAGGTCTTCCGGACCCGACCGTCCAGGAACATGGCGCCCAGCCGCGCCGCCGCCTCCACATCGCGGGCAAGGACCAGGCAACCCGCCGTCTCCTTGTCCAGCCGATGGGCAAGACGCGGCGGCTCCGGTCGGTCCCCCTGGATCAAGGGCAGGTACAGCTCCAGATGGTCGGTGCATTTGGTCCCGTAATGGACCTGCAGCCCATAGGGCTTGTTCAGGATGATAACGCGCTCATCCTCGTACAGCACCCGTTCGCGCATTTCCTGCGCTGTGTAAGACATTCGCCCGCTCCGTCCTTCGCCGCTCTGTCATAGCGTGCTGTCGCGTCGCAGGCCACATGCCTTGACAGAAGGCCCGCCTGCGCGCATTTCAGCGCGCATGTGGGGATGGGATTTACAATCAGCCATACAGGGCATCGGTCGTATCGGGCGGACAATGGCCGCCTGGACCCTGTTCTGCGCCCTGCTGCTGCGGGCCATGCTGCCCCCTGGCTATATGCCCGACCTGTCGGCCTTGGGCGAGGGCGGCCTGCCGCTGGTCATCTGTACGGGTGCTGTACAGGATGTAACGCTGCTGCTGGATGCTGACGGCAAGCCGGTGAAGACAAGCGATATGCCGGCGCCCAGCGACGTCCCCTGCCTGTTCGCCCTGCTGGCAGCGCTGCCGGTGCCGTTGCTGCTGGCCTTGTCGCTGCTGGTGCCGCTCTGGCCCCGGCAGACCATCCTGTGGCGCCCCTCACCCGGCTGCACGCAATGGCCGGCCTATCTGCGCCTTCCGGGCGATACCCCGCCCCGCGCCCCACCCGCCTTCATCTGATCGCCAAATCCTGAACCGGTCGCGCCCGTCGCGGCCCCAGAAGATTTGCGCCTGGCCATCCCATGAGCGGCGCCGGGCCGATGATGAAGGAAGTTTCCCGATGTCGCGTTCGTTCCTGCTGGCCGGCGCCTGCCTGCCCGCCCTGTGCCTGTCCCTGCCCGCCGCTGCCGAGATGGCCGCCGACCCCGCCAGCGTGGTGGAAGTGATCGGCCAGCGTCAGGGCAGCGCCACCGCCCCGTCCGTTGACGAAGCCCGCAAACAGATCAATAAGGTCGCCGGCGGCGTCGATCTGGTCACGGCGGAGGAGTTTCGTGACAAGTATGCCCTGAACCTGAAGGACATGCTGTCCGGCACGCCCGGCGTCTATGCCCAGCAACGCTTTGCCGAGGAAGTGCGCATCTCCATCCGGGGTTCCGGATTGTCACGCAGTTTCCATATGCGCGGCCTGTCGCTGCTGATCGACGGGGTCCCAGTCAATCTGGCCGACGGCAGCACCGATTTCCAAGAGATCGACCCCCGTCAGGCCCGCTATGTTGAGGTGTTCAAGGGCGGCAATGCCCTGCGTTACGGTGCCGCCAGCCTGGGTGGGGCCATCAATGTCGTTACTCCCACGGGCCGCACGGCCAGCAGTGCCAACAGTATCGCCATCGATGGCGGCAGCTTCGGCACCATCCGCCTGGCCGGAACGGCGTCCGCCGTCGGTGAGACGCTGGACGGCTATGTCAGCGTCAATGGCATCCGGTCTGACGGCTATCGCCAGCAGACGGCACAGCAGACAGCGCGGCTGGCCGGCAATGTCGGCATCAAACTGACCAACAGCGCCGAAACCCGCTTCTACCTGTCCGCCAACCATATCCAGCAGGAAGTGCCCGGCACGGTCAGCCGCGCGTCGGCCCTGGATACCCCGCGTCTGGCCCCGGCCATCAATAACCAGAATGACTATGCCCGCGACATCAACTCCGTCCGCCTGTCCAACCGGACCAGCATCCTTCTAGGAGATGAGGCGCAGCTGGATGTGGGCGGCTTCCTGAATGTGAAGTCGCTGTTCCACCCGATCTTCCAGGTGGTGGACCAGGACAGCCAGGATGTTGGAAGCTTCATCCGCTATACCGATGTCGGCCAGATCGGCGGCTTGCGGCACGAGCTGGTGGTGGGGCTGCAGGGCCGCTACGGCCATGTCAACGCGCTTCAATATGTGAATGTACGCGGCAGCCGGGGGGCAAAGACCGCCGATGGCGACCAGTATGCCCAACAGGCCGAAGCCTACGCGGAAAGCCGCACCTCGCTGACGCCGGACCTGACCCTGGTCGCCGGCCTGCAATGGATGGCGGCCAAGCGGGAGCTGGATAACAACCTGAACGCCACCCAGGACGCCGACAAGAGCTTCCATGCCCTGAACCCCAAGCTGGGCCTGCTTTATCAGCTAGATGGCGGCACCCAGCTTTATGCCAATGTCTCCCGCGCGGAGGAGGCGCCCACCTTCTCCGAACTGGTGCAGGCGCCGGTGCCGCGCTTTGTGCCGCTGGCGTCGCAGAAGGCCTGGACGGCGGAGGTCGGAACACGTGGGCAGTCGGGCATCTTCACCTGGGATATCGGTCTGTACCGGTCCTGGCTGCAGGGTGAGTATCTGCAATTCACCGTCAATCCCACCATCCCCGCCGGTACCTTCAATGCCGACAAGACCATCCATCAGGGGATCGAGGCCGGGCTGGACGTGACCATCGCGGACAAGCTGTTCGCGTCGGGCGCCGGCAGCGTGGTGTTCAGCCAGACCTACATGCTGAACGATTTCTACTTTGACGGTGACGCGCAGTTCGGTGGCAATGATCTGGCCGGCGCGCCGCGTCACCTCTATCAGGGCGGCCTGATCATCAAGGATGGCGATACCTGGCAGGTCGGGGCCAATGTTGAATGGGCACCCGATGGGGCCTGGATCGACTATGCCAACAGCCTGAAGGCCCCCGGCTATGACATCTGGTCCGTCAATGGCAGCGTGCAGCTGGCCAAGGGTCTGCGCGTCTATGCCGAGGCGCGGAACATCTTCAAGACCCGCTATATCTCGTCCATCAGCACCATCGCCAATGCGCGGGCGACGGGTGCCAACCTCAATGTCTATTATCCCGGTGAAGGGCGTTCGCTCTATGCCGGCCTGAAGGCGGAGTTCTGAGCGATCCGGCGGTGAAGGGGTGCCCTGCATTCAGAGATGAAGACAGGGTCGCTCCGATCCGCCGGACCCGCCCCCCGTGCAACAGGATGAAACAGAAAACACACCTGCGTTTCACCGGTGCCGCCTTTTGATGCGCGACAACCGGCTGCTTCAGCAGCGGCAAGACACAGGTGTGGCGTTTATGGAAAGACAGTAGCAGAGCAGGGCCGGAAAGTCAGCAATGCCGGCCCTGTGCGCGCCCTTACCCCAGCGCCAGCCGGGTGAACAGCAATTGTGCGGGCTGCCCCTGCCCCTGCCAGACGATGGCATATTGGCCCAGCATTTCCGCCAGTTGCAGCGCATCGAACGGGGCCAGATCGAAGATCGCCACACCCTTCTCCACCGGCCAATCCTTGGTCGCGGGGCGCAGTTCCGCTGGCAGATAATCCAGATCCTCATCCTCCAGGATGTCGATCAGGCGGGCATGGGCGGCGTCATTGGCGGCCTGGGCGGCCTGCTTGCTTTTCGGGTTCCAGGCGGTGACGAACACGATTTCCGCCGCCCCGCGATTTTCCAGCAGGCTGTCGACCTCCTTGCCGTCCGCCATGATGCGGGCCGTGGCGGTGCGCTTGCCGTCCAGCGCGACGTAGCTGGTCTGCTGATACGCGCTCAGAAGCTTGGGATCAAAGCCGCTCATGCGAAATCCCCAACGGTATGGGCATGGTTCAGGGGGCCGTGACCATGGCCGAAGCCCGGCGCGGTACGGATGGCAATATCGACATAGCGGCGGGCGCGGGCCACGGCATCCGCCACCGACAGGCCCTGTGCCAGACCCGTGGCGATGGCGGAAGACAGGGTACAGCCTGTACCGTGCGTATGCCGCGTTTCCACCCGTTCGCCGGTGAAGGCCTGCTCCCCATCACGGGTAACCAGAAGGTCGGTCAGGACCGGCCCGTCCATATGCCCGCCCTTCATCAACACGGCCTTGGCGCCATAGTTCAGCAACGCATGCCCGGCGCGGCGCATGTCATCGACGGTGCGGATGTCGATGCCGGTCATGGCCTCGGCCTCCGGCACATTGGGCGTGACAATGGCGGCCAGTGGCAGCAGGCGGCGGATCAGGGCACCGGTGGCGCTTTCATCCAGCAACCGGTGCCCGCCCTTGGCGACCATCACCGGGTCCGCGACAAGGGCCACGCCGGGCGCCGCATGGGCCAGCGTATCGGCCACGGCATTGATGATATCTGCCGTCGCCAGCATGCCGATCTTCACGGCATCGGCCCCGATATCGGCCAGGACCAGGCGCATCTGCTGTACCAGGAAATCAATGGGCACGGGCAGAACGCCATGGACGCCGTTGGTGTCCTGCGCCGTCAGGGCCGTGATCGCCGTCATGGCATAGCCATTGAGCGCCGTCACCGTCTTGATATCGGCCTGGATACCGGCCCCACCGCCCGAATCCGACCCGGCAATGATCAGAACGCGTCCGCGCATCTTCTTCACTCCGCCGCCACGGCCTGGGTCACCTGTCGCACCGCGTCGCAGATATCATCGACAACGCGGGTCACCAGGGCATCATCCTCCCCTTCCGCCATGACGCGGATCAGGGGTTCGGTGCCCGATTTGCGGATCAGGACACGGCCAACGCCTGCCAGCTTTTCCTCACCCGCCTTGATGGCGGCCTGCACGCTGTCGGCGTCCAGGGGGCGGATGCCAGTGCTGGCATCGTAGCGGACATTCTTCAGCAGCTGCGGCAGTGGCTGGAACACGCGCAGCACATCGGACGCGGGCCGCCCCGATTGCCGGATGCAGGCCAGCACCTGCAACGCCGCCAGCAAGCCATCACCTGTGGTGGCGAAGTCCGACAGGACGACATGGCCCGACTGTTCACCGCCGACATTGAAGCCATGCTCGCGCATATGTTCCACGACATAGCGGTCGCCCACCGATGTGCGCGCCAGGGTCAGGCCCAGTTTTTTCAGGTGCAGTTCCATGCCCATATTGGACATGACGGTGGCGACCACACCACCACCGCGCAGCCGCCCGCTCTCGGCCCAGCTCTGGCCGATCAGGGCCATGATCTGGTCGCCGTCGATCTGCGTACCTGTCTCATCCGCCAGGATCAGGCGGTCGGCGTCGCCATCCAGGGCGATACCCAGATCTGCCTTATGCTCCACCACGGCGGCGCGCATGGCGGCGGGGCTGGTGGCACCACATTTGTCATTGATGTTGAAACCGTTGGGCTGGTTGAACAGGGTGACCACCTCCGCCCCCAGTTCATACAGCACGCGCGGCGCCACCTTGTAGGCGGCGCCATGGGCGCAATCGATGACGATCTTCATACCGTCCAGACGAAGGCCCCGCGGGAAGCTGCTCTTGACCACTTCGATATAGCGGCCAAAGGCGTCTTCCATGCGCTGCGCCCGGCCCAGGTCGCGCGGGCCGGCCAGATCGGGCGCGAAAGGCAGCGCCATGCGCGCCTCAATCTCCGCCTCGAACTCGTCCGACAGTTTGTAGCCATCGGGGCCGAACAGCTTGATGCCATTATCCTGGAACGGGTTATGGCTGGCCGACAGCATGACGCCCAGATCGGCGCGCATGGACCGGGTCAGCATGGCCACCGCCGGCGTGGGCAGCGGACCCACCAGGATGACATCCATGCCCATGGAGATGAAACCCGCCGTCAGGGCCGGTTCCAGCATATAGCCCGACAGGCGCGTATCCTTGGCGATCACCACCGTGTGGCGATGATCCCCGCGCCGGAAATGCAGAGCGGCAGCCATGGCGGCCTTCAGCGCCGTCTCCGCCGTCATCGGCTCGGTATTGGCGGTACCGCGGATGCCATCCGTGCCGAACAATTTACGCGACATGTGTCAGTTCCCAGGAATGCCGGCAGGAGGGCCGGTGGATCGGAATGTTACGCAACCTATATCACGCCGATTGCAGGGCCTGCCACACGGCGACCGCCTGCACCGTTGCGGCCACGTCATGCACGCGCAGGATATGCGCACCCTGCCCCAGCGTATGCAGCGCCGTGGCGATGGAGCCAGCCACCCGGTCCTTGGGCGCCTCCCCTTTTGACAGGGAAGCGATGAAGCGTTTGCGGCTGACCCCGATCAGGAGGGGGCAGCCCAGCCCGTGCAGGGCGGCGGTGCGGGCCAGAAGATCGACGTTATGGCCCAGATCCTTGCCGAATCCGATGCCGGGGTCGATGGTGATCCTGTCGCGCGCGATCCCCGCCGCCACTGCTGCGCCGATGCGGGCGGACAGCCAGTCGAACACCTCTGCCGTGACATCACCATAGCAGGGGGCCACCTGCATGGTCTGCGGCTCCCCCTGAATATGCATCAGGACGACGGGAAGGCCCGTTGCTGCCGCCACCGACAGGCTGTCCGGGTCGCCGGTAAGGGCCGTGACATCATTGATGATCCGCGCGCCCGCCATTGCCGCTGCTTTCATCACGGCGGCGTGGCGGGTATCGATGGAGATCACGGCCCCTTCCTCCGCCAGCGCCCGGATGACGGGCACCACCCGCGCAATCTCCGTCTCCACCGGCACCGGCTCCGCACCTGGCCGGGTCGACTCGCCACCGATATCCAGGATATCAGCTCCCTCGGCCAGCAGCCGGCGGCCATGGGCGATGGCGGCGTCCGCCTGGGCATGGTCACCACCGTCGGAGAAGCTGTCGGGCGTGACATTGACGATACCCATGATGACAGGCCGCGACAGGTCGAAACCGGCCCAGGGGGCGCGGGGAGCGGTCAGGGGATGGTCGGGGGGCAGTGCGGTGGCGGGGATGAGGCCGGCTGGCGTCTCGACCAGCGTAAAGGCCAACGGACCGCCGGCCAGTGGACGGGCCTGTCCGGCAGCAATGGCGGTGAGGGCGGCGGGGCCGGTGAGGATGGCCAGGGGGCGGTGCATGAGACGGGCTCTTGATTTTGGGGTGCTTTTCGGTCCAGTCGGCACTCCCTCACCCTCCCATCGGCTGACGCCGACAGGCCCCTCCCTCTCCCACTTTCGTGGGCGAGGGTAAAAGTTTTGCCCCTCACCCGCTTGCGGGAGAGGGAGGGGCCCAAGCCATCAGGCTTGGGAGGGTGAGGGAGCAACCTCCGAACCGATGAAAACCTACCGCTTGCGAAAACAACAAACCCCCGACGCTCATCACGCCGGGGGTCTGCTCTCTCAACCTATAACCGCCCGCTTAAACGCCGGGCTGCGGCTCCGGCTCGATCCCGTCCTTGGCCGACGTAGGGACCGACGCGCGGCGACCGCTGGAGGACTTGGGCGGCTCCGGGGCCTGCGGGCGCGGGGCCGGCGGATCGGTGCGGACCACCTGCTCGCCGCGCAGGATGGCCTTTACTTCTTCACCCGACAGCGTCTCAAACTCCAGTAGCGCTTCCGACACCTTGTGCAGATCGTCCAGACGCTCCGTCAGCAGCTGTCGGGCCAGGCTTTCGCCCTGCTCGATCAGGCGGCGAATTTCCTCGTCGATCAGCTGCGCGGTGGCTTCCGACACGTTCTGCTGCTGTGCCACGGAATGACCCAGGAAAACCTCCTGTTCATTGGCGTTGTAACGCACGCGGCCCAGCTTGTCGGACATGCCATACTCGGCCACCATGGCGCGGGCCCAGCGGGTGGCCTGCTGAATGTCGCTCGAAGCGCCGGTGGTCACGTTTTCCGGCCCGAAGATGATCTCCTCGGCCACGCGGCCACCGAACAGCACCGCCAGACGCGATTCCATCTCACGCTTGGTGTAGTTGGTGCGGTCGCGTTCCGGCAGGTTCATGGTCACGCCCAGGGCGCGGCCACGGGGAATGATGGTGACCTTGTGCAGCGGGTCATATTCCGGGACCCAAAGCGAGACCAGGGCATGGCCCGCCTCGTGATAGGCGGTCAGCTTCTTTTCCTTCTCCGACATGACCATGGAGCGGCGTTCCGCACCCATCATGACCTTGTCCTTGGCGGACTCGAAATCGGCCATGCCGACCACACGCTTGCCGGCACGGGCCGCCAGCAGCGCCGCCTCGTTCACCAGATTGGCAAGGTCAGCACCAGAGAAACCGGGGGTACCACGAGCGATCACCTTCGGGTCCACATCAGGCGCCAGCGGCACCTTGCGCATATGGACCTTCACGATCTTCTCGCGGCCCAGCACGTCAGGGTTGGGCACCACGACCTGACGGTCGAAGCGACCGGGACGCAGCAGGGCCGGGTCCAGAACGTCAGGGCGGTTGGTTGCGGCGATCAGGATCACGCCCTCATTCGCCTCAAACCCGTCCATCTCGACCAGCAGCTGGTTCAGCGTCTGCTCACGCTCATCATTGCCGCCGCCCAGGCCGGCGCCACGATGGCGGCCCACGGCGTCGATTTCGTCGATGAAGATGATGCAGGGCGCGTTCTTCTTGCCCTGTTCGAACATGTCGCGGACACGGGACGCACCGACGCCCACGAACATTTCCACGAAGTCGGAACCGGAGATGGTGAAGAAGGGCACATTGGCCTCACCCGCGACGGCACGGGCCGTCAGGGTCTTACCCGTACCCGGCGGGCCGACCAGCAGCACGCCCTTGGGGATCTTGCCGCCCAGGCGCTGGAACTTCTGCGGGTCCTTCAGGAAGTCGACGACCTCCTCAAGCTCCTGCTTGGCCTCATCAATGCCGGCGACATCGTCAAAGGTGACGCGGCCCACCTTCTCGGTCAGCAGGCGGGCGCGGGACTTGCCAAAGCCCATGGCCTTGCCGCCGCCGCCCTGCATCTGGCGCATGAAAAACACCCAGACGCCGATCAGCAGCAGCATCGGGAACCAGGACAGCAGGATGGACAGGAGCGAGGGGCCCGTATCCTCCGCCACGACCGACACGCGCACATTCTTGTCAACCAGACGGTCGGCCACGTTGGAACCGGGCGGGGCCGTCACGGAGAAGCTGCGATTGTCATTGGTGGTGGCGGTGATCTGGTCACCCTTGATCGTGACGGACGTCACCGATCCGCGCGACACCTCGGCCAGCAGGTCGCTATAGGCCATGCCGGACTGCGACGAGCGGGTGGAGGAAGTCTGGAACAGGTTGAACAGGGCGATCAACAACACCCCGATCACCAGCCACAGCGCCAGATTCTTACCGAAATTATTCACAGCCCTGACCTTTCATCGACCGCACCCCCAGGCGGGCCTGGGGGAACTCCTTCCATTAGATAATGTCATCTATGGCGGTGACAACAGCGAACCGCGCGGGAACTGCCGGAACCGATACTAATGGCACCATATGCACCCCCGGATCGGGGATGTCGGGAGCCGTCCACGCCATTGGCGGTATGGCCAATGGCCGATCCCCATCCGTGACAACCGGCAGGGTCCAGCGGACTGCCGCAGGCAGATCGGACCGGGCCAGACGGGGACTTTGTGCAACAGCCCTGCGCCACAATGCCTCATCCAGGGCCCGGACGGTGTACTGCCCAAACCCTTCGGACCAAAGGCGGAATCGGCCATCCCAGACCACGGAGGGACCGCCGCCCTGCAACGCCACGGGACCTTGAAGGTTCCTTGTCTCCCGGACCAGACGCCAGCCGCCGGTGATGGGGGTGAGCTGACAGCCGGCCAGCGTGCGACCCTTGTCCGGCTCTGCACGCAGCCCGGCCACCAGATCGGCCACGGCGGCAGGTGCCGGCGGGTACGGTGCCCCGCCAACGGCGCGCAGCAGGGTTGCGGCCAGACCTTGGGCCATCCGCCTCTCCTGCTGGAACAGCGCATGATCCAGGATCACCCAGCCTTCGGGCTGAAACCGGGCATAGAGCGCCAGCAGGTGGGCTATTTCGGCATCCTCCCTGGCTCGGATGGCAGCAGCAGCGGCAACTGCTTGCATGTCGCCCTGCCCCACCGACTCCGACAAGCGCAGCCGGGCGCGCGCAAAGGCAGGATTGCGGTTGGACGGATCTTCGACCCAGGTCTGGCCCGCCGCCACGCATGTTGCGACCAACCGGTCCTTGGCGACAGGCAGAAGCGGGCGGATCAGGCGCGCCCGCTCCATCTCCCGGATGGCGGGCATGCCCGCCAAACCCTGCGGGCCACTGGACCGGTCGGCGCGCAGCCGGTGGGTTTCCGCCTGATCATCGGCATGATGGGCCAAGGCCAGATGCAAGATGCCCGCATCCGCCGCGGCATCAGCCAGAAGGCGCAAGCGAGCGTGCCGGGCACCGGCCTGAACGCCCGTCACCGGCTTTGGTCCATCCCAGGACAGGATACGGTGGGGGATACCCCGCTGCGCCATCCAGGCCGCAACCTGTTCGGCCTCAGACCGGCTGTCGGGGCGCAACCCATGATCGACGGTGAGGGTGAGAAGTGTGCCCCCCCGAGCAGCCACCCAGGGTGCCAGAAGCAGGGCCAGTGCCATGCTGTCGGCACCGCCGGAAACACCTGCCGCAATATTGGGGGCCGACTCGAACGGCCCCAAGGCTTGCATCAGCCGGTCGAAGGTGACCGGCCCGATGGGGCCGCTTACTTGCATTTCAGACGGTTCTTCTCCGCCTCAGCCCGGCGCAGGATGGTCTGCGGTGCCGTCGCCTTATAGGTCCGGTTCAGTTCCGTCAGGGCGGCGCAGGCATCCTCATTCGCCTTCATGGCCGAAAGGGAAAGTGACAGCTTCAGCAGGCTGTCCGGCGCCTTGGTGCTCTTGGGATATTTCTGATAGCCCTCGGCAAAGGCAACAGCCGCTTCCTTGTACTTGCCACGCACATAGAAGGATTCGCCCAGCCAATACTGGGCATTGCTGGCCAGCGGGCTGGCGCTGTTCGCCTCGATGAAGCGGGTGAAGGCCAGCTCCGCCTTGTCATACTCGGCCTGACGCAGCAGGTTGAAGGCGAAGTCGTACTGTTCCTGCGCCGACCCGTTGGGCAGGTTGAACCCGCCCACCGCCGGTGCGGCGTTGCTGTTGGCAGCAGCAGGCTTGCCCGTGGAATGGGCGGCGGGCGCTGTCGGCTCTGCGGCAGGAACCGCCTCGCCCGCCGACGGTGCGGCTCCGGCGCTCAAGCCACCGCCCTGCCCCTGTTCCAGACGGCTCAGCCGGAATTCAATATCCTGCTGCATCTTGGCCAGCTGCTCGCGCAGCTGTGCCACCTGGAAGCCCGCTTCCTCATAACGGCCCGTCAGGGTCTGCATCTCCGATTCCAGGCGCTGCAAGCGCACCTCAAAGTCGGCGGCGACATTTCCGGTCATCGTAGGGGTCGCCCCACCGCTGGCGGGCGGGCGGGCGCCGCCACGGTAAACCTCGCGGCTTAGCGTCTGCAGCTCGTTCTCCAGCCGTTGCAGCCGGTTCGCCATATCCCGCGTGTCGGACTGGCCCGAAGCCGGCAAGGTGCCCAACACCGCCGCGACGGCGATGGCGGCCAGCGTCAGGCGGCGGCGGGGATACGGGTTCTGGGAACGCAGATGTCGGATCATCGGGACCAACGGTTGGCGAGGATTGCGATGGGCGCGACCCTACCGCGAAGGCCCGCACGGCGAAAGTGTCCACAGGCGGTAAGGCAGTAATAAGGCGTGCAAAAGAAAACGCCGCCCGGTTTCCCGGACGGCGTTTCCTTCAGGCTGTCGCCTAGACCTTGGCGGTCGTGCCGGATCAGTTGATCACGGTCACGCCACGGCGGTTCTGCGTCCAGGCGGCTTCGTTGGAACCAACGACCTGCGGACGCTCCTTGCCGTAGGAGATGGTCTGAACGCGAGCAGCTTCGACGCCCATGGCGGTCAGGTAGTTCTTGACCGAATTGGCGCGACGCTCACCCAGAGCCAGGTTGTATTCGCGGGTGCCGCGCTCGTCAGCGTGACCTTCGATGGTGATGGTCACGGACTTGTAGGTCTTCAGCCAGTTGGCCTGACGATCCAGGGTAGCGGTCGCTTCCGGGGTCAGGTCGAACTTGTCGAAACCGAAGAACACGCGGTCACCGACATTGACAATGAAGTCTTCGGCGGAACCCGGGACCGGGCCCGAGGGCTTGGCCGGAGCGGCCGGAGCGGCGACGGTGCCGCCGGTGGTGGCCTGAGCCGTCTGTTCCGGCTTGGAGGAGCAGGCAGTGGCCAGAACGGCAACCGCGACGAGGCTGAGCATCTTGAAGCGCATTTGAGAGACCCCCTAGGTGGAAATCGAGTTAAGGTTAAGTGCGTGTTTGCCCCACGGAACCGCGTAAACCACAGCCGGACGTCGCATTGAAGCGATCTTCAGGCCCGGCGGATTTGAGCGCTGTTCTTGCGTTGCGAAAATAGGGTGACGCACTCACGGAATCAAGGGCGACCATGCAGGGTCCGAAGCATCGGTGGGCGTTAAGACCTGCCGTTCATTAAACCCTGTCAAGTCGATTGAGTATAGCTTGGCTTGGCGCTGTTTGCCTCCCTGTCCAGAAGGCCTTTCCTTGAAGAACATTAGCACTCGGCCATTTGGAGCCCAGGTAGGCCCTTCGACATGGTAGGCCTCTGTCAGAAGTCGCTCACCCGTACCATCCGGCCGAATGACGCCGATATAGAACTTATCCCCCGCAAGTCGGGTGAAGGCGATGAGATCGCCACGGGGAGACCAGACGGGAGTACCGTAACGGCCCTGGCCGAAAGTAATGCGCTTCACATCACTGCCATCGGCATTCATCGTATACAGCTGCTGCGTACCACCACGGTCGCTTTCGAACACGACTTTACTGCCATCGGGCGCAAAAGACGGCGAAGTGTCGATGCCAGGATGGTTCGTCAACTGCGTCTGGCGACGGGTGCGCAGGTCCAAAGTGTAGATGTCGGAATTGCCGGACGTGGCCAGCGACATGATCACCTTATTACCATCGGGCGAGAAACGCGGCGCGAAAGTCATGCCCGGAAAATCACCCAGCACCTCCTGGCGGCCTGTATCAATATTGAACAGATACACCCGAGGCCTGTTGTTGAAGTAGCTCAGATATGTGATTTCCTGGGTACTGGGCGAGAAGCGCGGGGTCAGAACCAGGGTACGGCCATCGGTCAGGAAACGGTGGTTCTCACCATCCTGGTCCATGATCGCCAGGCGCTTGACGCGCTGCAACGCAGGGCCTGACTCGGCAATATAGACGATGCGCGTATCGAAGTAGCCTTCCTCACCCGTGACGCGCTTATAGATCGCATCCGAAATGATGTGGGCGACTCGCCGCCAGCCATCGGCCTGGACGGTATAGGCCAGACCGGTGACCTGCTGACCCGCCGTGACGTCGAACAGCCGGAACTCGATCCGGGTACGGCCATCGGGCGACTGGCTGACGGTACCCGTCACCAGACCCTGCGCCTGGATCAGGCGCCAGTCGGCGAAACGGACACCGACCTTCAGACTGTCGGGCGTCTGCACGAACTTGGCCGGTTCCAGCGGGCGAAACAGACCGGACCGTTCCAGATTGGCCGAAATGACGCCGGCAATGTTCTGCCCGATCTGGGTGGCGTTGGGGTTGTCACCGGCGAAATTGGTGATCGCGATGGGAATCGGCTGCGGATTGCCTGACGTGATGTCGATCTCAAGTTCGGCGCGGGCGGGAGCGGCGAAGCCGGCGGCCAGCACCATCGCCACCACGGCAACGAAGCGACCTACGACCCGCCAGCCGCCCGTGGAGAATAGAGCGTTGGCTTGCATCAGAACATATCCTTCGGGCTGAACTTCATCAGGATGGACCCTTTGTCCCCGTACTTGTCGCGCGGGATGTTCAACGTATTACATCCAGGCAAAAGCGGCGCCCGTAAGGCGGATTCCACAAAAGCCCGGAAATGCGGGTCGGTATTGGGATTACCCGTGCCCGAGACATACTGCACATTTGTGACGCGCAGGTTGCTGTCGAACAAGACCCGGATTTCCGCCTGCATGTTTTCCACGCCCTTTGCCCCCACCGGCACGTTCCAGCAGTTGCGGATCTGACGGCGCAGCGCGTCCTCCTCGCTGATGCTCAAACGCTCACCCGTCTTGGCGGCCAGCGGCTGCGGCGGCTCGGACGAGGTTTCCTTGGGCGGCTCCTTGGAAGGCGGGCTGTCGGTCTTCAGCTTGGCAACGTTCTTCAGAACACTGTCCAGCGTCTTCTCCGGCGGCTTGGGCTTGGGCTCCTCTTTCTTGGGCTTGGGTTCCTCCTTCTTGGGAGGTTCCGGCTTCGGCTCTTCCTTCTTCGGCGGCTCGGGCTTGGGCTCCGGTTTGGGTTCGGGCTTCGGCTCAGGCTCGGGCGGCTTCTCGGCCACCTGTTTGGGCGGTTCCGGCACCTTCACTTCCGGCGGCGGCGGCGGGGTTTCCTTGGCCTGCTGCGGCGGTGGGGGCGGTTCCGGCTTTGGCGGCGTCGGCTTGGGCGGCGGGGGTAGTGGCTTGGGGTTCGGCTCGGCCAGCTTGGCGATGGTCATGGGGCCGACCTCCACCACCTCGACCGGCACCTCCTGAAGCTGGATCACCTCCCGCTTCTTGATCAGGTGCGGCAGTCCGATGAGCGCCAGAATGATCAGCGCCAGGTGCAGGATGCCGGAAAGGATCAGGGTGGTCCGCATGATGCGTTGATTTCCACCCTTACCGTGCGCCGCGACCGTCGGATTCGATGACCAGCTTGGCCTCCGACAGGCCGGCGCGGCGCGCCTCGCTCAACACATCGACGATGCTGGCATATGTGGCCTCGCGGTCGCCACGCACCAGAACCTTGCGGTCGGGCGTCTGCTCCGCGACGATGGCCAGACGCGGGGCCAGTTCGGCCAGCGCGAAAATCTCATTATCAAAGACCTTCTTGTCCTTGAACGAGATCCGGCCATCCGCCGTGACGGTCACCCACAAAGGATCTTCTTCCGATTTCAGCGCCTGGGCCGCCCCCTTGGGCAGATTGACGGGAATACCGGCGGTCAGCAGCGGTGCCGCCACCATGAACACGATCAGCAGCACCAGCATGACGTCCACGAAGGGCGTCACATTGATGTCCGACATGGCGGCGCGGCGGCCACGCCGCCGCCCGCGCCCGGACTGCTTGCCAGGAAGGCTCGCCCCCATTTCAGCCCCGCTCTTCCAGATGACGCTGCAGGATCGCGGAGAATTCTGTCACAAATGAGTCGAGCCGGTCGCCGAAACGCCCGATCTCCGAGGAAAAGTAGTTATAGGCCAGCACGGCGGGGATGGCCGCGACCAGACCGATGGCGGTGGCAAACAAAGCCTCCGCGATGCCCGGCGCCACGACCGCCAGCGAGGTATTCTGCTGGGCCGCGATATTGGTGAAGGCACCCATGATGCCCCACACCGTACCGAACAGGCCGACGAACGGGCCGGCGGAACCGACCGAGGCCAGCACCGTCATGTAGCGTTCGGTGTCCGCCATCTCGCGCCCCACCGTCACCGACATGACGCGTTCCATGCGCTGCATCAGGTTGGCGCGCATGGCGCCCGACGCGGACAGGCCGCGTTCATTGGCATGACGCCATTCGCGCATGCCGGCGGCGAACACGGCGGAGAAGGGATCAGCCGGGGCTTGCGCCACCTGATCATAGAGCTGATCCAGCGAGCCGCCGGACCAGAACTGTTCCTCGAAATCGGCGGCGGCGGCCTTCATGCGGCGCAGCTTGGTGGCCTTGTTGAAGATGATGGCCCAGGTCCAGACCGACGCCGCCAGCAGACCCAGCATCACCAGCTTCACAACGATATCGGCCTGCAAGAACAGGCCGAGCGCCGACATGTCATGGACCGGCGCGACATCACCGCCGAGGGCGGCGGCTTGCAGAAGGGTGGGAAACATCGGGTTCAGTCCTGACCTTTTGACAAAATATTGACCATCACCGACCGCAAGGCGGCCGGCAGGCGGACGGGCCGCCCCTGCGTATTGATGCACGCCAGACGCAGGCCCAGGCGGACCAGCGGTGCCGGTCCCGTCGAAGCCTCTACCCCGCCCCAGGCCAAGCCCGAAGCGCGGCGCACATCCTGTTCGATATCCAATGTCGCGGCGCCGATATCGGCAATTCGCGAGACGACTTCAAGCGCGTCATCAAGACGGGCGGGTTGCCGAAAATCGATTTCGCAATGCCGTACCGTCAAGGCCACACCCGTTTGCGCCACCATGGCGGCATGCGGAAGGCCTGAAAGGCGCAGCATCTCATTGCGCGCCCGTTCCGCAAAGCGCAGGTAATTGGCGTGATAGACGATGCCGCCGGCGTCTGTATCCTCATAATAGACGCGGGTCGGGAAGACATGGCTTGTCCCCTCCCACCAGCCGACCGGCGGCATCCTCGCGTCAGGCATCATCATCCCCGTCAAACAGGTCGCCGACCGGCGCACTGCCCTTCCCCACCGTTGGCATGCCGCCCAGCAAATCCAGCTGCCGCACCGGCGTGGCCGGCACCGGCAGACCCAGATAGCGGTAGCCCGTGTCGGTCAACATGCGCCCGCGCGGTGTGCGCTGCAACAACCCTTGTTGGATCAGATATGGTTCGATGGTTTCTTCCAACACGTCACGCTGTTCACCCAGCGCTGCGCCCAGCGTCTCCACCCCCACCGGCCCACCGCCATAATGGTCGGCGATACAGGTGAGATAGCGGCGATCCATGGCGTCAAAGCCCAGCCGATCAACCTCCAACCGGGTCAGCGCCCGGTCGGCGGCCTTGGCATCCACCACCTCCAGCCCCTGCACACCGCAGATGTCGCGCACCCGGCGCAGCAGGCGGCCCGCGACACGCGGTGTGCCGCGCGACCGGCGGGCGACTTCCAGCGCGCCCTCGTCCGTCATCTCCACGCCCAGGATGCGGGCACCCCGGCTAACGATCAGCTGCAATTCCTCCGGTTCATAGAATTGCATGCGCAGCGGGATACCGAACCGCTCCCGCAGCGGGCGGGTGATCAGGCCGGACCGCGTGGTGGCGCCGACAAGGGTGAAGGGCGGCAGGTCGATACGCACGCTGCGCGCCGCCGGGCCTTCACCGATGATCAGGTCCAGCTGGAAATCCTCCATCGCGGGATAGAGGATTTCCTCCACCGCCGGCGACAGTCGGTGGATTTCATCGATGAACAGCACGTCATGCGGCTGAAGATTGGTCAGCAGGGCCGCCAGATCGCCCGCCCGCGCGATGACAGGGCCGGAGGTGGCGCGGAACCCGACATTCAGTTCCTTGGCCACAATCTGAGCCAGCGTGGTCTTGCCCAGACCTGGCGGCCCAAACAGCAGCACATGGTCCAGCGCCTCACCCCGGCCTTTGGCGGCCTGGATGAACAAGGACAGGTTCTCGCGCACCTGTTTCTGGCCGATGAACTCGCCCAACGACAAGGGGCGGATGGAATTCTCGGTACTGGCGTCACCGCCGATCCGGTCCTGTTCCACCATGCGTTCCGGTTTGGGGGGGGCCGCCTCCGGCTTGGGCTTGCGGCTCACTGGCTCAGTTCCTTCAGGCCGGCCCGGATCAGGGCGGAGACATCGGCCTCACCGCCAAGGCTCTGGGCGGCCTTGTTCACGGCGGTGAACGCCTCGATCCGCTTATATCCAAGATTGACCAGCGCCGACACCGCATCCCCAACTGCCGTACTGACGGCGGGTTGTGCCGCCGTGCCTTGAACCTGTGTGGCCGCCACCGGGCTGGTGGCGAGTGTCGCCACCTTATCCTTCAATTCGTTCAAAATTCGGGCAGCCAGTTTCGGCCCCACCCCATCAGCCTCACACAGCGTCGTCTTATCCTGGGCGGCAATGGCGGAGGTCAGGCGGTCGGGCGCCAGCACCGACAGGATGTTCAGCGCCACCCGCGCGCCCACCCCCTGTACGGTCGTCAACAGCCGGAACCAGTCGCGTTCATTGATATCGGCGAAGCCGTACAGCGCCATCTTGTCTTCCGACACCCACATTTCGGTATGGACCGACACGGCATTGCCGGTACTGCCCAGCCGGCGCAGGGTGCGGGTGGAGGCGGAGATCAGATAACCGACCCCGTTCACATCGATGATGGCCCAGTCCAGGCCCGTGCTGTCCAGCAGTCCGGACAATTTCGCGATCATTGGCTAACTCCTGCCTCGGGCACCAGCAGGGGCAGCGCCGCGATGATATCGGTATGGATGAAATCCTTGCCCTTGAACAGCAGGGGGGCGCTGGCCGAACGGGACAGGGCGTAAGAGGCACAGTCACCATAATTCAGCTGAGCCTTGTGGCCCGAACCTCGACCGAAGCGACCATAGGCAGTGAACGCGACCACAGCCTGCTCACCATCAAACGGCAGTAGCTGCGTTCCCGTCTCTTCCAGGAACGCGTCGAATTCCCATACCTTCGACATGTTGAAACGACGCAGCAAAACAGAGCGGCATTCGAATGCCGTCAAGGCTGACATCAGCAACCCTCGTGCGCGGCGGATAGCACTGAGATGCAGAGAAGCATCCACCTCCCCACACAGAATCGCATAGATGGCCGACGTATCAATGGCGATCCGCGTTGTCATCGCGCAGTCCTTCCATAACGTCGTAGCCGAGGATTTCATCTTCGGTCAGATTATGGATCTGCGGGATGGCCTGGGCACGCGCCACAATCGCTTCCACCCGCGCCCAGCGGGCCTCATCCATGCGACGCGACTGCCGCCCCACGCGCTCCAGTCGCTCACGCACAGCTTGGTGCACGGCCTCTGTCAGGCTCTCACCGGTCAGTTCGGCCAATTGCCGGACATCCCTTTCCGCCTCCGGGGACTTGATGTTGAGCGCCATGGGATGGGCCTTTCTTCCTGCTGGGGAAGAATTCTACACCATATGAACAAAACGGCAACGTCTTACCGCCTGATCCCCAAGATGGCGTTGTCCACCTTGCGTCGCGTCTGGGCATGGTGGGCGTGGCAGATGGCGACGGCCAGCGCGTCGGCGGCATCCGCGGTGGAGCGTTGAAAGCCCGGCAGCAGCATCTTAACCATATGCTGCACCTGCACCTTGTCGGCATGGCCGGTGCCGACCACGGATTTCTTCACGGCCATGGGCAGATACTGCTCCACCGGCAGCCCGGCCTTGGCGGCACTGAACAGGGCGATGCCGCGCGCCATGCCCAGTTTCAGGGTGGAGGACGGGTTGACGTTGGACAGCGTCTCTTCCACCGCCGCCTCGTCCGGCTGCCATTGTTCGATGACGGTGGCAATGCCTTCATGCAGCTCCAGCAGTCGCTTGGCCAGATCATCGCCGCTGTCAGTATGGATGGTGCCGTCGGCCACATGGCTCAACCGGTTGCCGGCCACGTCAATGACGCCCCAGCCCAGATGGCGAAGACCGGGATCCAGCCCCAGGATACGCACGGGTGCTTGTCCCGGCATCGTTACACCATCCCCTCAAACGCCGGCCCCTCAAACGCCGGGCGCCGCCATCCGGCGGCTTGGGCTTGACAGCACCATGGGGTGCGGGGCCGATGGTCATCGGCCTGCAGGGGCCATGGTGAATGGCCCCTACCATGGCGATCAGCCCAGCTTTTCCAGCAGTTCGGCCGGAATGTCGAAATTGCCCAGGACTGTCTGGACATCGTCATTATCTTCCAGCACGTCCAACAGCTTCAGCAGCGTCTGGGCCGTGTCCTCCGCAGTCACCGGCAGCAGGTTCAGCGGCGTCCAGGTCAGTTTCGCACTTTCCGGTGCCCCGAACTTGGCCTCCAGCGCATCGCGCACCTCGCCCAGCGTATCGGTGCCGGTGATGATGGAATGGCCATGTTCGTCGGACTGCACATCCTCGGCCCCCGCCTCGATGGCGGCTTCCAGCATGTCATCTGCCGACGCCACGCTGGCCGGATATGTGACCTGCCCGATGCGGTTGAACATGAACGACACCGAATTGGTTTCGCCCAGCGAGCCACCATGCTTGGTGAAGGCGGAGCGCACTTCCGATGCGGTGCGATTGCGGTTGTCGGTCAGCGCCTCGACGATCAGGGCGATGCCGCCGGGGCCATAGCCCTCGTACCGCACCTCGTCATAGTTGGTGTCGTCGGCGCTGCCCGGAATGCCCATCTTGATGGCCCGGTCGATACGGTCCTTGGGCAGGTTCTGGGCGCGGCCCGCCTGGATGGCGGCGCGCAGGCGCGGGTTCATGGCCGGGTCGGGCAGGCCCGACTTCGCCGCGACGGTGATTTCGCGCGCCAGCTTGTTGAAAATCTTCGACCGCTTGGCGTCCTGCGCGCCCTTGCGATGCATGATGTTCTTGAATTGGCTATGACCGGCCATGGGGAACGCCTTGCTGTATCGTTTTGATATATGGGCTGAAACTGGCGGTTAGATAGCATATCCAGCGCGGTTTGGGCACCCCTACCCGACGATGGAATAGCCGCCATCGATATATTCGATCCCACCGGTCACGGCACGCGCCGCATCCGACGCCAAAAAGGCGGCGTAGGCGCCCACATCCTCGATCGTCACCTGATTGCGCATCGGCGCCCGCTCGGCGGCGCGGGACAGCAATTCATCAAACCGGTCGATGCCGCTGGCAGCCCGTGTCTTCAGCGGGCCGGGCGACAGGCTGTGCACCCGGATGCCCTGCGGCCCCAGTTCCGCTGCCAGATAGCGCGTCACCGCCTCCAGCGCCGCCTTCACAGGCCCCATCAGATTGTAATGTTCCACGACCTTTTCAGAGCCATAGAAGCTGACATTCATCAGACAGCCGCCATCCTTCATCAGCGGTTCGGCAAGCTTGGCCATGCGGATGAAGGAATGGACCGACACGTCCATGGCCATCAGGAACCCGTCGCGGCTGCTGTCCACCACCCGTGCATGCAGATCCTCACGCGGGGCGAAGGCGATGGAATGCAAAAGGAAATCCAGCTTGCCCCATTCCGCCTCGATCTTCTCGAACACGGCCTCCAACTGCCCCGGCTCCCGCACATCGCAGGGCAGGAACAGCGCGGCCCCCAGCGCGTCGGACAATGGCCGCACATGGGGCGCCGCCTTTTCGTTCAGGTAGGTGATGGCCAGATCGGCCCCTTGCGCCCGGAAGGCCTTGGCGCAGCCATAGGCGATGGAGGCGCCATTGGCGATGCCCACCACCAGTCCACGCTTGCCGGAAAGATCGAACAGAGCCATCACGCAGCCTCATCCCGCATTGCACCAAAGCCAAGGGTGCGGTGGAACCGGCCCCCGATCAACCCCATATGGCGTTGCATTACAGGGTGGCACCCGGCCTTGTAACTGACCTGTATCAAGGTGGAACCCCGACGGGCCGGGGCCGGTGGACCTTGGCCGGCAACGATAATCCGCCGATCATCAACAGTCCGCACGATGCCCCGGAAGGCAGGAAGTCCCGATGTTTGCCCGTATCCTGATCCAAGCCGCCCTGTTGCTGACCCTGTGTGGCCCGGCATGGGCGGGTGCTGAGCTGCAAACGGGTGCAGAGATACGGCTGATCGCCCCGGTCGCCGACGATCTGGTGGCGGCGGGGCGTTCCGTATCCGTCGATGCGCCGGTGGCCGGCGATGTCGTCGCGGCGGGGCTCGACCTTCGTGTTGCAGCGCCTGTGTCGGGCGATGCGCTGCTGGCCGGCTTTGATCTTGCGGTCAAGGGTCCGGTGCAGGGCGATCTGGCAGCTATAGCGTTCGACCTGTCGGTGACGTCCGACGTGGCGGGTGACGCCCTGCTGAACGCGGCGGAACTGACCATCGGCCCCACAGCCCACATCGCGGGTGACCTGATCGCCAATGGCACCGAGGTGACCCTGTCGGGCCGGGTGGACGGCGATGCGCATCTGACCGGCGACCGGGTCATCGTGACGGGCCGGGTGGCGGGCGATCTGGAGGTGACATCCGGCATGCTGGAACTGCGCCCCGGTGCGGCGATTGAGGGCGACCTGCGCCATAACGGCCCCATGGCCGTGGAAGTGCCGGCGGGGGTGGAGGTTGGTGGCACCGTACGCCACCATTATCAATCCGCCCCGGACGAAGGCCCCACCCTTCTGGGCAGTCTGGGCAAGGCGCTGGCCCTGTTCCTGTTGGGCGTGGCCCTGCTCTGGTTGCTGCCCGGTCCGGTGCTGCGGGCGGCGGATGCCATGCCGCGCCATCCCCTGCGCCACCTGCTGCTGGGTGCGGCCATCCTGCTGCTGTCGCCGGTACTGCTGGGCCTGCTGATGGTCAGCGTGATCGGCATCCCGCTGGGCGTGCTGATGCTGGGCCTGTGGCTGCTGGCCCTGCCCGTTGGCATTGTCATCACCGGCTTTGCCCTGGCGGTGAAGATCAGGCGGCGGCGCATGGGGATGGAACGGGAGACGGCGGCACCGCTGCTGCGCCGCTACGCCCTGGCCGCCCTCATCATGGCCGCGCTACCCCTGGTTCCGGTTGCGGGCCTTTGCGCCCTGACCCTGATCGCCGCCATCGGCATCGGCGCGCTGGCGGAAAATCTGCGCCATGGACGGCGCGGGGGACTGGCGGTCGGTTAGAGACGCGCCATGTCAGGGGCGACAGCGCCTGACAGGACCATCATGCATCACAAGACCAACCTGCCGACCAAGACCTGCATCCAATGCGGTCGGCCCTTCACCTGGCGGCGCAAATGGGCGCGCGATTGGGAGCAGGTGAAATATTGTTCCGATGCCTGCCGGCGCGGCAAGGTGCCGGACCGGACGGGCGGTACCACCGTTACTCCAGCCCGACCAGGGCGCGGGTAAAGCCCCGCGCCTCAAACGGGCGCAAATCGTAGACGCCCTCACCCACGCCGATGGCATGGACCGGCAGCTTGAACCGTTCCGCCAGGGCCACCAGCACACCGCCGCGCGCCGACCCGTCCAGCTTGGTCAGAACCAGGCCATTGATGGACACCATGTCCTTGAACACTTCGATCTGGCTATGCGCGTTCTGGCCCGTGGTGGCGTCCAGGGTCAGCAGGGTGGTGTGCGGTGCCTCGGGGTTCAGCTTCTTGATGACGCGCACGATCTTGCGCAGTTCTTCCATCAGGCCAGCCTTGTTCTGCAACCGGCCCGCCGTATCGATCAGCAGGACATCGGCGCCCGCCTTAGTCGCCTGCTCGACGGCGTCATAGGCCAGGCCCGCTGCATCCGCCCCCGTATCGCGGGCGATCACGGGGCAACCGGTACGTTCGCCCCAGACCTTCAACTGTGCCACGGCAGCGGCGCGGAACGTGTCACCAGCGGCCAGCCAGACCGTCTTGCCTTCGTCCCGAAACTGGCGGGCCAGCTTGCCGATGGTGGTGGTCTTGCCGGTGCCGTTGACGCCGACCAGCAGGATGATATGCGGCTTCTTGCCCGCGTCGATGACCAGCGGCTGGGCCACCGGTTCCACGATCTTCTGCAATTCGGTGGCGAGGTAATCCTTCACCTCTTCGGCCGACACTTCCTTGCCGAACCGCGTCTTGGCCAGACCGGCGGTCAGGCGGGCAGCCGTGACAGGACCCAGGTCGGCGCGGATCAGCAGCTCTTCCAGCTCCTCCAGCGCCTCATCATCCAGCTTCTTCTTGGTGAAGATGCCGGTAATGCCCTCGGTCAGGCGGCTGGTGGATTTGGATAGGCCATCCTTCAGACGGGAGAACCAGCTTTTCTTTTCCGGCTGGTCTTCCAGTTCCGGGATCACCTCAACCGCCGGGGCCGGCACGGGCACCGGTTCAGCCTCGACAATGGCCGGCGCCTCCACGGCTTCCACCGGCTCTACAACAGCGACCTGCTCCACCATGGGTGCCGGCGCGGGGGCCGGTTGCGGGGCCGGGGCTTCCGGGGTCGGCTTCTTCTTGAACCAGTTCAGCATCAGTCGAGGACTCGCGCGGTCAGTTGGGTTCCGGCCACGCCGGTAATGGTACAGCGGATGATCGTTCCGGGTTCATAATGATCGGGAAGCGCCACTTCGGCAAAGCCCTCATTGCGGCCCAGCCCCTTGCGTTCGATCAATACGTTAGCGGAATGACCCACCTGTGACGCCAGATAACGGGCCACCTGTGCGTCGCCTGCGGCGCGCAGACGGGCCGCACGTTCCTTGCGCACTGGTCCCGGAACCTGCGGCATCTTGGCGGCGGGCGTGCCGGGACGGGGGCTGTAGGGGAAGACGTGCAGCCAGGTCAGGCCGCATTGTTCCACGATATTCAGGCTGTTCTGGAACATCTCTTCGGTTTCGGTGGGGAAGCCGGCGATGATGTCGGCACCGAAAACCATATCGGGACGCAAAGCCCGCGCCTTTTCGGCAAAGGCGATGGCATCGCCTCGCAGATGGCGGCGCTTCATGCGCTTCAAGATCATGTCGTCGCCGGCCTGAAGCGACAGATGCAGATGCGGCATCAGGCGCGGTTCGTCGGCCACCAGACGCCAGAGATCATCATCCATTTCCACGGCATCCAGCGACGACAGGCGCAGGCGCGGCAGATCGGGCACCAGCGCCAGCAGGCGGCGCACCATCTGTCCCAGCGAGGGCTTGCCCGGCAGGTCGGCGCCATAGGAGGTGACGTCCACCCCGGTCAGCACGACCTCATTATAGCCGCTTTCCACCAGGGCGCGGACCTGATTGACGATCTCCCCCATCGGGACCGACCGGGAATTGCCACGGCCGTAGGGGATGATGCAGAAGGTGCAGCGATGGTCGCAGCCATTCTGCACCTGCACGAAGGCCCGCGCCCGCCCCTCCATCCCCTGGATCAGGTGGCCGGCGGTTTCCTTCACGCTCATGATGTCGTTGACGACCACGCGTTCGGCCTGACCCGTGCCGAACTCGGCCCAGGGGGCGGCGGTCAGCTTGGCGTCATTGCCCAGCACATGGTCAACCTCGCCCATGGCGGCGAACTTCTCCGGGCTGACCTGGGCGGCGCAGCCGGTGACGATGATCTTCGATCCCGGCCGTTCGCGGCGCAGGCGGCGAATGGTCTGCCGCGCCTGCCGCTCAGCCTCCGCCGTCACGGCACAGGTATTGACGATGACGACATCATCCAGCCCGGCCTGTCGCGCATGCGTGCGCATCACTTCGGACTCATATGCATTGAGCCTGCAACCGAACGTAACCAGCGTCGGCTCCCCCGGCCCGCCGGTCACTTCCGGCGGGCCGCCCTCGCCGCTTTCATGCACATGCTCGGCCTCGGCCAGACTGGTATCGACGCTCACAGCGTCTCTCCAAGCAGTTCGGGGCCCAGCAATTCCGGTCCCAAGGTCCCGGCAAAGGAGGTGGCGACAGGCCCCGTCATCAGGACATGGCCATCGTCCCGCCATTCGATATTCAGGATACCGCCATCCAGCGTGACGGCGACGCGGCGGCCCTGCACCAGACCCCGGCGGATGGCGGCCACACCGACGGCGCAGGCCCCCGAACCACAGGCATCGGTAATCCCGGCCCCACGCTCCCAGACGCGCATGCGCACCGACGCGGGGCCGGTGATGCTCACCACCTCTATATTGGCGCGGTCAGGAAAAAAGGGATGGCGTTCCAGTTGCGGACCCCATTGGGTCAGGTCCACCGCCTCTGCATCCGGCACGAAATGCACCGCATGCGGATTGCCCATATTGACGCCGACACCGTCAGACAGCGGCCCGGCAGCGGCCGGCAGGTGCAGGGTGTCACAGGCTTCCGCCACGGGGATCTGCTGCCAATCCAGCCGCGCCGGCCCCATATCGACCGTAACGGTGCCATCGGCATGCAGCCAGCAGCGCAGCAGACCGGAAATAGTCTGGATCACCAGTTCATCCCGGCCCAGGCCAATGCCCACCAGCGAGGCGACGCAGCGCGTGGCGTTGCCACAGGCCCCTGCCTCGCTGCCATCGGGGTTCAGGATACGCATGAAAATGTCGGCAGCCCGATCCTGCGGCGGTTCGATCAGGATCAACTGATCAAACCCCACGCCACGACGGCGGTCACCAATGGCGCGCGCGTGTGCCGCCGTCAGGGGGACAGGCCGGGTGCGGGCGTCGATGACCACAAAGTCATTGCCAAGCCCGTGCATCTTCAAAAACGGTATCGTCATGACGCCTTATATAAGCCCCGGATGCCAAGGCGTAAACGGCGGTGCGGACGGGGCGGGAATGCACAGGCGGCGTAGGGCGTGGGAACGGGTTGAAACACAACCGGATTAATGCAAGATTATGAGTAACCGCCACGGAGCATGACCATGCGCCCTGTACATAGACCTGACGCCGAATCTGACTGGCAGCCCAGGGATGCCGCAGAGATGGCAGCATTTAAAGCGGCAGTGGAAGAGGCCTTGGCGGACCCCCGTGGTATTCCGCATGAAGAGGTTGAGGCCTGGATACGCAAGGTCGCTGCCGGCGATCTATCTGCTACACCACCGACCCCGCGTCTCCTACGCTGACATTGTGCATGAGAACGGTGGTTTGGCGTCCGCAGGCCTCATCTGATTTCTTTCAGCATATCGCCTACATCGCGGCGGAGAACCCGCACGCAGCACAAAGGCTTGCGTCGAAACTGCTGTTGGCAACCAAAAGTCTGGCGGTGTTTCCGGGCAAAGGGAGGCCAGGGGCTTTGCCAGCGACGCGCGAGCTTACGACCACACCACCCTTCATCATTGTTTACGAGATACTACCGGAAGAGATCGGCATCCTCCGCATATGGCACGCCGCACAGTCGCGCCAGGAAGACGCGTAGCCGCTCCCCTACCGCTTCCCCTCAATCACCTTGAATCCATCCGCTTCCGCAACGGTCCGGCGGGACTTGAAGTGCTTGTCCACCACCGCCTCATAGGGCAGGTGTTTATTGGCGACCAGCAGCATGGTACCGCCACTGCCCAGCGCTTCCGCGGCACGGGTGATGAACTGGCTGCCCAGGGTCACGTCGGTGGCTTTACCGGTGTGAAACGGCGGGTTGGTGATGACCCAGTCGAACCGGCCACGCGGCAGGCCCGCCGTGACATCGGCCCAATGGTATTTCAGGACCGTGCCGCCGGCCAGCGGCGCCACATTGACGGCGGACGCTGCCAGGGATGCTGCATCCGCCTCATACAGATCCAGCCCCGTGATCCGCCCCGGTGCGGCGCGCAGCAGTTCCGCCGACAGGTAGCCCCAACCGGCCCCCAGATCGGCTACGCGACCCCGGATGGCACCCGGAAACTGTGCCGCCAGCAGACGCGACCCGATATCGATCTTGTTCCAGCCATGCATGCCGGGACCTGCGGTGAAGCCCGTGGCGGCCACGGGGCGCACAGCTGCGCCCGCCCGCCAATCAGCCAGAACCGCCGGCGCCTCGCCGGCGCCCTTGCGCCACCAGAAGACGCGGGCATGGTATTTGGACAGGCTTTCCACCTCCCCAAACGCCTCTTTCACCGCCTTCATCAGGCTGGTGACGCCCGTATCATTATCGCCCGAACAGACCAGCAGGCCACCAACGGGCAGCGCGTCCCAGGCCTGGGCGATGCTGGTCAGGCTTTCGGCCTTATGCTTGGTCATCAGGCACAAGCCCGCCTGATAATCGCCATCGGCCAGGGTCTGCACGACGCGGAACCCGGCCTGGGTCAGCGCCTCATGCGCGGGCTTGAACCCCGTGACACAGGTCAGGGCGCGCAGACCGGGCGGCAGCTCGGCATCGGCCTGTACATTCAGGATGAAGCCCGACACCGGCAAGGGCAGCATGCCGGCGGCGAACGGGTGGTGGAGGGCTTTGGCGATGGACATGGCCGAACGCGTAACCCATCCGCCCGCCGGTGTCGAGTGGCGTGACCGCACGCCCGAAACCGTGTAGCAAAGGGCCACTTCATCAACGCCGCCGGCCATCATGAGCAAACCTGTCTCCCGCCAGTTCGCAACCTTCGCCCTGATCGGCGTTGGCGGCCTGTTTGTCGACATGGCTTCGCTGGCCGTGGCCCTGCATCTGTTTGGGCTGGACCCCTATGGCGGGCGCGTCTTCTCCTACCTGATGGCGGCGACGTTTACCTGGTACATGAACCGGCAATTCACCTTCACGGGCGTCAGCCGGCGTGGGGCCATCCGGCAATGGGCGCGGTTCCTGGCGGCCAATGCTGTGGGGGCCGTGGTGAATTACGGCGTCTATGTGCTGGTGCTGAAGGTCGGCCCCTGGGTCATCGCCGCTATCGACCTGTGGCCAGACCTGCTGACGGCCCTGCTGCCCTATGCCGGGGTGGCAGCGGGCAGCGTTTCGGGGCTGGTTTTCAACTTTGTCTTGTCCAAGAAACTGGTCTTCCGCAACGCCTGATGTGACCGGGCACGTCCATAAGACAGAGGGCGCAAGCCACCGGTGGCGGACCCGTTCGCGCCCATGCTATGCATGCTTCAATAACAAGGGGTTCGGGGAGCTTTTTCACGCATGCCATCGGCACGGTTCTATCGCTGGATGACCTGGGGCATGACCCTGGCGCTGGCAACCGGTGCCGGTGCCGCGCTGTGGCAGGAAAGCCGTACCTCCGCCCTTCAGTCAGAAGTGCTGGCCCGGTATGGGCGTGACCTGACTTGGCGCGTGGAACCCGGCCCAAATCCCGATATCCGCTTTCCGGGCCAGGGCCCCTATGATGCCCGCTTGGGCTATGCCGCCATTCCCGGCTTCGTGGAACGGCTGATCGCCGCCGATTACCGCGTGGATTTGCAGGCAAGGCCCAGCCCGCAACTGCGCGACTACATGGATTTCGGCGGCTTTGCGCCCTATGCGGAGAAGACGTCCGGCGGCCTGTCCATCCGCGATCAGATGGGCAATCCCCTGTTCGACGCGCGTTATCCCGAACGCATCTATGCCGGGTTTAACGAGGTGCCGAAGCTGGTGGCCGACACGCTGCTGTTCATTGAGAACCGGGAGCTGCTGGACACCACATATCCCAACCGCAATCCGGCGGTGGAATGGGACCGGTTCGGTCTGGCCGTCATCAATATCCCCCTGAAATTCATCGACCCGGATAGCCCGCGCGCCGGCGGCTCCACGCTTGCCACCCAGATCGAGAAGTACCGCCATTCGCCGGAGGGGCGAACGGGCAGCGGGATAGAAAAGCTGCGGCAGATGATGTCGGCCTCTGTCCGCGCCTATAAGGGGGGGACGGATACCACGCGGGTGCGCCATCAGATCCTGGTGGATTACCTGAACTCCACCCCGCTTTCCGCCCGCCCCGGCGTGGGGGAGGTCAATGGGCTGGGGGATGGTCTCTGGGCCTGGTACGGCACCGACTTCACCATCGCCAACCGCATCCTGCGCGGCCATCCCCGGACCGAGGAGGATTTGCAGGTCCAGGCCGTTGTCTACAAACAGGTGTTGAGCCTGCTGCTGGCCCAACGCCGGCCATCGGCCTATCTGGGGGCCAATGGCCGCAAGGCGTTGAATGATCTGGCGAATGCCCACCTGACCCTGCTGGAACGCGCCGGCGTCATCGCCGCGCCCCTGGCCGATGCCGCCCGCTTCTTCCCCCTGCGGTTCAAGGAAGCGCCGCCCGACATCCCCGAACCCAGCTTTGTGGAGCAGAAGGCCACCAACGCCATCCGCGCCCGGCTGCTGGGCATGTTGGGTGTGCCCAGCCTTTATGCGCTGGACCGGCTGGACCTTGCCGTCGACACCACCCTGGACCAGCCGACACAGGCGCGGGTGACAGAGACGCTGAAGAAACTGGCCGACCCGGCACAGGCGGGGGCCTTAGGCCTGGTCGGTGACCGGCTGCTGAACAATGCCGATCCGGCCCGCATCGTCTATTCCGTCACCCTGTTTGAACGCACCGCAGAGGCGAACCTGGTCCGGGTGCAGGTCGACACGCTGCCCCAGCCGCTGGATCTGAATGAGGGGGCCAAGCTCGACCTTGGCTCCACGGCCAAGCTGCGTACGCTGGTCACCTATCTCGAAATCATCTCCCGGCTGCATGCCCGCTACATCACGCGGGAAAGCTATGAGTTGGAGGCGGCAGCGCTGGAGGCGCCCGACCGGCTGACGCAATGGGTGCTGCGTACCATGGCGGCCAACCCCAGCATCGGCATCGCCCCCCTGCTGGACCTTGCCATGGAGCGGGAATATTCGGCCAGCCCCGCCGAACGCTTCTTCACGGGCGGCGGCCTGCACAGTTTCGGGAATTTCGACGACAAGGATGATGGCAAGGTCATCACCGTGTCAGAGGCGTTCCGCCATTCCGTCAACCTTGTCTTCATCCGCATGATGCGGGACATCGTGAACCATTACATCGCCGAGGGGCCGGACAGCCGCGACGATTTGATGGATGATCCCCGCCACCCGGCCCGCCGCACCTATCTGGCGCAGTTCGCGGATCAGGAGGGTAGCGCCTACCTGAACAAGTTCTGGACCGACTATAAGGGGCTGGAGCCCGAAGCGGCCCTGGACAAGCTGGCCAAGCGTATCCGGGCCACGCCGGACCGGCTGTCGGTCATTTTCCGCTCCGCCCTGCCCAATGCCACGGCAGAGGATCTGGGCGTCTTCCTGAACCGGCATATGCCCGCCGGCGGCCCGCCGGAGGCACAGGTGAAGGCGCTGTTTGACCGCTATAACCCCGACAATTGGTCGCTGAACGACCGGGGCTATATTGTGGGCGTGCATCCGCTGGAACTGTGGCTGGTCGGCTATCTTCAGGACAGCCGGCAGGCACAGCGCGGGGAGATGCTGAAAGACAGCAGCGTGCCGCGCCAGGAAAGCTATAAATGGCTGTTCACCTCCCGCTCCAAACAGGCGCAGGATACGCGCATCGGCATCGTGCTGGAGGAAGAGGCGTTCAACCGCATTCATGAGGAATGGACGCGCCTTGGCTACCCATTCGGCAGCCTGATCGCCAGCTACGCCACCTCCATCGGCAGTTCGGCCGACCGGCCCGGTGCACTCGCCGAACTGATGGGCATCATCCTGAATGACGGTGTGCGCCTGCCCACCTTGCGCGTGGGCCGCCTGCATTTTGCGACCGGCACGCCGTATGAGACCAGCTTTGTGCCGGCCAAGCTGCTGGACGGGGCAGAGCAGGTGATGGAACCGTCGGTCGCCCGCGTCGTGCGCCGCCACCTGCGCGATATCGTGGATAATGGCACCGCGCGCCGTGTGAAGGGCGCCTTCACCGCTGCCGACGGCGCCGAAATGCCCATCGGTGGCAAGACGGGCACGGGCGACCATCGTTTCGAACGCTATGGCCCCGGTGGGGTTGTCCTGGAAAGCCGTGTGGTAAACCGCACCGCCACCTTCGTCTTCTATATCGGCGACCGCTTTTTCGGCGTGATCACGGCACATGTGCATGGGCCGGAAGCGGCGGAGTACCGGTTCACCTCCGCCCTGCCCTCACAGTTGCTGAAGATACTGGCCCCCGCGCTGAACCCGCTGCTGAACGCCGATACTCAGACGGCGGAGCGGGGACGGTAGCGGTCGACACGTTCAAGATCTGAGAGTAGGGGCCGGCTACTTTTGACGATGACGCCAAGCCTCAAGAATGAGGCTTCGGCACGCCGGCAGATAGGCGAAATACTTCTGAGCCCGCCTACTATTTTCAGCCATGCTTTCAAGGCGGTTCCAATAGTCGGAAATGGTCAACCGATTTAAAACCTCCGTTATATTATCGCCCGGCGAAATCAATATCATTCCATCGACATCGAAGTAATCACCGATATTTGGACACCCCATATAGATAGGAATGGTATAAGTCGCAAAACAGTCCATTAATTTTTCAGAAAAATAATGCTCATCAAATGCATTTTCGATAGCAATGTGAAACATAGATTCGAACAAAACGTTCTTGGTATCGTCAGGCAGAAGCGGATAAGGGACCCGGTCATCCATAGCGTATTGACGGCCTTTGTAAACGCGCAGGGGTATTGTAGAACCCAGCGACAAATCATTCAGAAGATTGATGCGCTCCGCATACCCAATGCGCTTCGGTCGATTGCTTCCAATGCTGAATAGAAAGCTTGCAGAGAATTCCTTTCTGGAGGGAGTCTTCGTTGCATAGAGACACCCAAATGGCCTAAGGACACAATTTGGAAATACGCTGTAACGGGGATGGTAAGCAATTATAAGGTCAAAGTACTGATATATTTTTGACAACTCATCGACACTAACAAGAAACTCCAATGGCTCACTATTGATCAGCAACACCTTGTAATTATCATTTACTTCTAGCCGCACCGGGCGGCACCAATGTACTTCACATGGAAATGGCAGATTTATGCGCAGCCAGTGAACACCAAAATTCTCCACTAACATGATCAATCCTGACTGCTGTGAGCTGTAGCTGTTTGGCCACCTGATATAGAAGCCGCGCCGCCGGCTGCCCACGCATAAACCCAGGCTGGAGGTACCGCGACCAATACATTGCGACGCAAATCATCATCAAGCATCTGAAAATAATAAAGCGGACAAATATCCAGCAATGCATCGATCACCTCAGAAACCAGCAACCGCCCCCGATCACCTCCGACACCGCTCACGATAACAATAGGATGAAATATATTGTCGCTGAACCAGCGCCGGACAACCTGAATTTCATCCACCAAACCATGATGAATATCTGCAGAAGAGCCCAGATCACAATCTGGCTCTTTATTGATCAAGTGAACAGTCACAGATTTATTTTGCGAATTCTCGCAAGCCTGGTTTAACGCCGCGACGGCAGAACCACCATACAGCATGATTCTAGTCGCTGATGGCTGACGCTCCAATTCAATCCTGACCGCATTGTAAACGTCAGAATGTCGCGCTGGAGAAGGCTCAATTCTATAGATCTCTTGAAATCCCGATCGCAGGGCATCGGGAACAAGGCACATTGAGGAATGCCCCATCTCAATTAAAATATCGTAGACAAAGTCATCAATTTTAAATTTCATCGGCGCAGGCTCCCTGAATCCGACCAATTGGCGTAAAAACCGGCCTAAAATGCATGCAGTGAAGCTTTCACAAGCTATCCAAATCGACCAGACCGTCAAGCAATTACACAGCCTACGGCGGCAGCCAACTCTGCCAACGGGCATCGTCGACGCACCCCACCCTTTCGACCATCCCCTTTATCCACATCATTCACAGCCAAAGACCCCTTCCCCCCGCCGCCCATTGTGCTAGCTTACGGCATCCACCCCCTACATCTAGTGTTGGTGCCATGTCCTTGCTGACGCCGAACCCGGTTTACAAGCCTTTCCGCTATCCATGGGCCTATGAGGCCTGGCTGACGCAGCAGCGAATCCATTGGCTGCCGGAGGAAGTGCCGCTGGCCGATGACGTCAAAGACTGGCGCAACAACCTGTCGGACGGCGAGCGGAACCTGCTGACGCAGATTTTCCGATTCTTCACCCAGGCCGATGTCGAGGTGAACAATTGCTACATGCGGCATTATAGCCGCGTGTTCCAGCCGACCGAGGTCTGCATGATGCTGGCCGCTTTCTCCGCTATGGAGACGGTGCATATCGCAGCCTACAGCCACCTGCTTGACACAATCGGCATGCCCGAGGTCGAGTATTCGGCGTTCCTTCATTACAAGGCGATGAAGGACAAGTACGACTACATGCACGAGTTCAATGTCGACAGTAAAAAGGACATCGCCAAGACGCTGGCGGTGTTCGGCGCCTTCACCGAAGGCCTGCAGCTGTTCGCCAGCTTCGCCATCCTTATGAACTTCCCACGCTTCGGGAAGATGAAGGGCATGGGACAGATCGTCACCTGGTCGGTGCGCGATGAAAGCCTGCACACCCAGTCGATCATTCAGCTGTTCAAGACCTTCATTTCCGAAAACCCCGAGGTCTGGGACGATGAGTTCCAGCGCGAGCTGTATGTCGCCTGCGAAACCATCGTGCATCATGAGGACGCCTTCATCGATCTGGCGTTCGAGATGGGTGCCGTGAAGGGCATGGAAGGCGAGGATGTGAAGAAGTACATCCGCTACATCGCCGACCGCCGTCTGGCACAGCTGGGCCTGCAGCCCATCTACAAGACCGAAAAGAACCCTCTGCCCTGGATGGATGCCATCCTGAACGGCGTGGAACACACCAACTTCTTCGAAAACCGCGCCACCGAATATTCCAAGGCCGCCACCAAGGGCAGCTGGGAAGAAGCGTTCGGCGACTAAGTTTTCTGGCTGATGCAGGGCCCGGTACAGCGGCAAAAATGCCGCGCCGGGCCCTTAACATGTCTGCCTGCAAAATGCCCCTTCCCAAGCCCCCCTGGCTTGGCGCATAAAGAAGTGCAAACTCATAGGAGCTTGCACAGTGATTTCATCCAACAATTCGACCCTTGATCTGCCGGTGGAAAGCTTCACCGACGCTGATGGCGCATATGCCCGTGTCCGGGCGCTTTATGATCAGGCCGTCGATTTTCTGCGTGACCGGTTTTCTGCTTTTGCCCGTGGCGAGGATTTGGGCGGGCGTGTGCGCGCCTGCTACCCCTTCATTCAGATCCGCATCGACAGCGAACCCCGCATCGACAGCCGCCTGGCCTATGGCTTCGTCCATGGCATGGGCACCTTCCGCACCACCGTCACGCGCCCCGACCTGTTCGACCATTACCTTCACCATCAGTTCTCGCTGCTGGTGAAGAATCACGGTGTGCCGCTGGAAGTGGGGATCAGCGAGACGCCGATCCCGATCCAGTTCGCCTATCCCGAGGGCATGCATGTCGAAGGCGACCTGACGCCGGAGCGGCTGTACCAGCTGCGCGACTATTTCGACCTGCCCGATCTGATCTACATGGATGACAGCATCGTCAACGGCACGCACATCACCCCGCCGGGGCACGCCCGTCCATTGGCCCTGTTCACCGCGCCCCGCGTGGATTACAGCCTGCACCGGCTGAAGCACTACACGGCGACCAAGCCCGACCATTTCCAGAACTACGTCCTGTTTACGAACTATCAGTTCTACATTGATGAGTTCGTGCGCCGTGGGCTGGAGATCATGGAGCCGTCGGACGACCCGGCCACCCAGGCCTATCGCCGCCAGTACGAAGCCTTCATTGAGCCAGGCGACCACATCACCTGGAACCAGGCCGTTTATCCGGGCAAGGAGCCGCAGGGCCAGAAGGTCGCCCGCCTGCCGCAGATGCCAGCATATCACCTGAAGCGCAAGGACGGCAACGGCATCACCATCGTCAATATCGGCGTCGGCCCATCCAACGCCAAGACGATCAGCGACCATATTGCCGTCTTGCGTCCACATGTCTGGCTGATGCTGGGCCATTGCGCGGGCCTGCGCGACACCCAGAAGCTGGGCGATTATGCCCTGGCCCATGGCTATGTGCGTGACGACAAGGTGCTGGATGCCGACCTGCCGACCTGGGTTCCCGTCCCGGCCCTGGCAGAGGTGCAGGTGGCGCTGGAGGACGCGGTGGAGGAAGTGACCGGCCTGAAGGGCTGGGAGCTGAAGTCGATCATGCGCACGGGCACCGTTGCCACCATCGACAACCGCAACTGGGAACTGCGCGACCATAGCGAGCCGGTACAGCGGTTCAGCCAGTCGCGCGCCATCGCGCTGGACATGGAATCGGCAACGGTCGCCGCCAACGGCTTCCGCTTCCGCGTCCCCTACGGCACCTTGCTGTGCGTGTCGGACAAGCCGCTGCACGGCGAGATCAAGCTGCCCGGCATGGCAAACCATTTCTACCGCGCCCGCGTGGACCAGCATCTGGCCATCGGTATGCGCGCCATGGAAATGATGCGCGACACGGGCCTGGAACGGCTGCATAGCCGCAAGCTGCGCAGCTTTGCGGAAGCGGCGTTTCAGTAACACGGGGCACGGATGGTGCTACCCTCACCCTCCCATTGGCTAACGCCAACGGGCGCCTCTCTCTCCCGCAAGCGGTAGAGGGGCGAAATTGAAGCCCCTCGCCCACGACAGTGGGAGAGGGAGGGGCCCGAACGTGTCAGCGTTTGGGAGGGTGAGGGGACCACGCAGGGTGAGGGTGCGTCCTTCCTTACCCCTCCCGGCGTCCCCCGATCAGGAACTCCTTATTCCCCTCCGGCCCCGTGATCGGGCTTTCAACTACGCCCAGCACGGTCCAGCCCGCCTGCCCCGCCAGCCAGCCTTGGATACGGTCGCAGACCTCCTGGTGCAGTTCCGGCTCCCGCACCACCCCGCCCTTGCCCACGCGGCCTTTGCCCACCTCAAACTGCGGCTTGATCAGGGCGACGAGGTAAGCGCCGGGCTTGGTCAGGGCCATGGCGGCGGGCAGCACCGTTTCCAGACCGATGAAGCTGGCATCGCAGACCACGATATCGACGGGATCGGGGATGATCTCCGCCGTCAGGTGGCGGGCGTTGGTTTTCTCCAGCACCACCACCCGTTCATCCTCCCGGATTTTCCAGGCCAGCTGCCCATGTCCGACATCGACGGCATAGACCTTGGCCGCCCCCCGCGTTAGCAGCACATCGGTGAAGCCGCCGGTAGAGGCCCCCACATCAATGCCGACAAAGCCGGTAGGATCGATCCCGAAATTGTCCAGCCCCTTCACCAGCTTCAGCCCACCCCGGCTGACCCAGGGATGGTCCTGGCCCTTTACCAGCAGCAGCTGGCTTTCCGGCACGGTATCGCCGGCCTTGTCGATGCGGCGGGTGTCGGCATAGACCAGACCGGCCAGGATAAGGGCCTGGGCCTTGGACCGGCTTTCGGCCAAGCCACGATCGACCAAAGCCTGATCCACTCTGACTTTCGGCTCTTTAACTTTTGGCGGCTTGGACATGGGAACCCGCTTTTGCGATAATGGGGTAACCGGGATAGATAGTCCCAGAACCATGGATAAGACAATGAAACGCGCCCTGATCCTCACCACCCTCGCCCTGGCCGCCCTGTCGCTTTCCGCCTGCAATACCGTTGAAGGCGTGGGCAAGGACATCAAGAGCGCCGGTAAGGCCATCGAGAAGGGCGCGCAGTAAGGGGCGTCAGGAAGCGGCGGCGGCGAAGACGGACGCGACCTCGCCCGCGTCCAGCAGCCGCCATTCCCCCTCCGCCAGATCGCCCAGCGTCAGCCCACCGATGGAGACGCGGTGCAGCGTCTCCACATGGTTGCCGACCGCCGCGAACATGCGGCGGATCTGGTGATAGCGCCCTTCCTGGATGGTGAGGCGCGCCCGCTTCTCACCCAGCACGTCCAGCGTGGCCGGCAGAAGCGGCGTCTTCTCCGACTTCAGCATCAGCGTACCGGATGCGAACACCGCCGCTTCCTCCCCCGTCAGGGGACGGGCCAGTTCGGCCTCATAGACCTTGGGCACATTGGCCTTGGGCGAGATGATGCGGTGAAGCAGCTGACCATCATCGGTCAGCAGCAGCAGGCCGGTCGTATCCCGATCCAGCCTTCCCACTGGCGCGATGATCGGGTTGCGATATTCAAACCGCTCCGGCAGCAGCTCATACACCACCCGGCCGGGATCGCTGGTGGAGCAGGTGTAACCCGCCGGCTTGTGCAGCATCAGCACCGAACCCTGCGGCGGGTCCAGTTCCTCACCATCGATACGGATATCAGCATGCTCGACCTTGTCCCCATCGGACAGGGTGCTGCCATCGGCCCGCGTCACGCGGCCATCCTTCAGCAGAATCTTCACGTCGCGCTGGCTGCCATAACCCAGATTGGCGATCAGGCGGACAAGGCGCATCGATAGAACCTCTTTGAATGAACAAGGGCCGGGGATTACTCCCCGGCCCCAGAACAACGCTATGCGCCGGGATCAGCGTTCCAGCGGCTTGTACTTGATGCGGTGCGGCTGGTCGGCCTCTGCACCCAGGCGGCGGCGCTTATCGGCTTCATAATCCGCGTAGTTGCCCTCGAACCAGACGACCTGGCTGTCGCCCTCGAACGCCAGGATGTGCGTGGCCAGACGGTCCAGGAACCAGCGATCGTGCGAGATGACCACGGCGCAGCCGGGGAACGTCGTCAACGCCTCTTCCAGCGCACGCAGGGTTTCAACGTCCAGATCGTTGGTCGGTTCGTCAAGCAGCAGAACGTTGGCGCCGGACTTCAGCATCTTGGCCAGATGCACGCGGTTGCGCTCACCACCCGACAGCTGGCCCAGCTTCTTCTGCTGATCCGGCCCACGGAAGTTGAAAGCGCTGACATAGGCGCGGGACGGCATGGACTTCTTGCCCAACTCGATCACGTCCAGACCGCCGGAGATTTCCTCCCAGACGTTCTTCTTGTCATCCAGGCTATCGCGGCTCTGGTCCACATAACCCAGCTGCACCGTCTCGCCCACGCGGAAATTGCCGCCATCGGGCTTTTCCGCGCCGGTGATCATGCGGAACAGGGTGGTCTTACCGGCACCGTTGGGGCCGATGATGCCGACAATCCCACCGGGCGGCAGGCGGAAGGACAGATCGTCGATCAGCAGCCGGTCGCCAAAGCCCTTGCGCAGGTTCTCGGCCTCGATAACGACATTGCCCAGGCGCGGCGGCGTGGGAATGACGATGCGGGTTTCGCCGATGGCTTCCTTCTGGTTGGCGGATGCCAGCAATTCTTCATAGGCCTGGATACGGGCCTTGGACTTGGCCTGACGGGCCTTCGGAGAAGCGCGCACCCATTCCAGTTCCTGGGCCAGCTGCTTCTGCTTGGCACCCTCTTCGCGGCCTTCCTGTTCCAAACGCTTCTGCTTCTGCTCCAGCCAGGCGGAATAATTGCCCTCATACGGGATGCCCGAGCCGCGATCCAGTTCCAGGATCCAGCCGGTGACGGCATCCAGGAAGTAACGGTCGTGGGTGACCATGACGACGGTGCCGGGATAATCGGCCAGGAAGCGCTGCAGCCAGGCCACGCTTTCGGCGTCCAGATGGTTGGTCGGTTCGTCCAACAGCAGCATGTCGGGCTTGGACAGCAGCAGCTTGCACAGCGCCACGCGGCGCTTCTCACCGCCCGACAGCTTGCTCACGTCGGCATCGCCGGCGGGGCAGCGGAGCGCATCCATGGCGATCTCGACGGTGCGGTCCAGGTCCCAGGCGTCGGCCGCGTCGATCTTTTCCTGCAAATCGGCCTGTTCGGCCATCAGCGCATCGAAATCGGCATCGGGATCGGCCATGGCCTCCGACACTTCGTTGAACCGGTCCAGCAGCGCCTTGGTGGGGCCAACGCCCTCCATGACATTGTCCCAGACATTCTTGGCCGGGTTCAACTGCGGCTCCTGCGGCAGGTACCCGACCTTCACGCCTTCGGCGGACCAGGCCTCGCCATTATAATCCTTGTCCAGACCCGCCATGATCTTCAGCAGGGTCGACTTACCCGAGCCGTTCACACCCAGCACGCCGATCTTGGCGCCGGGATAGAAGGACAGCCAGATATTCTCGAATACCTTCTTGCCGCCGGGATAGACCTTGGTCACACCCTTCATCACATAGACATATTGATACGCGGCCATGGGGGCATCCTTCAGATAAGCGTCTGCAAAAGGTTTGCGGGCCTTGTACCGCAGCAGGCTGCCCGGTGCAATCGGGGGGTGGGGTTAGAAGAGCGGCACGGAGAGGGAGCGGGCGGCCGCGATGATCTCCTTATCAAAGGTGGCCAGTGGCAGGCCACGGTCCAGCGCCAGGGCCAGATAGGAGGCGTCGTATACAGTCAGCCGGTGCTTGGCCGCCAAGTCCGCCACCGACTGCCATGCATTGGGTTCCGTCAGCAGATTATAGTCGCGTCAGCAGTGATCTACTCGCAGGTAATGATCCATACGGAGGTCACACCACCGAAATCAGTGGCGTTGGGGCCGCATCGGAGGTTGGCTTGACCACGATATCCACCGCACAGCCCAACCGCACCAGCATGCGCAACAGCCGTTCCACCGAGATATCCCGGAACTGACCGCGCAGCAGGCGGGAGATATCAGGTTGGCTGACGCCCACTCGCTGGGCGGCGTCGGCTTGGGTTAGGCCCTGATCCTTCAAGACCGATGCAAGCCGGGCAACAAGCTGGGCTTTCAACAGGTGGCTTTCCGGGTCGGGCATACCCAGGTCGGCGAAGACATTGCCGGTGCCTTGGTCGATAGAGTTGGCGGTCATGTCCTGGCCCTCCGGTGGGGCGGAGGCTGAGTTTAGAACGGTCTAAAGACCATCTTCGTCATCCCGGCGACAAGCCGGGACCCAGGGTCACAAGCCCGACCTGTCCACCTGCTTTCCAGCGGGGAAATCCCACGCGTGGAGCATGTGGCCCCTGGGTCCCGGCCTACGCCGGGATGACGAAGGAGGGGGCGATTGCGGTCGGTGCGGTCCGCACCAGCGGCCTGCGTCCACCATGTTGCAACCACCATCCCCACCCAACCACCCTTCCCCACCGCCTATCCCAATTCCCCCACGCCAAACCCGCCAAAATCCTGTAACATACCCCATCGAAGCCACGCCCCCGGGGAGCCAGCACAATGGGCATGTTCGACTTCCTGAAGGTGGATGTCGTTGAGAAGGTGAAGGTGCAGAAATACACCGCGCATCTGAATATCGACGGCAAAGAGCTGACGGTCGCGAATCTGGGTGTCAATTCGGTGACGGTTTCCGGGGCCAAGCTGAAGGTGGGGCAGTCGGTTACGTTCGATCTGAACCTGAAGGACCCCAAGCAGAACCTGAAGCTGAAGGGTGCGGGCACCGTTGCCACGGTGGATAAGAAGGCTGGCACCAAGATCAATTTCACCAGCCTGCCGGAAGAGAGCAAGAAGGCCGTAGCGCTGTTCCTGGCCCGGTTCGCCATCACACGCTGATCCAGACATGATCCGCCCTGCCCTTCCCCTGCTGGCCCTGGCCGGCTGCCTTACTATTGCGGCTCTGCCCGGCACTGCGCTGGCTGACCGGCCCGCACCAGCGCAGGCGGACAAGGTCAATGGATTCGGCAAGCTGCCCTGGCAGAGCTGGATTGATCCGGCCATCGCCCGCCCCCGGCCCGCGCCGCAACGGCGTGACCGCATCGTCTATTCCTTCAACGCCCCCTCGCGTGGGCTGATGAAGGCTGATCTGGAACTGTCACGGCTGTGCCGGCAGGGGCGGTTCAACCAGCTGGTCAATCTGCATTACCGCGCCTTCGGGCCGGAGGAACGGCCCTTCGGCGTTGCCTATGGCCGCATGGCCGTGAACCTGTTCGATCCGACACGCCGGCGGGACGAGGCGCTGGTCTATTTCTTCAAGGGCCAGGAAAGCACCAACTGCACCGTCTTCACGGCGCGGCAGGCGGACCTTCAGCGCTTTTATATCGGGCCGTAAGGGTGCCCGCGTTGCGGTGGTTTCTGCGTCCCGCCTGACGCATCCCAGCGCCCCAAGCTGGGCACTTCAATTTGGGGGCCGACCCCTCTATATAGGCGCCTCAGCCGGGCGCCCCCCGCACCCATTGTGGAGCGGGGGGCGTTTTGCCGCGACCATATCGCCCTTCCCGCCCGAAAAAGACGGTCCGACTGATCATGCCGAAACGCACCGACATCAAATCCATCTGCATCATCGGCGCGGGTCCGATCATTATCGGACAGGCCTGCGAATTCGACTATTCCGGCGTTCAGGCCTGTAAGGCGCTGAAGGAGGAAGGATACCGGGTCATCCTGGTAAACTCCAACCCGGCCACCATCATGACCGATCCGGGTCTGGCCGACGCCACCTATATCGAGCCGATCACCCCCGCCGTCGTCGCCAAGATCCTGGAAAAGGAGCGGCCCGACGCGTTGCTGCCCACCATGGGCGGGCAGACGGCGCTGAACACTGCACTGGCCCTGTTCCATAATGGCACGCTGGAGCGCCTGGGCATCGAGATGATCGGTGCCAAGGCCGATGTCATCGAAAAGGCCGAAGACCGCCTGAAGTTCCGCGACGCCATGGACAAGATCGGGCTGGAAAGCCCGCGATCGCGCGTGGTCAAGAATTTTGACGAGGCGCTGGACGCGCTGGCCGTTGTCGGCCTGCCCGCCATTATCCGCCCGTCCTTCACGCTGGCCGGTACCGGCGGCGGCATCGCCTTCAACCGGGCGGAGTTCGAGGACATCGTGCGCGGCGGCCTGCGCGCCAGCCCGGTGAACGAGGTCCTGATCGAGGAATCGGTCCTGGGCTGGAAAGAATATGAGATGGAGGTTGTCCGCGACAGCAAGGACAACTGCATCATCATCTGTTCCATTGAGAATATCGACGCCATGGGCGTGCATACGGGCGACAGCATGACGGTCGCCCCGGCCCTGACGCTGACCGACAAAGAATACCAGATCATGCGCAATGCCAGCCTAACGGTGCTGCGCGAGATCGGTGTGGATACGGGCGGGTCGAACGTGCAGTTCGGCATCCATCCCGACACGGGCCGCATGGTCGTGATCGAGATGAACCCCCGCGTCTCGCGCTCCTCCGCGCTGGCGTCCAAGGCCACCGGCTTCCCCATCGCCAAGATCGCCGCCAAGCTGGCCGTCGGTTACACGCTGGATGAGCTGGACAACGACATTACCGGCTCCACGCCCGCCAGCTTTGAGCCGACGATTGATTATGTCGTCACCAAGATCCCGCGCTTTGCGTTCGAGAAGTTCCCCGGCGCCGACAACACCCTGACGACGTCCATGAAGTCGGTGGGTGAGGTGATGGCCATCGGCCGTACCTTCGCGGAGAGCATGCAGAAGGCGCTGCGCGGTCTGGAAACCGGCCTGAACGGCTTTGACGAGATCGACCTGCGCGATGCCAATGGCAATGTCGATCAGGGCCGTCTGCGCCATATGCTGAGCCGCCCGACCCCCGAACGTCTGCTGATCGTGGCCCAGGCCATGCGCCATGGCTGGACCGTTGAGCAGATTTACGAAGAGTGCAAGTACGACCCTTGGTTCATGCGCCAGATCGAAGCCATCGTGCAGGAAGAGGCGGCGATCAAGGCTACCGGCCTGTCGGGCATAGACGCCCAGTACATGGCCCGCATCAAATCCATGGGGTTCAGCGACGCGCGTCTGGCCACCCTGCTGGACCAGCCGGAGGCCGCCGTTGCCGCCCATCGCCGCGCCATGAACGTGCGCCCGGTGTTCAAGCGCATCGACACCTGTGCCGCCGAATTCGCCAGCGACACGCCCTATATGTACTCCACCTATGAAGGCAATGGCCTGGAGCCGGCGGAGTGCGAGGCAGACCCGACGGACAAGAAAAAGGTGGTCATCCTGGGCGGCGGTCCCAACCGCATCGGCCAGGGCATTGAGTTCGACTATTGCTGTGTCCATGCCGTCTACGCGCTGCAGGAAGCGGGCTATGAGACGATCATGGTCAACTGCAACCCGGAAACGGTTTCCACCGACTATGACACCGCCGACCGTCTGTATTTCGAGCCGCTGACCGCCGAAGACGTGATCGAGCTGGTCGAGAAGGAAAAGCAGAACGGCGAGGTTGTCGGCCTGATCGTGCAGTTCGGCGGCCAGACACCGCTGAAGCTGGCGAAGGCGTTGGAGCAGGCGGGTCTGCCCATCCTGGGCACCACGCCGGACGCCATCGACCTGGCCGAGGACCGCGAACGGTTCCAGCAGCTGCTGCACAAGCTGGAACTGCGCCAGCCGGCCAACGGCCTGGCCCGCTCCCTGGAAGAAGCCGTCGCGGTGGCCGAGAAGATCGGCTTCCCCGTCGTTATCCGCCCGTCCTATGTGCTGGGTGGCCGCGCCATGGAGATCGTCCATGATATGGCCGGCCTGCATCGCTACATCGCCACCGCCGTGAAGGTGTCGGGCAACAACCCGGTGCTGATCGACAGCTATCTCCAGAACGCCATCGAGGTGGATGTGGACGCCGTGGCCGATGCCGACGGCGAGGTCTATGTCGCCGGCATCATGGAGCATATTGAGGAAGCGGGTATCCATTCCGGCGACAGCGCCTGCGCCCTTCCCCCCTACACCCTGTCCAAGCCCGTCATCGACGAGCTGACGGTGCAGGCGGTGAAGCTGGCCAAGGGCCTGAACGTCGTCGGCCTGATGAACATCCAGTTCGCGGTCAAGCAGAGCGCGGACGGGTCGGGCATCGGCGGTTACGACATCTACATCCTGGAAGTGAACCCGCGCGCCAGCCGCACCGTGCCCTTCGTGGCCAAGGCCACCGGCACCGCCATCGCCAAGATCGCGGCCCGTGTGATGGCCGGCGAAAAGCTGAGCCAGTTCAAGCTGTCCGGCCCCTTCCCGCCGCACACGGCGGTCAAGGAAGCCGTGTTCCCGTTCAACCGTTTCCCCGGTGTGGACATCCTGCTGGGGCCGGAAATGCGCTCCACGGGTGAGGTGATGGGCCTGGACAAGAACTTTGGCTTGGCCTTCGCCAAGAGCCAGATGGGGGCCGGTGTCACCCTGCCCAAGGAAGGCACCGTCTTCATCTCCGTCCGCGAGGGTGACAAGCCCTCCATGGTGCCGGTGGCCGCCAAGCTGCTGGAAATGGGCTTCAAGGTGATCGCGACGCGCGGTACCGCCAAGCATCTGGCCGATAACGGCGTCAAGGTCGCCGCCATCAACAAGGTGGTCGAAGGCCAGCCGCACATTGTCGATGCCATGATCAATGGCGATGTGCAGCTGATCTTCAACACGACCGAAGGGTCGCAGGCGGTTTCCGACAGCTTCAGCTTGCGCCGCGCCGCGCTGACCAATAACATCCCGTACTACACCACGGTGGCTGGAGCCGAGGCGGCAGTTGAAGCCATCTCGGCGTTGAAGGTCGGCGGTCTGGACGTGGCCCCGCTCCAGTCTTACTTGAGCGGCTCTTACTAAGGACGGTTTGGTCGGTCGGGGCGGGAAGCCGCCCCGTCGGGCTTATTTTGTTTCTGGGCTACCTTTACTGGGATAGGGCACGATGGAAAAAGTTCCCATGACGGCTCGGGGGTACAACCGGCTGCAGGATGAGTTGAAGCATCTGAAGAGCGTTGAGCGGCCCGCCGTGATCAAAGCCATCGCGGAAGCCCGCGAGCATGGCGACCTGTCGGAAAATGCCGAGTACCATGCCGCGCGCGAGAAGCAGTCCTTCATCGAAGGCCGCGTGATGGAGCTGGAAGATAAGATCAGCCGCGCCGAAGTGATCGAGCCTACCAAGCTGTCCGGCAATGCCGTGAAGTTCGGGGCCACTATCACGCTGGCGGATGAGGACACCGATGAAGAGGTGACCTATCAGATCGTCGGCCAGGATGAGAGCGACATCAAGCAGAGCCTGATCTCTATCACCAGCCCGCTGGCCCGCGCCCTGATCGGCAAGTCGGTCGGCGACAGTGTGGAAGTGACCACGCCCGGCGGCTCCAAGAGCTATGAGATCGTGGGCATCGCCTTCAAGTAGGGCCGTTTCCAAGGTTTCCGTATCAAAGCATCGAACCCGCCCGGCCCCGCCGTGGCGGGTTTGGCTTTTTGGGGGATGTGTGGTTGCCGGACAGAAAATCGCAGGTCAGGTCGAGCGCTGCGCGCGAGCCCTAACAACAGCCTGTTCTGTTAGGACGAGGCTTCGCTTCGACCTGATCTACGGTGCTAACGGATCGTGGTTAACCCGGTATGATTAAGTAATACTTCATGTCATAGTGGTAGGTGGAGGTGCCATAATGCAGAACGTTGAACGGATGAGCATCACGCTGCCCTCAGACATGGTCAGCCAGATCCGCGCCCAGGTCGAGGAAGGTCGCTACGCGTCCAACAGCGAGGTGATCCGGGATGCCCTGCGGCTATGGCAAGAGCGCGAAGCACAGCGCCTTGAACGAATCGCTAGCGTCCGCGCCCGCATCGCAGAGGCTGATTCTGATCCGCGTCCCTCCGTAACAGACGCCGATATCGAGCAGCATTTCAGGGATCGCCTTGCCCGCTCCCTGAATGGCCGGGCGGACCATGCCTGATCTTGTCTATCGCCCAGCAGCGCTAGCTGATCTGGACGCGATTTACGATCATATCGCGGCTGACAATCCGCGAAGGGCTTTCGCTTATGTCCAGGACATCCGAGAGCGTTGTAGGCTCTTGGAAACCCATCCGCGCCTTGGCCCTGCACGCGAGGACCTTGGGATCGGTGTGCGGATTTATACGACGCTCCAACGCGTCATGGTGGCGTATAGGATCAGCGAAAACTCGATTTCTATTGTCAGGGTATTTTACGGCGAAAGGGACTACGCCGCCCTGATGCGCGCGCAGGATGACGCTGAACCATCAGATACAGCCTAAACCGGCTCCTCCAGCCCCTCGCCCGGCTTCAGCCACCAGGACGCTTCGGCCAGCTTGCCCTCGAACAGTTCCAGCATAGGGCGCTTGATCTTGTCGATCAGGGGCCAGTCGTGGGTGGCGACGATGACGGTCGTGCCCTGCTTGTTCAGTTCGATGAAAAGCCGCATGATCTTCATCGACATGTCGCGGTCGATGTTGCCGGTCGGCTCGTCCGCCACGATCAGGGACGGGCTGGTGATGACGGCGCGGGCAATGGCGATCAGCTGTTTCTGACCGCCCGACAGGGTGGCCGGCAGCGCGCCCATCTTGTCGGACAGGCCAACCCATTCCATCAGTTCGGTGACGGCTTCCTTGATGTGCTTTTCGCCATGGCCGGCGATGCGCAGCGGCAGGGCGACATTGTCATAGGCGCTCATATGGTCCAGCAGGCGGAAATCCTGAAAGACCACGCCGATACGGCGGCGCAGTTCATGCAGCCGGTCGCGCGGCACCTTGGACAAAGGCTCCCCGAACAGGGTGATCAGGCCGCGTGAGGGGCGCTCGGAGAGGTAGAGCAGCTTCAGCAGGCTGGATTTGCCGGCACCGGTGGGGCCGGTCAGGAACTGAAAGGAACCGGGGGCGAGTTCGAAACTGAGGTCGCGCAGCACCTCCGGCCCATTGCCGTAGCGCAACCCGACATTTTCGAAACGGACCAAACCCCGATCCTCCGTCTATAAATCGGCCCTGCCCCCCTTGCGGGAGCAGGGCCATACCTTGTTACCGGCGCTTCTTCTTGTGCCGTCCCGCCGGATGCACCGGGCGCCTTGGCGGCACCGGTGCAGGAGGTGGCGGGGGCGGCGGTGAAGCCTGTGGCGCCGGGTCCGGTTCCTTTCAGGAACAGCCGGCGCCGACTGCCTCCACACCGCTATCCAGATGGCCGCTGTCGCGCACCGGCACCAGACCCACCTTCTCAAACGACGACAGCGTCTCTTCGGCCCAGCTCTTCAGGTCGGTCAGGCCGCCATGGCCGGTCCAGACATCAATGCCGAAGCGCTTTTCCAAATCGACCTCGGTCATCTTCAGCGCTTCGCGGACGGAGATCAGTTCGCGTTCCAGCAAGGTCCAGATGTCGCTTTCGCAGCGCTTCATGGTGACGATATGCACACCCATGCCCTGATAGGCCTTCAGGCGCTTGAAGTTCGGGTCGTTCTCATAGGCACCGAAGCCGCCCGAGACCTCGTTCAGCACGACATAGCGGCGGCCAATGGGCATCCACTCATTCTTGTCGAAGCTGTACTGGATCAGGCCGCGCGCATCCTCAATGGCCTGGCTTTCGGCCTTGGTGGTCACCACCAGATCGATGGGGGGCGAGTTGCGGCGGCGCAGCAGGGAACCGGCGTTACGCGCCTCGGCCCAGGCGAACAGCTCTGCCGCGACATTGGCGCCCACGTCGATGATATAGCCGCCTTCCAGAACGGTGCGGCCAAACTCATCCCAATACTTGATGGCGAGGTTCGGGTCGGTGGAGCTTTTGACCTTGGTCAGGTCTTCGCCGATGCCCAGCTCCTTCACGTTGCGGAACAGGCGACCAAACTTGGAGCGCTGGTTCAGGCTGTCGCTGTCCGCGGCCGCCAGCTTGACAGGCACGCCCTTCTGCTCGTGCTGCAGCACCAGCATCTGGGCCGTCAGGGTCTTGCCCTGCCCACCCGTCTTCGCCATCGAGATGAAGGTCCGCGTCATGCCAATTCTCTCCTGCGCCCAGCCTTGAATATTCGGGTGCGACAAGGGTACGGCCATGCCATGGCCGCCGCCAATGTCGCAGCGGCGGAATCGTTACCCGTTTTCCCCGTCACCTTCAATGCCGCCGGGCCATTAGTCCGTGATTTTAGATGAATTTCATCATTGGGTTCATTCGCCGGGATGCGGCCTTTGCGTGTGTTGATGTGATGGTTCCTAATCTTTGATCGTGTATTGGTCATCATACCTGATAGGATCACCCCGAATATCACCCGAGGGGGAGATGCCACCGTGATCGTTCCCATCCACAACCGGCGCCTGTCCCTGGCGCCCGTCCTGGCCCGCCTGCGCCTTCTGTTCGCCTTGCTGTTCCTGGGTGGCGCGCTGGCCGGCTGTACGGCGCAGCTGGCCCCTCCCTATGACGCGTCTATCGCCAATGGCGTCGCCAGCCTGAACCAGCAGGCCATGCTGCTTTATGCGCAGGTGGCGGGCGGTGTCCCGGCCTCCAGCTTCGCGCAGCGCCAGGGCACCTATACGCAGTTGATCGGGCAGGCCAACGCACTGGCCAATCTGGCCCAGGCACGGCCCGACCCCACCACCCTGCCGAAATTCCTGGAGTCGAAGGTCAAGGAATGGACCAAGATCCAGACCCTGGCCGCGCCCACGGGCGACATCCTGACCAAAATCGGGGTTCAGTTCACGACGATGCAGCAGGCCGACCAATCAGGCGGCATCAGCAGCCTGGAGGCCCAGGCCTTCCAGCAGCAATTCAGCATCGATATCCAGCAGGCCCTGACCTATGAGAACGCCCTGGCGCGCGGCGTGCCGCAGCCGCCCGCGTCCCAGCCGTAAGGAGAGACGGACATGACCATCACGCCCATCAACGTCCCCGACCTGATCAACCAGATCAAGACACAGGCCACCGCCATCCTGGGCCAGAATATCGAGACGGCGCAGGGTTTCTCCCAACAACAGCTGGCGGCCATGGCACAGCAGGCGGAAACCATCGCCGGCGGCATCGCATCGGGTGAAATCCGCCCGTCCCTGCAGCAGTTCTTCCTGGATCAGTTGAAGCAGAGCGCCCAGAATTTTGTGCGCGTGCTTGTCGGCCTGTCACTGGTGACGGCAGAGCAGCTGTGGAACGGGGTAGTCGGGACCCTGTGGGGCGCCCTGTCGGGCGCCACCGGCCTGCATTTCACCCCGCCCGCCTGGGGGCAGTGAGAAATCCGAATCCATGCCCTGTCGCATGCGCTTCGCTTGTGCGACCTACGAAAATGATTAGACGTAGGTCGCATAAGCGAAGCGCATGCGACACACTCTCACTTCTCCTGCAACCGGGGCATCAGTTCGACTAGGTTGCAGGGGCGGTGGCGGTTATCCAACTGGTATTTGAGGATCAGGTCCCAACCATCGCGACAGGCGCTGGGGCTGCCCGGCAGGGCGAACAGGTAGGTGCCCTTGGCCACCCCGCCCGTGGCGCGGCTTTGCAGGGCCGAGGTGCCGATCTTCTGATAGGAGAGCATGCGGAACATCTCCCCAAAGCCGTTGATCGTCTTTTCGAACACGCTTTCGAAGGCTTCCGGCGTCACATCGCGGCCCGTCAGACCGGTGCCGCCCGTGGAAATGACGACATCAATGGCCGGATCATCGATCCAGACGCGCAGCTGATCTACGATGGCGCGGACATCGTCGCGCACGATGGCGCGGGCGGCCAGCACATGGCCGTCACTGGTCAGCCGTTCCACCAGCGTATCGCCGGATTTGTCATCCGACAGGCCACGCGTGTCAGACACGGTCAGCACCGCGATATTCACGGCCAGGAAACGGCGGGACAGATCAATTCGGGACATGGTTCCTCTACTCCTGAAAAACTTACGGCCAGTCGAGAAGGGTGACCCCTTCCAATACTTCCAGCCCCGACAAATCATTCAGCAGGGCCGCCGGCTGCACCCACCAGCCGGGACGAATCCCGCCGATCAGTTCAGCCGCCGCCACGGCATGGTCGAAATCGACATAAAGCCCGAAACAGGTGGCCCCGCTGCCCGACATGCGCGACAAGAGGCATCCCGCCGTCGAATCGAGGGCTGCCAGCACTTGGGTGATGACGGGGCTCAACCGCGCGGCGGGCGGGGTCAGGTCATTGCGCCGCCCCTCCTTCAGCAGGGCCGCCAGTTCACGGACATCCGTAAAGGATGTGGTCAGCCGGGCGGGTTCTGAAAAGGCCCCATCGCGTGCTTCGAATACGGCGGGCGTCGGCATGGAGACGCCGGGATTGACCAGAACGACCCAGCAATCTTCCGGCAAGTCGGGGGCGGGCGACAGGTCGGTGCCCGTGCCCGCGAAATAGCTGGTCCGCGACCCGACGCAGACGGGCACGTCCGCCCCCAGCTTCGCCGCCAGTTCCGTGACCGCCGGATGGTTCAGCGGCACATCCCACAGGGCGCACAGCGCGCGCAAGGTGGCCGCCGCATCCGCTGACCCGCCGCCAATCCCCGATGCCAGCGGCAGGTTCTTGGTCAGCTTCACCGTCACATGCGGCTTGCGGCCCAGCGCCTCTGCCAGCCGGAACACGGCCTTGGTTACCAGATTGCTTTCCGTATCCTCCATCAGCAGGGGCAGCGAATGCGGCCCGTGCAGTTGCAGGCTGAAATAGGGGGTGCTTTCCACCTCCACCAGATCATGGGCGCTGGCGAAGGCCACCAGACTGTCCAGCAGGTGATAGCCGTCTTCCCGCCGGCCCAGCACATGCAGATACAGGTTCAACTTGGCAGCGGCATAGGCACGGATGGCGGTCATGGGGCGGCGTCCGAAGGTTGCGGCCGTTGCATTCTGGCAGAGGCCGCGAAATGAAACCACCCCGTTACAATTTTCCGCCGGGCGGGTCGGCAGGCACATCTTATAAAGGTCTGCACAAATGGCCGGCGCATGGTCGCGACACGGCCCCCGAACGGACAGGGACAGCATGACACAGTATCATCACCGCCCGCATTTCGCCCGCCGCCTGCTGGGTGCATCCGCCATCGCACTGGCCGCCGCCCTGGCGCCGCTCGCCAGCGCCGCCGCACAGCAGCCCGCCCCGGCCAGCGCCGAGGCGCCGGCCAAGACCGACCCGCGCTATGTCTGGGACCTGACGCCGATCTTCAAGGATGACGCATCCTGGGACGCGGCGCGCAAGCAGGCGCTGGCCGACCTGCCCTCGCTGGACACGCTGAAAGGTACGCTGGGCAAGGATGCCACCACCCTGCGCGCCGCCATGGACCGCATGTCCAAGGTCGGGCACGATGTGGAACGCGTGCTGGTCTATGCCTACCTGCAATATTCCACCGACACCCGGAACAATGAGTATCAGGAACGCTGGAGCCTGGCGCAGGCCCTGTCGGCGCAGGCGCAGGCCGCCACCGCCTGGGTCTCGCCCGAGGTGCAAGGGGTGGGTGCCGACAAGATCGCCAGCTTCATCAAGGCCGATACCGGCCTCACCAAGCATGCCTTCCGCCTGAACGATATCCTGCGCCTGAAGGCCCATACCCTGACGCCGGAAACAGAAGCGGCCCTGGCGGCCCTGGGCCCCGTTCTGGGATCGGCCAGCAACACCTATTCCGCGCTGGCCAATGCCGATATCGACTGGCCGGAGATCACCCTGCCCGATGGCACCAAGCGCAAGGTGAACCAGTCCGCCTACCAGTCGCTGCGCCAGAATGAAGACCGGGCCGTCCGCAAGCTGGTGTTCGACACGTTCTGGACCAAGTTCGGCCAGTACGCGACCACCATGGGCAACACGCTGGGTGCGGCCGTGCAGACCGGCACCATCGATGCCAAGCTGCGCGGTTACCCGACCGCCGTCGCCGCATCACTGGCCAATAACGATATCCCGGAAGCTGTCTACCGCACCCTGGTGGCAGAGGCGAACAAGGGCCTGCCCACCCTGCACCGCTATTTCAAGCTGCGGCAGAAGATGCTGAAGCTGCCGGACCTGTATTATTACGACATCTATCCGTCACTGATCAGCCTGGACAAGAAGTTCACGCTGGACGAATCGCGGACGCTGACCCTGGCCGCCGTCAAGCCGCTGGGCAAGGAATATGGTGACATGCTGGCGGCCCTGACGGCCAAGCGGACCATGCATGTCTATCCGTCGGAGGGGAAGGACAGCGGCGCCTATCACTGGGGCAGCTATGGGCTGGATCCGTATATCTTCCTGAACCATCAGGACGATTATAACTCCATGTCGACCTATGCCCATGAATGGGGCCATGGCATGCATTCGGCCCTGGCGTCGAAGACCCAGCCCTATGAGCTGGCCAATTACTCCTTGTTCATGGCGGAAATCGCGTCGACCACGAACGAGATGCTGCTGACCGACTATCTGGTGTCAAAGGCCAAGACCAAGGAAGAGAAGCTGTTCTATCTGGGCCAGTCGCTGGAAGGACTGCGCGGCACCTTCTTCCGTCAGACCATGTTCGCGGAGTTCGAACTGGCCACCCATGATGCCGTGGAACGGGGTGAGGCGCTGTCCGGGTCCAAGATGAAGGACATCTATTGCGGCCTGCTGAAGAAGTATCATGGCGACGCCGAAGGCGTGATGAAGATCGATGAGAAATATTGTGCGGAATGGGCCTTTATCCCGCATTTCTATCGCCCCTTCTATGTGTTCCAGTACGCGACCTCCATCTCTGCCGGCACCTATTTCGCCGAACAGATTTCCAAGGGCGGTGCCAAGGCGCGGGACAATTACCTGAACGTGCTGAAGGCCGGCGGGTCAGAATATCCCTATCCGCTTTTGAAGAAGGCAGGCCTGGATATGGCCACCTCCGCCCCCTATCAGGCCCTGGTGCGCCGCATGGACGCCACCATCGACCAGATGGAAAAGCTGCTGGCTCAGTAAGGTGAAGGCGGGGTGGGTGTGCATTCACCTGCCCCGCCACACGCGCTATTGTTCCTTCGACTGGCGGAGATCACCGCGAAGAACCTTCAGCGTCACGCCCGTCAATGTGACTGTGGGTTGTTGGGCGGCGTCATCGCCGACCGGCACGAAGGTGAAGGCGATTTCATTTCCAGGCCCGGCTTTGAGAATGCGTTTGACAGGGTCGGTCACCTCAAAGATCGGGCTTTGCGCGGTCTTCTTCGCCTCAACAATACCGACTAGGCTGCTGGCGTCGGGCTTGGCGCCGACGGCCAGACCCATATGGACCTCAACGCGCGGCAATACCCCTGTGTTGGGACCCATCAATGTCACATTCTTGACCGCAAGCTGAACAGTACCTTTCACCTCTTCAATGCTTTGCAGAAGCTGCAGGCGGTCCTGCACGGTAACAAGGACGACGCGCGCAGGTACCGAGAATGCCTCATCGGTCAGGTCCAACGTCATCAACACGGTCGGGTCGAAGGCGGGGGGTGGAAGAGGGGCGGATGTCTGGGTGACGGTCGTCTTGGCGGGCGTGTGGGTCACTTCGACCTTGGCGTCACAAGCAACCAGACCCAACGCCAGCAGCACAAACACTGCTGAAGGACGGTGCTGATACATCATTGTCGCCTCTACCTACAATAAGTGCAAATCATCGTAGCTTTTGCAATGCCATCGGCCAACTTCTATCCCAGCACCCCGCCCACCAGTCCGGCCAGCACGACATACCGCAATGCCTTGCCCAGCGTCACCAGCGGCAGGAAGACCCTTAATTTCACGCCCAGCGTGCCCGCCGCGACGGTGAGCGGGTCGCCGATCACCGGCACCCAGGCGAACAGAAGCGTCCAGGCGCCATAGCGGGTGAACACCCCCTCTGCCCGCGTCAACTGCGCCGCCGTCACGGGAAACCAGCGCCGCCCCACGAACCGCCGCAGCCAACGGCCCAGAACCCAGTTGATCAGGGAACCCAGCACATTGCCCAGGGTCGCGACCGCCACCAGCGCCCAGGCAGGCCGCGTCCCATCGGCCAGCAGCGCCACCAACGCCAGCTCCGACCCGCCCGGCAGCAAGGTCGCCGCCGCCATGGACAAGAAGAACAGGCTCCAATAGGCGGGATCGGTGAGCATGTAGCCTTGGGCGACGGGTTGCCGGGGCTTTGTTCTATCGGTCAGGGGGGACGCTGCCAATGCGGCATTGCTTGCCGAGATCGGGCGGTCACGTTAGGCTAACGTCGCAAATGCAGGTGAATTGGAATGCCCCGGTATAGCGTTCTCGACCGCAATCTATCCGCAAGTATCCAGGCCGCCCTTGATGAGGGTGACCGGACCGGACCTGTGCCCGTCAGTGACGTGCGCGCCATCCTGACGGCGCTGGAGCAGGAATGGGAAGCGGAGGCTCTGGTCAATGCCAGGGTTGACCGGCTGTCCCATCTGGATACGCCACCTGCTCGCAAAGGCTGATCAAGACAGCGCTTTACCTTCCAATCTCCTGCCCCAGGCGCTTCGCGATCTGGTTTTGATACTGCGATCAAGTGCCAGGGCGTTCGGGCCCATCGTGGCGAGACGGAGCTTGGCCCGCCTTACGCGCCGTTGCAGAGCGATAGCTGAGGGAACGGAAGCCGGCCATATCCGGCACGATGTATCGGCGGACCGACCGGTTCGGTTCATCAATGAACCCCCGTGGGTCATCATGTTTGACCCTCGCATGCGATTGGTTATCAGAATTCTGCATCAGCATCGGGATATCGCGACCATCATGCGTCGCCGCTAGACTGGCATCCAAGCCCCCATCCCCCTATCATGCCGGCATCATGAGCGATTTCCTGTCCGATCCCGCCCCCGCCCGCCCCGGCACCAATCTGCCCGAACAGACGGTCAGCGATCTGGCCCGTTCCGTGAAGCGGACGGTGGAGGATGCGTTCGGCTATGTCCGGGTGCGGGGCGAGATCAGCCAGCCCAAGCGCCATTCCTCGGGTCACCTGTATCTGCGTCTGAAGGATGACGCGGCGGTGATTGAGGCTGTGTGTTGGAAAGGTACCGTCGCGCGCCTGTCGGTACGGCCCGAGGAAGGGATGGAGGTGGTTTGCACCGGCAAACTGACGACATATCCCGGCCGCAGCCAGTATCAGCTGGTCATCGACAGCATGGAGCTGGCGGGCGAGGGCGCCCTGCTGAAGATGCTGGAGGAGCGCAAGAAGCGGCTGGCCGCCGAGGGCCTGTTCAATCCGGAGCGCAAGAAGCCCCTGCCCTTCCTGCCGCAGGTGATCGGCGTGGTGACCAGCCCGACCGGGGCCGTCATCCGCGACATCCTGCACCGTCTGGCTGACCGCTTCCCCCGCCATGTCCTGCTCTGGCCCGTGGCGGTGCAGGGTGACGGGGCGGCACACCAGGTGGCCCGCGCCATCCAGGGCTTCAACAGCTTGGTGCCAGGTGGCCGCGTGCCGCGCCCCGACCTGATCATCGTGGCGCGCGGCGGCGGCAGCCTGGAAGATCTGATGGCCTTTAACGAGGAGATCGTGGTCCGCGCCGCCGCCGAAAGCCGCATCCCGCTCATCTCCGCCGTGGGGCATGAAACGGATACGACCCTGATCGATTTCGCGTCTGACCGCCGCGCGCCCACGCCCACGGCAGCGGCGGAGATGGCGGTGCCGGTGCGGGCGGATCTGCTGGGCCAGGTGCTGGATGATGAGCGCCGGCTGCACCGTGCCATGACCCGCACCCTGGATCAGCGCCGCACCTATGTGCAGGGGCTGGCACGCGGCCTGGGCGATCCGCATAGCCTGCTGGAAGGGCTGACGCAGCGGCTGGATGACCGGGCAGAGCGCCTGATCCTGTCCATGCGCGGCGGGATCGAACGGCGGCGGACGGCGGTGCGGCAGCTGGGCCTGAAGCTGCACCACCCGCGTGAGGTGTTGCGGCTGGCTGCCACCCGGCTGGACGGGGCGGGCCGGGCACTGCGCACCGGCCTGGACAGCGCCATCCGCCTGTCTGAGGGGCGCTATCACCGTATCGCCGACCGTCTGTCCGACCGGACCATCCGCCGTGCCTTCACCGATGGGGCCGCCCGCCTGTCCGACCTGCCCACCCGCATGGAACGCGCGCATCTGGCTGACCTGTCGGCCAAGGGCGACCGGCTGGCCCAATTGGGCCGTCTGCTGGAAAGCGTGTCCTATCGCGGTGTGCTGTCGCGCGGCTTCGCCCTGGTTACCGATGGTGATGGGCAGCCCGTGACGCATGCCGCCGGTTTGACAGAGGGACAAAGGGTGACCATCGCCTTTCAGGATGGCAATGCCGGTGCGACCATCAGTCAGGGCGAGGGGACGCCGCCGGCCACACCCCAACGCCCGGCGCGCGCCACCCGCAAGGTGGGCGATGCGGGGCCGCAGGGCCGTCTGTTTTAATGGTTGACCGACCAGATCAATCCTATCCGCTTGGATAAGTGCCCGGTAATTTACCAATTCCCATACCGGTATATGCTGCCGGTATGAGCGATCTGTTCACATCGTCGAAACCTGCGGCTGCCCTGGCCGGTGCGCGCGCCTTGACGCGCAGCACGGGCTGGCTTGGCTTCGTCCTCGGTATGGTGATGGCAGCAGCACTCGCCGTGATCATCTCGGTGCAACTCTATCAGGACCGCGCCGCTGCGCGCGATCATGCCCAGGAAGCGGCGGTGAACCTGACGGGCGCCATTGCCCGCGATATTTCCCGGCATGTCGATCTGTTCCGCTTTGTCCTGTCTTCCCTGCGCGACACGGTGACCTCACCGGATTTCCAGCAGGTGCCCGAACATCTGCGCGACATGGTCCTGTTTTCCCACACCGCCGCGCCCAAGGCGCTGGGCGTGCTGTTCGTGACGGATGCAAACGGGATCATTGAGGCAGAATCGGGCGGCAATGACGTCAGGGGGCAAAGCCGGGCCTGGCGACCCTATTTCGCCTATCACCGGGACCATGACGATCCCGCCATGCTGATCACCGGCCCGCTGATTTCGGCCACGACCAAGGACCCGGTGATCGTGCTGTCCATGCGGCTGAACCGCCCAGATGGATCGTTCCGGGGAGTGGTCGTCGCCTCCATGCTGCTGACCTATTTCGACGGGTTGCTGACCGACCTGCAACTGGATGAAGGATCGGCCCTGACCCTGTTTCTCGACCAGGGCATCATCCTGGCCCGGCAGCCGGCGGACCCGCTGGCCATTGGCCGCGACCTGCGCCAGGACCCCCACCTGCAGGCTATCGTCGGGGAACCACTGGCCGTCTATGAGGAACCAGGCGCGTTGGAGGACACACGGCTCGTTGTCTCCACCGCCGTTGCCGGCTCCACCATGCGGGTCAGTCTGGCACAGTCTCTGGACCTTGTTTACGGACATTGGCGGCGCAAGGCCTGGACCATCGGGCTGACATCCGCCCTGTTGATCAGCGGTATCATCACCCTGATCAGCCTGCTGCACCGGGAAAGCCGGCAGCGGTTGCGTGTACAACTGGCGCTGGCCGATGCCAATGCCAGGCTGGAGCGTATGGCGACCACCGACCCCCTGACCGGTATCGCCAACCGCCGCATGTTCGATGACATGCTGCGGCGGGAGCAGGCGCGCGTCACCCGCATGCCGCATGATGCGGCAATCCTGATGATCGATATCGACCTGTTCAAAAGCTTCAACGACACCTATGGCCACGGCGCGGGCGACGCGACGCTGCGGTCGGTGGCGCTGGCCATCACCCGCGCCGTGGCCCGTGGCGGCGACCTTGCCGCCCGGATCGGGGGGGAGGAATTCGCGGTCCTTCTGACCCAGACCGATCTGACCGGCGCGCGCGCCGTGGCCGACCGTATCCGGGAAACGGTGGCCGCCCTGGGCATCCGCCACAGCGGCAGCCCGCATGGCCATGTCACGGTATCAATCGGTCTGGCCAGCACGGGCGTCGGGCCGGTACCCGCCAGTTTCGAGGTGATCCTGGACAGCGCGGATGAGGCGCTCTACACGGCCAAGAAAAATGGCCGTGACCGGGTGGAGGTCGCCTCGCCCTCCATGGTCGCCGCCTGAATCAGCCCCGGTAGCGCAGGAAATGGATGCGCGCCTGACTATAGTCGCGCACATCCAGCGCATCGAACCCCGGCGGCAGCGCAAAGGCATCCTCTGCCCCGACCTCCACACAGACCAGGGCACCCGGCGCGATCCAGCCAGCGCGTGACAGGCCCGTCAGGGCCGGCGGCGACAGGTCCTGACCATAGGGCGGGTCCAGAAATACCAGCCGCGCCGCAAAGGGAGCCGGCGGCGGCTTGGCCGCGTCGCCAAGGATGAAGCGGCACTGCGCCCCCTCCCCCAGCATCTCCGCATTGCGGCGCGCAATGTCCAGCGAGGAGCGCGCCTTGTCCAGCAGGGCCGCGCGTGAGGCACCATGCGACAGCGCCTCCAGCGCCAGGGCGCCGGTCCCGCAGAACGCGTCCAGCACATCGACCCCGTCCAGCACATCGGCCCCGTCCAGCACGTCGCTGCCATCCTCCATCCAGTCACCATGCGACAGGATGTTGAACAGCGACTGGCGGGTGCGGTCGCTGGTCGGACGGACGTCAAGGCCCGCCGGCGTTTCCAGCCGGCGGCCCCGATGCTTACCGGCGACGATCCGCACGCGGCGCTCCACCCTTCTGGGCCGGCTTTCCACCGCCGGCATTGCCGGGGGCAGGACCCTTGGCCGGGGGCTTGGCAGGCGCCGCGGCGGCGGCACGCTTGGGCGCCGGCTTCGGCCCGCGGCGGGCGGGGGCGTCGTCATCGGGGATGTCAGCACCGGCAAGCGCGCGGTCCAGCTTGGCGACGGCGCGGCGCGCGCTGTCACTCAACTGATCCCCGGCCCCACGGCGCGCAGCCTTGGGCACTTCGGCTTCCACGCGTGACGGCGGGGCCGTGCGCTTGGGCGCGGAGGATGAGGCCTTGCGCCCCCCGCCCATCAGGCGCTCCACACTGTCGCGGGCCTTGGCCGCCGACGGCTTGGCCCGGCCCTTGGTGGCGCTGGCCGGGGCGGCAGCTTCCATGGATTTGGGCAGCCGGTCATAGCGCATGCGCGGGGCAGCACCCGGCGCCGGCTTGGCCGCACCATCGGCAGGCGCCGGTTCTTCCTCCGCCGGGAAGAAGTCGGGCATCTGGTCGCGCAGGACGCGGCGCGGCACCTCTTCCACGGCGCCGGGGTCCAGCTTGCCCAGCTGGAATGGGCCATAGGCGATGCGGATCAGACGGCTGACCGGTAGGCCCAGCCATTCGAACACGCGGCGAACCTCCCGGTTCTTGCCCTCACGCAGGCCCACGGTCAGCCACGAATTATAGCCGACGGTGCGGTCGATCACCGTTTCGATGGGGCCATAGGCCAGCCCCTCGATAACCACACCCTCTTCCAGCTTGCGCATGGTTTCCGGTGTCGGCACGCCATGCACGCGGATACGGTAGCGGCGCAGCCAGCCGGTGGAGGGCAGCTCCAGATGCCGAGCCAGCGCCCCGTCATTGGTCAGCAGCAGCAACCCTTCCGACGCAAGATCCAGCCGCCCGACGGAGATGACGCGCGGCATGGTGTGGGGCAGATGGTCAAAGACGGTGGCCCGCCCCTTCTCATCGCGCGCCGTCGTCACCAGCCCTTCGGGCTTGTGATAGCGCCACAGGCGGGTGGGTTCCGGCTCGCCCACGGTCTGACCATCGACCTGGATACGGTCGCCATCGCGGACCAGGAAAGCCGGGCTTTCCAAGGTCACGCTGTTCACGCGGACGCGGCCTTCGGCGATCCAGCGTTCGGCATCGCGGCGGGAGCAGACGCCGGCACGGGCCAGGCGCTTGGCAATGCGTTCACCCCCGGCAAGCTCGGGCGCGGCATCAAGGTCGGTTTCGTCGGCGACGGCATCAACCGGCACCTGACGCAAGGGGTCATAGCTGTTCTGGGACATGGGCGCGGAGATTACGCGCGAAACAAGATTGCCGCAAGCCGCGCCCCGCCTTGACGGGCGCGACCGTCCCATGCAGCCTTGCGCGCATCATGACCGACCTTCCCAATGCCCCTACCCCCATGGACCTTGCCTTTGCCGAAGCCGAACAGGCGGCGGCGCGTGGGGAGGTGCCGGTGGGTGCCGTCGTGGTGGACCCGGCCACGGGCCGCGTGCTGGGTTCCGCCGGCAACCGGACAGAGGAACTGTCCGACCCCACGGCCCATGCCGAGGTGCTGGCCATCCGTCAGGCCGCATCCGCCCTGAACAGCCCGCGCCTGCCCGGCCTGGACCTGTATGTCACGCTGGAACCCTGTGCCATGTGTGCTGGCGCCATCAGTTTTGCCCGGCTGCGGCGGGTCTATTTCGCGGCCTATGATCCCAAGGGCGGGGCCGTCGATCATGGCCCCCGCTATTTCCAGCAGCCGACCTGTCACCACGCGCCCGACGCCTATGGCGGGTTCGGGGAGGCGCGGGCGGCCAGCCTGCTGCGCGATTTCTTCAAAGACAGGCGATAGGAGTTTGATGATGACAAGCCAGTTCCCCGCCGTCACGGTGCTGAGTGATCCCGGCCCGGAGGCTGAGACCTACCGCCCCGCCGCCGACCGCATCCTGACCGGTGACCCGGTACAGACCGTCAGCAACCGGTTCAGCAGTGCCGATGGCCGCTTCAATTGCGGCATCTGGACCGGCGCCGTCGGTTCCTGGCGCGTGGTCTTCACAGAGAATGAGTTCTGCCAGTTGTTGGAAGGTGTGGTCGTGGTGCGGGGCGATGACGGCACCGAACGGCGTTTTCAGGCGGGCGACGCCTTTGTCATGCCGGCGGACTTCACCGGTGTGTGGGACATTCTGGAGCCCGCGAAGAAATATTACGCGGTCTATGAGTGAGGGTCACTCCGGCCAGCGCCGATGCTGCCACATCCATTGGCCGGGATCGTCGCGCACCCAGTCTTCCAGCAGCGCATTGACCTGTTTCATGGCCGACAGCGTGTCGGCCTTCACATCCCCGGTCCGGGCAAAATCCAGCGGCGACAGGATCGTGACGCGAAACCGCGCAGCACCCGTCCGTACCACGCGGATGGGTACCGCGGGCGCGTCATAGCGCAGGGCCAGATCGGCCAGAACCGTGCCCGTCCGCGCCTCCCGCCCCAGGAACGGCACCAGCGGCCCCTCATTCAGTTTCTGGTCAACCAGCAGGCCGACATGCCCGCCGGCCCGGATGGCCGCCATCAGGCCGCGTGCCGCCTCCCGACCCTTGGGCACCATGGTGCCGCCCAGGGGCGCGCGGGCGCGGGCCAGCATCTCGGCCACGAACGGATTGTTGGGCTTGCGGAACACATAGGTCAGGTGCAGCCCCACCCGCGCCGACACCATGGCGCACAATTCCCAATTGGCGAAATGGCCGGTGAAGACGATACCGGGCCGGTCATCGCCCGCCAGCGCCTGCAGGTGCTCCAGCCCCGTCACCTGCACATGCCGGTCGAAATCCGCCGCGATACGGTCCAAATGCACATATTCGGCAAAGGTGCGGCCCAGATTGTCCCAGGCCTGGGTGATAATGGCATCGATGCGCGCCGGTTCCAGCCCCGGCAGCGCGCGGGCGATATCGCGCCGCATGCGCCGCGACCGCGACAGGCGCGGGCCGATCCGGCGCAGCAGGCCGCCCCCCAGGTCCGATGCCTGTTCGGGCGACAGCAACCGCATGGTCGCTATGAACAGCCAGACGAAAGCGGCTTGCAGACGGTAGCCGACAACCCGGTCGAACCGGCGGCGCAGGCGGCTGTGGTCAGCCATAGCGCGTCTCCATCAACCGATCCAGCAGCCGCTCCACCGCAACGGGATCATCCCAGGAGAGGCGGACAGGCAGCACCGCCACACGGGGCCGCCAGATGGGCGATAGACGCATCGCATCCTTTTCCGTCGTCACCAGCGTGGCGCCCAGCGCCTGTGCCTGTGCCAGCAGGGCGGACAGGTCCGCCGCACGGAACGGGTGATGGTCGGGAAATGCCCTTTCCGCCACCACAGACAGGTCGGCATCGCGCAGGGTCGCGAAGAATTTCGCAGGCCGCCCGATTCCGGCAAAGGCCAGCAGGGGCCGGCCCCGCAATGGCTCCAGCGCCGCCGGATCGGGCAGCAGCCGGGCCGTCAGCACGGGCAGCGGCCCCGCCATTGCCTTGGCCGCCGCCAGACCCGGCCCATCGCCGATGACCACCAGCGCATCCGCGCGTTTCAACCCGCCGGCCACACTCTCCCGCAGCGGTCCCGCCGGCATGACGCGGCTATTGCCGAACCCGGCCCCGGCATCAACGACGATCAGCGACAAATCCTTGTGCAGGGCGCGGTTCTGAAACCCATCATCCAGGATGATGGCGCCCACCCCCGTCTTCACCATGGCCTTGGCCGCTGCCACCCGGTCCCGCCCAATCCAGGCGGCACCCGTGGCGGCCAGCAACAGCGGCTCATCCCCCACATCCATCGCATGGTGAAGGGCCGGGTCCACGGCAAGCGGCCCCCGCATGCGCCCGCCATGCCCGCGCGACAGCGACGCCGCCGCCACGCCCCGCGCCCGCAACCGCGCCGCCAGGTCCCGCACCACGGGCGTCTTGCCGGCCCCGCCGGCCACCAGATTACCAACGCACAGTACCGGCACCGTCGCCTTCACCGGTACCCGCAACCGCAGCACGGCACCCGCCCGCCACAGCCATGACAGCGGCGTCAGCAGCGCCGACAGCAGGCCCGGCGGGGCATACCAGAAGGCAGGGGCGCGCATCATCCCACCCCCGCCCGGTGCAGCAGCGGTGCCAGTGCCGCCATCACCCGGTCGATGGCCGTGGCATTGCGCAGGGCCACCTCTCGTGCCGCCTCTGCCTGCGCCTGTCGCCGCGCGGGATCGGACAGCAGGTCCGCGACAGCATCGGCGATCTGTTGCGGGCCGACCAGGGGCAGAAGCCCGCCCGCCGCCTGCATCGCCGCCGCAACTTCCGCGAAATTGAACATGTGCGGGCCATGGATGACGGCGCTGTGCAGCAGGGCGGGTTCAATGGGATTATGCCCGCCCACGGGCATGAAGGACCCGCCCATCACCGTGACAGGAGCCAGGCGAAAGACCAGCCCCATCTCCCCCAGCGTATCCATCAGGAAGACCGCATCCCCCGCCGCCGGCAGCCCGCCCTCACTTCGGCGGGAAAAAGACAGGACGGCGTTGGACAGCATCCCCGCCACCTTCCCCCCCCGATCGGGATGGCGCGGCACCAGCAGGAGCAGCGCGTCGGGCAGGTGCCGGCGCAATTCCACCTGCGCCGCGATGGCCATCGCCTCCTCCCCCGCATGGCTGCTGGCAAAGGTCCAGACGGGGCGGGGCCCGATGGCAGCCGACAGGGTGTCCAGCACCGCCGGATCGGCGGGCAAGGGCGGGGCCGAATATTTCAGGTTGCCCACAGCCCGCACATCGGCAATGCCGAGCGCCGACAGCCGTTCCGCCTCCACCCCCGTCTGGGCCAGGGCCAATTGGAACACGGACAGAAGCCGCCGCGCGCTGCGCGGAAACCGCCGCCAATTGCCAAAACTTTTGGCCGACAGCCGCGCATTGACCAGGGCAGCGGGAATGGCGGCCTGCCGGATGGCGGACAGGAGATTGGGCCAGAATTCCGATTCCACCCATAGCACCAGATCGGGCCGCCAATGGGCCAGGAAGCCATCGACGGCACCAGGCAGGTCCACCGGCACATATTGGTGAAAGGCACGCGGCCCCGGCAACCGCCTTGCCATCAACGCGGCGGACGTCACCGTTCCCGTCGTCACTATCACCTGCACCTGCGGCCCCAGTGGCAACAGCCTTTCCACCAGCGGCAGCACCGCCAGCGCCTCCCCCACCGAGGCGGCATGGACCCAGACCAGCCGCCCCGCCGGACGGGGCAGCAGCGGACGGCCCAGCCGTTCATGCCGGCGGGCCGGATCTTCCTTGCCACGCGCGGCGCGCCGGTCCAGCAGCCGGACGATGGCCGGGCCGGCCAGATGCGTCAGGCCGCGATAAAGGCTGTACAACATGGGGGGATCGGGGTCTCTGGCATTGTCCCGGCAAGCTAGCACGGTGAAAACCCTGCCCGCCACCATGGCCGTTCCCCGGCTGCCATGCCGCCTATCGCCATAATTCAGCCTTGATCATTGTTCAATTTGGCATGGAGCCTTCTGCGGCAAAGGGGATTTCTGGGCAAGAAAGCGCTTAGCCCCCTTGACGTGGACGCCACGACGCATGACCTTAGAGACATGATACGGGCGTCCGTGGGACGGCCCGGTTCCCCCGATTGTGGCGCTGCCCCGGTCTTCAGGACAGGCACCGCCCCGGCAGTGGAGAGAATTGCGATGCGTAACGCTGTCACCCGTCACACCCGCGCCGCCGGTATTGCCGCCTTGCTGGTGGCTGTTCCGATGTCGGCACCGGTTCTGGCGGACGAGGCGGGCAAGCCCGTGAATACCTTCAAGCCGATCAGCCGCGACGTGACGCCCGGCGAACGCGCCGCTGCCCAATCCTATGCCCGCCCCGGTGCCGATGCCGCCGCTGCGGCCGCCCTGGCCCTGTCGGGGGAAAACAGCTCCCGCCTGCCGGACGGTTTCAGCCTGTCGGTCAGCGGCAACATGCCGTCCTTCAGCAGCGGATATGGCGCCCGCCGGTCGAACCAGCTGCTAGGCGACGGGCAGATCGGTTATGACGCCGAGCCGTTTTATTCCAACAATCGCGGCTACTACACACCCTATGGCTATTCCTATGGCACGCCGCGCCTGAACTATAATGAAAGCTTCCTGCGCCATAAGTATGGCGGCAATATCCTGGGCGCCCCGTCCGTGTCGGCGCCGCTGGAATTCTGGGACGGGCGCCGGTGACATCATGAAAGCGGGCGGCTTAGCGATCACGATCCTTAGCCTGCTGAGTTTTCAGCCCGCTTTCGCCGCCGATACCCCTGCCAACAGTTTCAAGCCCCTGCCCAGCACCGATCCGCTTCCAGGCGAGATCGTATCCCTGGATAATGCCGACCTGCGTGTGAGGGAGGCATTGCCGCCGCCCTGCACGGGACGCAGCCAGAAGGGTGCCCAGGCTGGGACCTGGATCGGGGCTGCTGTCGGTCTGATGGCCGGGATGGCACTGGGCGATGACAATGACAGCAGCGTGACAACCGCCGCCAAGGGACTGGCGGGGGCCGGCGTCGGGTCCACCATCGGCTATCTGGCGGGCCGTGCCTATGACGGGCCGCGGGATTGCCCCGGCATGAAGGCCGAACTGCCGCGCAGCCCGATTTCCCCCATCGTGGACGAGGTCAGCTGGGAAGAACGCCGCCGTGCCCTGGCCGGCGGACCATAACCCATACGCTTTCGTGTACGTGACGGATTCACCTTGGCGAATCGGTGTGCTAGATTCCGCGCCAGGTGTCTGGACCGGCCTTTCCTGCCGGCCTTTGTAGCGTTGGAGTGGCCGCCATGGCGATGCGCGTTCGTGAGGATTATCGTGGCCTGACCGGGCCTGAAAAGGCCTCCATCCTGATGCTTGCGCTGGGCGAGGAAATCGCATCGAAGCTGTTCGCCTTGATGGGCGATGACGAGATCAAGGAACTGTCCCAGACCATGGCCAACCTTGGCTCGGTCAGTTCCAATCTGGTGGAGCGTCTGTTCGTCGAGTTCGCGGAGCAGATCAGCTCCACCGGTTCGCTGGTCGGTTCGTTCGACAGCACCGAACGCCTGCTGACCAAGGTCCTGCCCAAGGACAAGGTCGACCAGATCATGGAGGAAATCCGTGGTCCTGCCGGTCGTACCATGTGGGACAAGCTGACCAACGTGAACGAGCAGGTGCTGGCCAATTACCTGAAGAACGAATATCCGCAGACCGTCGCCGTGATCATGTCCAAGATCAAGGGCGACCATGCGGGCCGCGTGCTCCAGCTGCTGCCCGAAAGCTTCGCGATGGAAGTCATCATGCGTATGCTGCGCATGGAAGCGGTGCAGAAGGAAGTTATCGACGATATCGAGCGCACGCTGCGTACCGAATTCATGTCGAACCTGGCCCGCACCAACCGCCGCGACGCGCACGAGATGATGGCGGAAATCTTCAACAGCTTTGACCGCAACACCGAAAGCCGCTTCATCGCGGCATTGGAAGAGCGCAACCGCGACAGCGCTGAACGTATCCGCGCCCTGATGTTCACGTTTGAGGATCTGTCGAAGCTGGACCCCAGCGGCATCCAGACCCTGCTGCGCAGCGTGGACAAGCAGAAGCTGGCCACCGCCCTGAAGGGTGCGTCGGACACGCTGAAGGACCTGTTCTTCACCAACATGTCCGAACGCGCCGCCAAGATCATGCGCGAGGATATGGGCGCCATGGGCCCCATCCGCCTGCGCGACGTGGACGAGGCGCAGATGTACATGGTGCAGTTGACGAAGGATATGGCCGCGCGCGGCGAAATCGTCATTGCCAGCGGCAAGGGCGAGGACGAGCTGGTTTATTGATCAAAGAGTTGTCGTAGGTCGCATAAGCGTAAGCGCATGCGACGTGACACAAGTTGTCGCATGCGCTTACGCTTATGCGACCTACGACTGGCCATGGTGAATGCTAGACCATGGCCAATCATAGGCATCTTTGCACAGTCCGTGCTTAACCGGATTGCCGTGGATATAGGCAAAGTGATGTTCCCAGTCGGCATCATCACGCAGCCTGTGTTCCCAAAATCTGTTTTGCCAGATCCCCAAACCGCCGCGTTCTCGTTGTGAGGCGGACGCGTGCAACGGTGGTAGACCACAACGCCTGCTGAACCTCGCCTTGATGCGCTGCCATCGCCGGGAATAATCGGCGTCTCCCTCTGGCAAACTCAAGATCATATGAAGATGGTCTGGCAGAATGACCGCCGCCCCGATCTCAAAAGGGCGATCCCGCCTTTCTTCTACAATGATGGCTCGCAGAAGAGACACCATCACAGGATCAGAGAAAATCGGTCGACGCCAAGCGGTAGCGACCGTGAAAAAGTAGCTATGCCCGGGAATGAACTGGCGCCGATACTTCATGACGAAAATATCGCGACAAATTCTCCTATATGCAAGATCGTAGGTCGCATAAGCGTCAGCGCATGCGACCTACGACAAAAAAGGCCGGCGTTTCCGCCGGCCTTTTGTGTGTCTGGATCACGTATCCAGGAAGCTGCGCAGCTTGCGCGACCGCGACGGGTGCTTCAGCTTGCGAAGCGCCTTGGCCTCGATCTGACGGATACGTTCGCGCGTCACGCTGAACTGCTGACCTACCTCTTCCAGGGTGTGGTCGGTGTTCATACCAATGCCGAAACGCATGCGCAGCACACGCTCCTCGCGGGCCGTCAGCGTAGCGAGTATACGGGTCGTGGTCTCGCGCAGGTTCGCCTGGATGGCGGCATCGAGGGGAAGAACGGCGTTCTTGTCCTCGATGAAGTCGCCCAGATGCGAATCTTCCTCGTCGCCGATCGGCGTTTCCAGCGAGATCGGCTCCTTGGCGATCTTCAGGACCTTGCGGACCTTTTCCAGCGGCATCATCAGCCGCTCGGCCAGTTCTTCCGGCGTCGGCTCGCGTCCGATCTCGTGCAGCATCTGGCGGCTGGTGCGGACCAGCTTGTTGATCGTTTCGATCATGTGCACGGGGATACGGATGGTGCGGGCCTGGTCGGCGATCGAACGGGTGATCGCCTGCCGAATCCACCAAGTGGCATAGGTGGAGAACTTGTAACCGCGCCGATACTCGAACTTATCCACGGCCTTCATCAGGCCGATATTGCCTTCCTGGATCAGGTCCAGGAACTGCAAGCCACGGTTCGTGTACTTCTTGGCGATGGAGATCACGAGGCGCAGGTTGGCCTCCACCATCTCCTTCTTGGCGCGGCTCGCCTCCTTCTCGCCCTTCTGGACGGTGGAGACGATGCGGCGGAACTCGCCGATGGGCAGACGGGCCTGACTGGACACTTCCGCGATGCTCTCACGGACGCGGCCCACCTCATACGACGAACGCTCGGCGAACTTGGCCCAGGCCTTGGAGATGCTCTTGCAGCGGTCCAGCCATTTCGGGTCCAGTTCCGACCCGTAATAGTGCTGCAGGAAATCCTCGCGCTTCACCCGGCAATCGGTGGCCAGACGCAGCAGACGGCCTTCAAAGCCCAGCAGCTTGCGGTTGAGCGCATAGAGCTGTTCGACCAGTTGTTCGATACGGCCATTGTTCAGGCGCACGGAATTGACCAGCTCGGTCAGTTCGGCCTTCACCTTGTCGTATTTCTTGTCGGAACCCTTGGGCAACTCCTGGCCGCTTTGCAGCAGGCCCAGGCGCTCTTCCTGCATCTTGTGCAGGCGCTCATAGGTTTCCTCGATCTTGCCGAACGTCTCCAGGACCTTGGGCTTCAGCTCGGCTTCCATGGCGGAGAGGGAGACATTGCCTTCCTCTTCCCCATCACCGGCGGGCGCACCTTCGCCCTCGCCCTCCGGACGCTCGCCTTCTTCCTCTTCACGCTCGGCGGCGGGGCCGTCCAGCGCTTCGGGCGGCAGTTCACCGGCTTCCGGGTCCACGCCATAGGACGCGTCCAGATCGATGATGTCGCGCAGCAGCATCTTGCCGTCCTGCAACGACTGATGCCACTCGATGATGGCCTGAATGGTCAGCGGCGATTCACAGATCGCGCCGATCATCATCTCACGACCGGCCTCGATGCGCTTGGCGATGGCAATTTCGCCCTCGCGGCTCAGCAGCTCCACCGACCCCATTTCGCGCAGATACATGCGCACAGGATCGTCGGTGCGGCCGATATCGTCATCGTCCAGGTTACCGGACTGACGGCCTTCGCCTTCACCTTCGTTGCCGCTGCTCTCATCGGCTTCTTCGGCCTCGACGACATTGATGCCCATTTCGGACAGCAAGGCCATCGTGTCTTCGATCTGTTCGGACGAGGAGCTGTCCGGCGGCAAAGCCGCGTTGAGTTCGTCATAAGTGACGTACCCACGCTCCTTGCCGCGCGCGATCATCTTCTTGACGGCAATGGCCATGCCGTCCATCAGAGGGCCATTGGCTTCCTCTTCCCGCTGCTCCGACACTTCTGCCGTCTGCGCCGCTTTCGTCGCCATTCGTTCGCTGCCCCCGCACTCTTAAGGCTGCCACCGGTAAACGCAAATGGACGACTCGGGCAAGGGCCCGGTCATCCGACGAAACTCTTCCTGGCTATAACTTTGGCAAGAGGCTGGAAACTGTGTTCGCCAAGACACAGTTTTGCAGGACAAATGCGTCGCACGACGCCCGATTGCTCGGCCGCCCGCCCATTATCCGTCCCTTTCCGTCAGGTCATCGGCATGGCCCCGGAGAATCAGCAGCTCCCGTTGCAGCGCGCGTAATCGTGCCAGATCATCCTCACTGAATGTCTCGGCAAACCGTCTCTCGGCATCGCGCAGCTCGCGTTGAAGCAAACCATCCTCGGAACTCAGCCAAACCTCCTGCCAGCCACTCTTCGCGGTTTCGAACGACGCTCCTGGTTGCGCGAATTTCGGCATGTCTGCACTCAGCAGACTATCCAGCGTCTCGGAAAAACCACGACCAGACAGGTGGCGTCTCAAAGCCTCGGCGTCAAGTGCTGATTCGGTGGTTAGGCATGCGACAAGCGCTTGGCGCAGCGCCTCCATCTCGCCATCCGCGAATTCCGCCCCGGCCAACGTCTCCCCCACATCCTGAAAAAGTTCGGGATGATGCACGATGGTCAGCACCAGATAGCGTTCGCGACGGCGCGGTTCGGTGCGCAAGGTGCCGGACCGGAAACGGCTGTCCCAAAGGCGGCTGACAGGCACATCGCCGGGCTGAAGCCGGCGCGGGCGCCCCCCGCCCCGATCTCCCCCTGCCCCACCGAACCCACCGCCAAACCCGCCCCCACTGGCCCGGATGGCGGCGCGCAGCTTCTCGCGCAGGACGGAGCGGTAACTGTACTGCACCGACTTGTCGGTGACCTTCTCCATCATCTGGTTGATGCCGGTCTCGATCCGCAGGCGGCCATCCGCCGTCTTCGGGTCCTCGCCCTGGCGCACCATCTCCCAGATGAAATCCTCCAGCGACAGAGCGCGGTCCAGGATGGCGGTGAACGCATCCGGCCCGCCCGACCGTATCAGGCTGTCAGGGTCTTCCTTGTCGGGCATGAAGGCGATGCGGACGGTGGCGTCGGGCACCAGGATGGGCAGCACCCGTTCCACGGCCCGCTGTGCCGCCCGCCGTCCGGCATTGTCGCCGTCAAAGCACAGGATGGGGTTGCGCTGCCCCTCCGGTGCCAGTTTCCACAGCACCTGGATCTGCGTCTCCGTCATGGCGGTGCCGAGGGGGGCCACCGCCCCCTCGAACCCTGCCTGCACGCAGGAGATGACGTCCATATAGCCTTCGGTGACGATCAGCCGCTGACCGTCCGCCGCCGCCTGCCGGGCGCGCGACATGCCGTAGAGAAGATTACCCTTGTGGAACAAAGGGTTCTCAGCGGAATTGATATATTTCGGCCCGTCGCCTTCCAGAATGCGCCCGCCGAACGCCACCACCTGCCCCCGCCGGTCGGTGACGGGGAACATGACACGGTTCCAGAAGAAGTTGCGGATGGGCCGCCCCGGCTCGGCCCGCTTGAACAGGCCGACCTCCACCATGTCGGCCTCACTATACCCGGCCTCCAGCAGCAGGGCGCGTAACGGCCCGCCCTCCTGCGGGGCATAGCCCAGACGGAAGCGGGCAATCCCCTCCTCATCCAGGCCGCGCCGGCGCAGATAATCCAGCGCGTTGCGCCCACCGGGGCTGAACAGCTCGCGCTCATAATATTTGGTGGCGCGTTCGACGAGGTCATAGAGCGACTTCTGCCGCTCATATTGCTGGCGTTCCTGCGGGCTGGCCTGCGGCACCTGAAGTCCGGCCTCGCCCGCCAGATGCTCCACAGCTTCCATGAAGGACAGGTTGTCATGGCGCATGACGAACCCGATCTGGTCGCCATGGGCGCCGCAGCCAAAGCAATGAAAGAAGTTCTTTTGGTCGTTAACGTAGAAACTGGGCGTCTTTTCATTGTGGAAGGGGCACGGGGCTTTGAACTCCCGACCGGCGCGCTGCAGGCGCATGCGTTTCATCACCACTTCCGACACGGAAAGGCGGGAACGCAACTCTTCCAGGAACTGCGGCGGCAAGGCCATCGGGGCTGATATCTCAAAGGCTTCGAATGCGGATCAGCCGGGGAGCATATCCCAGGCGGTGGCACGAACGCCACGCGCACCGGCACCCATCCCCAGATGGCCCCATGATTCACAGCCTGTGGATAAATCCAGTTTGGTTCGAAATTCGTCGGTACGGAGATTGCTTGCCCTTGGAAACAAAGTTTCCCGTATGAAGGGCATGCGCCATGAATATCAGCTCCATGTTCTCTTCCTCCGCGATCCTGTCGCGGCTGCAGGTGAAGTCACCAGCCAGTACGCAGACCCAGGCCCCCACCGCCAAGACGGGCACAGCACCGCCCGACCCGGCGGCCCAGCAGAAGGAGGAAATGGCGGCGCTGAAGAAGGAGCGCGAGGCCTATGACGCCGCGCGGAACAATGAAATCCGCCGCCGTCAGCAGGAATTTGAGATGACCCATGGCCGAAAATACGGCCAGGATGGCGACCCCCCGCTGGCCTTTCAGATGGCCCTGCCCGCCAATGAGCGCGGGTACCTGCCCTTCGTCCCCGCCGACACACAGAAGGCCATCGACGCCATAACCGACAAATACCGTAACGAGGAAAATCTTGCCCCCATGTGGGCAGAATTGACCGCCATGGGCCTCAACCCGGATCAGTTGACCAAGTCGGCAAAATATTTCATCTCGCTGGATGGCCGCATGGTCACGCGGGAGGACGCATCCAAGGGCGTAGACATCAAGGTGTGAGGGCGGCGTCGATCAACGGGTCATTGGCCGGATTGAATGGATTGACGAAGCGAACCCCATCCAGCACCCGCCCATCCTGAAAATCCTCGCTGAGCAGCATGCCGGCCCCAGCCCGGCGGGAAACGGACCAGATCATGGGATCCCAGATGGAGAGGCCATGGTCGCGATGGGCCTTGGTTGCAATGACCACATCTTCGAAAGAGGGAACGACCACAGTGAAAAGCTGCCCCCATAACTCGATCTGATCGATCAACTCCTGCGCAGTGCCGCGCCTCTTGCGAGTCACGACGGCGTGAAACTCGACAAGTGCCTGACTGGACAGAAAGCCGATACCAGCCTTGGACGCCCGATCCAGCAGAGCCTGCGCCTTTTCACGCCGTTCGATGGATGCCAGTTGGTCGACCGCGTAGACGAGAATGTTTGTGTCGAAGGCGAGAATACTCATCGCCGGTGCAGCGCCTCACGGTCAAGGGGCCCCTGGTAATCGATGGGAATGCCCTTCCGCATCATTTCCATCATCTTCTGACGAAGCATGTCGCGATTATTAGCCGCATCAGCCTCAACCGGCGTAACCATGGCCACGGGGCGGCCATCGCGGGTGATGGTCAGGGATTGTCCCGCCTCCACCTGCGCCAGCAGCCTGTCGAAATTCCGACCGGCCTCATCCGCACTGATCACGCCATCATCCATGGCCCTGCCTCGCCTGATCGGGACGGGCAATTATGGGCCGGAATGCCGCCCCGGGCAAAGGGAAAGGCCCTATCCCAGCAGGACGATCCCGTAATCACCGATGATACGAAAACCCAGCGACAGATAGGCCCGGCGCGCCGGCTCATTCTGCTTGCCGGTGAACAGGATCGCCGTTTCGGCCCCGTCATCCCGCGCCGCCAGCAGGGCACCTGTCACGGCGGCCCGTGCCAGCCCGCGCCCACGCAGAGCCACAGGCGTCCAGACCCCGCCGATCTGCACCGTATCCGGGACGCGGGCATTGTGGGTGGCCATGGATAGCGGCACCCCGTCGGCCCCCGTCACCACAAACGCTTCATCCGCCGCGACCCAAGCGGCAACATCGGCGGCGGCGCGGGCGTGCAGGTCCGCGCTGTCGGCCTCACCCAGGGTTTCCAGGCAATAACCCACACGCCAGACCGACAGCAGCGAGATATCGCCGGCGTCGGCCCGTCGCCAGGACAGCGTACCATCGGTCAGCGCTGCCGGTACCTTCAGATCGGACAAAGGCAGGTCGAACAGATCATCCGCCCCATCCTTCAACAAGGGCCGGTTGGGGAACAGGGTCTGAACCGCGCGCACCGCCGGCAGCGGCCCGATAATCCCGGCCACGGCCCGGTCGCCCGCCGCCAGATGAAAGCCCGCAAGCCCGATGGCGTCGTCCGGTTCCGCCTGGATCAGCAGATTGCCGTTCCAGGCATGGGACACCACGCCGTGGACGGCACCATCGCCATCCATCAGCGCCGCATAGCGGGCATGGTAGCGTTCGGCCCGATCTGCCAGCCCGACACGCCGGACATTGGAACGCAGGAACATGGATGTCGCCGGATGACGGGCCAGATAGGCATCCAGCCGGCCCTCATCACCCGGCAGCAGCAGCCGGATTGGCATCACAGGGTCAGTTGGCCAGCTTTTCGCGCACCAGGGCGCTGGCTTTGGTGAAGTCCATCTGGCCCGCGAAACGACCGCGCAGCTCGGCCATCACCTTGCCCATATCCTTGACGCCGGTGGCGCCCAACTCGGCGATCAGGGCGGCGATGGCTTCGCGGGTATCATCCTCGTTCAACTGGCGGGGCAGGAAGGCTTCGATCACGTCGATCTCTTCCCGCTCCTGCTGGGCCAGCTCAGTGCGGCCACCCTGTTCATACATGATGATGCTTTCGCGGCGCTGCTTCACCATGGTCTGCAGCATCGACAGGACGGTGGCATCATCAATGCCATCCTGGTTGCCGCTGCTGCGCGCCGCGATATCGCGGTCCTTCAATGCCGCCAGGATCAGCCGGATGGTGGCGACGCCGCGGCTGTTCTTGGCGCGCATCGCATCCTTCAGGGCTTCGTTCAGCGTCTGGCGCAACATCGGACAACTCCAGGGGACAGGTGAAACAGCCGGGAACATTATCCAAACCGGCCATCGGATGCCAGCGAATAGGAATGGCTCGCGTCGCCGCCTGGAAACTCCCCTTTCAGGACCCGTCATGCGACACCCAATGATGGCGCGTGGCAGGGGCGCGCCCACGTTGGTTGACCACGCGCGCCCGAATGGCTAATTCACCTTCAGAACCGTACCGGCCCTGGCCGGCGCGCGGCATCGGCGCGGCCCTTCGCCCGGCGGGATTACCCGGCGGACGATCGGACCCGCGACGCGACTGCGGGCAGGCCGCCCCGCCTTTCGGGCGGGAAGGCACGGCCTTTTCACCGGCGCTCCGGCGCCGATCTCGCAGATAAAGGTGCCCGCCATGTCCGACACCCCGCCGATGGGTTCCCCCACCCGCGCGCCCGCTCCCAAGGGAGCCACGGGCGTTCTCGTCCTGGCCGATGGTTCGGTCTTCTGGGGACGCGGTGTGGGCGCCGTGAGCCACAGCGTGGGTGAGGTGTGCTTCAACACCTCCCTGACGGGCTATCAGGAAATCCTGACCGATCCGTCCTATGCCGGTCAGATCATCACCTTCACCTTCCCCCATATCGGGAATGTCGGGACCAACCCGGAAGATATCGAGACGGTGACGCCGGTGGCGCGCGGTCTGATCATCAAGGCCGACATCACCGAACCCGCCAACTGGCGCGCCACCCAGCATCTGGATGCCTGGCTGAAAAGCCATAATCTGGTCGGCCTGTCGGGCATCGACACGCGCCGCCTGACCCGCCGCATCCGCGACAATGGCGCCCCCAACGGCGTGATCGCCCATTCGCCCGATGGCGTGTTCGATATCGACGCCCTGGTGAAGATGGCCCAGGAATGGCCCGGCCTGGAAGGCATGGATCTGGCCAAGGACGTGACGACCCGCCAGACCTATAGCTGGGACGAATCGATCTGGTCGCTGAAGGACGGCTATGGCAAGCAGACCGATCCCAAGTATCATGTGGTAGCCATGGATTTCGGCGCCAAGCGCAACATCCTGCGCTGCCTCGCCGCGTCCGGCTGCAAGGTGACGGTGGTCCCGGCCACCACGACGGCAGAGGAAATCCTGGCGCTGAACCCCGACGGTATCTTCCTGTCCAACGGCCCCGGCGATCCGGCGGCAACGGGTGAATATGCCGTGCCGACCATTGCGCGGCTGGTGGATAGCGGCAAGGCCGTGTTCGGCATCTGCCTGGGTCACCAGATGCTGGCCCTGGCGCTGGGCGGACGCACCGTCAAGATGGACAAGGGCCATCGCGGCGCCAACCATCCGGTGAAGGATATCGCGTCCGGCGTGGTGGAGATCACCAGCCAGAATCACGGCTTTGTGGTCCTGCGCGAAAGTCTGCCGGAAGAGGTGGAGGTCACCCACGTCTCCCTGTTTGACGGCACCAACGAAGGCATCCGCCTGTCGGGCCGTCCCGTCTTCTCGGTGCAGTACCATCCCGAAGCAAGCCCCGGCCCGGAGGACAGCCATTACCTGTTCGACCGGTTCGTGGCCGCCATCGAAGGGCGCTACTAAGGTGACAGTGGATTTGGGCCTTATCCGTCTTGGTGAATGGGACCGCCCCTCCGGCATGCCGGAGGGGTTGGCAGGGCTGGTTGCAAGCTGGCCGGTTATCAACCGCTCCCCCGGTGGGGAGGCGTTCCTGGATGGCAGCGGCCTGATCCGCGTCAGTGACGTCTGGAACCTGCCCAACGGCGCCTTCACGACCGACCGGCCGCTTGATATCCATGCCGGCTGGGCCGTGGCCCGGCTGGTCGATACGGTGTGGAAGCTGATTGAGGTGGCGCCCGCGCACCCGCGCGATGCCGGCCGTGCGCTCTTGCGCGACCGCGCCGAACGGCTGCTCCATGGTCGCCGCTGGACCGGTGGCGATCTGGAAGCGCTCGACAGCCTGCTGAAAGCGGCACCCGTTTCGCAGGCCACGTTCCTGGCCGCCGATGCGGGCCGCGAACGTGCCCTGAAATCCTTGATCAAGCTGCGGCTGGCCTTTGTGGCCGATGGGTTCCACCCTGCCCTGCCCGCCCCAGTGGCGGCGCTTCTGGCCGATGGTCCCGTCCTGTGGCTGGATCCCGATGCCCAGGAAGTAGCCGAACAGGTGATGGCGCATAGCCGCCGCCGCATGGAGGTCTCGGCCAAGCGCGTGGCGCGCGATGACAAGCAGCGCGGCGCGGACCTGAAAGACAGCATCGCTGAGGCCGTGAGGGCCGTGTTCCCCGGCATGCCCGAGGATGTGTCCCTGTCCGTGGCGGCCCGCCTGGCGCCCGCCGCCATCAAACTGGGCCGGCGGCCCGGCACCCAGGCCATTGTCGACTGCACCGCCGAAATCCGCCTGGACCGCTGGCGTCAGGTGATCATCGGCGATCCGCGCGTGTCAGCCCGTCTGGCCGCAATGCAAGCCAAGGGCGACAATAACCGCGCCCGCAAACGCTACCGCGACCAACGCGCCCTGGAACAGGTCGCAGAGGAAATCGCCCGGTGGCGCGGTGATCTGGAGCCCGTGACCTCGCGCTGGCTGGGCGACGCCGTATAAGGTAAGGGGCGTTACCGCCCCGCCACCTGCTTGCCCGTCACCGGATCATCGGTGATCAACCCATCCACGCCCCATTCGATCAGCCGCTTCATATCGGCGGGATCATTGACGGTCCACGGGATGACCTTCAGGCCCAGCCCCTGCGCTTCCCTCACCAGTTCCGGTGTCAGGTTCAGGTGATAGGGTGACCAGACCGTACCACCCGCCGCCTTGATCGCCACCGGCAGGCTGCCGCCATGACGGATGGGGTCAAAGCCGGCGGTCCAGAGACTTTCGCCCGTCAGGGACACGTTGCTTTCTTCGGGATCAATGATGGTCAGATAGGCGGTGGCGATCTCCGGCGCGATGCGTCGCACCACCTGCAAGGTTCGCCAATCAAAGCTCTGGATCGTTACCCGGTCCGCCAAGCCTGCGTCGCGAACTTGGCGTACCAGCAGCGTGGCAAACGTTTCGGGATCGATACTATCACCGGGATTGGTCGGATCGATCTTCGTTTCGATATTAAAACGAACCTTGCTGTCACCACGCTTCTTCACCAGATCGAACAGGGCGGCCAAGGTGGGCACGCGCGTGCCGTCCAACGGCATCTGCCGGGCGAAGCGCTTGGCATAGGTTGTATCGGGCCGGATGCGCCCGACATCAATGGCCTGCACCTCGGCCAGGGTCAGGCTGTGCCATGTGGGCTGCGGCCCTTCCACCCACTGGCCCTTGCGGCGGGCCAGGTTGGCATCGACATGCCGGTCATGGGCGATAATCAGGACGCCATCCTTGGTGACGCCCGTGTCCAGTTCCAGCGTATCGACACCCAGATCCAACGCCCGCTCAAAGGCCGGCAGGGTGTTTTCCGGCCACAAGGCACGGCCCCCGCGATGGGCCTGAAGATCAAGAGCGGCGGCCGGAATCGCGGCCAAAATCAAGGGGATCAGCAGGACAAAAAGGCGCATATCGGCATCCGTTCTTTCGGTTTGCTACGGACCATAGGGCGGATGCGTTACGGTTTCATGGCAGGGTGATCGACATTCCATGCCGTTCACGCGCCATCAGACAGGCCTCATCCCCGGCAATACAATCGTGACAGACGATGGGCCGGTCGGCATAGATGGTACAGGCCACATGCTCCCCCACCGTGCCAGACAGCGCCGCGCAACGCTCCCCGGTCCAGCGCATGCCCGACCCGTCGGGCGCCACCATCGCTTCCGGGATGCGGGCAATGTCGGCATCCTCCTCCAGCGAGAATCGCGGCCAGTCGGCGGCATAGGCGCAGCAGGCCCCGCATTCCTGGCAGGCAAAGGGGGGTGGCTCGGTTTGCTGTTCCAAGGGCGCCGCCATGAAAGGGGTGTCCCGGTTTGTGACCGACGCCGGCCCGCTTGGCAAGGGAACATGCTCTGCTATACAGGGCAGCAGCCCCAAGGAACATGCCCATGCTGGAAATCTATATCGATGCCGATGCCTGCCCCGTGAAGGAGGAGACGTTCCGCGTCGCCGAGCGCTATGGCATGCCGGTGCATCTGGTCGCCAATGGCCCGCTGCGCGTGCCGCCGGGCGGGCTGGTGCGGATGGTCGTCGTCTCCGACGGGTTCGATGCCGCCGACAACTGGATCGCCGAGAAGTGCGGGACCGGCGACATCGTGGTCACCGCCGATATCCAGCTGGCCAAACGCTGCCTGGATGCGGGCGCCAAGGTGCTGGGCAATAATGGACGGCCCTTCACGGTCGCCAATATCGGCTCCGCCCTGGCATCCCGCGCCTTGATGCAGGACCTGCGCGACATGGGCGTGGTCCAGGGCGGCAACGCCCCCATGACCAAGGCCGACAAGAGCAAGTTCCTTCAGGAACTGGACAAGATGGCCAATGAGATCAAGCGGGGGCGGTGAGCCCGTCGATGTCGCATGCGCTTATGCTTATGCGACCTACGAAACCACCCGTAGGTCGCATAAGGGCGTCAGCCCGCATGCGACAAAGCCCGTCAAAGATACCGCGCCCGCAAATGCGCCTTGAAGATGCCGGCATCCAGGGGCTTGCCGGTGGCGCGGATAAGGATGTCGCGGGCCGACAGGTACCGGCCCCAGCGATGGACATTATCGCCCAGCCACGCCACCAGATCGCGGAAATCCCCGCGCCCGATCTGATCGGCCAAGTCGGGGATGGCGGCTGATGCTGCCTGGAACAGCTGTGCCGCCATCATGGCGCCCAGCGTATATGTGGGGAAATAGCCCCAGGCCCCGCTGGGCCAATGGATATCCTGCAAACACCCGTGCGCCAGATCGGGCGGCGTGATGCCCAGCAGATCGCGCATCCCCTGGTTCCAGGCGTCGGGCAGGTCCACCAGTTCCATCCGCCCCTCGATCAGCGCCTGTTCCAGACGCCAGCGCAGGATGACATGGGCGGGATAAGTGACCTCGTCCGCATCAACCCGGATGAAGGTGCGGTCCACCCGGCGGAAGCGGCGGCGCAGGTTTTCCGCCGACCATGCATCCCCCTCCCGCCCGAAGGCCTCGGCCAGTTGCGGGGCCAGCCATTCCAGGAAGCGCGGATGGCGACCCACCTGCATGTCGAAAGTCAGGCTCTGGCTTTCATGCACGCCCAGACCGCGCGCCTGTCCCACGGGCTGCGCTGTCCAGGCCGCCGGGCGGCCCATCTCATAGAGCGCGTGCCCCGCCTCATGCATGCCGGATTTCAGCGATTTGAAGAAATTATCTGGGTCCAGGCGGGTGGTGATACGCACATCGCCCGTGGCCCCGCCGCAGAAGGCGTGCAGCGACTGATCCACACGGCCCTGAAAGCCCAGGATGCCTGCCAGATGCTGCACCAATGCCCGCTGCGCCTCCACCGGGAACGGCCCTTCGAACGTCTCCGCCTTTGGCTCACCAGCCTGTACCGCCTCTACCTCGGCCAGGAAACCCGGCAGAAAGGCGGCGTAATCGTCGAAGACGGGGCCAAAGTCCGCCACGCGGCTGCCCGGCTCATAAAGCTCGTGCAGCGCGTCATAGAGGCCGCAATCCAGCACGGCGGCGTTGGCCGCCGCGATCTCCCGCTGATGGGTCAGCACCTTTTGCAGATGCGGCAGCAGCAGGGCGAAATCGTTCTCCGCCTTGGCCGTGCGCCAGACCATTTCGCACCGGGCCGCATCGCGGGCGTTGGCTTCCACCAGATCGGCGGGCACAGCGGTGGCCAGCAGATGTTCGCGCCGCATCTCCGCCAGATTGGCGCGCTGCCAGTCATCCAGATGGGCGGCGTCAGATTCGGCACGGTCCAGCCAGTCGGCGACGGCGGGGTCCATCAACGCGCCATGGATAGCCCCCTCCAATGCCGCCACCTGATCGGCGCGGGCCGGAGAGGCCGCCGCCGGCATCATGGTCCGGCTGTCCCAGTTCAAGATGCCCAGGGCCCCCTGCAACCCGGCACGGCGGGCAAAATGCTTTTCCAGGGCGGCATAGGCGGACAGGGTCATGGTTCTTCCCGGCGGCGGAAACTGGCGGCGATGAACACGCTGATCAGGGTCAGGGCAAGCCCGTACCAGGTCAGCGCGTAGGAGAGATGGTCATTCTTCAGGGCGACAATGGTACGCCCGCCGATGGGCAGACCGCCAGGATTGGCGGTGGCATCGGCCTGCAGGACCAGGGGTGCCAGCCGCTCCACCCCGGCGATGCCGGCCAGCGCCTGCATATCCAGCCAGAAGAAGGTGCGGGTGGCGGGGTCATTGTCGGGCTGCATGAAGGCCCGGTCCTGTGGCACGCGGGCAATGGCACTGACGGTGACGCTGCCCTCCACCTGGCCCGGCGTGCGGGTGGCGGGATCACGCTTGTCCAGCGGCACCCAGCCCCGGTCGATCAGGACGGTACCCGCCCCATCATCGCGGACCAGGGGGGTGAGGACATGCGCGCCCTGTTCCTGCCTTCCATCAGGCCGGGGATAAAGGCGGGGGCCGATATAGACCTCTTTGTCATGCAGGAAGCGCCCCGTGACCCGGACGCGGACATAGTCCCAATCAGCAGGCTTTTCGATGCTGGCCGGCAGATCAACCGGGTCGGCGGCCAACCCCGCCTCCACACGGCTGATCAGATCGGTTTTCCAGCCCAGCCGCTCCACCTGCCAGGTGCCCAGACCCAGCAGTATGGCGAGCGCGATGAAGGCGGCGATGGAGGGGATCAGGCGTGGCCGGAACTGACGGCGGGCGGCGGCGGACATGGGTTTCAGCCCTCCCCGCCCTCATCCTGATCCTCGCCGAACTGATCCCGGCGATACCGATACTGGGCGGCAATGGTCAGCGCCTTGGCCGGACGCATGAGGCCCAGCGTGGCGCCAATGATGATCGGCCCCCAGATCAGCAGCAGGACCCAAAGCGGCCAATCGACCTTCAAGGCGAAGATCAAGGCGGCGGGGACCAGCGTAAAGCCCAGGATGAAGATCAGAAAAACAGCCGGGCCGTCCCCGCTGTCGGCGGCGGCCACATCAAGGCCACATACCGGACAGCGATCGACGACCCGCATGAAGCCCTTGAACAGGGCACCCTGGCCGCAGCGTGGGCAGCGGCACCGCAAACCCACGCTGAGCAGGGAGGATGGCGTCTCCGTCACGGGGAAGCCCCGCCCCGGATCAGTGGGCGACCCAGGCCCCGCCGGCACCCCACCAGTAGATGGAGATGAACAGGAACAGCCAGACCACATCCACGAAGTGCCAGTACCAGGCGGCGGCTTCAAAACCGAAATGGCTTTCGGCGGTGAAGTGGCCCTTCTTGGTGCGGAAGTAGCAGACGGCCAGGAAGATCGTGCCGATCAGCACGTGGAAACCGTGGAAGCCGGTCGCCATGAAGAAGGCCGAGGAGTAAACGTTAGCGCCAAAGCCGAAAGCGGCATGGCTGTACTCATAGACCTGAAAGCCGGAGAAGATCACGCCCAGCAGGACGGTGATGCCCAGGGCCTTGGCGGCCTCCTGCATCTTGCCTTCCACCATCGCATGGTGCGCCCAGGTCACGGTGGTACCGGACAGCAGCAGGATGACGGTCATCAGGAACGGCAGGTCGAACGGGTTGAAGGGAACGGTGCCCTTCGGCGGCCACACGCCGCCATTCGCCTCGACGCGGGCGAACTGGATGGCCTCGTTATGGAAGATCGAGGCATCGAAGAAGGCCCAGAAAAAGGCGGAGAAAAACATCACTTCCGAAGCGATGAACAGCGACATGCCATAGCGCAGGCCGATCTTCACGACGGGGGAATGGGCCTTCTCAACCACCGATTCCTTCACGATATCGCGCCACCAGCCATACATGCAGGCCAGCACGGCCAGCAGACCAGCAGCCAGCAGGTACCAGCCATGGCCGTGGAACTTCATCACCAGACCCGTTGCCAGCAGACCGGCAGAGAACGAGCTCAGCAGGGGCCACGGGCTCGGATTGACCAGGTGGTAGGGCTGCGGAATGCCATCCCCGGTATTGCCGCCACCGATATGGGCGTTGACGTCAGCCATCTCTCTTTTCCCTCAAACCAAGGAACTTTGGATCATAAGTGACTTATGGGCGCAGGCCTTACAACCTGCTCCCTGGGGCAGCACCGGGGGCCGGTTTGTCCACCGAACCTTGGGCATTCCCTTGGTAATCCTTCCCATCCGCGCCGTCCAGTGGTCCGGCTGCCGCACCCTTCCCCGGTGTCGGCAACGCAGCGCTCTGATCGGCGGCGCGGAAGAAGGTGTAGGACAGCGTGATGGTCTTCACATCGGCCATTTCCGGATCGTCGGCCATGGCCGGATCGACATAGAAATTGACCGGCATGTCGATCGACTGTCCGGGCTCCAGCTTCTGCTCGGTAAAGCAGAAGCACTGAATCTTGTTGAAATACTGCCCCGCCTTTTCCGGCGTGACATTGTAGGTCGCAGTGCCGATGACGGCGCGATCTTCCAAGTTCTTTGCCCGATAGGCGATGGTCATCGCCTCACCCACACGCACATCGACCGCATGGGTATCGGGCTTGAACTCCCAGTTAATGGAATTGTTCACGTCGGCATTGAACCGCACCGTGACCACCCGCTCCAGCGCCTTGTCCGGTGCCCTCTGGGCCACCATCGTCGTGCCGCCAAAGCCCGTGACCCGGCAAAACAGGTCATAAAGCGGGACAGAGGCAAAGGACAGGCCGACCATGCCAGCGACGACAACGCCGAGTTTCAGCGCCATGCGGGTATTGCGGCGGCCAAGCTCTGCCTGGTTGTTGGGCTCAGGCGTCATGGAAACGTCCCTCCGCTCATCCTCACCATGGCCACCACATAGATGATGGCAACAAAGGCAAACAGGGCCGCCAGAACGGCGAGGTTCTTGCCGCGCTGCCGGCGATGCAGCTCGGTATCGCCGCCATGCTTGCGGGCCGGGCCCGGGTTCTGTTGATCGGTCATTATCCTGCCTCTCCGCTTAAACCGCCAGATGTTCGCCGATCAGGATCGCGAACAGCAGGAACAGATAGAGGATGGAAAAGGCGAACATGCGTTTGGCCGGCTTGTGATCCTCGCTGCGCAGCACCTGGACCGCATAAGCGACGAAGGCCAGACCCAGAATGGTGGAGCCGGCCAGATAGGTCAGGCCACCGATACCCAGGAAATAGGGGCTGATCGCCAGCGGCAGCAGGATCAGCGTGTAGATCAGCATCTGCTTCTTCGTCTCGCGCTCACCGGCGACGACGGGCAGCATCGGCACACCGGCATGCTGGTAATCCAGCTTGCGGAAGATGGCCAGCGCCCAGAAATGCGGCGGGGTCCAGAAGAAGATCAGGGCGAACAGTACGATGGAGGCAAGCGACACATCACCGGTTACCGCGGCCCAACCGATCATCGGGGGGAAAGCCCCGGCGGCACCGCCGATGACGATGTTCTGCGGCGTCCGCCGCTTCAGCCACATCGTGTAGATGAAGATATAAAATCCGGATGCCAGGGCCAACAGGCCGGCGGCCACCCAGTTAAGCGCCAGCCCCATCAGGGTGACGGAGGCGATGGTCAGGATGATGCCGAAGGCCAGCGCCTCATCGGCGGGGACCAACCCTTGCGGGATCGGCCGATTGGCCGTGCGATCCATCATCGCGTCGATATCGCGGTCATACCACATGTTGATGGCACCGGCAGCGCCGGAGGCCAGCGCGATGCAGAGCACAGCAACCAGCGCCAGCACCGGGTGCAGGTGACCCGGGGCCACCACCATGCCGGCGACGCCGGAAAAAACGACCAGCGACATGACGCGCGGTTTCAGCAGCGCAACATAGTCGCGCACCGTGCCGCTCGACACCGGACTGTCCATGATCTCGGGGGCGATCACGCTGTCGGTCATGATGATGGTCTCTTCACACGCTCAAAAGGAACTGAACTTGGGGGGTACTTGGCAAAACCGCGCGGCGGTCGCCCGCCGCGCGGTGTCTGCGAGGGATCAAGGCCGGTGAAGGCCCCGGTCCTGCTTACTTGATCTTCGGCAGGGTTTCGAACTGGTGGAACGGCGGCGGGGAGGACAGGGTCCATTCCAGCGTCGTGCCACCGGTATGCCAATAGTCACCTTCGGCCTTGCGACCAAACAACTGCGTGTAGATGGCCATCACGCAGAAGAAGATGGTCGAACCGAAGGAGATATAGGCGCCGTAGGACGAGATCATGTTCCAAAAGTGCAGCGCATCCGGATAGTCGGGCATACGACGAGCCATGCCAGCCAGGCCCAGGAAGTGCTGCGGGAAGAAGATCATGTTGACGCCGATGAAGGTCGTCCAGAAGTGCAGGTGACCCGCCCATTCCGGATGCAGGCGGCCGGACATCTTGCCAACCCAGTAATAGTAGCCGGCGAAGATCGCGAACACGGCACCCAGCGACAGCACATAGTGGAAGTGCGCAACCACATAGTAGGTGTCGTGCATGGCGATATCCATGCCGCCATTGGCCAGCACCACACCCGTGACGCCACCGATGGTGAACAGGAAGATGAAGCCGATCGCCCAGACCATCGGCACCTTGAACTCGATGGAGCCGCCCCACATGGTGGCGATCCAGGAGAAGATCTTCACGCCCGTCGGGACAGCGATGATCATGGTGGCGGCGGTGAAGTAGGCGCGGGTATCGACCGACAGGCCGACCGTGAACATGTGGTGAGCCCACACGATGAAGCCGACGACGCCGATGGCGACCATGGCATAGGCCATGCCCAGGTAACCGAACACCGGCTTCTTGGAGAAGGTCGAGATGATGTGGGAGATGATGCCGAAAGCCGGCAGGATCATGATGTACACTTCGGGGTGACCGAAGAACCAGAACAGGTGCTGGAACAGGATCGGGTCACCACCGCCGGCCGGATTGAAGAAATCCGTGCCGAAGTTACGGTCGGTCAGCAGCATGGTGATGGCGCCGCCCAGAACGGGCACAGCCAGCAGCAGCAGGAACGCGGTCACCAGCATGGCCCAGACGAACAGCGGCATCTTGTGCAGCGTCATGCCCGGAGCGCGCATGTTGAAGATCGTGGTGATGAAGTTCACCGCACCCAGGATCGACGACGCACCGGCCAGATGCAGGGCGAAGATCGCCATGTCGACCGACGGGCCGCTATGGCCGTACTCCGAAGAGGAGAGCGGCGGATAGACGGTCCAGCCCGTACCGGCACCGGGACCGACAAAGGCGGAACCCAGCAGCAGCAGGAAGGCCGGAACCACCAGCCAGAAGCTGATATTGTTCAGGCGCGGGAAGGCCATGTCCGGCGCGCCGACCATCAGCGGCACGAACCAGTTGCCAAAGCCGCCGATCAGGGCGGGCATGACCACGAAGAACACCATGATAAGGCCGTGGGCCGTGATGAACACGTTCCACTGCTGACCGGTGTCGGCGCCAAACGCCATCATGTACTGGATGCCCGGATCTTGCAGCTCAAGGCGCATGATCACGGAGAACAGGCCGCCGATAAGGCCTGCCAGCACCGAGAAATACAGATAAAGCGTGCCGATATCCTTGTGGTTCGTCGAGAACAACCAGCGCTTCACAAAGCCAGGCTTGTGATCGTGGTGATCGTGGGCGTGCGCCCCGGTGACAGCACCCATGGTATTACCCTCTCTTCCGAACCGTTACTGCGCGGTCGCTTCAGCGACCTGACGCGGCGCGGAGCCATTGCTGTTGAAGGCCTGCTTCTGCTGGCCCAGCCATTCCTGGAAGCGCTCCTTGGACACGGCCTCGACGGCGATCGGCATATAGCCATGGCCGGTGCCGCAGATTTCGGAGCACTGTCCGTAATACACACCCTCGCGGGTGACGTTGAACCAGGTCTCGTTCAGGCGGCCCGGCATCGCGTCCTTCTTCACGCCCAGAGCGGGAATGGCGAAGGAGTGGATGACGTCGGCGCCCGTGACCAGAACCCGCACATCAACGCCGACCGGCACGATGATACGGTTGTCAACTTCCAGCAGGCGCAGCTGGCCCGGCTGGATTTCATTTTCGGGGATCATCCGCGACTCGAAGGCCAGGCCTTCATGGTCGGGATATTCGAAGCTCCAGTACCACTGATGGCCCGTGATCTTGACCGTCAGCTCCGGATTCGGCGCCTTGTCCATGTAGTACAGGACGCGGAAAGACGGGATGGCGATCAGCAGCAGGATCAGAACGGGGATACCCGTCCAGGCCACTTCCAGCCAGGTGTGGTGCGTCGTGGTCGACGGCACCGGATTCGCCTTCTTGTTGAAGCGGATCATCACATAGAGCAGCAGCAGGGTGACGAACACGGCGATAGCGATGATCGTCCACAGCAGGATGTTGTGGAAATCATGCAGCCGCTCCATCACGGGCGAAGCCGCTTCCTGAAAGCCCAATTGCTTAGGCTGCGGCGCACCGACGGCCTTGGCCGCCTCCTGCGCCAAGGCCGAGCCCCCGACCATCGCGCTGAAATACAGGGCCGTCACAGCGGCGCCGATCTTGCTTACAGACATCCCTTACCACTCTCGTCGTTGCCGGAGGTTGTCCCCCGCTTGAGCCAGCCGGACCGCCCGCCCATCCCCTCCACCACCCGCCAATGGCGGTGGGCGGGAAAGTCGCGGCGTGACGCAGACCCGGAACGGATCAAACCGTTTCGGCGGGACACTACACGCGCGTGGGGCTCACGAACAACATATGCGCCACCAGGATGGGGCGCACATATCGTCGCAGACCATACAGGCAAGCACCCACAAACGGCAAGATCGTCCGCCATCCCCGCCCTGCAAGGCCGATGGGCATTGCGTCGCAGGGGGCCGGGCAATTGATCTGGCGCATGGCAGTGCCCGGCAGCCTTGCCAGCGGCGCAGCGCATCGCCATTCTCACAGAAGACCTTATATCCGTTGCCAAGGAAGGCCGCGCGCCATGTCGCTTCTGTCCCAGACCGATGAGATCTTCTTCAATCAGGCCGGCCTCGACCTGGGCCGCACGGGCGGGCTGGTCACCAACGCGCTGCGCGGCGCGGATGATGGCGAACTATTCCTGGAATATGCGCAGAGCGAAAGCTTCGCCTGGGACGATGGCAAGCTGAAGAGTGCGTCCTTCGATACCAGCCAGGGATTCGGCCTGCGCGCCGTCGCGGATGAGGCCACCGGCTACGCGCATGCGTCGGTTCTGACCGAGGATGCCATCCGCCGCGCCGGCGACACCGTGCGCGCCGTCCATACTGGTCATAGCGGCATGATGGCCGAGGCGCCGATCGGCACCAATCGCCTGCTCTATGCCAGCGATAACCCGCTGGTCCTGGTGCCGTTCGAGGCCAAGGTGAAGCTGCTGGAACAGATCGACGCCTATGCCCGCGCCAAGGACGCCCGCGTGCGGCAGGTCTCCGCCTCCCTGTCGGGTGAATGGCAGGCCGTGCAGATCATCCGCGCCGATGGCAGCCGCGTCGCCGACATCCGTCCCCTGGTCCGCCTGAACGTCTCGGTCGTCGTGGCTGACGGTGATCGCATGGAATCGGGCAGCCACGGGGCCGGCGGGCGCCGCACCTATCAGCAGTTCCTGGAGCCAGAGGTGTGGCAGGGCTATGTCGATGAGGCGCTGCGTGGCGCCCTGATCAATCTCGGCTCCATCGAGGCTCCGGCTGGTGAGATGCCGGTCGTGCTGGGCCCCGGCTGGTGCGGTATCCTGCTGCACGAGGCGATCGGCCATGGGCTGGAGGGGGACTTCAATCGCAAGCAGACTTCCGCCTTCTCCGGCCTGCTGGGTCAGCGGGTGGCCGCCCCCGGTGTCACCGTCGTCGATGATGGCTCCATCGAGGGGCGGCGCGGGTCCATCACTGTGGATGATGAAGGCACGCCCAGCCAATGCACCGTCCTGATCGAGGATGGCATCCTGAAGGGCTACATGCAGGACCGGCTGAACGCCCGGCTGATGGGTGTGAAGCCCACGGGCAATGGCCGTCGCCAGGGCTATGCCCACATGCCCATGCCGCGCATGACCAACACCGTGATGCGCGGCGGCGACAAATCGCCCGACGAGATCATCGCCTCGGTCAAGCGCGGCATCTTTGCTGCCAATTTCTCTGGCGGTCAGGTCGATATCGTCTCTGGCAAGTTCGTGTTTTCCGCCAGCGAGGCCTATCTGATCGAAGATGGCAAGCTGGGTCCGGCGGTCAAGGGTGCCACCCTGATCGGCAATGGCCCCGACTCGCTGACCAAGGTCACGATGATCGGCAATGACAGTTCTATGGACCCCGGCATCGGCGTCTGCGGCAAGGCCGGCCAGGGCGTACCCGTCGGCGTCGGCCAGCCCACCCTGCGGATCGACGGCCTGACGGTCGGCGGCACGAAGGCGGCGTGAGGGTTAGTTTGGCAGAACGTCGCGATGACTGAAGGCAGAGCCCGTAGGTCAGGTCGAGCGCGGCGCGGGAGCCCTGACAGCCTTGGATTGAACGCTTTTTCTGTCAGGGCGGGGCCTTCGCCCCGACCTGACCTACGCCGACACGCCAAAACTAAAAAGCCCGCCGTGTGGCGGGCTTTCTCGTAACTTGGAACCGTTCAGCAGCTTAGTGCAGCTTGGCCGGCAGTTCGCTGATGGCGGCGTCGACCAGCACGCTGTTGCGGGCTTCATCGACATTCTGCACCAGCAGCTTTTCGGTCGCCTGAACGGCGATTTCGACGGCCAGATCGCGGACCTGCTGGAGGGCCAGTGCCTCGGCCTGGGCGATCTTGTCGACGGCCTGCTGCTCACGGCGCTTCAGGCCGGCCTCCAGATCGGATGCTGCCTGGGCGCGGATGCGGGACGCTTCCTCGCGGGCCTGGGCCACGATGGCCTCGGCTTCCTTCAGGGCGTCGCGCTGCTTGCGCTGGAACTGTGCCAAAGCCGCCTGCGCGTCTTCGCGCAGCTTCTGGGCCTGTTCCAGCTCATCGGCGATGCGCTTGCTGCGGGCATCCAAACTACCGAGGATGCCCTTGCCGGCAAGGCGGGCAACACCGACGATGAAGATGACGAACGCAACGGCGTACCAGAAAGTGCTGCTTGCAAACATCACGCACGCTCCTTCAGCACGGATTCAACCGCAGCGTTGGCGGCGTCAGCCGACAGGACGGCACCCGACAGACGTTCCGTCGCGGCCAGGGCGGCCTCGGCGGCGACGCTGCTGAGATTGGACAGCGCTTCCTGCTTGGCGGTCTGGATGCGGGCTTCGGCATCACGGGTCTTGGCAGACAGGCTGGTGCCCAGTTCCGTGTTGCGGCGCGCGGCATCGGCATCGGAAGCGGCCACCGAAGCGGCAATTTCCTTCTGCGCGTTGGCGCGGGCTTCCGACAGAGCCTTTTCATAGGCCTGCATCACACCCTCGGCTTCGGCCTTCAGCGCCGACGCCTTCTCCAGATCGTTGGAGATCTTTTCCTGGCGGGCTTCCAGCACCTCGGCGACGCGCGGCAGCGCCACCTTGGACATCAGCCAGAACAGCAGGCCGAACGTCAGCACCCACCAGAAGACCTGAGAGGCGAAGCTATCCGGGTTGAGCTGCGGCAGGCCCTTCTTGGCATGCTCGGCATGCTCGCCCTCGGCAGCGGCCAGGACAGGCGCCGCGAAGACGATGGCCGTGGCAAGCGCCGCCGAGGCGCCGGCATACAGCCGCGAAAAGCGTTGGACAGGCATAGAAGCACCCATTCACTGCTGACCGGTCCATGAAGGCCGATCACGCCAAATTCCCGTCAGCGCCTTTAAGGAAAAGCTCAAATAAAGGACCATAGGGCCCATAGAGCGACCGCCGCTGTCGGATCTGATACCCGGCAGCGGCGGCGATCCCGGCGCTGAAGCCCCGGCACCCGAGGGCGCCGGTTCTAAGAAACTGTCCGCCGATTAAGCGAACAGGATCAGGAAGGCGATAACCAGCGCGAACAGACCGGTCGCTTCGGTCAGCGCGAAGCCGATGAAGACGAAGGTCTTGTAGGAGTTCAGAGCGGCCGGGTTACGCGAAGCAGCCTGGTACAGGCCGGAGAACAGGTTGCCCAGGCCGATACCGACGCCCAGCAGGGCGAACATGGCGAGACCGGCACCGATGAACTTTGCGGCTTCAGCTTCCATTTTGAAGTTCCTCTAGGTTGGAAGTGTCTCTTGGAAAAGACGGGTTGGACGTTGGAGATGCTTAGTGCATCTCCAGCGCGTCACGCAGATACACGCAGCTCAGCAGCGCGAAGATGTAGGCCTGAATGCCGGCGACCAGGAATTCCAGGGCGAACAGCGCGACGTTCAGGAGAACCGGGAGCATACCGACCGCAGCCATGCCACCACCAGCGGCGACCATCGACACCGTGAAGCCCGCGAAGACCTTCATCATGGTGTGGCCGGCCAGCATGTTGGCGAACAGACGGATGGACAGGCTGATGGGGCGCACGAAGTAGGAGATCAGTTCGATGGGAACGATCAGCGGCGCCAGCCACAGCGGCGTACCATGCGGCAGGAAGAAGTGGAAGAAGTGCAGGCCGTGCTTCACGAAAGCAACGACGGTGACCACCACGAACACGAACAGCGCCATCGCGAAGGTCACGATGATATGGCTGGTGAAGGTGAAGGAACCGGGGATCAGACCCAGGACGTTGCCGAACAGCACGAAGATGAACAGCGAGAAGATGAAGGGGAAGAACTTGCGGGCCTGCGGGCCGGCATTGTCCCGCACCATCTCTGCCACGAACTCATACAAAAGCTCGGCGATGGACTGCACGCGGCCCGGAACCAGGGCGCGACCGCGCATGCCATAGACCAGCAGGAAGGTCGAGGCCACAACGGCAATCACCATCCACAAAGAGGAATTGGTGAAGGACAGATCAAGATTGCCAACCGGCAGGTTGACCAGGCGCTTGATCTCGAATTGCTCCAAAGGACCAGCCACGATGCCCTACTCCCCACCGTCCCGCTTTTGGGACTTGTCGAACCCCGCCGCATACCCCTGACCGGAGGTCAGGCGGTACACATTCATAAATCCGGCGATCGCGCCCAGGAAGATCATGATGATCATCCCCCAGGGTTTACTACCCAGCCACCAATCAATGCCGTAACCGAGCGCAAGCCCGAACAGCACACCAGCAACCAGTTCCACCCCGACACGCAGGCCCAGCGCCATATCACCGTTCGACACGTTCTTGCCACTGGCCCCCGGTTCGGGGTCGGGCAGGTCCATGCCGGCGTTGCGGCGGGCCTCACGCAGGCGGGTATCCAGTTCCTCCAGCGACGGGGGCGGACGCTCATCAGACATGAAGCGGGCTCCCTTCCGCCAGAAGTTGGATACCGTGCGAAAGCGGCGGCACCATACGGTTAGCCCCGGATACTGTCAAGGGCAAGGCACCCCACATTAAGTATTTGAAAATCCTTGATTTCCACCCCGCGCATAGGTCCGATGCCGCAGCGCATCATACCTTTTGCCCGTCAAACCCGCGATTTCGCCCCCGAATTGCCGGTAACGGTCCGCGTTTCGTTACACGAAAGCGCTGTTCATCGCCCCCGCGACCGGTAAGCGTTGATGGCTTCAACCATCTGTTCGGGCGTGCTGCCCTTGGCGAAAACGGTGACGAAGGACCCGTCCGGCGCCAGCAGATAGGCGAAGGTGGAATGGTCCATCAGATACTGTGTGGGGTCCGGTTCGCCTTGCGAACGGGCGTAATAGACGCGGTAAGCCTTGGCCACGGCGGCAATCTGCTCCGCCGTTCCGGTCAGGCCGATGATGGAGGGATGGAACAGCTTCACATAGTCGGCCAGCACGGGTGCGGTATCGCGCTCGGGATCGATGGTGATGAACAGCGGCTGCACGTCGGCGCCGGAGTCGCCCATCAGGTCCATGGCCTGGGCGATGGTCTGCAACTCCGTCGGGCAGATATCGGGGCAGAAAGTGTAGCCGAAGAAGACCAGCTTGAACTTGCCCGCGAAATCCTGATCCGTCACGACGCGGCCATCATGGGTGGTCAGGGTGAACGGCCCGCCGATGCTGGCCGGTGCCACATTGGTGGCCACGCCCCCCGCCTGCCGCTGATCATGGCGGATGGTCATCCAGGCGATGACAGCAGCCATGATCAATCCGACCAGGCACGCCAGCGCCATCCGCACCAACCGATCCCGATTCATCAGCCCTCTCCCGCAAACCATCGGCAATGATATGGTCACCCATAGACGATGCTTCCACAACTTCATAGGGGCGGATAATGGCGGTGCAGGTGGTCCGGTTGGTGGTGTTGGTCTTCAGCCTGGCGGCATGCGGTGCCGCCGGGGCGGCGGAAAAGCCGTCCTGCGAGGATGAAAGCTTCGGGTGGAGCCAGACGAACCCGTCGGTGAACCTCCGCCATGTCCTATGCGGGGAAGTGAAAAAGAACGGCGATGTGGTCGGCATGCATAGCCGCGCCATCATCGACACGGCACCGGTGAAGGAAGTGCAGGCCCAGCCGCCGCAGGCCGATGGCGTCTACAGCACCAAGGTGTTTTTTGAGAATGGCAAATCCAAGAACTCCACCTTCTACCCCGACAATTGCGGCGTGGAGCAGGTGACGAACTCCATCCTCTATGCCGTCAAGCATAGCCACGCGCCGGGTAAGCCCTGGGGCAAGCTGGGCTGTTCAGCACCCGCTAAGCCGGACCCGAAATATTGCACCGGGCCGGGCGGGGAGCGTTTCGTCATCCGTTTCGCGGAATTTGACGATGGCCGCATCAATACCGCCTTCCCGCAGATGGGCGAAAGCTGCCCGCAATGATCCATGATCCTGCCGAATGGCTGGCCGACTGGCTGCAAACCGACATGGGCGGCGATGCGGACGGCATCGCCGCCTTCATCACCGGCCTGACCGGGGGCGAGCGACCGGAGCGGCGCGTCGGCAACCTCTATGCCGCCAGCGTCAGCGATGACGGATTGCTGCTGGAAAACATCATGCAGGATGATTGGCCGCCGGTTCTGGTGCCGACCGCCATATCCCTGGCGGGGTTGCGAGACCTCAAATAATGGGCTTTGTCGCATGCGCTACGCTTATGCGACCTACGGCGCCATCGTAGGTCGCATAAGGGCCATTGGCCCGCATGCGACGGCCCTACTTCGCCTCTTTGGGCATGTCCTCTCCCGCGGGCTGCGGCAGGAAGAACAGGTTGCGCAGGAAGCCCGGGGCCAGAACGGCCAGCGGGTTGACCCCGACATCCAGCTTGTCGGTCGGCCCCTTCACGCTATAGGTCGCCGCGAACAGCCCCTGCCCTTCCCCGCCCACCAGCAGATCACCCAGCAGCGGGATCACCCCCAGCAGCTTGTTCACGGTAGTGAAGGGCACGATGGTGCCCTGCAGGGCCACATCGTCCCGCTTGATATCGATATTGCCTTCCAGGGTCAGGCCCACCTGCGATCCCGATGTCCGCATCTCGCGCAGGGTGATCCCGTCCTTGTGCCACAGCCAATCCCCCGACAGGCGAGTGAAAGCAATGGGCTGGCCCGACATGAAATTGGCGAATCCACGCGGCGAGGTGGCGGACAGCAGCCGCGCCAGCACAGGCGCGTCCTGCACCTGATAATCGGTCAGGCTGGCCTTGCCGATCAGTGACTGCCCCGGATCATCGGCCTGTGACCGGCCCGACAGGGTCAGATTGCCGCCCTTGATCTGGCTGATGACATCCAGCCCGCGCAAGGTGGCTCCGGCATCATCGGTTTCGGCGACCAGCGTCAGGATGCGGCCATCGGCGGGATCGGGCGCATAGCGCACCCGCAGGAACCCCTTCTCCCCTACCTGGGCATCCAGGTCGGTGCGGTACCAGATATTGGTATCCCGCTCCATCCGGCCCTTGGCCTGACGGATTTCCTTGCCATCATCGCCCATGATGGCCCGGCCCAGGTCAAAGCTGATCGACAGCGGCGTCTTGGGGGCTGCCTCTTCCACGGGATCGGGCGGAATGACCTTGCCGTCTGGCCCCTTGTTCTTGCCCCGGAACGGGCGGACATCAAAACTGTCGCCCTTTACATCGATGGCCAGCCCGCCCTTGCCGTCCGTATCGCGCAGATCGATGCGGGCGTCGCTTTCCCCCAGCTTGAACTGGGTCAACAGCAGGTGCGACAGGCCATAATCCGCCTCGCGCAGTTCCATGGAACCGATGGCGGCCAATTCCTCTGTCGTCACGACAAAGGCGGGGATCAGGATGGGCTTGCCATCCTTGAACTTCACCGTCACCCGGCCCTGACCCGGCTTGTCGGCGTCCTTCTTCCACTTCATCACATCGATGCGCAGCACCGATGGCGTGATGTCGATATCGGCCTGGATGGTCTGCTGCCGGCCCTCTGGCGTGCGCTCGCTGGTATAAACCATGTCCACGCCGGCCGGCCCGTTCAGCCAGTCCGGGAAATCCAGGCGGAAGCGGCGTCGCTGCTCATCATCCAGGCGGCCCCGCACCCGCACCTGTGTGCCGATGGGGGCGCCGGCGGGGAAATTCTCCAGCCATTCCACCTGTGCCGGCACGCCGTTCAGCAAGGCCGTGCCCGTCATGTTCAGATCATGCCCCGTAACGGCCAGTTCCAGCACGCCCTCGGTCGCGTCGATATCGGCCACGATGTCGGGCACGGCGACGCCGGTCAGGCTGGCCTTACCGTCCAGCTGCACCATGTCCATGGTCAGGGCGGCGACCAGGGGAAAGGCGAAATGCAGTTCCGCCTTGGCCTGTCCCGATGCCTTTACCGGCACCAGATTGACCTTGGCGGCATAGCCCAGCGGCGGATGGTCCAGTACCGTCAGCGCCGATGACAGCGGCCCCTCCAGGGACACGCGGATATCTATCCGGTGGTCATTCTCGGTATCCAGCCCCAGAATGCGGATCATCCCCGGCCCGGCCTTCATATCCAGCAGGGCGCCATCCTTGACGGCAATATCAAAGCTTTTACCGTCGAACGTCGCCGTCGCCGACACGTTGGTGACGGGCGGCAGGGGCCGCCGGTAATGGACGGTAAAGCCGGACAGCGCGAACTCCCCCTGCATGGAGGCAACATGGAAGGCCCCGGGATAATCGACCGGCCCCGACCCTTCCAGCTTGAAAACTGTGCGATCGAAGGTGCCGTCGGCCAGATTGCCGACCATCCAGTCGCGCGTATTGTCCTTCACACCCTTGGGCCAGTAGCGATGCAGGTCCGCCATGGGCAGGCCCGTGATCTCGGTCGTCAGGGCCAGTTCGATAGTCTTGTCCCGCTGGCGGGCATTGCCACTGATGGTCAGGTCGGCGGGACCGGCCATGTCCAGATTGAAACGCGTCAGTTCCAGATGCCGGCCCGCATCATCCAGCGTGCCATGCAATTCCACCCGCTCGAAGGCCAATGGTTCCGGCAGTTGATCGGGCAGTGACAAGGTACCCTTGCCACCCGTCAACCCCAGAACGAGGTTCACTGGCGTCAGATCGGATTTCAGTTCCAGCATGACGGTGCCGGCCAATGTCACATCCAGGGCACGCAGCGGATGCAGGACGGGGGCGATCTCCGCAAACTCGGCGGGCACGATATCGGCCATCCCGCTGCGCAAGGTGATGGCACCATCCTCGGCCCGCCAGGTGACCTCTGCCGCGATCTGGTTGATCTTGGCGCCCATGTCGATATCGGCGGATGCCGTGCCGCGCACCCCGCGCACATCGCGGCGCAGACGCATGTCCAGGCGCGGCACCTGCCATTTCGTCTCCGTCGCCAGATTGGCCACCACCAGCTTGCCGCGCGTGATGCGCAAGTCGCGCAAGGCACCCATGGTCGCTTCCGGATCAGGCGGCCGGCGCATCTGGTCGATCAGGTCGGCCAGCAGACGGGCGCCCGCCTCCGGGTCAGAACTGTCATCACCGATATCCAGGCGGAAGCCGCCGTCGGCAGTACGCTCGGCATAAAGGCTTGGTTCGACCAGATCGATGCGCGTGGGCGCCACCCGCCCGCGCAGCAGGGCCGGCACCGACAGGCCTAGGCGCATTTCCGGCACGGCAGCCAGCAGGGCGCCGCTGGCGCCATGCGCCTCCACCCCCTTCACACGGATATCGATGGGCGTGCCGAACCCGACCCAGGCCAGTTCCGTCCGGTCGATCTCCAGGGTGACCGGCCCTTCCCGCGATAATTCCTGTGTCAGATAGGGGGTGAGGAAATCCACCCCGATAGGCCCCTGCTGCGTTAGCCGGAATGCCAGATACCCGCCCGCCAACAGGACCACCAGCAGCAGGCCGGTGACCAGTTCAAGCAGGATAAGGGCAGTGCGACGCAGCATCGATCTCGGTTCTCCGGCGGGGTGCGCCGGGCGTTACGGGCAGCTTGACCTGAACAAGGGTCGGTGGGCAGTCTGGCCCCCCGCCCATGCGGTCCGCTTGGGATAGCCCGGTAGACACCCGATGTTCAATCAAGAATCCCTTCCCCGCCTTGGCGATCCGCAACGTGCCGCCGTCGGACTGGAACATTGGCATGAAGCGGCGGGTCCGGGATGTGATCCCGATCTCGCCGCCTTCGCCCGTTCCTATGCCGCCGATCCCCATGGAAAGCGCGTGCTGGAAGCAGTGTTCGCCAACAGCCCGTTCCTGGGACACGCCCTGGTACGGGAGATGGGTTTCTTCCGGCAATTGCTGGAAATCGGCTTCGATGCGGCCTTTGACGAGCTTGTCCAGTCACTGTGGCGCGATCATGGCGCACAGACCAGCGCGGACAAGCTGATGAAGGCCCTGCGTATCGCCAAGCGCCGCGCCGCCCTGCTGATCGGGCTGGCCGACATGGCCGGCGACTGGCCATTGGAAAAGGTCACGGGCGCCCTGTCCGACTTTGCGCAGGCTACCTTGCAGCTGGCGGTACGCGTGGCGCTGCGGCAGCTGGTTTCCATGGGCCGCCTGATCGTTCCGGACGCCGAGCAGCCCGAAAAAGGCAGCGGTTACATTGTCCTGGCCATGGGCAAGTTCGGGGCGCGGGAACTGAACTACTCCTCCGACATCGACCTGATCGTGCTCTATGACGATGGCATCGTGCAGGTGCCGGACGGGGAGATGACCAAACATTTCGTGCGGGCGACGCGCGAAATGGTGCGGATCATGGATGAACGCACCGCCGATGGGTATGTGTTCCGCACCGACCTGCGCCTGCGCCCCGACCCTGGTGCCACGCCCGTCGCTGTCAGCGTTTCGGCGGCAGAGGCCTATTACAGCAGCCTGGGCCAGAACTGGGAACGCGCGGCCATGATCAAGGCAAGGCCCGTGGCCGGCGATCTGGATGCCGGCAAAGGCTTCATGGATATCATTCGGCACTTCATCTGGCGCCGGAACCTGGATTTCGCGGCCATCCAGGACATCCATTCCATCAAGCGGCAGATCGGCGCGCACAAGGGCCACCGGGAAAAGACCGTCAACGGCCACAATATCAAGATCGGGCGCGGCGGCATCCGCGAGATCGAATTCTTCGCCCAGACGCAGCAGTTGATCTTCGGCGGCCGCGACCGTTCCTTGCGCACCTGCGGGACCGTGGAGACGCTCTACGCCCTGGTTGCCGCCGACCGCGTGGAACGCCAAGTGGCCGATGACCTGTCAGCGGCTTACCGGTTCCTGCGCACCGTCGAACACCGGGTGCAGATGGTGGATGATCAGCAGACCCACCAGTTGCCCAAGACCGATGACGGGGTAGACCGTATCGCCGCCTTCCTGGGTTTCCCCGACACCCAATCCTTCCGCGACCGGTTGATGGCGACCCTGACGGTGGTGGAGGATCATTATGACCACCTGTTCTCCGAAAGCCCTGCCCTGTCCGGCTCCGGCAGCCTGGTCTTCACAGGCACGGAAGATGATCCCGACACGATGGAGACGCTGCGCGGCATGGGCTATGCCAACCCGTCCGCCGTGGCGGGGCAGATCCGGGCCTGGCACCATGGCCGCTACCGCGCCACACGCAGCCAGCGGGCGCGGGAACTGCTGACCGAACTGGTCCCCACCCTGCTGGCGGCCTTCGGCAAGACGGCCCAGCCCGATCAGGCCTTCCTGAAATTCGATGAATTCCTGTCCCGCCTGCCGGCGGGGGTGCAGCTGTTCAGCCTGTTCTATGCCAACCCCAACCTGCTGGATCTGGTGGCCGAAGTGATGGGCACCGCCCCGCGTCTGGCCGAACAGCTGGCGCGGCAGCCGCAGGCGCTGGATGCCGTCCTGCTGCCGGGCTTTTTCGGCTCCCTGCCGGGACGCGAGGAACTGGAGGCCGGATTCGACGCCCTGGTCGGTGGCGCGCATTATTTTGAGGAGGTTCTGGACCTCACCCGCCGCTGGACCAACGAGCACCGGTTCCGCGCCGGCGTCCATATCCTGCGCCATGTCAGTGATGCCGACCGTCTGGGCGCCTTCCTGACCGACGTGGCCGAGGTCGGGTTGTCCGGCCTTCAGCGCGCGGTGGAGGAGGAGTTTGCCAAGCGCCATGGCCGCCTGCCCGGTGCGGGCATGGCCATCCTGGGCTTAGGGCGCCTGGGCGCCCGCTCCCTATCGCTGCGTTCCGACCTGGACCTGATCACGGTCTATGAGGTGCCCGACGATGTGATGCAGTCGGATGGGGTCAAGCCCCTGTCCCCCAACGATTATTTCATCAAGCTGACGCAGCGTCTGGTCAATGCCATCACCGCCCACACGGCGGAGGGGCAGTTATACGAGGTCGATATGCGCCTGCGACCGTCCGGCAATGCCGGGCCGCTGGCCGTCAGCTTCGATGGATTCGCGAAGTATCAGCGCGACAGCGCCTGGACCTGGGAACATATGGCCCTGACCCGCGCCCGGTCCGTGACCGGGCCGGACAGTCTGCGCCGGCATCTGACGGCAGAGATCGTGTCGGTCCTGACCCGGCCCCGCGATCCCGGCAAGCTGCGTGAGGACGTGGCCTCCATGCGTGGCCGCATCGATCAGCAGCACCATACGGACGATATCTGGACCGTGAAATATGTGCGCGGCGGCATGATCGATATCCAGTTCATCGCCCAGTACCTGACCCTGCTGCACGCCCCGGAACGCCCGGAAATCATCGACCCCAATACCACCGGCGCGCTGGCCTGGCTGGGCGACAGCGGCTTTATCGATGTGGAGACGGCCAACCTGCTGATCGACGCGCACAAGACCTGGCGCCGCGTGCAGGGCTTCCTGCGCCTGACGGTCGAAGGCGGGTTCGATGCTGCCAAGGCCCCGCCCGGCCTGAAAGCCGGCCTCGCCCGCGCCGCCCTTCCCGATCTGCCCGAAGGCACCCCGTTTGAGGTGGTAGAGAAGGCATTGCGCACCAAGGCCGCCGCCGTGAAGGCCGCGTTCGACCGGATTGTGGGGGCGCCGGCGGGGTGATCCGCTTGTCGCATGCGCTTGCGCTTATGCGACAAAACCCGTCACCCCATGTGGGCCAATTCCCGTTCGCGGTGATTCTCGCGCAGGAAGCGCAGCCATTCGGCCTGGCCCTGGGCGCGGCGTTGATAGACCTCTCGGACACCGTCCAGCAGTTCCAGCCGCCGGCCCAGGATGTCGCCGCCGATTTCCAGCATGCGCAGGTTGGGCCAGGCCTGGGGGCGGATGCGCACCACCTCTGCCAGGGCCTCCACCGCCGGGCGGTCGGGGCGGGCCTGGGCCAGGATCAGGGCCATGGCCGCCGTGGAGCGGGAAATGCCCATATGGCAATGGACCAGCAGATGATCGCCCGCGCCCGCCTCTGCCGTCAGACGCTGCCCGAAGGCAAGCACCCGTTCCAGATGCCGGTCCACCGGCGCCATCCGTTCCGGCAGTTCGATGACGATATCGTCGAATCGCAGGTCGATGCGGTGATGCGGCCCGTAATCGTCAAACGCCGTCAGCGGTTCCCGGTCCGGGTCCAGGATGGAGACAAGGTGGGTCACCCCGGCCAATGCATGGCCGGGCAGTTCCTGGATGCCGCAGACGGTTGTGCGGAACGGGACGAAGGCGGGCGATAGCAAATCATTTCTCCGGTGGTACAGACGCAGCAGCCTTGGGCGGCGGATCGGCCAAGCGGGTGATCGACAGGATGGGAATGCGCTGCCCCTCCACCCCGACATGGCCCCAGCCGGCACAGAGCGAGCCGTCGCTGCGCGGAATGAAGGCCAGATCCGGTTGGCTGTCCACATTGAAGACACTGGCCGATGGGCTCAATTCCACGCGGTAGCGCTGTTTGGCGCCCAGCGTGACGATGATCGAGCGGTCGTTTTCCGAGGTCCAGCCATTAATACGGCGCGAGTCGATGCAGGTTTCGCGGGCCTTGTCCGGCGTCGCGGCATCCTCAGAAGCCATGGCGGGGCCGGCACAAAGCAGGGCCAGCAGCGGCAGTAACAGTTGGTGACGCATGATCCCGCGTCCTCCTTCCCTTGCAAATTCCCATACCCCCTGACGGGCATGGTGACGTGGGATCGGGGCGGGATCAAGGCGATGCGCAGACAGGCTACCACTTGCAGGGGCACCACAACTATCTACGCAGTGATTTCTTTGAGATCGGAGGAAGGTTGGTGGGCGCACAAGGACTCGAACCTTGGACCCGCTGATTAAGAGTCAGCTGCTCTACCAACTGAGCTATGCGCCCAACCTTCAACGCGGCGATGAGGGGGTGGATTGGTGGGCGCACAAGGACTCGAACCTTGGACCCGCTGATTAAGAGTCAGCTGCTCTACCAACTGAGCTATGCGCCCAATCCACATCCGCTTTCGCGGCCCCGCCAGGGCGTTCACCGTGGCGAGGCGCGCTGTGTAGCAAAGGGATTTCCCCTTGTCGATAGTTTTCGATGCAAGGAATGGTGCTTTTTTCAGCGACCGAGATTTGCGCTGACGGCATGCCCCATGACGCTTGGCCTCTGAGCGACCTCAGGCGCCGGGCGCCGCCATCCGGCGGCTTGGCTTGCGCGCCACGGGGCGCGGGCCAGCAGTCGCTGGCCTTCAAGGGTCATGTCCCATGACCCTTGCTGTCACAGATCGCCCAGGCCCCGGCGTGACATACGCACATCCCGGTGGACATGCACCGACATCAGCAGGCCAAATCCCACCATCACGGCCAGCGTCGCCGTCCCGCCATAGGAAATCAGCGGCAGCGGCACACCCACAACCGGGATCAGGCCCATGATCATGGCGACATTGATGAAGAGATAGAGGAACAGGTTGACCGTCAGCCCCAGCGCCAGCAGCCGCCCATATTGATGTCTACATCGCCCCGCGATGACGAAACCGAACAGCAGCAGCAGGCAATACAGCACCAGGAAGCTGACCGACCCGACCAGCCCGAATTCCTCCGCCAGCATGGTGAAGATGAAGTCGGTCTGCTTTTCCGGCAGGAAGTTCAGATGGCTCTGCGTGCCCTGCAGGAACCCCTTCCCCGTCAGCCCGCCCGACCCGAAGGCGATCTTCGACTGCGTGATGTGATAGCCGGTGCCCAGCGGATCGCTGTCGGGGTCCAGGAAGGTCTCAACCCGGTCGCGCTGATAGTCGTGCAGCAGGAACTGCCAGCTGAGCGGGATGGCGATCAGGATGGCGCCGATCACCAGTGCGAATTTCCACCAACGCACGCCCGACAGGAAGAACATGGCCCCCGACGCCATGATCAGCATCAGCGAGGTCCCCAGATTCGGCTGCGCCAACACCAGGGCGACCGGCGCCCCCACGATCAGCAGCGGCACGATCAGATAGGGGATGCGGCCCGTATCCTCCAGCGAGGCGCCATGGAAATAGCGGGCCAGCGCCATGACCAGGGTGACCTTCATGATCTCCGACGGCTGCAACTGCACAAAGCCCAGGTCGATCCAGCGCTGCGCGCCCTTGCCCACCGATCCGAACAGATCGACGCCGACCAGCAGCACCATGACCAGCCCATAGAGCGGGTAGGTCATCTTCATCCAGACGCGGATATCGATCATGCCGATGAACAGCATCAGCGCCAGACCGACGCCGAAACGCAGCATCTGACGCGACGCCCAGGGATCGATCTGTCCGTTGGCCGCCGAATAGAGCATGGCGAAGCCGACACAGGCCACGATGGTAACCAGGAACACGAAGGACCAGGGAATCTGGGCCAGCTTCTCGGTAAAGGAAAGAGCGGCGCTATCGCTGGAAACGTCCAGGGTCATGGCGTTTCTCCCGCGGGGTTGGGGGCCGGCGGCGTGGTGTCGGTGGAAGGTGGCGGCTGCTGCGCGACGGTGGCGCGCGCCGCCTCCAGCATCTGGCATTCCAGAAGGATGTCGCGCGCAATGGGGGCCGCCACGGCACCGCCGCCGCCGCCATGTTCCACGATCACCGCACAGGCATATTTCGGTGCCTGGACAGGTGCAAAGGCCACGAACAGGGCGTGATCGCGCTCCCGCCAGGGCCGGTTCTCATTCTTGATGACGCCGGAATTACGCTCCGCCATGGAAATGCGGCGCACCTGGGCGCTGCCCGATTTGCCCGCCATCTCCATGCCCGGCACATTGATGCGCGCGCGATAGCCGGTACCGCCCGGTACATTAGTGACGGCGTTCATACCTTTCAGGACGGTGGCCAGATTTTCCGGCTTCACGTCAATGGCGGGCCATTGCGTGGTCTCGGCGAACTGCCCTTCGATGGATTTCAGCAGATGCGGCTGCACCGCCCGCCCGCTGGCCAACCGCGCCGTCATCACGGCCAGTTGCAACGGCGTGGTCAGGACATAACCCTGGCCCATGGAGGCGATCAGGGTTTCACCCTGGTGCCAGGGCTGCTTCAAGGCCTGGCGCTTCCATTTCGGGTCCGGAATGAGGCCTGGGCGCTCTCCCGGCAGTTCCAGCCCGACCTTGCCGCCCAGGCCGAAACGGCGGGCCATCTCGGCAATGCGGTCCATGCCGATCCGGCCGGCAATGTCATAGAAATAGACGTCGCAGCTATTCATCAGCGCGCCAACCATGTCCAGCGTGCCATGGCCATTGCGGCTCCAGCAGTGGAACCGGTGGCTGCCCAGCTCGATATGGCCGGAACAGAAGACGCGGTGATCGGCATTGACGATGCCCGATTCCAGGGCCGCCAGCGCCGTCAGCATCTTGAAGGTCGAACCCGGCGGATACTGACCCGCGATCACCTTGTTGATCAGCGGCGTGCGTTCATCCTTCAGCAGCGCCTGATAGGCCTCGTACCCGATGCCCATGGCGAACTGGTTGGGATCGAAACTGGGGCTGGAACAGAGCGCATGGATGCCGCCGGTATTCACATCCATGACAATGGCCGCCGCACTTTCCTCCGCCGACAGGCGCTGATGCATATAATGCTGAAGCTTGGCATCGATGGTCAGCGCCACTTCGCGCCCCGACTGACCGGGGTCGCGCGACAGTTCGCGGATCACGCGGCCAACGGCGTTCACTTCCAGTTGGCGGTTGCCGGCGGCGCCGCGCAGGGCCTGATCATACTGTTTCTCGATCCCGCCCTTGCCCACCTTGAAACCGGGCAGGGTCAGCAGCGGGTCGCTGGACCCTTCCACATCCTTCTCAGCCGCCGCCCCGACATAGCCCAGCACATGACTCAACGCTTCGCCGAACGGGTAGGAGCGGACCTGACCGACATCAATGGACACACCCGGCAGGTCGGGCAGATTGACCTCAATCGCGGCCACCTGATCCCAGGTCAGGTTTTCCTTGATGGTAATGGGCGCGAAGGAGCGGGAGCGCTGGATATCACGCTGGATACGCCTTTCATCCGCCTCGGTCAGGGGGATCAGCTTCCCCACCTCGTCCAGGATCTGCTGCACGTCGCCGGCGCGTTCGGACACGATGATGGTGCTGAAATTCTGCTCATTCACGGCCAGCGGCACACCGAACCGGTCGGTGATCAGGCCGCGGGGCGGCGCCACCAGCCGAAGCGAGATGCGGTTATCCTCCGCCAGCACCGTGTAGCGGTCGCTCTCCACGATCTGGAGATAGTAGAGCCGGCCCATCAGCGTGGCGACGGCAGCCCCCTGCAGCCCGCCCAGCACCAGGGTGCGGCGGGACAGCATGCGCTGGCGTTCGGCGTCCCGGTCAAAGGCCGACATGGGTTACCCTCAGCTCAAATAGGCGCGGTGCAGCCTTTGCAGCAGCCAGGCCATCAACGGGAACAATGCCACGCCCATCAGGGCCTGCACCAGCACGGGCCGCGCATCCAGAAGGCTGGCCGTCATCAGGGCGAACACCGACCATTGTACCGCCGCCGCCCCCGTGGCCACCAATGCAAAACCGATCCACAGCATCACGAAGGATCGGCCCAGGAAGAAGCGGCGCTGGGTGATCAGCAGCCAGTAGGCCATGATCAGCACCATGGAGGTCGATCCGATGGGCGTGCCGCCGATCAGGTCCTGCAACAGGCCGATGGCGAACACCACCAGCGGGCGCAGCAGGTCGGGCCGGTGGATGACCCAGTAGAACAGGCACATCAGCATGAAGGGCACCGTCACCATGGCATAGCCGGGCAACGGTAAGGGCACCATCCCGACCAGCATGGCCAGGACAGTGACGGTGAATGGCACAAGGTTGCGTGCCGTCTGATCGAGCTGGTTAAACAATCCGCCGGCCAAGGCCGTGCCCCTTACTTCATCGCGCCGGGCTGCGTCGCTTCGGCGGCCACGCCGCCAACGGTGCCGAAATCGACCACCTGCACATGCTCCAGACGCGACAGGTCGGCCATGGGCACGACCCGGGGCTTGCCACCGACCCCGATTTCAACAATACCGACGGGCAGGCCCGGCGGGAACAGGCCGCCATGGCCCGAGGTAAAGACCCGCTCACCCGGCGTAACCTCGCTATTGGGCGGCAGGTACGTCAACAGCGGATGGTCGGAATTGTCACCGGCCAGCATGGCACGCTGCCGACTGCTTTCCAGAACGACGGGGATACGGGCGTTAAGATCGGTGATCAGCAGTACGCGCGATGACCAGTCGCCGACCTGCACGATACGGCCAACCAGCCCCTGCCCAGACATCACGGCCTGACCGCGCGCCACGCCATCGCGTTCACCGATGGTGACAACGACCGTCCGAACAAAGGCGCCGCCGGGATCACCAACGACACGGCCCGTGACCACACGCGCCGCCGGGTCCGGCTTGAAGGACAGGAGCGAGCGCAGGGAGCGGTTTTCAGCATCCAGACGCAGGGCCGCCTGTTCCCACTGCCGCAAGCGGGAATTCTCTTCGCGCAGGCGGGCATTCTCGTCATGCAGATCAACCAGCTGACGGAAATATTCCAGCCCGTCGGCCACGCTGGCGGCCGGACGCGACATGACGTTCAGAACCGGGGAAACGGCATCGGTTACGCGGGTACGCGCCTGTTCCACAGCACCGCCATTTACATGCCCTATCATCATCAGGGCGGCGGCACCCAGGATCAGCAGCGGAAAATAGAATCGCTGCACCATCCCCCAAAGAGGGGCCGCGATGCGCACGACGGATCCGCTATTGCGTGTCTTCACCGGGGGGTGGTGTCCCGTGATCGGGTAAGCCACCGAAATCGGTGGCTTACAGTGCCTTGTGAAAGTAACGCTTCAACGCGACGGTGTAAATATCGGATCGCTATAGCGAACCGATCAATACATGCGAATCAGCACGTTGCGCAGGCTTTCCTCTTCCAGCGCGCGACCGGAGCCCAGTGCCACGCACGACAGCGGATCATCGGCAATGGAAACCGGCAGACCGGTGGCATGGCGCAGGACATAATCCAGGTTGGCCAGCAGCGCGCCGCCGCCCGTCAGGACGATACCCTTATCCACGATATCGGCGGCCAGTTCGGGGGCCGTATGTTCCAGGGCGACCTTCACGGCTTCAATGATCTGGCTGACCGGTTCGGCCAAGCTTTCGGCAATCTGCCGCTCGCTCATCACCAGTTCCTTGGGCACGCCGTTCATCAGGTCCCGGCCCTTGATCTCCATGACCCGGCCTTCACCATCTTCCGGCGGGCAGGCGGAACCGATTTCCTTCTTGATACGCTCGGCAGAGCCCTCACCCACCAGCAGGTTATGGTGACGGCGGATATAGCCGATGATGGCCTCATCCATCTTGTCACCGCCCACGCGGGCGGAACGGGCATGGACGGTACCGTTCAGCGACAGGACGGCCACTTCCGTCGTACCGCCGCCGATATCGACAACCATGCTGCCCGTCGGCTCCGTCACCGGCAGGCCGGCGCCGATGGCGGCAGCCATCGGTTCCTCAATCAAGGAAACCCGGCGCGCACCCGCGGCCTCGGCACTTTCCTGGATCGCGCGGCGTTCGACGGCGGTGGAACCCGACGGAACGCAGATCACGATTTCCGGGCTGGCAAAGCTGCGGCGGTTATGAACCTTGCGGATGAAATGCTTGATCATCTCCTCCGCCACTTCGAAATCGGCGATGACGCCGTCGCGAAGCGGGCGGATGGCCTGGATGTTGCCGGGCGTACGGCCCAGCATCAGCTTGGCCTCGTCACCCACGGCCAAGACCTGCTTCTTGCCGCGCAGGTCGCGGATGGCGACCACCGACGGTTCATTGAGGACGATGCCGCGACCCTTCACGTAGACGAGCGTGTTCGCCGTACCAAGGTCGATCGCCATGTCGGCGGAGAACATACCGAGCAGGTTTGAAAACATGGGTGAAGCGTATCTCTGATGTCCGGATTCTGCCGCCTTGGTGCGACCGGGCCCCGGATATGCCGGGTCGCGCTTGTTGCATAGACCATTTGGGGCGGCGCCCTCAAGCCTTGAAAGCCCTGGAAACGGAATTTCCACGCCCCGGTCCCTTCGCAGTGCCACATGGAGGGTACGCAGGCACCCCATCACCCCCTTTCGGACTGCCGACCCTCAAACTTCATGGCGAAAACAAGGCAAAAACCCCCGCCGGAAGGGCCTCCGGCGGGGGTTTGACTCAAGTCGCGGAATCGGAGTCGCGTGAACGACTTTACTGTCGCTTATGCCGACATTGCCACGGGCGCGGTCTTCAGCCGCTTGGTGATCAGCTTGTTCAGCGCATGCACATAGGCGCGCGCACTGGCGACCAGCGTATCGGCATCCGCACCCTGACCATTCACGGTCTTGCCTTCTTCTTCCAGGCGCACCGTCACCTCGGCCTGGGCGTCGGTACCCTGGGTCACGGCATGCACCTGATAGAGCTGCAGCTTCGCTTCATGCGGGAAGGCCAGCTTCAGGGCGTTGAAGACGGCATCGACGGGGCCATTGCCGAAGGCGACCACGGGCGGGATGGACTTGCCGTCAATCTCCAGCTCCAGCACGGCATGCTGCGGCCCGCGCGAACCGGCCACGACATGCAGAGCATGGAAACGCACGCGGTCATGCTGACGACCGACCTCATCATCCATGATGGCGATGATGTCTTCGTCGTAGATATCCTTCTTGCGGTCGGCCAGATCCTTGAACCGACCGAACGCGTCATTCACCGCATTCTCACCCAGATCGTCATAGCCCAATTCCTTCAGCTTGGCGCGGAAGGCGGCACGGCCCGAATGCTTGCCCATGACCAGCGACGACCGGTTCAGACCCACCGATTCCGGGGTCATGATCTCATAGGTCTCGGCGTGCTTCAGCATGCCGTCCTGATGGATGCCGCTTTCATGGGCAAACGCATTGGCGCCCACGATGGCCTTGTTGGGCTGCACCTGGAAACCGGTGATGGTGGAAACCAGACGGGAAATGCGGGTGATATGCTCGGTCTTGATGCCCGTGGTGCAACCGATCAGGTCATGGCGCGTCCGCAGCGCCATCACGATCTCTTCCAGCGACGCATTACCCGCGCGCTCGCCCAGGCCATTGATGGTGCATTCCACCTGACGCACGCCTGCACCGATGCCGGCCAGGGAGTTGGCGACAGCCAGGCCCAGATCATTATGACAATGGACAGAGAAGATGGCCTTGTCGGAATTGGGGACGCGGGTCATCACGTCCTTGAACATGGCGGCATATTCTTCGGGCAGGGCATAGCCGACCGTGTCGGGGATATTGATGGTGGTGGCACCGGCCTTGATGGCCGCCTCCACCGTGCGGCACAAGAAATCGCGGTCAGAGCGGGAGCCATCCTGTGCCGACCATTCCACATCGTCGGTCAGGTTGCGGGCATAGCCGACATAATCGATGGTGCGCTGCAACACCTCCTCTTCCGTCATCTTCAACATGTAGTTCATGTGGACGGGGCTGGTGGAGATGAAGGTGTGGATGCGCTTGCGCTGCGCCAGCTGCAACGCCTCTGCGGCGCGGTCGATATCGGCGCGGGCCGTGCGGGCCAGCGCTGCGATGGTGGCATTCTTGACGGTGCGGGCCACTTCGCGCACGGCCTCAAAGTCACCGTTCGACGCGATGGGGAAACCGGCCTCGATCACGTCGACGCCCATTTCCTCCAACACCGTGGCGATGCGCAGCTTTTCATCCAGGTTCATGGAACAGCCGGGCGCCTGCTCGCCATCGCGCAGGGTGGTGTCGAAAATGATGACGCGGTTGCTGTCGCGGGTGATGCTCATGTCCTGGTCCCTTGCGGCACGTCGGGTACGGTCCTGTCAGGGGCACCGCACCGAAATCGATAAAAGGAATATGTGGTTTCGGCAGCACCGATCCGGCGCCTCTTCCCCTGATCGCGGGCCGCGCCGCAGCGAGGGCGGCACGACATCGGGCGCTCAGGGGGTGATTAGTCGTAGGGTGGCGGCCAGGACAAGGCGGCCGCGACGAATGGAAGATGCAGACAGGCCAACGGCGCGGGCGGTGAGGCCCGTGCTGTTTTGCTGTTCCGTCATCTGGTCTGCCGCCATCACGGGGGGACCGTCCATCCGTAAAAGGTTTCAAGCGACGGCGAACCCACTGGGAACACCGACAGCTCGTTTCATGTTTCGGTTTTAAGGCGAAATCACCGACGCGGCAAGAACCTTCATAGGGAAAGAAATGCAAAGGCTCCATGCGGGACTGGCTTGGGTGCGGCGCAATATGGCATGTGCCCTCCTCCCCTCGACATTGACAGAACACACCCCATTGTCTAGCGATGGGACGGGTTCCGCTCCCAAGCAGAAGGCCAGGTAGATGAATTTCCTCAGCGCGATCGGTCGTGCCACCTTGACCTTTCTGGAGGCGACGGGGCGGCTGGCCCTGTTCACCCTCACGGCCCTGGCCCATTGCCTGCGCCCGCCCTTCTATTTCCGGCATATTGGCCGGCAGATGGTGGAGATCGGCTATTACAGCCTGCCCGTCGTCGGCCTGACCGCCGTGTTCACGGGCATGGTGCTGGCGCTGCAAAGCTATTCCGGCTTCTCCCGCTTCTCCGCCGAAAGCGCCATCGCCACCGTCGTGGTCTTGTCGATCACGCGCGAACTGGGGCCGGTTCTGGCCGGGCTGATGGTGGCGGGGCGCATCGGGGCCGCCATGGCCGCGGAACTGGGCACCATGCGGGTGACGGAACAGGTGGACGCACTGACCACGCTCTCCACCAATCCTTATAAATATCTGGTGGTGCCGCGCCTGATCGCCGGCACCACCATGCTGCCCATCCTGGTGATGGTGGCCGATATCATCGGCGTGTTCGGCGGCTATCTGGTGGCCGTCTACCGGCTGGGTTTCAATGCTTCCAGCTATATCAACAATACCTGGCAGTATCTGGAATTCATGGATGTGGTATCCGGCCTGGTGAAGGCTGCGGCGTTCGGCTTCGTCATCTCGCTGATGGGCTGTTACCACGGCTATAATTCGCGCGGCGGCGCGCAGGGCGTGGGGGCCGCCACCACCAATGCCGTGGTGTCCGCCTCCATCCTTATCCTGGTCATGAACTACCTGCTGACGGGGATCTTCTTCTCATGACGATGGCACCCTTGGAACTGACGCAGGATATGGATGTGCCGAAGATCTCGCTGAAAGGCGTGAAAAAGGCGTTCGGGCCCAAGGTGGTGCTGGACGGCGTCGACCTGGATATCCAGCGCGGCGAAAGCGTGGTGATCATCGGCGGCTCGGGCACCGGCAAGTCGGTGCTGCTGAAAAGCATCCTGGGCATCCTGCAGCCCGATGCCGGCAGCATCCGTATCGATGGGGAGGATACGACCCATATCACGGGCCGCGACCGTGAACGCGCCATGGCCAAGTTCGGCATGCTGTTCCAGGGGGCCGCCCTGTTCGACAGCTTACCTGTCTGGGAAAACGTGGCGTTCGGCCTGATGCAGGGGCAGCGCGTGGGCCGGAAAGAGGCACGGGAGCGTGCCGTCGCCACCCTGGGTGCCGTCGGCCTGGGCCCTGATGTCGCCAACCTGTCACCCTCGGAACTGTCGGGCGGCATGCAGAAGCGCGTGGGCCTGGCCCGCGCCATCTGCACCAACCCGGAGATCATCTTCTTTGACGAGCCGACCACGGGCCTGGACCCGATCATGGCCGATGTCATCAATGACCTGATCGTGAAATGCGTGAAGGATCTGGGCGCCACCGCACTTTCCATCACCCATGACATGGCCAGCGCCCGCAAGATCGCCGACCGTATCGCCATGCTCTACAAGGGCAAGCTGATCTGGGTGGGCCCGGTGTCGGAGATCGACAATAGCGGCAACGCTTACGTCGATCAGTTCATCCATGGCCGCGCCGAAGGCCCGATCCAGATGCAGATTCGGGCGTTTTAAGCGTTCCCTCAGGCGTCGGGCGCCCGCATTTGCGGGCTTGGGTTACGCTCCACGTGGCGCGGGCCGGCCGTCGCCGGCCTCCAAAGGCATGAGTGGAACCTTGTGCCTTTGGTAAAATGTTTTGCCTCACTTCTTCGGAACGTTGCCCCGCAGCGGGATGAACGGCATGCCAGCCACATCCATGGCGGCATCCACCATGTCATCGTGCTTACGATCGAACAGTTGGAGCAGCAGGTTATCCATGGCCCGCTCTTCCGACTGCCCACATTCCGCATAAATGCGGCCCAGGGCTTCGGTCTGGAACGTGTCGCGCCCCTCCGCACCCCCGCGATAGCCGAGCGTCTTGGCCACCCGCATGGCAACCTGGAAGGGCGCGAACAGGTGCTTGGGCACATGGGCATGGTCGAGCAGGGCCTTCATGCCATCCCATTTGCCGTCCAGCAGCAGTGCCATGGCATTGGCCTTGCGCACGCGCGACTTCGTGGAAATCCCTGCCGCGAAGAAATCAAAATCCCCGGCGCAGAGCGTGCGCAACAGCAGGGGGACGCTAAGGCGGCCCTGCTCATGCAGATGCACGGCCAGCGCATCGCCATCCATGCCGGGCTTGGAAACAGGCCGCAGCAGGGCCAGGGTCGCTGAATCCCTTCCATGCGCCGCCAGTTCGGCGGCAATCACGGGCGACAGACGGTGCCGTTCCACCAGATGGGCCCGCACCTTGTCCGACACATGCGCCACCAGCCGCTCCACCACACTGGCCGGCAGCGTCGCGCGCCCGGCCAGCGGTTCGGCCACCAGTGGCACATGGGCATAGCGGTCTGCCAGGGACAGCAGCGAGGCATCGGACAACGCCGCCCCCTCGTTCCCGGCCAAGGTCGCAACCACGGCCAGATTACCAACCGCCGCCAGGGCACCCGACACCGCCTCTGACAAGGTCTGACGGGCGGCGATGGCCATCTGCTTATCGGCCCGCCCCTGCCCGATCACTTCCAGCAGCAAGGCATCCCCCACCGCCTCCCCATGCCGCAGCAGAGGAAAGGCGACGGAGATGACGTCCAATGCCAGGTCGCGGGCCAAACCGTCGGACAGGAACGGGCTGTTATAAATCTGCCAGGCCACCGCCTCGCGCACTTGCTGTACCGCGTCATGGGCCAGACGGTGCAGGAGATCCTGTACCAGCGCCTGACCAGACTCGGCCAGAACCGCCTGCTCCGCCGTCCGCAGCAGCTTGGACAGCATCTGGATGCGGGCCTCGGGGGAGCGGTCCTGCGCCAGTTGATCGACATCAGCAGGGGTCAGGGCCGTCGGCTTGTCATGTTTCATCCTAGACCTCCCCACCGGCCAGCGCCGGCCCGGCATCAATCACATCGGCACGGATCACATCCGCCCATGACTGCTCCAGCCGATTGAGAAGGCGGTAGGCGGCGATCAAGTCAGCCTCCCCCTCCCCATCGCGGGCCAGGGCCAGGACATGGCCCATCTCCACCCGCCGCAATTCACGGCACAGCGCCATACCGGCATCGGTCAGGCACAGCCGCGCCGATCTGCGGTCATCCTGCGGCCCCGGCCCCTGCACCAGACCGGCCTGCACCAGCGCGCGCAGATTGCCGGCCGCCGCCGCGCCCAGATAATGGCCCCGTTCGATCAGTTCCTGCACGGTCGGGCTGCTGTCGCCGATGGTCAGCAGCATCAGCCCCTGCACCGGCGTTACATGAGCACTGTGCAGCCGCTCCAGCTCGATCCGGACGACGTCCAGGAACCGGCGGTGCAGCCGTTCCAGCAGGCGGGGAAGATCGTGGATACCCGCAAACGGGGCAGGCATCAGACAGCCCGTCCGTTCCACATCCACACCATCACCCAATCGCCCCTCCCCGTCCATGCAGCCGGCATCGGCGGCCAGAGTAGCACCCGGGCTTCGGGGGCCGCAAAAACAAAGGCCGGTCCCCACGAAAGGCGGGGCCGGCCTTACCCATGTCCAATCGCAGCAGCGATGGATCAGCGCGGGGCGTTCTCACCCGGCTTGTTCTCGGTCAGCTTGGGATCGGCCGCTGCCTCTTCCTCGCCTTCCTTCAGGCCCTTCTTGAAGGCCTTCACGCCCTTTGCCATGTCACCCATGACGTTCGGAAGCTTGCCCGCGCCGAAAACCAGCAGCACGACGACAAGAACGATGATCCAGTGCCAGAGGCTCATGGCGCCCATGGAAATTCTCCAGTTTGACGGCCCGCTTCAACGCGACGCCTTACAGATAGGAAATCCGCAGCCGGTTTGAAAGATATATCCGCGACAGATTGTGGATCAGGCCTGTCCACGCATCTCAAAACGAACTTCCAGCCTCTGGCGCTCACGCTCACGGCGCATGGCTTCGGCAGGATGCGGGGGGCGGCCTTCATCGGGATGATAGCGCAGACCAGCGGCATAACGCAGCGCCGACTGTTCGAACAGGCCCGGCGGCACGGCCTCCACGACCCGCACATCCTGTGGCGCGCCATCATTGCCGATCCGAAACTCGACAATGACACGGCCTTCGCGCCGAAGACGCAGGGCGCGTTCGGGATATTGCAGCCGGGGGCGGAAAGTGGGTTCCATATCCGACATGGTGCGTCCAGGGATTCCCGGCGGCAATGTCACCGGGGGACGTGGAAAACGGCGTGTCTTCCGCGCGGATGACAGGGAGACATGCGAAAAGGGCGGTCGGTAGCCGACCGCCCCCTCAGGCTTACTTCGCCTTGGCGGCGTTCAGCAGGTACAGACGGGCCATATCGGCCGGACCGTCCGTGGCCTTGATGGCCTTGGCGGTGGCTTCGGCCTTGGCCTTCTGGCCGGCGTCAAGATAGTAGGTCACCAAACGCAAACGGGCATCGTCGGGGTTCTTCAGATTGCCCTTGGCGATGGCGGCTTCAGCCAGGGTGATGGCCTTGTCGAACTGACCATAGCCGGCATAGGCCTCGGCAACGCGCAGGATCGGACCGGCATTGGCACCGGCCAGGGCTTCAGTCTCGGTCTGGGCCAGGGCCTTCTTGTCGTCGGCGACCTGCTTGGCTGCCACGTCCTTCAAACGCTTCTGGCGTTCTGCTTCCGGACCCGTACCCAGCAGACCGGCGGCATAGCCCTTGTCGATGATGGCCTGGGCTTCACCGGGGTTGCCAGCCTGCAAAGACAGCTGCGCCATTTCCATGACATCACCGGCAGTGTCCAGCAGACCGATCTTGTTCATCAGGCGATAGCTGTCCAGCGCCAGACGGTCACGGGCGAAGCCCGGCTTGCGCTGCGTACGCAGCAGCAGGTCCAGCCAGTAGTCGCGCTTGGGATAATAGCGCACCAGCTTTTCCAGCGCGCCCATGTAGCCGGCTTCGTTCTTGCTCTCATTGTTGGCGGCGGCCAGCAGCTGCAGGTCCTTCTCATCCGGCGTAGCACCGGACTTCTCAACCGCCGAAATCTTGGCGCTGACTTCCTTGATGGCGTTCGGATAATCCTTGCCAAGATAGTAGGACTGCAAAAGCAGGGTGCGCATGTTGGCGTCGTTGCCGCCACCCGTGAAATACTTCTGGGTCCAGGTGATCGCCTTGGTGTAGTTGCGCTGCTGATAATAAGCCTGGGCCAGCGCCTGCGTGAAGGTCAGCTGCTGGGCGGCGGGGAAGCGGCCCGTGGCGAACACGGCTTCGAACGACTTCTCGGCAACGTCCAGTTCGCCAGCCTGATAGGCGGCGATGGCGCGCATCTGCTCGACCATGAAGTCTTCGAACGGGGTCTTGTCGGCGACCGCGTCGGCTTCTTTGATCTTGGCCAGGGCGTCCTTGAACTTCTTGCCCTTCATCAGCTCCTGAGCGGCCGTCAGCGGCTCGCCCACTTCCTTGCGGACGGTATCACCGGCCGGGGCCTTCTCCTTCTTCTCACCGCCAGCCTTCTGCGCAAAGGCCTCGGACGGTGCCATCACGGCGGCGAAGGAGCCAAAGGCCAGGGCCGAACCCAGCAGGGCGGCGGTAAAAAGACGAGTGCGGATCATTGTCTCTATCTCGGTATCGGTCGCACAGGATCGCGTGTCTCTTCGCGATGGGTCCCGTCCGACGGGTTGTCTTACGGCCAGCCATCTGGCCGCATGTCCATGCAATCAGGTCAAGTAGGCAGGTTTAAGGCGGACCTGTGAAGGTCCGCCTTTCCCCTATCATCTGGTACCGATCAGTCCATGAACTGTTCGTTACCGACCATGCCGATCTTGTTCAGGCCAAGCCGCTGAGCGGACGCCAGAACAGCCGCCACGTACTTGTACTTCACCAGCTTGTTCGGACGCAGATGCACTTCCGGCTGCGGCTGCTGCGCGGCCTTGAGCGTCATCTGCTGCTCCATTTCCTCACGGCTGTTCAGAACGGTGCCGTTCCAGATCACGGTACCATCGAAGTCGACTTCGATGGTGATGACCTCAGGTTCGACCACATTCGTCTGCGGCGGGGGCGGACCCGCCGGCATATCCAGCTTCACCGCGTGGGTCTGCACCGGAATGGTGATGATGAGCATCACCAGCAACACCAGCATCACGTCGATCAACGGCGTGGTGTTCATTTCCGGAGAGACGGACCCGTCCTCGGCGCCTGGTCCAACACTCATGCCCATGGGGGCCTCCTATCCTTCATTCCCGACGGGGGGAAGGCTGAGCGTCAACGCTTGACGTTCAGCGCCCCGGCAGGAGGCTCGGTGATAAAGCCGATCTTGAGGATGCCAGCCCGCTGGCAGGTCACGACGACCTTGCCAACGAACTCGTACCGCCCTTCCTTGTCACCACGAATGTGGATCTCAGGCTGCGGAACCAGCACCGCCACTTCCTTCATCCGCTCGAACAGCGCGTTGTAATCCGGCAACTGGGCGGCATTCCAATAAATGTTGCCGTCCGGATCGACACCGATCGTCACGTTTTCCGGCTTCGTCACAGTCACCACGTTCGACTCCTCGGGGAGCTTCACGGGGATGGTCTGGATGGCAGCAGGAATGGTCAGCAGGAAGATGATCAGCAGAACGAGCATCACGTCCACCAGCGGCGTCGTATTGATTTCCGACACCACTGAGTCTTCGCCACTATTGGCGGGGCCGACGCTCATCCCCATGGTTAGGCGCTCCGGCCGGTCTTGGCCTTCTGGCCGGCGATCAGCAGAGCGTGCAGATCGGCGGAGAAGTTACGCAGACGGTCCATGACCAGCTTGTTACGACGGGTCAGCCAGTTGTAGGCCAGCACGGCGGGCACGGCGACGGCCAGACCGATGGCGGTCATGATCAGTGCTTCACCGACGGGGCCGGCGACCTTGTCGATCGACGCCTGACCGGACAGACCAATGGCCACCAGGGCGTTCAGAATACCCCACACCGTACCGAACAGACCGATAAACGGAGAGGTCGAGCCGACCGAAGCCAGGAAGGACAGACCACCCTGCAGGCGGGCGTTCACCGCGTCGACCGAACGCTGCAGGGACATCGTCACCCACTCGTGCAGGTCGATATGGTCGGTCAGCGCGCCGTCATGATGCTCGGTCGCACGCAGGCCGTCTTCGACGACGCCGCGGAAAGCCGAATTTTCCTTCAGGCGGGAAGCGCCTTCGGTGACCGAAGAGGCCGTCCAGAAGTTCTTCTCGGCAAAAGTGGCCTGCGACATCAGCTTGGACTGTTCGATCAGCTTGGTAACGAAGATGTACCAGGTGCCGGCCGACATGATCAGCATCAGGACCAGGGTGCTCTTCGCGACCAGATCACCGTGATCGATGATGGCCTTCAGACCGTACGGGTTCGTGGTCGCCTCCGGGGCGGCTTCGGCGGCCGGGGCAGCAGCTTCGGCAGCCGGAGGAGCAGCGGTGTCGGCGGCCGGAGCGGCCGGAGCCTCGGTGGTGGCGGCCGGAGCCGGCTCAGCCGGGGTCGTGGACTGGGCGAAGACCGGGGCCGACAGCGTGGCGGCAACGGCGGCGGCGGCGGCGAGGCGGCTGATGCCCGCCAGGGTGAACAGCTTGTTCATCGTAGCTCTGCTTTCAGACTTACGTGTTTCGATTATCGGTCGATGCGAGAGGATCAACGCGCATCTTCAAGGCGGAAGGTGAGCGGGACCATGCTCGGAATCCAGGCGCCCTGGGGCTGGCCATTGACGGTCGGCGGATCGCACTTCCACCGGCCACGTTTGGCTTCCTTCATCCAGGCGTTATCCAGACGTTCGTAGCCGCTCGACTTTTCGATCGTGGCGTCGGAGATACGGCCATCCGCGTTGCAGAAAAGACGCATCACGGTCGTGCCGGCTTCCTCCAGACGGATCGACTGAGCGGGATACTCAGGCCGGTTCTTCGCGAGGCTCTTCACATCGATCTTGCCACCCGTCGGCGGAGCCGGCGGAGCAGCCGGGGCAGGACGGCCCGGCGGCTGAACCACCGGCGGACGTTCTGCCGTCGTCGTCTGGATCGCGTTTGCCGCGGGCGGCGGCTGGGCGATCTGAATCTCCGGCGGCGGAATGAACGGCGGCGGGGGCGTATCGAACTTAGGCGGCGGGGGCGGCGGGGGCGTTTCCTCCGGCGGCGGTGCGATTTCCTCGATGATCTCTGTCTTGATCGGATCGGCGATCACATGGACCACCTTCTGAGCCAAGCCAGTAGCCAGCGCGTAAATCACCCCGACATGCAGGAGAATAACCACCGCGATGCCAACCAACCGCCCTGAACTCTGCGGCTGTTGCCGCCGATAAGACGATTGCGACAGGTAGGACATCGGTCGGTCACTCGATCCACAGGGGGATGGGGCTTCCGCCATAGCACACATTGGAGGTCAAGACATCCGCCGGACTTAGTTAAAAACCCGGTTTTTTTATCTTGACCCTCAGTACGGGCCATGGGCCGCATCACCGCCAGACCACAACCCGCCCGGTCGAGGGAAGGTATGGCGGCCAGCCGGCGGTACAGCATCGGAGGCGAGGGACTTTGGCCATTTTTCCCGTTACCAGGAAGGCAGGCCGAAGCCAGTTCGGGTTGGGTATCCGGACGGATCAGGCACGACCAAGCGCGATGCCCACCCGTCTTCTCTTTATCCGGCGAAAGCCGGCGGGCCGGTCGGGCAGCGCCCGGCCTCCCGATGGCGCCCTTCCGGCGTCAAGCCGATGCGAAGGGCGCGCGCCACGTCGCTGCCACGCAGGGGCAGCGCGTAGAACAGGGCAATGGCAACAACGAGAAGGGTGGGCAGCGGGACAGGGTCACCACCACCGGCAGCACGTTCACGCTTGCCATGGCCGACAGGACGGGAGAATGCAGCCGCCACCTCAACGCCACGATCGTGCGTCGGGCTGGCCGGGAGCGCCTGTCCGGTCAGGAAATTTGCGGTAGTCGGGAGGGGTAGATTGGCGGAAGACGGGTTTACGTTCCGGGGCAGGATACCGCCCAGGACCACCATGACCAGGAACAGAAGAGCGAGGAGCCCGTGGGCCCAGCCGCGCATCATGTCGTGTGTCGCCTCCACCAATCGGCACCATGGCCGAACCGGAAGCGACACTCTCACAGCGTTGCGGTCAACACAATGCCCTAAAGCGCCCGAAGGGCACTATTCTGCCCGCGATTGTGTGTAACGGTCGATAATTCCCGCATAAGCAGACAGATCGTATCCCGCTTCCGCGGCAGCGCGCAATATTGCTTCGCCGTTGCGGCTTCCGGCTTTCGCTTCTGCGAGCGCCCACAGAATCGTGCAGCGCGTGCCCGACCGGCAATGGGCGAGAATGGGACCGGGCGCCGTGGCCAGCGCGCTCCCGAAATCAGGGGCCACAAGCTCCAGCGTGGGGCCGGTGGCAGGCTGATAGATATAGGTGAGGCCCAGTTCACGGGCCAAGGCACCCGCCTGGGCGGAGGAGAGCTGCCCTGGCTCCTCCCCGTCCGGGCGGTTGTTGATGATGGTGCGGAAACCAGCGGCGTGCGCGTCGCGGATATCCTGCTCCGTCACCTGCGGCGAGACCGACAGACCATCGACCAGAGGACGTACATCCAAAGCCATGACGACCCCGCGCAAAAGAGTGAAAGCGAGCTACTTATGACCGACCGAAAAGGGCGAATTTGAGGCGGCGGTGTCAGGTCCTTGGTGGAGGCTGCTGTGATTCCGCCGCTTTTGTTCGCACTTGCGATGTATAAATAGGCAGGTTCTGCTGCGTCGCAACATGCACTGATGCAACCCAGCCCGGCCCCGACAGTCGGACATGGCTCCTATCTGGGGATCACCCGGCAATGCGCAAGGGGGTGGCGCCCTGGTCGGCGATGCCACGTGCCCGGCGGCGGACGGTGACCAGCAAGTCCAGCATGCGCTGGCGCTGATCCGGCGTCAGGTCGCGCAGCAGCATGTCGTTGATGCCCTGACGCTTGGGCTGCAGACGGCGCAGCATCTCCAGCCCTTCCGGCGTGACGCGCAGCAGCTTGCGGCGGCGGTCCTGCGGGTCGTCCTGCTGGCTGATCAGGCCCTTGCGAATCAGCTCCGTGACGGTGGCGGAGATGTGCGGGCGGGAAAGGCCGCGGGCCGACGCGATCTCGGAGGAGAAGATGCCCTCATGGGTGCGGGCCCCGTCCTGGAAATTGGCATCGCCGGCCACATTCATCAGCACCGTCCATTGCGGTGCCGTCAGGCCGGCTTCGGCCAGCATCTCCTCGCACTGATGCGCGATGATATTGGCGAGGTCCATCAGGTTGAGGGCGATGGCGTCTTCGGCGCGGAAACGGAAAGTGCTGTTCGGCATGGCTGGCCCCTGGTGACTGGTCATTGGATGCTGTCATCCTGACCGCAACGGGGGAGCGCCGCATTGACACGGATCAATTAAATGTTCCGTCGTCCAACCATATCCGGGGCATTAAGAGCGGTTTTCGGTTGACCGGAAGCCGCTCCGGCGGCGACTGCCGCCGCGCGGCTCGTGCCGCGTGAAGCCAAGCTGCGGATGCAGCGTCGGCGACTGAGGAACTGAAACCTGGTGAGGATCAGCCGACCCCGCGTTCGATCCAGCCAGCTGTCAGGGCGCGGTTGCTGTCGACATCGGCGGGGAAGTCCATCTCGCCCCATTCCAGACCCTGGATAGAGACGGTGCCGACGCTGCCATCGGCCTTGGCGATGGTGTCGATGACCGACAGGTACCAGCGGCGCAGACCTTCCGGCGTGCGCAGGGTCTTCTCCACTTCCGCCGCGAAACGCTTGCCACCCTCCGCACTGAAGCACAGGAAACCGATGCTTTCGCCGTTCACGATGTCGAGCGGCAGGGTCTTGCCGATCTGCATCAGGTTGCCATCGGCGTCGGTACGCACCTTCATATCGTCAGCGTCATAGCCGTCCTTGGCGTCGATGGTCACCGTGATCGGCTTTTTCGCATCCGACAGCAGACGCTTGGCGATTTCCGGCTCGAATAGAGTGTCGCCATTCAGGATCAGGAACGGCCCGTCCATCTCTGCCCGCGCGACCCAGCAGCTGGCCGTATTGTCGGCCAGCGCATAGAAGGGGTTATAGAGCGTGCGGGTGGTGATGCCTGGCACATCCATGCCGGCCAGTGCCTCTTCCACCCGGTCGGCGCGAAAGCCGGTGACAACCACCGCCTCTGTCACACCAGCGGCGGCCAGACCCCGGATCTGCCATTCCAGCAGGGTACGGCCCGACAGGTCGATCAGGCATTTCGGCCGGTCTTCCGTCAGGGGCATCAGACGCTTGCCCTGGCCGGCGCTCAGGATGATGGCTTTCACTTTGACCCAGGCTCCACAAAGGACGACCGGTCACGCCGGCCGCTTCCCGAAAAATGCCGCGGACATTGCCGCGAAAGGACGGGGATGACAAGCGGCTTCGTGGCCAATGCCCCTGCCCGCCCTCAATCCTCCGCCCATTTGCGGATCAGATTGGACAGGCATTTGGAGAGGAGGTCGAATTCCGCCGTTTTTCCGTCGCGTTTGAATATCCCCTGCCGCGCCGTGTCGAGGTCGAACAGCAGCTCCCGCTCCGCCGCGTCGCGCACAAAGGACCGTATCCACCCTGCGGCCACCAGCCGCTGTCCCGCAGTGACCGGCGTCACCCGGTGAAGCGTGGTGGATGGGTAGAACAGCCCCGCCCCCGCCGGCAGCTTGAACGCCACATCCCCCGCTGCCGTCTCCATCACCAGTTCACCGCCCTCGTAACTGTCGGGATCGGCCAGGAACAGGGTGAAGGAGACATCGGTGCGCACACCGCCCATCAGGGCGTCATCGACATGGCTACCATAATGCTGACCGCCCGATGCACGCGCGAACAGGATAGGGCCAAAACGCTGGGGCCGGGTCGCCATGGCGGCCACGGGGTGCCGGCGCACCGCCGCCTCCACCATGGCGCGCAGGTCGCCATGGGCCGGGTCGTCGCCCCGCAGCTGCTCATTATCCTTTACCAGCTTGGCATGCCATCCCGCCGTCGCCGCACCCGGCTGGAACCGTCCCGCCCCCAGCCGCTCCGCCATCAACGCCACCTCATCAGGTGTCAGGACATTAGCGATGGGCAGGATCATGATGCGACACTCCGCGCAGGGAAAGGCGAACGATTAAGATTGCGAATGACTTGCAATTGACTGGGCATCATGGCACGGTCCCGCCCCACCTCACCCTTATATTCTATGCATGGGAGCCTTGGGTCCATGATCAAGCTTCAACCCCGTCTCTGGGTCGGCGTCGGCCTGTCGGTTCTGGCCGGTGGCGCCGCCCTGGCCGATACGGCGACCTCTTGGCACCAGGATGGCGCCATCGCGCTGCAGGTCGCCCAGGGTGGCGAGGGCGGCGAAGGGGGTGAAGGCGGAGAAGGTGGCGAGGGCGGTGTGTCCGCCGAGGATGCCGCCAAGGACCCGGTGGCCTTCATCTCCGCCCTGGATGTGACCGCCGCGCATTATCATGCCGGCCTGGCCGCCTATAAGGCGGACCGGCATCAGGCGGCGGGCGAGATGTTCGCCCACCCGATCTCCGAAATTTACATCGATCTGGAACCGGTCTTTACCGCCCAGGGTGCCAAGCCCTTTCAGGACGAGATGAGCAAGGCATCGGAACTGGCGCTGGGCAACGCACCCGTGGCGCAGGTGGAAAAGGCCGTGAAGACGGTGTTGGCCGCCCTGGACGCCACCGCCGCCAAGGCCCCGAAAAGCAGCGACAGCGCCAAGGCAGTACAGGCCAAGCTGCTGGCCGGCATGATCGAGCGTGCCGCACGCCAATACCGTTCGGCCAGCGCCAATACCGAGTTCGAACCCTATCTGGACGGCTACGGCTTCGCCATTACCGCCAAGGTGCGGTCCGAAGCCCTGGTGAAGGCCGGCGTGCCCCTGCCGGCGGATGTGACGGCGGCCATCGACCTGCTGCTGAAGGCCTACCCGACCGCCTTGCGCCCGGCCACCCTGCCAGTCGCGCTGGATGCCTTGTCGGTCCAGACCTCCAAGGCGCAGTTGGCCCTGTCGCGCGTGCGGTGACCCCCAATGTCGCATGCGCTTTGCTTATGCGACGCACACCCTCACCCCTTACGCGGCGCCCGGGCGAGGATCATATCCACCAGCCCGGGCGGCAGCACGCCCAGCAGCCACGATACGGCATATGTCGGGAACGGAAAGGCCACCCGCCCCTTCCCCAACGCCAGCCCGCGCCGGATGATGCGCGCTGCCCGGTCGGCATCCATCAGGAACGGCATGGGAAAACGGTTGACCGCCGTCATGCGGCTGACCACGAATCCGGGACAGATGACGCTGACCCCGACGCCGTGCCGGGCCAGATCGCCGCGCAGCGCCTCTCCATAAACGCGCACCGCCGCCTTTGACCCGCAATAGGCGGCCGCCCCCGCCATGCCGCGAAAGCTGGCCAGCGAGGACATCAGCGCGATCTGTCCCCGCCCCCGCGCCACCATGGCGGGGATCAGGGGGTGGATGGAGTTCAACACCCCGTCCAGATTGGTGGCAAAGATGGCGCGGGCCTGTGCCTCCGTCTCCACACCGCCGCCCGTGCCCGCCGATATGCCGGCATTGGCGATGATCAGATCGACCGGAACCTCCCCATCCCGCGCGATGATCCAGTCGGCCAGCGCCACGCGGTCGGTGACGTCGATAATGGTGGTCACCACATCGGCCCCCTGGTCCCGGCAACGCCCCGCCACCTGCGCCAGCCGCCCCGCATCGCGGCCCGTCAGCAGCAGGCGGATGCCCTTGGCCGCATAGGACAGGGCCAGCGCCTCCCCGATGCCGGACGACGCACCCGTGATGAATATGACGCGCGGATCACGCATGAGGGGCCTCGACCGGTGGAAACCTTGTTGCTGGGGCGGCGGAGCGATATAAACCGCCTTTCAGCTGCCCCAAAGATCGAGCCTGATGTGACGCAAAATCCCGCCGCCCGCAAGACCGGCCCCGCCAACGGCAAGGGCGCTGTCATTTCCATGACCGGCTTCGCCCGGGCCGACGGCTCCAACGAGCGCGCGCAATGGGTGGTGGAGGCGCGCAGCGTCAATGGCAAGGGCCGCGACCTGCGCTGCCGCCTGCCCGCCGGTCTGGACGGGGTTGAACCCGCCATCCGCACGGCGGTGGAAGCACGCCTGACGCGCGGCAACGTCAATGTCGCGGTCAACCTGACGCGGCTGGAAAATGCAGGCGCGCTGCGCATCAATCGCGACTTGCTGGCCCAGGTGCTGGAACTGGCGCGGGAGATCGGGGGGCCGGACGCACCGCCACCCGCCATCGACACGCTGCTGTCCGTGCGCGGCGTCATCGACAGCGCCGAGCCGCGCGAGACGGAGGAAGACCGTCTGGCCCTGGAACAGGCCATCGCCGCCACAGTCGCCACCGCCATCGACCGGCTGGTGGAGGCCCGCACGGGTGAGGGCGCGCATCTGGCCGCCGTCCTGCTGGACCATCTGGCGGAGATCGAGCGCCTGACCGACGCCGCCGCCGCAACCTCCTCGCTTCAGCCCGAGGCCCTGCGCGCCAAGCTGCGCGGCCAGATCCAGGTCCTGCTGGACGCTGTGCCGCCCGTGGCGGAGGATCGGCTGGCCCAGGAAGCAGCATTGCTGATCAGCAAGGCCGACGTGCGGGAGGAGCTTGACCGGCTGCGCGCCCACATCGCCCAGGCCCGCACCATGCTGCGTGATGGCGGGGCCGTGGGCCGGCGGCTGGATTTCCTGTGCCAGGAATTCAACCGCGAGGCCAATACGCTGTGCAGCAAATCCGCCGATGTCGAACTGACCCGTATCGGCATGGAACTGAAAGCCGTGATCGAACAGTTCCGCGAGCAAGTACAGAATATTGAGTAAACGGGCCGCCACCGGCCTCCCCCTTTAACATCCGAACCCCTTTGGCAGTCCCCGAAATGTCCCTGATCCATCGCCGTGGCCTGATGCTGGTCCTCTCCTCCCCGTCCGGTGCCGGCAAGTCCACGATCTCCCGCGAATTGCTGACACGTGACGACAACCTGTCCATGTCCGTGTCCCTGACCACCCGGCCCATGCGGCCGGGGGAACAGGAAGGCGTGCATTATTATTTCGTGGACCATGCGGAGTTTGAGGCGCGGGCGGCGCGCAAGGAGCTGCTGGAGCACGCGAACGTTTTCGGCAACCGCTATGGCACGCCGCGCGGGCCGGTGGAGGATGCGATGCGCGCCGGGCGCGACGTGCTGTTCGACATTGACTGGCAGGGCACGCAGCAGCTCTCCGACAGTGCCGGCACCGATCTGGTCCGCGTCTTCATCCTGCCGCCCAGCGCCGCCGAACTGGAACGCCGCCTGACCAACCGCGCCCAGGACAGTGCGGAGGTCATCGCCCACCGCATGTCCAAGGCCAATGACGAGATGAGCCATTGGTCCGAATATGACTATGTCATCGTGAACAAGGACGTTCAGGAATCGGTGGCCGCCGTGGAGGCCATCTTGAAGGCCGAGCGCCTGAAGCGTCGCCGTCAGGTGGGGCTGTCGGACTTTGTGCGCTCGCTTCAGGTCGGCAAGGGCAACTGAGATGGCCCCCAACAATCCCGCCCTCATCTCCCTGGCCGGTGCTTCGGTCCATCTCGGCTCCACCACCCTGTTCGAAGGCATCGACGTGTCGGTGGCGCGGGGCGAGAAGATCGCCCTGGTCGGTCGCAACGGGTCGGGCAAATCCACCCTGCTGAAATGTCTGGCCGGCGAGATCGACATCGACACGGGCGAACGGTTCCTGCAACCCGGTGCGCGGGTTGCCTATCTGGCGCAGGAGCCTGATTTCTCGAAATACCCCACCGTGGCCGATTTCGTGGCCGGCGGTCAGGCGGAACCGATGCAGTACCGCGTCGATGCGGTTCTGGAAGCGCTCGACCTGCCCGGTGACCGCGCCTGCGCCACCCTGTCGGGCGGGGAATCGCGCCGTGCGGCACTGGCCCGTGCCCTGGTTGACGAACCGGATGTGCTGCTGCTGGACGAGCCGACGAACCATCTGGACATCCCCACCATCCTGTGGCTGGAAAAGGAGTTGCAGCAGTTCCGGGGGGCCTTGCTGCTGATCTCCCACGACCGCGCCTTCTTGCAGAACCTGTCCAAGCGCATCCTGTGGCTGGATCGTGGCGTACTGCGCACCACGGAACGGCCTTTCAGTGAGTTTGAGACCTGGCGCGACGAGGTATTCAAGGAAGAGGAAGCCAATTTCCACAAGCTGGACCGCAAGATCGCAGCCGAGCTGAAATGGATGTGGGAAGGCGGCATCTCCGGTCGCCGCACCCGCAACATGGGCCGCGTCCGCCGGCTTCAGGACATGCGCCAGGAGCGCACCGACCGCATCAAGTCGCGACAGGTGAATTTCGCGGTGGCGGAAGGGGATAGTTCCGGCAAGCTGGTGGCCGAAGCCGAAAACATCTCCAAAAGCTTTATGGGCGATGCCGGGGAACGGGTGATCTGCCGCGACTTCTCCACCCGCATCCTCAGAGGCGACAAGGTCGGTCTGATCGGCCCCAATGGCGCCGGCAAATCGACCATCCTGAAGATGCTGATGGGGGAGATCGCGCCCGACAGCGGCACGATCCGCCTGGGCACCAACCTGCAGACCATCGTCTTTGATCAGCGCCGGGCACAGTTGGACCCCAACGACACGCTGAAACAGGTGCTGCTGCCCGAAGGGGGCGACAATATCTGGGTGGGCGGCAAGCCGCGCCATATTTCCAGCTATCTGAAGGATTTCCTGTTCGATCCCTCCATGATGGAACAGCCGGTGCGCGCGCTCTCGGGCGGTGAACGCAACCGTCTGCTGCTGGCCAAACTGTTCGCGCAGCCCAGCAACCTGATGGTCCTGGACGAGCCGACCAACGACCTGGACATGGACACGCTGGACCTGCTGGAAGAAGTGCTGGCCGATTATGACGGCACCTTGCTGCTGGTCAGCCACGACCGCGACTTCCTGGACCGGCTGGTGACCAGCACCATCGCGGTCGAAGGCAATGGCGACGTGTCGGAATATCCCGGCGGCTACACCGACTACCTGATCCAACGCAAGGCCGACGAACCGGCGGAAGCGGCCAAGGCTGCCGCCAAGCCGGTCACCGCCGCACCGGCAGCGCCGAAGGCCAAAAAGAAGCTGTCCTTCAAGGAAAACCGGGAGCTGGAAGAACTGCCGGGCAAGATGGCGGCGCTGGAAAAGAAGATCGCCCAACTGAACGCCAAGATGGCGGACCCAGCCTTCTACAGCAAAGACCCCAAGGGCTTTGCCAAGGCCAGCGAGGATTTGTCGGCGGCGCAGGCCGACCTGTCAGCAGCCGAAGAACGCTGGCTGGAGTTGGAGGCGTTGAAGGAGGAGTTGGAGGGGTAACAGCACCGTCGCTGTGTCGCATGCGCTTCGCTTATGCGACCTACGAGGGCATGCATGTTTCGTAGGTCGCATAAGGGCGGAGCCCGCATGCGACATAACCCCACCGCCCCTCACCCCACCCCCACCACCTCGGCCAGCGCCACCACGCGCCGGGCCGTCTCCACATGCAGCGCCTCGATCAGCTTGCCATCGACGAGCGTGATACCCTTGCCAGCATCCACCGCCTCGGCATGCGCCGCAATGATCCGCCGGGCACGGGCAACCTCATCCACGGACGGCGCAAACGCCTCATTGGCAGCGGCCAGCTGCTTGGGATGAATCAGGGTCTTGCCGTCGAAGCCCAGTTCGCGGCCCTGGCGGCACGACGCGGCCAGCCCTTCCTCATCCTCCAGATCAACATGCACCCCGTCCAACGCCGTCAGGCCATAGGCACGGGCGGCCAGCATGCACAGGCCCAGGCTGGTCACCATGGGCAGCCGGTCGCGGGTGGCCAGCGCGTTCAAATCCTTGGTCAGGTCCGACGTGCCCATCACCAGACAGTCGATGCGCGCACACGCCCCGGCAATGTCACCCGCCGCCAGCATGGCGCGCGGCGTCTCCATCATGACCCACAGGCGCAGACTTTCCGGCGCACCGGCGGCGCGCAGCACCCGGTCGGCCTGCCGCACGCCTTCCGCACTGTCCACCTTGCAGATCAGGACGGCATCGGCACCCGACGTGGCAGCGGCCACCAGATCGGCATGGCCCCAGGACGTGTCCAGGCCGTTGACACGGATCACCAGTTCCCGGCTGCCATAACCGCCTTCATGCACCGCCGCCATCACCTGCGCCCGCGCCTGTTCCTTGGCGTCCGGGGCCACGGCGTCTTCCAGGTCCAGGATCAACACATCGGCGGACAGCGAGCGGGCCTTGTCCAGGGCGCGGGCGTTGGCACCGGGCATGTAAAGGGCGGAGCGGCGGGGGCGGATATGCATGATGCCTGATCCCAAATGAAGAACGGGGCCAGCCTACCCGAGGAAGGCTGGCCCCGGCAACGGGACGGGGTGTCACGCCATGCCGGCATCATTGATGCCGGTATTCGGCGGCGACTGCCGCCGCGCCGCCCATGCGGCGCAGCCAAGGGCGCGGATGCGCCCGCCCGGCAATTGAGGGCGGAAACTAAGCCGCACGCACCGACGCCAAGAACCGGTCCACCTGCGCCTTCAAGGCACCGGCATGGTCGGTCAGTTCGGCGGACGCGGTCAGCAACGCCTTCGATTCCGCCCCCGTCTGCGCCGTGCCTTCGCGGACATCGGCCACCGCCATGGTCACCGTTTCCACGCCGTTGGAGGCATGGCGGGCGCTGCGGGCGATTTCGGTGGTGGCGGCGTTCTGTTCCTCCACGGCGGACGCGATGGAGGTGGAAATCTGGTTCACCTGTTCCACGGTGGCCCCGATCTCCTTAATGGCCTTCACCGCCTCGCCCGTGGCGGCCTGGATCTCCGCGATACGCTGGGCGATATCGTCGGTGGCGCGCGCCGTCTGGCTGGCCAGGTTCTTGACCTCCGACGCGACAACGGCAAAGCCCTTGCCAGCCTCTCCCGCGCGTGCCGCCTCGATGGTGGCGTTGAGCGCCAGAAGGTTGGTCTGGCTGGCAATATCGCTGATCAGGCCCAAAACCTCCCCGATACGGTCGGCCTTCACCGACAGACCATCGACAAGGCTGTTGGTATGGCTGGCCTGTTCGGCGGCGCGGCGGGTGCGGTCGGCGCTATCCTCGATCTGGCGGGCGATCTCCTGGATCGACGCGGCCAGCTGCCCTGCCGCCGTCGCCACGGCCTGCACATTCTCCGTCGCCTGACCCGACGATGCCTCCACCGTATCCACGCGTTCCTCCGCCGCACCGGCGGTGGTCAGCAGCAGTTCGGCGGATTGCTTGATATGATCGGACGAGGTGCCGACGGCGGCCACGACCACACTCACCTCATCCTCGAACCGCTTTGCCAGGGCCTGCATCTCCGCCTTGCGGGCCTGTTCGGCACGTTCCTCGGCGGCGGCCTGTTCGCGGCGCAGGCGGTCGGCCTCGATGGCGTTGGTCTTGAACACCTGCACCGCGCCGGTAATGTCGCCCACCTCGTTGGCGGCCTCATTATCCGGAATGTCGGTATCCAGCTTGCCATCGGCCAGACGCAGCATGGCATCGGTCAGGCGGCGCAGCGGGGCCAGTGACCCCACCACCCACCAGGCCATGCCGCCACCCAGCACCAGACAGATGCCGCAGACCCACAGCATCAGTTCTGAAAAGCCGCGCGCCTGCGCCCGCGTGGCATCGCCGATCAGGCCATTATCCTTTTCCTGTTTGTCGATGAAGCGGTTGATCCGCAGCAGCCATTCCGACAGGTCCAGCCGGACGGTCGACAGCAGCAGTTCCTGCGCTTCGGCATCCTTGCCGGCCTTGCGCAGCTCGATCACCTTGTTGATGCCGGGCAGGGTCTTGGCCTCGATCTCCTTGATGGAGGCCAGGATCTGTCGTTCCTCCGGCAGGATGTCTTTACGCGCCGCGAACATCTCGTCCATGGCCTTGGCGGAGGTGGCGTAGGCGGCTTCCAGCTTGCGGATATCGGACACCACCAGATCGATCTTTGACGGATCGACCAGCACGACATCGCGCAGCGCAATGGCCCGGTCATGCACAGAGCCACGGAAATTGATGGCATAGCGCTGCTTGACGCTGTTCACCTCGTTAATCTGGGTCAGGCTGGTATTGATCAGGCTGACCTTCTGCACGCCGATGCCGGTCAGCACGACCAGAAGCACCAGAAGCACCCCGAAACCGATCAGCACGCGGGTCTTGATCTTGGCATCACGCAACATGCGCATGGGACGCTCTCTTTTCATTTTTTGGAGTAGCCCGGATGGGGCACGGTGGGAACGCTAACTGACGCCATGTCGAGATAGGCGGGCAGTGACGCACCGCACAGTGTCCTCCACACGCTTTTGTCATTGAAGGCCTGTCGTCGCCAGGCGTAGCAAGAAGACACGGCAGCAGAAGGGTGAAACAGTGCGGACCATCCTGACCATCCAGTCCCATGTCGCCTTTGGCCATGTCGGCAACCGGGCCGCCGTTTTCCCCTTGGAACGGCTGGGCTTTGATGCCATTGCCGTCAATACGGTGCAGTTCTCCAACCATACCGGCTATGGCGCCTGGACGGGCATGGTACTGCCGCCCGACCATATTGCCGATGTGCTGCGGGGGGTGGAGGCACGCGGGGCCATGGATGGCGTGCATGCCGTGCTTACCGGCTATATGGGCGATGCAGCGCTGGGCGATGTCGTCCTGTCCGCCGTGGCGCGGGTCCGGCAGGGCAAGGCGGATGCACTCTATTGCTGCGACCCCGTCATGGGCGATGTCGGGCGCGGGTTCTTCGTGCGGCCGGGCATCCCGGAATTCTTCCGCGACCGCGCCGTGCCCCAGGCCGACATCATCACACCCAACCAGTTTGAGCTGGAGTTTCTGACCGGCCACACCGTCACCGACCTGTCATCGGCCCTTTCGGCCACGAAGGCAGCCCGGAAACTCGGCCCGCGCTGGGTGATGGTGACCAGCCTGACGCGCAGCGACGCGCCCGATGACAGTATCGAAATGCTGCTGGACGGGCCGGATGGGGCCTTCCTGGTCGCCACCCCGCGCCTGGACCTGTCGCCCATGCCCAATGGGGCCGGTGACTGTGTCGCGGCCCTGTTCCTGGCCAAGTTCCTGGAAACCGGCGATGGGCAGCTGGCCCTGTCGCATGCGGCATCATCCATCTATGCGGTGTTCAAGGCCACCCGCGATGCCGGGCAACGGGAATTACAGATCATCGCGGCACAAGACCAGCTTGTTCACCCTTCCCGCTTTTTCAGCGCCAGCCGCGTGGACTGACGCGCGTGCATGGTGCGGGCTTGCAGCACCCCTGCTGCTTGTCTATTTGAACTGATGACCCTGCCGCCTTAGGAGCGCCGAACGGATGTCCCGCCTGACCCTTGCCAGCCTTGCCCTGATCACGGGCCTGCTGTCCGTGCCATCCATCCAGGCCCAGCCCGCGGTTCAGCGCGGCCCGCAGGGAGAGTTCGGGTGCGAGGTGCAGAAGGGCAATCCCTGTCAGGGCCGCGTCGATTTCAACGCCGGCAAAAGCTTTGAGTTCAAAATCCCCGGCCCCGGCGATGTGACGTTTGAGAACAAGGGCAACAAGCGCTGCGTTCTGGAATATTCCATCACGGAAAGCACCCTGGCCGCCACGGGCCGGCAGCTGTCGTTGGGACCCGGCCAGAATCAGGTGCTGGCCGTGCGCGATGCCGGCGGCATGGTCATCCGCTTTTTCAACCGCGGCATTGGCTCCACCACCTGCGACCTGACGGTCGGCCTCAGTTGATCTGCCATCCGTCACCGGCCCGTTACACACCGTAACTGTCAGGCAAAACCACTTCTGATATCGGCTTCGTCCATAACCATAAAAGAACGGAGTGTGCGATGACGAAGTGCCGTTTTGCCCTGGCCTTGCTGATCAGCGGTCTGTCCTGCCTGCCGGCCCTGGCGGGTGCCCGGAATGAGGCTACGGTGATTATGCCTGATGACGAACGGGTAAAAGCCCTGTTCACGGAATGGGGCTTTTCCGACGCCGTGGTGACGGGCGACACGGTCTATCTGTCGGGCGTGGTGGCGGCCCTGCGCCCCGGTGAAACCGACCTGAAGCTGGCCTATACCCGCGCCATGGACCGGCTGGGCATCATCCTGGGCCGGGCGGGCGTTACCTGGGACGATGTGGTGGAGATGACCACCTACCACACGGACATCCCAGGCCAGATGCCGACCTTCAAGGAAGTGAAGCACCTTTACGTCAAGGCGCCTTTTCCCGCCTGGACCGCCATCGGCATCACCCGTCTGGTGCCCGACAACGGCATTACTGAGATTAAGCTGGTGGCGAAACTGCCAAAGAAAAAGGACGGATCAGGAACGCCCTGATCCGTCCTTCTGCGTGTTTGCCGCAGGTCAGAACCCGGCGCGCAGCGACAGGCGGAAGTCGCGGCCCGGCTGCGGCAACACATCCTTCAGGAAGGAGGTGGCCAGCCGCACCTCCTCATTTGTCAGGTTGCGTAGTTCCAGCAGCAAGGTGACATCGCGGTCGGCAATGAGGTGCCAGTCCAGCGAGGCGTTGAACACCATCGCGTCGTCGGTCGGCAACTCATAATCCGCGATACGCTTCTGCTTGTCGGTCCACACGCCCTCAAACCGTGCGGCCACCGTCGCCAGTTCAAAGCCGACACCGGCGCGGGCCGACAAAGCCGGGATGCGCGGCAGGGGCGTGTCATTGTCGCGGTCGGTGGCGCGGACATAATCCACCCCGCCATCCAGCGTCACCGTCACCTGATCATTGCGCAGGACGGTGGTTTCGGCTTCCACCTCAAAGCCCCAGAAACGGGCATCGGTGGCGGAGAACTGGGCGACCGGCAACCCATCCTCCTGCGCACCCGTCAGGCGCTCATAGATATACTTGTCGTAATCGGTCAGGAACAGGTTGACCGACCCGGTGACCGGCCCGCCCGACTTTTTCAACGTCGCTTCCACGCCCAGGCCGGTTTCCTTGCCAAGGGTAGCGTCGCCCCGCTCATAGGTGCTGGTGGCCAGATGCGCGCCGTCGGACAGCAGTTCCTCGGCATTGGGGGCGCGCTGGGTACGCGACAGGGTAACGCCCGTCATCCAGCCATCACCCAGCTGTCGGGACGCGCCGGCGGACAGCGAAACCGTGGTGAAATCGCGGTCGAAATCGACGCTGCCCGCCGTAACATTCTGCCGCTCAACCCGCACCCCGCCTTCCAGCGCGAAGGGCGACAGGTCCAGGCGCTGCAAGGTGAAAACACCCATCTGGTCGGTGTCGCTCGGCGGCAGGAAGGCCTCGTCACCGATGGCCTTGAAGTTGCGGCTGCTGGCCTGCACGCCGACGGCACCCGACAGGTCGCCCATGGCGCGCTGCACCATCTCGATGCGGCCTTCCCAGCCCTTGTTCAGAAAACGGGTCCCCGTCTCCCCGCCTTCCAGCTCCTTATGCTCGTAATCGGCCCAGCCAAAGCGCACGCGCGTCGTCTCGAAGATGCCGTAAGGCTGGTTGACCTCGCCCATCAGGTCCAGGCGCGTCTGGCCCAGATCGATGCGCACGGGACCTTCCTCTTCCCCGCCTTCCTCGCCCTCATGGCTGTGACCGGCGGGAACGCCGTAATTGCTGTCGAACCGGCTGGCCGACACGCCCAGGAAGCCCCAGTCACCCAGATAGGACAGGCCGGCCGTAGCACCCTTCTGCGTCAGATCGCTATTGTCGACCCGGCCCTTGGCCTCTTCCTCCTCCCCTTCATGCTCATGGTCCTCCTCTTCGCGCAGGACCTTGGATTCCAGGAAGCCCGGCACCTTGTAATCGTCGGCCTGACGGTAGAACCCGTCCAGATGCAGCACGAACGGCCCGTTCAGCCTTGCATCAATGCCCGACGCCAGGGAACGTTCATCGGCATTGCTGCCCACCCCGATCCGGGCAAAGCCATCAACGCCGTCCTTCGGCTCGGCAATCGGGATGCGGCCATCCAGGACGTTGATCACGCCACCCACGGCGTTATTGCCATACAGCAGGGTGGCCGGCCCGCGCACCACCTCCACCCGCTTGGCCGTGGCCAGGTCAAGGGCCGGGGCATGGTCGGGGCTGGTGCTGCTGGCATCGATGCTGCCGATACCGCCCGACAGGATGCGGATACGATCGCCACCCTGACCCCGGATGATGGGCCGCGACGCGCCAGACCCAAAGGCCGTCTGGGACAGGCCCGGCAGCTTGTCCAGCGCCTCGCCCAGCGTCGTCGACAGGGCGCGGTCCAGTGCCTCACCCGACAGGCTGGACGTGCCCTGCAGGATATCGAACCGCTTGGCCCCGATGGGCGAGGCGGTGACGATTATCTCCTCCACCCGGTCATGGGCCGAACTGTCGGCTGCCGGTTCCTGCTGCGCCATCGCGGGTGCTGTCGCCACCGCACTGCCCATCACCGCCGCCACCAGCCAAACAAGCGCCTTGTCCGTCCGCATCGCTGAACCCTCAATCAAATTACGTTATAACGTAACGCTTGATAGGCGGAGTGATGGCGGCGGGTCAAGTCTTGATACGCCCTATCTCGTCATCCCGGTTTTCGCCGGGATGACGAGATAGGGCGAGTTTGCGGAGCCAGTCGGATAGGCTGGTTCCGGTTGCTTTTCAGCGGGCGAGTTCCTTCAGAACCCATTCATGCTCCGCTATGACCCGATCGACAGCTTCAAGGACTTCGTATGTTTCGGCATACTGGTCCATGATTTCCAGGCCAAGTCGTACTTGGCGTTTCTGCGTGTCGTGGGTCACCTCAGACACTTTTGCCTTCGCTACAGTGCCCGACCCGAGTGCTTTTTGATCTGTCATTCGGGCACTCATCCGTGTCGATTAAACTGGCTGGCACCAAAGTTGGCGTGACCAGATACTTTATCTGTTCGAAGATCGATCCGTAAGCGCTTTCTCCCCTAACCCGTTCCCCCTGGAACAGACCTTGGTCCATTGGGTGCCATATGGTAGGACGCTGGCCAGCATCGATAACGCCCCGGTATCGGGGCCATGCATAAGGGAATGTGGGAGATGACGAAGCTTGTCCTGATCCGCCATGGTCAGAGCCTGTGGAACCAGCTGGATCTGTTCACGGGCTGGACCGATGTGGACCTGTCGCCGCAGGGCGTGGAGGAGGCACGGCAGGCCGGCGTCAAGCTGAAGGCGGCTGGCCTGGATTTCGACATCTGCCACACGTCGGTCCTGAAGCGCGCCATCAAGACCAGCAACCTGGCGCTGGAAGCCATGGACCGCATCTGGGTGCCGCAGTTCAAGAGCTGGCAGCTGAACGAGCGCCATTATGGCGGCCTGCAGGGCCTGAACAAGACCGAGACGGCGGCCAAGCATGGTGCCGATCAGGTCAAGATCTGGCGCCGCTCCTATGACATCGCCCCGCCCGTCCTGGCCGAAGATGATGAGCGTCTGCCCGACGCCGACCCGCGCTATGCCGACCTGTCCAAGGAACAGCTGCCGCGCACCGAAAGCCTGAAGGATTGCGTGGCGCGCGTGGTGCCCTACTGGACCAACGTGATCGCCCCGCAGGTGAAGGCGGGGAAGCGTGTGCTGGTCGCCGCCCATGGCAACAGCCTGCGCGGTCTGGTCAAGTACCTGTCCGGCATGGGCGATGATGAAATCGTCCAGTTCGAAATCCCGACCGGCAAGCCCATCGTTTATGAGCTGGACGCCGATCTGAAGGCGCTGGATCGGTATTTCCTGGATTGAGGTGGGTTTGGCGTCGCATGCGCTTCGCTTATGCGACCTACGAAACGCCGTAGGTCGCATAAGGGCGGTACGCCCGCAGGCGACACGCTACGCCTTCACCCCCGCAAAGGGTGCCGCCTTGGCACTCGGGTCCAGCGGCCAGCGCGGGCGGGGGGCGAAGTCCAGGCCATCGGTCAGGCCCAGGCGCAGCCGTTCCAGACCGGCCCAGGCGATCATGGCGCCATTGTCGGTACACAGGCCCAGCGGCGGGGCCACGAAATCGAACCGGTGCCGGCGGCACAGGTCGGTCAAGCGGGCGCGCAACACCTGATTGGCGGCGACACCGCCGGCCACCACCAGGGTCTTGCCCTCCGGGAACTCTGCCTTAAAAACTTTCAGCGCCTTGGTGCAGCGGTCGATCAGGCTGTCGCCCACGGCCTGATGGAAGGACGCGGCCAGATCGGCGCGGTCGGCATCCGACAGGGTGCCACCCAGATTTTCCACATGCCGGCGCACGGCGGTCTTCAGCCCGGAAAAGCTGAAATCACAATCGGGCCGGCCCTTCATGGGCACGGGCAGGTCGAAGCGACCCGGATTGGTCGCGCCTGAAGCTGCCTTTTCCATCAGCGGGCCGCCGGGATAGCCCAGGCCCATGATCTTGGCGGATTTGTCAAACGCCTCGCCCACCGCGTCATCGATGGTGGTGCCCAGGCGGCGGTAGCGTCCCACGCCTTCCACCGCCAGCAACTGACAATGCCCGCCCGAGACCAGCAGCAGCAGGAAGGGGAATTTCACCCCATGCGTCAGACGCGCCGTCAGGGCGTGGCCTTCCAGATGGTTGACGGCCATGAAGGGCAGGCCCGTCACGGCGGCCATGGCCTTGGCCGTCATCACCCCCACCATCACCCCGCCAATCAGGCCCGGCCCGGCGGTGGCGGCAATGCCGTCCAGATCGGACAGGCCGACCCCGGCACGCTCCAGCGCCTCGCGTACCAGCCGGTCCAGATGCTGGAGATGCGCACGCGCCGCAATCTCCGGCACCACGCCGCCATAGGGGCGGTGATCGTCCAACTGGCTCAACACCACATTGGACAGGACGCGGCCCGGCCCCTCCCCATCATCTTCGACAATGGCGGCGGCGGTTTCATCACAGCTGGTTTCGATGCCAAGGACTTTCATGGGGGCAGAACCTAAGCGTCCGCAGACGCGGCGGCAAGGGCGGCGGCACATTGCAGCCATGGCGGTGGCGAATATGGCCGCTGCTGCCCCCGTCCTGATTGACAAGCCGCACGCCCGTGCTATTCCCGCTGAATAGTTTCCACGGAAGGGCACCGCCATGATCCGCGTTCACCACCTGAATATCTCCCGGTCGCTGCGCGTCATCTGGCTGCTGGAGGAACTGGGGGTGCCGTATGAGATCGTGCGCCATCGCCGCAACAAGAAGACCATGCGCGCGCCCGTGGCGCTGCGTGACCTGCACCCGCTGGGCAAGCTGCCCATGGTGGAGGTGGACGGCAAGGTGCTGGTGGAAACCGGCCTGATCATCGAATATATGCTGGCCCATCATGGCCCGCACTTGGCGCCCACCGCCGACAATCCCGACGCCCACTGGCGCTATCGCTACTGGATGCATTATGCCGAAGGCTCGCTGATGCCGCAGCTTCTGCTGAAGCTGATCGCTGACAAGATGGGCCTGCTGGCCCTGCCCATCCGGGGCATGGTCAAGGAGCAGGTAAACCTGCATCTGGATTATGTGGAGAAGGAGGCTGGTCGCTCCCCCTGGCTGGCTGGCGATGAATTCAGCGCCGCCGACATCATGATGAGCTTCCCGCTGGAAGTGGCCGTGATGCGCGCCGGGGTAACGGCGGCCACCCATCCCAATATCACCCGCATCCTGTCGGCCATCCAGGCCCGCCCGGCCTATCAGCGGGCGGTGGCGCAGGCGGCGGATAAAGGTTAACGAACTTTTCATCGGGCCGCTTCCCCCGAAGCCCCGAAAGCGGTATTGAGAAAGGTATGACAGCCCTTCTCCGCATCGGCACGCGCGGCAGCCCCTTGGCGTTGGCGCAGGCCCACGAAACCCGCGACCGTCTGGCCGCCGCCTTCCCGGAACTGGCGGAGGCGGGGGCGGTCGAGATCGTCACCTTCAAGACCGAAGGCGACCGCATCCTGGACCGCACCTTGAGTGCGGCGGGAGGTAAGGGGCTGTTCACCAAGGAGATCGAGCAGGCCCTGCTGGATGGCTCTGTCGATCTGGCGGTGCATTCCATGAAGGATGTGCCCACGGCCCTGCCGGACGGGCTGGATATCATCTGCTACCTACCGCGTGAGGATCATCGCGACGCCTGGTTCAGCCCCAAGGCGGCCAGTCTGGATGAGCTGCCGGAGGGCGCGCTGGTCGGTACCGCCAGCCTGCGCCGGCAGGCCATCGTCCTGATGCGCCGGCCCGACCTGCGCATCGCCGCCCTGCGCGGCAATGTGCAGACGCGTCTGCGCAAGCTGGAAGAAGGGCTGGTCGACGCCACCCTTCTGGCCATGGCGGGGTTGAACCGTCTGGGTCTGGTGGACAAGGCCACGGGTGTGCTGTCGGAAGAACAGATGCTGCCGGCAGTGGCGCAGGGTGCCATTGGGATCGAGACGCGCATCGGTGATGATCGCACCAATGCCTATGTCCGTGCCTTGAACTGTGCCGAAACTGAATTGCGGGTGACGGCGGAACGCGGTGTGCTGGCCACCCTGGATGGTTCCTGCCGCACGCCCATCGCGGCGCTGGCCCTGATCAATGGTGATGCCATGTCGCTGAAGGCGCTGGTCATCAGGCCTGATGGGCAGCAATGGTTCATGACGGGCCGTGCTGGCAACAAGGCCGACGCCCTGGCCATGGGTATCGATGCGGGGCAGGAGCTTAAATCCAAGCTGCCCGCCGCCTTCTTTGCCGGGATCAACCCTGACGGGCCGGTGGTGTGACGGGCGTCCTGGTCACAAGGCCGGAACCGGGAGCGGCGGAGACGGAAGCGGCATTGAAGACGCTGGGTTACCGGCCCGTGATGGCCCCGCTTCTGACCATCCAGCCCGTGCCGGGACCGCCCCTTGACCTGACGGGCTTTGACGCTGTTGCCGTCACCTCTGCCAATGGCCTGCGCGAACTGGCCGCGCGCAGTGCGGAGCGTGCCTTGCCGCTCTATGCCGTTGGGGAACGCACGGCGGCGCTGGCAAGGGAACTGGGCTTCCGGGAGGTTTATGCCGCCGGTGGGGATGTCATCTCCCTGTCGCGGCTGCTGTCGGGCCGGGGGCCAAGGGTCCTGCACCTGTCGGGTGAGGATGTGGCTGGGGAACTTTCACCCGCTGACGTTGTTGTCACAAGGATTACCGTCTATCGCGCCGTGCCGGTGGATGATCTGCCCGATGCGGCGGTGACGGCCCTGCGTGACGGACAGGTGGCCTATGTGGCGCTTTTTTCGCCGCGTACGGCCAGCGTGTTTGTTAGGTTGGCACAAAAGGCCGGGTTGTCAGCGCCCACGGGCGGTTTGACGGCCCTGTGCATTTCGGCTGCGGTTGCGCGCGCCGCCCAGGGGTTCGGCTTCGGCGAGACCCGTGTGGCGGTGCAGCCCGATGCAGCCAGCCTGCTGGCCCTGCTGCCGGCGGTGAAGGGGAGTTGAGGAATGAGCGACAGTGACAAGACGGGCAAGGGCCCCAGCCTGGCCGATCTGGAACGCGAAATCGCGTCCAATGCCCAGAAGCATGAGGCAAAGCCCGCTGCGCCGAAACTGAACCCGGCGCCGGTGGCGGCCCGGCGCAGCGGCGGCGGTGGTCTGCTGGGCGGGACGGCCTTGCTGCTGGCGCTGGGTGCGGCGGGTCTGTCGGGTTATGGCTTCTGGCGCGACTGGACCGCGCCGCCGCCGGCCACTGCCGACCTGTCGCCGCTGGCCCAGCGTCTGAATGAAGTGGAGACGGAGCAACAGGCCCTGCGCGCGTCGCTGGAAACCCTGTCGAAGCGTCAGGATGCGCTGGAACGCCGCCTGTCGGGTGACACGACCATTGTTGCCCGCGAAACGGTGCAGGTGCCGGCGGAACAGGGGCCGCAGGGTGGGGTCGATATCTCTGCCACCGAGGCGCTGGCCGACCGGATCGCGGCCCTGGAAGACCGCAAGACAGAGACAGTCGACCTCGCCCCCCTGACCCACCGCGTGCAGACGCTGGAGGAAGTGTCGGCGGAGGTGATCCCGCGTCTGACCATGCTGGAAACCCGCCGGCAGATGGGGGCCGTGGGTGAGGCGCTGATCATTGCTGTGGGGCAGTTGCAGGCAGCGTTGAGCGGCGGACGCCCCTATGCGCGGGAATTGCGGTCGGCGCAAGCGCTGGCCGCCAATGACACCGGGCTTCTGGACCTGCTGGCGCCGCTGTCGGCATCGGCGGAAACCGGACTTGCGGGGGATATCGAGCTGCGGGAGAAGTTCCGCCTGCTGGCGCCTGCCGTCCTGCGCGCCGACCGCGACCGGGAGGGGGCGGATTGGACCGACCGTGTCCTGGGCCGCCTGACCAGCATCATCACCTTCCGCCGCGCCTCGGGCGAGGTGGCGGGCGATAATGCCGATGCGGTTCTGGCGCGGGCGGAGGCGGCGATGCTGGCCAATGACCTGCCGCGCGCGGTGGAGGAGATGGAGAAGCTGCCGGCCCATGCCGCGGGTCCCGCCGCTGAATGGCTGAAACTGGCCGAGGCGCGGATGGCGGCGGAAGCCGCCGCCGCCACCCTGGCCGACATGTCGCTGGCCCGCATGGCGGGGCCGGGCAAGGCGGATGCCGGGAGCGGGGCCAATAACGGGGCCAGGGACGGGGAGGCCCGCTGATGCGTAAATCCCTGATATTCTTCCTGAAGATCGGCATTCTGGTGGCCGCTGCCGTCTGGCTGGCGCAGCGTCCGGGCCGGGTGACCATTGAATGGCTGGAGCATGTGATCGAGATGCCGGTGGGAATCGGCGCCATCCTGGTGCTGCTGGCCGCCTGGATGGCCGCCACCATCGGGCGGCTGTGGCGCATCCTGCGCAATGGTCCCGGCGCCTTTGGCCGCAGCCGCAATGCCAGACGGCGCGAAGGCGGGTTCCGTGCCCTGGCCCAGGGCTGGGTCGCGGCATCAGCGGGTGATACCGACATCGCCACCAAATCCGCCAAGGCGGCGGAAAAGCTGCTGCGTGAACCGTCGCTGACCCTGCCGCTATCGGCCCGTGCGGCGGAACTGCGCGGGGATGCAGTGGCGGCCTCCACCGCCTATAAGGCCATGCTGGGCAAGCCGGCGACGGAGCTGGCGGCGCGGCGTGCCTTGCTGACCCAGGCCATGGAGCGGGGCGACCGTCCGGCGGCCCTTGATCATGCCCGCCGTGCCCTGGAGCTGCGGCCCAAGGCCGACTGGCCGGCCAAGGCGCTGGCGGAACTGGAGGCGGGCGGCGGCAACTGGCTGGAGGCCGATGCCGCCCTGGTCAAGGCGCAGAAGGTCAAGGCCCTGCCCAAGGATGATGCCGGCCACCGCCGCGCCGCCCTTCTGATTGAGGAGGCGCGCAAGGCCATGGCGACGGGCCGCCCCGATCAGGCCCTGCAATCGGCCCAGGCGGCGTTCGACCTGGACCCGGCCCGCGTGCCGGCAGCGGCCCTGCTGGCCCGGCTGCTGGCCAAGGCGGGAAAACATTCCAAGGCCGTGAAGGTGCTGGAACAGGCCTGGCGACAATCACCGCACCCCGATCTGGCCAAGGTTTGGGGTGAGGCGTCGGCGGATCAGAACCCGCTGACCCTGGTCAAGCGCTATGAGGCGCTGGTGGCGCTAAAGCCCGGTCAGGCCGACGCGCATTTCGCGCTGGCCGAAGCGGCGATCAATGCCAAGCTGTGGGGCGTGGCCCGCTCGCATCTGGACAAGGTCCGCGAACTGGCCCCCACCACCCGCGCCTATCGCCGGCTGGCCGATGTGGCGCGGGCGGAGAAGGGGGACGGGCCGGATGTTCAGGCCTATCTGAACCAGGCCATGTCGGCCCCCGCCGATCCCCGCTGGCGCTGCACCAGCTGCGGTACCAGCCATAGCGACTGGCATGCCGTCTGTGATGAATGCGGGGCGGTGGACACGATTACCTGGCCGAAGGTGGGTAAGGCTTAGGGCTTTACCCGGCTTTTACACATGCATTTCCGCCTTCCCGGCGAAGGCCGGGACCCAGGGGCCAAACGATCTGACCTTTCCGTCGCTTTGATGTCGCCCGTAGGGAGGTTGTGTTCACGCCCCCCCCTGGCCCCCGGCCTTCGCCGGGGAGGCAGTAAAGGCGGCTGATAGGGCCATTTTCCGCTTCCGCGGCGCAGGGCCACCGGTTAACCATGGCCCACCTTTGTCCCGCGTGGATGTGCCCCCATGCTGCTGCCCTATTCCGGTGGGGTTGATACCCTGCTGCTGCTGGTTATTGCTCTGATCGTCGATGCCTGTATCGGTGACAGCCCTTTGTTGCGCCGGTTTCTGCCGGGGCCGGCTGATCTGGTGGCCCGCGCTGTGGTGCAGTTCGACCGGCGGCTGAACCGTATTGACCGGACGGATGGGGTGCGTGGCGCGCGCGGCAGTCTGGTCACCCTGCTGCTGCTGACGTTGGGCCTGCTGGTCGGGTTCTGCCTGTCGGTGCTGGTGAGGCATGTGCCGGCGGGGGGCTTTCTGGAACTGATCATCCTGGTGCGCTGTCTGACCCTGCGCCTGCCCTGGGGCGCCATGGCACGCACCGTGACGGCGCTGGAAGCAGGCGAGACGGAGGCGGCGCGCCAGGCCGTGGGGCCGCTTACCGACCGGCAGCTATGGAGCCTGGATGATCACGGGATCGTGCGGGCCGGAGCGGAGGGGGCGGCGCGGGCCCTGACGCATGGGGTGGTGGCGCCGGCTTTGTTCTATGCCCTGTTCGGGCTGGCGGGCCTGCTGGCCTGGGCCGCACTGGACGGGACGGCGCGCATCATTGGCCATGATACGCCGCGCCATGCGCGGTTCGGCGCGCTGGCACGGCGGCTGACCTCTTGGGTCGGGTTTCCGGCGGCGTTGATCGCGGCCCTGGTCCTGCTGCTGGCGGCGTCGTTCGTGCCGCGTGCGCGTGCGGCGTCGGGCCTGCGCGATCTGCGCGGGGCCAAGGGCCATCCGATGGGGGCCGACGCCCTGCCCATCGCCACCTTTGCCGGCGTTCTTGACCTGTCAGTGGCGGGCCCAAGGCGGGAGGGCGACCGGGTGGTCAAGGAACCCTGGCTGGGCAATGGCCGCGCCCGCGCCACCCCGCGTGACCTGCGCGCCGGCATGGCGCTGTACGCCATCAGCGCCCTGATCGCGGCGGGGCTGGTGGTGGGGCTGGGGCTGGTTGTGGCGGGGTGACGGGCGTTAGGCTTATGTAGAATCGCCCTCTTTCGTCATCCCGGCGGAAGCCGGGACCCAGAGCCGCAGGATCAACGTTTTACACCGCTTTGGTCGAATATACCGATAGGTTGAGCGCTTGGCCCCTGGGTCCCGGCTTCCGCCGGGATGACGCGTGGGAATGCTTTTATCCGAACGGCCAATCAATCCGCCGGGCCGATATGCCCGTCGCGGATCATCACTTCGGCGATCTGCACCGCGTTGAGCGCTGCGCCCTTGCGCAGGTTGTCGGCCACGATCCACAGGTTCAGGCCGTTCTCGACGGTGCTGTCCTCGCGGATGCGGCTGATGAAGACATTGTCCTCGCCGGCGATTTCAACCGGGGTGACATAGCCCTCGTCCTGGCGGTGATCGACGACGGAGATGCCGGGGAAGGCGCGCAGGGCCTTGCGGGCCTCGTCCGCCGTGATCGGGTTCTCGAACTCGATATTCACCGATTCCGAGTGGCCGATGAAGACCGGCACGCGCACGGCGGTGGCCGTCACTTTGATGGACGGGTCAAGGATCTTCTTGGTCTCCACCACCATCTTCCACTCTTCCTTCGTCATGCCATCGTCCATGAAGCTGTCGATATGCGGGATGACGTTGAAAGCGATCTGCTTGGTGAACTTCTTCTTTTCCACCGGATCATTGACATAGATGGCGCGGGTCTGGGTGAACAGTTCGTCCATCGCCTCCTTGCCGCCGCCCGACACCGACTGGTAGGTGGAAACGACGACGCGGCGGATCTTCGCCAGATCATGCAGCGGCTTCAGCGCCACCACCATCTGGATGGTGGAGCAGTTGGGATTGGCGATGATGCCCTTCTTGCGCCAGCCGGCCAGATGGTGCGGATTGACCTCCGGCACGACCAGCGGCACATCGGGGTCCATGCGGAAATGGCTGGTATTGTCGATGACGCAGGCGCCGGCGGCGGCGGCACGCGGCGCGAACTGGGCCGACACCTTGGCACCGGGAGAGGACAGCACGAAATCGGTGCCGGAGAAGTCGAACTTGGCCAGATCCTGGACCTTCAGGACCTGATCCTCACCGAACGACACCTGCTGACCGACCGAGCGCTCCGACGCCAGGGCCACAATTTCGCCCACCGGGAAGTTCCGGTCGGCCAGCGTCTGCAGCATCTCCCGGCCGACATTGCCCGTGGCGCCAACGACAGCGACCTTGTAACCCATTTTCCCGGCCCTCAAATCAGTAGGATGAAACAGCGGGGCGAAGGCGCAACATCCGGCACCTTGACAAGCCCCGACGAACGCTTTGACTTATGCGTTGGGCAGCAAGATGGCAAGAAAATGACCTAAGCGCCCATGTGGCGGGAGGATTGCACCCATGGCACAGCGTGAGTACCAGACGTTCGAGGCCTTCTGGCCCTTCTATCTGCGCGAACATTCCAAGAAGGTGACGCGCGGTTTTCACTATGTGGGCAGCGCCATTGCGCTGGGTTGCCTGGCGATGTTCGGTGCCACGCTGGAGCCGCTCTGGCTGATCGGCATGCCCCTGTCGGGCTATTTCTTTGCCTGGATGTCCCACGCCCTGGTGGAGCATAACAAGCCCGCCACCTTCACCTATCCTCTCTGGTCGCTGATCGCCGATTACCGGATGTTCTTCCTGTTTGTGGCGGGCCGGCTGGGGCCGGAATTGCGCCGCGCCGGGATTGATGGTTAATTCCCCCGCACAGTTTCATTCCAGCCCCTAAGGAACGCGCGCGTGCCGTCCATTCAGGAGATCATCGCCCAGTCCATCAAGGACGCCGACAAGTCCTTCTTCAATGAGGATTACATGAAGCAGGCGAAATCGGTGGTCGATGCCCTGCGCAAATCGGGGCTGGAAGTGGTGCCGGTGAAACCGCCGGAGGAGCTGGTCACCTACGCGTCGGAGAACATCCCGCTGGGCCGTCTGCGGCCCACGGATTTCATCCGCACCATGTACTCCACCATGGTGGCCAACGCCCGGAAGTTTGTCAGTTAAAGCCAAGGGTCATCATTTATGACCCTTGGTCCGGCGGCGACTGAGGGCGCAAAATTGACAACGCTGTTTTGCGACTGCGAAGCAAAACGAAAAGCTGTGGATATGATCCTTTGGCATTCATACTTTGGTGTGCAAGCCTTTAAAGCTCTGGCATAGTGCCGATAGGGGTTTCTAAACCCCATCCCGTACCAGCGATAGGGAAGGTAGCGCAGGCTTGACGGCGGAAGCGGCACAACCGGCGGAACCGACCTGGCGACGCCCCTCGACCGAGGAGCTGCTGGAAGCTTTGCGCCGTCACGTCAAGCTGATGGAGGGCCGCATCGGCGGTCAGCGCGCCATTTTCGTGCTGTGCGACCTGCGCGGCGTCAACCTCTCCAACATGGACCTGCGCAGCGCTGAACTGACCGGGTCGCGCTTCGATCAGGCGCAGATGGTGAAGACACGGCTGATCGGGGCCAATCTGTTCGCTGCCGACCTGCGTCTGGCCAATTTGCAGCAGGCGGACCTGTCCAAGGCCGACATGCGCGGCATCACCATGCGCGGCGCCGACCTGACCAAGGCCAAGCTGCGCGACACCGATGTGCGCGAGGCGGTGCTGGCCGTCTATCGCGGCGGCAAGCCCCTGCCCCAGGCCTTTGATGGGCGCATCCCCAATCTGGCCGCTGTCATCGCCAACAATGCCGATTTCTCCGGCTCCAAGATGAACGGGGCCATCACGCTGAAGGCGGATTTCACCGATGCCAATCTGCGCCATGTCGATCTGCGCGGCGCCGATCTGCGCGGAGCCAACTTCAAGGGCGCCATGCTGGACGGCGCCAATCTTCAGGGCGCGCAGTTGCAGGAGGCGGATTTCGCGGGCGCCGTCCTGACCGACGCCATCCTGCGCGATGCCTTGGCCGAGGGGGCGAATTTCCGGGGCGCTATCCTGGACCCGCACGCCATGAACGATCTGAAGCGCACCGGCGCCCTGCTACCCGGCACCATGGACGGGGCCGAACCGGTGGAGGTGCTGCTGGCTGCCCATGCCGATTGGGTGGTGACCGCGGGGCGTAGTGGCAAGCGTGCCGATTTCAGCGGACGCGACCTTATGGGCCTGGACATGCGCGGGCGAAATGTCACGGCGGCAAAAATGCCTTACGCGCTGGCCCGTCGTTCCCTATGGACCAACGCCTGCATGGTCATGGCCGACCTGGAATGCACCGATATGCGCGACACCCAGATGGGCAGCGCCGATCTGCGCGGCGCCAACCTGGAACGCGCCCATCTGGGCGGGGCCTTCCTTCAGGGTGCCAACCTGACACCGCTGGTCAGCGCCGATATGCCCGACCGCCGCTGGCCCACCCGCCTGTCCGGTGCGCGATTCCAAGGGGCCGACCTGCGCAATGCCGACCTGCGCGGGGCCATCGCGCGGGGCACGGACTTTACCGGCGCCGATCTGCGCGGGGCCAAACTGGACGGGGCCGACCTTGAAGGGGCGACCTTTGCCCAGGCACGGCATGATTAAGGGGGGACCTGTCCCCCCGCCCTCCTTGGAAGGACAGGGTGACAGGCCTCTTCATGCTGCTCAGTTCCCGGCCCATTGCGTCGGGTCGGTCGGATTGACCAGCGGCACCCACCACAAGGCGGCCGATGGCTGTGCGAACGAGTAGTCGAACGTCACATTGTACGACCACCCCTTCGGTACCGGCAGGACAGCGCTGTTGCACCCCAGCCAGGTATCGGCACCGGGATAGAAATTGACCGATGTCGCCGACATGGCAGCATCCGGACCCAGTGCCGTTCCGGTCGGCCCCATCTCGATCGTGCCGTATCCGATGGTCTGGTCGCAGTTCCGTCCGTCAATCACGAAGACCAGGAACCCATCGGTCGGCACGTTGGAAACCGTCAGGGGCAGAGCGCCGGGCTGCGGCGGGCCATAGGCCAGCGCCTGCTGCGCCGGCTGGAAGCATAAAGCGCCGGACAGGGGCGTCCACTGCGCCGCATAGGTGACGTCACCAAAGGTGGTGTCGCAGGTCAGCGTGTAGGTTTCACCATTGCAGATGGGCACCAGCACGCTTTCCTGCGGATAATGCACATCATCACCCGGATAGTAATGGATGGAGGCCGCCCCCCGCAGCAGACCATCGACCGTGACGGTGGCAGAACCACGGGCACCACTGCCGCCATATTTCAGCGACACCAGCAGAAAGCCGTCGCTGGTCGCTGCCAGGGTCAATGGCTCAGCCGTGGAGACAGACAGGCTGCTGGACGCCCCCAGAACGGATGCTTTGCCATCGGCCCGACCCAGGGCGAAGCTTTGGAACACGGGTAGCAGCGGGGTGCCAAAGGTCGTGGTCTGCGCCAGTTCCGCGCGCAGTCCCTGCTGCACCGGCAGCGCCAGGCTGGCCATCCAGGCATAGCGCTGATCCTGGCCATAAAGATGGCCAGAGGCATAGGCACAGGGCACCGCCACCGCATCCGCCGGGCCGACAGAACCGGTGGTATAGCCGCGCGCGCCATCCACGGCATAGTTGGTATAGGCCGTGAGGATCGTATCCACATTGTACTGGTTCAATGTCGATGCCCGGACAGGGTCGGGCGTGCTGATATGCGGGGTGTTCAGATAGACCCGCGCTGCGGCATCCATTGTCGCGACCCTGGTAGCCGCATCCGCGCCGGTGATCAGCGCCGACAAGGGCAATATATCCGGCGACAGTCCCGCCGTGCCCAGACCCAGCAACAGCACGGGATTGCTGTAGCAGGAGGCAAAGAACGAGGCGGGCTGGTCCGGCGCATAGGTGCCGCCAACCGCGCTGATGGTCGATGACATGTCGTCCTGATACTGATCCAAGTACTGGCTATCGCTGTAGCTGGCGCTGGCGCTGCCCGTAACCTTGCCAATCTCCGTCTGGAACGAGCCGGAGATCGCGGTCTGAAGTTTCGCGTGATCGGCGGCCTTCACCACGCTTTTGGAGATGGTGGTCGCCTTCGCCATGAACCCGCCAAACACACCAGAAACCAGGAAATAGGTCCCGTATTTCTGGAAAAAGGTGGCGTAGGCCTGATAGTCGTTGCTGGAGGTTATCGTGGCAGGCAGTGCTGCCAAATCGGCACTGAAGCCAGATGTCAGCGACGCCTGCGCCGCACCGCAATCACGCAGGATACTATAACATTGCTGCGACGCGAATGTCAGGAAATACTCCTTCGTCACATCACTGAAGAAGCTGGCACCATAGGTCAGCTTGCTGGAAAAATTGCCCGAATATTTTTGGCCATGCAGGCCAGCAGAAACAGCGACCGAGAATGAATATTTGAAATCAGAGACGGTCCGCATGAAATGTTCGGAATTACTATACCCGAACTCCGTACGCTCCATAAAGACCACCCCATCGGGGATGGAGCAGGGGACGCCGTTGAACTGGCTCTGGGTGCCATTCGCATAGGTCAATTGAAAGATCGGCTGCGTCAGGAAGGATGATTGCAGCGGATCAAAGCCGTTTGTCAGATACGGCATACAGTTCGGCGGGGGCAAAGGATTAGGCAAAGCGGTAGCGGCCGCGGAAGCGGCTTGGGCAGCGATAGACATGGTTGTTCCTTTCCAACGGCAAAGACCAGAGGCGGCTTTGCTGCTTGAGTGCCGTGCGGATAAAGAAAGGCGGCTCACATCTACGTTCTGTAGATGCGCCAAATGACCGCCTTGTCGTGAGACAGGCAGAAACTAACATTAACCATACACACTTGCAATCAATTTAACATTAAATGCATATGACTTTTATTTACCGGCACCAGAAAGGCCGACAGGTCATTGGCTGTCAACCAGCATCACCCAAGTTTCGCATACGCATAATCATAAAGATGCCGGAACCCCAGCCGTGCATAGAGGGCCAGGGCAGGCGCGTTGGCAGTGCCGACCTGGAGATAGGCGCCCACCGCCCCTTCCCCCACAACGCGCGAGAGCATATCGGCCATCAACCGACGCGGCAGCCCCTGCCCCCGCCGGTCGGGACGACAGGCGACCTTGTAAAATCCGGCCCATCCGCGATCCAGGACGCAAAGGCAGGCCGCCACCGGCTCCCCATCCTGCCACAGCATCGCAAAGCGTGGGCGGGCGGCAATGCCGTTCAGGATGGACAGCAGGGCCGGCATCTCCGGCTCGGGCACAGGGACCATGCGGCGATAGGCATCCATCCAGGCCTGATCCAGCCTTTCCTGCACCCGCACCGCCGCATCCGGTGCCGCCGCCGTGATCCCATCCAGCGGACGGAACAGCACCAAGCTCTGGCTGGCGATGCCGTAACCCCGGTCCGCCAGCCGCAGCCCCAGGTCGGGCGGTGACAGGGGCGTGAGGCGGAATTGCGGCGGCAGTCCCTGACGGCGATATTCCGCCTCCACCATGTCGATGGTGGCATCGTCAATGGCGTTCATCGCCACCATGGCATTGGCCGAATTGGCCCGCCCCGTATGGCCGCCTGCGAAATACAGCGCCCAGCCCTTGTGAATAATGCGGCGCGGTGCCGGCCACGCCGTCATCGACAGGTCTTCCAACAGGGCAATATCGTCGATGCGATCGGGCGACAGCATAAATCGGCATCCTCTCGCGGCAAAACAGCAGGCGAACATGCTGCCATGCTGAAAAACAGGCAGGCCATGCCAAGGTCGGGGGGCGGACACCACGAATACCGCAGTGCCGAAGCGTTGACGAGACGGGGGGTTAGGCGTAAGTCACTTCGGCGATTTCTTTGTCTCATAAACCGCCGGTGGTCCCGCCACCGGACGTCAGCTCCCTTGGCGGGGGGAGGGCGTGGGCAAACCCCGGCCAGCACCAAGGACGAAAGAGAAATGACCGACACGCCTGCGGCCAAGCGGCAACGGCCCTTGTCCCCTCACCTGCAGGTCTACCGGCTGCCCTTGCCGGCCCTGACCTCCATCGCCCACCGCATCACCGGCGTGGGGCTGACCGTTGGCACGCTGCTGCTGGTCTGGTGGCTGGTCGCCGCCGCCGCAGGGCCGGATGCCTATGCGACGGCCAGCGGCTTCATCGCCTCGCCCATCGGCCTGTTGCTGATGTTCGGCTGGACGGCGGCGCTCTGGTACCACCTGCTGAACGGCCTGCGCCACCTGATCTGGGATGGTGCGAAGATGCTGACCCTGGAACAATCCTATTCCAGCGCCAAGCTGGTCATCGGCGGCGCCGTCGTGGCGACCGTGGTGACCTGGGTCGTGGCTTTCGCGGTCTGACGGGGGACATGATGGCTAACGATACCAACAGCTTCCGCACGCCCATCGGCCGCGCCCGCGGTCTGGGTTCTGCCAAGACGGGCGCACAGGCCTGGCTGGGCTACCGCATCGCGTCCGCCGCCCTGGCGGTGCTGACGATCCTGTTCATCATCCTGGTGATCAGCCTGATCGGCGCACCGTATGAGGAGGTGGTTACCACCTTCAAGCACCCGTGCCCGGTCATCCTGACCGTTCTGTTTCTGGGCTTCCTGTTTCATCATGCCGCATACGGTATGCAAGAAGTCTACGAGGACTATATCCACGGGAAGCTGGCGAAGGTCTTCGCCATCGGCGCCACCAAGCTGGTGGCCCTGGCCCTTTTCCTCGCCGGCGCTTTTGCCGTCCTGAAGATCGCTTTCGGAGCCTGACATCATGGCGACCGCTTACAAGATCATCGACCACGAATATGACGTGGTTGTCGTTGGCGCCGGTGGCGCCGGCCTGCGCGCCACCTTCGGCATGGCCGAAAAGGGGCTGAAGACCGCCTGCATCACCAAGGTGTTCCCCACCCGCAGCCACACCGTGGCGGCCCAGGGCGGCATCTCGGCGGCCCTTGGCAACATGGGTGATGACGACTGGCGCTACCACATGTACGACACCGTCAAGGGGTCGGACTGGCTGGGCGACCAGGACGCCATCGAATACATGGTGCGCGAGGCCATCCCCGCCATCATCGAGCTGGAACACCAGGGCGTGCCGTTCAGCCGTACCGCTGAAGGCAAGATCTATCAGCGCGCGTTCGGCGGCATGACCACCGAATACGGCAAGGGTCAGGCTTACCGCACCTGTGCGGCCGCCGACCGTACCGGCCACGCCATGCTGCATACGCTGTATCAGCAGAGCCTGCGTCACCATGCCGAATTCTTTATCGAGTATTTCGCCCTCGACCTGCTGATGGACGAGGAAGGCGTGTGCCGGGGCGTGCTGGCCTGGAACCTGGACGATGGCACCATCCATCGCTTCCGCGGTCACCAGACGGTTCTGGCCACCGGCGGCTATGGCCGTGCCTATTTCTCCGCCACCTCGGCCCATACCTGCACTGGCGACGGCGGCGGCATGGTGCTGCGCGCCGGCCTGCCGTTGCAGGACATGGAATTCGTGCAGTTCCACCCGACGGGCATCTACGGCTCCGGCTGTCTGATCACCGAGGGTGCGCGCGGTGAGGGCGGATACCTGACCAACAGCGCCGGTGAGCGCTTCATGGAGCGTTATGCCCCGTCCGCTAAGGACCTGGCCAGCCGCGACGTGGTCAGCCGTTCGATGACCATCGAAATCCGTGAAGGTCGCGGTGTCGGTCCCAACAAGGACCATATCCACCTGCACCTGGAGCATCTGGCGCCGGAAGTCATCCATGCCCGCCTGCCCGGCATCGCCGAAAGCGCGCGCGTATTTGCCGGCGTGGACGTGACGAAGGAGCCGATCCCGGTTCTGCCGACCGTTCACTACAACATGGGCGGCATCCCCACGAACTATCGTGGCGAGGTCATCCGCCCCACCGCCGAAAACCCCGATCAGGTCGTCCCCGGCCTGATGGCTATCGGCGAGGCGGCTTGCGTGTCGGTGCATGGTGCCAACCGCCTGGGTTCCAACTCCCTGCTCGACCTCGTGGTATTCGGTCGTTCCGCCGCCATCCGCGCGGCGGAGATCGTGCAGAAGGGCGCCCCGCACAAGACCATTTCCAACGACAGCACCGATAAGGCGCTGGCCCGTCTGGACAAGGCCCGCTTTGCCAAGGGCGGCACCCGCGTCGCCCATCTGCGTCTTGAGATGCAGAAGATCATGCAGAATAACTGCGCGGTCTTCCGCACCGGTGAGGTGCTGGACGAAGGCGTGGAGCTGATGAAGAACGTCTGGGCCAAGCGCCCGGATGTGCAGGTCAGCGACACCTCCATGATCTGGAACAGCGATCTGGTGGAAGCGCTGGAACTGGACAATCTGATGTACCAGGCCGTCGCCACCATCAATTCCGGTGCCAACCGCAAGGAATCCCGTGGCGCCCATGCGCGTGAGGATTATAGCGAGCGTGACGACGAGAATTGGATGAAGCACACCACCGTCTGGGTGGATGAGACGGGCAAGTCGACCATCGATTACCGCCCCGTCCATCTCTACACCCTGACGAACGAGGTGGAAGTGTTCCCGCCGAAGAAGCGCGTCTACTAAGTCACGATCTGAGAGGGCTTCATCCATGGCTGAATTCTCCCTGCCCGCCAACTCGAAGGTCGTGCCCGGCAAGACCGTCAAGTCGGCTTCTGCGGATGCCAAGCGCACCCGCACCTTCCGCATCTACCGCTACGATCCGGACTCGGGCGAAAACCCGCGTGAAGACAAGTACGAGATCGACCTGGACAAGTGCGGTCCGATGGTTCTGGACGCGCTGATCCACATCAAGAACGATGTGGACAGCACGCTGACCTTCCGCCGTTCCTGCCGTGAGGGCATCTGCGGCTCCTGCGCGATGAATATCGACGGGCGCAACACGCTGGCCTGCCTGAAGCCGATCGACGAGGTGAAGGGCGACGTCAAGATCTACCCGCTGCCGCATCAGCCGGTGGTGAAGGATCTTGTCCCCGACCTGAACCAGAACTACGCGCAGTTGGCTTCCATCAAGCCCTGGCTGCAGACGCAGAGCACCGCCCCCTCGCGCGAACGGCTGCAAAGCCCAGAAGAGCGTGAGAAGCTGGATGGTCTCTACGAATGCATCCTGTGCTTCTGCTGCACGACGTCGTGCCCCAGCTACTGGTGGAATGGCGACCGGTATCTGGGTCCGGCGGTTCTGTTGCAGGCCTATCGCTTCATCGCCGACAGCCGCGATGAAATGACGGGCGAGCGTCTGGACGCGCTGGAGGACCCGTTCCGCCTCTATCGCTGCCACACCATCATGAACTGCACCCAGACCTGCCCCAAGGGTTTGAACCCCGCCAAGGCCATCGCCGAAATCAAGAAGCTGATGGCCGCCCGCGCCGCATAACGCGTCACGGATGGTTGGAAATGAAAAGGCCGCCGGGATCACTCCCGGCGGCCTTTTTCATGACCGGCATCAATGCCGTTCAGTTCGGCAGGGCCTGCGTCAGTACCCCATCCGTGATGGTGCAGCGCAGGGTCCGGCGCTGCGGGGCCTCGAACGCGTCCTTGCGGCTGGCCATGGTAAAGGGCTGCTGCACCGTCTGGACATTGCCGTTGGTCGACAGTTCCGGCAGGTCAAAGGCAATGCGGTAACGGTCCCCGAACGACCGGTCCACCTCGCGCCGGCAGATATCGGTGGCGGTGCGGGGGGCATGGTACTTGCCATTCTCATACTCCCCGTCATTGACATTGATGGAACAGGCGCCCAGCAGCCCGCCGGCGGAAAGGGCGAGAAAGGCGAGCGCGGATACACGGACCAGACGCGACATGAAAAATCCCCCCGTTGGATCGAAACCGGGGGGATCATGGGAGGGCCGCCGGGACGGGCGCAAGCAGCGTTACCCCGGCGTTACCAACTGAATTCATTGCGAAATGGAAAGCATGCGGCGCCGCGTTATTGTAACTGGATGGTGCCAGTTACCCCGCCTTGGCCCGCACCTTGAACGTCATGCCCAGCACAGCCGACATCTGGTGCAGATACTTCACATCCGCCTCGGTCCAATCCTTGATCACGCCGCAATGCTCACAGCACAGAACCGCGATAGGGCTGCTGCCTTCCAGGATCACGAAATCCAGTAGCGAGCGGATATCCAGCGGCGTGAAGTAGATCTCGTCAAAGCAGGAGGTGGCGGGATGATGTTCGGCATCCGGTGCCACGATCTTCAGGTCGCGCTTGATGGCATCGAAATATTGCGGGAAATCGTCTTCCGACAGGGTGACGCCGCTGCTGAAAGTGCCGTCACGGCTGTCGAACAGGCACTGGCTGGTGATGGCATCCTTCACGCCATTGAATAGCCAGATGGAGGCGCGGCTGGACCCGACATGCTCCACAATATCCTGACAGATGGCGCGATAAAGATCGTCCAGCGTGTCTGGATTGGCACGAAAGGCGGTCAGGGCGGCGCGGGCGCGGTCCATGGTCTGTTTCCTTGATTGCTGCGTTGCATCAAGGTTAACAAGCGGCCCGACAAAACGCAGCCTATGCGGGCGTATAGGGCGTCAGGTACGAGCCGCCACCAGCCCCACAATATCAATCGACAGCACGACCTCTCCCGCCTGGTTCCACATCTCCCGGCGGAATTTCACGATGCCCCGCCCGCCCTTGCGCGAAGGGGTCAGTTCCAGGATCGTGTCGGTCAGGAACAGCGTATCCCCCGCCCTGACCGGCTTCTGAAATTTCAGCATCCAGTCGAACCCGCCCAGGAAGGCCCAGGGCTTGCCATCCTTGGCCATGGCTTCATGACCCAGGATATAGGAGAGCGAGATCGTATAGCCGCCGCTAGCGATCAGGCCGCCGAAATGCGTCTGCGCCGCCGCCTCCTCATCCACATGAAAATCCCAGGGATCGTAGCGGCGGGCGTAATCCAGCATCGCCGCGCGGTCCACGGTCAGGGTGCGTGAGCGCTGGACCTCGCCCACGGCCAGATCATCGAACCAGGTGCGGTTATCCGTCACGATGCCGCCGCGTCCCCGCCATCCTCGGCGCGCTGATGCTTCATGATCACCGGAATCTGCGCCATGGAGAAGACGAGCGATAGCGGCATGATGCCGAAGACCTTGAAATTCACCCACATTTCCGTGCCGAAATTGCGCCAGACAATCTCGTTCAGCACGGCCAGAACCAAGAAAAACCAGGCCCAACGCACCGTCAGGATGCGCCAGCCTTCGTCCGTCAGGTCCAGGGCCGCGCCCAGCACAACCTTCAACAGGTTACGCTTCATGGCCATGCCAACGAACAGGCTGGCGGACAGCAGCAGATTGACGACCGTCGGCTTGATCTTGATGAACAGCTCATCATTCAGCCACAGCGTTAGGCCGCCAAACACCAGCACGAAGAAACAGCCCACCAGCGGCATCACCGGCAGGCGGCGTTCCAGCAGCCAGTTGACGGTCAGCGCCACCACGGTGGCAACCATGAACACGCCCGTACCGACCATCAGGCCGTAACGGGTGTTGATGACGAAGAACAGGGCCAGCGGCCCCGCTTCGAGGGCGAGTTTCAGCAGCGGATTCATGAGGGAAAGCATGTACCCGGAACCGCGCCGACACGCCAGCCCCGGTTTCTGCTGCCCTGCGGCGAAACATCGCTTTCCCCGCGGCGCCGGAACGGGTAAAGGCGAGGTGTCAGCAAGCACATGACGCGGGGGAGAAGGCCGATGATACGCGCCTACCGCATGATCGAGGGTCGAAACGAACCGCTGGACGGCGTGCCGTCGGTGGAGGCTTTGCGACAGGCCTGCTGGATCGACCTGAATGCACCCAGCACCGCCGACCGGCAACTGGTGGAACAGACCTTCGGGATCGAGCTTCCGACCCGCGAAGAGATGCGGGAGATCGAGCTGTCGAGCCGCGTCTATCGCGAGGCGGGCGGCGCCTTCATGACGGCCACGGTCCTGTGCCGCGCCGATGCGCCCGTGCCGGAAACGATGGACATCACCTTCGTCCTGACGGGCGATACCCTGATCACCCTGCGCTTTGATGATCCCAAGCCCTTCTACGGCTTCCACAATCAGGTGACGAAGCAGGGTGTGCGGCTGGACAATGGTATCTCCAGCTTCCTGGCATTGCTGGATGCCATCCTGGACCGCATCGCCGACGTGTTGGAAGGGGCGGGCCGCGACGTGACGGCGGTGGCCCGCGAACTGCTGATCGAGGGGCATACGGGTCATCTGAATTCCGATCAGCAGCATCTGCTGCTAAAGCGGATCGCGCGCGCCCATGATCTGACGGCCAAGGCGCGGGAAAGCCTGGTTACCCTGACCCGCATCATCGCCTTCACGGGCACGGTGCGCGAACTGGCCAATGAAAAGACCCTGCGGGCGCGCCTGAAGACGCTGAGCCAGGATGCGCAGTCGCTGGCCGATTACACCGCCTTCCTGTCCTCCAACATCGCGTTTCAGCTGGATGCGCTGCTGGGCGTGGTGGGGATTGAGCAGAATAATATCGTGAAGATTTTCTCGGTCGCGGCGGTGGTGTTCCTGCCGCCGACCCTGGTGGCCAGCATCTATGGCATGAACTTCCATTTCATGCCGGAACTGGACTGGCCCTTTGGCTATCCACTGGCCATCGCCCTGATGATCATCTCGGTCATCGTGCCGTTCTTGTATTTCAAGCGGCGGGGCTGGCTGTAATGACACCTGTCGCATGCGCTTGCGCTTATGCGACCTGCGGTAAATCGCCGACTTCGTAGGTCGCATAAGGGCGAAGCCCGCATGCGACACAGCCCCTACGCCGCCGCCTGCTTGCCCAAAAACGCCTCATGCGTCGGCATGCTGTCTGCTGCCTGCCGGATACGTGCCCGCATGGTCGCCATCCGGTCGCGCACCGCCGGCAACGGGTGCAGATCGACCAGCGGGTCATAGGTTTCGGGCATGATCCCCTGCCCGATCATCACCGCGATCCAGCTGGTGTCGGTGAACAGGGCGCGGGTCCGCGTCGATACCCGCCCGCGCCGGCGGAACAGCTCGATCCGGCTTTTCAGGCTGTCGGGGATGTCCATGGTCCGGCAATGGTTCCAGAACGCGCTGTCCGACCGTTCCGTCACGTGATAGTGCAGGATCAGGAAGTCGCGCACCGCCTCGAACTCACCCTGCGCCAGGGCGTTATATTCACGCACCTCCGCCCCGTCGATCTGACGACCGGGGAAGAAATCCAGCAGTTTGGTGATGCCCGTCTGGATCAGGTGGATCGACGTGCTTTCCAGCGGCTCCAGGAAGCCTGACGCCAGACCCAGCGACAGGCAGTTCTTGACCCAGGCCTGTTTGCGCCGCCCCGTGACGAAGCGCAGCAACTTCGGTTCGGCCAGCGCCTGCCCGTCAATATTGGCCAGCAGCACCTCGCGCGCCCGTTCCTCGCTGACATGGGCGCTGCTGAAGACATGGCCATTGCCGACCCGGTGGCGCAGGGGGATGCGCCATTGCCACCCGGCCTCCCGCGCGGTGGAGCGGGTGAAGGGCGTGATACGGCCATCGCCCGATGACGGCACGGCCCAGGCCCGATCGCACGGCAGCCAGTGCGTCCAATCCTCATACCCGGCCTTCAGGGCTTTTTCGATCAGCAGGCCGGTAAAGCCAGTGCAGTCGATGAAGAAATCCGCCGCCAGCCGCTCCCCACCATCACAGATCACGGCCTCGACAAACCCGTCTTCCCCGCGCAGGGCCACATCCACCACCTTACGGTCCAGGCGAATAACGCCCAGGCGTTCGGCATAGCGGCGCAGATAGTCGGCATAGAGGCTGGCATCGAAATGATAGGCGGAACCGACCACCGACATGATGTTGCGCGGGTCGGTGACTGGCGCCATATAGCGCCCCTGCTCCGCCATGATGGTGCAGAGCGAATAATCCTCCAGCCGCCCGCCCTCGCCCATGGCGTTCAGGCGCAGCCAGTATTGGTGGGTGTAATTGGCATCCAGGCTGGCGCCATGCACCCCGAACGGGTGGAAATAGGAGTGGTTCAGCCGGGTCCAGTCGCGGAATTCAATGCCCAGCTTATAGGTGCCCTGGGTATGGCGCAGGAAATCCGCCTCATCCAGGCCCAGCATATGGTTGAAGCCCCGGATGGCGGGGATCGTCGCCTCCCCCACGCCCACGGTGCCGATGGCACTGCTTTCCACCAGTTGGATGCGCGTATGGCGCCCGACGGCACGGGCCAGTGCGGCGGCGGCCATCCACCCGGCCGTACCACCCCCGACAATCAGGATGCTGCCCGGAAGATTGCCCGCCATGCCCGGTTTCCTTCCCCAGATGGCACCTGTTATCGGCGCCTTGTTCTTTGATAAATTTCCAAACGCCCCTCGCCCGTCTGATGGGCGAGGGGCAATAATCACTCTACTCTACCTCACTCCGCTCCCAGCTTGAACCGGACGCCCGCCATGATGCGCTGCGAACCGGAGCTGTAGGTGAAGGGCAGGTTACCGAACTGCAGGTACTGGCTCTGGTCTTCCTTGGTCAGGTTGACCGCTTCCAGGGTCAGGCCGATCTGCTCGGTGACCTGATAGCCGATCTGCGCATCCAGCTGGCCGTAGGAACGGTTCCAGATACCCAGCGTACGGGTGGTAGCACCGTCCGAGAAGCCGAAATTGCCCGCGAACGACTTGTTACGCCAGGTGTAGGAGACGCGCGCCTCCAGACCCTCATACTCGTAATAGACCTGACCATTGAAGGCGTGCTTGGCCACGCCGGGGATGGGCAGACCCTTGTCGAAATCGTTGAGGATCGGCGACTTGCTGTCGGAGAACGTATAGTTCACGTTGAAACCGGCGCCGAAATCAAAGGCATACTGGGCAGCCAGTTCAAAGCCCTTGATGCGGCCACCCTCGCCATTGACTGGGCGGGCGATGGGGGTGTTGCGCCCACCGGCCTGATCCATGACGAATTCGGGCTTGGTTTCGCTGCCGATGAAGCTGTCCACTTCCTTCCAGAAGCCGACGGCGGACACCAGACCCTGGCTGCCGAAATAATATTCGTAGCCCAGGTCAAACTGCGAGGCGCGGAACGGGTCCAGATCGGGGTTGCCGGCGGAACCGTTGGTGGCTTCGAACAGGTTGGTGGTCGGGTTGCGGGTGAAGTCGACGCGGAAACCACGGCCCAGATCGAACAGGTTCTGGCGGGCAACGACGCGCGAGGCGGCGAAGCGCACCTTCTGGCCCTCATCCAGGTCGAAGACCATGTTCAGGCTGGGCAGGATGTCAGTGTAGGACCGCTCATTGGCGATGGTCTCGCTGTCACGCAGAACGCCGTTCCAGCTGTCGGTACCCAGATAAACCGGGTCCGGATCGGTGGCGCGGTTCTGATAGACGGTGAGGTTGGTGTGGATCAGGCGGGCGCCGACATTGATGTGATAGCCCTCGCCCGGATCGCCGATATCGGCCATCAGGTAACCGGAATGGGTGCTCTCCTTCACGCGGAAGCTTTCCAGCGGCTCCTCGTAGAAGGCGAACGGCAGGGTCGGATACAGCGACTGGATCCATTCCGCCCCATTCTTCATCTGGCTGCGATCCTGGACCTGGATCTTGCCGCCGACCATGTCGCCGGAGGAGAAGAAGTTGTTGATCGTCTCCACGCGGCCCGACGAACCCGTGAAGGTCTGGAACGGGGTCAGGACCGGGGCGGAATTGCCGAAGCGGTTGTTACAGCGGTTGGGAATACCCGGCGTGCCGGCGGGCAGTTCGCACGACTTGAAGCCGATGGCGCCATCCATGAAGTAGCCATAGGGCGTCCACTTCTGACCGAACTTGGTGCCATCCAGTTCGCCACGGCCGGACAGGTTGGCCAGATAACGGCCACGCGTATAGTCGACATCGCGCGAGGCATAGCGATAGCCGCCCGTCAGGGTGACATTGCCGGCGGGAATGAATTCCGGATCATATTCGCCGTCGGCGCGGACCGAATAATTCTCCAGATCGGCACGATCACCGAACACCCAGTGCGACTTGAAATAGCCGTAGGCCGGGTTGGTGTACAGGTCCGGCGTGGTGGCCAGCGTCATCGACGGCAGCGTGCCGTTGCCATTGCTGTAGTTGAAACGGTAATTGGCCGGAGCCGCCGGATTGGCCGGCTTGTGGCTGAAACCGGTCGGGCTGGTCGGGTCGGCCGTCGGCACGCTGTACTGCGTGTAACGGACGTCGTTGTTAGCGCTGTCAGAGAACAGATCGGCCTTGGCATAGGCACCACGCAGAGAGCCGCGGAAATTGCCGCCGCCATCATATTTCAGCTTCAGGCCGAAATTGTCGCTGTCGATCTTGGAATTCTGGACATAGGAGATGGCTTCCGCTGAATTGGCGATCAGGGTGCCGTTGATCAGTACGCCGTTCTCGTCAATCGTGTACGGCTTGGTGGTGTCCAGGCCGGGGCTTTCAATAGCGAACGGGAACTTCACCGACGCTTCGGACGTCAGGATGTCCAGTTCGGAATGGAACCACTCACCCGACACTTCTACGCTGTCGGACAGCTGCACGGCACCGGCCAGCGAACCGCCAATACGCTTGCGGCTCTGCTCGCGGTCGGTCGCATAGCGATATTCCGGCGCGTAATAGTTCTTGGTGACGGTGGCCTTGTCACCACGGTCGGCAAAGCGCCAGTTGCCGCGGTTCTGACCGCCCAGAACGTCCGTCTGGCTGTTCTGCTTGTCATAGGACAGGGTGGCGATAAAGGCTGCCTTGTCGTCCCAGTTGTAACCCAGCGCCAGCGCACCCAGCGGCTTCCAGCCGCCATCGGCACCCGACGACTTGGCCCCGCGCACGTTACCGGCGATGGTGTAGCCCTGGTCGAGCGCCAGCGGGTTGCGGGTCTTCAGGTTGACCGTACCGCCCAGGCCGCCTTCCAGCAGGCGGGCATTCGGCGACTTGTAGACATCCACGCCACCCAGCAATTCGGACGGCACACCCTCAAGGCTGTCATTGTTACGGGTCTGGCCTTCACCCAGGGTGAAGATTTCCAGACCGGTCAGGAAAATCTCGTCGTTCAGCAGCGTGACATTCTGGTCCAGACCACGGATGCGGACCTTGGTGCCCTGGCCATTGTCACGGTCGATCTGCACACCCGACAGGCGCTGCAGGCTTTCCGCGATGTTCTGGTCCGGGAACTTGCCCATATCCTCGGCGGTGATGGACTCGATGATCTCGTTGGAATTGCGCTTGGTCTGCAGCGCATTGGCCAGCGAGGCGCGGAAACCGGTAACGATGATCTCTTCCAGCGTGCCTTCGGCGGCAGGCGCCGACGGGGCCGGCGCCTGCTGCGCCAGGGCCGGCATGGCGGTCGCCAGCGCGATGGCAGCAACAGAACCCAGATAGAATCCGGGCTTAGACTTGACTGACATTTTTTACCTCCCGTAAGGATTTAGCCCAAATAAGGCATTTTGCTTTATTTAATGAGAACCCATGACCTGCGCCGCGACCGGGCCCATGTCAGTTTCCTCCCCCTCGGCATCGGGCGGACAAGCCTTCTTGGTATGGTTCATCGCCCGGACCACACCTTGGACAATATTGACAGCGCAGTCAATAGGCTTTGATAACGCTGTCATAAAATTGGCAAGGATACAGACTCCCCTAAAATCTACAAAAAATTGGCGGAAAATATGGGTTTCTTTCGCAGGTGCAGCGAAACAAGATCCTGAAAAATCCGCCAATAGGTGAATTGACATCGCTGCCAATTGCCGATACAAAAATTTCCCTGCCAGCCACCCCCGGACCGCGTAAAGCTTTGCGGGGGATGGCAGAATTATGGTAGCGGTAACCATGCGGCCCACCGAAACGGAAGGCTGGATGACTTACGGACATCAAATCTGACAGCGTTGACAGAGACACCGGCAAGCCGCCCCCATCCCTCAAAAGGTTTTTGGCCGGAGGGTTCGGCGAAATTGTGAGACTTGGGCGTTGACAGCCCGTCATGTTGGTGTCATTCCATCTGACAACGATGTCAGGACAAGGCTCGTCGGCGGGACCAAAAAGCCGCTGACGACAATGAACGAAAGCAGATTGGGAGGATGCAAGTGACGTCGAAGCGAACCACGCGGCTGGCCCGCGCCCTTGGTCTTGTCAGCGCACTGGCCCTGGTGGCCGGCCTGGGCGGGGTACTGTCGGCCAATGTGGCCTTTTCCGCCGATGGCACGGCGTCCCCCGCACAGACCCTGCATCCCGAAAAATGGCCCGCCGCGAAGGCGCAGCGCCTGATCGACCCCGCGATCGAAAAGAAGATCGATGCGCTGATGGCGCAGATGAGCCTGGAAGAGAAGGTTGGCCAGACCATCCAGGGCGACATTTCCACGATCAAGCCTGCCGACCTGCGCAAATATCCGCTGGGTTCGATCCTGGCGGGTGGTAATTCCGGTCCCGGCGGCGATGACCGCGCCCCGGCGCAGGCCTGGTTGGATCTGGCGGATGAATTCTACCGGGTTTCCATGGAAAAGAAGCCCGGTCGCGTCCAGATTCCCGTGATTTTCGGCGTTGATGCGGTTCACGGCCACGGCAATATCGGTGCGGCCACCATCTTCCCGCACAACATCGCCCTGGGCGCCACGCGCGACCGCGACCTGCTGCGCCGCACGGGTGAGGTGACGGCCCGCGAAATGGCCGCCACGGGCATCGACTGGACCTTCGCCCCTGCCCTCTCCGTCGTCCGCGATGACCGCTGGGGCCGCTCCTACGAAGGTTTCTCTGAGGACCCGGAGATCGTGGCCGCCTATGCGGGTGCCGTGGTGGAAGGCATCCAGGGCGTGATCGGCTCCAAGGATTTCATGAAGCCGGGCCGCACGGTGGCCACGGCCAAGCATTTCCTGGCCGATGGCGGCACCGATGGCGGCCGTGACCAGGGCGATGCCAAGATCACTGAGGAAGAACTGGTCCGCCTGCACAATGCCGGCTATCCGCCTGCTATTGATGCCGGCGTGCTGACCATCATGACTTCGTTCAGCTCCTGGCAGAACATCAAGCATCACGGCAACAAGCAGCTGATGACCGATGTGCTGAAGGGCCGCATGGGCTTCAACGGCTTCATCGTGGGCGACTGGAACGCCCATGATCAGGTGCCGGGTTGCACCAAGTATAATTGCCCGACCTCGCTGATCGCGGGGCTGGACATGTACATGGCGTCCGACAGCTGGGAACTGCTGTACAAGAACACGCTGGCGCAGGTGAAGGACGGGACCATCCCCATGGCCCGCCTGGATGATGCGGTCCGCCGCATCCTGCGCGTGAAGTTCCATGCCGGCCTGTTCGACAAGCCGGCGCCGAAGGACCGCAAGGACGTTCCCGCCATCGCCAGCCTGGGCAGCCCGGAAAACCGCGCCGTCGGGCGGGAGGCGGTGCGCAAGTCGCTGGTGCTGCTGAAGAATCAGGGTGGTGTCCTGCCGCTGTCGCCCAAGGCCAAGGTTCTGGTTGCCGGTGACGGGGCCGACAATATCGGCAAGCAGGCGGGCGGCTGGACCATTTCCTGGCAGGGCACGGGCAACCGCAACGACGAATTCCCCGGCGCCACCAGCATCCTGGACGGCATCAAGGAAACGGTCGCCGCCGCCGGTGGCTCCGTGGCCTATGACAAGGCCGGCGCCTTCAAGGATAAGCCCGACGTCGCCATCGTGGTGTTCGGCGAGGAACCCTATGCCGAATTCCAGGGCGATGTGGAGACGCTGGAATTCCAGCCGGGCGACAAGGCCGATCTGGCCCTGCTGAAGAAGCTGAAGGCCCAGGGCATTCCCACCGTCGCCGTCTTCCTGTCGGGCCGCCCCATGTGGGTGAACCCGGAGATCAATGCGTCCGACGCGTTCGTGGCCGCATGGCTGCCGGGGACCGAGGGCAATGGCGTTGCCGACGTGCTGTTCAAGGGTGCGGACGGCAAGGTGAAATATGATTTCAACGGCAAGCTGTCCTTCTCCTGGCCCAAGAATGCGGTACAGACGCCGCTAAACCGGGGCGATGCCAATTACGACCCGCAATTTGCCTATGGTTATGGCCTGACCTACAAGGACAAGGGCGATCTGGCGCCGCTGTCGGAGAATAGCGGTGTGCCCGCCGGTTCCGGCTCCTCCACCGGCGTGTTCTTCCGCCGGGGTGGTGCACCCGCCCCCTGGTCGCTGGCCATCGCCGATCAGGTGGGCGACCTGCGTGTCACCACCACCACCGGCACCAGTCCGGCCAAGGTCGTGGATTTGAAATCGGTGGACGTGGCCGCCCAGGAAGATGCCAAGCAGCTGACCTGGAACGGCACGGGCCGTGGCGCCTTTATCATCTCCGGCCGTGCCGTCGATCTGTCGCGGCAGTCGAACGGCGATGTCACCCTGTCGCTGCGCTACCGCGTCGATCAGGCCCCGACGGGCAAGGCTCTCGTTTCCATGATGTGCGGCCCCGACTGCCGCGCCGATCTGGACCTGACCAAGATCCTGACCGATGCCAAGCCGGGCACCTTCCAGACCACCAAGATTTCCCTGAAATGTTTTGCCGCCGCCGGGGCGCGGATGGCGGCCATCGAAGCACCCGTGGTGATCAGCACCGAGGGTCGGCTGGGCCTGACGGTCACCGACCTGAAGCTGGACGCCGATCCGGGCAACGCCGTCTGCCCGGCCAAGTGAGGCCGGCAGACCCGTTTCGTCCCCGCCGGCACGGGTGGGGACGGCGACGGTTCTCTCTCTTCTTGTCACCCCACTTCGGGCCGCCCCTCAACCGGGCGGCCCATTTTTCTTTCACCGGCGCTCCATCGCCTCAATCACCTGCATCGCTGCGCCCAGCCCATCCTCGGCCCGCACCTGGGCGCCGATCGCTGCCGCACGCGCCCGCATGCCCTGATCCTCCAGGCAGCGGCGGATGGCATTGGCCAGTTGATCGGCATCCAGGTCGCGGTGGCGCAGCATGCCGCCGCACACGCCCAGTTCCTCCAACCGCCAGGCCCAGAAGAATTGATCCGCCAGGAACGGCACGATCACCGCCGGCACACCGGCGCGCACCCCCGCCGCCGTCGTGCCCGCCCCGCCATGATGCACAATGGCGGCCATATGCGGCAGCAGCCGGTCATGCGGTGCGGCCTCCAGAGGGAAGATGTCGGGCGTCGGCCCCTCCGGCTTCAATCCGCCCCAACCGCCTGCCAGGACGGCGCGGCAACCCACCTGGCGCACCGCCTCCACAATGATGCGCGTGGTCCTCACCGGATCGCCCGGCATCATGCTGCCGAACCCGATATAGACGGGCGCGGGGCCGGCGGCCAGAAAGGCCGACAGATCGTCCGGCATCACCCATTCCGGGTGGTCCAGGAACCAGGCCCCCACCACCTGCGCCGCCGGGTGCCAGTCATCGGGCCGGGGCACCAGCGCCGGGCTGTATCCCATCAGCATAGGAACGCCTTCCCGCTGCCATCGCCAATAGGGGCCGTAGAACGGGTAGGGCTTCAGGCCCAGCAGTTCGGACCGGACCCGGTTCACCATCTTGGCGAAAATCAGCCAGAAAACGATGGATATCATCCAGCTTTGCGCCCAGTTCCCAATCCCCGGACGCTTGCCCTGTGGCGGCACCATGGCGCTGGGGAAGGCGCGGGTCGGCAATGTCGGCTGCGGATAGGCATGGACATAGGGAATGCCCAGCGCCTCTGCCACCGACGCGCCGACAAACACACTGGCCCCCGCCGGGATCAGCAGGTCCGCCGTCCGCGCCTCGTCCAGAAGACAGCGGGCCCAGCTTTCGCCATTTCTCTCGGCAAAGGCGCGCATCGCCGCCATCACGAGGCCCGGCTTGGCCCCTTCTGCAAACATCGCCGTGGCTTCCGGTCCCTTCAGGTCGGCCTGGATATCGCCCTCCAGCGGCACCAGGGTCACACCCCTGCCCGCCACCAGATCGGCAAAGCTGCCATAGGTCAGCAGCCGCACCGCATGCCCCCGCGCCGCCAGCGCCACACCCAGAGCCGCAAAGGGCTGCACATCCCCGCGCGAGCCCAGCGCCATCATCACGATCCGCACGTCAAACCCCCCAAAGTTCCCCCTGCCTCACCCCCCTGCCTCAACAATGTCACAGCCTTGCCGCCGCTCGGGCACCGGCCCGTTAAGAAGCCGGCAAAGATTGATTGGCATAGTTGATGCACAGCCTGGGAGTACCAGGAGGTCACGGAGGCAAAAATGTCCAGCGTCACAGCCAGCAGCCCAAAAACTGGCGCCAATGGCAAGAAAATGGCCGATCGCGTCATGGTCGTGGCTCTGTGGACGGGCCTTCTGGCCGCCGCTTGGTCCCTACCCGTCATCGACCGCATCGCAGCCAATGCGGAGCGGGAGAAGATGCAATCCGGCTATTACTACACGCCCCAACGCCCCGCCGAGGCCTATGCCAGCGTCGATGCGGAACAGTAAGCGCTACGCCGCCACTTCCTTAACCCCGCCCGCAAACCCTTCGGGCGGCAGCCGCAGGGTGCGGCAGAACAGGGCGATGGTCCGGTAATATCCGGCCAGCGCGATCAGTTCCACGATCTGCGCCGCCGAAAACCCCGCCGACAGGGCGGCCCATTGCCCATCCGTCAGATCGCCCTGGGCATAAAGCGCATCCGCCGTATCCATGATCAGCAGATCCTCATCCGACCAGTCCGGCCCCAGCGGATTATCCCGCCGCGTCGCCGCCACCTGATCGGCACTCAAGCCCGCCACGCCCGCGAACAGCGCCGCATGCACCCCCCATTCATAATCGGCCCCCGCCTGCCCACAGGTGCGCAGGATCATCAGCTCCCGCTGCCGCACCGTGACCGACCCCGCATCCAGCAGCCCGCCCGCAAACAGCCGCGACAGCACGCGCGGATTATGCGCCAAGGTCGTGAACAGGCTCAGCGGCGGGGCGCCCGGCGGCCGCAGTCGCTCAATCTGCGCGGCGACCAGCGGATCATAGGGGGCGGCAACAGGTGAAAGACGCGCCGGCATGATCATTCCTCCACGGCCATCGTTCGTGCTACAGAATTCGTAGCGCAATCGCATGCCGTGCGCTACGAAAATCGTAGCACACCAAGGACCCAGCAAAGCCATGTCCCTCAAGGCCCCCCGCTCCACCCGCCCCATCATGCGCCTGCTGGACCTGATGGGCCGCCGCTGGACCTTGCGCATCCTCTGGGAACTGCATCAACAACCGGGCCAGACCTTCCGCAGCTTGCGCGAACGCTGCGCAGACATCTCCCCCTCGGTCCTTAACACCCGCCTCACCGACCTGCGTGAGGCCCGCCTGATCGCGGCGGAGGACGGCTACACCCTGACACCGGAAGGCCGCGAACTGGGCTGCCTGATGATGCCGCTCTACCATTGGGCGGAGGGGCATTTCGCAAACGAAGCGCCGCCAAAAGAGGGCTAACCCGCCCCCCTCTTCACCGCCTCCCCGGCGAAGGCGGGGCCCAGGGGCCAAGCGCCCGACATGGCCCACCAGCCGCCCAAGGCACCCCACCCTCACCACTCCAAAGTTGCCCAACCCCACCGCACCGCATATTCTTGAGGGGTAACCCCGTTAAGGCGCTGCGATGCCTCTCTTGACCACTGGAATCATCACTGCCGGTATCCTGGCCAAGGGCCTGCTGGCCTGGACCCTCAGCGGCCCGGCGGAGGCTGCCAAGGGTGCTGCCGGCGACCTGTTGGAAAATTTCGCAGACAGGCTTTTCCAACGTGCCCCCGCCCCGCTGCGCACCGCCTTGGCGGCGGCTGAGGCCGACATCCTCACCTGCGACAGTTACCAGCGGCTGCAAGAAGCGGAATGGCCCTGGGTGCGCGATACGGCCTTCACCCTTCTGCGTCGGCACAACCCAACCGCCGAACAGGTCGCCACACAGAATTACGACGCCGACAGTCTGGCCGATAGGATCATGGCCAACGCCGGCGAACTACTCGACCGATTCGACAAGCATGATCACCAGAAGCGCGCCTGCCGCGACGTCCTGCACATTCTGCTGCGCCATTTGCTGAACCAGCAGGAGCATCTGGCAGAGACGGAGGCCGCATGGCGCGGGGAGCTTCTGTCCCGACAGTCGGAGTTGCTACAAAAGGTCATCGATCTTCCCAAAGCAATCGCTTTACACCACCTCGCCGGCCTGACCCTGTTGCACCGCAACGCGCCGCAAAACATTGGCGCGCAAATAAACGCTGCCGAAATGTCGGCTAGCGAGCTGCTGACCGCCCGTCACACCACGCTTTCGCTGCTTGGACGTGAGGGGGAAATGAAAACGCTGCTGGCCTGGACGAATACCAAAGCCCGCGTCGGCGTGCGCCTGCTGACCGGCCCCGGCGGCCATGGCAAGACCCGCCTTGCCCTGGAACTCTGCCGCCGGTTGGAACAGCAGGGGTGGCGTACCGGTTTTCTCGTGGACCGGTTGCCTGACCTGTCCAACATCAGGCTGGCCGACCTGTTCGATGAAACCGTCCCCACCCTGATCACCATTGATTATGCCGCCGGGCGCATGGGCGATGTCCAACGCTTCGCCGATCTGGCAGCGGAATGGGCCGCATCCGGTCGCTTCCGCCTGCTGTTGGTGGAGCGGGAGGCAGGCGATTGGTGGACCAACCGCAAGAGCCTGCCTGACCCCGCCGGCCCCCTGCTGCGCAGCCCCGCTTGCCTCGCGGAACCGTTGGAGGTGCCGACCCTGCCCACCGGCATCCCGGCGGAAGTGTTTACCGAGGCGGCAACCCATTTCGCCCCCCTGCTGGGCGTGCCCGTGGATCAGGTACAGACACCCGGCATCTCGCCCGATGATCTGGGCCTCCCCCTGTTCGCCCGCGCCCGAGCCCTGCTGGCGGTGGAGGCCGCACGCGACGGCACCAAACCGCCCGCCGCCACGAAGGATGATATTCTTGACCATCTGCTGTCCCGCGAACGGCGGGTGTGGCGCGCTGCTGCCCGCCTGACCGCTGACGATAATGCCAAGCTGGACGACATCTGCACCATCGTCACCCTGCTGACCCTGTCTGCACCCACCCACCGCAACGATGCCCTCGCCCTGGTCCGTCGCCTGCCTGCCTTGGCGAACCATAGCGGCGAAACCCTGAAACAGTGGCTCACCGCCCTGCACCCGCTTTACGGCGATGGCGACCTGTTGCGTGGGTTGGAACCGGACCTGCTGGGCGAACATCTGGTCTGGCGCACCATCACATCCGCCGCCGATCCCCTGCTGACCACCGCCACAGGGCCAGATGCCAGCGAGGCCCAGGCCCAAACCGCCCTGACCATCCTGAACCGCCTCGCCGCGCGCAAACCGGAGACGGAGGATTGGCTGCGCGCCATTCTGGACCGAGCTTTCGACCGTCTGGCCGTCCCCGCCTTCCGCGTGGCACTGGAACAGCCGTTGCCGATGGCTGACTTGTTTCGGGAGGTAATGGATCGGCTGAGTTTTGAACAGGCAATGACATTGTCGGACTTGATGCCAGAGTACACGACCGAACTTCTTGAGATCGCAGCAGAGGTGGAGCAACAACTGGTCAATTGGCCCCTTCCGGCAGATGCCTCTGAGGAGGTGCTGGCATTCAGGGCAGGGCGCCTGAACAACCTATCAATTCGCCTCTCCAACCTAGGACAGCCGGCAAAGGCTTTGGCGGCAGTAGAGGAGGCGGTCGGCCTTTATCGCACCCTAGTCAAAACGCGGCCCAACGCTTTCCTGCCCAATCTGGCAGCGGCCATGAACACCCTGTCCAACCACTTATCATACCTAGGAAAGCGAGACAGTGCACTCGCTGCAGCTGATGAAGCCATAGCACTTTACCGCAACCTCGCCAAAAGACGACCCGACGCCTTCTTGCATGACCTAGCAATGGCTCTGAACAACCTTTCTAGTTGCCTATCTGAACTGGGGCAACTGGATGAGGGACTGGCGGCAGTAGAGGAGGCAGTCGACCTTTACCGCAACCTCGCCAAAACACAGCCCGACGTCTCCCAGTTCAATCTTGCGGTGTCACTGAACACCCTATCGGTCCTCCTGTCCAACCTGGGGCGGGGGAAACGGGCACTAGTTGCGGTGGACGAAGCAGTGGGGCATTTCCGCAGCCTTGCCAAAACACGGCCTGACGCTTACTTACCCGATTTGGCAATGGCCCTGAACAACTTGTCAGTCAACCTGTCCAGTCTGGGGCATTGGGGGAAGGCACTGGCGGCGGTGGAGGAGGCCGTGGTGATCCGCCGTACCCTTGTCGAAAGCCGGCCCGACACCTTCCTGCCCGTTCTGGCACTATCTATTTCTGTTCTGCGGGATTGCCTGCAAGAGGCGAGAAGGTTCGATGACGCCCTGGCCGCGGCGCGGGAAGCACTGACCCTGTTGTTCCCGCTATTCTGCCGCCTCCCTGCCGCACATGGTCGGCAAATAGCGCTATATTGGAGTGACTATATCGAGAGTGCCGAAGAAGCAGGGCAAGAGCCGGATAGGGCACTGCTGGCCCTCATCATCGCCGCCCTCATCGAACACGACCTCCTTCCTCGCCCCGACACCCCTTCCCCCGCCTGATGGATCGCATTTTCTTCGAAATCCCCTTGCCGGGCGGGGACCCAGCGTATGGCGCGGTTAGATCGGGTTTACGTAGACTGCCCCTCCCCCCTTCGTCATCCCGGCGAAGGCCGGGACCCAGGGGCCATGCGTGCAACGGTTGGGTTTGGCCCCGCTCAACGCAGGTGGACAGGTCGGGCTTGTGATCCTGGGTCCCGGCCTTCGCCGGGATGACGAAGAAAACGTGCTTTCAGTCAAAACACGTCCGCTGTCGCGCCGATAGGGGCATGTCGCGGCTATCGCCGCCCTCATCAAGGGGATGACGTCACGAAGCACCACCGGTCGGCGCGGGGTCACGCCGGTGCCACATCCCAACTACTGACTTCCCTCCCCCATCCCTGCTATCCTCTCCCCATCAACACCACCCCTGCGCCCACCCCGATCCGGCCTCCCCCAAAGCCCGGAAACGCCCGCTTTTTGCCGCTTCTGTTGGAGCCGTCCGAATGAAACACGCGCCCTTTCCATGTTTCACAGGGTTGCGCAGGCGCCGCCGCGCACCCCACCACCGCCTCTGAAACCACCCCGCAAACCATGTTTCACAAGGGTGCGCAGACCACCGCCGCACCGTCGCCCCCATCGCCCCACGCCTTGCGAAACATCACCGCTCCCCGTGTCTCACAATGTTTCACATCGGCGGTCGCCGCCGACGCCCAAGCCCATTTGATGCGTCGGGAAAGTTTTTTCCCCGTTGACAGAATCCTAACCATACCGCATCACTTCCGATATCGGATGTATTGTGCGGTGCGGGGATGGCCCTGGGCCGGAGATGGGGTGGAAGATGTTTGCCGGCATGTTGCGCGCCGGGATGCGCGCGGTGCGTATTGATAGTCTGGAGCGTCAGGACCAGGATTTCGCCTGGGAGGATCAGGAGCAGCCAAAGCCCCTGTCGCCGAAGCCGTTCGCCTTCATGTGGGGCCTGATCCGGGAGAAGTTCGCGGGCCGGCTGACCCTGATGGTGCTGGCCGTCTCCATCGGTCAGGGGATCGAGGCGTTTGAGCCTTATGCCCTGAAGGCCGTGGTGGATGCTTTGACGCAGGCCACCGGCGGCGCGCCCGCCAACGACGTGCTGGGTCTGGGTGTGATGGGCTGGTTCGTCATGCTGCTGGCCATCTGGCTGGGCAGCATGGGCATGTACCGCGTCTATCAGATCGTGGATATCTACACCTCGCCCTCCATCCGGGCGCTGGCGCAGAAGCGGATGTTCGCCTGGCTGCTGGGGCACAGCCCCCGCTATTTTCAGGATAATTTCGCCGGAAAGCTGGGGCAGAAGATCAAGCAGGGGGCCAATGCTGTCCTGGGCGTGATCGAAATCCTGATGTGGGATGTGATCCGGGTCGTGGTGCTGCTGGCCGTGGCCCTGGCCCTGCTCTGGACGGCGTCGCCGGTCTTTTCCGCCGTGCTGGCGGTCTGGATGGTGGTCTATGTGGCCGTGTCCGGCTGGCTGGCCCGCCATTGCTTCTCGCTGTCGGAGAAGATGAGCGAGGCTGTGTCCAGCTCGTCGGGCCGGATTATCGACGCCATCACCAATGCGGACCTGATCCGCGGTTTTGCCCGCACCCTGTTCGAACGGTCCTTCCTGGGCCATTACGTGAATGAGGAACGGTTCCGGTCGCGCCGGCTGCGCTGGTTCCTGGTGGCGATGCGGCTGTTCCAGATGCTGTCCATCGTGGCGCTGCTGGGCGCGCTGGTCTGGGTCGCCATCCACCGCACCCTGTCGGGCGGGATGACGGTTGGCGAATTCACGCTGGTCTTTACGCTGGCCTTCCAGATTTCCAACACCGTCTGGCACCTGTCCGATCGCATGCTGACCTTCTTTGAGGAGCTGGGCACGCTGTCAGAGGCGCTGGATCTGGTCTCCGCCCCGCATGAGATCACCGATACGGTCGGCGCCCCGCCGCTGCGGGTGCGGGCCGGCGGGATCGAACTGCGGGAGGTGCATTTCAGCTTTGCTGACGGCACCAAGGTCTTCAACGGCCTGACCCTGACCGTCAAGCCCGGTGAGAAGGTGGGGCTGGTGGGAAGGTCGGGGGCGGGCAAGAGCACGCTGGTCCGCCTGATCCGGCGTCAATATGACCCGCAATATGGCCGTGTGCTGATTGATGGCCAGGACATCGCCCATGTCACGCTGCAAAGCCTGAACGAAGCGGTGGCCGAGGTGCCGCAGCAGCCGGGCGTGTTCCACCGGACGGTGGGGGAGAACATCGCCTATGGCAAGCCGGGCGCCAGCCTGGAGGAAATCCGTGCCGCCGCCATGAAGGCCCATGCTGACGAGTTCATCATGAAGCGTCCGACAGGGTACGACACGATTGTCGGCGAACAGGGGGTGAAGCTGTCAGGTGGGGAACGCCAACGGGTGGCCATCGCCCGCGCTCTGCTGAAGGACAGCCCCATCCTGGTTCTGGACGAGGCGACGAGCGCGCTGGACAGCGAGTCGGAGCATCTGATCCAGGGCGCGCTCTGGACCCTGATGGAAGGCCGCACGGTCATCGCCATCGCCCACCGCCTGTCCACCATCACCGGCATGGACCGCATCCTCTATCTGGAAGGCGGCAAGGTGGTGGAGGAGGGCAGCCATCACGAACTACTGGCCATGGGCGGGCGCTATGCCCAGCTCTGGCACCGGCAGTCGGGCGGCTTCCTGGCCGCGGCGGAATAAAGACACCCAATACCCCGACGCTGAGGCGGGGTCACTCGGGAGGGGGCGGATCGACAGGGTCCGCCCCCTATTTTTATGTGCCTTGACATTACGCAATAGTTTGCGCAATTATTTGCGCATTATGAAATCAGCCGCCGATACCCCCGCTTTCTCACTCTCCTTTCTGGACCCGGAAACCCGTCCGGCTTTCCTGGCGCTGCTGGCCGACCGGTTAGCGCAGCAGATCACGGATGACAGCGCCCGGCACTTGGCCCGGCTGGGCTTCCGCACGCCCGCCATCTGCGTCTCGGCATTGATGTACCTGCATCGCCACGGCCCCTCTTCTCTGACCGATCTGGCCCAGGCTTATGGACAGCAGCACCAGTTGGTAACCCTGCGCATCGCGACCCTGGAAGAACAGGGGCTGGCCATCCGTCAGCCCGACCCGAAGGATAGCCGCCGCCGCCTGATCCTGTTGACCGCTGATGGTCAGGACGAGGCGGCGCGGCTGTCCCTCCATCTGGCCCGCATGACCCGTGCCCTGGACGGGCTGGCGGCGCAGTTGGGGGCGGACCTGTCCGTCCTGCTGCAATCCGCCATCGACCATCTCAACCGCGACCCGCTGTCCCGCCGCATCGACGCGATGGCCACCGAATAAGGAAACCAACCCATGCGACGCGCAGCGCTTGCCTTGTTGGCCGGTGCCACCCTTTGGGCTGCCTCGGCCCTGGCCTCAACCGCTGACCCGTTGATCGGCGCCGATGCCGTGCGCGCCGACCTGAAGCGCGTGCTGGCATCCATTGAGGAACTGCATCCCGACCCCGGCTTCACCATGGACCATCAGGCCGTTACCGCCATGGCCGCCCGGATATCGGCCGACCTTTCCGGCCCCATGACCCAACGCGAGGCTTGGCGGGCGCTGTCCCGGCTGAACCCCCTGCTGGGCGATGGCCATACGCTGGTCGCCTTTCCCGACCGCATGGCCAGGCTGCGCGAACATATCCAGGCCGGTGGACGCCTGCTGCCCATCGACGTCCGTATTGATGATGCTGGTCGCCTGCTCCTGGCCACACCCGCTGCGGGGCGCCCGGCGGGCACCATTGTGAGCGCCATTGATGGCCGTCCTTCCAGTGCCCTGGTTGGTGCCATCCTGGCCCGTACCCATGGCGACAGCCCGGCCCATGCCCGTGTGCTGGCCGGTGATCGTTTCGTGCTGTTCTACTGGCTGATCTTCGATGGCGGCCCGGATTACCGCGTCACCTTCGCCCCCGGCGACAGTATCACCCTACCTGGCCGTGACATTATCCCCACCGCCATCGACCCGGAACCCGCCTTCGCCGACACCGTCTCCAATGCCATTCTGCCCGGTGATATTGGCTATCTGCGGGTCGACAGTTTTGACGGTGCCCGGCTGGATGCCTTCCTCACCTATACGGCTGATGTCTTTGCCCGGTTCCACGCCGCGGTCGTGCGCGACCTGATCATCGACCTGCGTTTCAATCCGGGGGGTGATGACAAGCTGTGGATTGAGGGGCTGGCCCCCTATTTCGCCACCAAACCCTACCGCCTCTATTCCCAGGCCGCCGTGAAACTGCATCAAGGTGTCGCCAGCCCCGGCGAGGTGGTCGGGTCGGTAAAGATGATTAAGGGCAAACGCTATTACCAACCCATGCCCGACAATCCCTCCCGAATTCCCGATCGCACCTGGATTCTCGCTGGTACGCGGAGCTACTCCTCATCCATCCTGATGCTGACCGCCATGCAGGACCAGGGCCTCGCTATCGTGGCTGGACAGCCGACGGGCGGACGCTCGTGCACTACGGGCCGTGTAAGACGTGTGGCGCTGGACGGCACAGGTCTGACCGCCTTCGTCCCGGATGTACTGTTCACGCGGCCCAGCGGTCATCACTGTGCCCAGCCGGTCACGCCCGACCTGATTGTGGCGGAGAGCGAGGAAGACCCGATGACCGCAATTACGGCGTTAGCAGCGATGATCCGGCAGAACCGTTAATGGGGAGAAGCCCAGAAATGACAAAAGCGCCTCGACCAAGTCGGGCGCCTTTCAAAGGTTGGCTGGGGGACTAGGATTCGAACCTAGACTGGCGGAGTCAGAGTCCGCTGTCCTACCGTTAGACGATCCCCCATCCGATTAGGCGTTTCGCGATGTTGTGCGCGTCTCGCCGTCGGGGTGGGCGGGCTTATAGCATCGGGTTTTGGGGTTGTGAACCCCTTTCTTCACATAAAAATGCATAAGGGGTAAACGCTGGGTGCCGACCCGCCTGTTCATCACCGGTCAAGGAAGGGCTGCTTGAACGGCGCTTGCGGGCGGGCAGGCATCGGTTACGATAGGGTGACAGAGTTTTGAACATCACCCATATCCGTTGCAGGACGGAACGCGGCAAGCAAAGGGATCAGGCAAAGTGGATAATGGTGCGGCAGGCAGAACCGGGATGGACCCGGTGCCAGGTGGGGCGGAAATCCCCACGGCCGACACTGCCTGCGCGAACCGTGCGCCGGTTCTGGCCGCGCTCGACCTGGGCACCAATAATTGCCGCCTGCTGATCGCCCGGCCCTGCCGCGAGGGGTTCCGCGTCATCGACGCCTTTTCCCGCATCGTCCGCCTTGGTGAGGGGCTGACCCGCAGCGACCGGCTGTGCGATGACGCCATGTCCCGCACGGTGCAGGCGCTGAAGGTCTGCCGGTCGAAGATGGAGCGGCGTGGCGTCAGCCATCTGCGTGCCGTGGGGACCGAGGCCTGCCGCCGCGCCGACAATTGCGATGAGTTCCTGACCCGCGTGCAGGACGAGACGGGGCTGGATATTGAGATCATCAGCCCCAAGGAGGAGGCGCGGCTGGCCCTGGCCGGTGTCGCCCCCCTGCTGGATGCCAGCATCCAATATGCCATGGTCTTCGATATTGGCGGCGGATCGACGGAGATGATCTGGACCGAACTGGTTCGGGGTCGCCCGCGCGTGATCGACCAGATTTCCGTGCCCCTGGGAGTCGTCAATCTGACAGAGACCTATGGCGGCGACCGGGTCTGCCCGCATGATTACCGCCGCATGATGGACCGGGTGGCCGAGGGGCTGGGCGATTTCGATGCCCGCAATGGCATCTCCAAGGCCGTGGCCGAGGGGCGGGTACAAATGCTGGGTGCGTCGGGCACCGTCACCACCCTGGCCGGCATCCAGATGGGGCTGGCCCGGTATGACCGCTCCCGCGTCGATGGCGCCTTCCTGGACCGGGACAAGGCGCGGTCGATTTCGGAGACGCTGCTGGGCCTGGATTATATGGGCCGGGCCGGACAGCCCTGTGTGGGCCGTGATCGCGCCGATCTGGTGGTCGCCGGCTGCGCCATCCTGGACGCGATCTGGCGGCAATGGCCCGTGCCACAGCTGCGCATCGCTGACCGGGGCGTGCGCGAAGGCATCCTGTGCGAACTGGCCGCCGCCGCCCGCCACCGGCGTCGGCGCGGCTAGGCTGGGTTGCCGAGCTGCCGCTTGTCAGGGCGGACGGTTCCGGCGATGGTGCCCGCTTGATCTTCCTTATCGTTTGATGGCGCTGTTCCCATGACCAAGTCCTCCGGCAACGTCCCCACCGGTCGCAATCAGGCCGTGCGCGTGAAAACCGCCAAGCGGCGGTCGGTGTCGTCGGCACGCTGGCTGGAACGGCAGCTGAACGACCCCTATGTGGCCGAGGCCAAGAAGCGCGGCTTCCGCAGCCGGGCCGCCTTCAAGCTGTTGCAGCTGGATGAGAAGTTCAGCTTCCTGAAGCGTGGGCAGCGCATCGTCGATCTGGGTGCGGCCCCCGGCGGCTGGACCCAGATCGCGGTTGAAAAGTCGAAGTCGGACAAGGGCGGCACCGGTCAGGTGATCGGCATCGACCTGTTGGAGATGGAGCCTGTGCCCGGCGCCACAACCTTCCAGATGGATTTCACCATCCCGGAGGCGCCGGCCCGCCTGAAGGCCCTGCTGCAAGGCCCCGCCGATATCGTGATGTCGGACATGGCGGCCAACACCACGGGCCATACCCAGACCGACCATCTGCGCATCGCCGGCCTTGCGGAGATGGCCTATCAGTTCGCGGTCGAGGTGCTGGCCCCCGGCGGCACCTTCATCTGCAAGCTGTTCCAGGGTGGGGCGGAGCGGGAACTTCTGGCCCAAATGAAGAAGGATTTCGCCACGGTCCGCCACGCCAAGCCCGCCGCCAGCCGGCAGGACAGCAGCGAGACTTATCTGGTGGCCATGGGCTTCCGCAACGTCGCGGCCCCAGCTGCGCCGGACGAAGAATAACGCCTAAGCGCGCAGAATCGATACGCCTGCTGTCTGGAAGGGGGCCAACACCCCCTCCCCCACTTCACCTGCCACCAGCAGCGTCTGCATCAGGCTGGCGGGACCAATAATGTGCGGGGATGCGGCGCCGATCTTTTCGAACGTGGCCGGGACCAGCGTTTCGGCGGCGGCATTGGCAAAGGCGCGTTTCACATCCGCTTCCTCCATATCGCCCGTGGTCAGGCCGACGCCGGCATGCACGCCGGTGACGCCCATGACATAGAGATCGGCCTGGAAACGGCGAATGCCGTCCAGCACCTGCGCCCCGACGCAGACGCCGGAATGTTTGAACAGCCGCCCACCGATCAGCGCCACCTCCACCGCCGGATGGTCGATCAAGGCGGCGGCAATCACGGGGCTGTGCGTGACCACCATAGCCCGCAGGTCACGCGGCAGCGCCTGGACCATGGCCAGGCAGGTCGTGCCGCCATCGACGAAGATCAGTTGACCGGGCCGGATCATCCGCGCCGCCGCCAGACCCAGCGCCCGCTTGGCATCGGGTGACTGCGCCGCCTTGACCGCCAGGTCGGCGACTGCGGGAGAGGCCGGCAATGCCCCGCCATGCACCCGCTGCAACAGGCGGTCGGCCGCCATCTCCCGCAGGTCGCGGCGGATCGTATCCTCCGACAGGCCCAGGCTGGTGGCAAAATCCTTGGCCACAACTTGCCCGTCCCGCTTCAAGGCCGACAGGATCATCGCCTTGCGCTGCTGTGTCAGCATCTCACGCCCCATCATGATTTATCGTGACTCTGCATGATTTTACACGATAATGCACGAAATTAGTTAAGGGAGCCTGCCCCATGTCCATTGCCGACCGTATCCGCATCCAGGAAGTAACCCTGTTGTCCGACGACTGGTACGTGCTGAAGAAAACCCGCTTTGATTACCGCCGCGCCGACGGCACCTGGCAGAGTTTGAGCCGGGAGACCTATGACCGGGGGAACGGGGCCACCATCCTGCTGTACGATCCCGAGCGCCGCACCGTGGTGCTGACCCGGCAGTTCCGATTTCCGGCCTTCGTCAATGGTCATGACGATTTGCTGACGGAGGCACCAGCCGGGCTGCTAGACGGCGCCGATCCCGCCGACCGTATCCGCCAGGAACTGATGGAGGAAACGGGTTATGTCATCGGCCAGCCGCAGAAACTGTTCGAAGCCTTCATGAGCCCCGGATCAGTGACGGAAAAGTTGCATTTCTTTGCTGCCCCCTACCATCCGGCGGACAGGGTGGGGGCCGGTGGCGGCAATGTCGAGGAAGGCGAGGATATCAGCGTGCTGGAGATCGGCATCGACGATGCACTAGCCCGGATTCGCGATGGCCGCATTCAGGATGGGAAGACCATCTGCCTTCTGCTGTATGCAACCATTTACCTTTTGAGGACTTCAGACCAAGGGTAGTATGAACTTTTGGTCATGACAACCTGTTTGAATCGACAATCGAAGCAAGATAAAGTCGTTAATGAATGACGCGATGCCTGCCCGGGTCGACAGAAAGTCTCCTTAAGTTGACTGGTATTATCAAATACCAGCAATAGGGCGTACGGACATTGACGCTCCATGTCTTTCTTCGAAGGCGGAGTCGGCAGGATGGGACATTATGGGGCTTTAACAGGAGAAAATATCCTGCAGTCGGCACGAATTATTGTGATCGACGATATGCAAGTTAGCGTTGACTATCTCGTTTGCACCCTGCGTCGCGCGGGCCTTGCCCATATATCAGCGACAACTGATCCACGAAAGGGGTTGGAACTTTGCCGCGTCGCACCACCCGACCTGATCCTGCTGGATTACTGCATGCCCGGCCTGGACGGGCCGGGCTTCATGGCGGAGCTTGTTGCCCTGCTGGGGGATGAGGTTCCGCCGATCCTGATCATCACTGCTCATGACATTGCCGCCAATCGCCGGCGTGCACTGGAACTGGGTGCCATCGACTATGTGCTGAAACCATTCACCGACTGGGAGTTGCTGATCCGGGCCCGCAACCTGTTGCGCCTGCATATGATGCACCGGGGCCAACGGGCCTTGGCACGTCGCCTGGAGCAACTGGTCAGTGAGCGGACGGCGGAACTGGAACGGACGCGGGCGGAGATTATTCACCGTCTCTGCAATGCCGGGGAGTTCAGGGACGAGGATACGGGCAGGCATGTCGCGCGCATCGGTCGGCTGTCGTCACGGCTGGCGGAACTGGCGGGTGCCGATCGGGATTTTGTCAGCCAGTTGGCCGCCGCCGCCCCCCTGCATGATATCGGCAAGATCGGCATTCCCGACCGTGTTCTGTTGAAGCCCGGGAAGCTGGATGCCGATGAATGGGCCGTCATGAAGACCCATTGCACCCTCGGCGCGCAGATCCTGGCGGATAGCGGTCTGCCCATGCTGAACCTGGCCTCAGAGATCGCCCTATCCCACCATGAAAAATGGGACGGCAGCGGCTATCCCAACGGATTGGCGGGGGATAAAATCCCGCTGTCGGGGCGGCTGGTGGCCGTTTGCGACGTGTTCGACGCCCTGCTCTCGCACCGGCCCTACAAGGAGCCATGGCCGATGGACAAGGCGCTGGACTACATCGCCGACATCAAGGGCAACCACCTTGACCCCGCCCTCGCCGCCCTGTTCCTGGATAACAAGGCGGAAATGGTGGCGATCAGGGTAGAGATGGCGGACTGACCGCAAGGCGGCATTACCGCCAGATCGGCTTGCCAGAACCGGGCAGGCCCAGGCGGTCCCACATGTCCGTGACCTTGTCCACCACGCCTTTTTCCATGAACAGCTTTTCCCCCCATTCACGGTGGGTTTCCGGCGGAAGCTTGTTGGTGGCGTCCATCCCGACCTTGCCGCCCAGGCCCGATTCCGGGCTGGCGAAATCCAGATAGTCGATGGGCGTGCCCTCGATCATCGTGATATCGCGGACGGGGTCCATGCGGGTGCTGACGGCCCACATCACATCCTTCCAGTCACGCGCATTGATGTCATCATCCACAACGATGACCCATTTGGTGTACATGAACTGACGCAGGAAGGACCAGACGCCCATCATCACGCGCTTGGCGTGTCCGGGATAGGCCTTCTTCATGGAGACGACCGCGATCCGGTAGGAACAGCCCTCCGGCGGCAGCCAGAAATCCACGATCTCGGGGAATTGCTGCTGCAACAGAGGGATGAACACCTCGTTCAAGCCTTCACCCAGCACGCTGGGCTCATCCGGCGGGCGACCCGTGAAGGTGGAGAGATAGATCGGGTCGCGGCGCATGGTCATGGCCGTGACCGTGAAGACGGGGAAAGGCTCGACCGAATTGTAATAGCCGGTATGGTCGCCATACGGCCCCTCATCGGCATATTCATCCAGGCTGACATAGCCCTCCAGGACGATCTCCGCGGTGGCCGGCACCTTCAACGGCACCGTCTTGCAATCAACCAGATCGACCTTCTTGCCGCGCAGCAGGCCCGCGAACTGATACTCCGACAGCGTCTCCGGCACGGGCGTGACGGCGGCCAGGATGGTGCCTGGATCGGCACCCAGCACGGCAGCGGCGGGCAGCGGCTCCCGCTTGCCGGATTGCTTCCAGCGCTGATGATGCTGCGCGCCGCCGCGATGCTTCAACCAGCGCATGATGGTCTTGTTCCGACCCAGTCGCTGCATGCGGTAAATGCCGAGATTGAAATTATCTTCACGGGCTTCCGACGGGCCCTTGGTGACGATCAGGGGCCAGGTGATCAGCGGGGCCGGCTCCCCCGGCCAGCAGGATTGAATGGGCAGCAGCGAAAGGTCCACCTCGTCCCCTGTCAGTACAACCTCCTGACAGGGTGCCTTGGAAACGGTGCCGGGCCGCATGGCCATGACCTGCTTGGCCAGCGGCAAAAGCTGGAATGCCTCCTTCAGGCCGCGCGGCGGTTCGGGCTGCTTCAGGAAGGCCAGCGTCTCCCCCACCTGGCGCAGTTCATGCGGTTCGCGGTCCATGCCCCAGGCCACCCGTTCCACCGTGCCGAACAGGTTGATCAGGACGGGCATGGGGCTGCGCGTCCCATCCTCCCGGATCACATTCTCGAACAGGACAGCCGGCCCCTTCTCCGCCAGCAGACGGGTATGAATCTCCGTCATTTCCAGAACGGTGGAGACGGGTTCCGTCACGCGGACCAGGCGGCCTTCCTTTTCCAGGCGGGCCATGAAGTCGCGCAGTGAGGCATAGGGCATGATGGGCCTTCGGGGGTTCCGGGTATCGGGTTGCGGCGTAAGATCGGTGGCAGGAGCGGTCTGGTCAAGCGGGCAGCCCGTCGCGGGCCGAAAAGTACGTCGTCATCGTCCTGCCCTTTACCATTCGGGTCGGCGGTCCACTTTATCTCATCATTTGCAGTCTTCTGACTGGATAAGCCTATGCCCCCGCCCTTGCCCCCGTTCGACCTGGACCTGCTGCGCAGCTTTATCACCATTGTGGAATCGGGCGGCTTTACCCGCGCCGCCGAACGGCTGGGCCGCACACAATCCACCATCAGCCTGCAGATCAAGCGGCTGGAGGAAGGTCTTGGCCGGCGCCTTTTCCAGCGGGAGGGAAGGTCGTTCGAGGTGACGCCGGAGGGCGAGCAGCTTTTGATCTATGCGCGGCGGCTTCTGAACCTGGCGGGGGAGGCCTGCGCGGCTCTGATGGAGCCAGCGGTGGAGGGCTCCGTACGCCTGGGCACACCGGAAGATTTCGCCACGGCCCACCTGTCCGACATTCTTTTCCGCTTTGCACGCGCCCATCCGCAGGTGGCGTTGGAGGTGCGGTGCGACTTCACGGCCAACCTGCTGGACAGCTTTGCCCGTGGGGATCTGGATCTGGTCCTGTGCAAGCGGGACGCACAGGGGGGCGGTGACGGGCTGCGGGTCTGGCGGGAACCGCTGGTCTGGGCGGCATCGCCCCGGCTGCTGCATCTGGCGGGGCAACCGCTGCCCCTGGTGCTGGCACCCACCCCTGACTTTTACCGCCATCGGGCGCTGGAGATGCTGGAGAAAGCCGGCCTGCCCTGGCGCATCGTCTATACCAGCTCCAGCCTGGCCAGCCTTCAGGCCGCCGTGAATGCCGGATTAGGGATCACCATCCTGTCCCGTGACATGCTGGGTCCGGGCCTGCAGGTGGTGGATGCCGGCCTGGGTCTCCCCCCGCCCGGCGATGTCGAGATCGCGCTTCACCGGCCAACCGGAACCGTACCAAAGGCGACAGAACTTCTGGCGGACCATATCGCGCGATCCTTGGAACAGCGTTAACAGGTGTTCGTATTCCTCAAGCGCCGGAGCGGTTTCCGGTCAACCGAAAACCGCGCTACCCCGCCGGCACACGCCAGACGTCGGTGACCCGCACCGCCCGATCCTCCAATTCCAGAGTTGTTGGCACATTGTAGGTGGCGACCTTATCCAGCCCCTGCGATGGCAGATAGGCGCGGCCAGGGTCGCCGACCAGGACGGTGATGCCGGAGCGGGCCAGGACGCGGAACCAGGCCAGCGCCGCCTCTGCGAATGACCGCTCATAACAGACATCGCCGGCCAGCAGGATATCGATGCCGGACAGAGGCTGGCCGATAATGTCCTGGGTCAGGCCGGTGATGGCGACACCGTTCAGGTCGGCATTCAGGCCGGTGGCGGTGATGGCGAAGGGGTCAATCTCCACCGCCGTGACCGATGCTGCCCCTGCCTTCATGGCGGCAATCGCGATCAGGCCCGATCCGGCGGCGAAATCCATCACCCGTTTTCCGGCCACCAGCGCCGGATCATCGGTGATCAGCCGCGCCACCGCCTGTCCACCCGCCCAGGGAAAGGCCCAGAAGGGCGGCGGCACGCCATTTTTCTGCAACCAATCCTCGGTCGCATGCCAGATGGGCGTGATTTCCGTCGCCTGCCAGAGACGGATGTCAGGGCAGAGCGGCACCGGGGCCGGGGCGGTATGCAGGCGGATGAAGGCGGCGGGATCAGCGGAGGCTGGGGACAGTGACAAGATCAGCCATCTGCAGCATCGGCTGCTGCATGTAGGGTTTGGGCAGGCCACGATTGCCGCCCGGCGCGAAGCCACCGCCACCCTGCACGGCGGGCGGCAGGCTGGCGATGCCGACAATGATGGCCACCAGCAAAGCCATGCCGATGAAGCGCGCCGCCTTGAAGGTGGCCAGACTGTCGGCGGGGTCATTCATGTCCCAGCCCCGCACCTGCATGACCATCAGGGCACCGGTGGCGGCCAGAGGCACAAAGATGCCCCAGAACATGCCCATCGGTTCCAGCGCCAGCAGCCAGAAGATGAAGGCGCCGGTATAGAAACCGCCCACCCAACGGCGCGAATCATTGCCGAACAGCAGGGCCGTGGATTTGATCCCGACATGGGCATCATCTTCCCGGTCCTGATGGGCGTAGACCGTGTCATAGCCGAGCGTCCAGAGGATACCACCGGCATAGAGCAGCACAGCCGGCCAGCCGATATCACCGCGCACCGCCGCCCAGCCCATCAGGGCGCCCCAGTTGAAGGTCAGGCCCAGAAAGGCCTGCGGCCACCAGGTGATCCGCTTCATCAAGGGATAAGTGCCGACCAGCAGCAGCGAGGCAACGCCCATGGCGATGGCGAACAGGTTCAACTGCACCAGAATCAGCAGACCCACCAGCAGTTGCGCCACCAGGAAGGCGATGGCCTGACGCACCGTGACCTGTCCGCTGGGGATTGGGCGGACCTTGGTCCGTTCAACCTTGGCATCGAGATGCCGGTCCAGAATGTCATTGATGGTGCAGCCGGCCCCGCGCATGACCACGGCACCGACGCCGAACAGGAACATCAGCCAGAGATTGGGCCAGCCCCCCGCCGGGGCCGCCAGCGCAATGGACCACCAGCAGGGCAGCAGCAGCAGCCAGGTGCCGATGGGCCGGTCCAGCCGGGCCAGACGCGCATAGGGGCGCCACGCCACCGGCAGGTAGCGGTCGATCCAATCGCCGGGCCGTATGTCGGTATGCCCGGCGGTCGTGTCGGTGGCGTGCGTCATGATGCGCGCATCTTATCTTTTCCCCCGCCGGACGCAAAGAGACGGTTTGTCACCATCACAGCTTCCAGCTCCCGCGTGGCAGGATGGCACCGGTCGGCAGCCGTTTCCGTGACGGCGCGCACAGGAGCGTCTTTGAGTGAAACATCACGCACCCTTGTCTGGTCCCGCGTTTCGCAGGCGTTGGGGGACGGGTCGCTTCGCCCCTGTGAAACATGGCGCAACCTCCCCTGCGTCCCGGTTTCACAGGATGCCGGGCTTGGGTGCCCAGGACAGCCAGCGGGGACGTTCGGCCCAGACCGTGTTGGTCAGGCCGGGTGCGGTGGGCAGGTTGTCCAGTACGGTTTGGGTCTCGAAGAGAATCCGGACCAACAGGCGTGGGGCCGACCGGCGGCAGCGCGCAGCGGGGCGGAAGGGCGGCGCCGGATTGCGGGGCATGGGCGGGCATGCGGCCTTCACGCGGGCCGGCGGTTTGGGCGGGGCGAAGCGCAGTTCGGGGGGATAATCGGGCGGGTAGTGGCCCGACTGGCCCATGACGTCGGTGGTGGGCAGGGGCAGGTCTTCGGGGGCGTCCTGGGCGGGAGCCGGCGTGGCGGAGAGGTCGGGCGTGTGGCCCCTGGGTCCCGGCGTTCGCCGGGATGACGAGGGGAGCGGATCGGTTTGGGCGGACAGGTCGGGCAGGTCGGCGGCGAGGTCGGGGTCTTCGGCGGTGGGGGCGGTCAGGGGGTCCAGGCGGATGGCGTCGGCACCATCCGGCGAAAACCAGTCCTGCGGGACGCGGGCGTGGCCGGGCTTGGGCTTTTTTTCCCGTGGTTGCAACAGGTCCCCGCCCAGGCCCAGACGGTCGGCGGCCCACAGGGTGGCACGCATATCGCCGCTGGCCACGGCGTGATAGATGCTGTCGACCACCAGGGTGCGCAAGGAGACGAAGCGGCTTTCCGCCTCCCGCCGCAGCAGGGCGCGTTCTTCGGCGATGCGGCG
>LJHR01000008.1 GCA_001296005.1 alpha proteobacterium AAP38 | reverse complement strand
ATCCGGTCATCGGCCCAGGCGAAACCGATGGCACCCAGGCCGGCAGCCACGTTCAGGGCGATGGCGAACAGGATCAGCTGCGCCTCCACCATGCCGAAGACGATACCAGCATAGATGCCGCCAAAGGCCGTGATGGTATTGATCCCGTCGCGCCACAGGGCGCTGGCGATCAGGAAGCGCAGCGTGTTGGCATGCTGCGGCATGGCGCGGATGGTGGTCAGCAGGCTGGCCCAGCCTTCGCGAACCGCCCGCAGCATGCCAACACGCTGCGCTTCCGGCACCCGGTCTGGCACCAGCAGGAACAGGGGCAGGGCGAACAGCCCGTACCAGATGGCCACCAGGACGGAGGTGGCGCGCACCGGTTCCGCCCCTTCCTTGCTGATCAGGCCGAACAGGGGCTGGTCGGCTTGCAGCAGCAGGACCAGGCACAGCACCAGGCAGACCAGTCCGCCCAGATAGCCCACGCCCCAGCCCCAGCCTGACACGCGGCCCAGATGGCTGCGCGGCGTGATGACGGGCAGCAAGGCGTTGTAGAAGACGTTCGACAGCTCAAAGGCCGTACTGGCAATGCCCACCAGCAGCAGGGCCGGCAGCGCATAGGAAGGGTCGGGCCGGATCAGCCAGAGCAGGGCCGATCCCCCCACGGCGATGGCGGTACAGACGGCCAGCCAGGGCTTGATCCGCCCGCCCCGGTCGGCGATAGCCCCCAGAACGGGGGAGAGCAGGGCGATGACCAGCCCCGACAGGCCCAGCATGAAGGCCCAGTCGGCAGAGCCCTCATCGGGGTTCACGGCCACGCCCTTGGTGAAATAGACCGAAAAGACGAAGGTGCCGATGACGGTGTTGAAGGCCGACATGGCCCAGTCATACAGGCACCAGCCCGCGATGGCAGGGGGGCGCAGGCTCTTTGCGTTCATAGTCTCAGGCGACCGTGTAGCGGGCGCGGGCCCCGCGTTCCAGGGCAGCAGCCGTCAGCCGGTCCACATCCAGCCCGTGGCGCAACATCTCCAGCAGGCGCAACTCCTCCTGGCTGGCGGTGCGGTCGGCGGCCACGATTTCACAGGCCAGCATGTACGCGGTTTCCCGCAGCGATTTGGGCAGCGATCGCTTGATCATGGCGATGGCCGCGTCCAGCCCGTCCGGATCGCCCAGGATGTCGGTGCATTCCTGTGCCACCTGCGGCAGCTTGTGCGGGTCGAAATCGGCAAAGACCGGCAGGAACCGGATATTCTCCCCCATGGCATGCAGTTCCGCGTCGGTCATGTCGCCATCCGATGCCGATGTCAGCACCATGGCAAAGATCAGGGCGCGGTGATGGTCGATCATCCTGTTCTCCTGTCGGATAAAGCACGCGTGCCGTCAGTAGGGTCGAAGCGGATCAGCGCGTCAAGCGGCACGGGGTGGTACGCCATCGGTCAGTACGGACCCGGCCTTAAGCATGGATTGCCGGCATCCATCGCCTTTCACCGCATCGGCAGGGGGAAGGGCAGGCCGGCACTTTCGGTCCAGACGATACGCGACGGCGGCAGAGTGAGGGTCACCACCGTCCCCTCCCCGAACACGCTTTCGATGGACAGCCGCCCACCATGCAGTTCGGCCAGACCCTTGGACAGGGTCAGGCCCAGGCCCGTGCCGGGGTTGGAACGGGCATAGACATTGTCGACCTGATGGAAGGGCACAAAGACCTTGGACAGGTCCTCCGGCCTGATGCCGATACCGGTATCGCTGACCGCCACGGCCACCCCGCGTGAGGGATCGACGCTGGCCGTCAGCTTCACAGTACCGCCGGGGGAGGTGAATTTCACGGCGTTCGACATCAGGTTCAGGATGATCTGCTTGAACTTCACATCGTCGACCAGGATGGGCGGCATGCCGTCCGCCACCTCCACCACCAGGTTCAGGCGGCGTTCCATGGCGCGGGCCCGCACGATGCGTTCGCACCCGCGCACCAGTTCCTCCATGCCGCAGATCCGCTCGCGCAGTTCCACCCGGCCTGCCTCCATCTTGGACACGTCCAGAATGTCGTTGATCAGGTTCAGCAGGTGGCGGCCCGACGCAATGATGTCGCCGGCATAGGCGACGGAACTGGCATTCTGGCCCTGCTTATCATTGGTCTTCATCTCGCTTTCCAACACCTCGGCAAAGCCGATGATGGCGTTCAGCGGGGTGCGAAGTTCATGGCTCATGTTGGCCAGGAATTCGGACTTGGTGCGGCTGCCCAGTTCGGCCTGCGCCTTGGCATGTTCAAGCTGTTCGGCGGCCCGCCGGCTGGTGATGGCCAATGCCGCCAGCTGCACCGCACGCCGGGCCCGCTCCATCTCCCAGTCATGGGGCTCGCGCGCGGCCTCGCCATAAATGGCGAAGGCGCCCAGCGGCTCGCCATCGCCCGACAGGATGGGTAGCGACCAGCAGGATTGCAGCCCCTCTGCCAGGACCACATCCTTGTACATGTGCCAGCGCGGATCATGGGCGACATCGGTGACGATGACTGGCGCCCGGCGATAGAGGGCGGAACCGCAGGACCCCACCTCCGGCCCGATGGCGACCCCTTCATAGACTTCTCGCATGCGCGCTGGGAAGCTGGGGGCGGCGGCCACCGTAATATGCATCCCATCTTCACGCAGCAGCAGGATGGTGCAGCGGGCCCCGTCCAGCTGTTCTTCGATCCCCCGGCAGAGCGCGTCCAGCACGTCCGCCAGCGTCGCGCCGGCGGCGGCCATTTCCAGGATGGAGCGCTCAACGGTGAGCAGCCGCTCCATGCGCCCTCGCTCCCGGTTTTCCTTGCGCAGCTGGCGGGCATTTTCCTTGAAGACGCGGACGGCGGCCATCATGGCCCCGACCTCTACGCCCACACCCTTGATCTCTGGCAGGGCCACGGCATGGTCGCCGCCGGCCAGGGCGCGCATGGCTTCCGTCATCTGCTGGATAGGCCGCAGCACGCGGTTGCGCACCATCCAGGCGGCAAAGATCAGTGCCACCATGGAAATCAGCAACTCGAACGCATCCACCCATAGTTTCTGGCGGGCCAGAAGCCGGTTCTGTTCCGTCGCCATGGCGGCCACGCCGACAGCGGCCCCCACCAGATCGCTGGCAGCGTTGAGCAGGCTGGTGCCGTTGCGCAGCAGTTCCGGCATGCGGCCCCGCGCTTCCCCCCGGCTGGCGGCGTCCAGGATGGCAGCGCGCAGCGGAAGGTAGCGCTGGAAGAACGCCGCCTCCATCTGCCGCAGGGCTGCCTGCGTCGCCTCCGGGAACAAGGCGGGGTCGCCGACATCCCGTACCAGCTGCCAGACCTGCTCCACCTGTGCCAGGGAAATGCTGGCCGCTTGCAGATCAGGCGGGTTGTTGCCGCCGGCGATGCGGTACATCTGCCCCATATCATTGCCGAGCTGGGAGCGCAGGCGGATCGTTTCCCGCGTCAGCATTTCTGCCGCTGCTGCTTCCCCACCCAACGACAGGGCGGGCTTATTGATCTCCCGCAGCAGGGTCAGCAGGGCCGTCAGATAGGATCGCGAGGCATCGCGCCATTCCGCGATCATCAGGGTATTGTCAGTGGGGCTGGGGCCTGCCGCCTCCAGCGAGCGGCCATCCTGAAGGCGCGTCAGCAACGCCTCCATCCCCTCCCGCAACTCCCGGACCCGGGACAGGGCCACGCGCAGCGACCCCACATCCTCCGACAGCGAGCTTTCCGTGCCCATCCGGTCCAGCCGATCAAGGGCGGCCAGGGCGGCGCGGTCGGTTTCGTTGCGGTGGCGGTCGATCTGTGGGCGCAGGGCGGCTTCGGGCGCGTTCTGCGTCCGGGCTGCCTCCAGCACCAGATTGATCATCCCGGCTTCGATGCCATGGTCGCGGGCCGCCACCAGCAGGTCGCGGCTGACCTGTTTCATATTGGCGATGTCAGCCGCCTGCCGGTATGCCCGCCAGCCCGCCTGCATGTCGATGGCCGTTCCGGCAAGCTGGACGCCGGCCACAAGGGCCAGGCCGCCCATCAATACTCTGCGCATGGAGCCCCCCGCCACCCCGGCGCGCAGGCGCCGGCTGGGCTTCGAGATGATGGGGGCAGTCTACGTTCGCGCGGGCGGCGTCGCAATATTCGCGATGACCTGCCTAGAAGATTGAAAATGACAGTGAATTCAATCCGCGTCGCGCAGGCGGATAATCACGTCCACGCGCGCCACCTGTGTGCCGTCGGGCAGGCAGGGAAGGTCGGGCAGCACCAGCTTGGTGCAGCAGATATCCTGCAAGCGGCGGCTATTCTCATGAAAGAAATGGTGATGGTCGTCGATATTGGTATCGAACCATGTGCTGCCCGCCTCCACCACCACCTCGCGCAGCAGGCCCGCATCGCGGAACTGGTTCAAGGTGTTGTAGACGGTGGCCAGCGACACCTTCACCCCCGTCGCCACGGCCTCGGCATGCAATTGCTCGGCGGTGACATGGCGATTGCCGCACCGGAACAGCAGGCTGGCCAGATCGACCCGCTGCCGCGTCGGTCGCAGGCCGGCACCGCACAGGCGGCTCATGATCCGGCAGGGTTCATCCGGGATGGCGGTATGGTTGGACAGGCTGTCGGGCATTGCGGGGGGCGGCGCAGTCGGTTGGGGGAAACGACAGCCGACATGTGGGGTAGGATCACCCGGTTTGACAAGGGGCTATGACGAAGATCACAGCTGCGCGGATTTTCTACGCCCGACCGATGGGCCCGCCTTCGTCCCCGCCATCCTCGTCCTCATCATCCTCGTCGGTGTCGTCGTCGTCATCATCGAGACTGTCGAGAAGATCGTCATCATCCAGCAGGTCGGCCAGGCTGAACCCGTCCGACAACTCGTCCTCCTCGTCATGGATTTCCGTGCTGTCAGTGATGCCGACCACAGCACGGCGGATTTCCTGCTCCAGCATGGTCAGGGTTGTGCGTTCCAGGTCACCCCCGCGGGAGGATTGCGGGAAGGCGAAGCTGAACAGGGCGACGGTGGTCTTGCCCTCCAGCGCGGCCCCGCGCATCCACAGGAAGAAGCGCAGTTCCTCGCCATCCTCCTCCCCGTCGGTGACGAACCTTGCCATCACCTCGCCGTCAGGCAGCCATTCCACCGACCCTTCGCCCACGCGCCCGTCGGGGCCATCGGCGAATTGTTCGGCGGTCTGGCGCAGGACGGCGCGGGCCAGGATTTCCCCGTCATCGCCCGTATGGTCGAACTGATGCATGGCGACGCGCAGCGTGCCACCCCCGTCCATCTCGCGGTGGAACAGGGTCAGGTCGCCCTCCTGCAAGGTCTGCCAATCCCAGGGCAGGCGGAAGCGGACACTGTCCCCATGCCAGACATTGCGCATGGTCACGCGCTGTACCGGGCCCTGGACGGGGCCGGGATGGAACTTGATGCGCGCCGCCTCTTCCCCCAGCCGGTCGATCAGGTCGGACAGTTCGGGGTCGGCGGCGCTGTCGCCGGGCACCAGCAATTGCAGGGTGACGACGCGGACATGGTCGGGCGGCTGGAAATCCGCCACCTTCCAGACGAAAATCTGCCGGTCGGGCGGCTGTGCCACGGCATAGGCGATCCAATGCCGTTCATCGGCATCATCAGGCCCCTCGCCCGTCTCCATCGAGGGCAGGATGCCGCGCGGCAGAACATTTTCCCGGTCCAGATACTGGATCGCCTCTTCCGCCCGTACACCATAGGGGTTGCGGTAGGTGACGATGGAGATCAGGAGATCGACAGGGTGGGGGCCCGGGGACTGAAACGCCAGCCCGCCATCGTCACGCGACAGCCGCTGCCAGCTTGACGGAACCCGCAAGCTGACCAGACCGCCGCGCAGGGCGACGGGGTTCCAGTCGGCACTATGCTCGCTATCGAAGGTTTCGTCTCTCATAAGGGGGAATCTAGGCGCGTTGGGCCGCTGAGTCTATGATTGGCGCGTGACACTGTCATGTCCGTACGCATTTTTGAAGCCGCGCGACCCGCGCGACACGCAGGGCAAGGGGGATAAGGGGCATGGCGACCATGGCGGAAGGTTTCCGGATACTGCCCGGATATCTGGATCGTGATGGGCAGAAGTCCATCCTGTCCCTGGTCGACTCCATCGCGCAGCAGGCCCCCTTCACTCGCTATGTCATGCCGCGCACGGGCCGGCCCTTCTCCATCGACATGACCAATGCCGGCAGCCAGGGCTGGATCGCGGACCGGCAGAGCTACCGCTATTCCCCTGTCCATCCGGTCACGGGCCGGCCCTGGCCCGCCATCCCCGATGCGCTGCTGGCCCTGTGGCGCGATCTGACGCTCTATGGTCATGACCCGGAATGCTGCCTGATCAACCATTACCAGGGGGAAGGCGCGAAGCTGTCGCTGCACCGGGACGAGGATGAGGAGGCGATGGACGCCCCGATCCTGAACATCTCCCTGGGCGATACCGGGATTTTCCGTTTGGGCGGCCCGGCACGCAGCGACCCGACCCGGTCATTCCCGGTGGAAAGCGGGACGGTGATGATTTTTGCCGGCCCGTCGCGCCTCTTTTACCACGGGGTAGACAGGCTGCGCGTCGGGTCGTCCCGCCTGCTGCCGCAGGGCGGGCGCCTGAACCTGACCCTGCGGCGGGTGACGCGGCCCTGACTGTCGATCTCCATTAACGCGACAGTTCCACCTTGCCGGGACCGACATGATAGATTTTCGGCGTGCCGCTATGCCCGGCCAGGCTGACGCGGCCGGGGCCGGTCATCAGGACGCGGGGGTCCTTGGCCTTGCCATTGAAATCAACGGTGCCGGGACCGGTGACGCCGATGGCCATGCTGTCCACCTGTCCACCGCCGATGGTCAGGGTGCCGGGGCCGGGTATGGCGGCCCCCAGACTGCCGGCCAGCATGCCGACCTTGATGTCGCCGGGGCCGGGCATGGAGACGGACAGCCCCTCCGATACGGTGCCCAGCTTCACGGCGCCATTGCCGTTCACTTCCAGGGCGGCGGTGCCGACATTGCCCATCCGCACTTCGCCATCGCCGGACAGTTGCACACCGACCAGCCCCTTCACGTCGCCCACCGACACGGTTCCTGACTGAGTAATGCGGACCCGCGCCGACTCCAGCGCCCCCAGCTTCATCTCGCCATTGGCCAGTTCCAGCCGGGCCGGTGCCCCCAGGTCCCCATCCACCGTCAGGTCACCAGTGAAATTATTGACGAGCAGCGGCGTGCCGCGGGGGACCGACAGTTCCAGGGTAACGTCAGGCTGGCTCTGGGGTCCCGGCCCGGTGATCCACAGCACCCCGTCATCGATGGAAAGGTTGTAACGCTTGCGGCTGTTCTCCAGCGTGAACAGCACGCCATCGGCAGCGTCACCCACCACCTTGATCCGCACCGACCCCATCACGCCTGCCAGCCGCACGCCGGACGGCGCCTCGGCCATGGCCGTGATGCGGTTGGTGCCGTCATCGGCGGTGGTGCGGTCCAGATAGCGGATATCACCATCGCGGCGCCCCTTGTTGCGGTCGGCCTTGGCGGTCGCAGCCTTGGCGGCGGCGTCGATCTGTTCGGAAACAGACCGGGTGATGGCGCCCATATCGACGGCCCGCCCATCGCCCATCTCCATCCGGCGGGCCTTTTCGGCCATCCGTTCGGCCACCCGGTCCTGCGTCCGCTCTATCAGGCGGTCATCGACATGCACGCGGACGCCGTTATCGCCAAACGACATCTCGATCTTATGGCCCAGCTTGGCCAACTTGTCGCCCGACCCTACCGGATCGCCCGCCACCAGCGCCCAGCCCACCGTACCTGCCAGCACCACGATGGCGGCAACACCGCCCAGCGGTACGCCGGGCTTCAGGCGGGGGCGGGAGGAAAGGGGCTGGTAGGCGGGCATGGGCGGACCTCAAGAACACAGAAGGGCGGCGATCTGATGTGCCCATCATAGCGTCTGTGCCGTCCCTGTCTTCCGCCGTTTCCCACCTGCAACAAATTTGGTGCCGCCTGTTACAAACAGCGTGGGTGCAGAAAAGTGCGTGGGTGCAGGACTGCGTTGTCATAATACCTTCTACAACCCATTGTGTCCTACAAGTGGGTTCAATATGTTCCTTGCAACTGATGACCTAATTGAACAATAGGACAGACGGTTCCCATGGCCGCCAAGCGTCGTCCCCCCATCAATCCCGAAGATACAGCGCCCGAATCCATGCGGGCGGTATGCCGCAATGTCGTTGTGGCGGGGAAACGCACGAGTATCCGAATGGAACCGCTGCTGTGGGACAGTCTGGCCGATATCAGCCGGCGCGAGGGGCAGTCGCTGAACGACATCGTCACGATGATCGACGGGCGCCGGGGCGACAGCGCCCTGACGGCGGCGCTGCGCATTTTCATCCTGTCCTATTTCCGTACCGCGTCCGACGCGCCGTCAAACACGCCCGGCATGGCGGAGGAACAGACCCCGTTCGGCACCACCGCCGACTATTCCCGCGTCTTCCGCAAGGCGCTGGAAATCTTTGACGAGGCTTAACGACAGACGCGGTCGCGGATCAGCAGGGCCAGCATCTCTGTCCCGGCCATCGGGCTGGCATGCAGCAGCCGGTCGGGCGCCACGTAAAGTCGACACAGCCCCTCCACCACCGTCTGGAAATGCAGCTGCATCCAGGGGTTGGTGGACCGCACGCCGTCCGCCGCAACGGGCCGCCCGCCCCAGGGCAGCAGCACCACCAGATCATAATCGGCCATGGCGCAGACGGCGCGGGCCAGCAACGCCTCCGTTGCCGCCGGATCATCCACGGCAAAGCCATTGACCAGCCAGAAGGACGCCATGTCCAGCGGCGTGCGGTCGGTGACCAGACCGTTCTGTGCCCGCGCCAGATCAAGGGCCAGATCGTCGGCATCACCCGCGATCATGCGGCGATGGCCGTCATGCGACAGGGCATGGGGATCAAACCCGGCCATAAGCCGGTCGCGCATCGTCTCCCGCCGCACGGGCAGATGCATCAGGTCGGATACAGCGTCGGCCAGGCTGGTTTTGCCTGTGCCGGCACTTCCGGTGATCCCGATGCGTGGCCGCCGTTCCATCATCGACGCCTCCCCCCGCCTTGCCCGTTCCGTCGCAACTGCACTATGCACTATAAAGTCGCGCCCGCCGGTTCATCGGCGGTCCGGGTCCAAGGATAGCATCGTGCCAACCATGCCCGCCGCCAATCCCCGCGAAAGGCGGGGGTCCACCGGCCTTATCCTCTTCGGTCTGCTATATGTCGCCATAATGGCGGCCTTGTCGCCGATTGCGGCGAAAGCGGGGCCGGAGCGGGTGGTGTCGCTGAACCTCTGCACCGATCAGCTTGTGCTGGCGCTTTTGCCACCCGAACGGATCGCTGCCCTATCCTTCCTGGCCGCTGATCCCGGCCTGTCGGCCATGGCGGATCAGGTGGGCTCCATCCCGCTCGTACAGGGCATGGCCGAGGAGGTGCTGCCCCTGAAACCCGATCTGGTGCTGGTCGGCACCTATACGACGCGCCCCACCGTGGCCCTGCTGCGCGCGCGCGGCGTGGCGGTGATGGAGGTCGGGCTGGTCAATGATTTCGACGGTATCCGGGCGCAGATCCGTAGCATCGCCGCCGCCCTGGACGTGGCCGCGAGGGGGGAGGAACTGATCGCCCGCATGGATGCCACCCTGGCGGCGGCGGCGCCTTCGGCGGATGATACGCGCCGTCTTCGCGTGCTGTCGCTGGCTCCTGGCGCATTCACGGCGGGGGCGGGCACCCTGTCCGATGCGGTCATGCGCGCCGCCGGACTGACAAACTACGCCGCCGATAAGGGCCTGGATGGCTATGGCTATCTGCCGGTCGAAACGGTGGCCGCTGATCCGCCCGACCTTCTGATCGCCAATAGTGATGAAAAGGGCCATCCCTCCCTGAATGGGCAGATGCTAACCCATCCCGCCCTATCGCGTGCCGTCCCTGCCACGGCCCGCCCGACGGTTCCGGGCAAGCTCTGGACCTGCGGCGGGCCCTTTACCGCCGATGCCGTGGCCCTGCTGGCCGCCGCCCGTAACCGGCTGCTTTCAACCCGGGTGTCACCATGATCCGCGTCGTGCCCTTTCTGCTGTTTGTCGCTCTCCTCCTATTCTTTGCGGCCTCGCTTGCTGTGGGGCCGACGGCGGTATCGCTACCGCTGGCTATCCGTGACTGGTGGGCAGGCGGGGACGGGACCGCGGTGGTGATCTTCGCCGATATCCGGCTTCCGCGCGCCCTGCTGGGGGCCGGGATCGGTGCTGTCCTGGGCCTGTCGGGGGCGGCGCTGCAGGGCCTGCTGCGCAACCCGCTGGCCGAACCCGGTGTCATCGGCGTGTCGGCAAGTGCGGGGCTGGGTGCTGTCATCGCCTTCTATTCAGGCGCCAGTCTGGTCTACCCGCTGGCCCTGCCCATGGGTGGCATGGCGGGCGCTTTGATCGCCGTCACCCTGCTCTATCTGCTGGCCGGGCGGCAGGCCTCGGTCCTGACCCTGATCCTGGCCGGGGTGGCCATATCCAGCTTGGCCGGCGCGCTCACCTCTCTCGCCCTGTCGCTGTCGCCCAACCCGTTTGCCCTGACGGAGATCGTGTTCTGGATGCTGGGGTCGCTGGCCGACCGTTCCATGAACCATGTGGCCGTGGCGGCACCCTTCATGGGGCTGGGTGCCATCCTGCTGCTGCTGTCGGGCCGGGGGCTGGATGCCCTGTCGCTGGGGGAGGGGACGGCGCAATCCATGGGCTTCAGTCCGCGCCGTACCGGCATCCTGGTCATTCTGGGCACGGCCCTGGCGGTTGGTGCGGCGGTCGCCGTTGCCGGCGCCATCGGCTTCATCGGCCTGATCGTACCCCACCTGTTGCGCCCGCTGGCGGGGGCGCAGCCGTCGCGCCTGTTGCCCTTGTCGGCGCTGGGCGGGGCGGCACTGCTGCTGGCGGCGGATACGGCCCTGCGTCTGGGCGGGCCGGGGCCGGAACTGAAACTGGGGGTCGTCACGGCCCTGCTGGGGGCGCCCTTCTTCCTGGCGCTGGTGCTGAAGACGCGTACAAGGGTCATGTGACCGGCGGGTGAAACTTGGCTATGCTGGGACCAACCGCACCGGAAGGATGGACAAGATGCGCAAAGTAAGTGTCGCCGCCACGCAGTTTGCATGCAGCTGGGACCGCGACGCCAACATCGTCAAGGCAGAAGACCTGATCCGCAAGGCCCATGGACAGGGAGCACAGATCATCCTGATCCAGGAGCTGTTCGAGGCCCCCTATTTTTGCCAGGACCAGAAGCCGGAATATTTCGAACTGGCGGCCCCGGCGGACAATAACCGCCTGATCCAGCATTTCCAGGCCCTGGCGAAGGAATTGTCGGTGGTCCTGCCCCTGTCCTTCTTTGAGAAGGCCAACACCGCCCACTATAACTCCCTGGTCACCATCGATGCCGATGGCTCCATCCTGGGGCTTTATCGGAAAAGCCATATCCCCGATGGTCCGGGCTATCAGGAAAAGTTCTATTTCAGCCCCGGTGACACGGGCTTCCAGACCTATCAGACGCGTTATGCCCGCATCGGCACGGCCATCTGCTGGGACCAATGGTTCCCCGAAGCGGCCCGCGTCATGGCCCTCCAGGGGGCGGAGTTGCTGTTCTATCCCACGGCCATCGGGTCGGAACCGCAGGATGACAGTCTGGACAGCCGCGACCATTGGCAGCGTGTGATGCAGGGGCATTCGGGTGCCAACCTTATGCCCGTCATCGCCAGCAACCGCATCGGGAAAGAGACGTTCGAGACGGGCAGCATCACCTTCTACGGCTCCTCCTTCATCACCGATTGCAAGGGTGCGAAGCTGGTGGAGGCGGACCGGACATCGGAAACGGTGCTGGTGCAGGATTTCGACCTGGACGCCATTGCCCGCATCCGCGCCGGCTGGGGCGTGTTCCGCGACCGCCGCCCGGCGCTTTACTCCCCCATCCTGTCTCTGGATGGCAGCCTGCGCCACGGTTGAGCTATTTCCAAGGCCTGAATATATGTGTAAACAGTGAGTCCTACAGCCTTTAGGACTCATGATCGCCATCCGCTTTATCATTGCGCTGTTTCTGACCCTGGTTTTCACCATCAGGGCGGTATATGCGGCCCCGGTCGAAACGCCGCCGGGGCGCATAGAGGCGCTTTACTCCCAACGCGCCGGTCAGGAACTCCGCCTGTTCGGGCGGGACCTGTTCGCCGGTCCCATGCCCGATGACGGCCCCGCCCTGGGGTCGGTGGGCGATGATTACCGGCTGGGCCCCGGCGATGAACTCTCCGTCCTGCTGCGTGGGCAGGTATCGCGCAGCAGCCGTCACCGCATCGGCGCCGACGGAATGCTGCTGATCCAGGATCTGCGCCCCATCGCGGCGGCGGGGCAGACGCTTGGTGCCGTGAAGGCTGAGCTGGACGCGGCGGTGGCGGCCACCCATGTGCAGACCCAGGCCTTCCTGTCGGTCCTGTCGCTGCGCCGTGTCGGGGTGCTGGTCCTGGGACAGGTCGCGCGACCGGGTCGGCAGTCGCTTCCCGCCTATGCCACGGCACTTGATGCGCTGATGGCGGCGGGCGGGGTGCTGCCCGATGGGTCACTGCGCGCCATCCGCCTGCTGCGGCCAGGGGCTGAGCCTGTGATCGTCGATCTTTATGATCTGCTGGTCAGCGGGGAAGGGGCGGCGGCGGACCTGCTGGTCGATGGGGCCCGGCTGGTGGTGCCGCCCCTGGGGCCGACGGTGGCCATTGCCGGATCGGTGAAACGCCCCGGTATCTATGAGCTGCCGCCCGGTAGCGGTGCCGTCACGGGGCCGGATGACACGTCCGACCTTCTGACGCTGGCTGGCGGCGCGCTCCGTCCGGGCCGTGACCGTTCCACCCTGTTGCGCCAGGGGCCGGACGGGGCGGAACGCCCGCAACCGGTTAGCAGCGCTGACCCGCTGCGCCTGCGTGATGGCGACCTGTTGCTGCACATGCCCGACGGTGGGGCACGGGCCGGCAGCGTCACCTTGTCGGGGGCTGTGGCGGAACCGGGGGAACGGACGCTGACCGATGGCATGCGTCTGGCCGATCTGGTGGACCGCGCCATGCTGCCGCCCGACGCCTATCTGCCGCTGACGGTTCTGCTGCGCCGGACCCAGGCCGGCGGTTCCTCGCAGATGCAGGCGCTGGACCTGTCCGCCCTGCTGTCGGGGCGTGAAGGGGAGATGGCGCGTGACGGCGACCGATTGGTGGTGCTGTCGGCTGCGGATGTCGCTTTCCTGCGCGGGCGATCCGTCCTGTCACTGCTGTCGGGGCAGGTGCCGGACCCGGCCGATCTGTCGGTCTGTGCCGGTCTGGCCGCTCTTGCCGCCGCCCTGTCGGCTGATCCGGAAGGGGCGCTGGCGGCCGGCCCCTTGGCCCATGCCGCCAGGGGGGTGGAAGGTCCACCTCTGCGGTGCCCGCCTTTGTTTCAGGCCGATGGCGACCTTTTACCCTTCCTGCTGCGCCAATCGGTCTTCATGCGGCGCGGCAGCCTGCGCCCCGGCCCATATCCGGTTGCCGGCCCTACGTCGCTGGCCAGCCTTGCCCCATTGTCCGGCGGCAGCCATGACGGCAAGACCACGGCCAGTCCGGGACAGGTGGCCGATCCTGATGGCGATGGCGTGCTGCTGTCTGGTCCGGTTCGCCAGCCCGGCTTGCGCTCCGTCGGTGGGGAGGGGCTGAGCCTTCGCGCCCTGCTGTCCGGCCCCGGCGCGCCGCTGCCCGATGCCTATGGCCTAGTCGCGCTGCTTGAACGTACCGACCCCGCCGGTGCCGGGCGCCGACCCAGCCTCTTTGCCCCGGCGGAGGTGGTGGAAGGACGGTTTGACCTGCGTCTGCGCGATGGCGACCGTGTCACCCTGTTCCTGCGGGAAGAGGTGATGCGTCCGGCATCCGCCCCCACCGAACCGGATGTGCCCGACCCGTTGCCCCCCGACATTCGTGCCCTGTTGTCGGAGCGGGCGGTTGCCCTGCGCGGCGGGGTGATGATGCCGGGGGAATATCCCGTGGCGGGACCGGTGCCCCTGTCGCTGCTGCTGCGGACCGGCGGCGGTCTAAAGCCGGAAGGCGATGCGGAGCGGCTGGAACTGCTGCCGCCACCCGTCCCGCCGCGCGGACGCGATGATGGGGACACGTTCGGCGCCATCCCCCGCACCCTGACCGGCGGGGCCACGGCCAGCACCCTGATCCCGCCAGGGGCCGCCATCCGTGTCGGCCTGAAACAGCGACCGCAGGAACGGCGCGGCATCCTGCTGGCGGGGGAGGTGGCGGAACCCGGTACCTATGATCTGGCGCCGGGAGAGACGCTGTCCATGCTGCTGGACCGGGCCGGTGGCCTGACGGAGGACGCATATCCCGCCGGCATCATCTTCACCCGTGAAAGCGCGCGACTGGCCGAAGAGGAAGGATTGCGTCGCACCGCGCGGGAATTGGACCGACAGTTGGGTCAGATGCTGGGCGGCAAGAACCCGCCCGACCCGGCCCGTGTCGAACTGGCCCGCCAACTGGCCGCCGACCTGCGCAATACCAATGCTCTTGGCCGCATCACGGTGGAGGCCAATCCCGCCGTGCTGGGCGACCGTCCCGAACTGGACATGCCGTTGCAGCCGGGCGACCGCATCCACATCCCGCGCCGCCCCCTGACGGTGACGGTGTCGGGAGAGGTGCTGGCCCCCGCCTCCCTGCTGTTCGATCCGGACAAAAAGCCGGAAGATTATCTGCGCGAAGCCGGCGGCCTGACCCGGTTTGCCGATGATGACCGCATCTTCATCATCCATCCCAACGGGGCTGCCGAACCGTTGGAAAGTGGCTGGTTGACCCATCAGGTGCCGACACTAACACCCGGTTCCATGATCGTGGTCCCGCGCGATGCCGAACCGTTCGAATGGCTGCCGCTGACCCAGAGCATCACGACGATCCTGAGCCAGATCGCCTTCAGCGCCGCCGCCATCGCCGCCATCAGCAACTGATGGGCGTCCCGCTGCTGTCCATCATCACGGTGGTCCGCGACGATCCGGCGGGCCTTGCGGCTACCCGTGACAGTCTTGCCACCCAGGTCTGGCAGGGGTTTGAATGGCTGGTCGCCGATGGCGGCTCCGCCCCGGCCACGCTGGCGGTTCTGAACACGCCCGGGCCCGTGCCGCAATGGCTGGACAGCCGGCCCGATGGCGGGCCGTTTGCCGGCATGGATCGGGCCATGGCGGTGGCGCGGGGGGATTATCTGCTGTTCTTGAATGCGGGTGACAGTTTGGTGGACGGCCATATCCTTGCCGATCTTCTTTCCCACCTGACCGCCTGTCCCGACTTGCTTTACGGCGACAGTCTGGAGGATCCGGGCGATGGGGTGATGCGGGTGAAGCCGTCGCGGCACTGGCGCTGGGCCTTCTACGGCATGCCCGCCCACCATTGCGCCATCCTTTACCGCCGGACCCTGGTGGCGGATCTGCGGATGGACCAGGGCTATCGCATCGCGGGCGATTATGCATTTACCCTGGCCGCCCTGCGGCGCGCCGGTTCCGTCATCCGCTTGCCCCGTGTCGTCGCCCGCTTCGCCCCCGGCGGCCTGTCGCGTCGCCATGCGGCGCTGGGCCGGGCGGAGCAATTCCGCATTCGCCACAGCGTTCTTGGTGTTTGCGCTACCGTCGCCGGCGCCATATGGCTGCTACAAATTGTCGCATCCGTCATCCGTGGTATATCCCCAAGTGGGTATGCCTTCTGGCGATTCCGGGGGCCTGCCGGCTGAGAGTTAATGGGGTTGAATTCATTAACATCGCATTTACATAGCAAAATCAATAGTTAAGCGTTTCCTGATTGAATACCGCCATTAACCATTCAGCCCTCCAATGGTCACAACCCACTACAACCGTCCGTATTGGAGCGGGGGCTCTAGACCTCTATATGTAGCGAAAGACCACTATCCGGTGCGAAGGAGTCCCGAAATGCTTGAAAAGAGAAACCCGTCAAAGTTGGGCCTGGCACAGGCCTATTCCCTGTCCAAGCGCGGTGAAGGCCCCAATCCCATTGATATCCATGTCGGTCAGCGGCTGCGTCTGCGCCGCACCTTGCTGGGTCTCAGCCAGGAAACGCTGGGCGAGGCCGTGGGCATCACCTTCCAGCAGCTTCAGAAGTATGAGCGCGGGGCCAACCGCATCAGCGCCAGCCGGCTGTTCAACCTGTCTCAGGTTCTGGGCGTGCCCGTGACCTTCTTCTTCGACGATCTGCCGGCCTCGGAATCCGCCCTGGTTCCTGATGAGCCCAGCGAGACGCAGGAGTTCGAGAGCATGGCCCGGCGTGAGACGCTGGAACTGGTCCGTGCCTATTACCGTATTCCGGAAGATGCCGTCCGCCGCCGCACGTTCGAACTGGTGAAGACGCTGGCCGGTGACGGCGAGGACAGCGCCAAGGCCGGCTGATCCACCGGTTCCGATCTTAATGCCCCGGATAGTTCGGGCTGGCTGGCTGCATCCCGCGCGGCCAGCCAGTCGCGTTTCAGGTCAATGGACCAGTAATAGAACAGGCGCGACATGGCATGGTGCAGACCGGCCTTGCCGTCCAGAAACCCCAGATGCCAGACATAGGCATGCAGGAAGGCCAGCCAGGGCCGCCCCGGCACCCGCGCCAGCAGGCGTTTGGCCAGACGCCGCCATCCCCGTTCGCCAGCCAGAAGGGCGGGTGCCGCCCCGCCGCCATGCGCCAGTTCCGCCTCCCAGTCCGAATAGCGGTTATGCCGATCGAACCAGTCTGCGGGCGGCTTCTGATCGGCATGGATCATGAAGTTATACAGGCGGCCGACCGGTCCATCCACCATGGGCTGGTAATGTCCCTCCACCTCCCACATGCGGGTCACATGCAGGTCGGGACAGACCGGAAAACGCGCACGCCGCCGGTCCATCAAGGCGATCTTGCGATAGGGTGTCCCATGTCGCAGAACCCGACCCAGCCATAGGGGCCGGCTGTCGATGAAATAGGCCGCCGCCTGCGGCCCCCGCCGCATCAGGTCCCCGATCTCTGCAACCAGTTGGGGAGTAACCCGTTCATCCGCATCGATGAACAGAACCCAGTCATGGCGTATGCCTGCATGACTCAGTGACCATTGTTTCTTTTTCGGATACACGCCGTTCCAGCGAAACTGGACCAGATCCGCCCCGTTGGCGGCGGCGATCACGGCGGTCGAATCGGTGCTGTGGCTATCCACGACAAGCACCTGCGCGAATCGAGACAGAGGCGAGAGGCACAAGCCGATATTGGCCGCCTCGTTTCGGGTCATGACGATCACGGTTACGGGGATGGCGGGCATATCCACTGTTTCCATCAAAGCCCCCGCCGGTAACCATGCCGTGCCGCCACCGCGAACAGCCCCAGCCCCAGCCCGGCCAGCGCACCCGCTGGGATCAACGGTACCGGGTTGGGCCAGTCGGCCAGGGCGGCGGCGGCGGGTGGTTCCAGAAGGTCCGCGGCATAGGGCAGGCCGACATCCAGCATCATCAGCATCTCTTCCTGTTCCGTCACCATCCCCGACAGAAGGCGGGAGCGGTCCAGATTGGCGATACCGGACAGGCGTCCGTTCACATGCGTCATCTCGGCCCGCAGCCGTCGTTCCGCCTCCGCCCGCAGATGCGCTTCCGTGGCGGCGTGCAGGCGGGTCAGCAGCAGCAAGGCGAAATCCCGCTCCTCATGCCGGTAGACCAGCCGCCGCAACGGCCCGCCGCTGACCGATTCGATAGCGAGATACTTTTTCAGATGGCGCGAGAGGTCCACCGCATCGGGCGGGGACCAGACCGCATGCCCGGCCAGCCAGCGCAACCCGCGCACCAGCATGGAACCCGGCCCCGTTGGCGGACGCCAGCGCCCTGCCTCCGCGTCCCAGGCATCCTCGAACAGGCGGTGCATCAGTTCCTGATCCCGGACCAGACGTTCGGCGACAGGCACGGAGGTCAGCAGCGCCAGATAGCGGGAGAAGTCACTGACCAGTTCCTCCGCCGATCCCTGCTCGGCGATGCCGCGCCCGGCGGCGGGCGACAGGGCTGGCGCGCGGGGCCCCATGGCCGCCGGACCGCTGCGTCCCGTGGGTCCCACGATCAGGCTGGCCGTATAGCGGGGGGTGACCAGATGCAGGGCCAGGATGGTCAGCGTCAGCCCCGCACAGGCGCACAGAAGCAGGTTCCGCCACTGTCCCGCCAGTGCGCGCAGCATGTCCCCCATGGCGGAGGATGGCATGTTCAGCCGGCTGGCGACGCTGTCGGGCATCGGTCAACGCCTGCACTTGTGTTCATCTATCGCGAGAATGTCAGATGTCGCTTCTCCCGTAAAGGCTGGCATGCGATCGACCGGCAACCAGAGAGAGGAGAATGGAGAAGCAAAGATACTTGAAACTGGTGTGCAGGAATGCGCCCAGCAGCAGCGATGGCGCCACGGCCAGAAGCAGCATGGGCATGTCGCGCGCCGCGCGCACGGCCCTCCCCGCCAACAGTCCCGCCAGTACCACGACCAGCGCCAGCCCCGTCGCCCCCAGCTTCAAGAGGAAGTAGCTGGCGGCGCTGTGAGTATAGGATACGCGCCACCAGCCCACCGCCGGGTTGGCGACCAGGGCGCCCCAGCCATCACCGATCAGGAAGGCCAGCGGATCGCGCCCCACCTGATCCAGCACGGCCACGAATTCGTCGACGCGGTTGTTCAGACCCACGCTTTCTGTCTTGTCGGCCAGAAGTTCCGCCACGCCGGCCACCCGCGTGCCGACAAAGGCCAGCAGCAGCAAGGCCAGCAGGGAAGTGGCAACGAACCAGAACGGATGCCGCCACAGGCGGATACCCATCCCGGCGCCCAGCGCCAGCAAGGACAGGCCAAGCCCCGCCCGGTGCAGGGTCGCCGCCAGGGCCAGCAGGCAACACAGGCTGCCCGATGCGGCGAGTGCCGCCTGCACCTGCTCCACCCACCGCCGGGGCCGGGCCAGGAACCAGCCCGTGGCGCGCAAGCCCAGCCAGACGGCAGCGAACGGCACCAGTGCACTGTTCAGCAGGTAATAGCGCCCCTCCCCCAATGGGGAGGTACCCAGGGAGGACAGGGCCATGCCCGCATCCCACCACCAGCGCAGAGTGAAGATCACCCCGGCCAGGGCGACGATATCGGCCAGCCTGTCGGCCCGATCCACCGGAAGTTGCCCCAGGCGTGGGGCTAGCAGCAGCGGCAGGGCCAGGAACAGCATGGGCACGATGTCGCGCATCATGTCCGTCAGGCCCCAGCCGTTCCACAGGCCGCGGATCAGCCCCTGCCATAACAGCCAGACCAGAATGGCCGATCCCGCGGCCATCACCGCTGGTCCGCGTGCCAGCATCTGTCCTGAGAAAAACCGCCAAGGGGTACCGATCCCCACCATGCAGGCGATGCCTGCGAAGACCAGCAGTTCCTGTGGACGGATGCCCGGTGGGGCCGGGGCGGAGGCAGCACCATAGGCCAGGATGGACAGGGCGAAGGCCCATAGCCGCCAATCCACCTCGCCTTCTACCCGCATCACGCGACCCTGCATCCGGTTTTGCACCAAACCTATCATGACATGGCAATGGCGCTGGACAAGGGGGGGCTGGCGGGATCAAAAATCACGCCCATGACACACCAGACCGACATCATCACCCTGCCCCATGGCCGCCCCGGCACCGCGCGGCGCCTGACCATCCACCGGTTCGGGTCCGGCAGCGGCCCCAAGGCCTATATCCAGGCCGGTCTGCATGCCGGCGAATTGCCGGGAATGGTCGTGGCCCGCCATCTGCTGGATCATCTGATCCGTCTGGATGGGGAAGGCAGGATCAAGGGGCGGGTGGTGCTGGTGCCCATGGCCAATCCCATTGGATTGGATCAGGTGCTGCTGGGCGGCCATGTCGGTCGCTTTGATCTGGCCAGCGGGGTGAATTTCAACCGCGCCTTCGCCGATCTGGGCGATACGGTCGCCGACGCGGTGCTGCCCGGCGATCTGGGCCCCGATGCCGATACAAACCGCCATGTGCTTCAGCGGGCACTGGCCAGGGCCGCCGCCGCGTTGCAGCCCCGGACGGAGGCGGACGCCCTGCGCAAGCTGCTGCTGTCCCATGCCGTCGATGCCGATTACGTGCTCGACCTGCATTGCGACAGCGAGGCGGTGATGCATCTCTACACCACGCCTGCCTGCTGGCCCCTGGGTGTGGCCGATCTGGCGGCGCGGCTGCATGCCAGGGCCGTGTTTCTGGCCGACCGGTCGGGTGGGGAGCCGTTTGACGAGGTCTGTTCCACCCCCTGGGACCGGCTGCGCGCCCGCCATGGCGGGCCGGACACGCCCATCCCCGTGGGCTGTTCCGCCGTGACCGTGGAATTGCGGGGCGAGGCGGATGTGGATGACGGGCTGGCCGCCGCCGATGCTGCCGCCCTGATCGACCATCTCTGCTGGCGCGGGATCATCGACGTCCCGGCCCCCGCCATGCCCGATCTCTCTGACCTTGCCACGCCGCTGGCCGGGGTGGACCGGGTCCGTGCGCCGGTTGGTGGTGTCACCCTTTACCATGTCAGCCTGGGTGACCAGGTGCAGGCCGGCGATCATGTCGCCACCATCCTGGACCCGGCCAGTGGTGAACGCCATCCCTGCCACGCCACCTCCGACGGGCTGGTTTGGTCGCGGACCCAGTGCCGCTATGCCGGGCCCAATGACATCCTGCTCTGCATTGCGGGGCGGCAGTTGCTGGTCACCTCTGGTCCGCTGCTGACGGCGTAACTTTATTGCCTGCGAATTCGCGGCCACGCCATGACGTGGCGTGCCGCCTCACGGGCTTGGAAAAGCCGGCGGGGCGGTCTAGTTTCCCCCGACACCTTTTCGTCATCCAGGCAGCGTCATGAACAAGCCCCTGAACAGCTATCGTAACGGTCCCGACGAACATGGCCATTTCGGCATTTTCGGGGGACGTTTCGTCGCCGAAACGCTGATGCCGCTGATCCTGGAAGTGGAAAAGGCCTATGAGGAGGCCAAGGCCGACCCGGAATTCCACGCCGAACTGGCCCATCAGTTGAAGCATTATGTGGGCCGCCCCAGCCCGCTTTACTTCGCCAAGCGCCTGACCGAGGAGCTGGGCGGAGCCAAGATCTATTTCAAGCGTGACGAGCTGAACCATACCGGCGCGCACAAGATCAACAATTGCATGGGCCAGATCCTGCTGGCCAAGCGCATGGGCAAGAAGCGCATCATCGCCGAAACCGGTGCGGGCCAGCATGGCGTGGCCACGGCCACCGTCTGTGCCCTGATGGGCCTGCCCTGTGTCGTCTATATGGGCGCCACCGACATTGCACGCCAGGCGCCCAACGTGTTCCGCATGAAGCTGCTGGGGGCCGAAGTGCGCCCCGTGACCAGCGGGGCCGGCACCCTGAAAGACGCGATGAATGACGCGCTGCGCGACTGGGTGACGAATGTGGAAGACACCTTCTACATCATCGGCACCGCCGCCGGCCCGCACCCCTATCCGGCTATGGTCCGCGATTTCCAGTCCATCATCGGGCGCGAAACCCGCGAACAGATGCTGGAGGCCGAAGGCCGCCTCCCCGACATGCTGGTTGCCTGCATCGGCGGCGGGTCCAACGCCATCGGCCTGTTCCATGATTTCCTGGACGAACCGACGGTGCGTATGGTGGCTGTGGAAGCTGGCGGCCACGGCTTGGACGTGCCCAACGGCCATGCCGCCAGCCTGAAGGGCGGTCGCCCCGGCGTGCTGCACGGTAACCGCACTTATCTTTTGCAGGATGATGACGGCCAGATCCTGGAAGGCCATTCCATCTCTGCCGGTCTGGATTATCCCGGCATCGGCCCGGAACATTCCTGGCTGCATGAGGTGGGGCGCGTCGATTATGTCAGCGCCACCGACCGCGAGGCGCTGGACGCGTTCCAGCTGCTGGCCCGGACCGAGGGCATCCTGCCCGCCCTGGAACCCAGCCACGCCCTGGCCGCCGTACAGCGCATCGCGCCGACCCTGTCCAAGGACACGCTGCTGGTCATGAATCTCTGCGGCCGTGGTGACAAGGATATCTTTACGGTCGGCAAGGAGTTGGGCGTCGCGCTGTAAGGGGTGATTGTTCCCGACTTGTTCTCATTCCGCGCGTGCGGTATGCTCCGTCCCCCACTTTGTGACGGAGGCCGCTGCCCGTGCCGCTTGACCTGATTTCGCTGCTGGCCGGTGCCCTGGCGGGTGCGGTGATCGCGTTTCTCTGGCTGCGTCAGGGGACAGCGACCTTGCGCGCCGAACGCGCGGCCCTGCTGGCTGACCGGGAGCGGGACCGTCACCATATTGGGGAATTGCGGGTCGAGCTGGCGCAGCGCGATGGGCTGCTGGCCGATCTGCGTCGGCAATTGAATGCCGAATCGGCGGGGCGGGCAGGGGCGGAGGCAGAAGCGGCGCGCCTGCCCCGGCTGGAAGAAGCCCTGGCCGTGGCCCGCGATGAGCAGGCGGACTTGCAGACCGCCCTGGCGGAAGCGCGCACCGCCCTGGACCATGAACGCCGCACCCATGCCGACAAGCTGGCCCTGCTGGATCAGGCGCAGGTGCGGTTGGCCGATGCGTTCAAGGCCCTGTCGGCGGACGCGCTGTCGGCCAATAACCGCGAATTCCTGACCCTGGCCCAGGCGCAGTTTGACCGGTTCGGGGAGGTGGCGAAGGGCGATCTGGAAAAGCGCAGCGCCGCCATCGACGCCCTGGTCACCCCCATCCGCGAGCATCTGTCCAAGTTCGGGGAAGCGGTTCATGGCATCGAACAGGCCCGCATCGGGGCCTATACGGAACTGAAGACCCAGGTGGCGCATCTGATGGAAAGTCAGGGGCAGTTGCGGGCCGAAACCGGCAATCTGGTCAAGGCACTGCGCAGCCCAGCCACGCGCGGCCGCTGGGGCGAGATCCAGTTGAAGCGCGTGGTCGAAATGGCCGGGATGCTGGACCATTGCGATTTCCACGAACAGGCCAGCGTCAATAATGCCGACGGTAACCGCCTGCGCCCCGACCTGATCGTGCGGTTGCCGGGGGGCAAAAGCATCGTGGTGGATGCCAAGGCGCCGCTGGAGGCATTTCTGGACGCGACCCATGCGGGGGACGATGAGGCGCGGTCAGCGCATCTGTCCCGCCATGCCCGCCATATCCGCGACCATATGAAGGCGCTGGGCGAGAAACGCTATTGGGCGCAGTTCGATCCGGCCCCGGAATTTGTGGTGCTGTTCCTGCCGGGGGAGAGTTTCTTCTCCGCCGCCCTGGAACAGGACCCCGCCCTGATCGAAGCGGGAATCGACCAATCGGTGATCCCCGCCACGCCCACCACCCTGATCGCGCTGTTGCGGGCCGTGTCCTATGGCTGGCGGCAGGAGGCACTGGCCCGCAACGCCCAGGCCATCAGCCAGTTAGGCCGCGAACTGCACGAACGGTTGTCGACCATGGCCGACCATATGGCCAAGGTGGGTAAGGGGCTGGGCGGGGCCGTCAACAGCTACAATGCCGCCGTTGCGTCGCTGGAAACCCGCGTCATGGTCACGGCGAGGCGTTTCAAGGAATTGAAAGCCACGGCGGGCGGCGACCTGCCCGAGCTGTTGCAGCTGGATCAGGTGCCGCGCCTGCCGTTGCCAGAGGGGGAAGGGTGAGGGGAGGGGGAGGGCACTTCCCCCACCCTCTCCCCCCGCTGTGACAGTTACTTTGCGAAGGCGGTCTTCAGCGCCTCGGCACCCTGGGCGATGGCGGCCTTGGCGGCTGGCGTCCCGGCCAGGCCGTTCAGCATCACGAAATCATGGATGGTGCCGTTATAGCGCGTGGAGGTGACCGTCACACCGGCCTGGATCAGCTTCTTCGCATAGGCCTCGCCCTCATCCCGCAGCAGGTCGTTTTCCGCCACGATGATGGTGGCCGTGGGCAGGTCCTTCAACTGTTCCAGGCTGGCTTTCAGGGGGAAGGCCGTCACCTCGCCGCGCTTGTCAGCGGGGAAGGTGGCATCCAAGAAGTAATGCATGGCCTTCTCCGTCAACCAGGGGCCATTGCCGAAGGCCTGATAGGAGCTGTTGGCCGACACATCATCGGTGACGGGGTAGAACAGCAACTGGTGCCGGATGGCCGCACCCTGCCGGGCCTTCGTCATCAAGGTGATGGAAGCGGCCATGTTGCCGCCCGCACTGTCACCGGCGACCGCGATGCGGCTGCCATCCAGCCCGTACTGTGCGCCGTTTTTGGCCACGAACTGCAGGGCGGCATAGCCCTGTTCATTCTGGGCCGGATAGACGGCTTCGGGCGCCCGGTCATAATCGACGAAGACCACGGCGGCACCGGATGCGGCGGACAGTTCGCGGATCAGATGGTCATGGGTGTTGCGGTCGCCCATCACCCAGCCGCCGCCATGATAATACATGATCACGGGCAGCAGGCCCTTGGCACCTTCCGGCTTCACGATGCGCACCGACACCTTGCCCGTGGGGCCGACGGGGAAGCTGGTATCCTGCACGCTGGTCGGGGATGATTTCAGCGTCTGGGCCTGGGCGCCGGCCAGCACGGCGCGGGCGTCGCTGTAGGACAATGTGTAGATTGGCTTGCCCCCCGATGCCACCACGGCATCGACAAAGGCCTTCGTCCCGGCCTCCAGCACGGGGGCATCGGCCAGGGCCGGGCCGGCCAGGGCGGCAACGGAAAGGGCCAGGGCGGCGACGGTGTTACGCAGGCTGTTCATGGTGATCTCCTGTCTGTCCGGTTAAGGGGGCGCCGGTTCGGTGCCCGTCATTCGATGGACGAAGAGATAGCGCACGATTTAATCGTGTACGATATAATTAAACGGATAGCGGCCATGCAGCAAAAGCGCCTGCGATCATATCGTGTACGATGCAATATGACAGGTCATCAGCGCTCCAAACCCCCACTCGAATGCCCCACAGGTGCAGCCATGTCCGACGCTCCCGCCCTGAAACTGGGCGATTTCATCTGCTTCTCGCTCTATTCCGCCAGCCACGCCTTCACGCGCGTTTATAAGCCGCTGCTGGACCGGCTGGGCCTGACCTACCCGCAATATCTGGTCATGGTGCTGTTGTGGGAGAAGGATGGGCAGACGGTGGGCCAGATCGGCGAACAGCTTTTCCTGGAAAGCAGCACCCTGACCCCGCTGCTGAAGCGGTTGGAGGCGGCGGGCCATGTCCGGCGCGAACGCAACCCCGCCGATGAACGCCAGGTCCTGATCCGCCTGACCGATACGGGCCGGGGCCAGAAGGACCAGACCATCGATTTCTTCGATCACCTGATGGAAGCCGTGGGGATGAGCGTGGAAGAACTGACGGAACTGCGCGCCAATATCCAGGCGTTGCGGGCCAACCTGAACCGGTTTGCGGGGTAACTACCCGGTTCCTCAATCGCCGGCGCCGCATCCGCAGCTTGGCTTGCGCGGCAGTCGCCGCCGGATCGGCCTCCGGTTAACCGGAGGCCGATCTACCGCCCCGCCCGCTGTGCCTCCCCCGACCGGCGCACAAGGTCGGCGATGTCGAGGAGCTGCTTCGACAGGGGGCTGGATTTGCGCCAGACCATGCCGATGGTGCGCGATGGTTCCGGGTCCTTGAAGCGGGCGATGGAAACGGCGGCGGATTTGGTCTCCACGGCCACCGCCATTTCCGGGATCAGGGTGACGCCGATGCCGGCCCCCACCATCTGTACCAGGGTCGACAAGGACGATCCGTCCAGCAGTTCGCGCGGCAATGCTGTATTCATGTTGCAGAAGGACAGGGCCTGATCACGGAAACAGTGCCCTTCCTCCAGCAGCAGCAGGCGCATTTCGCGCAGGGCCTCCGGGCTGGGCACGGGCATGGCGTCGTCTGCCGCCGGGCGAACCAGCACGAAGTTTTCCTCAAACAAGGCCACCTCGGTCAGGGATGGTTCCGATACGGGCAGGGCCACGACGGCGGTATCCAGCCGCCCTTCCAGCAACTCATGCAGCAGCTTGGGCGTCACCGTTTCGCGCACATGAATGTCCAGGTCGGCATTCATGCGGGTCAGGTCACCGATGATGGATGGCAGCAGATAGGGGGCCACTGTGGGGATCACCCCGATGCGCAGCCGCCCCGCCAGTTGATTCCGCGCGGCGCGGGCCAGATCGCCCAGCTCATCCACCGAGCGCAGGATCTCGCGCACGCGGGCGGCAAATTCCTCCCCGAACCCGGTCAGCCAGATCTGGCGCGGCCCGCGTTCGAACAGTGGTGCGCCCAGCCCTTCCTCCAGCTCCTTGATCTGCATCGACAAGGCCGGTTGCGAGATGGCGCAATCATCCGCCGCGCGCCCGAAATGGCCCAGCCGGGCCAGTGCATCGAAATAGCGAAGCTGCTTCAATGTCAGGTTGGTCATAAGCACACCTTATTAGCGCAATCAGAAAATCCGACTTAATCTTATCACATAAGTTTGCTAAGTCTTATTCCGCGAGGATGAGGAGCCCCCATGTCCCAACCGCGTCGCGTCACATCACCCCGATGGATCGCGGGTTCCGGTTTACCGGAACGGCAGGGGGCCATGTGTGCCGGGCCGGCGGGAAATGCCGGGGCCGGTCGATATGTTCACCGATACCGAAGTCTGACGTCCTGATGGGCGCGACGCTGCTTGACCGCGGCGAACCCTTTCGTGCCCGCACCGCCACAATCGATCCATGACAGGAGATAAGAATGGACGGGAATAATTCGGGGAGCGCTGCCAAGTGCCCTGTGTTGCATGGGATTCGTCCCAATGCCACCTTTGGCGGCCGTTCCAACCGTGACTGGTGGCCCAACCAGCTGAACCTGAAAATCCTGCACCAGAACACGGCCCTGTCCGACCCGTTCGGCGGCCGCTTCAACTATGCCGAGGCGTTCAAGGGCCTGGATTATGCCGCGCTCAAGGCCGATCTGACGGCGCTGATGACCGACAGCCAGGATTGGTGGCCCGCCGATTACGGCCATTATGGTGGCCTGTTCATCCGCATGGCCTGGCACAGCGCCGGCACCTACCGTACGTCGGACGGGCGCGGTGGCGCCGGTTCGGGCACGCAGCGTTTCGCGCCGCTGAATTCCTGGCCCGACAATGGCAACCTGGACAAGGCGCGCCGCCTGCTCTGGCCCATCAAGCAGAAATACGGCAAGTCCATTTCCTGGGCCGACCTGATGATCCTGGCCGGCAATGTCGCCCTGGAGTCGATGGGCTTCAAGACCTTCGGCTTTGGCGGTGGTCGTCCCGATGTCTGGGAGCCGGAAGAAGACATCTATTGGGGCAAGGAAGATACCTGGCTGGGCGACAAGCGCTATAGCGGGGATCGCGACCTGGAAAACCCGCTGGCCGCGGTGCAGATGGGCCTGATCTATGTGAACCCGGAGGGGCCGAACGGCAACCCGGACCCGATGGCGTCGGGCCGCGATATCCGCGAGACCTTTGCCCGCATGGCCATGAATGACGAGGAAACCGTTGCCCTGGTGGCCGGCGGCCACACGTTCGGCAAGGCCCATGGCGCCGGCGACCCCGCCCATGTTGGGCCGGAGCCGGAAGGCGCGCCGTTGGAGGCCATGGGCCTGGGCTGGCTGAACAGCCTGGGCACCGGCAAGGGCGTTCACACCATCACCAGCGGCATTGAGGGGGCCTGGACCCCCACGCCGACGCAGTGGGACAATTCCTATTTCGACACGCTGCTGGGCTATGACGAATGGGAACTGACCAAGAGCCCGGCGGGCGCCCACCAGTGGAAGCCCAAGGACCCGGCGGCGGCCACGACCGTGCCCGACGCGCATGACCCGACAAAGCGTCACGCCCCCATGATGACGACGGCGGACATGGCGCTGCGCACCGATCCGGCCTATCTGGAAATCTCCAAGCGGTTCCGCGCCAATCCGGAAGAGTTTGCGGATGCCTTTGCACGGGCCTGGTTCAAACTGACCCACCGCGACTCGGGTCCCAAGAGCCTGTATCTGGGGCCGGAAGTGCCGGCGGAAGACCTGATCTGGCAGGACCCGATCCCCGCCGTGGATCACCCGCTGATCGATGCCGCCGACATCGCGGCGCTGAAGGGCAGCATCCTGGCATCGGGCCTGTCGGTGCCGGAACTGGTGGGGGCCGCCTGGGCCTCTGCCTCCACCTTCCGGGGATCGGACAAGCGCGGCGGGGCCAATGGTGCCCGCGTGCGTCTGGCTCCGCAAAAGGACTGGGTCGTGAACCAGCCGGCACAGCTGGCCAAGGTTGTGGGCGTGCTGGAAGGCATCCAGGCCGGGTTCAACGGCAGTGCGTCGGGCGCTAAGAAAGTGTCGCTGGCCGACCTGATCGTTCTGGCCGGCGTTGCGGCGGTGGAAAAGGCGGCGGCGGATGCCGGCCACGCTGTGACGGTGCCCTTCACGCCGGGCCGCATGGATGCCAGCCAGGATCAGACGGATGTGGACAGCTTCGCGGTGCTGGAGCCGGTCGCCGATGGTTTCCGCAACTATCTGAAAACCGAGTATTCGGTGCCGGCGGAAGAAATGCTGGTCGACAAGGCCCAGCTTCTGACCCTGACGGCCCCGGAAATGACGGTGCTGGTGGGTGGCATGCGGGCGCTAAACGCCAATACCGGCGGGGCGCAGCATGGGGTGTTCACCAAGCGTCCGGGCGTTCTGTCCAACGATTTCTTCGTCAACCTGCTGGATGCCAGCACGGTCTGGAACGCTACGGACGGCACTCAAGGCGTATTCGAAGGCCGTGACCGGACCAACGGTGCGATCAAATGGACCGCCACCCGCGTCGATCTGGTCTTCGGCTCCAACTCCCAACTGCGCGCGCTGGCCGAGGTTTATGGCAGCAGCGATGGCGAGGCCAAGTTCGTGAACGACTTCGTCGCCGCCTGGACCAAGGTGATGAATGCCGACCGGTTTGATGTGAAGTAAGCGCGGTCGGGTTAGGTTAGAAGGATGGCGGCTCCGGGATGACTGGGGCCGCCATTTGTTTTTAAAGATGTCACTCCCTCACGCCGCCAGCAGCCGTTCCACCGTGTCGCTGGTCTGGTCGTTCAGGCGGAATTGCAGGCGCAGGCGGTTACCTTCCTGCTGAATCACGCGGCCGGGCAGGGCCTGGCCGGACAGGCGCAGTTCAACCTCTGTCCCCGCCGGCACCGAGGCGCCGGTCAGCGCGCAGCCGCCCAGGCCGATATCGGCCAGGGTCACCTCGAACCGTTCGACCTTGCCGCGCGGGCCGTGGGCCGTCAGCTCGCCGCGCAGGGTGCAGGGGCGGCGTTCGAACTGGCGGCGTTCGCCGGCCTTCTGCATGGCGCAGAGGAATTCCTCTACATCGGCCCGCAGCCGCTCGGACTGTTGCGACAGGTCGCCGGCGGCGGCCAGAAGCTGGGTGGAGGCGACCTTGGTGAATTCCGCACTTTCGCGGACGGTGCCCAGGCTTTCCGTCACCTCGCGGGTGCGGTCGGCGGCCTCTGTCACGTTGCGGGCAATCTCATCGGTGGCGGCACCCTGTTCGGTGACGGCGGACGCGATGGCGCCGGAATTGCCATCGACCTCCCCGATGATGCGGGCGATGGTGGAGATGATGCCGACGGCGTGGCCGGCGGCGCCCTTCACGGCATTGACCTTTTGCTGGATCTCGTCGGTGGCCTTGGCCGTCTGGCTGGCCAGGTTCTTCACCTCTGACGCGACCACGGCGAAGCCCTTGCCGGCCTCTCCGGCGCGTGCCGCCTCGATAGTGGCATTCAGCGCCAGAAGGTTAGTCTGGGCCGCGATGGCATGGATGAAATCGACAACGGCACCGACACCATCCACAACGTTGGCCAGTTCATCCACCACGCCGCGCGCCTTGTCGGCCTCGGCCACGGCTTCCTTGGTGGTCAGGGAGGTGCGTTCGATCTGCGAGCCGATTTCGGCACTGGACGCGGCCAGTTCCTCCGTCGCGGCGGCCACGGTCTGGGCATTCTGGGTGGCGCGGTCGGCGCTCTGCCCCGCGATGCCTGTGCGGTTGGTGGTCTCGTCCGCCTGATGCGACAGGTTGCGGGCCGTCGCCTCCAACTCGGTCGAGGCGCTGGCGAAGGTGCGCAGCTGGCCGCTGACCGCCATCTGGAAGTCGCGCACCAGTTCCTCCAGCGAGGCCTGACGCCGGGCGCGGGCCTCCTGCTCGCGCTGCTGCGCCTCCTCCAGTTCGCGGTTGCGGAGCGCATTGGCCTTGAACACGCCCATGGCGCGGGCCAGTGCCCCCACCTCATCCTTCTGCTCGGCGAAGGCCACCTGCACTGTCAGGTCGCCATCGGCCAGTTGCCCCATGGACCGCGTCAGGTGGCCCAAGGGGGCGATGACATAGCGCAGGACCACGAACAGCACCGCCCCCGCCGCAATGGCGAACAGCAGGGCCGTGATGGCCAGCGTCATGATCTGTTCCTGATGGAACCTGCCGATGCGGGCCTCCAGCAAGCGCGACAGGTCGGCAGAGCCGGCGGCATAGAGCGCATCAATACGGGCCAGGGCGGCGTTAGTTGCGGCGGGGTCCAGGGCCTGTGCCTCCGCCTGGGTCACCAGGGTCTTGAACGCGGCCTGCAGGTCAGCATCCGGCTTGCTCAGGGCCTTGGCCACGCTGCCGTCGGCGCTGGCATCGATGGCAGCCTTCACCGAATTGCCCGACCCATCGGCCACGGCCTTCAGCCCGCCCAGCGAGACATAGAGATCAACCTTCTCCTCCGCACTGACGCTGCCGTCGGCGTAGAGCCTGTGCGTCAGGCTGTACATAGCGCTGGTTTGATCCAGCAGGTCCGGCAGCTTGATCAGCGCCAGATCCATGACGTAGTAGCTGTCCAGATCGGGGTCCAGGATCAGGTTCGACTTGTCACCCACCCGCGTGATCAGGGCGCGCAGGGCCGTGCGGCCCGGACCCGTTGCCTGTCCGGCCCCAAGCGCCGTTATGGTGTCCTTCACCTGGGTAGCGGCTTCCATCCCGTCACCATACTGGCCGTCCAGCTTCTTCACCTGATCGGCCAGCGCCTTGCCATCCACGGTGCCGCCGGAGATCTCTGCCTTGGCAAGCGTCATCTGCACCTGTGCCAGCCCACGCAGGTAAAGCGTGCCTTGCTGTTCCTTCTCGGCAAAGCCGATGGCCTCACCTTGTTTTGCGACCAACGCCCAGAGCAGGAATGCCACAGGCACCAGGAACAGCAAGGACGCAAGACCCAGCTTCGGGGTTATGGGCAGATCACGCAGCATCGTCAGAACTCTCCGGATTGGCACTACTGAGGAAAGTGAACGTGGCGGTGGCGTGCCCGTTAGGTTCGGGCGGTATTTTCACAGAGTCTAACTGGGATTTGCGTGGCCCGGAATACGCGAAATGGCGAAGGGCTCTGGTGGCGCGGTGTGTTGATGCCACAGGGGAATGACATACGCCACCGTCGGCGACTCAATACATACCGTGTCTGACGCGCGCAGACGGTCGACGGTAGAAGTGAATGCTTATAAACTTGACAGTTCTTGTTCTGACGCTTCCCATACAAGCCGTGAAGACTGCTGGAATAGGAAGGATTGCAATCCACAATCTGGCCTGCCCGAGTCAGCATGATCTACAAACTCCGTCATTGTGAAAAATGGACCAGTCATAATATGTCTAGCGACCTCCTTCAGAATATCCGCATCGCCACAATACCTTTAAAGCTTAAAATTTCTGGGTTTCTGGCTGCTATAATTATTTTAGCGTTAAATATGTATGTCATTCAGAAGGGGTTGGGTGACAATAAGGAATTCTGGGTTGTTGCAGGATCGCAGTTGCTTGCCGTCCTGCTGCCAATCATTCTTATTTTGGTATTTTTGCAATTTGCCCATTCAGGTGGCGACGCGCTCATCGACCGGACACAGTCGGTGCTCGTCGACAAAATTCCGCGGGAATTCTCGAAGGTCGTTGAGCACAAAGACAAAATATTTAAGCCCTATCGGTTTGAAACGGGATTTCCGCAGTCACTACTGCGGTCGTTTTCTTTCTTAGGTCGTGGCGCTTCGATAGATATGCCTCCAAGGGACCGGCCGGAGACCTGTATCGAGATATCCCACGTTAAGGGAGATTGCTTTGCGGATTATCGGCTATTGTCCGAAGGGAAAGAAATTTATTTGCGTGTGGAGCTGATCGTGAAGCGCGCAAATGTGAATATCTGCATTCCGGAGGAGCATTTTTGTAAGGTCAAGAAGCTGGTATCCTCGCTGGCTGAAGTCGGTAAGATAAATACCGACGATGAAACTGTATCTGATTTTGCCGTTCCGCTGAAAAACACGCTGGTCGGCGCAAAATCTGCCGGATACAGCATAAATCCAGCGCCAATTGAAAGGGTTTTTAACGGCAAAAGGTACTGCGCGATTGTGCTTGCCAGACAGCTTGCGCCCGACTTTCTCTGGGATCCTGCGGAGCAACTTTATTTCTGCCAGGACTTGATGTTCATGCTGCGGGCCATATTGTCAGAATGGAACTTTGAGGCCGAAACCGGCGCTGCCGTCCCTTTTGCCTGAAGCAGGCCCGGCACGATCACCGATGCCATGAGCTTTTCATGTCATAGTAAATCTCTGTACAGTAAAATTGGAGAAAAAATTGAACGGAACTGTATCGTCTGGCGACGTCGTGTGTAATTTGGATAACGCGCAGAACTATCTGCGTGTCCGTCTTGTAAACGTTACTGTTGACTGTAGTGTCGGTATTCACCCTTGGGAGCAGTTTCCGGAACGGCCCAACAGGCTTGTTGTTAATGTGGACATGTATTGCAAGGGCTATGCGGATGCTGGTGGCTTTGCGGGTGGTGGCATTGTCGACTATGACCCTATTCGGTCCTTCATCGTGAGCTGGAGCCAGCGTCCCCACACGCCGTACCTGGAGGCGCTGGCAGAGGCGCTTATCGTAGAATGTTTCCGTGATGCCCGCGTTGACGCCGTGTGCGTCTCTATCCTCAAGCCGGGCATCTTCAATGAGACGGCTGGCGCTGGAATCGAGATTTTCCGCAAACGCTCCTAGAGCGCGATCAGCTTAAACGGCATCATTTAGGCCGTGAATCACACGGCAAAACAAAATCCTATGGGCTGGCAGATGTTTCTAAGAACACCTGCCAGACGCTATATAGGTGCCATTGCTGACCAGGGCTGGACGAACCTGAACTTTGGTTGCCCACTGATGCGGGGAGCATTGAGCCCCTTATAGCGGTCCAAGGACCCGATGGTCCTTGCTGCTATATGAAGTTCGTCGCTCAATGAATGGACGTGCAGACCATGTTTCTCCATAAGCATCTTCAAGCTTTGGGCGGAATGGAAGCAGCAATGCCCGTTGCGGGGCGACGCATACCACCAGTCTTGATCGTCTATCTCTGTTCGTAGAAGGCTGGAGAAAATCAGTACGCCGGTATCCGAACAAGAGGCAAGGAGAGAACCGATCAACCAGTCCTGGTCGGGAATGTGCTCCATGACTTCAAACGCGGTGACGATGTCGTATGTGCCGGCCGGCAGGGTGGTGTTGCCATAATAGGGGTCGTAAACAGTGGCCAGCTTGCCCTGGCTTCGTAGCATGGTTGCAAGCGTGCCCTCCCCACCGCCGAAATCCAGCAATGTGCGGTCACCGAGAAATGAGTTCAGCCACATTGCCAGGCTGGCCGGCCTCTCATACTCAAACGGCGGGTCGCATAGGTGATAATCATCATTATATATGCGTGCAAGGAAATCGCTGTCGCTCCATGCATCAAATTCCGGATACCACGCAAAATCGCACAAACCACAGGCGTGCAGGGAAAAGGGGCCAATATTATCTGTGTATAGGCGATAACCTTCGAAATAGTCTCCGCAGGATACATTGAACTCCTTGTCGAAGATTTTTTTGGCGGGGCTCCCGCATATCGGGCACGTCCTCATACTTCCTGCTCCGCACGGGCTTCGAACATCACGTCTCGATTGCGTGGCTGTAGATGTTGTCCGCCGTCTACCGTGATTGTTCGGCCAGACATTAAAGGTGCCTCAAGGCAGTATGCGACGAGTGCCGAAATATCAGCGGGCGTGGAGCCGCGACCGAGTGGTGCAGTCGCGTGGGCTGTCTGGAAATCTTCCTCCGTCTGATCGCCGCTGGGCAGGCAAAGCCCGGGTGCAATCGCCAGAACCCTGACACGGCCTTGCCACGCCATTGCGCTAAGGCGGGTGACCCCTTCAAGGGCGAGCTTGGTTGCCGTGTAGCTGAAGAAATCGGGGTTAAGATTTGATATTTTCTGATCCAGAATATTAATTATGCACCTGTCTTCCAGGCTTTCGCCCTGATTGGCGAATGCCTGGGACAGGAGCGTGGGGGCACGCAGGTTGACGGCAAAGGCATGATCCCAGTTTTCAGCCTTGAAGCTGTCCGCCTCATCGAATTCAAATACCGACGCGCTGTTCACCAACGCACGAATTGGCCCCAGGGCGGCCTGCGCCGCACTCACAACCTGGATGCCGACATCGGGTGATGCCAGATCGGCTTGAATCAGGACCGCCCGGCGGCCAAGTTGCTCCACTTCTTGGGCGACAGATTCTGCCTCTGAGCGGGATGTCCCGTAATGAATGGCCACATCCCATCCCGCGCGCGCCAAATACATCGTTATGGCCCGCCCAAGACGCTTGGCAGCGCCAGTAACGATCACCGTTTTTGATCTCATGGAGAGCAGCCTAAAGTCAGTGGGCGAATGGGTCGCCGCTAGCAGCGTGCCTATTGGAAGTAGCATGGCGGGCTGCTACCTCAAGTGGGGGCCTTTTTACCTGCGTTGAACTTTTCGCACCAGCCGTATGAAGGCCGCTTCTGTTGGCGCGCCTCAGAAGGAACCGGAAGCCCCAAAGCGGTCATGCGATCAGCGTGCAATGCCTTGTGGCGCCAGCAGGTTTCGCAGAACGCCCAAAAGGGCCGGCGCCGTGCGTATTATCCGCGCCCTGCGTTTTGTGCCGACGTTGGTGCAAAAATGCCAAAAGCCCCTTGGAGCTTTTCCAAGAGGCCTATTTTTCATCGCCTTAGCGAGAAAATGGCGGAGGGGATGAGATTCGAACTCACGATACGCTTTTGACGTATACCCGCTTTCCAGGCGAGCGCCTTCAACCACTCGGCCACCCCTCCGCACTGGATGGGCGCGGAACATAATGAGGTCGATCCGATCCCGCAAGCTTTTTAATCACCCCTGTTTCGGCATGGCGGACCGGCGTTGGGACAGCAGCTTGATCAAGGCCGTATCGTTGTGCGCTTCCAGGGTCAGCAGCGCCTGATAGGGATCGCCCGGCAGATCCAGCAGGCGGGCGAAGGCTGGTTCGGTTTTAACGCCGGCCTGTTTCAGCGCCCGGATCGCCGGGCGCAGGCTGGGGTCCAGTAGCAGGAGGCGTGCCTCTACCAGCATGTGCCGCCAGCCCATCTGCCGCCCCACCGGCACATCCTGCACGAAAATCTCGACGGGCAGACCATCCAGCGTGAAGGCCGCCACCAGGGCAGGACAGTCGCTGACGGTGATCAGGTGGCGCCTGTACCCCTGCTCCTGGCCGAATCCAGCGTCCAGCACGGGGGCGAAGCTGGCGGGGTCCGCGGCGACCAGGATGTCGAGGTCGGAGCCATCAATGGCGATGTCGATGGGGAAGGTTCCGGCAAGCGCACTGTCGGCGCCTTCCAGCCGGTTGAACGGCTGGTGCCGTGACAGGGTGGCGAAGGCCCGGCGCTGATCCTCACTGCCGTGCGCCAGGAAGGACCAGTCGCGGAAATCGGGCAGCCCGTCAGTCATGGCGAGCCGGCTTGATCCGTTCGCCGAAAATGGCCGTGCCGACGCGCACGAAACTGGCGCCCAGGCGCACCGCCAACTCGTAATCCCCGCTCATGCCCATCGACACTTCGCGAAGCCCGTGGCGTTGGGCCAGATCGGAGAGCAGGGTGAAGAAGGGGGCGGGTTCCTGATCGGCGGGCGGGATGCACATCAGGCCGTCGATGGTCAGGGCATAGGTATCGCGGCATTCATCCAGGAAGGCGGCCAGGTCAGCAGGCGCGATGCCGGCCTTTTGCGGCTCCGCCCCCACATTCACCTCCACGAACAGACGGGGCAATCGGCCCTGTTTGCGCCCTTCCTCGGCCAGGGCGGCGGCCAGTTTGGGGCGGTCCAGTGTCTGGATCACATCGAACAGGGCCACGGCTTCCTTGACCTTGTTGGTCTGCAAGGGGCCGATCAGGTGCAGTTCGATATCGGGATAGCGTTCACGAGCATCCGGGAACTTGGCCTTCGCCTCCTGCACCCGGTTCTCCCCGAACAGGCGGTGGCCGGCGGCCAGTGCGGCTTCAAGCTTTCCCACAGGCTGCACCTTGGACACCGCAATCAGGCGGGCCGCACCGGCGGGGCGCCCGGCCTCAATGGCGGCTTTGTCGATGCGGGCCTTGATCTCGGCCAGGTTGGCGGCCACATCGTTGGCGGGATCGGTCATGGTTGGCTTCTCGTGCAATTACCGGGGCAGGTAGGCCATCGGCCTTGTTTTCGCCCCATCACGCACGTAAAGCCCTTCCTGTCCGCTCCGTCAATCCTGCCCGTCAATCCTGTGGCCGCGCGCCATCGCCGATATGGATGTGATCTTGCCCCGCCTGTCCCGCGCCATCCGCACCGCCGCCGTCAGCTTGCTGGCTGCGTTCCCCGCCGCCGGTGAAACGGTGGAGTTCACGGGGCGCGGCGTGGGGCAGGGGGCCGTTGTGCGCACGGGCGAGGGGCATGACATTTTCGGCGCCTATGCGGCGACGGGGGAGGGGACGGTCACCACCGATAGCGGGCTGGGCCTGTCGCTGACCGCCACGGTGGGGGCGGGCGATTATCAGAAAAGCCTGGACCGGCCCGGACGCAACGACCAGCTGACGGTGAATGAGGTCTTTCTGACCGTCAATTCTGCCTGGGGCCGGCTGCGTGTGGGGGATGAGGATGGGGCGGCCAAGCGGGCCGTCGATCTGCTGCCGCTGCTGGCGGGCGGTCAGATGGATGGGCTCTGGACCGGCATTGCCGGCACGGCTCCGCCGATCGACCATCTGGGCCGCGACAGCGATGATGCCACCAAGCTGCTGTATGAGACGCCGCGCGTCATGGGGCTGCGCTTAGGGCTCTCTTATGCGCCCAAGCGTGACAGTCTGGTGGAGGATATCGCCAAGCAGACACCGGGCCGGCTGGATCGTGATCTCTGGGAGATCGGCCTGAATTACCAGGGCGATATCGACGCGGTTTCCTATGAACTGGCTGCCGGCTATGTGACCGCCGACAGCCGCAACCCCCTGCTGGGCGATACGCAGAGCCTGAAATTGGCCGCATTGGCGCTCTATGGCGGATTTTCGGGCAGCGTCATCTATGTGGATGACGGCGATAGTGGCCGGTTGAAGGGTGATGACGCCACCAGCACCACCCTGATGGCGTCTTATGAGAACGGCCCCTATGGCGCGGCGCTGTGGTGGCAGGGCGTCAGTCAGGATATCAGCCAGGATTATGATGCCTATGGCGCCGGCCTGTCCTGGCGCATCCTGGATGAAACCAGCCTCAGCCTCGATACGGTCCGTTATGAGGGCGGACGCCGGGGTTGGGTGGGGACGCTAGGGGTTGAGGCGCGGTTTTAACTCACCTCCCTACCGAAACCCCTTCCCTTCCATGTGAAATTCGCCCATCTACCGCGCTTGACCGGCAGGTGCCCGCCGGTCAAAAGTCGCGCTCCACCTATTTCCAACTCCTATCAGGGGAAAAGCCATGTCGTCGGCTGAAGTGCCCGTTTCCAGCGCCCAGGTTGCCATTACGCTGCCCGATGGCAGCGTGCGGACCTATGCGCAGGGCACTACCGGGGCCGACGTGGCCGCCTCCATCGCTAAGTCGCTCGCCAAGGCCGCCCTGGCCGTGAAGATCGACGGCGTTGTCCGTGACCTGGCCCTGCCGCTGCAGGCCGATTGCAATCTGGCGATCATCACGGACAAGAACGAGGCCGACGCGCTGGACCTGATCCGGCACGATGCCGCGCACATCATGGCCGAGGCGGTGCAGGAGCTGTATCCCGGCACGCAGGTGACGATCGGCCCCGCCATCGCCACGGGCTTCTATTACGACTTCGCGCGCGACACGCCGTTCACGCCCGACGATCTGGTGAAGATCGAAAAGCGCATGCACGAGATCGTGGACGAGAACCGCCCCTTCACGCGTGAGGAATGGGACCGGACCGAAGCCATCGAGCATTTCAAGTCCATCGGTGAGAAGTACAAGGCCCAGATCATCGAGGATCTGCCCGCGTCCGAGACGATCACCATCTATCGCCAGGGCAAGTGGTACGACCTGTGCCGCGGGCCCCACCTGCCCAGCACGTCCCGTGTCGGCCATGCCTTCAAGCTGATGAAGGTGGCCGGTGCCTATTGGCGCGGCGATGCCAAGAACGCCATGTTGCAGCGTATCTATGGCACCGCCTGGCGTACCGAAAAGGAACTGGCCGATCACCTGCACCAGATCGAAGAAGCAGAGAAGCGCGACCATCGCAAGCTGGGCCGCGAAATGGACCTGTTCCATGTGCAGGAAGAGGCGACGGGGTCGGTGTTCTGGCACCCCAAGGGCTGGGCGCTCTACCGGAGCCTTGAAAACTACATCCGCGCCAAGCTGGTCACCGCCAACTATGTCGAGGTGCGCACGCCGCAGCTTTATGATTCGAGCCTGTTCAAGGCGTCGGGTCACTGGGACCTGTATGGCGACAACATGTTCAAGGTCCGGGAATCGGTGTCCGAGGACGGGGTGGAGAAATATCTGGGCGTTAAGCCCATGAACTGCCCCGCCCATGTGCAGATTTTCCGCCAGGGCCTGAAGAGTTATCGCGACCTGCCGCTGCGCATGGCCGAGTTTGGCAATTGCCACCGCAATGAGCCGTCGGGCGCCCTGCACGGTATCTTGCGCGTGCGCAATTTCACCCAGGATGACGCGCATATCTTCTGTACCGAGGATCAGGTCGGCAGCGAGGCGAAGGAATATTTCGCGTTGCAGCTGGGCGTCTATAAGGACCTGGGCTTCGACAAGATCGCGGTCAAGCTGGCCCTGCGCCCCGACAATCGTCTGGGGGACGATGCCACCTGGGACAAGGCCGAGGAAAGCCTGCGTGTGGCCCTGCGCGCCAACGGTCTGGAGTTCGAGGAGTTGCCCGGTGAGGGCGCGTTCTATGGCCCCAAGGTGGAGTTCCACCTAACCGACGCCATCGGCCGTTCCTGGCAGTGTGGTACCCTGCAGCTGGATTTCCAGCTGCCAGAGCGTCTGGATGCCTCTTATATCGGGCAGGATGGGGCCAAGCATCGCCCCGTCATGCTGCACCGGGCCATCCTGGGCAGCCTTGAACGTTTCATCGGCATGATGATCGAACATTATGCCGGCAAGTTCCCGCTGTGGCTGGCCCCCACCCAGGTGACCGTGGCCACCATCGTGTCGGACGCGGACGCCTATGCCGAACAGGTGGCGGCCAAGCTACGCCGGGCCGGCCTGCGGGTCGAACTGGACATCCGAAACGAGAAGATCAACCTGAAGGTCCGCGAACATTCGCTCCAGAAGGTGCCGGTCATGCTGGTGGTTGGTGCGCGTGAGGCGGAGCAGGGGACGGTCGCCGTGCGCCGTCTTGGCTCCAATGCGCAGGAAATCCTTGCCCTTGACGCTGCCATTGCTAATCTGTCGGAAGAGGCGCGTCCGCCCGCGGATACCGCCTCGACCGATTCTGCGTTCTAAAACTACCTCGAACCCCGTATAATAACGGATCGCCGCCCGCCCGCGCGCCAAAGCTGCCGCCGGGCGGCGGTCCCAGGAAAACAGGAGAAGTTTCCATAGCCAGGCCTACCTCCCAAGACCGCGAACCCCAACGCGACGGTCCCCGCATCAATCGCGAAATCAATGTCCGCTCCGTGCGTCTGGTTGACGCCGAGGGCGAGATGGTTGGTGTCGTCAGCCTGCGCGATGCCTTGATTGCTGCCGAGGACGCTGGCCTCGACCTTGTCGAGGTCAGCCCCAACGCCGATCCGCCTGTCTGCAAGATCCTCGACTATGGCAAGTACAAGTACGAGGCGCAGAAGAAGGCCAACGAGGCCCGCAAGAAGCAGAAGATCATCGAGGTTAAGGAAATCAAGCTGCGTCCGAATATCGACGAGCATGATTACGAGATCAAGATGAAGGCCATGCGCCGCTTCCTGGAAGAAGGCGACAAGGTCAAGGTCACTATGCGCTTCCGTGGCCGTGAAATGGCTCACCAGGATATCGGTATGGCCGTTCTGGTGAAGGTCCGCGAGGCACTGGACGATCTGGGCAAGGTCGAACAGATGCCGAAGCTGGAAGGCAAGCAGATGATCATGGTTCTGGCGCCGCGCTGACCGGCTGCCCCCGATGATCAAAAGAAAAGGCCGCATCCCAGGGGATGCGGCCTTTTCTTTTGGGTGCTCCCCCTGAGAACCGGTTATCTGACGATGTCAGTGCGGACTTCTTTTGATTGCGAGCGCGTTTTCTTCGTCATCCCGGCGAAAGCTGTGACCCAGCATGAGACGTGGTTAGCGCTGATATGGCTCATATCGCGGCGGACGCCGCTCTACGCGGGGTCCCCGCCGGCTTTGGTGGTGCTTCCAGTCAACGTAAACCGGATCTAGTGCGCTGCTGGCTTCTCCGGCGCGACATAGCGGAAGCTGATGCTCTTGGCCTGGGTGCCTTGGTTCTCGGGCCGGCGCGACTCGAATTTCGTGGACTGGTTGGGGAACAGGCGGCGCACGGGTGGCACGATGCGCCAAGCGTACAGTTCCTTACCGTCCTCCCCGACGGCGACGGCCTGGATATCGGGCACATCGCGCTGACTGTCGGACTTGTTGGCGATCTCTCCCGATACGAACAGCATGTTGATGCCTTCGATGTCGCGGATTTCAACCTTGGTGGTCTTGGGATCGCCCGGTTCCGACAGGCCCGTGCCCGGCAGTTCGGCCAGCCCCGCCATTTCATAGAGCGGGAAGGCGGCGGGCCAGGCCTGGATGACCATGTCCTTGCCATAGAACAGCCCGGCCCCGATGCCGCCCACGGCCAGTACCAGCCCGGCCCAGGCCGCCATCGCGGCCCGCCGGGCCTTGGATTGGCCGGGCAGGGCCGGCAGGTTGCTACCCTTCGGGATGGGGCGTGGCCTGAAGGGCCGGGCCAGCCCCATATCATCGGCGTCGGCGTCGAATCGCTTGGAATCGAATCCATCGCTGTCGCCATCCCCGCCCAGATTCCCGAATCCAGCCAGATCATCGCCCGGCGGATCATCGAACAGGTTGCCGCGTGGCTCCTCCATGGGAGGCGGCGGAGGTGGCGGAGGTGGGGGGGGAGAGACGGCGTTGCGGGCCGCAGGGCGGCTTGCTGGCGCACTGCCGCCGCCGCCGGCACCGGGCCGTTCCACGACGGCCAGAGGGGCTTTTGTCGACGCTGCCGGGCGTTGTGCGGCGGGCGCGCGCTGTGCAGGTGCCGGGGCTGCTGCGGACCGGGAAGGCGGCGGCGGCGCCACCGCCATGTTCGGCTCAGCGAACCAGACGTTCCCGCACTGGCCGCATTTCACCTTGCGGCCCGCACCCAGAAGACGCCCGTCGAGCATGAAACGTTTTGCGCAGGACGGACAGGACAGGATCATCGGGTCGGGGCGCCGGGGTACGGGGTGGATCGGAAATTGGAAGGCGAACGGCGATGCCGTCCGCGCCAATCCCTTATAGGCGGGCGCGGGCATCCTGTGCAAGGACGGGGGCGGAAAGAAGCGCTACCTCCGTCGGACGGGGTCTGCCGGCTTTACCTTGCCGTCCGCCCATGCCATTCCTGTCGCTGACCGACGGGCCGGGATGAACGGCCCCCCACAGCCGGAACAGGGACCGATGCGCCGCCGCGCCCATTTCGACATACCGCTGAGTCAGGACGCGACGGGGCGTTTCCTGCCCTGGATCATCGCCCTGATGGTCTATCTGGCGGCGCTGGCCCTGGCCGTGTCGCTGATTCTGTCGGGTCTGGCGCGGCGCTGGGACAGCGAACTGACGGCGGGCATGACGGTACAGGTGGCACCCACCGGCACCGCCAATGCTCGCGAACTGGATGAACGCGTGCGCAAGGTGATGGACGCCCTGTCGGCCAGCGCCTTTGTCGCGACGGCCAGCCGCCTGTCGGACGCCGATGCCCGCGCCCTGATCGAACCTTGGCTGGGCGAGGGGGCGCTGGTTTCGGAACTGCCGCTGCCGGTGCTGATCGATGTGCGTCTGGCCGACGGGGCCAATGTCGCCGACCTTTCCGAACAGCTGAACCGCGCCGCGCCTTTTGTGACGGTGGAGGACCCGGCCCGCTGGCTGGGTGACCTGCGCCGACTGGCGCGGACCGTTCAGGCCGTGTCTGTCGGCATCATCGCGCTCATCGGCGGGGCGGGCGTCATCTCCATTATCTTTGCCGCATCCTCCGGATTCGCGGTGCATCGGCAGGAGGTGGAACTGCTGCATGTCATGGGCGCCACCGACGGCTATGTCGCGGGCCAGTTCCAGACGCATATGCTGCGTCAGGCCTTGCTGGGCGGCGGTGTCGGCTTCCTGCTGGCGCTGGCCACGCTCTGGGGCCTTGAACAGGCGGGGCAGGGGCTGGGCGCGTCGCTGCTGCCCGACATGGCCCTGTCGCTGCGGGATTGGGCGTGGCTGCCTGTTGTGCCGGTGGTGGCGGCGCTGTTGGCGGCCCTGACGGCACGGCTGACTGTCATGCGGGCGCTGGGGCGTCTGCCGTGAGCGGACATCCGGCTTCCCGGCAGTTGCGCAGGCTTGTGCTGCTGGTCACCCTTCTGGCGGGGACCTGGGCCGGTGGCCTGTTCCTGTTTGCGGCATCGCTGCCGCGTCAGGCGCCCGAGGACGATGTCCGCACCGATGGCATCGTGGTGCTGACCGGTGGCAGCGAGCGGCTGTCGGTCGGGTTTGACCTTCTGCGCGCTGGCCGTGCCCGCAAACTCTTCATCTCCGGCGTCTATCGCGGCGTGGATGTGCGCGAATTGCTGGCCATCTCCTCCAAGTCGGGAAACGACCTGGAATGCTGCGTGCAGCTTGGCTATGACGCCGACGATACCGAAGGCAATGCGGTGGAAACCGCGCGCTGGATGGAAGAGGAAGGTTTCACCAGCCTGCGGGTGGTGACGGCCAATTACCATATGCCGCGCAGCCTGGTGGAATTCCGCCGCGCCTTGCCCGGCGTTACCCTGGTCCCCCATCCCGTGACACCGCAGAAGGTGCGCCTGGACGGGTGGTGGAGCTGGCCCGGCACGGCAGAGCTGATTATCGGGGAATATAACAAATATCTGCTGGCCGTGGTCCGCGCGGCCCTGACGGCCCCGCGCCCGGCGGTCTGACCCTACAGCACCGGCTATGGACAGGGCGGGGTCCTTCCGGTTAAGTGCAGGCGCCCGCCGATCTTCCGGACCAGATGCGCATGATTTTCCTCCGCTCTCTGCTGTTCAACATCCTGTTCTTTGCCTGGACGGCGGTTTACTGCACCTCGATCTTCTGGACGCTGCTGTTCCCCCGGCCGGTCCTGATCGCGGCCATCCGCTTCTACATGCGCAGCCTTTCCTTCCTGGAACGCCATGTCATCGGCCTTCACTATGACGTGAAGGGGGTCGAGCACCTGCCCAGGGATGGCGCCTATCTGGTGGGTGCCAAACATCAGTCGATGTGGGAGACCATGAAGCTCCACCTGCTTTTCCGCGATCCCGCGATCGTGCTGAAGCATGAGCTGATCCATATCCCGCTTTGGGGCTGGTACGCGTGGCGGGCCCGCATGATCCCCGTGAAGCGCGGCAAGCGCGGGGCGGCCATCGCCTCCCTGGTGCGTGGCGCCAAAGAGATGAAGGAGATGGGGCGGGAGATTGTGATCTTCCCGCAAGGCACCCGTGTGGCCGTGGGCGAGTACCGCCCCTATAAGGTTGGCATTTCGGTCCTGTACGACGAACTCAAGGTGCCGCTGGTGCCCATGGCTGTGAATTCCGGCGTCTTTTGGGGTCGCAAGACCTTCCTGAAACGGCCGGGTCGTATCACCATCGAATTCCTACCCCCGATCCCGCCGGGCCTGCCCCGGGATGTGGCCCTGTTCGAACTGGAGGCGCGGCTGGAAAGCGCCAGCAACCGGCTGGCCGTTGCTGTCGGGGGCGCTGCCACGCTGAACCCGCGCACCGCCGATCCTGGCAATGCCGGGGCGGTCCCGGTTGATGTCGAAGGCTGAAACGACAACGCCCCGCAGATGCGGGGCGTTTTGCATTTCAGATGGCGTTTGCCTGTGATCAGCCGCGGCTCTTGAAACTGCGCAGCTGGCTGTTCAACTGCATGGCCAGCGTGCTCATCCGGCTGGTCGCTTCGTTATAGCGGGCGGTGATTTCCGGGGTGAAATTGCCCTTCGCCTCCGCCTCCAGGCAGGACAGAAATTCCTGCGTCTCCACGATATAGGCCTTCACGGCATCCTGGGCCTGGTTCATCTCGGCCGGCGCAGCGGTGGCACCATCGGGCACGGTGGGGGCGTTGTTGATGGCGCAGGCGGCAAAGGCGGGTGCCGGCAGCAGCGCCAGGGAGGCCAGCAGCAGGGCGGAACGGGTCTTGGTCAGCATAAGGCGGCCTCCTCTTTCATGTGGCGTCGCAACATGTCTTCCGGTCTGTCGTGTAAAGACGATGCCATATTGAGGAGGAAACGCAACAGTTTGAGCTTTTACTTTTGTGCATTGCAACCAACATAAGCTATGCACGAACAACTGTCACAATTATGTATATTTTGTACTCGGAAGGCATCGATATCATTAGATAATTACCCCGCATTCGAGATAATTCCCGGCTGCCCATTTTCTGAACATTTATGAGCCTTTCGGCGACGCAGACCGCACAAATTCGCGGCCCACATCTGTCGATACCACCCCTTCCGCAGTGCGGTATGAGCGCTTATGTCTGCGGCCAGGGGCGAGACATCAGAAATTACAGGAATACCCATCGTGAAGACCAAACTGTTGATGGCGGTTGCCGCCATGCTGCTCGCCGCCACTGGTGCCGCCCGTGCCGAAGATGGTCCCTATGTCGCTGCTTCCGTCGGTGCCTTTGTCGGCAATGACTATACGCATGCGAAGACCTGGAAGACCGCCAAGGGCAACGCTGACAAGAAATACGCCAGCACCATTGCCGCCGGCTACCGGCTGGACGATTTCCGCTTCGAACTGGAAGGCGGCTTTGGTCGTCTGGCCGATATCACGGGGACCAAGTCCGCAACCGTGACCCAGCCCAATGGCGATCTGTCCATGTGGACGGCGCTGGCCGGCGCCTATTACGACATTCCCGTCACCAAGAAGTACCAGCCCTATGTCGGTCTGGGCGGTGGTGTTGCCGACCTGAAGAATGACAGCAGCCTGCTGGTCGTCAAGGAAGGCACCCACGGCGCGCTGTTCGCCGAGGCTGGCCTGAACATGGTGGTCTGGGATGGTCTGACCGTTGCTCCCGGCTATCGCTACCTGTGGGTGGATGCCAAGGGTGGTGGGTCCGATTATGTCACCAGCCACATCGTGAAGCTGACGGCCCGCGCCAGCTTCTGATGAAGTAAAGCCTGCCCCCCAGGGTGGTGAAAGCCACCCCGGGGGGCAGGGATGCAAGCCCCTGTGGTGATTCCCCTTTTCACGCGGGCCGTTCGGGTCTATATACCCATCATCTTTATCCCATACGGACCGGCCAGCGACCTTCGTTGGCAGGCTGGTCTGCTTTGCGGGTGGGCCTTTGGCCCGCCTTTTTGTTTATCTGGGCTCCGCTTATCCGGCATCGCGCCGGGCGGCGGGTGGAGTTGGAACGCGAATGGACGTGCTGGAACGCATCGGTGGCATCATCACCCCCTCGGTCGAGGCCATGGGGTATGAGATCGTGCGCCTGCAGATTTCCGGTGGTGAGCGCCCGACCTTGCAGATCATGGCTGATCGCACCGATGGCGGGGCCATGACGGTGGAGGATTGCGCCGACATCAGCCACGCCGTTTCCGCCCTGCTGGACGTGGAAGACCCGATCACATCGGCCTATACGCTGGAAGTATCCAGCCCTGGCATCGACCGGCCGTTGACCCGCCTGAAGGATTTCGAGCGGTTCAAGGGTCTGGAGGCTCGTATTGAGACCCAGATGCCGATGGATGGGCGCAAGCGCTTCCGCGGCACGCTTTACGGTGTCGAAGGCGAGAATGTGCTGATCGCCCTGGACGCGAAGACCTCTCAGCCGCCCAAGCGCAAGCCGGGCGCGAAGGTTTCGGCCAAGGCGAAGCCGGTGGAAATTGATCCGGGTCTGGTGGAAGTGGCGGAGATCCCCTTCGCCGAGATCGCCAAGGCCCGGCTGGAACTGACCGATGAGTTGCTGAGCATGGCGGCTTCCGAACAGGGGCTGGCTGCTGGCACCGAGGGCGGGCAGATGGATGTGGACGACACGGCCAAGCCGGTGAAGCGTCCCAAGGCCGAGAAGGCGTCCAAGAAGAAGGGTCCGGGGCGTTTCGCCCGTCCGGACCAGGATGAACAGGATATTGTGACCACCGATGGCCCTTCCGACGCCGATGCCGGCGCCGGGACGGTCTGACGATCAGGATAGAAGGCAGGGTTCGCCAGGATGGAACTGCTTCAAGTAGCCGACGCGGTCGCCCGCGAGAAGAATATCGACAAGGAGCATGTGCTCGAAGCCATGGAGGAGGCCATCAAGAAGGCTGGCCGCTCCAAATATGGGCACGAGCACGACATCCGCGCCCGGATCGACCGCAAGACGGGCGATATCCAGCTCACCCGCCACATGGAAGTGGTGGAAGAGGTGGAGAATGAGGCCGTGCAGGTGACGCTGGCCAAGGCGCGCCGCAAGAGCCCGAAGGCGCAGCTTGGCGATTTCATTGTCGACCCGCTGCCGCCCATCGATTTCGGCCGCATCGCCGCCCAGACCGCCAAGCAGGTCATCGTGCAGAAGGTGCGCGAGGCCGAGCGCGAGCGTCAGTATAATGAATATATCGACCGCAAGGGCGAGATCGTGAACGGTCTGGTCAAGCGCGTCGAATATGGCAATGTCACCGTCGATCTGGGCCGCGCGGAAGCCGTGCTGCGCCGCGATGAGTGCCTGCCGCGCGAGCATTTCAAGACCGGCGACCGCGTCCGCGCCTACATCTATGATGTGCGCAAGGAACCGCGCGGCCCGCAGATCTTCCTGTCGCGTACCCATCCGATGTTCATGGCCGGCCTGTTCAAGGCTGAAGTGCCCGAGATTTATGACGGCATCATCGAGATCAAGTCGGTGGCCCGTGATCCGGGCAGCCGCGCCAAGATCGCCGTCATTTCCAAGGACAGCTCCATCGACCCCGTCGGTGCCTGCGTCGGTATGCGCGGTTCCCGCGTTCAGGCCGTGGTGGGCGAGCTGCAGGGCGAGAAGATCGACATCATCCCCTGGAAGCCCGATCCGGCCACCTTCGTCGTGAACGCACTGGCCCCGGCCGAAGTGGCCAAGGTCGTGCTGGATGATGAAGGCAACAAGATCGAGGTCGTGGTGCCCGATGACCAGCTGTCGCTGGCCATTGGTCGCCGTGGTCAGAATGTCCGTCTGGCGTCGCAGCTGACGGGCTGGACCATCGACATCATGACCGAGGCCGAAGAGCGCGAGCGCCGCCAGACGGAGTTCTCGTCGCGGTCGGCCCTGTTCATGGAGGCCCTGGACGTCGACGACATGATCGCCCATCTGCTGGTGAACGAAGGCTTCACCTCGGTTGAGGAAATCGCCTTTGTCGACCTGGACGAACTGACCCGGATCGAGGCGTTTGACGAGGATGTGGCCGCCGAGCTGCAGAATCGCGCCGTCACCTTCCTGGAACAGCAGAACGAGATCCTGGAAACCAAGCGCCGCGAACTGGGCGTGGAAGATGATGTCGCCAATATTGAGGCGCTGTCGCCGGCCATGCTGGTCAAGCTGGGTGAAAAGGGTGTCAAGACGCTGGACGATCTGGCCGATCTGGCCGGTGACGAGCTTTTGGACATCATCGGCAAGGATGCGATGACGCTGGACGAAGCCAATGAGGTGATCATGGCCGCCCGTGCGCATTGGTTCGCCGACGAGGAAGGGGCGGAAGGCTGAGGCCTTCCGATCCGTTTGAGTTTTGAGTGATTTGGGAATGCAAGGCATGAGCAGCGGCACAGATACGACGCCCGGCTATCCGCCGGAACTCGACGCCGAGGCCCAGGCCGATGAACCCGAAGCCGTGGCGGGCCGCAAAAGCCCGCTGCGCCGCTGCATCGCCAGCGGAAAGGTCCAGGACAAGGCGGGCATGATCCGCTTCGTTGTGGGGCCGTCGCTTCAGGTGGTTCCCGATGTGGACGAAACCCTGCCCGGCCGTGGGCTTTGGTTGACGGCTGAGGTGGGATTGGTTGAAAAGGCCCTGAATAAGAGTCTTTTTGCCAAGGCTGCGCGCCAGGGCGTGAAGCCCGTGCCGGACCTGTTGGTGCTGACGCGCCGGCTGATCCGCCGTCGGGCCCTCGGTCTGATTGGTCTTGCCCGTAAGGGCGGGGGTGCCATCGCGGGTTTCGAGAAGGTACAGGCTGCATTGCGTTCCGGTTTCATAGGCCGGGCGGGCGGTGCGGGCCAAAAGAGTGTAGGGTTGTGGTTAGAGGCATGTGACGGGTCCGACGATGGTCGGACCAAGCTGCATGCCTTGGCACAGGCGCTGGGTGTGCCGCTGGTCGATGCCTTCGACCGGTCGGAACTGGGGGCTGCTCTGGGCCGGGAAGAGGCGGTGCATGCGGTGATGGCGGCGGGTCCGTTGGCACAGCAGGTCCGCCGCGAGGTTGCACGGCTTTCCGCCCTTGGCGGAACGGCCGCCTGAGTCATTGGGCGGATGTGTTAGGTTTCAACGGCTTACTGTCGGATTAGGGATGAGCGATACCAACGACCAAAACCGCGACAAAAAGGTGCTGACCCTGGGTGGTCGCCCGACGCTTGGACTGGGCGGGGCCAATAAGCCGAAGCAGGCGGCCCCTGCACAGCCCGCAGCGGCAGGCGGCGGCGCAGGCGCGTCCGGCACCGTGCGCCAGAGCTTCTCGCATGGACGCGGCAAGGAAGTGGCGGTCGAGGTCAAGCGCAAGAAGACCTTCGAGAAGGGTGCCATTCCCGGCGTCGCCGATGGTGGTGCCGCTGCCCGGCGCGCTGCTGAGGGTGCGGCCGGTGGCCGCGGGCCCCAGCCGCGCGGCAATGCTCCCCGGCAGTTGAGCGACGCCGAACGTGAGGCGCGTATCCGCGCCCTGCGTTCCGCCGCCGAGGCCGAGGGCGAGCGCGTCATTCAGGAAGCTGCCGAGGCCGAGGCCCGCGCCATCGCCGAAGCGGAAGCGGCTGTCGCCGCCGAAGCTGCGGCCCGTGTCCGCGCCGAAGCCATCGCCCGTGCAGAGGCCGACGCCGCTGCCCGCGCGTCGGAGCCGATGGACGAGGACACGGTTCGCCGTCGCGAACTGGAAGAGCTGCGCGCCATCCAGGAGGCCGAGAAGGCCGCCGCCGCCGAGGCCGAGCGCCGCCGCAAGGATGCGGAGGACGCTCGCAAGGCCGAAGCCGCCAGCCGTACGGAAACCAGCCGGTCGCGTCACGCTGCCCCGGCTGCATCGGATGATGACCGTTCGGCACGCCCGGCCGGCAATCGTCCCGCCAACACCACGCAGGAACAGCCTGCCGCTCGTCCGCCTTTGGGTGTGACGCCGCGTCCCGGCGATTTCGAGGACGAAGATGGTCCTCGCCGTGCCAAGGTGGCCGGCGGTCCCGGCAAGGCGCCTGCCAAGGTGCCCGCGGCCCCCGTCAAGGCCAAGGTCGACGACAAGCGTCGCGGCGGCAAGATGACCATCTCGCAGGCCCTGTCGGACGAGGAAGGCCGTCGTGGTCGTTCCATGGCCGCTGCCAAGCGTGCCCGTGAGCGTGAGCGTCTGCGCCAGTTTGGCCGTCAGGAGACCCAGAAGGTCACCCGCGACGTCATCATCCCCGAAGTCATCACCGTCGGCGATCTCGCCAACCGTATGGCCGAGCGCGGTGCCGATGTTGTGAAGTCGCTGATGCGCATGGGAGTGATGGCCACCATCACCCAGACCATCGATGCCGATACGGCTGAACTGGTCGTGCAGGAGCTGGGTCACCGTCCGGTTCGCGTTGCCGAAAGCGACGTGGAAATCGGCGTGATGGGCAACGAGGATGTGGCCGAGGATCTGGTGTCCCGTCCGCCTGTCGTCACCGTCATGGGTCACGTCGACCATGGCAAGACCTCGCTGCTGGACGCGCTGCGCAAGACCGACGTTGCTGGCCGCGAGGCCGGTGGCATCACGCAGCATATCGGTGCCTATCAGGTGCAGCTGAAGTCCGGGTCGAAGATCACCTTCATCGACACGCCGGGTCACGCCGCCTTTACCGAGATGCGTGCCCGTGGCGCCAACGTCACCGACGTTGTGGTGCTGGTCGTGGCCGCCGATGACGGCGTCATGCCGCAGACGATCGAAGCCATCCGCCACGCCAAGGCGGCGGGTGTGCCGATCATCGTCGCCATCAACAAGTGCGACCTGCCCTCGGCCAAGCCGGACCGCGTCCGCCAGGAACTGCTCCAGCATGAGCTGGTCGTGGAAGGCATGGGCGGCGACGTCCTGGACGTGGAAGTGTCGGCCAAGGCCGGCATCAACCTGGACAAGCTGGAAGAAGCCATCCTGCTGCAGGCCGAAATCCTGGAACTGAAGGCCAACCCGCGCCGCACCGCCGATGGCGTTGTGGTCGAGGCCAAGCTGGACAAGGGCCGTGGTCCGGTTGCCACCGTGCTGGTGAAGCGCGGTACCGTGAAGGTCGGCGATATCGTGGTTGCCGGTTCCGAATGGGGCCGTGTCCGCGCGCTGGTTAACGATCGCGGCATCAATGTCCCCGACGCCCCGCCGGCCATGCCGGTTGAGGTGCTGGGCCTGGGCGGCGTGCCGCTGGCCGGTGAAGAGATGGTCGTGGTCGACAGCGAAAGCCGCGCCCGCGAAATCACCGAGTACCGCGCCCGTAAGAAGCGCGAAGCCGAGAGCGCCAAGTCCGGTCGTGGTTCGCTGGAACAGATGTTCAAGCAGATCCAGGCGGGCGAAGCCAAGGAACTGCCCATCGTCATCAAGGGCGACGTGCAGGGTTCGGTCGAAGCCATCTCCGGCGCGCTGGAGAAGCTGACGGCGGAGCATACCGAGGTGAAGGTGCGCGTGCTGACGTCCGGTGTGGGCGCCATCACGGAAAGCGACATCACGCTGGCCAACGCGTCCAAGGGTCTGGTTGTCGGCTTCAATGTCCGCGCCAATCCGCAGGCCCGCGACATGGCCAAGCGCGACGGCGTGGAAATCCGCTACTACTCGATCATCTACAACATCATCGATGATGTTAAGCAGATGCTGACCGGCATGCTGTCGCCGACGCTGCGGGAGAAGTTCCTGGGCAACGCGCACATCCTGCAGGTCTTCAACATCACCAAGGTCGGCAAGGTTGCGGGCTGCCGTGTGTCGGAAGGTATCGTCAAGCGCGGTGCCAAGGTCCGCCTGCTGCGCGACAATGTCGTGATCCACGAGGGTACACTGAAGACCCTGAAGCGCATGAAGGACGAAGTCCGCGAAGTGCGCGAAGGGTTCGAATGCGGTATGGCCTTCGAAAACTACGACGACATCCGTGAAGGCGATACGATCGAAGCCTTCGAGATGGAAGAAATCGCCCGCGCCCTGTAATCGGGTCTGGGGTGATGTGATAAAGGCCGGTGCCAGCGATGGTGCCGGCCTTTTTCTTTTCCGAACTTGCCCTCACCCTCCCACTGGCTGGCCTTGATGGGAACGTAAGGGCAAGCACGAGGCAAAACCTGATCACCATCTTCTGCTGGCCTTTCCCTGTTTCACAGCGTTTCATAGGAAACGTGGAAGGAAAAGCCGCGACCCGCGCGGCGTCTGGGAGATCATAAATGCCCAAACTTGCCCAAAATCTGATCTGGATCGTCATCGGTGTCTTTGGTGCCGCTTGCCTGGGCGGGATCGCCCTGCACCGGGGGGAGACGATCAATGCCCTATGGTTCATCGCGGCGGCCTTTGGCATCTATGCCGTCTCCTACCGGCTTTATGCCGGCTGGATCGTCACCCGTGTGCTGGTGGCCGATCCCAGCCGGGCGACGCCAGCCCTGCGTATCAATGATGGGCGCGACTATGTGCCGACCCATCGCTGGATCACCTTCGGCCACCATTTCGCAGCCATTGCCGGCGCCGGCCCCCTGGTCGGGCCGACGCTGGCGGCGCAGTTCGGCTATCTGCCGGGCACGCTCTGGCTGCTGACCGGTGCCGTCATCGGCGGCTGCGTGCAGGACATGGTGGTCCTCTGGGCTTCCACCCGCCGCGATGGCCGCACGCTCGGCCAGATGGCGCGGGACGAGCTGGGGCCGGTGGCCGGCGGTGCCGCCCTGGTCGGCACCCTGCTGATCATGGTGCTGATCGTGGCCGTGCTGGGTCTGGTCGTCGTCAATGCCATGAAGCACAGCCCCTGGGGCACCTTCACGGTGGCCATGACCATCCCCATCGCCATCCTGGTTGGAATCTATATGCGCAGTATCCGGCCGGGCCGGGTGCTGGAAGGATCGCTGATCGGGCTGGCGCTGCTGTTGCTGGCCACGGTGGGCGGCGGCTGGGTGGCGCATGACCCGGTGCTGGGGCCTATGTTCAATTTCGATGGGCCGGCACTGGCCCTGATGGTCATCGGCTACGGCTTCTTCGCGGCCATCATGCCGGTCTGGCTGCTGCTGGCGCCGCGTGACTATATCTCCACCTTCATCAAGATCGGGGCCATCCTGCTGCTGGCCTTCGCGGTTGTCATATTGCGGCCCGAGTTGCATATGCCGGCCCTGACGCAGTTCACCGACGGCACCGGGCCGGTGGTGGCGGGCGGGCTTTATCCGTTCCTGTTCATCACCATCGCCTGCGGTGCCGTTTCCGGCTTCCACGCGCTGATCAGCGCCGGCACCACGCCCAAGCTGATCATGTCCGAAAAGGATCTGCGGCTGGTCGGCTATGGCTCCATGGCCATGGAAAGCTTTGTCGGCGTCATGGCCCTGATCGCGGCCTGTGTTCTGGACCCCGGTGTCTATTTCGCCATCAACAGTAGTGCCGGCATCGTCGGTGCCACGCTGGAAACGGCGACGGCCACCATCACTTCCTGGGGCTTCCCCGTCACGGCGGAACATATGCAGGAACTGGCGACGGCCATGGGGGAGACGACGTTGCTGGCCCGTACCGGCGGTGCGCCGTCGCTGGCCGTCGGCATGGCACAGATCTTCGCGGGCGCCTTCGGGCAGAACCTGCTGGCGCTCTGGTACCATTTCGCCATCATGTTCGAGGCCTTGTTCATCCTGACGGCGGTGGATGCCGGCACCCGCGTGGGCCGCTTCATGCTGCAGGATCTGTTGGGCAATATCTGGAAGCCGCTGGGTGATACCAAGGCACGGGGACCGGCCATCGTCTGTTCGGCCCTGTTCGTGGCCAGTTGGGGTTACTTCCTTTATATCGGGGTTATTGATCCCTATGGCGGTATCAATATCCTCTGGCCGCTGTTCGGCATCTCTAACCAGATGCTGGCCGCCATGGCGCTGGCCATCGCCACCACCATCATCGTGAAGAAGGGCAAGGCCGCCTACGCTTGGGTCACGGGGCTGCCCATGGCGTTCCTGGCTGTCACCACCACCTATGCCGCCTGGCTGAAACTGTTCGATCCCAACCCGCGCATCGGCTTCCTGGCCGGGGCCAACGCGCTGGAAGGCAAGCTGGCGGCGGGGTCGCTGTCGGGTAAGGCGCTGGAGTCTGCACCGCAGTTGATCTTCAATCAGCGGCTGGATGCCGGGCTGACGGTGTTCTTCATCATCGTGCTGTGGGTGATGATCATTGAGATGGCCCGCATCTCCCTGCGCCATGTGCAGGGTCAGGCGGTGCCCGCTTTGTCGGAAGCACCCTATGTCGATGTAGCAAGCTTGCCGCAGCCGACCGGTGCGGGAGGACATTGATCATGATGGCAGGACCGGCCCATTTCCTGCGCACGGCCTGGACCGTATTACGGGAAGTGTCGGGCGATGCGGCGTATGAAAATTACGCCGCCCGCCATCGCGAACGCCACCCGGATCAGCCATTGCTGGACCGGGAGGCGTTCTACTTGTCGGAGCTCGACCGGCGATGGAGCGGGGTCAACCGCTGCTGCTGACGCCGGATCAGGCGTCATTGGCGGCGGGTAGCTCACCGATCGACATGGGTTCGTGGTCGGGGAAGCGGTCCAGCAGGGCGTCGGCTTCTGCGGCCACCGGCCCCCGGTCGGTGATAAAGCCGGTGATCAGCGACAAAGGCAGGATGTCGGCGCCCGGTGCCGTGATGGTGCCGGGCCCCAGCGCCTGCCAGTTGATGGCGGCGGCGGGAAGGCAGACATGCAGCGGTGCGCCCGCCACCTTGGCCGCCCGCGCCAGATCGCCGGTCCCGGTGGGGACCAGAACGTCACCGCGCGCACTGGCCCGGATGGCGGCCACGAACAGCCGCTCCACCACCCCCCGCTGGACAAGATCCAGGGCGCCGTCAAGGTCGCAGGGGCTGTGCGGAATGCCCGCCTCCACCATCTCCCACGCGGCCAGCGGGCCGATAGTGACGACCTGCGGCGGGGCGATATCCTCCCCCAGCACACCACCCGTGGCCCGGCGCAGATCCACCTGTTCTTGTGCCAGAAACAGGCCGGCGGACGCGGCACCCCATCCCACCGATGACAGCCAGCCCGGTTCGGCGGCCAACAGCAGGGTCTGCGGCTTGCCGTCGCCGCCACCCGCACCGACTCGGCGCAGCATGCCCATGGCGTGGCGACCGATGGCAAGGTTGCCGGCCAGTTCCTCCGCCGCGATGGCGTCGGCCTCCATATAGGCGCGGTGGGCGCGTTCGGCGGGCGGGGTGACATCCAGCACCTCCCGCATCCGGTCCAGGACACCGCGCAGACGCGGGCAGCGGGGATCGGTGGCGGCCAGCGCGTGCCAGGCCGTCATGACGGGGACTATGTCGGAATCGCGCCGTGCGGCCAGGGCCAGCCCATAACCCGCTAGGACGGAAATCAGGCCCGGCCCCCGCACCACGCCGCCAACAATCGCACCCAGCACCTCACCCACAGAGGCGACGCGGCGAATCTGGCACTGCGCGGGCAGCCCGGTCTGGTCGATGACCTCCACGCCCCAGCCATCATCCGCCAGCCATATCGACTGGTGTCGCATGTAGCGGCGTGGAGAGGCGGCAGCGGGCATGGGGTTCCTGTTTCCGTTTGCGCACCCACCATGGACCGCCGCTGCGGCGCGGGTCAAGCTGCCTTACCCTGTCCGAAAGCACGGGGGACGATTTTTGCCCCGCTAAGCAGCGGACAGTTGTTCAACAAAACCGCTAACATTGCGGCGTAGGTCGCCCGCCTGTCCGGCCACGCCATTGGCCGTGCTGGTTACCTGACGGGAGGTTTCCCCGGTTTCGCCGGCAACACCGACCAGACCGTCCAGATCCTGGCGGATATCCTCCGTACCGACTGCTGCCGCCTGCACATTGCGGGTGATCTCGGCGGTGGCGGCGGACTGTTCCTCCACCGCTGCCGCGATGGCGCCTGTCATGCTGCGGATCTGGTCGATGGCGGTGACGATGCCGCCGATGGCCCCGACGGAACCACGCGTGGCACTTTGTACCCCCTCCACCCGGCGCCTGATATCCTCCGTCGCGGATGCCGTCTGGTTGGCCAGCGCCTTGACCTCCGACGCCACGATGGCAAAGCCGCGTCCCGCGTCGCCGGCCCGCGCCGCCTCGATGGTGGCATTCAGCGCCAGCAGGTTGGTCTGGGCCGCGATCCCGTCGATCAGATCCACGATCTGTCCGATCTGGCCCACCGTGTCGGCCAGATCAGCAATGTCGCGGGCCGTGCGCTGGGCGCCGTCGGCCCCCTCGCCGGCCAGGGCTGCCACCTGCGTTGCCTGCCGGCTGATCTCCCGGATGGAGGCGGCCAGTTCCTCTGTGGCGGCGGCCACGGTCTGCACATTCGCGCTGGTGCGGTTTGATGCCTCGGCGGCGGCACTGGTGCGGTCGGCGGCGGTGGTGGCGGCGCGCTGCAATCCGCCGGCCTGGTTCTGCAAACCATCTGCATTGCCGGCCAGTTCGGTGACGATCGCCTCCATCCGGCCCACGAATTCTTTTACCAGACGTTCGCGGTTGATCCGGCGTGTGGCCATCGCGGCCTCCGCTTCCTTCTGTTCGCGGGCAAGCCGTTCCGCCCGCTCCATCCCGTCGCGGAACACGGCAACCGCGCGGGCCATTTCCCCGATCTCATCCGACCGGTCAGTATCGGCCAGTTTGACATGCAGATCATTGGCGGCCAGCCGGCCCATGGCTCCGATCAACCGGTTCAGGGGTGACGTCACGCCCTTCAGCGCCACAACAAGCGACAGGCCAATACCGCCCAGGGTGCCCAGCAGCGCCGTCAGCGACAGGGTCCAACTGGTCAGCCGTTCCATGGCATGCAGTTCGCCGGTCAGGGCCGCGACCGCCTTCTCCAGCGTCGTAATATAGGGGTCGGTCTGTTCGGATGCGGCGCGTTCGGTGCTCCGCACCTTGTCCCGGAACAGGGCGTGGGCGTCAGCACTTTTGCCATCCATGGCCAGGGTCCGCACGTCCCGCAGGGCGGCGATCACCGGGGTCTGGCTGGCGGCGATGGCGGCAGGATCACTGCCCGGCACCGGCGGCGGCAGGGTGCGCATGGCGGCCACCGCCGCCTCCATGGTCGCCAGCCTTTTATCGAACCGGGTGGCGATGGCGGCCCTGCCATCAGCGGGTTCGAAGATCAGGTTCAGGGCGTCGCGCTGCAACGCGCGGCTGGTGGAGCGCAGTTCGCCTGCGGCCAGTGCCGCCTCATTCGCCCGGTTCAACGCCTCTGTCGCGCCATTCACGCGCGCCTTGGACCACAGCGCAGTGGCGGTCACGACCAGGGCGACCAGCGACAGGATGGCCACGGGGGCCAGAATCTTCATGGAAAGACGCATTAATGCCGCTCCCTTTTTTGACGAAACGCCGCGAAACGGAAGGGAAAGCTGGGCCAAGGAGGTCCTGGGCCGATATATGCAGGTGAAAGTAGAGGATACGCCGGTCCGTGGATCGGGGAAGGGGCGATTGCGGTCCTGATGGATAGGGTTCCGATTATTTCCGGCCATCGCCATTCTGGAACCTGTGCGGCGGCACGAAAAGGGGCGTGCCGATGGTTTCAGCACGCCCCTTTCCGACAAGTCCCTGTCAGCCGATCAGCACCCGCAGGGCAAAGGCCTCCATCGCGTCGGGCAGATAATCGGCCAAGCCCGGGGCCAGGGCATCGTAGCGCGCGCGGAAATCGGGATGCGCGCGATAGATGTCGGCCAGACCCGCATAGGCATTGGCATCGGGGCGGCGGCCCCAACTGGCTGCTACCCAATCCAGATGCCGGTTCAGCATCGGATCAAGTCGGGGATCATCAGCCTCAATCCCGTCCCGCAACGCCTGGGCAATGGCCACCTCCACGGCGGCCAGTTCGGCCATGTGCGCCGGCTGATCCAGTCCGGTCATGGCCTGCTTGGAACGGCTAATATCGGTCCGCACGGCGGGGCCATAACGCCCAGCCAGCCAATCCTCATATCCCGCCTGCTTTTCGGGGCTGAACCCCTGGTACAACGTCTCGGCATCCATCACGGATTTTCCTTCCAGTAGGGTGATGGTGCGGTCGATGGTGGTGACCAGTGCACGGTATCGTTCCGCCTCGGCCAGCAGGTGCTGGCGCTGGACGCGCAGGGCGTCCAGCCGGTCGAAGCCGGGAGCGTCCAGCACCTGGGCAATCCTGGCCAGCGGCAGTCCCAGTTCCCGGTGCAGCAGGATCTGTTGCAGGCGCAGCAGTTCGTCTGCCCCGTAATAACGGTAGCCGTTTTCCCCCGTCACGGCGGGTCGCAGCAGACCGATATGGTCGTAATGGTGCAGGGTGCGCACCGACACACCGGCCAGTCGTGACAATTGGCTGACGGTATAACGGCTCATCCCCCGGTCCCTTCCATGTTCCACACGCCCATTCTTGCTGGGCTATGACGCGGCGTCAGGGTCAAGGGGGGAATTAAAACAGATCGTCGATCTCGCTCTGGTCCATGGTAACGGCGGGGTTACTGTCCTGCACGCTGCCATGGACGATGGCGCTGCCCCGGTCGACCAGGGCCTGCAAACGCTGCCAGTAATCGGCGGCGGTAAAGCCCAGCATGTCGGCATCGTCGCGCATGGCCGACAGGTTGGCCACCGCCTCCACGATCAGGCTGTTCATATCGTTGATCGCATCGTCGAACGGTGCCCGGAACTCGGTGGGCACATGATCATAGGCTTCGATGGCCAGCGGCGCGAAGGCCAGGCCCGATTCCTCGAAATGCTGACGGTAGGTCTTGGGCGTCCAAGCCACGATCTCGTCCAGCATGTCGGGCATATCGCCCAACATGGACAGCAACATGATCACTTCATTGAAATGATTGAAGTAATCTGTCGACAGCAATGTCCTGTCGTCGATCGTCGTATCACGGACAAGTTGGCGGTAATGGTCGAACATGGACGTATCTTGCATGGCATGGTCTCCATACCACAATGTTCGCTAACAATATCCCTAAAATTCCATCTACCCTGTCATCCCCACACCTCAAACCCATTTCCCTGTTGAACAATCCTTGTGCAGATATTGGGGGGAAGGGAAGGGGTAAGTCCCTATCCTTACGGTGTTTCCGGTTTCCCCGGCTGCCAACCCCTGGCGCGCCTCAGGACTTCTTCCGCTGTCGCCCCCTGCTCGCGCAGGGTGCGGATACCTGTGGCGCCGTCGCGTTTGGACAGCCGCTCCCCCCGGTCGTTCAACAGTAGATCGTGATGGTGGTAATCCGGTTTCGGCAAGGACAGCAGCGCCTGGAGCAGGCGATGGACATGGGTAGCATGGAACAGGTCCACACCACGCGTTACCAAGCTCACCCCCTGGATGGCATCATCGACAGTAACCGACAGGTGATAAGAGGTACGGACATCGCGCCGCGCCAGCACGATATCGCCCAGCAGGCCAGTGTCCGCCGTCACGATCCCCCGCCCCCGGTCATGCCAGGTCAGGGGGCCGGTCAGGCTGGCAGCCTTTGCCACATCCAGGCGGGTGGCGTGCGGTTCCCCCGCTGTCACGCGCGCGGCGGCCACATCCGGGGGCAGGTGGCGGCAAATGCCGGGATAAAGCGGCCCCTCCGGCCCCACGGCCACCAGATGCGGGGCATTGCCGGCCCGCGCAATCTCATCTGCGATCTCCTTGCGTGAACAGAAGCAGGGATAGGTGACGCCCAGGGTCGCCAGCCGGTCCAGCGCCGCGGTATAGTCATCCATATGGTCGGATTGCCGCCGCACCGGTTCTTCCCAGCGGAAGCCAAGCCAGGCCAGATCCTCCTTCAGCATCACCTCATAATCCGGGCGGCAGCGGTTGGGGTCGATATCCTCAATCCGCAGCAGAAAACGCCCGCCGGCCTGTTGCGCGGCATTCACGGCGAACAGGCAGGAATGGACATGCCCCAGATGCAGGAAGCCTGTTGGGCTGGGTGCGAATCGGGTAATGACGGGGAGGGCGGGTTCAGTCATGCATTGGCACCGGGGATGGGGGCGGCGCCCCTGCTCTCACGACATATACCCCCAATGGGTGGCGGGTCACAAGCCAAGCGACCACAAGGGCTTGCGTGTCGTTTCTATTGCAGGCGCGTGATAATTGCGGATTACGCATGCCGGGCGGGTTGCCAGAAGGGGTCGGGTCGTTATATCAAGATGCCCGACGTTCCGGCCTGCCGCCAACCTGTCCGCCGCCCGATGCCGACAGTCCCGAAAGGGTCCTGACGGGTGGAAGAAGGCGGGGCTCCGGGGGTCGGGAACACCGACGGAACGGCGCTTGGGGGTGCAACTTGTCACCACCTTATGATGGGTGTCCTGCCTTGGTGCTGAATGCGGATTTCCGTCCGCTCAGCTATTTCCCGCTCTCGCTCTGGTCATGGCAGGATGCGGTCAAGGCCGTGTTCCTGGACCGCGTCAACATCGTCTCTCACTATGACCGCGTGGTCCGGTCGCCACAGCTGGCGATCCGGCTGCCCAGTGTCATTTCGTTGAAGGAATATGTGCCCGCCACGCGCCGGCCCGCCTTCACCCGTTTCAACGTGTTCCTGCGTGACCGGTTCACCTGCCAATATTGCGGGCGCTGGTTCCCGACGCATGAGCTGACTTTCGACCATGTCATCCCGCGCTGTCGGGGCGGGCGGACCAGTTGGGACAATGTTGTCACCTCCTGCTCGGCCTGCAATCTGGTCAAGGGCAGCCGTCTGCCCAACCAGTGCGGCATGCACCCGATGCAGGAACCGTTCGCCCCCACGGCGTACGAGCTGCAAGAAAATGGCCGCAATTTCCCGCCCACCTTCCTGCATGACAGCTGGCGCGACTTCCTGTCCTACGATGATATCGGGGACGAAGTGGCGGCCGATCCGGGTGAGGATCTGCCGGGCGCCGCCTTCCCCGCCTCCATGACCAGCGCCGAATATTGGGGCGCCGAACTGGAGCAGGGCTGACGCGCTGGCAAGGGCCGCCGGATTGTCCAGCATCCCCTTCCATCCCGCCTTTTTATGATGGTGTTGAAAGGTCCGCTTCGGCGGGCCTTTCTTCCGTTATAGGCCGGTGTAGAAGCTGCCGGGTGGCATAGGCTTTGTCTTACCCCGAAAGTTACACCCCTTCCGGCAAGTTGGATGGTTGAAGCGTGACGCGTACGCATTAATTCTAAATTAGCTGTTTTCAATGCTTTCGGAAAAGCAGCGGTGAAAATCAATAAATCAAAAGGGTGAATTATATCTAAAATCCAATCGATCAAGAGGAGCGGCATTTTATTCTGAGCGGATAGTTAAAAAGCTTTCCTGAATCCTCCCCAAAACTCTCCGTCGCTATCCTTTGTCAAGGATGGCCTCGCTCCTTCTTTGCCCGGATCGACCGTGGCCAGGAGAAATCGCATGCTGACCAAACTGCGCGACCTTTCGATTGCCCGCAAATTGCTGATCGCCTTCGGGGCGCTGGTCCTGACCTCTGCTGCGGTTGGCACCATCAACCGGGTGCAGCTGGCCTTCATCGAAAATGGCAATGCCGAAACCGTCCATACCTATGAAGTTATGCGCACGGTGCGTCAGTTGACTACTGCCAAGGTGGATCAGGAAACGGGCCTGCGCGGCTATATGCTGACCGCCGATGCCAGCTTTCTGGAACCCTACAGTAACGGCATCCGGAATTTTGACGCCAGCTTCGCCCGCGTCAGCGAACTGACCAAGGATAATCCCGAACAGCAGGCCCGCCTGCGGGAGATCAAGGAAGCGTCGGATGCCTGGAACCGCGAGGTTGCGGAACCGATGATTGCCGGTATGAAGGACCTCGCCACGCGGGAGGCGACGCGCGCAGCCGCAGCCGCCGGCACAGGCAAGAACCGGATGGATGCGATCCGGGCCAAGGTGGAAGAGGTGCAGAATGTGGAGCGCACCCTGCTGGAAAGCCGTCGCGACGGCTTGGCCAACGCCTTCTCCACGGCCAATATTGCCACCATCGCGGGGGCCGTCGGGTCGCTGATCATCGCCATCGTGGCCGGCCTGTCGCTGGCCGGTGCCATCGCCCGGCCCATCCGCGCCATGACCGACCAGATGGGCCTGCTGGCCGGTGGCGACAAGACCATCCATATCGACGGGCTGGACCGTCAGGACGAGGTGGGCGGCATGGCCCGCGCGCTGGAAGTGTTCCGCCAGAACGCCATCCGCGCCGATGAACTGGCCGCTGAACAGGCCCGTGAACAGGAGGCGAAGCTGCGCCGGACAGAGGTTGTGGAGGGGCTGATCGCCCGCTTCGACGCCGAGGTGACAGCCGTCCTGGGCAGCGTCGCAGGTGCCACCAGCCAGCTGGATGCCACGGCCCAGGGCATGACCGCCATTGCGGAGGAAACCCGCGCCCAGGCCACTGCGACCGCCAGCGCCGCCGACCAGACCGCCGCCAATGTGCAGACGGTCGCGTCGGCGGCTGAGGAAATGGCCAGCTCGATCCAGGAAATCTCCCGCCAGGTGGTGCATTCGACCCAGGTCGCCGACAATGCCGCCAGCCAGGCCGCCCGCACCAATGACACGGTGCAGACCCTGGCTGACGCCGCACAGCGCATCGGGACGGTGGTGCAGTTGATCAGCGAGATTGCCAGCCAGACCAACCTGCTGGCCCTGAACGCCACCATCGAGGCGGCACGCGCCGGCGAGGCCGGCAAGGGCTTTGCCGTCGTCGCGTCGGAGGTCAAGAGCCTGGCCAACCAGACGGCCAAGGCCACCGAGGAGATCGCGCAGCAGATCCAGTCGATGCAGGCCGTGACGGGTGACGCGGTTGGGGCCATCGGCTCCATCACCGGTACCATCGCGCAGATCAACGAAGCCATGGCCACCATCTCCGCCGCCGTGGAACAGCAGAACGCCACCACCCTGGAAATCAGCCGCAATGTGCAGCAGGCGGCCCTTGGCACCCGTGAGGTTTCCGCCAACATCGCCAGCGTGACCCAGGCGGCGGGAGAGACGGGTGCCTCCGCCACCCAGGTCCTGGGTGCGGCCCGCGAACTGGGCGAGCAGGCAGATGTCATGAAAAGCCAGGTGGAAAGCTTCCTGTCCGGCATCCGGGCAGCGTAACGGTTCCTTGCTCCAGTCTGTGGACAGCCCGGCATCCGGTTTCTGGATGCCGGGCCTTTCCTCTGGCACGATGCGGTCAATCCTCCTTTGACCGGTGTCCAGAATGCGCTTTTCTCCGTTCCGTTGCCTGCTCACGCTGCTTTTGAGTTCTGCACTGGCCGGATGTGCCGCCGCCCCTCGGCAAGCTGCGCTTCCGGTCGGTGCGAAATATGTTGCGATGGGCAGTTCCTTTGCTGCGGGTCCCGGTTTGCCGCCCTATGTGCCGGACGCGCCGGCGCGGTGTGGACGGTCGGCCGGCAATTACGCGCAGCAATTGGCGGCCAAACGTGGGCTCGCCCTGACGGATGTCACCTGCTCCGGTGCGACGACGGGGGCCGTTCTGGAGGGATGGGCAGAACTGCCGGCGCAGGTTACTGCGATTGATGCTGATACACGGCTGGTGACGGTCACCATTGGCGGCAATGATGTCGGCTATATCGGCAACATGATCTCCGCCTCCTGTCTGACCCTGGCACGCAACACCGGTTCGGGGACCGAGAAGTGTCGCACCCCGTCCTGGGCCGAGGAGGAAAAGTTCCAGCAACTTGCAGCGGCGCTGATCCGCATAGGAACGGCTGTGCGTGAACGCGCACCCAATGCCCTGCTGATCTTCGTCGAGTATCCCGCCATTCTGCCGCCCACGGGCACCTGCGCGGCAACGCCGCTGGACCCGGCGGATGCCGACCGGTTGCGGGAGGTTGAGCGCCGTCTGCGTGATTTGACGGGGTTGGCTGCCAAACAATCCGGTGCCCTGTTGCTGCCCGCGGCGAAACTGTCGCTCGACCATGGCGTATGCGATGCGGAACCCTGGATGGAGGGGTTCCCAGTTTCGGCGGGTAAGGCTCCCTACCACCCCAATATGGCGGGCATGAGCGCTGTTGCCGTCGCCCTGGATGGAATGCTGCCGCGCTGACAGATTGGAGATGTTCCCGTTTTGTTGATGCATGGCGGCGGGACTTGCCTATACTCCGCCGCCATGAGTGAGATTGTCCCCTTCCGCCGGCCCGGCACTGACAAGGCGCCAGATGCCCCGTCATCTGTGCGTACGGCGCCCCCGCGCCTGCTGCTGCCTGATGCGCCGGCCATTGTGGTGAGCGCGCGCGGGGTCACCTGGGTGACGCCCGATGGCGAGGTGGACCTGATCCCGCATGACGAGGCAGCGTACCGTCTGCGTCACGAAAGCGTGATCCTGGCCCATGCACGCGCCGTGGGAAGGCGGCTGCGCACCGAGCGGATGAACGATCCGTTCGACGTCCTTGAACTTTTCGCCTTTGTCCGCCCCGCCCGTTTCTGTCTACCCACGCCCAAGGGGCTGGCGGACGCTACGGGACAGCCGGTCCCCGCCGACCCGGAGGCCGAGGCCCTGTCCCTTATCGACAGTGCCCGTGCCCTGCTGTCTGAACTGGCGGAGAATAACCGCCCGGAACCGGACGGGGAAAAGCGCAAGCAGCGGCGTGAATTATCGGATGCCGCCGGCATCGGCTGGTTCATGGGACAGGCGGGCTGGTCCTGGGCTCCGTCGGTGATGGCGGCATTGGGACTGCCGCATGGTCCCGGCGACGGGCGGGCGCGGCGTGGCCTGATGGTCTGGAACCATCTGAAGGAATGGCAGGCCGAGGCACCGGAGCCGCCGCCGGGCCATATCCCCGTGGAACCGGCAGAGGCGCGCTGGCGTCTGGCCGAACTGGTGGGCAGCGGGGCCGGTGCCGAACCGCGCCCGCAGCAGGCCGATTATGCCAGCGCTGTGTCCAGCGCGTTCACTCCGCGTGATGAACAGGGCGTACCCAATGTGGTTCTGGCAGAGGCCGGGACGGGCGTGGGCAAGACCCTGGGCTACCTCGCCCCGGCCACCGTCTGGGCGGAGAAGAACAGCGGGCCGGTCTGGATTTCCACCTATACGCGCCAGCTGCAGCAGCAGATCGACAAGGAACTGGACCGGCTGCACCCCGACCCCGCTGTGAAGGCGAAAAGGGTGGTGGTGCGCAAGGGGCGGGAGAATTACCTCTGCCTGCTGAACCTGGAGGAAGCGGCCAACATTGCCCATACCCAGCCCGCCTACGCCAATGCCATCGGCCTGATGGCGCGGTGGGCGGCGGCGACGCGCGATGGCGATATGGCGGGCGGGGACTTCCCCGGCTGGCTGGTCGATATTCTGGGCAAGGGCCGCACCATGGGTCTGGCCGACCGGCGCGGTGAATGCGTCTACAACGCCTGTTCGCACTATTCCCGCTGTTTCATCGAGAAATCGGTCAGGCGCGCGCGCAAGGCCGACATCGTGGTGGCCAACCATGCCCTGGTCATGGTGCAGGCGGCGCTGGGCGGTGGTGACGATGCCTATGTCCCCACCCGCTATGTCTTTGATGAAGGCCATCATGTGTTTGATGCCGCCGACAATGCCTTTGCCGGCCATCTCACAGCGGCGGAAGCGGCGGAACTGCGCCGCTGGCTGCTGGGGGCCGAGGTGTCGGGCCGCAGCCGGGCACGCGGCCTGCGCCGCCGGGTGGAGGATCTGGTGGGCGGGGATAAGGGTTCCCTGGACCTGCTGCAGGAAATCCAGCAGGCGGCCCAGATCTTGCCGGGGGAAGCCTGGTCACAGCGCATCCATGGCGGGGAGGTGAAAGGCCCGCTGGAAGCCTTCCTGGCCGGCGTGCGCGCCCAAGTCTATGCCCGCGCGCAAGGCGTGGATAATCCTTACAGCCTGGAAACCGACTGCAAGCCGGTGGCGGACGGTCTGGTTGATCTGGCCGTGGAACTGGATGTGGCACTCCTGAAACTGGCCACTCCGCTGGAAAAGCTGGCCGACCGGTTGAAGGAGATGCTGGACGAGGAAAGCGACGAGTTGGAGGCCGAAACCCGCCGCCGCATGGACAGTGTGGCGCGGGCCTGCAAACGCCGCGCGCAGAACGAGGTGAATGGCTGGCGGCTGATGCTGCAAAGCCTGAAGGACGATACCCCGCGCAAATTCGTCGACTGGTTCGGGGTGGAGCGGGTGGAGGGGCGGGATTTCGATCTGGGCATGTATCGCCACTGGGTCGACCCTACCATCCCCTTTGCCGACACGGTCGGCACCGTCGCCCATGGCCTGGTCCTGACCAGCGCCACCCTGACCGATGGCACCGGCGATGTGGAGCAGGATTGGCAGGCGGCCCATCTGCGCACCGGTACCGTGCATATGGGGGCCACGGCCTTGCGTGCTGCCGTGCCCAGCCCGTTCGACTATGCCAGCCAGACCCGCGTGCTGGTGGTGAATGATGTGCGCAAGGATGATCTGGGGCAGGTGGCGGCGGCCTATCGCGAACTGTTCCTGGCGGCGGGCGGCGGCGGGCTGGGCCTGTTCACGGCCATTCAGCGGTTGCGCGCGGTCCATGAACGCATCGCCGAACCGCTGGAAGAGGCTGGCATCCCCCTGCTGGCCCAGCATCTGGACGGCATGGATGTGCCCACCCTGGTGGATATTTTCCGGGGCGAGGAGGATGCCTGCCTGCTGGGCACCGATGCCGTACGCGATGGGGTGGATGTGCCGGGCCGGTCCCTGCGCCTGATCGTCTTCGACCGCGTACCCTGGCCCCGTCCCGATATCTTGCACAAGGCGCGGCGGAATTATTTCGACAAGATCGCGGGCCGTCGCGGCTTTGACGACATGATCACCCGCCTGCGCCTGCGCCAGGCCTTTGGCCGTCTGGTCCGCCGCGCCGATGACCAGGGCGTGTTCGTCCTGCTGGACCCCATGATGCCATCCCGCCTGATCGGTGCCTTCCCTGAGGGGGTGGAGGTGCGCAAGGTCGGGCTGGCGGAGGCGGTGCGGGTGACGAAGGGGTTTTTGCACCGCCCCGTGTGACGGGGGTTAAGCCCCCGGCACACCCTTGCTGGTCGAATACTCAAAATGCAGCACATGGTCCGGGTGGACCAACCCATGCGCCGAGTGCGCAGCCATAGCCGCCTCGCTGAACCCGCACAGGATCAGTTTCAGCTTGCCCGGATAATGCGCGATATCGCCGATGGCGAAGATGCCGGGGGCCGACGTGGCGAGCGTGCGCTGATCGACCAGGATATGGCCCTTTTCCATGTCCAGGCCCCAATCGGCGATGGGGCCGAGATTCATGGCCAGACCAAAGAAGGGCAGCAGGACATCCGCCTCCAGCACCTTTTCATTATCATCCAGATCGGCGACGCGTACGCCCGTCAGCTTGTCCCCGGTGCCTTCCAGGCCCGAAAGCTGGTACGGCACCACCATCTCTACCTTGCCTTCCTTGACCAACGCGTCCAGTCGGGACACGCTTTCCGGCGCAGCGCGGAATTTGGGGCGGCGGTGGACCACCATGACATGGGCGGCCACTTCTGACAGGGAATTGGCCCAGTCCACGGCGCTGTCGCCGCCGCCGGCAATGACGATGCGCTTGCCCGCGAAATCCTGACGGCGCTTCACCAGATAGAAGATGCCGGTGCCTTCATAGGCTTCCAGACCGTCCAGGGGCGGCTTGTTGGGACCGAAGGCCCCCACGCCCGCCGCGATGATAACGGCCTTGGCGTCGATCAGGGTGCCCTTGTCGGTGCCCACGCGCCAGCCGCCATCGGTCCGGGTCAGGGTGGTGACCTGCTGACCCAGATGATAGGTGGGGTTGAAGGGGGCGGCCTGTTCGGCCAACTTGTCGATCAGGTCGGCGCCATCAATGGAAGGGTGGGCCGGGATGTCATAGATCGGCTTTTCCGGGTACAGCGCCGCGCATTGCCCGCCCACCATGTCGAGCGCGTCCACCACATGGGTGCGCATCTTCAACATGCCGCATTCAAACACGGCAAACAGGCCCACGGGGCCTGCGCCGATAATGACGACATCGGTGGAATGGCTGTTCTCGGACGACATGCAAACGCTCCCCATCGGGCGGACATCACGACTGGCGGGTTTGGTGCCGCGTTTCGCGCACGATGGCAAGTGCGGATGCGCGGATGCGGGATTGCGTCGCCCCTTGCGGTGCGGGGGTCTTTTGTCGGAGTCTGGGGTCATGATCCTGGAAAGCCACCTCGAATGACTCTGACCCTTTCCCTTGCCGATGAGGCCGCGACCAAGGCACTGGCGGCACGTCTGGCCCCGCATCTGCGGGCCGGCGATGTGGTGACCCTGCGCGGTGACCTTGGTGCCGGCAAGACGGCGCTGGCCCGGTTCCTGATCCGCCATCTGGCCGGCGATGAGAGCGAGGAGGTGCCAAGCCCGACCTTCACCCTGGTCCAGACCTATGAACACCTGACGCCGCCCATCTGGCATTTCGACCTTTACCGCCTGACCGATCCGGGGGAGGTGGTGGAACTGGGGTGGGAAGAAGCACGCGAAGCCTGCGCCCTGGTCGAATGGTCGGAACGGCTGGGTCCGCTGCTGCCGCGTGACCGGCTGGATGTGCAACTGACCTTGGACGGGCCGACGGCGCGGCAGGTGGTCATTACGGGCCATGGCGCCTGGGAAGCACGCGTGGCGGGGATATGATACCAATTTGCCGAGGGTTAAACCCTCGGCAAATTGGAGGCTGGCGACGGCCAGCCCGGCGCCTGTGCGCCGTGAGCCAAGCTGCCGGATGGCAGCGCCCGGCGTTTGAGGGAGATTGGTATACGCATGATGCGGGATGAAGTGATCGGAGCCTTCCTGGCCCACGCCGGCTGGGCGGATGCCCACCGGGCATCGATGGGGGCCGATTGGTCCACGCGGCGCTATGAACGGCTGAGGCGGCCCGATGGGGCGAAGGCCATCCTGATGGATGCGGCGGGCGACGGTGCAGGGCAGGTGCCGCCCTTCGTGCGCCTGTGCGGTCTGCTGCGGGATGTGGACCTGTCGGCCCCCGTGATCTTTGCGGAGGATCAGGGTCAGGGCCTGCTGCTGCTGGAAGATTTCGGGGATGACAGTTTCGCCGCCCTGCTGGAACGCGGGGACGATGCCTGGCCGCTTTACGGTGTCGCGACCGATGTCCTGTCGCACCTGCATCAACGCTTTGATCCCGGTATCGCCCCGGATGTGCAGCGCTATGACCTGTCCCTGTTCACCAGACAGGTGGCGCTGTTCGGCGATGCCTATCTGGATGCAGCGGGCAATCCGCTGACCCCGGCGGGGCGGCATGCGCTGGATCAGGCTTGGGTGACGGTGCTTACCCATGTGCTGGGCATCGTACCCGACAGCCTGCTGCTGCGCGATTATCATCCTGGCAACCTGATGCGGCTGGACCGTCCAGGCGTGCGGGCCTGTGGTCTGCTGGATGTGCAGGATGGCGGCGTCGGGCCGGTCAGTTATGATCTGCTGTCGCTGTTGCAGGATGCGCGGCGCGATGTGCCGGACGATATCCAGGCGGCGATGATCGACCGCTATCTGGCGTCCATGCCCGGCCTGTCGCGCGATGCTTTCCTGGCCAGTTACGCCGTGATGGGTGCCATGCGCCATGCCCGCATCCTGGGCCGTGTGGCACAACTGGCGGCGGGCGGGGGCAAGGCAAAGCAACTGGCCTTCCTGTCCCGCGTCTGGGGACAGTTCCGGACGGCCATCGCGCATCCGCTTTTGTCGCCGTTACAAAGTTTCACGGATCAACATTTGCCCCCTGACGGTGCCGTGCCGCATATTCTGGGGCGTTGACTAAAGTTGGAGTACGATTCCATGTCCTTCATGCCCAAGCGGGCGATGGTGCTGGCGGCGGGTCTGGGCCTGCGCATGCGCCCGATCACGTTGGAAACGCCCAAGCCGCTGGTGACCGTGGGTGGCCGCACCATGCTGGATCACGCGCTGGACCGGCTGGAAGCCGTCGGCGTGGAAGAGGCGGTGGTGAATGCCCATTGGCTGGCCGATAAGATCGAAGCGCATCTGGCGGCCAACCCCCGCCGAAACCTGAAACTGACCCTGTCGCGCGAAGAGACGCAGCTGGAAACTGGCGGCGGCGTGAAGCATGCCCTGCCGCTGCTGGGTGATGATCCATTCTTCGTGGTTAATGCCGATATCGTCTGGCTGGACGGGCCGGTCCCGGCATTACGCCGCCTGGCCGATGCCTGGAACCCCGACCTGATGGACAGTCTGCTGCTGGTCACACCGACGCCCAGCGCCATCGGCTATGACGGGCGCGGCGATTACCTGATGGACCCCGATGGCCGCCTGTCGCAGCGCCCAGACCTGGAGGTGTCGCCCTTCGTGATGGCCGGCGTGTCGATCATGACGGCGGCACAGTTCACCGACACACCGGATGGCGCCTTTTCCAACTTGCTGCTGTGGCAGCGGGCGGAGGCGGCGGGCCGCCTGTTCGGTGTCCGGCATGAGGGCAACTGGTACCATGTCGGCACGCCGGGCGCCGTGCCCCTGGTCGATGGTCATTTGCAGGCCCCGGCCAGCCGTGAGGTCGTGCCCTGATGTCCCATACCCCGCCGCCCGCCAGCGTTTTCACCCTGGCGCCCAACCTGCCCTTTGTCGATGCGCTGGCGGCGGGTCTGTGGGAACAGGCGGGCGGGGATGCGCTGGCACTGAACCGGTTCACGGTGCTGCTGCCCACCGCGCGCGCCGTCCGGTCACTGCGGGAGGCGTTTTTGCGCCTGTCGGGTGGGCGGCCCATCCTGCTGCCCCGCATGGCCCCGCTGGGCGATGTCGATGGGGACGAGGTTTCGCTGATGATGGATGGGGTGACGGGCAAGGCGGGCGGCCTGGACCTGCCCCCCGCCATTGCACCCTTGCGGCGGCAATTGCTGCTGGCCCGCGCCATCGCCGCCGCCGGCGACCGCTTTGCCAAAACGCGTGCCCAGGCGGCACGGCTGGCCCGCGAACTGGCCAAGCTGCTGGACCAGACGCAGACGGAAGGGGTGGGGTTCGACCGGCTGCACAGTCTGGTCCCCGATGATTATGCCGAACATTGGCAGGTGACCCTGTCCTTCCTGTCGATCATCGTCGATCAATGGCCCGCCATCCTGGCCGCCGAAGGGGCCGTGGACCCGGCGCAAGAGCGCAATAACCGCCTGCTGGCCTATGCGGCGGCCCTGCGCGCGGCCCCACCCACGCACCCGATCATCGCCGCCGGCTCCACCGGCTCCATCCCCGCCACCGCCGAACTGCTGGCCACCATCGCGCGCCTGCCCACGGGCTCCGTGGTGCTGCCGGGGCTGGACCGGGAATGTGATGACGCGACCTGGGCGGCGCTGGACGATGCCCATCCGCAATTCGGCCTGAAGCAACTGATCGACCGGATCGGCGTGACGCGCGATCAGGTGCCGGACTGGCCCCTTGCCGTCGGCGTCGCCCCGTCCTGTCCGCCCGCCCGCACGGCCCTGATTGCAGAGGCATTGCGCCCCGCCGGCACGACGGAGGCCTGGCGTGATCTGGGGGCGCTGGACCCCACCGCGCTGTCCAGCCTGACGCGCATCGATGCCGCAACACCACAGGAAGAGGCCGGCATCATCGCCCTGATCCTGCGTCAGGCGCTGGAAATGCCGGGACAGACGGCGGCCCTGGTCACGCCTGACCGCAATCTGGCCCGCCGCGTTGCCACCGAACTGCGCCGCTGGGACATCAGGGTGGATGACAGTGCGGGCCGCCCCCTGGCCCAGACACCGGTCGGGTCCTATCTGCGTCTGATCATGGATACAGCGGTACAGGGGGCACCCATCCCGTTACTGTCGCTGCTGAAACACCCGATGGCGGGGGCCGGCTGGCCGGCGGGGCAGTTGCGGCGGCAGGCGCGGTTGCTGGAAACCGCCATCCTGCGCGGCCCCCGCCCGCCCGCCGGTTTGGAAGGGTTGCGCCACGCCATCCGCTTCATGGCATCGGACGCCGCCGACAAGCGCCGCCGCATCACCAACCCCAGCATCCGCGACGACCTGCTATCCATGGTGGACCGGCTGGATGCCGCCATGGGTGGTCTGGCGGCAGCGGTCGCGGATGGTGAGGAACGTCCCCTGTCCGACTGGCTGCGCCTGCATGTCGGGGCGGCAGAGGCGCTGGCGGCACTGGAGGGGGAGACCGGGTCCGACCGTCTTTGGCGCGACAAGGATGGAGAGGCCGCCGCCAAGTTCATTGATGAACTGCGCGAGGCGGCGGATGGTTACCCGCCGCTGGGCGGCAAGGATTATGCGGGCCTGATGGAGGTGCTGATCGCCGGCAAGGCCGTGCGTTCTGCCTTCGGCCTGCATCCGCGCCTGCATGTGCTGGGCCTGATGGAGGCCCGGTTGCAGCAATTTGACGTGATGGTCCTGGCCGGGCTGAATGAGGGGACATGGCCCCCGGCCCCGCCGCCCGACCCCTGGATGTCGCGCCCCATGCGCCGGGATTTTGGCCTGCCGGCACCTGAACGCATGGTTGGACAGGCCGCCCATGATTTCGCGACGTCGTGCGGTGCGAAGACCCTGTACCTGACCCGGTCGGAACGGGTGGAGGGCACGCCGACCGTGCCGTCACGCTGGCTTCTGCGGCTGGATACGGTGCTGGACAAGGCGGGCCTGCGTGGGCGGATTGAGGCGGATGGCGATTACTGGCGCGGCCTGTGGCAGGCGCTGGACCGCCCCTCCCAGGTGCGCCCCTGCCTTGCCCCCGCCCCGAAGCCGCCCCTGTCGGCCCGGCCCCGCCGTCTGTCCGTCACCCAGATCGAAACCTGGATGCGCGACCCCTATGCCATCTATGCGGCCAAGGTGCTGGACCTGTCCGCCCTGGACCCTATTGATGCCGATCCGGGCGCGGCAGAGCGGGGGGAAATCATCCACAAGGCGCTGGACCTGTTCGTCCGCCAATATCCCGACACGCTGCCGCCGGACCCGCTGGGCGAACTGATCGCCATCGGGCGTGGGGCGTTCGGTGACCTGCTGGACCAGCCGGGCGTGGCCGCCTTCTGGTGGCCGCGGTTTGAGCGGGTGGCGGAATGGTTCGTGGCGCAGGAGACGGAGCGGCGGCGTACCATCAAGCCGCTGGCGACCGAGGTGACGGGCCGCATCACCCTTACCGGCCCCGGCGGCGACTTCATCCTGACGGCCAAGGCCGACCGCATTGATCGCACGCCCACCGGCGGTCTGGTTCTGATCGATTACAAGACCGGCAGCCCGCCCACGGGCAAGGAAGTGCGGCTTGGCAAGGCCCCACAATTACCGCTGGAGGCGCTGATCGCCAGCCGTGGCGGGTTTGAGCATCTGAAACCCGCCCCCGTGGATGGGTTGGAATATTGGCGTCTGTCGGGCGGCGATCCCGCCGGTACCATCCAGGTGCTGAAGGAGGACCCGGCGGCCCTGGCGGTGGAAGCGCGCGAAGGCCTGCTGGACCTGATCCACCAGTTCGATGATCCCGACATGCCCTATCACAGCCAGCCGCGCCCCACCTGGGCACCCAAATATACCGACTACGCCCACCTGGCCCGCATCAAGGAATGGTCCGCGGGAGGCGGAGGTGAAGCAGAGGGTTAAGGGATGAACGACGAAATCCGGCAACTGGCCGAACAGCTTCTGACCCAGGGCGAAACCGTCTTGTCAGACCGGGAACGCCGCGTGCTGTCCCGCATCGCCCACCGTCAGGCCATTTCCCGCAACAGCCATTCCGACTTCGAAGCCTCCATGACCTTCGGTGACCGGCTGGCCGACAAGGTGGCGTCGGTGGGTGGGTCCTGGTCCTTTGTGATCGGATTCGGCCTCTGCATGGCGGTCTGGATGGCGCTGAATGCCGCCATCTGGGGTTTCGCCTGGGACCCCTATCCGTTCATCCTGCTGAACCTGATGCTGTCCACCCTGGCCGCCTTACAGGCCCCCATCATCATGATGTCGCAGAACCGGCAGGCCGCGAAGGACCGCATCCAGGCCAACATGGACTACGAGATCAACCTGAAGGCCGAGTTGGAGATTATGGCCCTGCACGAAAAACTGGACCGGCTGCGAACAGATGAGCTTGAAGCCCTACTGCGCCAGCAGAAGGAGGAAATTTCCCTACTGCGGGCGGCGGTGGAAGCGCTCAAGAGCTAGCGGGAACAAGCTCCATCGTAGTTAGCGCAGGGTCTTGAACCGCTCTGTCGCCTGCACCAGGGCCATGCGGACGCCGGGTTCCATGGCGCTGTGGCCGGCGTCGGGCACGATGATATAGTCGGCTTCCGGCCAGGCGCGGTGCAATTCGTCGGCAGTGCGGATGGGGCAGACAATGTCGTAGCGGCCCTGCACGATGACGGCGGGGATATGCCGGATCGCCCGGATATCGCGCAGCAGCTTGTCTTCCGGGTCCAGCATGTTGTTGCGGAAATAATGCGCCTCGATCCGCGCCAGCCCCAGGGCGTGATTATCTTCGCCGGAGGCGGACACCAGTTCCGGGCTGGGCATCAGGGTCGAACAGGAACCTTCATACATGCTCCACACCCGCGCGGCGGGCAGGTGGATGGCCGGGTCGGGATGGGTCAGCCGCTTCCAGTAGGCCTCCAGCAGATCATCGCGTTCGGCCACGGGGATATAGGCGTTGAAATGGTTCCACGCTTCCGGGAAAATCTGCTTCATCCCATAGAGGAACCAGTCGATCTCCGACCGGCGCATCAGGAAGATGCCGCGCAGCACCAGACCGATCACCCGGTCGGGATGCGCCTCCGCATAGGCGATGGACAGGGTGGAGCCCCAGGAGCCGCCGAACACCATCCAGCGGTCGATGCCCAGATGCGCGCGCACCGCCTCCAGATCGCCCACCAGATGCGGGATATCATTGTTGCGCAGGTCGCCCAGCGGCGTGGAACGACCGGCCCCGCGCTGATCCAAGATGATGATGCGGTAGAAGGTGGGGTCGAAAAACCGGCGATGAGTGGGCGAGGCGCCGGCCCCCGGCCCACCGTGCAGGAACAGCACGGGCACGCCATCGGGATTGCCGCTCTGTTCCCAGTAAAGGTTATGAACATCATCGACCTGCAACCGGCCGGTCTGAAAAGGGTCGAGCGGGGAGAACAGATCGCCGCGGGGCATGGATGCATCCGTTTGTTGTTCCGCTGATTGTAGGCAAGCGCAACGCGCAACGCAAACCGTCCGCGCGGACAAAGCTGGGGGAAATCGCGGCAGGTTAGGATCGTGCCATGATGAGCACCCGCCCGCCCTATGCCCGCATTGATGATGACAGCCTGACGGTGCTGCTCATCGAATTCTATGCGGCCGCCCGCCTGGACCCCCTGCTGGGGCCAATGTTCCAGACCATGGTGGGGGATGGGGACGAGGAATGGGCCGCCCATCTGCGCCGTGTTCATGATTTCTGGTCGTCGGTGACCATGGGCACGGGGCGATATGGGGGCCGGCCCATGCAGGTGCATGCGGGTATTCCCGGCCTGGATGCCGCGCATTTCCAGCGCTGGCTGGACCTGTTCGGACAGAGCACGGACCGGCTGTTCACTCCGCCTGCCGCCGCCTTCCTGCGCGACAAGGCCGCCCGGATGGGGGAGGCGTTGCAGCAGGGCATTGCCATGGCGCGCGGCGTTTGAAGCCGGGCCTTGCGTCCGGCCCCGCCAACCCCCATCTTGACGCCATGACCGATCCCGCCCACCCGCATCCTGACCTTGCCGACCCGCGCCCGCGCGGGGCCATCGGCCAATGGTCTGACCGGGTGAAGGCGCTGGCACTGCTGGTGCTGCTGGCCTGTGCCGGCGTTCTGGCCGGGCTGGGCGGGGGCGAAGGGGATCGGGCGCGCGAAGGGCTGACGGCAAGTGGTCCCGGTCTGCGCACCACCCTGTCGGAGGCACCGGCCACGCTGGCTGCCCTGCCCGACGAACAGCGCCGTGCCGATCTGTCCGGCGGAGATGACCCGCCGCCGGCAAAATTCGTGGCGGCCAGCCCGCCCTGGATGCCGGTCCCGGTTGCCCTGGACAAATCGTCCCTGCCGCCGGTCATCATGGGGCCTGTCATGGCCCGCGTGGGCCACGCCGCCCGCATGCCGACGGGCCCGCCCGCCGGACTTTCCGCCTGATCCATCCTGATCCTTGAATGCGCGGGGCATGCGTGGCCGATGCCCGTCCCTGCGCCCATGCCGGAAAGTCCGTAACGATGAAAAAGTCCCTGTTCTTTTATGCTGCGGCCTTGGCTGCTGCGGGTGGTGTCATGACCGTCAGCCGTCAATGGGGCGGCTTCATGCTGCTGGCCACCTTCATCCTGTGGTTCCTGCACAGCGTCTTTGCCAGTACCGATGGCACGGGCCGGCAGCTGTAATACTCGCCCTCATCCGGGCGCTGCTGCATTGGTCAGGGCCCGGATAATCGCTTGCCAGTCGTCAATGACCGTGCGCAGGCGCGATTTCACCATCAGCAGAATGGTGAGATCGCGGCTGCGATCGATACGCGGCCAAGTACCGAAATAGCCAGGGCTGGAGATCGTGGGGCAGGCACCATCGGCCTCTCGCTGTTCGCACCACATGCCAATGCCGTAACCCTGCATGGCTTTGGCAGCGTTCGGCTGTTGCTTGCGCCGGGCGGCCCCAATCTGGTCATGCTCCATGGTGGGGAATATGTCGACCGGCAGCAGGCGCTGCCCATCTTCCATCACGCCCTGCCGCGCGATCAGCAGCAGGATGCGCTCAAAATCGTCCGGGCTGGCGATCAACCCACCGGCCACACCCCAGCGCTCACCCCAGCGGCAGGCGGGCGACAGGCCCAACGGGTCGGCGATCAGGCGGCGAAACAGGCTGTTCCAATCGGCCCCGCCCGCCTGTTCAGCCATGAAGGCCGCCACCTCCATCGATACGCCAGCATAGGCGAAGACCCCACCCGGCGACCCGATTAGGTCCATATCCGCCAGCTTTGCCGCCGCTGCGCGCGGGGTGGGGTAGCGGCGGTCCTGCCAGAACGGGCCGGTGTCCGGCAGGGCCGAGGTATGGCTCATCAACTGCGCGAGCGTGATGCCGGCTTTCGACCCGGCGCTGACCAGCCCGGCATCGGCCAATGTCATGTCCAGCCGCAGCTGCCCCTGGGCCACCAGCGCCATGATCACCAGCCCCGCCACCCATTTGCTGGCCGACGCCACATCAATGGCGGTCCCGGGACCGACATCGCCGAAATAGCCGCGATAGAGCACGCGCGGCCCCTGATGCGCGATGGCGGCCACCCCGTCCAGCCGGTGGCGGCGGATGGCATCCTGAATCAGCGTTGTCACCTGCGGCAGGTCCGGCGATGTCGGATCGACGGGCACGGCGACGGCGGTAGGAAACGGCAGCAGCAGGCCGGCGGCGAGGCTGGACAGAAACAGACGACGGCTCTGCATGTGCATGCTCCGGGTGTGGGTCTGTGCCTGATACGACCCAGCCACCCTGACCCTGCCGCCAGCCCTCACTCAAACCGATGCGGCACGAAGCGGGAGGTGTCGCGGGTGACGGCGGTGCTGTCCTCACGGATGCCGATACCCCGGCATTCATCGCCCACCATCCATGCGCCGATCACGGCATGATGGTCACGTGTCACGCCCTTGATGTCCGGCCCCCGCGCCGACACCACCGGCGACCAGGCCTGATAGACATAGCCTTCTTCGCCGTAAGGTCCAGCCACATCCAGTTCGCGCGTGGTGGGGCGGCCATCGGGGCCCATCGTGACGACGCTGATATTGGCCCCTTCCCGGCCCAGTAGCGGCTTTGCCACCACGCGGGTACCGGCGGCAAAGGCCCGGCGGTCGAAATGCGCTTCCACCAGATAGGGGTGGTGCGGGTACATTTCCCACAGAACCGCCAACAGCCCCTTGTTGGACAGCAGCATCTTCCAGGCAGGCTCCACAACCCGGATATCATTGCGTTGGGCCAGGGTCAGCAGGTTGGTGCCGAAATCATCGGCCACCAGCCATTCCCACGGCGTCAGCTTGAACAGGCATTTGATCTCCTGTTCCTCTAGGTCGGTGAAGTAACCGCGCGTCTGGCGGTTCAGGTGGTCCTGCTCCTCGGTCCAGCCGATATCCGACAGGGCAATGCTCTTGGTCGCCAGCCCGGCCTCGATGGCCGTATCCTGGAGATAGCGTAGCGTGCCCTCATCCTCGGTATGCGGCATGGCACAGGTCAGGTGCAGGGCGCGCCCCGCCTCCCATACTCCGCGCCGACCGCCATCATCGGCCAGCAGCCGATCAGCACGCAGCAGGGCCTTCCACTGATCCACCAGCCCTTCATGGATGGAATTGAACTGATCCCCCTCGGGGAACACATCCTCCAGCCAGGTCCATTGCGCCACCGCCGCCTCATACAGGCCCGTGGGCGTGTCGGCATTGTACTCCAGAAGTTTGGGCATGCCGTCACCATGGCCGGCCCCGCCATAGGCCAGGTCGAAACGGCCATAGAGGGAGAATTCCTGTCCCCCCTGGTAACGCTGCCACGATGCCTCGATGGCCGGAATGGCATGGGCGGGGATGTTCAGCAGGGGGTAGAGCCGTTCATCAATGATGCGCTTGGCGGCGGCCAGACACATCTTGTGCAACTCGTTCCCCGCTTCTTCCAGCAGGTCGATCTCCGCCTCGCTGAACACCCAGCAGGCACTTTCATCCCAGTAAACCCCGCTCGGGTCCTCGTCCGTCGGGATGGTGTGGAAATCAAAGCCCAGCGCTTCCATGCGGGCTTTCCAATCGGGACGCGGGCGGATGGATTGGCGATGCATGGTGGTATCCGCTGTGCTGAAGGGGCGCGGGAAGGAGAGGCAGAGAGAGGGGGAACGGCGGTCAGGAACCGCCGCCGCCAAACTTGGCCGACGATTTGCCAAAGCCGCCGCGGCTGGTCGATTTGGTGGTGGTTCCCACCTGCGCCGACTTGCCCCGCACCTCGGTCTTCATGCCAAAGCCGGTCTTGCCCTGGGTGAAGCTGTCGCGGCTGACCGGGGCGCGGCCCAGGCTGCCCCGACCGCTATACATGAACCCGTCACGGTCAATGAAGATGGGACGCGGATAATAGTACCCACCCCGCGCGCCGATATAGCCGCCGCCATATTGCGGGGGTGGCTGCAACGCCTTGGCCATCATGAAGCCCATCAGGGCCGGCACGAAGACATTGCCCAAGCTGCCATCTGGCTGCGACAGGACCATGGGCTGACACGCGCCATTGCCCATCGTCGCCTCGCACGCGGCCGCCGTATCGAAGCGCGGGGTGGATTGCAGGTGCAATTGCTTGGCCTGTTCAAAGGCGCCGTTGCATTCCTGCTGGCTGAACTCCACCAGGCACGCTTCCACCGTTGGGAAGATGCGGGCGTCTGTCTCCTGCACATCGTCGCCGCCGCAGCCCGACAGCATCAGGGCCGCCGCCCCCCCGACAAGCAGGGTAGAGACATGGGCGGAACGGCGGCGTTTGCGCTGTTGGTCGGTCATGGCGGCCCGGATGGCGATGGTGGCGGGGTAACGGATACGGTCAGGGGGCGTTGCGGCCCTACTTGCTCCACTTGTCGGTGATGGCCAGCGGGGCGGCGTCAGGCGACGGACCCTTCAGGCGGGCCAGACGTTCCTGCACCGACAGGGCGGGTGCCCCGCCCTTGCCCACGGCGGCCAGTGCCGCCTGGATATCGGCATCGCCCATATCATCGGCGGATTTGCGCGACAGGTCGCCCAGGGCCTGGGCCTTCATGCGCGCCGCCTCGGCATTGGCGCGGGCCTCATTGGCGCGGCGGGTCATGGCGTCGATGGCGGTGTTCAGCTTCGAACCGCCATCATCGCGCAGGCCGGCCACCTGGGCGGCGCGGTTGGCGCGCTCGCGCTCCCGCTCCTCCTGGATGCTGGCGCGCTGCATGTCGCGCTCGGCCTTGGCCAGGGCGGACTTGGCCTCGGTCAGGGCGCGGGCCTTCTCGCGATAGGCAACCTCGGCTTCGGCCACCAAAGCCTCGGCCTCGTCGGCCTCGCGCTGTTCAATGGCGACCTCGCTCTCCAACTCTTCCAGCTGTGCCAGCAGCTTGGCCAGGCTAGCCTCCAGGCTCGCCTTACGCTCGCCCTCGGCGGTGGCCAGCAGGTTGTTCAGATGCTCGGCGGCGGCAAGACGGCGGTCATAATTCTCCCGCGCCTCCACAGCTTCCTTGCGCTCACGCTGCATATCGACGCGAAGATTGGTCAGCAGCTTGCCGGCCTTGTCCAGATCGGCCTCCATGACCCGCAACTGGGCGACGGACGCGCTCTTGGGGTCCATGGCGACCAGGGCATCCACCACCTGGCGGCCCACCTTCTCACCCTTCACGCCCAACAGCGTGCGGAAGAACTGCATCATCGGAACTGGCTCCTCAAGACCAAGCAGAACGGCCCCGCCGGTTATGGCCGGGCGGGGTTAATCAGAGATAGGGAGGCCGGGGTTAAACCGAAAGCGCCCCGGCATTCAAAATTCCCATGGCAATGGACAGGGTGCCCAGCGTGACGCCATAGCCCAGCTTGTCCGCTTCGATCCCCTGCCGGAAACCGGGCAGCAGGAAACAAACGGCGACAAACACCAGCAGCTGACAAGCCAGCGCCACCCCACCCCACATAAGCAGTTCGGCCACCGCGTAGGTGCCGCGCGCCACCGATGACAAGGCAATGGCCATGCCAATGGCCGTGCCGCCCATGCTGGTCGCCGCCGCCGAATTCCCCTGCCGGATCAAGGCCCATTCGCGGTACGGCGTGATCAGCGTATAGGCCAGCAGGGCCACGGCCAGCAGCGCCACAGAGGCGCCGACAAAGGTCAGATAAAGCGGCAGGGTCTCGAACATCGATCCGTTGCTCCTTATGGGCGCCCACAGGCCACGCATTTGCCCGCACGCTACGGGAGCGCGCCGGAAATTGCAAAAAATGTTTGGATCGCAGGCGGGACGTGCAAGGGGGCGGAAGTAATTAATCGCCATGCACCCAGCCCCTGGCACCAGCCCCACAACGAAAAAGGCCGCCGGGTTGCCCCGGCGGCCTTTCTCACTCAACGCATCCCGAAAGCCGGAAAGCACCCTTGGGCATCAGCCCTCGGTGGCTTCGGCCTTCTTGGACAGGTCTTCGCCGGTCACCTGATCGACGACCTTCATCGACAGCTTGACCTTGCCGCGATCGTCGAAGCCCAGGACCTTGACCTTGACCGCATCACCCTGCTTCACGACGTCGGTGACCTTGGCCACGCGCTCGTTCTTCAGTTCGGAGATGTGGACCAGACCGTCGCGGCTGCCCAGGAAGTTCACGAAGGCGCCGAAATCCATGACCTTGACGACCTTGCCGTCATAGACCTCGCCCACTTCGGCCTCGGCCACGATGCCCTTGATCCACTTGATGGCGGCGTCGGAGCACTTGCTGTCGACCGCCGACACCTTCACGGTGCCATCGTCTTCGATGTCGATCTTGGCGCCGGTCTGTTCCACGATCTCGCGGATGACCTTGCCGCCCGAACCGATGACGTCGCGGATCTTCTCCTTGGGGATGTTGATGACGGTGATGCGCGGGGCATTGCCCGACACTTCGCCGCGCGCTGTGTTCAGCGCCTTGTTCATCTCACCCAGGATATGGATGCGGCCCTTCTGGGCCTGCGCCAGGGCCACCTTCATGATCTCCTCGGTGATCGAGGTGATCTTGATGTCCATCTGCAGGGCGGTGATGCCCGCTTCGGTGCCGGCCACCTTGAAGTCCATGTCGCCCAGGTGATCTTCATCACCCAGGATGTCGGACAGGACGGCGAACTTGTCGCCTTCCTTGATCAGGCCCATGGCGATGCCGGCGATGGGGCGGGCCAGCGGGGCGCCGGCGTCCATCAGCGACAAGGACGTGCCGCAGACCGTGGCCATGGAGGAAGAACCGTTGGACTCGGTGATCTCCGACACGACGCGCAGCGTGTAGGGGAAATCTTCCTTGGTCGGCAGCAGCGGGTGGATGGCGCGCCAGGCCAGCTTGCCATGGCCGATCTCGCGGCGGCCCGGAGACCCCATGCGACCGGCTTCACCCACGCTGTACGGGGGGAAGTTGTAATGCAGCATGAAGCTTTCGCGGTATTCGCCTTCCAGGGCGTCGATGATCTGCTCATCCTGGTTGGTGCCCAGGGTCGCGACGACCAGGGCCTGCGTCTCACCGCGCGTGAACAGGGCCGACCCATGGGCGCGGGGCAGGATGCCCACTTCGGCCACGATGGGGCGGATATCGACCGTGGTGCGGCCGTCAATGCGCTTGCCGGTGTCCAGCACCGCACCGCGCAGGACGTCGGCTTCCACTTCCTTGAACATCTCGGAAATGGCTTCCGGCGCGAACTCTTCCTTCAGCGCGGCCTTGGCCTTATCCTTGGCGGCACCGACGGCGGCATAGCGCTCCTGCTTGACCAGGATCGAATAGGCAGCCTTCACGTCAGCACCGGCAACCTCCAGGATGCGGGCCTTGACGGCGGCCTTGTCAAAGGCCGGCGGGGCGATGTCGCGGGGTTCCTTGGCGCAATCCTCGGCCAGACCGATGATCAGGTCGATGACCGGCTGGAACTGGGCATGGCCGAACGTGACGGCGCCCAGCATGACCTCTTCCGACAGCTCCTTGGCCTCGGACTCGACCATCAGCACGCCTTCCTGCGTACCGGCAACCACCAGATCCAGCGTGGCGTTTTCCATCTGGTCGGCGGTCGGGTTCAGGATGAACTGGCCGTTCTCATAACCGACGCGGGCCGCACCGATGGGGCCCAGGAAGGGCAGACCGGAGATGGTCAGGGCGGCGGACGCACCAATCAGGGCGACGATGTCGGGATCGTTCTCTAGATCGTGGCTCAGCACGGTGCAGACGACCTGCGTCTCGCAGCGGTAGCCATCGACGAACAGCGGACGGATCGGACGGTCGATCAGGCGGCTGACCAGCACTTCCTTTTCCGTCGGACGGCCTTCACGCTTGAAGAAGCCGCCGGGGATCTTGCCCGCGGCGAAGGCCTTTTCCTGGTAATTCACCGTCAGCGGGAAGAAATCCACGCCCGGCTTCGGCGACTTGGCGCCGACGGCAGTGCAGAGCACGACCGTGTCGCCATAGCTCACCATGACGGCGCCATCGGCCTGACGGGCGATCTTGCCGGTCTCGATGACCAGCTTGCGACCGCCCCATTCCATTTCCTTGCGGAACACCTTGAACATCGTATCGATCCTTCCATCCGAAACCCGCAACACCCCGGATTGGGCGGCCGGGCCGGGGCCCGTTCGGACGGCCCCGCCTGTTTCTTGCCCCTTCAGTACAGCATTTCTGCGCATTCCGCACGGCGCGCATGGCAAAACGGCCAGCCGGAAGGGGTCCCGGCTGGCCGTCCACACCTTAACTCTGACGCGGGTCCCGACGGTTCCTACCGCCCAGGGGCCCGCCGCCGACACGCCATCCCCCACCGCCGGAGCGGGTGTGGAACATCGTCTGGACGGTGGGCTGCATGTTCACGTCGAACATCACCTTGGGCGTTCGGGTCTGTAACCGTCGCGACCGGCCCGCCTTAGCGGCGCAGGCCCAGGCGCTGGATCAGGCTGTCATAACGAGCCTTTTCCTTGCCCTTCACGTAATCCAGCAGACGGCGGCGCTGACCGACCATCACCAGCAGGCCACGGCGCGAGTGGAAATCCTTCGCGTGGGTCTTCAGGTGTTCGGTCAGGTTGTTGATGCGCTCGGTCAGGATGGCGACCTGCACTTCGGGCGAACCGGTGTCGGTTTCGTTGGTCTTGTATTCTGCGATCAGCGCAGTCTTGCGCTCAGCCGTGATCGACATCGGATGTCTCCACATTAAGATGATTGAGGGATGAACGCACCCGGCACCGCGAAGGCACCCTATCGACCGGGTTCCGGTATCCCGGAACGGGCACGCGCCCACGCGTTGCGGGGCCGTGCCGGGATGTCGTCCAGCACGGTCCCGCACGGGCGGGCGTCGATATGGGTGGGTTGATGCGCCAAACCCGGCTTCCGGTCAAGCGGAATCCTTGGATTTCCGCGCCTGTCCGGGCATGGCAGCGTCCCTGACGGCTTCAGGCTCAGTTCTCTACCGGCAGCCAGGGGATGCTGGCGATGGGGACGCCCTCCTCCCGCAAGGCCTCGGCCTGCTCAGTCGAGGTTTCGCCATAGATGGCACGTCCTTCCACCTCGCCATAATGGATCTTACGGGCTTCTTCGGCGAAACGGTCGCCCACATAATCGGCGTTCTTTTCCACCTGAGTGCGCAGGTCGCGCAGGTGCCGCAGAATTTCGGCCTGCGCCTCGCGTACCGCGTCGGGCACAGGTGGGGCCGCTGGGGCGAGGGTATCCGCTACAGGTGCGAGCGGCGGCTGGTCGCGGTCGCGTGAGCGGCCGCCCTTGGCGATGGCCGGGGCCATGGGCGCCTTTTCGACCTTGGCGTCGCCGCACAGAGGGCAGGTGATGGCGTGCGACGCCGCCTGCGCCTGATACGCGGCACCGTTGCGAAACCAGCCTTCGAACCGGTGGCCTTGGCTGCATTGAAGGTTGAACAGGATCATGGGGCGATGAATCGTCAGGAGGATACAGATAGATGGACCGTCGCGGTCTGGCGGGCAAGTCCCTTGGAATCCAGTGTGCTATGTCACCGATGCCGCAAATGGGCGCTGGCTGTCCGCTGCCAGTCTGTCCTGGCAAGGCCAAATGCCTTATTTTGTAAATGGTTTATGTACTTTCCACTCGCCATCATCAGTTGGCGCGGGATGTCTGTCCCCCTGTCCCTGCGCCGGAGGTGCCGTGATCCGATATCTGCCCTTTCTCGTGCTGCCGCTTCTTCTGGCCGGATGCCAAGGGGGAACCGGCCCCGCGAAGCAGGTTGCCGACGCCGCGCCGCCCTGTTCGATGGTGACGCAAGGGAGGTTTGTCAGCCGCTGGATTGATCAGCCGGACGCCGACGGCCTGCGCTATGGAGCGGCCCCGTTCCTGGTGCCGCGAGAGATCGCGAGTCTCCCCAACTCCGGCCAGATTGACGGCGCGATGAGCTGGTATCGCGAAGACGGGGACCACGGCCATGTCAGCTTGCTTCTCGATCGAACGGCCGCCGTCGATGCGCCACGGATCATGGTCCCGAGCAGCCCGGCCTTTGCCTGGCGCCGGTGGGTGGAGGAAGGTGCCATGGCCCTGCCGGGCGGCGATGGCAGGCCGGTGTTGCGCCATTATCTGTGGCAGGACGGGGAGGGGGACTGGGGCAACGCGGTTACCGCCCTTTTCAGGGGCGGTTGGGTGATGGGACTGAAAACGACCGGACGGGACCGGGCGACGGTTGAACGGCTGATGCAGATGGCACTGGCTGGCATTCGCATAGACCCGGGCACGACGCCAATTCCCGTCCTTGACCTGCGTCCCACGGCATGCCCCGCGCCGCAGTCCGGGCCGGAAGCCATGCGGATGGAACCGGGTATCATTTCTGCCCTGTCAGGCCCGCCGGAGGATGAAAGCCAGTTTTCCCCTTGGTCGCCTGATGCGCCTGATGAGGTTTGTATCGAGGCCGAACTGCCGCCTTTCGCCCGCTTGCTGCGCCGCCAGGATAAAGCCGGTAAGGCAATTGGCTGGCTTGTCCTTATCGGCGATGGCGGGACCGCCATGGAGGGCCTGCCCATTCCAGCCGGTGGTGCTAGCCTCAACGGGGCATCGACGCCTTATGTCCTGCGTTATTTCGGACCGCCACCCGATAAGGAGGTGGTTGCGGTTTTTGACGGCCTGCCCAACCGTGAGCAGATGCTTTCCATCATTCGGGGTCTGATACCGAACTCTTGATCTGTTGCCGGTGCCTGACCGCGATCCGTCACTGGTGACCCAGAGGGTGTTTGTATCCCCCCGCAATCAATCTATGATCCGGCGCCATGACCCACACCTTGCCCTTCGCCCCGCCCTCGCCCTGGATCGTCCGTTTCACGCCGCTGCTGCGGCCGGGGGGATGCCTGCTGGACGTCGCCTGTGGCGGCGGGCGGCACCTGCGGCATGTCCGGGATCGGGGCCTGTCGGTCACGGGCGTCGATATCGATCTGCGCGGTGTCGCTGACCTGACAGGGCAGGAAGGTGTGACCCTGGTGCAGGCCGATTTGGAGGGGCCGGATGGCTGGCCGCCCACCCTGTCGGGCTTTGACGGGATCGTCGTCACCAACTATCTGCACCGGCCGCTGCTGCCCGCCATTGCCGGTGCGTTGAAGCCCGGTGGCCTGCTCTTGTACGAGACCTTCGCCAATGGCAATCAGCGCCATGGCCGCCCGTCCAGCCCGGCTTTCCTGCTGCGCGAGGGGGAGTTGCTGCATCTGGCCATCGGGCAGGGATTGCAGGTGGTGGCCTTTGAACAAGGAGAGGTGTCCAGCCCCAAAGCCGCCATAGTGCAGCGGTTGGCCGCACGGCGCCCCGTTGGTGCCGCCGCAGACCTGAATGGTGACCCCGAACCTGTGCCCCTGCCGCCGGCGTGATCCGCGGGTGAACTGGTTCAGCCCTGCCCGTCGCGGAAAACGGCCACGCTCAAGGCGCGGTTGGACCGGACGGGACCGGCACAAGGGCCCATGCCCGTTTGATCGGGGCCGCCCGACAGCTTGTCATAGATCATCAGCAGGTAGCGCGCGGCGAAGGCGCCACCCGGCGGCTGCCGCTCCAGCGGCAGGATCAGCCGGCGGACCAGGGCGACAGCGCCGTTGGTATGCGTCACCTCGTCCAGACTGGACATGGGCCGGAAGGAGCCGGCGCAGAAGGCGTAGGCAGGGATGATATCGGCCACATAATCGGGCGGCATCAGCTTTGACAGCGTCATGCCCGCCGGATCGAAGGTCAGCGACGCCATCACCCCGGCCCCCACCTTCTCCACCCGCGCGTCACGGATGCTGCCGGCTTCCAGATTGAACAGGATGCAGTTATCCGCCGTCTCTGCCGCGTGCCGGCAGACCATCATATCAGCCAGCGGCACCGCCGGGTTCCGCCGGGCAATGCTGGTCCAATGTGACAACGCATAATGCTGTATGTCGTTGGTCAGGTCATCAAGGCGGAAAACATCATGCATGCGCGTGTCTGCTTAAAGGGATGCAGTCAGATTGTACGCGGCATGCGGTAATGGTGCAGTGGGGAAGGACAATCCAGAAGGATAGGATCAGGAATTAAAGTGACCGGCTGTGCTTTTCCTAAGGGAGGAGAAAATCACGTAAGCAATGTCAAAATCCGCTTCGACGCGGTTCCCCAGGTCCTGATCGTCAATACATCCGCCCACCATTGGGCACGGCCTGATCGGGTGAGAGAAGAACCACCTCACCCGTATTGCTGGGCACACCCAGCACCAGAACCTCTGACATGAATTTGCCGATCTGGCGGGGCGGGAAGTTGGTGACGGCCACGACCTGCCGACCGATCAGGCTGTCCGGCTGATAGTAGGCCGTGATCTGCGCGGAAGATTTGCGGATGCCGATGGGGTCGCCGAAATCCACCCACAACTTGATGGCGGGACGGCGCGCCTCTGGAAAGGGTTCAGCCTTGACGATGGTACCGGCCCGGATATCGACCTTCTGGAAATCATCATAGGTGATGGGGCTGCTGCTGCCCGTCCCGTTCTCCGCCATCTGCCCTGTCTCCCTCCAAGATCCTCACCGCAGTATGTTGCGCTGCGATAAGGCGGGAAAGGGAAAATGCATGTAAAAAATCTTTGACATGACCGCGCCCATATTGCACATGATGTTAAAAATATCTAACATTATCAATGGAGGGCTTAACATGTCATTCCGGGAGAAACTGGCCTGGACGCAGTTGCTGGTCCTGTTGGCTTTCGGTGCCGCCTATTTCGGGCCGGTTTTCGGCTCCTATCTCGGCTGGGCTGCGGTGCCGGGTGGGGGTCAGTTCATGTGGATGGTGGCCTGCATCATCGGCCTGATTGTGGGGCAGGTGGTGCTGGCCGTGGCACTGGCCATCGTAACAGCGATCCGTACCCCGGCAGAAGCGCGCAGCCCCAAAGACGAGCGTGACCGGCAGGTCGGCCTGCTGGGCACCCGCACTGGCTTTTACGTCCTGGTGACGGGAATCATCTGCGCCATGCTCAGCCTGCACCATGGTGCCGACAAGGTTATGCTGGTGAATTTCATATTTTTCGCCCTGCTGCTGGCCGAACTGTCGCGGCTGGGCACGCAGGTCTTCATGTACCGCCGGGGCTGGTGATCCATGCTGCCCTTCACCAATCAAGTCCGCCGCCTGCGGTTCGAGGCTGGCGAGATGACGCAGCAGGAACTGGCCGACCGGATCGGCGTGACGCGCCAGACGGTGGCTGCAATCGAACAGGGAAAATATTCACCCAGCCTGGAGGCCGCTTTCCGCATTGCCCAGGTCTTTCAGGTGCCGCTGGAAACAGTGTTTCAATGGCAAGGGGACGGTGCGGCGGCAAACCCATGAAAAAGGGGCGGTCCCGAAAGGGCCGCCCCCGTCTCATCGTTCCGCAGAGGAACGGATCAGCCCTCGCCGCTGCTGGCGGGGTTGCCGATCATGGCCAGGAACTCACGCCGGGTCTTCTCGTCCTCGCGGAAGGCACCGAGCATGCGGCTGGTGACCATCGTGACACCGGGCTTGTGAATGCCACGGGTCGTCATGCACTGATGCGTCGCTTCGATTACTACCGCCACGCCCAGAGGCTCCAGCACCTCATCGACGGTATTGGCAATCTGGGCTGTCATCTTTTCCTGGATCTGCAGGCGCTTGGAATAAACCTCGGCCACGCGTGCCAGCTTGGAAATGCCGACCACGCGGTTACGCGGCAGATAAGCGATATGGACCTTGCCGATGATGGGCACCATATGATGCTCGCAATAGCTTTCCAGCCGGATATTGCGCAGCACGACCATCTCGTCATAGCCGTCGGTTTCTTCGAAGGTCCGGGCCAGAAGATCGACAGGATCGACCTCATATCCGGCGAAGAACTCTTCATAGGACCGGACCACGCGGTCGGGCGTGCCCACCAGACCCTCACGGTCTGGATCATCACCGGCCCAGCGGATCAGGGTGCGGACGGCGGCTTCGGCTTCCGCCTTGCTGGGGCGAACCAGATTGGGGTTGGTGGCGGCGGGTCCGGCGCGGCGGCCATGGACGGGACCCGGCACGACCTTGTCGTCATTCTTCTTGGGCACGGTCACGGGGATGCACTCCTCAATGTATGTGTTCGGCTTGCATGCAGCCCCCTTGCAGGGCGGGCCACCGGCCAGTTCCCCCGATCCGGCCGGCCGGGCTACCTCAAAGGGTCAAGGTCAGTCCCGGCAGGAGAAGCAGATGGCTTGTTCGCCGAATGTTTCAAGCGCCGATTTCAGATATCCCCCCGGCGTGCGGATTTTCCGTCCCCTGATCGTCGGTGACGGCGTCAGTTCAGCCGCCGTTCCTGATGCGGACTGTCCAGGGAAAAGGCCGGGATGGCGATGTCAAAGCTCTCCCCGGCCTCGCTTTCCATCCCATAGCTGCCGACCATGATGCCGGACGGTGTGGAAAGCGGGGTGCCGCTGGTATAGGTGAAATGTTCGCCGGGCCGCAGCAGGGGTTGTTCGCCCACCACGCCCGGCCCCCGCACCTCCATCAATCGGCCCCGCGCGTCGGTGATCTTCCAATGCCGGGTGCGCAGGCGCACCGTCTCCTGCCCCAAATTCTCGATCCGCACATGATAGGCCCAGACATAATGGCCTTCCGTGGGTTGCGACTGGTCGGGCAGGTAGCGCGGCTCCACCGTCACCCGGATCGCGCGTGTCGTGTCGCTGTACATGGCGGCCTCCCGTCCCATTTCCGATCCGATGATCTGATCCCGGATTTCATCATGGCCCGCAGGCGAAAGATGCCCGCAGATCAGCATTATAGGCCGGTTCCGTCCCCACACAATCCCAGGCGGTTGCCGACGCATCCGGTCAGGGGGAACTTCGTCATGAAAACGCCGCTTGCGTCGGGGGGCGGATGGCCTCATATAGCAAATCACGGTCAACTGCTTATGAGCCGCGCGATGTTGCGCTTCACGCCCCTGCGACGACGAAAGATCTCGGTCCCCTTCTACGGGCGGCCGGTTCTTGTGCACGGGACCTGACGCCATCTGCGTGGGGGTCCCGGCCAGACGCTTCTCACAGTGTCTCCCCCACATTCCATTTTGCCGGGAAACCCCAATCGTATGAACATCACGCTTGAGCTGCCGGTTCACGCCGCCGCCATCGAAAAGCTTCTCGACAGCTCCTTCGGCCCCAAGCGCCACACCAAGACCGTGTATCGCCTGCGCAAGAATGTCGCCCCCGTGGCCGACCTGTGTTTTGTCGCGACCGATACGGATGAGGCGGGGAACGAGGTGCTGCTGGGCACCATCCGCTACTGGCCGGTTATGCTGGGCAACAGCGTCCAGGCCCTGATGCTGGGCCCCATCGCCATCGATCCGGCTCACCGCAGCGAAGGCTTGGGCGGTAAGCTGATCCGCCATAGCCTGGAGGCCGCCAAGGCTCTGGGTCACCGCATCGTCATTTTGGTCGGCGATGCTCCCTATTATGTGCGCTTCGGGTTCCAGCGGGATCTGGTGACGGGCCTGTCACTGCCCGGCCCGGTTGATCCGACCCGGTTCCAGGGTCTGGAACTCGTAGAAGGTGCCCTGACCGGCGTCACCGGCATGGTGGGTCGTGCCAAGCCGGCGAAGGTTCGGACGGCTGCTGTTGCGGCCACGTCTGCCGCCCCCCGCGCCGCCGCCAAGGTCACCAAGCTTGCGCTGTTCGCCGCCCTGACCCAGGGGGCCGACCTGGACACCCCGGTGTCCCGACGTCGTCTGCGGCGCGCGGCGCGCTGAACCGGGTGGGTCGGCCAAGGGGCGATCAGAAGACGATTAGACCCTTGATCCGGCATCGGGAACCCAATATAAGAACGGTCCCGGCGCGGGTGTAGCTCAATGGTAGAGCAGAAGCTTCCCAAGCTTACGACGAGGGTTCGATTCCCTTCACCCGCTCCAACGACTTTCCGGTTAATCCGGTTGTACAGACGGCGCCCCAACAGGGCGCCGTTGTCGTTTCGGGGTTATGACCCAGCCAAGGCCTTGGCGCGGATGCCGGACAGGGTGCTGGTCGGGGTGATGGCTTCGGGGTCCAGGCGGACATGTACCAGGGCCGGGCGGCCGCTGGCCATAGCGGCGTCGAAGGCGGCCTGAAACTCTCCCGCCTTTTCTACCGTGAAGCCGACGCCGCCATAGGCGCGGGCGAGTGCTGCGAAATCGGGGCTGTAGAGCTGCGTGCCCAGGACGCGACCGGGAAATTCACGCTCCTGATGCATGCGGATGGTGCCGTACATGCCATTATCGATGACGACGGCCACGATGGCCGCGCCATGCTGGACCGCGGTGGCAAATTCCTGCCCATGCATCAGGAAACAGCCATCGCCGGCCAGCGCCACGATGGTGCGGTCGGGTTGGTGCAGCTTGGCACTCACGGCAGCGGGCAGGCCATAGCCCATGGACCCGCTGGTCGGCGCCAACTGCGTGCCATAGGCCTGGTAGCGATGGAACCGGTGCAGCCAGATGGCGTAGTTGCCGGCGCCGTTGCACATCACCGAATCAGACGGTAGGGCGCGCAGGGCCGCCACGACCTCCGCCATCTGCACCGGGCCGGGATTGGCCGGCACATCATCGGTCCAGGCGCGATAGGCGGCGCGTGCCGCCTCCCGCCAGACCGCACGCGGGCCTGGGACGGCATGCGCCAGGGTGGGCAGGGCAGCGGTCACGAAGGCACGCGGGTTGGCCTGGATCGACAGCGCGGCCTGATAGACGCGGCCCAGTTCTTCGGCACCGGGATGCACATGCACCAGCGGCACACCGGGATTGGGGATGCCCAGCAGTTCATAGCCCTGTGACGGCACCTCCCCCATGGTGCCGCCCAGCAGCAGAACCAGATCGGATTGTTTCACGCGGGCCAGCAGAGCCGGATTGGCCCCGAAACCCAGGTCGCCGGCATAGGCCTCGCTCATCCCGCTCACCAGCATCTGGCGGCGGAACTCCACGGCCAGGGGGATATGGTGTGCCTCGGCAAAGTTGGCGAAGGCGGCAGCTGCTTCTGCGGTCCAGCCGCTGCCGCCCAGGATGGCCAGCGGGCGTTCGGCGGCGGCCAGACGCCGGGCCAGATCATCGATGGCAGCGGGGTCGGGGAAGGCCTCAACAGTGGGGGTGATGGCGGCGTCGGCCACATCGGCCAATTCCGCCAGCATATCCTCCGGCAGGGCGATGACCACCGGACCCGGCCGGCCCTGGCAGGCGACGCGGAAGGCGCGGGAGACCAGTTCCGGGATGCGGGCGGGGTTGTCGATCTCCAACGCCCATTTCGTCATGCTGCCAAAGACGGCGCTGTAATCCACCTCTTGGAACGCGCACCGCTGGCGCATGTCGCGTGCCACCTGTCCCACGAACAGGATCATGGGCGTGGCGTCCTGCTGGGCAATGTGGATGCCGGCAGAGGCGTTGGTGGCGCCGGGCCCGCGCGTGACGAAGCAGATGCCGGGACGTCCCGTCAGCTTTCCCTGCGCCTCTGCCATGATGGCGGCCCCGCCTTCCTGCCGACAGGTGATGAAGCGGATGCCGCTGTCATGCAGGGCGTCCAGGACCGGCAGATAGCTCTCCCCCGGCACGCCGAACACCATCTTCACCCCTTGCGCCTCCAGGGCGGCGACCAGAAGGCGGGCGCCGGTACGGGCGGTGTTTGGGGTGATGCCAGGGGCGATGGCTGCGGGCATGGTCATGACGGCGGTCCCTTGAGAATTGATTGCCGCGATTGTGGCGGCAATGACCGCCGGATTGAAGTGGCGGATCGGGCGGATTGCGGTGATGATCCCGTCGTTTCGACGGTCATTCGCGGCGAAGCGCCATTACAGCGACAAGGTTCGTACCGTGTCGCGGGCAGCCGTAACCTGCCGGTCATCACCGACGATCAGGAACAGCGCCTTGGCCCGGATGGTGCGGCCCACCGGATTGGCCAGGACGGCACCGGTATCGGCGCAGAGATAGCCGATGGGGGTGCCGATGCCGGCCCCGGCGATACGGGTCAGCAGATCCAGCCAGGTTCCTTCCCACATGCGGGGCAAGTCGATCCGGCGGCATTCATCGCCCTCTGCCGTGAACAGCTGTTCGATCAGCGCCTCCGATCCGGGGCTGACGATGGCGCGGGCCGCCACTTCGGGATAGCCGTGCATGACGCGGATGGGCTGGGCAGCACCAAGGCGGGCCAGACGGTCATGGTCGCCGACATCGACGCATTCGGCCACGATGGCGGTTGTCTGTCCCGCTTCCCGCAGGCGCAGGACGGTATCCAGCACGCGGGCCGTCGCCTCTCGGTCGGTTTCGGAGCTGGAAAAGACCAGGGAGGTGCGGGCACGGTCAGGCCCGGCATGGGCAAGCGCCGTGGCGTCCGCCGCACTGCCTGTAACATGCACGACCCCACGGTCGGCCAGTGCGGTCGGCAGGCGGGTTGTCTCAAAGGCGCGGGTCAGCAACAGAATCTGCGTGTCGCGCCAATCCTCATGCGCGCGGACCTGATCGACCAGCCGGCAGAGATGCTGGACTGCGTCGCCGCTAGGTTCACCGATCAACAGCAGATGGTTCGACAATTTCCACCCCCAGGTCCCGTTGGCCTTGCGTTCCTGTTGATCCATGCGCCAATCGACCAGCGCCGACACCAGGCTGGCCACCACAAAAATCCCGCCAATATACATCAAGCCGACGGTGGCCAGCCGCCCTGCATCGGTCTTGGCGAACAGATCGCCATAGCCGACGGTGACGATGGTCGTGGCTGTCAGCCACAGCGCATCGCGCAGGGCCATTCCTTCCAGCACCATCATGGCGATGACATGGGCCGCACAGACGGCGGCCACCCACAGCACCAGCGTGCCCAGGCGCCGGCCCAGGGTCACCTCATGCAGGCGTGACCGGGGGGAGCGGAACCAGCGATAGAGCAGGGACAGCATGGTCGGTCAGTGGCCAGGGACGGAAGAGCGGCAGCAGAAAGCAGAAGGGCGGGGATGTTGCCAGCCCCGCCCTTCCATTATCACACGTCCAGGTTCGCGACCTTCAGGGCGTTTTCCTGGATGAAGGCGCGGCGGGGTTCGACCACGTCGCCCATCAGGGTGCTGAACACATCCTCGGCGTCGTCGGCGTGATTGACCTTCACTTGCAAGAGCGTGCGGACATTGGGGTCCAGCGTGGTTTCCCAGAGCTGTTCCGGGTTCATTTCGCCCAGGCCCTTGTAGCGCTGGATGGTCAGGCCGTGGCGGCCCTGGTCGATCACGCCCTCGAACAGCGAGGCCGGGCCCGTGACATGGCGCAAATCCTTCACACGGTGGCGCAGGGTGCCGGCGACTGTGTAGGTGGCCGACAGGTGATCGAACATGGCGTCCAGGCGGCGAGCCTCCACGCTTTTCAGCAGGTCGGCATCCAGCACATGGCGATGGGTCACGCCGCGGCGGGTGCGCGACAGGATCAGACCATCCTGATCCGCCGTACCCTGCCAACCGCCAATGGCGGCGGGGGTTGCATCCACGGCCATGGCATCACCGGCGGCCAGCGCGCGGTCACGCGCCAGCACGTTCAGACGGTCGGCGACAATGCCGGCCAATTCGGCGGCGCGGGGCGCATCGTCCAGCAGCCTGGAGGACAAGGCGCCGATGATGGCGGCCTGTTCTACCACGTCGCGGTTCCCGGCCTTGCGGGCCAGGGCCTGGATGGCGGCCTTCGCGGCGCGTGCCTGCTCGACCAGACCGCGCAGATCGTCCCCACCCTTGGCGCTGCCGTCGGCAGCCACCAGGAACACATCATCCGTGCCCTGGTTGATCAGGTAATCTTCCAGCGCGCGGTCATCCTTCAGATACCGTTCCTTGGCCGTGCCGCGCTTCACGCGGTACAGCGGCGGCTGCGCGATGTAGAGATAGCCCTTCTCGATCAATTGCGGCATCTGCCGATAGAAGAAGGTTAGCAGCAGGGTGCGGATATGGGCGCCGTCAACGTCGGCGTCCGTCATGATGATGATCTTGTGATAGCGGGCTTTTTCGATCTGGAACCCGATTTCCGGGTTCAGTTCGTCACGCCCGATACCGGTGCCCAGCGCCGCGATCAGGGTACCGATCTCAGCCGATGACAGCATTTTGTCAAAGCGCGCACGCTCCACATTCAGGATCTTGCCACGCAGGGGCAGGATGGCCTGATTCTGGCGCGAACGGCCCTGCTTGGCGGAACCGCCGGCCGAATCACCCTCCACGATGAACAGTTCAGACAGGGCCGGATCGCGTTCCTGACAATCCGCCAGCTTGCCGGGCAGGCTGGCCATGTCCAGCGCCCCCTTACGGCGGGTCAGTTCGCGGGCCTTGCGGGCGGCCTCACGCGCGGCGGCGGCTTCCACCACCTTGCCGACGATGCGCTTGGCGTCGGCGGGATGTTCCTCAAACCAGGAGGACAGGGCGTCGGCGCAGATCGCCTGCACCACGGGGCCTACTTCGGACGAAACCAGCTTGTCCTTGGTCTGGCTGGAGAATTTCGGGTCTGGCACCTTGACGGAGATGATGCAGGTCAGGCCCTCACGCATATCGTCGCCCGACAGCGCCACCTTCTCCTTCTTCAGGATGCCGCTTTCTTCCGCGTATTTGTTAACGGTGCGGGTCAGCGCAGCGCGGAAGCCGGCCAGATGGGTGCCGCCATCACGCTGCGGGATGTTGTTGGTGAAGCACAGCGTCGTCTCGTGATAGCTGTCGTTCCATTGCAGCGACACTTCCACACCGACGGGAACGCCGGCCTCTGTCGCTCGTTCACCCTTGGCATAAATGCCGGGCTTGTGAAGGGCCGTCTTGGACCGGTCGAGATAGGCGACGAACGCCTCAAGCCCACCCTCATAGAACAGCTCAACCGACTTCGGCTCCACCCCGCGCGCGTCGGTGAAGATGATGAGGACGCCGGAATTGAGGAAGGCCAGTTCGCGCAGGCGGTGTTCCAGGGTCTGGAAATCAAATTCGGTCTTGGTGAAGGTGGCCTTGGACGGCAGGAAGGTCACCTCCGTTCCGGTCAGCGCCTCCCCGGCGCGCTTGCCCTGCTGGACGATGGGGGCGGGGCCGACATCGGCCAGCGGCGCCACCGCATCGCCATGGGCGAAGCGCATTTCCCAGACCCGGCCCTGGCGCCAGATGCGCAGGTCCAGCACCTCTGACAGGGCATTCACCACCGACACGCCCACGCCGTGCAGACCGCCGGACACCTTGTAGCTGTTCTGGTCGAACTTACCGCCGGCATGCAACTGGGTCATGATGACCTCTGCCGCCGACACGCCTTCTTCCTTGTGAATGTCCACGGGGATGCCGCGGCCATTGTCGCGCACCGTCACGGACCCGTCGGCGTTCAGGCGCACATCCACGCGATCGGCGTGGCCGGCCAGCGCCTCATCGATGGCGTTGTCCACCACCTCATACACCATGTGGTGCAGGCCGGACCCGTCATCGGTGTCGCCGATATACATGCCGGGGCGCTTGCGGACGGCGTCCAGGCCCTTCAGCACCTTGATGGAACTGGCCCCATATTCCTCTGCGGCAGCGGAAACGGACAGGGCGGCGGTGGTGTTGTGATCGGTGTTCGTCATGGTGCCGGAGTGTAGCAGAAAGAGCCGGAAAACAGGGGTAAAAGCGCAGGCGGACGCCTAAAATTCCGCATGGCACAATCGCGATTGTGCAACCGTAACATGGGTGGCGGACGCTCCCAGCGGGCGGAAGATACCGGCATCGGTACCGGTCATCCAGGCCTGGCTGCCGGTCGCCAGAATCTCATCGAAAAGCGCCTGCCTGCGGCCTTCATCCAGATGGGCCGCCACCTCATCCAGCAGCAGCAGCGGGGCGGTTCCCGTCTCTGCCCGCATCAGACGGGCATTGGCCAGCACGATGGCGATCAGCAGGGCTTTCTGCTCCCCCGTACTGCCCAATTCGGCGGGCATATCCTTGGCACGGTATGTGACGGAAAGGTCTGACCGGTGCGGACCAATAGTGGCGCCACCCGCCGCCGCATCGGCCCGCCGCCCCTCGGCCAGCGCCTTGCGGAAACCTTCCTCGGCGTCCAGCGCCGGGCGCCCGGCCAGCAGCGCATCGACGGCCCCAATGATCGCGATGCCAGGGGCGGGGAAGGGGCCAACCCCCTGTGCCGCCGCCGCTTCCAGCCTTGCCGCCATGTCAGCCCGTGCCGCCGCCACCGCGATGCCGGTTTCTGCCATCTGGCTTTCCAGGCTGGACAGCCAGGCGGGATCGACGGGGCCGTCGCGCAGGATGCGGGCACGTTCGCGCAGGGCGTTTTCGTACTTGGTCAGGCGCCCGGCATGGCCGCTGTCAAACCCAAAGACCAACCGGTCCAGAAACCGCCGCCGCCCCGCCGCCCCTTCCAGGAACAGCCGGTCCATCTGCGGCGTCAGCCAGACGACGGAGACATGCTCGGCCAGCGCAATCTGGCCCTTGGCGGGGCGGCCATCGATATGGACCAGCCGCCGCTCACTCTCCCCACCCGCCGGATCGCGGCCCGTGCCGATCTCTACCGGGCCGGTCGGCGTGGCGACGGTTGCGGCGATGGCCCAGCCGGGGCCGCCCGTCCAATCCGCCGCTGAACTGTCGCCGATGCGTTCAATCTCCGACAATTTGGCCCGGCGCATGCCACGACCGGGGGCCAGGAAACTGACCGCCTCCAGAATGTTGGTCTTGCCCGCCCCGTTCTCCCCCGTCAGCACGACAGGCCGCGTATCGCATTCAAGTCGCGCGCTGGCATAGGATCGGAACCGGGTCACCGTCAGGCGGGTGACGGCCAGGGTGGGGATGGGGTTCATCAGATGGGTGCAGTTCGAAGGTGCTGGATGGGTGTCCAACGGATGTTCACTCTACCTCGGCGGCGGCTCGCCGCTTGGCGATCAGTTCATCGGCAAGACTGACGCCGTCAGGAACATACCGGCGAACAAGAGCTTGCGCACGTCTTATTGCCGCAGCGATGTCCTGGGGCGGGGCCGCCCTCCTTTAAACCAACTGTTCGCTTTGCGCAGACACCGAAATCCCCTTTGTGCCAAAGGCACTTACACTGGCATGCATGTCATTAATCGGGCATGCCCCTGGTCCTTGGTGGAGGTGCTGGTGGGGACATGACCTCTTCAATGATCTCGGTCCTGAAAACGCATAAATAAGGGACGAGTACGACGTCTGGACGGGTGTCCCACAATACTCCGATACAACCACCCCAGTAGGCCACTGCCGCCAGTGAGCCGAGCAGATAAGGGCGTAAGTTGCGCTCGTCCCGTATAGTTGCCCGAAGCATCATCCAGCGATATCCCCTTCGTCGTTGCATGAGCAGCGTGATGCAAAGCGGTACCCCGCGCAAGCCCCAGCCCTAAGCAAAACGCCCTGGCCAGTCTCCCAGCCAGGGCGTTCCACAAACTCAACCCACAACTATCCTCACACGCGCATCGGCATCAGCACATAGAGTGCCGTGGCGTCCTGGGCGTCGCGGACGATGGTGGGGGAGCCGCCGTCGGCCATCTGGAAACGCGCAGTGCCGCTTTCGATCTGGCCGGTAATGTCCAGCAGGTAGCGGCTGTTGAAGCCGATCTCCAGCGGGGTGTTGTCATAAGCGATTTCCAGCTCTTCCGTGGCCGAACCGGCATCGGCGGAGCTGGCGGACAGGGTCAGCAGGTCACGACCCAGCGACAGCTTCACGGCGCGCGACTTCTCGGTCGAAATGGTGGCCACGCGGTCAACGGCGGCGGCGAAGGACTTGGAATTGACCTCCAGCACCTTGTCATTGCCGGCGGGGATCACGCGCTCATAATCCGGGAAGGTGCCATCGATCAGCTTGCTGGTCAGCACGACATTGTCGAAGGCGAAGCGGACCTTGGTTTCTGACAGTTGCACATCGATGCTGCCCGCGACCTCGTCCAGAAGCTTGCGCACTTCCAGAACGGTCTTGCGCGGCACGATCACGCCTGGGATGGCGGACGCGCCTTCGGGCAGCGGCACTTCCACGCGGGCCAGACGATGACCGTCCGTGGCCACGGCACGCAGGGCCGGGGCGTCGCCGCCCTTCGGCTTGGTCGCATGAACATAGATGCCGTTCAGATAGTACCGGGTTTCCTCGGTGCTGATGGCGAACTTGGTGCGGTCGATCAGGGCCTTCAGCTCGCTCACCGTCAGTGTGAAGCTGTGGGCCAGATCGCCCTGGGCCATCTGCGGGAAATCATCGATGGGCAGGGTGCCCAGCTTGAAATGCGACCGGCCCGACCGCAGGGTCAGCACATCGCCCGTCGCATCCAGCTCCACCTGGCTGCCATCGGGCAGCTTGCGGGCGATGTCATACAGGGTGTGGGCGGGGGCGGTTGCCGAACCGGGCGTGGCGATTTCCGCCGGCACGCTTTCCACAATCTCCAGGTCCATGTCGGTGGCGGTCAGCGACAGTTCGCCATTGGCCGCGTTCAACAGGACATTGGACAGGACCGGAATGGTATTGCGCCGTTCGACAATGCTCTGCACATGCCCGAGGGAGCGAAGCAGGGCGGCACGTTCGATGATGATCTTCATCCTGGTTCCGGTCGGCTAGGTCCCCCGAAAGGGGACGACAATGTTCTTCCAATCCCCCGGCCAAGGGCCGGAAGGGGCGCTACCATAGCATAAGACATCGGACATAACAGGGGTTTGCTGCATGGATCGGGCCACTGTCTGATGGACAGGGTACGACCCGGCCAACGCTCCGGCGGCGACTGCCGCCGCGCCGCACGTGCGGCGTGAAGCCAAGCGGCGGATGCCGCGCCGGCGCCTGAGGAAAACGAACGACTAGAGCGTATTTCCGGTCACCGGAAATACGCTCTAGCTCACCATGGGGGCGGGGCGCTTGGGATAGTCGAAACGCGGCGGCAGACGATGATGCAGGGCCGCGTAGATGGTCATGACCGCCGCCCCGGCCACCGCAATGGCCAGCAGTTCCAGGGCTGGCATGGTGGTCGATCCCGCCACCACCACGGGCATGGCGCCCGCCGGCGGATGGGTCAGGCGGGCCAGTGACATCATGGTGATGGCGGCCCCCACCGTCAGCCCTACCACCCACCAATCGGCGGGCAGGGCCATATGGGCCAGCAGGGTGACGAGGCCGGCCAGCAGATAGCCACCGATGACGTTCACCGGCTGGGCCAGCGGGCTTGCGGCTTGTGCGAACAGCAACACGGCACTGGCCCCGAACGGCGCCAGCAGCAGCGGCAGATGCGTCACCCCGGCAAGCCACCCCGCCGCCGCGATGGTCACGGTCGCCCCCACTCCAGCCTTCACATGGGCGGCCAGATGCGGATGGCGGGATTCATGACGGACCAGCAGATGACGCGGCATGGGTAAATCCTGTGCATTGCGTGCCTGTTTTCTGACCTGAGATCGCACAATTTGCAATCAATCTCTATCGTGGCACTCGGTTGAGCGCTGTGCATGCCTGTTGTCTGGATTGTGCGCTGCCGGAATTGATCCGAAATCGGATTTATTGAGCGGAGCTTTGGAAGAGGGATGTGGGTGATGACGCGGACGCTGATCTGCGCCTTGCTGGTGATGGGAACGCTTCTGGGGTTGGCGGGAATTGATCTGGTCCTGCCGGCGCTGCCGCTGTTGGCCGGCTGGCCGGGGGGTGATGCGGCGCGTGCGCAGCTGGTGATCGCCGCCTATGTAGCGGGCGCCATGGCGGGCATGCTGCTGTTCGGCACGCTGGCGGCACGTTTCGACCGACGCTTCCTGCTGCTGGGTGCCATGGCGGCGTTCGGCATCCTGTCGGGCATGTCGGTGCTGGTCACCGATCTGGATGTGCTGATCGCGCTGCGCGCGGGGCAGGGGTTGGCCGGGTCCGCCCCCGCCGTCTTCGCACCCGGCATCATCCGCCGCCTGTTCGATGAGGTCGGGGCCATGCGCGCCCTGGCGCTACTGGGTTCGATCGAGGCCATTGCACCGGGTGCCGCCCCGCTGGCGGGGGCGGCCCTGATCGCCTGGGCCGGGTGGCAGGCGCCGTTCCTGGCCATCACGCTGGCGGCTCTGCTGGTGCTGGCCTGCCTGACGGCGGGTTTGGGTATTCTTCCGGGCGGACGGGTGGAAAAACGGCAGGGCGGTTCCTATGGCCGCTTGCTGCGCGATCCGGTCTTCCTGCGCTATGGCCTGTCGCATGGAGGGGTGCTGGGTGGGCTGCTGATCTTCGTGTTCGGTGCGCCCGTCACCATCACTACTGGTATGGGTGGCAGCATGGGGGACTTCTTGGTGATGCAGGCCATCGGCGTCACCCTGTTCGCCATCACCGCCAATCTGGCCGGCGGGCTGGCACGACGGTTCGGGATCGAACGCATGATCAGCATCGGCACGGCCATGGCCTTTCTGTCGGGCATCCTGCTGCTGATCTTCGGCTGGACGGGCGGCGGGCCGGTCTGGATGCTGTCGGTGCTGTTCGCGCCCATGAATATCGGGCTGGGCCTGCGTGGGCCGCCGGGTTTCCTGCGGGCCATCATGGCAGGGCGCGGCGATGATGACCGCGCCTCGGCCCTGGTGATCTTGTTCATTACCGGCATTTCGTCGCTGGGTACCGCCCTGCTGGCCCCGTTCATCACCCTGGGCCTGCCGGCCCTGACCCTTGCGGTGGCTTTGGTACAGGCGGTGGGGCTGGCAGCGTTGATCCTGCTGCCCCGGCTGCCGGACTGATCTGCTTGTGCAGGGTAGCGGTTTCCGCCACCCTGTGCGCGGTCATGATGGGAAAGGCGGCATGGGCTGGGGTTACGGTCTGGAGGCAAAGCTGGCCGATTGGCGGCGCGAAGGGTTGATCAGCGATGATCAGGCCGCTCGCATCGCCGCGTTCGAGGCCAGCCGCGGCAAACCGAAGCTGGCGCTGGCCCTGGCGGTGCTGGGGGCCTTTACCATCGGTGTCGGCATCATCGCCATCATCGCCGCCAACTGGGACGCCATCCCCATCGGCCCGCGCCTGGGCCTGCATATCCTGATCAATCTGGTCCTGGGGGGCCTTGTCTGGCATTGGGCGGGGCCCACCTCGCTGTCTGTTCGGGTCGAAGGCGGGGTGCTGCTGCTGTCGCTGTCCACCCTGGCCCTGATCGCGCATATCGGACAGAGTTTCCAGTTACAGGGCAGCGCCAGCGGCCTGATGGGGGGATGGCTGCTGCTGTCCACACCCTTCACGCTGGCCCTGGCACGCGGTGGGCTGAACCGCTGGGTCTGGGTCCTGGGCCTGTTCACCTGGGCCGGTGCCCTGCTGTCCGACCATTGGGATTGGCTGCATGACAGACGCCTGTCAGCCAGCATCTTGATCCTGTTTCTTGCGCTGCTTTATTTGGCCCGGCTGTCGCCCCGGCTTGTGCCGGCGGTCTGGGCGCGCCATCTGGGGCGGGCGGCAGTGGGGACGCTGATCGGCGGGTTGACCGTCCTGCTGCTGGTGCTGCGTCCCCTGATCGACGGGGTGCCGGAACCGGATGTGATGTGGGATGCCGGTATCGGCGGGGTCGTGGGCATGATGGCCATCGCCGCCGCCCACGCCTTGTCGCCGGGGGACATGAGGGGGATGCGGCTGGGCTTCGGCGCCCTGCTCGCCCTGGCGCCACCGCTGTCGGTGCTGCCTTTCCTGCTGGATGGCACCCTGGCCGCCATTGTGACGGGGGTGCTGTTTTGCCTCTATTGGATTGCTCTGGCGCGGCTGGCCTTGCTGACGGAACGGCCGGGCTGGTTCCGCTTGGCCGTCGCATTGATCGCGGTACGGGTCTTTATCGCCTATCTGGATGCCACGGGCGGATTGCTGGCCACCGGCTTCGGGCTGGTCCTGGCCGGCCTCGTGCTGCTGGGGCTGGCCTTTGCCGCGCGGCGGGTCATGGCCTGGGGTGAAGCACAGCAGGCGGGGGAGGGCACCTGATGCGCAAGGAGATGCTGCTGCGCGCGGCCCTGCTGATCCTGCCGACCCTTATCCTGACAGGCTGGGCCTTGTCGCTGCCGCTGCTGCGGGCAGAGGAGCCGCTGATGCGGGTCCGGTTGGCCGGCTTTGACCCGCGCGACCTGCTGCGCGGCCATTATCTGCTGGCGCGGCTGGATATTGCCGGGCTGCCGCCGGGGCGCTCAGGCGCCGGAGACTGTGTCTGTCTGACACCCGGTGGCGCCGATGGCCGGCCCGGCTTCACTGCCCTGCCGGCCTGCACGCCGGATGTCCTGTCGGCCTGTCCTTATCCGTTGGCCGATCCGGGGCGGGAATTGCGGATTTACCAGTCGCAGGAACGGGCGCTCCGGCTGGAGGTGCTGCTGCGTGATGCCAAGGTGCGGGTTGATGTCGCCGTGCGATTCGACGGCAAGGGTGGCATCGCTTTGGAGGATGTCCAGGTTGACGGCAAATCCCTGCCCGAAACCGAATAGCCAGGGAGGAATGCCGTTATGGCGCGTGAAGGCCGTTTGATCCGGGTGGAGGTCGCGCTGACCCATCTGGACGGGTTCATGGAATATTTCGGCCATAACCTGCGCCACAGCCGGCAGGAGCCGGGCTGTATCCAGTTCCGTGCCGCCCGCTCCCCGTCCGAGGAGAAGGAGGGTGGCCCTGCCATCTTCCATGTCTGGGAGGAATTCGTGGATGAGGCGGCGATGCGCAGCCACCATGCCTCGGCGCATTTTCAGCGCTGGAGCGCCTGGCGTGCCGAACAGGGCGACGCCGTGGTCAGGGTCGGTCAGGTGACGGAGCTGTGGCCGGAGGATTGAGAGTGCTTGCATCCTCCCCCGCCCAGCCACAGGCGGCCAGCGCTGCCTGCATGTGGGGTGGGACGGGGGCCGTGATGGTGACGGGCGGCTTGGTGGCCTGAATGGGCACTGTGACGGCGCGGGAATGCAGGTGCAGCATGTCCCCCACCTTGCCCGCCGCGCCGGGCGGCAGATAGATCGGGTCGCCCAGCAGCGGATGCCCCAGATGCTGCATATGCACCCGGATCTGATGGGTGCGACCGGTTTTGGGGTTCAGTTCCATAAAACTGACGGGGCCGATGCCCGGCAGTTCGCCGCGTCCGCGCACCCGCCAGATCGTGACCGACGCCTGTCCATTTTCTTTGTCGATGACCATGCGCCAGCCGCGCCGCGCGTCGCTAACCTTGGTCAGGCCGGCATCGATCTTGCCGCTATTGTCGGCGGGGTGGCCCAGGGCGACGGCCCAGTAGGTCTTGGCGACCTTGCCTTCCTGAAACAGGATGCCCAGCCGGCGCAGCGCCTTGGGATGCCGGCCTAAGATCAGGCAGCCCGAGGTATCGCGGTCCAGCCGGTGGGCCAGCGATGGTGGCTTCGGGAAGCCAAAGCGCAGCGCATCGAAATGCCGTTCCAGATTATCGCCCTTGCCCTTGGCCGTATCCGGCCCCGCATGCACGGCGATGCCTGCCGGCTTGTCCAGCACAAGCATCAGGCCGTCACGATAGAGAAGGCGGGCAAGGAGATCGTCTTCGGTCATGGCATCTGCAATCTTATCTTCATATGAAAAGGGCCGCACCGTTGCCGGTGCGGCCCTTTCATTCTACCGGAACCCGGCGTCCGCTCAGTGGACTTCCGACCACAGGCGACGCTTCGCGGCATACATGATGCCGGCGAAGAACACCAGGAACAGCATGACCATCAGGCCGACGCGGCGACGCTCTTCCAGCTTGGGCTCAGCGGCCCAGGCCAGGAAGTTTGTCACGTCCTTGGCCTGCTGATCGATCGTGGCGGCGGTGCCGTCGGTATAGGTCACGCCGCTATCGTACAGCGGCTGCGCCATGGCGATGGCGTGGCCGGGGAAGTACTTGTTGTAATTGGCGCCCGGCGACAACTCGAAGCCCGCGGGGGCGTCGGTGTAGCCGGTCAGCAGGGCGTGGATGTAATCCTCGTGATGGGCGCGGGCCTTCACGATCAGCGACAGGTCCGGCGGAGCCTTGCCACCATTGGCGGCGGCTGCGGCCTGCTTGTTCGGGAACGGGTTCTTGAACCGGTCCGAAGGCAGGCCAGGCCGGGTGAACATCTCACCCTGGTCGTTGGGGCCGTCGTTGATTTCCTGCGCGGCGGCAATGGCTTTCACTTCCGCCTCGGTGAAACCGATGTCGTGTAGATTGCGGTACGACAGCAGGTGCATCGAATGGCAGGCAGAGCAGACTTCCTTATAGACCTGGAAGCCGCGCTGCACGGAAGCGTAATCATAGCCCTTGAAGAAGGACAGGAAGCTGTTCACCCCGCCATGGGCCCAGGTCTGGGCCGGGGGCAGGGGCACGTCGCCGGCGGCCAGGGCCGTGCTGGTCAGGCCAGCAATGGTCATGGCGCCTGCGGCGATAAGGGTACGAAGACGACGCATCAGGCCTTCTCCCATCACTTGGCGGTGGCGGCGTTGCCGCCGAGAACCGGGTTGGCGATGCTGGCCGGCAGCGGCAGCGGCTTCTCGATCCGGCCGATGATCGGCAGGAGCAGGAAGAAGGCGAAATACATCACCGTGCCCAACTGGCCGATCAGCACGTAGGGCTGTTCAGCGGGCTTGCCGCCGGCATAACCCAGCATGAAGAAGGCCGGCACCAAGCAGAGCAGCACCCACCACTTGAAGATCGGGCGGAAACGGGCCGAACGGACCGGCGAGCTGTCCAGCCAGGGCAGGACGAACAGGATCGCGATGGAGCCGAACATGGCCAACACGCCACCCAGCTTCGCCGGGATCAGCACCACGTCGGTAAACGGTAGGCTGATAGCGAAGGTGATGGAGCGCAGGATCGCGTAGAAGGGCAGGAAGTACCATTCCGGAACGATATGCGCCGGCGTCACCAGCGGGTCGGCCGGAATGTAATTGTCCGGGTGGCCCAGCAGGTTTGGCGCGAAGAACACGAAGGAGGCGAAGAAGATCAGGAAGACCGTCAGGCCGAAAATGTCCTTCGTGGTGTAGTAGGGATGGAACGGCAGCGTATCCTGCGGACCCTTCGGCTCCACACCCAGCGGGTTGTTGGACCCGGTGATGTGCAGGGCCGCCACGTGCAGGACCACAACGGCCAGCAGCACGAACGGCAGCAGATAGTGCAGTGCGAAGAAGCGGTTCAGGGTCGGATTATCGACCGAGAAGCCACCCCACAGCAGGGTCACAATGCTCTCACCCACCACCGGTATGGCTGAGAACAGATTGGTGATCACGGTGGCGCCCCAGAAGGACATCTGGCCCCAGGGCAGCACATAGCCCATGAAGGCGGTGCCCATCATCAGCAGCAGGATGATGACGCCGAAAATCCAAAGCAATTCGCGCGGCGCCTTGTAGGAACCGTAATAGATGCCGCGGAAGATGTGGATATAGACGACAATGAAGAACATCGACGCACCGTTGGCGTGGATGTACCGGATCATCCAGCCCCAATTCACGTCGCGCATGATGCGTTCGACGCTGTCGAAGGCATACAACGTGTTGTTGGTGTAGTGCATCGCCAGAAAGATGCCGGAGACGATCATCGTCACCAGCACGAACATGGCGAGCGCGCCGAAGTTCCAGAAATAGTTGAAGTTACGCGGAGTCGGGAAGGACCCGTACTCCTTGTTCATCATCGTGAAGATCGGCAGGCGCTGGTCGATCCAGTTCACCACCGGGTTCTCGAAATTGGACTGTGGGGCGTGAGCCATCTGGCACTCCCTGACTGGATCTGTCTTTTAGCCGATCTTGACGCGGGTGTCGGTCAGGAACGCATATTCCGGCACGTGCAGGTTCAAGGGCGCGGGGCCCTTGCGGATGCGGCCCGACGTGTCGTAGTGCGATCCGTGGCAGGGGCAGAACCACCCGCCAAAATCACCCTTCGATTCGCCCGAGGAGGTGCCCAGCGGAATGCAGCCCAGATGGGTGCAGACGCCAACCAGCACCAGCCAGTTATCCTTGCCTTCCTTGACACGGGCCTGGTCCGGCTGCGGATCGATCAGCTCAGCCGTGGGCACGGCGCGGGCGGCATCGATCTCTTCCTGGGTGCGGTTGCGGATGAAAACCGGCTTGCCGCGCCACATGGCCTTGATGGCCTGACCCGGCTGGATTGGAGCCAGATCGACCTCGATGCTGGCCAGGGCCAGCGTGTCGGCGGCCGGGTTCATGCTGTGGATGAAGGGCCACAAAGCAGCAGCGGCACCAACACCGCCCATGGCGGCGCCAGCCAGATAGATGAAGTCGCGGCGGGTCTGGCCGTCGCCCGCATGCATGGTGTCCGCCATACCTCTCATCTCCTCGGCGAATGGACGCGGCCCCCGTCGGGCCGACGCCTTTTACTGAAACAACGATATGGACCCGGAAATCCGGGCTGAATTGGGCTTGTCCGCGGGTCTTTCCACCCCCACTTACTGCGTCATAGCGCGCATCGGGGGATGCGGTGCGACGCGGACGGTGCGATGGGGCGGGAGGCCAGCACGAACGGAGCGGCCGGAGGCTCCTCCGGTCGCGGATGTTCGATATACATGGCCCGCCAACGGTTGGGAAGCGCATGCTTCTGGACAATCTGTCGCGCTGTCCGGCGTCTGGGGCATCGATCCCCCCGCGCATGCGCATGGCGGCGCGCTTGCATCCGTCCCGGTTTGGGAATATCCCTGATTTCACAGCGCGACCGCCGTGCATTCTGGCGGCAGAATGCGCTGATTTACCGGTAAACAATCTGCCCCATCACCGGGCCGAAGGGATATCGCCCTTGTCCACCGCGCAATCGCCTGTGCAATCACTCGCCGGCCGCCGCGTCCTGCTGATAGTGGCGGGGGGGATTGCCGCCTTCAAGACGCCAGACCTTGTGCGCCGTCTGCGTGAACGCGGGGCATCGGTGCGCGTGGTGCTGACCGATGGCGGGGCGCAGTTCGTGACGCCGTTGACCCTGCAGGCGGTTTCGGAGGACACGGTTTATCGCGATCTCTGGTCCCTGACCGACGAATCGGCCATGGGGCATATCCAGCTGTCGCGGTCGGCGGATGTGGTTCTGGTGGCCCCGGCCACCGCCAATATCCTGGCCCGCATGGCCCACGGTCTGGCTGATGATCTGGCCACGACGGTGCTGCTGGCCACCGACAAGCCGGTGCTGGTGGCACCCGCCATGAATGTGCGGATGTATGAGCATCCGGCCACCCAGGCCAATCTGGCCCTGCTGGCCGCGCGCGGTGTGGGTATCATCGGGCCGGATGACGGTGCCATGGCCTGTGGCGAATATGGGCCGGGCCGCATGGTGGAACCGCTGTCCATCGCCGAGTATCTGGCCGGCTGGTTCGCGGCGCAGGCAGCGCCGAAGCCACTTGCCGGTCGCCACGCCCTGGTCACCAGTGGCCCGACCCATGAACCCATCGATCCCGTCCGCTATATCGCCAACCGGTCCAGCGGCAAGCAGGGCCACGCCATTGCGGCGGCGCTGGCAGCGCTGGGCGCGCGGGTGACGCTGGTCAGTGGCCCTGTGCGCCTGCCTGACCCGCCGGGGGTGAATGTGGTGGCGGTGGAGACGGCAGCGCAGATGCTGGCTGCCTGCCGGGCCGCCCTGCCTGCCGATATCTTTGTCGCCGCCGCTGCCGTCGCCGATTGGCGCGTTGATGGTGCGGCGGGGCAGAAGCTGAAGAAGAGGGAGGGCGGCGGACCGCCGGCCCTGACCTTGACCGAGAATCCCGACATCCTGGCCAACCTGTCGGCAGCCGGACCGGATCGCCCGGAACTGGTGGTTGGTTTTGCTGCCGAAACGAATGATGTCGTGGCCTATGCCCGCGCCAAGCGGTTGCGCAAGGGGTGCGACTGGATCGTGGCCAATGATGTCTCACCAGCCACCGGCACCTTCGGCGGCGACCGCAATTCCGTGCATGTCATCCGCGCCGACGGCACAGAGGAAGCCTGGGAAAACCTGGCCAAGACCGAGGTGGCAAGTCGTCTGGCGACCGCCATCAGTGATCATTTCGTAAACGGAAAGAAATAAGAATGTCGGATATCAGCATTTCCATCCGCCGCCTGCCGCATGGCGCCGATCTGGCCCTGCCCGCCTATGCCACCGCCCTGTCCGCCGGCATGGACCTGCTGGCCGCCGTGGCAGAGCCGGTGACCCTGGAACCGGGTCAGCGCAAGCTGATCCCGACCGGCATTGCCATCGCCCTGCCGGCAGGGTTTGAGGCGCAGATCCGCCCGCGCTCCGGTCTGGCCCTGAAAAACGGCATCAGTCTGGTCAACAGCCCCGGCACCATCGATGCCGATTACCGTGGCGAGATCGGGGTGATCGTCATCAATCATGGTGACCAGCCCTTTACCGTGGAACGCGGCACCCGCATCGCGCAGATGGTGATCGCGCGGCATGAACGGGCCGTCTGGACGGAAGTGGACAATCTGGACGAAACCGCGCGCGGGTCGGGCGGTTTCGGTTCAACCGGCACCAAGGGCTGAGGGGGAACGGGGATGCTGCGCATATCCAAGAAACTGATGTTCGCCATCGAGACGGTGCTGGACATCGCCTATAATGCCGGTTCCGCCCCGGTCCAGTCGGCGGAGATCACGCAGCGTCAGGGCATCCCCAAACGCTACCTTGAACAGGTGTTGCAGGCCCTGGTGCGGGCCGGCGTTCTGGCCGGTGTGCGTGGACCCAAGGGCGGTTACCGTCTGGCCAAGGAACGCCGCCGCATCACGGTGGCCGAGATTGTGCGCGTCGTCCGCGCCCTGGAACAGGCCACCGATCCAATCGAGGAAGAGGTGGGCGCGGAACTGGGCCGGCAGGTGGTGCGCCCCCTGTGGGCCGAGCTGCAGGACGAGGTTATGGCGCGCCTGGAACAGACCAGCATCGAGGACCTGTGCGTGCGCGCCCATCAGGCCGGGGTGGCCAGCGAAGCCGCCTCCAAGCTCGATTTCAGCATTTAGGGAAAACCGTAGGTCAGGGCTCGGCTTCGCCTCGACCTGACCTACGGCATCAGCACTTTGACAGCGCCTGCGCCTGCCTATATACACAACATCGACCCGGTATTTCCGATGAATACCACAAATGGAGATGTAAAATGTCCGCCAGCCCTGAATTCCGTGGCAAGATCTATGACAGCATCCTGGACACGATCGGCGCCACGCCGCTGGTGCGGCTGAACCGGCTGGCGGCCAAGCATGGTGTCGTGGCCGATGTCGTCGCCAAGCTGGAATTCTTCAACCCGCTGTCCAGCGTGAAGGACCGTATCGGCAAGGCGCTGATCGAGGCGGCGGAGGCCGAGGGCAAGATTTCGCCCGACCGCACCGTCCTGATCGAACCGACCTCGGGCAATACCGGCATCGCGCTGGCTTTCGTCGCCGCCGCCAAGGGGTACCGCCTGATCCTGACCATGCCGGAAAGCATGTCGATCGAACGGCGCAAGATGCTGAAGCTGCTGGGTGCCGAACTGGTCCTGACCCCGGCCCCGCAGGGCATGAAGGGCGCGATTGCCAAGGCCGAGGAACTGTTGGCCAGCACGCCCGGCGCCTATGTCCTGCAACAGTTCAAGAACCCGGCCAACCCGGCCATCCACCGCGCCACCACGGCAGAGGAAATCTGGAACGACACGGCGGGCAAGGCCGACATCCTGATTTCCGGCGTGGGCACCGGCGGCACCCTGACCGGCGTGGCCCAGGTGCTGAAGCAGCGCAAGCCCGGTTTCAAGGTTGTGGCGGTGGAGCCGGAAGACAGCCCCGTCCTGTCCGGCGGCCTGCCTGGCCCGCACAAGATCCAGGGCATCGGCGCCGGCTTCGTGCCCGACATCCTGGACAAGGAACTTATCGACGAGGTGCTGCGCATCTCCAACGTCCGCGCCTTCGAACTGGCGCGTGAGGCGGCCCGGACGGAAGGTCTGGCCGTCGGCATCTCGTCGGGTGCGGCCCTGGCCGCCGCGTTTGAAGTGGGGGCGCGGGCCGAGAACAAGGGCAAGCTGATTGTCGTGGTCCTGCCCAGCTTCGCCGAGCGCTACCTGTCCACGGCCCTGTTCGAGGGGCTGGAGTAAGCCTTTCCAGATAGAATTGCTGTCGCCCCGGCCAAACGGTCGGGGCGATGTCGTTTCTGGATCGTGGATGTCATGACCCCCGACGCCCTCCGCGCCCTGGCGCTGTCCAACCCGATCAATGCCACCATCCTGGATCGGCTGCCTGCTCTGGGTCTGGATCAGGCCTATCTGGTGGCGGGATGTCTTTATCAGGCCGTGTGGAACGCCCGCGATGGGCGTGACCCCGGCTGGGGCGTGAAGGATTACGACCTGTTCTACTATGACCCGGACACCAGCTGGGAGGCCGAGGATGCGGTCATCCGGCGGGCCGCCGGTCTCTTTGCCGATCTGGGCGTGGAGGTGGAGTTGCGCAATCAGGCGCGGGTCCATCTCTGGTATCCGCAGCGATTCGGGACGGTGATCCCCGCCTTGGAAAGCAGCCGCGACGGCATTGCCGGTTTCCTAGTCCGCTGCACCTGTGTCGGCCTGTCGGCGGCTGGGGACGTGGTGGCGCCCTACGGGCTGGACGAGCTGGCCGCCGGCATCCTGCGCCCGAACCCGCGCACCGACAATCCGCCGCAGTACCGGATCAAGGTCGACAGCTATCGCGCGCGTTGGCCCTGGCTGATTGAACGAGGGTGACGGAACAAACGCCGCTTTCGGTTGTTACCTCCGCATCGTCGGCTGAATGCCGGTTTTGATACGAGAGGACATCATGAAGAAGCCCACACTGACCCTGGCGATCCCCCTGCTACTTTCCGCTTTCGCCCTGTCGGCCTGCAATACGGTCGAAGGTGTGGGCAAGGATGTGAAGTCTGGCGGCAAGGCCATTGAGAACACGGCCCAGGACGCCAAGAATTAATCTGCTGCTTCTTGCCCCGGCGGGGGCTTTGGCCGCATGGTTGATCGATGAGCATGCCCCCCGCCGACCCCGCCCGCCTGTCCCCGCCGCCGCCCACCAGCGGCCCACGCGTGCGCATGGTGCCGCAGGGCGAGGATCGGGAACGGCTGGTCTGTCCCGATTGTTCCTATATCGCTTATGAGAATCCGAAGATCGTTGTCGGCGCTGTGGTGACCGATGATGCAGGCCGGTTCCTGCTGTGCCGCCGCGCCATCCAGCCGCGCAGGGGCTTCTGGACCCTGCCCGCCGGCTATATGGAATTGAACGAGACGACGGAGCAGGGGGCGGCGCGGGAGGCGATGGAGGAGGCGGGTGCCCGCATCGCCATCGACGCCCTGCTGGCCGTCTACAACATCCCCCGCATTTCCCAGGTGCAGATGATCTACCGTGCCAGACTTTCCGATCCCGCGATCGCGGCGGGGGTGGAGAGCCTGGAGGTCGGCATGTTCGCTTGGAAGGACATCCCCTGGGACGAACTGGCCTTTCCCAGTGTTGTCTGGGCCCTGCATGAATGGCGGGAGAAGGCGGGGCAAACCGGATTCGCCCCTGGCACCAACCCGCCGCCCCCGGTGGAGGGCTTGTAACCGCCGCCCTGTCCGGGCACAGTCGCAGCAGAAGCGACCAACAGCCGGACATAGACAGAATGCGCCGTTCCCAGACCGCCGCCCAGGGCACCATCCACCGCCTGACGCTGGACAGCCAGGTCCTGCGCGGCAATCTGATGGGCGACAGCCCCGCGCGTGCGGTGCATGTCTATGTGCCTGCCGGCCATGATGGCCGTGACTTGCCGCTGCTGGTCGATATTGTAGGCTATACGGCGGGCGGCCCCGCCCATACCAACTGGAAGAATTTCGGTGAGAACCTGCCCGAACGGCTGGACCGGCTGATCGATAGCGGGGCCATGGCGCCGGCGGTCGTGGTCTTTCCAGACTGTTTCACGCGCCTTGGCGGCAACCAATATATCAATTCCGCCGCCCTGGGCCGCTGGATGGATTTCCTGTGTGTCGAGATGGTGCCCTTTATCGAAGGGCGGTTCGGCTGTGGCGGGACCGGCCGGCGAGCGATCTTCGGGAAAAGCAGCGGTGGCTATGGCTCCATGGCGCATGCCTTCCTGCGGCCCGACATCTGGGCCGCCGCCGCCTGCCATTCCGGCGATATGGGGTTTGAGCTGTGCTACCTGCCCGATATGCCGGGTGTGCTGCGCGCCCTGTCCCGCCATGGCGGCTCCATCGAGCGGTTCATGAACGCGTTCGAGACGGCGCGCAAGGTGGATGGCAAGGACACCCATGTCCTGATGATCCTGTGCATGGCCGCCACCTATGATCCCGACCCGTCACAGTTCCTGGGCATCCGTCTGCCGGTGACGCCGGATACGTGCGAGGTGATTGAAGAACGCTGGGACAACTGGCTCGCCTGGGACCCGGCACGCATGGTGGAAAAGCATGCCGAGGCCTTGCGAGGGCTGAAGGGTCTGTTCATCGATTGCGGTGACCGCGACCAGTATAATCTGGTCCATGGTGCCCGGCGTCTGCACCGCCGTCTGGAGGCGCTGGGCATCGCCCACCGGTACGAGGAATTCCCCGATGACCATTCCTCGGTCGATTACCGGATGGATGAAAGCCTGCCCTATCTTGTCCGCGCCCTGAACGGGTAAGCGCGCATGGCCGAACAGGACATCACCGCCCTTGATCCCACCGACGCCGCAGAAATGGCGAAGGGCCGGCTTCGGCTGGATAAATGGCTTTGGTACGCGCGCTTTCTGAAAACCCGCAGTCAGGCGGCCAAACTGGCGACGTCGGGCGGCCTGCGTATCGGCGGCGCACTGGTTGCCAAGGCCAGCCAGGTGGTGAAGGTGGGCGACGTCCTGACCTTCCCCCTGGGCGGCTATGTCCGGGTGATCAAGGTCAAGGCCCTGGCCGCACGGCGTGGACCGGCACCGGAAGCACAGGCCCTGTATGAAGACCTGGACCCGCCGACGCCGGAGGCGCGGCTGCCGCGGGGGTAGTAAGGTCGGCGTGGTCGACCACCCGGTTGCGGCCCTGCCGTTTGGCCTCATACAGCGCGCCGTCGGCGGCTTGATAAAGCTGTTCCCAGCCCATGCCGTCGGACGGGGCGACCGCGATGCCAAGGCTGGCGGTAACGGTGATGGCATAATCCTGATGCAGGGCCGTCTGCGCCTCAATGCGCAGGCGCAGTCGTTCGCGACCGCACGGGCCTGATCCTTCACACCCGGCAGGAACAGCAGGAATTCCTCTCCCCCCATGCGGGCCGACAGGTCCTGCGCGCGCAATGCCTGCCGCAGGGTGCTAGCGGTGGCAACAAGGGTCGCATCACCGGCGGCATGGCCGTAACGGTCATTCACCTGCTTGAAATGATCAAGATCCAGCACGATAAGCGCGTCGCCGGCCTGGATGATCGCAGGCATCCTGGCCTCCAGCCAGCGGCGGTTGCCGATATCGGTCAGGCTGTCGATCTCCGCCGCCTGCCGCAGGCCGCGTTCGGCCCGGTCGGTGGCAAAGCCGCAGACTAGGACGGCGATGCCGAAATTCCCCAATATCTGAAGCGCGAAGCCATGTGCGATCCAGTCGACATAGTCCGGCCTTGACAGGATCGCCCACGCCCCCACGCCGAATACCAGCGCACAGGTCGCCAGGACCACGGCCAGCGGCAGGCGTGATGGCAGCGGGTCATGCCGGCAGTCACGCCAGACCGGCCAGGCGGCAACCGCCAGGAACAGGCCGGCCTGCAGGTGGAACAGGCAGGACCGGATGCGGTCATCGGTGTGAAAGCCCGTGACCAGCGCCGCCAGGAGGAACAGGGCTGGTGGTACCAGGATCAGCCATCCCTGCCGGGCCCGCCGCTGTCTGCTCAGCGCATGGATACCCAGATAGATCAGACCATAACCCAGGGTACCTAAAATCAGGCTGGTCAGGGTCCAGAATTCAAGCGGCAAACGGCCCGCCGCGCCCCAGCCTGCCAGGGTCGAGCCCAGGATCAGCAGTCCAAAACCAAGAATCAGGGTCCGCAGGCCCGACGGCCGATGGGATTGTCTGCGCATGTGCATAAAAGCCAGCGCGCCCGCGATCAGCGAAGATTTGTACAGCACCAGAATGGTGACAATATCCAGCGGGAACATCAGGCTTTCCGTCTGGCGGAGAAAATTCTCGCCGCCCGTCTCATAACATGACGACCCCTGTATGTCTTCCCGATAGGTTAATCCTTAAGGATGAGGTGCGCTGTCCTGTGTCCGCCGGTTGCATCGTGCAGCCCCTGTGTGCCTGTCAGACTGGTACAAATCCTACCAATCATGCGCCCCCTTGAACGCTGCGTTGCATGCAGGCGCCCGGCGAAGGGCCGCCACCCGCTTGCCGTGGTCGGGTCGTGCCGCTATGCTCCGCCATCACGTAACAATGTGACCGTAAAGCCACCCCCGTCTTTGCGGTTCGATCCTTGACCCCCAGGTGAGTGACCATGGCCCGCACCCTCTATGACAAGATCTTCGACAGCCACACCGTCCACCGTCAGGAGGACGGCACCGCCGTGCTGTATATTGATCTGCATCTGGTGCATGAGGTGACGAGCCCGCAGGCCTTTGAAGGTCTGCGCATCGCGGGGCGGCAGCTGCGTCAGCCCAAGAAGACCCTGGCCGTGGCCGACCATAATGTGCCGACCAGCAAGGACCGTCTGGCCGGCATCAAGAATGAGGAAAGCCGCATCCAGGTGGAGCAGCTGGCCATCAACGCCAGGGAATTCGGCGTTGAATATTTCGACATGAGCGATATCCGCCAGGGCATCGTCCACGTTGTCGGGCCGGAACAGGGCGTGACCCAGCCGGGCATGACCATCGTCTGCGGCGACAGCCACACGGCCACCCATGGCGCCTTCGGCGCGCTGGCCTTTGGCATCGGCACGTCCGACGTGGAGCATGTGCTGGCCACGCAGACCCTGCTGATCAAGAAGTCGAAGAACATGCTGGTGAAGGTCGATGGCGACCTGCCGCCGGGCGTCACCGCCAAGGACCTGACGCTGGCCGTGATTGGCAAGCTGGGCACTGCCGGCGGCACCGGCTATGTCATCGAATATGCCGGCAAGGCATTCCGCGACCTGTCGATGGAAGGCCGCATGACGGTCTGCAACATGGCGATCGAGGCGGGCGCCCGCGCCGGCCTGATCGCCCCGGACGAAAAGACCTTCGACTATCTGCGGGGTCGCAATCGCGCACCGCAGGGGGCCGATTTCGACCGCGCCGTCGAATATTGGAAGTCACTGCCCAGCGACGAGGGTGCGGTCTATGACAAGGTCGTGGAACTGAACGCCGCCGACATCGTGCCGCTGGTTACCTGGGGTACCAGCCCGGAGGACGTGGCCCCGATCACCGCCAACGTGCCCAGCCCGGCCGATTTCAAGGACCCGCACAAGGCCAAGGCCGTGGAACGCTCGCTGGCCTATATGGGCCTGACGCCGGGTACGCCTCTGTCGCAGGTGCCGGTGCAGAAGGTGTTCATCGGTTCCTGCACCAACAGCCGGATCGAGGATCTGCGCGCCGCCGCCGACGTGGCCAAGGGCCGCAAAGTGGCCGATGGCGTCTATGCCATGGTCGTCCCCGGTTCCGGTCTGGTGAAGAAGCAGGCCGAGGAAGAAGGCCTGCACACGATCTTCACCGAAGCCGGCTTTGACTGGCGTGAGCCCGGCTGCTCCATGTGCCTGGCCATGAATGACGACAAGCTGAAGCCCGGCGAACGCTGCGCCAGCACGTCGAACCGCAATTTCGAAAGCCGCCAGGGCCCCGGTGGCCGCACCCATCTGGTCAGCCCCGCCATGGCCGCCGCTGCTGCCATCAAGGGCCACCTGACGGACGTGCGCACTCTCGGCTGAGCCAGGGCGTGCCTGTAGTGAAAAAGGGGCGTCCCTCTGGGGCGCCCCTTTTTTTACTGCGGTTTGCGCTGTGACAGATACCGGATAAGGGCCAGGGCGTCGGGGGGCGGCTCCCGTTCGATGCGGCGATAATCGCGGCAATCGGGGGTGCGGCTGACCAGCCCCTGTTCCACCAGCTCACGGCGCAGCAGGGCGAAGTCTCGGAAGCTGTGCATCTCGTTCAGTTTCCGGCTGATCTGCTGTTCCGTCATGCTGTCACGCGGCGGCAGGCGCGACCAGATCACCCACAGGCAGGTGGCCTGTTCGTTGAACTTGTTGGGCCAGCGGATCAACTGTCCGGCATCATCAAAATGCCGCATCAGCCGGCGCACGCGGGCGTGATCGATCGCCACCGTCGGGGCAGTGGGTGCCGGGTTCTCCAACTGTTCAAGCGCCGCTGCCTGCGCCCGGTAATGCTGGAAATTGCGATAACCGGCGCCGCGCGCCAGCATGTTCAGAAGCTGCACATGGCCGGCCCTGCCCTCATGCGCTTCCAGTTGTGATTTCAGTGACTTGGCCAGGGCGCCGATATCGGCGACCTGAAAGGGCAATTCCTGCTTCGACATGGGTCAACATCCCGTTTCACGGCACGCCTTGATCCTTGCTGGAACCGTCGGTGGTCGCCATCTTGCCGACGCGGCACGCCTTTTGGGTGTGACGGTCGATAAATATTGAGAAGGCAGGTTTAGCGGCCCCTTGAAGGGCTGGCGACGCCTGGGTGAACTGCCGACCGGCGGCAGCATTAACATGAAACGGGCGGACAGGGCCATCCCTTATGGAATGAGGACGCAAGCCGCTGCCCGCTGTACGGCCTTGGTCAGGCGTGACAGGGTGGCGCTGGGCATGCGGCTGCGCTGCCAGAACAGGGGCACGTCCAGCCCCTGACCCGGCAGTACCTCCACCAGTCGGCCCGCCGCCAGATGCGCGGCTGCCAGGGGACGCGGGTTCATGCCCCACCCGATCCCCGCCAGGGCCGCATCGATGAAGGCCTGGGACGAGGGCAGCCAGTGGGTCGGCACCGCCCCTTCCATCCCCGCACGGCGCAGCCACTGTGCCTGCAACCGGTCCTTGGCGTTGAAGGTTAGGCACGGTGCCCGTGCCAAGGCCTCGGTCGTCACCCCATTGGGGAAATGACGCTGCATGAAGGAAGGGCTGGCCGTGGCGACATAGGGCAGGGCGCCCAAGGCGACGCTGTCACAGCCGGGAACGGCCCCGCCGCCCGCCGTCACGGCGGCGAGAACCTCCCCCCGGCGCAACCAGTCGGCGCTGTGATCCTGATCATCCAGGACTAGATCGAACAGACAGTCGGGCATATCGGCCATGGCCGCCACAAACCATGTGGCCAGACTGTCGGCATTGACCGCAATGCGCAGAACCGGGCGGGGCCCCTCCTGCGCCAGACCCGGCAGGCTGGCCGGCAGCTCACTTTCCAGCAGCGCCACATGTTCGGCATGCTGGCACAGGCGGGCCCCCGCCGGGGTGGCGGTACAGGGGCTGGCGCGCACCACCAGCACCGCCCCCATCCGTTCTTCCAGCAGCTTCACCCGCTGCGACACGGCAGACGGGGTGATGTGCAACTGCTGCGCGGCACGTTCGAAACTGCCCGTCCGCACCACGGCGGCCAAGGCGGAAAGCAGGGCGTAGTCCAGCATGAGATCAGCAATGCTTAATCAGGATTAGTAACATTAATTACGCTTAATCACCGTCGGATGATAGGTCCGTTCCCGTCACGCCACGGGAGAACCGCCCCATGTTCAACGCCATCCTGTCCGGCTATCTGCTGGGCCTCAGTCTGATTGTCGCCATCGGGGCGCAAAATGCCTTTGTCCTGCGCCAGGGTTTGCGGGGGCAGCATGTGCTGCCGGTCGTGCTGACCTGTGCCCTGTCGGATGCGGTGTTGATCGTCGGCGGGGTGGCGGGGCTGGGCTGGCTGGTGGAACGCTGGCCGGGGCTGCTGCCGGTCCTGCGCTATGCGGGGGCAGCCTTTCTGCTTGCCTATGCGCTGCGGGCCCTGTGGTCGGCATGGACGGCGACGACGGGATTGGACCCGGCCGCGGGGGAGGGGGCGGGACGGGCGGCCACGCTGGCCACCTGTCTGGCGCTGACTTGGCTGAACCCGCATGTCTATCTGGATACTGTCGTCCTGATCGGATCGGTGGCCAGCCGGTTCGGGGAGTTGAAGGTCTGGTTCGGCCTGGGGGCCGTGGCGGCGTCGTTCAGCTTCTTCTTCGCCCTGGGCTTCGGCGCGCGGTTGCTGCGGCCATTATTTGCGCAGGCAGCGGCATGGCGGGTGCTGGATGGGGTGATTGCCCTGGTGATGGGCGGATTGGCGTTCAAGTTGCTGGTGTAAGACCAGCGGCATGAGTTTTTTTACGCATGCTGCTTGAGGCCGGCCACCGTGCTCGCAAAGCCAAGGCGGCGGAGGCCGCCGCCCGGCGTCTGAGGGCAAATGCCGCTGCTGTGAAACATTTCGCCCTTCGTTTGGGCCGCCAATTCCGGTAAAGGGAAAGTCCGGTCCCCCAACCATACCGCAGGCCCATGCAGCAACCGGCACGGCAGATCCTGACGCTTTTCCCCTTGGCGCTTACCCTGCTGCTGGCCCTGCCGGCTATGGCGGCGGAGCCCCGGCTGATCGGGATTTTCCGCGACTGGAACGCCTTCATGCTGGAGGAGCCGTCGGGTCCCGTCTGCTGGATGGTGTCGCGGCCCAAGAAGATGGAAGGCGATTTCACCAAACGCGGTGATGTCTTCCTGATGATCACCCACCGCCCGGCGGAACGGACCTTTGATGTGGTGAATTTCATCGCAGGCTACCCGTTCGCCGAACATGCCGAGGTGCAGGTTCAGGTCGGCAAGCAGAGCTTCAAACTGTTCAGCAAGGATGAACAGGCCTGGGCGCGCGAGGCCGAAACCGACCACGCCATCACCCAGGCGCTGCGCCAGGGGTCGACCCTGGTGGTGCGCGGCACCAGCCTGCGCGGCAGCCGCACCACCGACACGTTCAGTCTGGCCGGCAGCGGCGGCGCCTATCAGGCCATCGGCGATGCCTGCGCCGAACGGGCGGCGGCCCCCCCGCTGGTGGAACCGCCGCCGCAGTGATGTGACCTTACCCCAGGCCCTTCTCCACAAACGCCGCCATGCGGCGGGCAAAGGATAGCGGGTCGGGCAGGGTCTCACCCTCCAGAATGCGCGCCTGATCCAGCAGCAGCCAGGCCGCATCCTCCAGCGAGGTCGCCGCGCCGTCCTGCGTCGCCTTCTCCGCCAGACGGCGGATCAGCGGGTGACCGGGATTGATCTCCAGCACCCGCTTGGACGCGGCATCGGCTCCCAATTGCCCATGCTGCTTCAGCAGGCGCTGCAGGTGGATATCCATGTCGCCGTCATCGGCCACCAGACAGACGGCACTGTCGGTCAGGCGTTCGGAACGGCGGACATCCTTGACCTCTTCACCCAGGGTCAGCTTCAAAAGGGCGGTCAGCGAGGACAGGTCGCCATCCGTCGCCTTGTCCTTCTTCTCGTCCTCCGGCTTTTCCTCGCCCTTGATCTTGGACAGGTCGGCGCCGCCGCGCGTCACGGACTTGAATTGCTTGCCATCGGTCTCGCGCACCGACCCGACCCAGAATTCATCCACCGGATCGGTCAGCAGCAGCACTTCCACGCCCTTGGCCCGGAAACCTTCGACCTGCGGGCTGCGCTCCACGGCCGATTTCTCATCGCCCGTGATGTAATAGATGGCGTCCTGGCCTTCCTTCATGCGCCCGATATAGGTGGCCAGGCTGACCAGCTCGCCCTTGCTCTCCGTGGTACGGAAGCGCAGCAGCTTCAGCAGATCGTCGCGATGGGCAAAATCCTCATACAGCCCTTCCTTCAGCACGGCCCCGAACGCATCCCAGAAGCGGGCATAGTCGGCGGCTTGCTCCGGATCGGCAGCCTTCTTGTTCAGATCGCCCAGCACGCGCTTCACGATCCCGGCCTTCAGCTTGGCCAGCACCGGGTTGTTCTGCAGCATCTCGCGGCTGACATTCAGCGGCAGGTCCTCGCTGTCCACCACGCCCTTCAGGAACCGCAGATAGGGCGGGACCAGCCCTTCCGCCTCGTCCGTGATGAAGACACGGCGGACATAGAGCTTCACATGATGGGCGCGGCGCGGATCGAACAGGTCAAAGGGCCGCTGCTGCGGCACGAACAGCAGGCCCGTGTACTCGATCACGCCCTCGGCGCGCCAATGCAGGGTCAGCCACGGCTCGTCAAAGGCGTGGCCGACATGGTGATAGAATTCCTTGTACTGTTCTTCCGTGATCTCCGACTTCGACCTTGTCCACAGGGCGTTGGCCGCGTTCACGCTGTCGGTTGTGTCGGCCCCCAGCAGGATGGGCACCGCGATATGGTCGGAATAGGTCTTGATGACATGGCGCAGGCGATGTTCCTCCAGGAACTCCGTCTCCGCCTCGCGGATATGCATGATGATGCGGGTACCGCGCGCCGGGGCATTCTCATCCTCGGCCACGGTAAAGCTGCCCTGGCCGTCGCTGACCCAGCGCCAGCCGGTGGCCTCACCCGCCTTGCGGCTGAACACCTCAACCTTTTCCGCCACCATGAAGGCGGAATAGAAACCGACGCCGAACTGGCCGATCAGGCTGACATCCTTCTTGCTGTCGCCCGACAGGTTCTTGACGAAGGCCGACGTGCCCGACCGGGCGATGGTGCCCAGATTGTCCACCAGATCCTGGCGGTTCATGCCGATGCCGTTATCGATCAGCGTCAGCGTCTTTCCATCCTTGTCGGCGACGATGCGGATCTTGAAGTCAGGGTCATCCCCCAGCAGCGACCCATCGGTCAGCGCCGCATAACGCAGCCGGTCGCACGCGTCCGACGCGTTGGAGATCAGTTCCCGCAGGAAGACTTCCTTCTCCGAGTAGAGGCTGTGCGCCACGATATCCAACAGGCGGCTGACCTCGGCCTGGAAACTGAGCCGTTCCTCGCTCATCTCTCTCACCTTGCTCTGCGATTTACATCCAATGAGGGTGGCCGTGAAGCCGCTGCTGGATATGGGGCAGACGGTGGCGGAGCGCAAGCGGGGTTTCAGGCCAGCAGATCACGCACACTGGCCGCCAGGGCACGGGCCGCTGCCGATGTTGCGGGATTGGGCGTCCGCGCCAGCATGACGATCTGTGACGGGGGCAGCGGCGGCATCCCCAGGGATGCCGGGACCATGGCCAGATCGGCCCCGATGATGGTACCCAGAGGGGCCACGCCAAGGCCCGCGCGCACCGCCGCCATCAGGGCCAGACAGCTTCCGCCCGTGAATGTCTCCCGCCATGTGATGCCGGCCTGATCAAGCACCCGGATCGCCACCGCCCGGACGGAACAGGGAGAGGGCAGAAGCACCAGGGGCAGGGGGCCATCGGACCCGGACCATCCGGGCGGGACGCGCCATTGCAACGCATCGCTGCCCAGAATCTCTCCCCCTTCCGCCCCATGCTCTCGCCGGATGATGGCAAGGTCGATCTGGCCGCCCTCAAACCGATCCCGGATATCAGCCGACTGGCCCAGATGGACGGCCATCGTCGCATGCGGCGGCAATGCCATCCGCACCCGCTTCAGCGTCAGGTCGAGATGGGTACCCAATGCATGGTCGCTGATCCCGATTGTGATGTGTGAGGGCACAATATCGACCGCGGCAATCGCCGCCTCGTGCGCCGCCAGCAAGGTTCGCGCATGATCAAGAAAGGCTATTCCCGCCTCGGTCAGGCGGACAAGCCGGGGACTGCGATCCAGAAGCCGTCTGCCAAGGGCCGCCTCCAGCGACTTGATGCGCTGGCTGACAACAGGCTGGACGGTACCCGCCGCCTCTGCCGCGCGGGTGAGGTTGCCATATTCTGCGACAAGGGCGAACAGGCGGACGGATTCAAGATCAAGCATCATATGAAATCGCTATGGTAATTATCAAATATCATAGCGTTCACGAGTGAATTTCAAAAGGGCAGAAATGGGCATCCAACCCCAACAGGAGATGTGTGATGCCCATGATCATTGTGCGCTATGTAACGCCCGACCCACGCCCCGACCTGCGCGCCCGGATCGCCGGATTGGCTGCCCGGCTTGGGGCGGAAAAGCTGGGCAAGGACCCTGGCGTGACGGCGGTGCTGGTGGAGCCGGCGGACCCCGATGGCTGGTTCATCGCCGGCAAACGGCCCACCGATGACGGATTGTCGGCCTTCTGGCTGGATATCAAGGTGACGGCGGGCACCAATACCAAGGCGGAAACCACCGCGTTCGTAAAGGCGGCCTATCGGGAAATGGCGGACCTTCTGGGGCCGCTACACTCGGAATGCTACGTCTATGTCCATGAAACCAATGGCGATGCCTATGGCTATGGTGGCCGGACACAGAATGGCCGCTGGGCGGCAGCACATCCGGGCTGACAGCGGGCCGCCCTTTTACGGATTATGCAGATAGCTGGATATCGCGTCGGTCAGGCTTTCCGCGTGGGCGACATTGTCCCGGTTGGACAGCATCATGGCGGTGACCAGCGTTTCCGCCATCAGCACCGCCGCCGTCATGCTGCTGGACAGGACGGGATGCGTGCTTTCGGCCAGCAGCACCGTATCCGCCCGTTGCGCCAGGGGCGATACGGGGCTGTCGGTGATGGCCACCACATGCGCCCTGCGCGATTTGGCAAAGCTGGTCAGGTGCAATGCTGCCTGTGCGTAGCGGGGAAAGGCGATGGCGATCAGCACATCGCCTTCGCCCAAATTCATTAGCCGCCCCGCCGCGACCTCGGTACCGCCAAATTCCACGACATTGACCAGATTGGCGCAGAAGGGCTGCAACCCCAGGGTCAGCAGCCCCGCGACATGGGCCGACAGGCCGAAACCCATGACATAGATGGTGCGCGCCGCGTTCAGCCGGCTGACCAGTTCTGACAGCTGTGTGCCGCCCGCCATCTGCTCCGCCACCCGCGACAGATGCGACAGCGTCGCCTCCAGCCCCTCATTAATGGCGGCCTGGGTCGGGTCGGCGCGGTCGAAGCTGCTGCGCAGTTTTTCAACGGGACGCAGCACCGTCTGCAACGTCTCCGCCATGCCCGCCCGCAGGTCGGGATAGCCAGCATAGCCCACGGCCCGCGCAAACCGGCTCAAGGTGGCGTTCGACACGCCGATGGCACTGGCCAGATCCTCAATGCTCCACGCCGTGATCCGCACGGGATTGCGCAGCAGATGCTCCGCAATCGTCCGATTGGACGCCGTCCCATCCGCCATCACTGCCAGCAGCCGGCGGCCCAGTTCGGTGTCTGCAAAGGCCACCTCCGTCGACGGGGCGGATTGAGTTTGCGCGTCGCCCTGGCCCGGAGCGTGAAAATCAGCCTGAGAGGATTTTTTCATAGATTGATCTTATGAAAATAACGTGTCATTGTCCATTCCATCGAGCCGATCATTGCGAAACCTGCCGGAAGCCAGTTGCCATGATGCGTCTTATGTCCCTGACGGCGGGTCTTGCCGCAAGTCTGTTGCTTCTGACCACATCTGCCGATGCGCAGAACGCCCGCATGCGGGTGGGGGTGGAGGGCAATTATCCGCCCTTTTCGGTGATCGGGCCGGACGGGAAACTGTCGGGTTTTGATATCGACATTGCCAATGCGCTGTGCGCGGAAATGAAGGTCGACTGCACCCTGGTACAACAGGAATGGGACGGGATGATCCCGGCGCTCAACACCCGCAAGTTCGACATGATCGTCGCCTCCATGACGATCACGGCGGACCGGGCGAAAATCGTCGATTTCTCCGATGTCTATTATGATGTCCCCTCCCGCTGGATCGCCAGACAGGGCGCCTTTACGGAGCCTACGCCCGACGCGCTGAAGGGCAAGACGATTATCGTCCTGCGTAACAGTCCGCGTGCCAAACATGCCAAGGAAAAATACCCCGACAGCCGCCTGCTGCTGGTCGCCAAGGAGACGGATGTCTACCTGGAACTGCGCGCAGGGCGCGGGGATATCGCACTCGGTTCATCGGTGATCGCGGAGGGACTGTTCCTGAAGCGGCCCGAGGGCGCTGGGTTCGCCACCGTGGGTGAACCCCTGCGCCTGAAGGGGGATAGCGACGTCGGCATTGCCGTGCGCAAGGGCGATACCGCTCTGCGCGACCGGATCAACGCCGCCCTGAAAGCCATCAAGGCTGACGGTCGCTATCAGCAGATTGCCCAACGCTACTTCACGTTTGATGTCTCGGGCGGGAATTCCTGAGGAATAGGGCGGCCCGCCCGCTCGGACCCCGCCCCGCCGCTTTCACCCCAGACCTTCCCCCCCCACCCCCGGTACCGCCGGGGGTGAACCCCGGTTGCATGCCCATGCTGATCGAGTATCTGCCCATCCTGCTTGACGGCTTGCTGACGACATTGTCGGTGTCGCTGGTCTCACTGGCCATCGCCTCGCTGTTCGGTCTGGCCGGCGCCCTGGCCAAGCTGTCCACGGGGCGCGGGTTGCAGGCGGTGGCAGGGGCCTACACCACGCTGATCCGCTCCATCCCCGATCTGGTGCTGATGCTGGCCCTGTTCTATGGCGGGCAGGCGCTGGTCAATGATATCGGCCTGCGTCTGGGCTGGGATTATATCGATATCGATCCGTTCCTGGCCGGCAGCCTGACCCTGGGCTTCATCTATGGTGCCTATCTGACGGAAACCTTCCGCGGCGCCTTCATGGCCATCCCCAAGGGGCAGGCGGAGGCGGGCCTGGCCTATGGCATGAGCGGGGTACAGGTCCTCTGGCACATCACCCTGCCGCAGATGATCCGCCACGCCATCCCCGGCTTTGCAAATAACTGGCTGGTCATGGTCAAGGCCTCGGCCCTGGTGTCGATCATCGGCCTGGACGACATGGTCCACCGCGCCAGCCTGGCCACCGCCGCGACCGCCCAGCCCTTCACCTTCTATGCCGCCGTCGCCGTCCTCTATCTGGTTGTCACCACCGTCTCGATCCTGGCGCTGGGCCAACTTGAAAAGCGCGTGTCCCTCGGCGTTCGCAAGGCGGTGCTGTGATGATCGATCTTCAGATTATTCAGGACAATCTGCCCGCCTTTCTGGATGGTGCGCGCGTCACTATCCTGCTGCTGCTGGCCTCGGCCGTTGCCGGCCTGAGCCTGTCGCTGCCCCTTGCGGTGGCGCGGGTGTCGGCCAACCCGTTTCTGTCGCGGCCCGTCTTCCTGTTCACCTATGTGCTGCGCGGCACGCCGCTGCTGGTGCAGCTTTTCATGGTCTATTTCGGGCTGGCGCAGTTCGATATGGTCCGGGACAGCAGCCTGTGGCCGCTGCTGCGTGAACCCTGGTTCTGTGCCTGGATTGCCTTCACGCTGAACACCGCTGCCTATACGACCGAAATGCTGGCAGGTGCCCTGCGCGCCACGCCGGCAGGAGAGGTGGAGGCGGCGCGGAGCCTGGGCCTAACCGGCTTTGACATCTACACCCGCATCCTGATCCCGGGCGCCGTCCGCCGCGCCCTGCCGCAATATGGCAATGAGCTGGTGATGCTGATGCATGCCACCTCCATCGCCAGCGCGGTGACCCTGGTGGAGATCACCCGCGTGGCCCGCGACGTCCATGCCAACAGCCTGTTGGCAGTGGAAGCGTTCGGGACGGCGGCCCTGTTCTACCTCGCCCTGACCCTGTGCATCACCGGCCTGTTCCGGCTGCTGGAGCGCCGCCTGCTGCGGCATCTGGCGCGCCCGGCCGGTGCCTCTTAAGGAGCGGCACCAACGTGCGATCTGAAACCCTGTCCCTGCCCGGCACGACGCAAGGCACCCACCGTACGGTGACGGTGCAGCGCTTCGGCACCCCCGGCGGGCGCCCCCGCATACATATCCAGGCCAGCCTGCATGCCGATGAAATCCCGGCCATGCTGGTCGCCGACAAACTGCGCCGCCACCTGACCCGGCTGGAGGCCGAGGGCAAGCTGGTGGGCGAGGTGGTGCTGGTCCCCATTGCCAACCCGATTGGCCTGTCGCAGGCGGTGCTGGGCGACATGCTGGGCCGGTTCGACCTTACCGACGGGCGCAATTTCAACCGCGATTTCCCCTGGCTGGTCCCTGCCGCCGCGGCGCGTGTGCAGGGCCGGTTGGGCGATGATCCCGCCGCCAATACCGCCCTGATCCGTGTGGCCCTGGCCGATGCCCTGTCGGAAATGCGCCCGCAATCGCCGGCCCAGCATCTGAAGGTGTTGCTGATGTCGCTGGCGGTCGGGGCCGACTGGGTTTTGGACCTGCATTGCGACCATGAGGCCGTGATGCATCTCTATACCCTGACGCCGCTGGCCGAAGCGGTGGCGCCGCTGGCCCGGCTGCTGGGGGCGCAGGCGCTGCTGACCGCGGATGAAAGCGGTGACCATCCGTTCGACGAGGCGGTCAGCCGGCCCTGGGCCGCCCTGCGGCAGCGCTTCCCGCAATATCCGATCCCGCTTTCCTGCCGGTCGGTGACGGTGGAACTGCGCGGTCAGGCAGATGTCGACCATGATCTGGCCGACCGTGATGCCCGCGCGCTGGTGGCGTTCATGACCCATGCCGGGGCCGTGACCGGGGCCATTCCCGACCTGCCGCCGGCCCTGTGTCAGCCCACCCCGCTGGAAGCGGTGGAACCGCTGACAGCACCGGCGGCGGGTGTCCTGGTCTATCGCCGGCCGTTGGGTGCGGCGGTAGAAGCAGGGGAGATCGTGGCCGACATCATCGATCCCGTCACCGGTCAGGCGGTGCCCGTCGCCAGCCAGGGCGGCGGCCTGCTGTTCGCTCGCATCGCCACCCGCATGGCCTTTCCCGGCAACCGCCTGGGCAAGCTGGCCGGCACCCGCCTGCGCCGTTCCGGCAACCTGTTGAGCCCGTGAGCCATCCCATGGAAATCAAGCTGCAAGCCGACAATATCGCCAAACGCTATGGCAGCATCGATGTGCTGCACGATGTCTCGCTTCAGGCGCGGGCCGGCGATGTCATCGCCCTGATCGGTGCGTCGGGTTCCGGGAAAAGCACCCTGTTGCGCTGCCTCAACCTGCTGGAACGGCCCCATGCCGGGTGCCTGACGGTGGCGGGGGAGCGTCTGGCCCTGACGCCCGACCGGACCGGAGAGCTGACCGCCGCCGACCCGGCCCAGCTGCGCCGCCTGCGCGCGCGCCTGTCCATGGTGTTCCAGCAGTTCAACCTGTGGGGCCACATGAACGTGCTGCGCAACGTCATCGAGGCACCGATCCGCGTGAACGGCCTGTCCAAGGCCGAAGCGGTCGAACGGGCCGAGCATTATCTGGCCCGTGTCGGTGTCCTGCACCGGCGCGATGCCTATCCGGCGCACCTGTCGGGGGGCGAGCAGCAGCGGGTGGCCATCGCCCGCGCGCTGGCCATGGAGCCCGATGTGATGCTGTTCGATGAACCGACCAGCGCGCTTGACCCCGAACTGGTGGGCGAGGTGCTGCGCGTCATGCGCGGCCTGGCCGAGGAGGGGCGGACCATGGTGGTCGTGACCCACGAAATGGCCTTCGCCCGCGATGTCGGCAGCCAGCTTGTCTTTCTGCACAAGGGCCGGATCGAGGAACAGGGAACCCCATCCGACCTGATGACCAACCCGCAGAGCGACCGCCTGCGCACCTTCCTGGCCAGCAGCCTGCACCGCGCCGGCCACGCCTGAACCCATTCGAAACGCCACCCAAACCATCGTGGGCACGAGACCCGGCAAACGGGCGGGCCCATCCAGACACTCGGGAGACTTCAGTTGAGGGACTTCACCATGAACACCAAGCATCTGCTGGCCACCACCACCGCGCTGGCCCTGCTGGCCGGCCCCGCCATCGCGCAGGATAGCGGCCTTCTGGAAGAGATTGTCGTGACGGGATCGCGCATCGCGCGCCCCGCCGAACAGAGCCCCGTCCCCGTCACGGCGCTGGGAGAGGCGGAACTGTCGGCGCGCGGCATCACCAGCATCTCCGATGCGTTGAGCCGCCTGCCAGCCCTGCAGAACACCCGGTCGTCCGACCAGCTTTCCTCGGCCTCGCCCGTGCCGACGGCCAATCTGCGCGGTCTGGGGGCGGCCCGCACCCTGGTGCTGGTCAATGGCCGCCGCCATGTGGCCGGCATTGCCGGTGAGGCGTCGGTGGATATCTCCACCATCCCGTCGGCCCTGGTCGAACGGGTCGATGTGCTGACCGGCGGTGCCTCCGCCGTCTATGGTTCCGACGCTGTGACCGGTGTGGTGAACTTTGTCCTGAAGAAGGATTTCGAGGGCCAGGACATCACCGCCCAATATGGCCTGTCGGAAAAGGGTGATGCCGACCGCCGCTATGTCGCGGCCACCATCGGCCGCAATTTTGATGACGGCAAGGGCAACATCACCCTGTCGCTGTCGTCGGTGGATCAGAAGCCGTTGGGATTTGGTGACCGCAAATGGTCGCGCGGCAACGGCATCGCCGACGACACGGCCAACCCCGACCTGTTCCTTCAGGAAACAGACCTGACCCCTGCGCTGCGCGCTGCAGGCGTCACCGCCGGCACGCGCATCCTGTCCCTGTCCACTGCCAACCAGGCCATTGCCGGCCAGACGCTGATCGCCCGCGCCACGAACGCCAAGGCCCGCGCCTTCGGCACCAACCAGCGTTTCGGCCTGTCATCGATCTACGGCATCATCGGCTTTGACCCGCGTGGCACGGGTTTCCCCGTGTCCGGCACCAACAGCCGCGCGCCCAATATCGACCTGGACAATAACGGCACCCGCGACTGTGTTCAGAATTATCCGGGCCGCCGTGGCTATGGCTGTCTGGTCATCGATCCGGCCACGGGCAAGCTGCGTCCGTTCCAGGATGGTATCCTGGCCAATAATGACCAGTTCGGCGGCGACGGTACGCCCGACTATCTGGACCGCGCCACCCTGGTCGGCGACCTGTCCACCCAGACGGCCAACTTGAACGCCCGTTATGAGGTGAACCCCTATTTCAAGCCGTTCGTCGAGGCCAAGTACGTCCGCAATACCAGCCGTCAGGTCGAAAGTGTGCGCACCTTCGACGACAGCATCCGCATCAAGCTGGACAACCCCTTTATCCCGCAGCAGCTGCGCGACATCGCCAACGCCCAGATCGCGGCGGAACCGGCGCTCGCCAGCACCTACCAGTTCATCATCACCCGCGATCATGCCGACGTGGTCGATCCCGTGGTGCGCAATACCCGCGACACCTATCGCGGCGTGCTGGGCTTCGAAGGTGAGTTCGACAATGGCTGGGCCTATGAGGCGTCCTACAATTATGGCCGCACGGATGCCACCGACAAGCGCCCGACCCGTCTGAACGACCGGTTCTTCGCCGCCATCGACGCGGTGCGCGCGCCCAACGGCCAGATCGTCTGCCGTTCCGACCTGAACCCGACCTCTATCCCGTCCGTATCGGACTTCCCGGTCTTCTCCTGGTCCGGTTACAACACGTTCAAGGCCGGCGACGGGTCGTGCAAGCCCTTGAACCTGTTCGGCCTGGGCGCCCCGTCAGAGGCGGCACAGGATTTTGTCACCTATGACAATCCCGTCAAATCCACCATCAAGCAGCAGGTCTGGAACGCCAGCATCACCGGGGATCTGGGCGAAACCCTGTCGCTGCCCGGCGGTCCCATCGGCTTTGCCGCCGGCCTGGAACACCGCAAGGAGGACAGCCGGTTTGAAGTCACCGAATGGGAACGCCTGAACTATACCGACCGTGGCGGCCGCCAGAATGTGGTTGGCGGCTTTGACGTCACCGAGGGCTTTGTCGAACTGAACGCCCCGCTGCTGGCCGACCTGCCGGGGGTGGAGCTGCTGTCGCTGGACGGTGCCTATCGTTATGGCGATTACAGCACGGTCGGTGGCGTGAACACCTGGAAGGTCGGTGGCGTCTATGCCCCGGTTAAGGATATCCGCGCTCGCGGCGGTTACTCCCGCACCATCCGTGCCCCTAATATCCAGGAACTGTTCGCGCCCCGCTCGTCCACCCTGTTCTCCGTCGTCGATCCCTGCGATGCCGGTCAGATCGGTACCGGCCCGAGTCCCGCCAACCGCCGCGCTAACTGCGCCGCGGACGGCATCCCCAATGGCTGGCTGGACACCCGTACCGCCCGTGTACCGGGCTTCACGGGCGGCAACCCGGATCTGGACCCGGAAACCTCCACCAGCTACACCGCCGGTGTGGTGCTGACGCCCAGCTTCCTGCCGCGCTTCTCCCTGGCCGTCGATTACTGGAACATCAAGATCGAGGATGCGATCAGCCAGGTGACGGGCCAGAACATTCTGAACGCCTGCTATGACGCGCCCAGCCGGGACAATCCCTTCTGCTCCCAGGTGGGCCGTAACCGCACCAGCACCTCGCCCACTTTCCTGGCTGTCAACTCGCTGAACCAGACGACCATCAACTTCGCCCGGTTCGAAGCCAGCGGTATTGACTTCGATCTGGTCTACCCCGTGGACCTGGAAGAGATCGGCTTAGGCGAGAATGGCCGCGTCACCCTTGGCCTGACCGGGACGTGGAACGAAAAGAACCGTACCTTCCAGACGCCCAGCAACGCCGCTGCCGCCAACAATGCCCTGGGCGAGCGTCTGTTCCCGGAATGGAACCTTAACCCGTCGGTATCGTGGAGCGATGATGTCTGGAGTGTTGCCTGGTACGGCTTCTACCAGTCGCGCCAGACCCTGACGGGCGTGGAAACGGAAACGGCCAGCACCTTTGTCCAGGCCTATGCGCCCGCTGCCTGGGTGCATGACGCGACCGTATCGTATCAGGTGACGGAAGAGGTGCGGGTGACCGCCGGCGTCAACAACCTGACCAACAAGGGCCAGTTCTATGGCGATATCGGCCGCCCAGCATCGGCCATCGGACGGTCCTACTATCTGCGCACCCGTCTGGTCTTCTGATCTGGCGGTTGAGCGCTGTTGCGGTCTTGCGGGAGGGGCACATTTCCCGCAAGACCGCCCTTGTTTTCACCCCCTGCCGGGATGTTCCCATGCGCCGCCTGTTCCTGTGTCTGCTCGCCTTTCTGCTCACGACCCTGCCGACCCTGGCGGAACCCGTGAAGGGATCGCTGCTGATCGCGGGTGGGGATTTCCGGATGGATAATCCGGGCTGGCCCCGGCTGGTGGAATTAGCGGGCGGCAAGGGCGCCACGATTCTGGTCCTGCCCACCGGCAGCGGGGATCCGGTGGGCAGCGGCGGTCGCATCGTGGACCATCTGCGCGGCCTGGGGGCCGACGCCTTGCTGCTGCCGCTGGCCGAAAAGGGCTTTGTGCGTAGCCCGGCGGATATCGTGACCGATCCCGTCTGGATCGACCGAGCCCGCCATGCCGGGGGCTTCTTCCTGGTGGGGGGTGATCAGTCGCGCTACACCGCCGTCCTGCTTGGCCCCGACGGGTCCGACACGCCGCTGCTGGCCGCCATCCGCGCGGCCCATGCCGGCGGGGCCGTCATTGCCGGATCGTCCGCGGGGGCTGCCATCATGTCCGCCACCATGATCAAGGATGCACCGGAAACGCTGGACCTGCTGGCCACCGGTCCCGTCGCGGGCCGGACCCTGGGGCCGGGCCTGGGCTTCATCGGTCCCGACTGGTTCGTCGATCAGCATTTCCTGGCGCGCGGCCGCTTTGCCCGCACCCTGGTAGCCATGGATACCGCCGGCTATAAGCGTGGACTGGGTGTGGATGAAAACACCGCCCTCATCATCCGCGAACGCAAGATGGCGGAGGTGGTGGGCGCCAGCGGGGTGGTGGTGATCGATACGCGGCCCGCCCGCCGCTCCCCCGGCTGGCCCTTTGCACAGACGGGGATTGTCCTGTCCCTGCTGCGCGACGGCGACCGGCTGGACCTGGCCAGCGGTACCGTGACCCCCGGCCCCGCGCGCGCCGATGCCCCCATCCTGCCGGCCTACCCCGGTTTCGAACCCGATCCCGAATTGCCCGCGACCCTGGCCACGGGCGATATCCTGGCCCCCTGGCAATTCGGTCGGCTGATGGCGCAGGTCCTGGAAAGCCGGAAGGGAGAAGCCACGGGTCTGGCCTTTGATGCCGCCGACCCCGCCCGCCGCCCGGCCTTCCGCATGCTGCTGACCCGCCGCGCCGATAGCCGGGGCTGGGCCGGTGATGGCATTACGGTCCTGAACCTCACCATGGACATCACCCCCGTTCGCATGGCCGATCCCCTGTTCAGGCCCCTCCGCCCCTGACCTGATGATGCCCACGCTCTCCGGTCATGGGCTGGCCCCCGTGCCGCAACGCCCCATCTTCTTCGGGGATGGCTGTACGGGCAGGGGAGGGACAAAGTGCCGGATAAGTGCAGGACGGCCTTGGATGAAGGACAGCCTGTCGCCATCATCGGCGCTGGTGTCGCGGGTCTGACGGCGGCGCGTCTGTTATCGCCGCACCTGCCGACTGCCCTGTTCGAGGCTGCGTCGGTTGCCGGGGGGCGGCTGGCTACGCGGCGGATCGGTGATCATACCTTTGATCATGGCGCACAGTTCTTCAAGCCACGTCATCCCCGGTTCACGGCGGCGGTGCGGCAGTTGGAAGAACAGGGGCTTGCCACCCCCTGGCACGCGCGGTTCGTGGAAGTGCGGGATGGTGCCATCACCGCGCGCCGGCAATGGACAGACTCCCCCGGCCATTATGTCGGGACCGGCGGCATGGATAGCATCGCTGCCGCCTGGTCGGCGGGCCTTGATCTGCGCCTGGGGTGCCGCGTCACTGGTCTGCGGCGGGCCATGGGTAGCACCTGGCTGACCCTGAATGATGGCCCTGATCAGGGACCGTTCGGCCTTGTCATCCTGGCCCTGCCGGCGCCGGCGGCCCGGCATCTGCTGCCTGCCGACAGCGTTCTGCGCCCCCATGCCGGTGCGACAATGATGAAATCCTGTTACGCCCTGATGGTGGGTCTGGACAATCCTGTCGATCCGGGGTTTGACGCTGCCCTGGTGAAGGATGCGCCGATCAGCTGGGTTTCCGTCACCGGGTCAAGGCCGGGACATCAGGGACCGCCCGGCATTCTCGCCCTGTCGGCCAATGCCTGGGCCGATGTCCAGCAGGACCGGCCCCCTGCGGATATCCAAGACGCGCTGTTACAGGCGCTGTCCGATCTATGGAGGCATCCGCTGCGGCCCCGCTTTGCCGCCCTCCACCACTGGCCGCATGCCAACAGCGATCCCGTACGCCAGGATCAACCGCTGATCGACACCAGAAACCGCATCGTGCTGTGCGGTGATTGGATACGTCAGGGCCGTATGGAAGCAGCCTTCCTGTCCGGCGCACAGGTCGCGGATGCCGTGCTGGCTATGTCCGGGGGTATGCAAACGCACATGGCAGCGGCAGGGTCAACGCCCGCATGAAGCCACCGAAACATTTAATGTCGTGTGGAGAAAATGGCGCGCCCGAAAGGATTCGAACCTCTGACCCCCAGATTCGTAGTCTGGTGCTCTATCCAGCTGAGCTACGGGCGCATCGCCATGATCGACCGGTCTGGATGAATTCGAAATGGCGCGCCCGAAAGGATTCGAACCTCTGACCCCCAGATTCGTAGTCTGGTGCTCTATCCAGCTGAGCTACGGGCGCGCATTTTCCGATTTCCGGTACCCGGTGAGGGGTGCCGTCCGGTGAGGTGGCGCTTGTATCCGATGCGGATGGGGATTGCAACGGGATTTTGTGGGGCTTGTGCGCAACGCCGCTCTGACGTGATTGCCGTCCGCCCCGGCATCGGCTATTCCTGCCCGAAACCCATGATAGCAGGCCCGCCTTGACCAACAAGATCCAGAACCCCGACAAGAATTTCCCCGTGACCTGGGAAGAGCTGCACCGCAATGCCAAGGCGCTGGCCTGGCGTTTGGCCGATCATACCAAATGGAAGGGCATCATCGCCATCACGCGTGGCGGTCTGGTTCCGGCGGCCATCATCGCCCGCGAGCTGGATATCCGGGTCGTGGAGACGATTTCGGTCAAGAGCTATGACCACCAGACCCAGGGTGAGATCCGCGTGCTGAAGGCCGCCGATGCCGTCACGGATGGCGGCAAGGACTGGCTGCTGATCGACGATCTGGTCGATACCGGCAAGACGGCGGCCTATGTGCGCAAGCTGCTGCCCAACGCGCATTTCGCCACCATCTATGCCAAGCCGGCGGGCCGTCCCCTGGTCGATACCTTCATCACCGAGGTCAGCCAGGATACCTGGATCTATTTCCCGTGGGATCTGCTGCCCGTCAGCTACCTGCAGATCGAACGGTGAGTTTGGTTTGACCTGTCGGCGGGGCGGGGCTGCGTAACGGCAGTTCCACCCCGCCCAGCAGGAAAGTGGTGGCAAGCGCCAGCAGCGGTGCCGCCACGTCCCGCTGACGTGCGGGCGACACAAGATGTGACAGCAGCCAGGCCGCCGATGGCCGGCCCCGCGCCCCGCGCTGCAACAGCGACACCAGGGTCAGCAGCGCCCGTTCATCGGTCGACAGGGCCGAACGGCAGCCATTGCCGATATCGGGCCGACCCGCCGGATATTGATGCAGCAGTTCCATCACCTCTTCCCAGGCGATGACCGCGTCCTGCCACCCTTCGGGCAGCAGGCGCTGAAACTCCATCTCCACCTGATCCCAGCGGAAGCGGCCATGGCGCCAGCGCCGTGCCGACCAGAGCAGAAGCTGTTCGCCGCGTGACAGGGTGAAGACGGTGCCGCCCTCCTGTAACCCGGCCAGGAGACGGACACGGTCCATATGCGCGCCGTCCGGCTGTTCCGGCCCCGTCTGCGCCGTACCAGCCGCCAGGTCGGGCCACCACAATGCCATCTCGTTCATCACCGTCTCCGACGCCGTCTGATCTGATGTCAATGACGCTATTGCGAATCGTTCTTAATTGCAAGACGGAAAACGGAGAATGCCATTGGGGTGGCTGACCTAGTTTAGTCCGGCTTTGCGGCGGATGCGGGGAGCACTGGTACAGGTTGTTTGCAAATGGCCCGCAGGGCGGCCCATTCCTCACCGGTCAATGTCTCGCCCTGTGTGCGGGTGCCGGCGGCGGCGCGGTCCAGCGTGGTGATCCGCTCAGTCAGGGTGGGGTGGCTGCCCATCCATTCGGCCAGCACGCCATCGGCCTCCGGATGCTCGTCCCGGATCGCGGCGAACAGTTTGGACAGGCCGGCCGGTGACACCCGTGCCTGGCGTAGCGCATCTAATGCGAACTGGTCGGCCTGACGTTCCTGATCCTGGCTGAATTCCGATTCGACGATCTGGCTGACCCCCACGGCCAGCACGCCGCCGCCAACATCCCCGACCACCATGGAGATCAGCGCGGAACTGAGGCCATAGCGCATCACCCGTTCCATGGAATGGCCGTGATGCAGATGCCCCAGCTCATGGCCCAGCACGCCCAGGACAGCATCCGGCCCGTCGGCCCTGTCCATCAGGGCCGTGGTGACACTGACATGGCCGCCGGGCAGGGCAAAGGCGTTGGGCAGGTCGCTGTCGATTATGTGCAGGCGCAGGCCCTGACTGTCGGGCAGCCGCCCGGACAGTTTCAACAGGGCCTCGCGCCCCGTCGGCGCCGCGCAATGGCGGTTCCCGCCCTCCCGCGTCAGGAAGGCCGTGGCCAGGATCTGCACCTGATCCCCGATCCGCGCCTGCAGCCAGTCCGGCACATGCGGGGCAAGGGTGCTGGCCAGGGCCGGCAGCACGACGCGCAGCATGATAATCAGCGACAGGATGGCCCCGCCGATCCAGATATAAAGCGGTATCTCCCGCCGGGAGCGGTGTTCACGGTGGACGGGCTGCACCATGCCGGCCCCATGTGCCAGGGTCAGCAGCCGGTCGGCATCCGCCACGGCCAGTACGGCATGCGCATCCGCCGACAGGCCCAGGCGCAGCCGGTCATCGGGGAAGGGGCCAGGCACCGGCGCCACATCCCGCCAGTTCCAGCGGTCCAGTTCAGCGCCCCCTTCCCGATGGATGATCAGGAAAGGGTGCTGAAAATCCAGCTGTACCGGCAGGGTGCGCCCCGTGCGCCGATCCTCATACGTGGCGTCGATCAAGGTCACCCGCCGATCCCGATATCGCCGATGGCATCGGCCAGCCCTTCACCCCGGGTCGGGGCCGGCTGACCACGGTTCAGGATATCATCCAGGACGCCGATATTGTGCAGACGAAGATGCAGGCCGATGATCCGCAGCATTTCCACCTGCACCCAGCCGACCGACAGGATGTTGATCAGAGCCAGCATCACAAAGGTCAGGACGACCACAAAGGCCACGATGTTCAGCGATTTGCCGAAAATGGCGCCGACCACGGCAGCAGCACCAATAATGACAAGATAGGACACAACGGAAAAGACAAAGGCCATGATCGGCACATGCACCACCTGCCGCCAGCCCACGGGCAGGTTGAAGCGCATGTCATCCAGCCAGGTTGCGCCCAGAAACACCACAGTGCGGCGCACGGTGTAGGCAAACCAGAGACCCAGCCCGATCACCACGGCCCCGAAGCAGGCAAAGATGCCCGGAAGGTTGATGTCGGGCCGTGGAGGGGGAGCCAGACCGGAGGCCTGTGCCGCCTGTGCGGCTTCGGTCCATTCCGTCAACGGCAGGGTCAGAATGATCATGGTGGCATACCCCGCCACCAGCAGCAGCCAGGCAGGAATCCAGATATGCCACAGCGCATCCGGTTTTGCGGCGGCGCCAAATCGTGCCGTGCCAAACCAACTGATGCTCTGCCGGTAATTATAGGCCTTTGCATCCGCCCAGGGCTGGATCAGGCCGCCCGTCAGCAGGGAGGGGATATAGGCTTTCAGATGCACCGACATGAACTGACCCAGCGCCCGGTCCTGTCCCCCATGGATCCCCCGCCATTGCGTGCGGGTCAGCAGGTAGCGGCGGGCGAAGTAAAGCGCTATCAGGCCCAGCAGACCGGCACCCAGGCCGATGGCGACCTGTGTCGCCAGTTGCTGCAGGAACGCTGTCGGCGGGATCAGGCTGTTCAGCAGCACAACAATGCCCATGAACGGCAGCAGCACCACCAGCGCCACCAGAAAGCCAATAAACAGTTCCTTGCCGGTGCCGGTATAGGCGAAACGGTCGCCGCGCAGGGTGACGGCGGACCACAGGCGCTGGCGCACCTTGGTGCGGGCCCAGAACCGGTAAATGCCCAGCGTGATGATTGTCAGAAAGGTGTTCAGCAGCAGCAGCCCGATCAGGGAGCCCCGGTCGATATCGACCTGAATGCCATCACTGTCCGGTGGCGTCCCGTCGCTGCCGGGCGTGGTGGGTTCGTCGCTCAAAGGCAGGCTGGTCAATTCATCCCCCCGATTGGTTGCAACCGCAGAGTATGGTTTCCTTACAGGCGCGGCAAGCTGTCGCGGACGAAATATATCAATTATTTCAGTGACATACAGAGGTGTGCGGTGGTTGTCACCCGGCGACTCGTCAGTTGATTTGCGAATCGCTCTCATTGGCACCTTGACAGGTGGCGGGGTCGGGCCGACATATCGGGCGGAATTAACCGCCGATGGCCCAGCCATATCAGGAGCCGATGATGAAGATGTTCGCCCGCCGTACTCTGTTGCGCACCCTGACCCGCCAGGCGGCCTGCATCGGCCTGGGTGCCGCATTACTGTCGCTGCCAGCCCTGGCGGCGGGTGCGGCAGAGGTGAATATCTATTCCTCCCGTCATTACGATGCCGACAAACTTCTCTATGCCGCGTTCGAGAAGGAGACGGGTATTCAGATCAATGTCATCGAAGGCAAGGATGACGAACTTATCGAGCGCCTGAAGGCCGAAGGGCGCAACAGCCCCGCCGATATCCTGCTGGCCGTGGATGCGGGCCGTCTGTGGCGTGCGCAGGATGCCGGTGTTCTCCAGCCGGTGAAGAGCGCCGTGTTGGAAAAGGCGGTGCCGGCGGAATATCGCGAGAAGGATGGCTACTGGTTCGGCTTGTCGGCGCGTGCCCGCGTCTTGATCTACAACAAGGACAGCGTGAAGCCGTCGGATCTGTCGACCTATGAGGACCTGGCCGATCCGAAATGGAAGGGCCGCTTGCTGGTCCGGTCTTCCACCAATGTCTATAACCAGTCGCTGACCGGTTCGATCCTGGCCGCCCATGGCGCGGAAAAGACCGAAGCCTGGGCCAAGGGCATGGCCGCCAATTTCGCGCGCAAGCCGCAGGGCGGCGATATCGACCAAATCAAGGCTGTGGCGGCGGGTGAGGGCGATGTCGCCATCTCCAACACCTATTATTTCGCCCGCATGCTGAATTCCAGCAACCCGGCGGAAAAGGCGGCAGCACAGAAGGTGGGCCTGTTCTTCCCCAATCAGAAGGACCGCGGCGCGCATGTGAACATCTCCGGTGCCGGTATCGCCAAATATGCGCCCAACCGCGACACGGCCGTGAAGTTCCTGGAATTCCTGGCCACGCCGGAAGCGCAGAAGATCTTTGCCGAGGCCAATTATGAATTCCCTGTGGTGGCCGGCATCCCGTCCCACCCGGTGGTCACCGCCTGGGGCCAGTTCAAGCGCGACAGCCTGAATGCCAGCGTCTATGGCCAGAACAACGCCGAAGCCCTTAAGATCATGGATCGGGCCGGGTGGAAGTAAGCAATGATGGGGGCGGTTCAGAACCCCGCCTGGACCGCCCCCACCTTCACCCCCGCCCGGTTGCGCAGCGCCGGGTTGACCAGCGGCTGCAAGGCCGTCCAGTCAGCGTCGGTCAGCAGGCCCAAACGGCGCAGCACAGCTGCCATGGCGGGGCCGGCGGCGCGTTTGGCGCCATCATCGATCTTCACCGCGATGGCGATCCCTTCCTCCGGGATGATCCCGACGCTGACGCCCTCTGCCCCTGCCTTGGACAGGATGCGGCTGCCGACCGTCTGCATGAACAGCGTGTCGAAGCCTTCGGTCCCGCTGACCAGTTCGGGATGGGCGCCCCAGGCGGCCAGCAAGCGCTGCGCCGCGTCGGCGCGAGCTGATGGCAGGTCCTGTGGATCGGCCATGCGGGCCATGCCGAAGGCCAGCGCCTCCAATGGCAGGCCGATGGTGGGGATGGAGCAGCCATCGATACCCCAGGGGGCGCCCGTCAAATCCTGTGCCGTCACCTGCTCCATTACTCCAAGGATGCGCTGCTGCACCCGGTGCTGATAGTTCACATAGCCACGGATGGCCTCCCCCCGGTGCAGGGCGGTGGTGACCATGCCGGCATGTTTGCCCGAACAATTATTGTGCAGGGTCGTCGGCTCCTCCCCCCGGCGCAGCATCCCCTCCCAGGTCGGGACGGAATAGGGGGCATGGCAACCGCATTCCAGATGGTCTTGCGTCAGGCCGATGCGCGACAGCCAGGCGGCGACACGGGTCGTGTGGATCGGTTCGCCATCATGGCTGGAACAGGCCAATGCCAGTTCCTCACTGCCCAAGCCGAAGGCATCGGCGGCTCCGGTTTCAACAAGCGGCAGGGCCTGCAACGCCTTGTTGGCGGAACGGGGGAAGGTGATGGCCTTCACATCGCCGAAACTGGCCAGGACATGGCCGTCGGCGCCCACCACGACGGCACGGCCGCGATGGATGCTTTCCACCAGCCCACCGCGTGTCACCTGAATCAGGATGGGGTTGGTGCTGTCGTCGGGCAGGCGCACGGCGATGCCGCCCGTGGGGCCGGATTGGGGATGGTGATGGCCGCAGCCGGGACCGTGGATATGGGGCGGGTTGGGATCGGGCATGACCGGCGCGCAGGCGAGGGATGGGGGCAGGCACCTTGCCCCGGCAGCCCTTTCCATGCAAGGAGTCGCAGCAATTCCCCCAATCTCAGTATCAGGTCATCATGCGCGGCTATTTCGCCCTGGGTGCCGAAGGCATCAGCAAATCCGGCAATCTCGGCACCATCATGCGGACGGGCCACGCGTTCGGCGCCAGCTTTGTCTTCTCCGTGAATGCCGTGGTCGACATGAACGAGCTGCGTGTCACCGACACGTCGGGCGGGGTCGACCATGTTCCCTATTATGGGTGGGGTTCGATCGGAGAGATGGCCCTGCCGGAGGGCTGCCAGCTGGTCGGGTGCGAGTTGACCGACGATGCGGCGGAACTGCCCAGTTTCCGCCATCCGCTGCGCGCGGCCTATGTGTTCGGGCCGGAACGGGGCAATCTGTCGGCTGCCATGTTGGCCCGCTGCGACCATGTCGTGAAGATTCCGACCAAGTTCTGCGTCAATGTCTCGGTTGCGGCCGCCATCGTCACCTATGACCGCATGATAAGCCTGGGCCGCTTTGCCGAACGGCCCGTGCGCGTGGGCGGCCCGCGCGATGCCGTGCCCGACCATGTGCATGGCAAGGTGCGGGTGCGGAACAAGGAAAGCCTGCGCATGCGTCCGCTGCTGGGCGGGTGGGAGTGAGCCATCTTCCGTGCAGGTGGGAACAAAGGCGTCGGCCACCCATTTATGATATATTGGGTTTATCGATCATGAGGCCCGCCATGTTTGCTTGCATGCGTATCCCTGTCCTGTCCCTGCTGTTCGTTGCGCTGGCCGGCCCCGCCGCCGCCCAGAATGCCAAGCCGCAGTCGGAAATGATGGACGAGGTGATCGTGACCGCGCCGCGCAACGGGGAGCCCGACTTCCAGGAAGCGCAGGAATACCACCAGAAGGAATATCAGCGCCTGCATGCCATGTTCGGCAAGGAGCTGCCGGCCCAGCCGCGTGGCGATCAGGTCTTTGCCGCCGGTGGCGCCATGGACGGCCCTAATGATCGTTCCGCCGCCCGCGATCAGGTACAGAACGCGCCGCGCCTGCGCGATACCTTCAGCGGTAATTAAGCCCCGTCTCTATGCCGTCAACGATGGCGCCGCCGGTATGCCGCGTGGTTCGGGATTTTCCATATCGATCACTGCGATATTGCCCAAGGTGCGCGTCGACAAGATACGCAGGCGATTATCCGGCCCGTGCAGGAATGGTCCGGGCCCCGCCAGACGGGGAGCCGCCGCCCGGCCCACCATGAAGGGTGCCACCGCCACGCGCAGCCGGTGAAAGGCGCCGGCGGCCAGGAACTGTGTCAGCACCTGGCATCCCCCCTCGACCATCAGGCGCTGGATGCCCAGCCCCGACAGGCGGGACAGGATGCCGGCAACACTATCATCACCCAGGGCTACGATCTGTGCCACCGACGACAGGCGCGCACGCAGGGCGGGCAGGGACGGCTCCGCACACAGCACGATGACGGGGCCGCCCTGTCTGAAAAAGCAGGACTCCGGGTCCAGACCGTCTCCGCCGCGTGTCACCACCACCTTGGCCGGATGGTCCGGTATGCCGCGGTCACGGCGCGCGGCAATCAGGTCGGGATAGCGGACCGTCAGGCGCGGCTGATCACGCCGAACGGTACCGGCACCGACCAGGATGGCATCGCAGTCGGCACGGACGGCATGCATGTCCCGGCAATCCTCCTCACTGGACAGCACCAGCCGTTCACCGCCATCGGTATCTATATGGCCATCCAGTGACATGCAGACGGACAGGTGAACCCGTTCCATGTGTCGCTTCCCCACGTTACCGGTGTTAAGGGTGGGGCGGTGGACCGCTTCTGTCCAGTCCCGCCGCCTTTTTAAAACGGGCCGACAGGATCAATAGTTCCGTAAGCGAACTTTGGCAGTCCCGATGCGCGTGGCTGCAATCCATTTGGACAGGTTGGCATGAATTGACAGGGACTGTCGCGATGATTACCACCCGTGCCTAAAATTTGAGCCAAATAACGGGGTATGGTGATGCGGCGCGTGTATGGACGTTTGGGTTCGGTGGCTCTTCTGGCATTGGCGACGGCGATGGCGTCCCTGCCGGCGGGCGCTGTGGAGGTGAAGCTGCGGGCTGACAGCTGGTGCCCCTATAACTGTGAGCCGGGCAACCGTCCGGGATATCTGATCGAGATCGTGCGGGCCGCGCTGGAACCGGCGGGGCACAAGGTGGATTACCAGCTGATGCCCTGGACCGACGCGCTGGCTGCGGTGACCGCTGGTACTGCCACAGGTGCGGTTGGCGCCACCAAGGAAGAAGCGCCGGGCATGATTTATCCTGGCCTTAGCCTGGGCATGTCACGGCCTACCCTGGTCATCCGCAAGGGCAAGGAGACCAAGGATTTCAAGGTGACGAACCTGGACGCCCTGAAGGCCGTGCGTTTCGGATCGATCAAGGATTACTTCTACAGTACGGAAGTGAATGCCTTCATCGATGCCAACAAGGGTTCGCCCAACATTGTGCAGGTCTCGGGCGACAATGTGACCGAGGATCTGGTCAATCTGCTGATCGACGGCAAGATCGACGCGATGGTCGAGGACAGCAATGTCGTCGACTTCCTTCTGGAATCGAAGGGTTATCGCAACCTGTTCAACTATCACGCGCTGGGCCAGCAGACGAGCGTATCCATCGGTTTGTCGCCCAAGGACCCCAACAGCGCCGCCTATGCCAAGCTGATTGATGCCAAGGTGGCGGAGCTGCGCAAGAACGGGCAGCTGACGGCCATCCTGGACAAGTATGGCGTGAAGGACTGGCAGTAAGCTTTGGCCCTTCGGAGGCCCGGCCCTATCCCCCGGAACTGCCCTTCACCATCGCCTTCACGCGGTGGCTGACATCGGCATTCCGGGGCAGTCGGCGTTCCAGGGCCCAGATCAGGGGCGGTGCCAGCAGGGTGACGACCAGGGAAACCATGGCCACATCCTCAATATGAAGCAGTTCCCCCTTGGCGCCGGTGGTCAGCATGGCGGACCCGACCAGAGCTGCCAGACCGCCGGCCACCTGTGTCACGGACTGGGTCAGGGCCATGAAGCCGGCGCGATCGGCAGGGGCCGGTACCTTGGATACAGCCGCACTCTGCGCCACCATGCGCGCGCTGTTGAAGACCATGAAGCCGGGCACCAAGGCCACAACGGGCAGTGCCGCCCAGTACCAATCGTAGTAGAGCAGCCAGATCAGGGTGGCCAGGCCCAAGGCCGTCCCGGTCGTGACCGGCGCCGACCCATAGCGGTCAACCAGCACCCCGGTCGCCCGCATTCCAAAAAAACTCAAAACCCCGCCGATCATGTACAGCAGGCCCAGCTGTTCACGCGGGAAACCAAGATTGAACTGCACGAACACCGCCATATTGGTGATCAGCATGAAGCTGGGCACGATGGCAATGAAAGACAGGGCAAAGGCCAGTGCCGGCAAGGTTCCGCGTGCCACCCGCAACATATGGGCGGGTGCCTCACGCAGGGGCATAGGCGTGGCCGTCAGATGCGATCGCTGCGGTCCCAGCAGGCGCAGCGACACCAGGATAATGGTAAGACCCAGGCCCGCCACGGCCAGGAAGGGTACGCGCCAGCCGAACAGGTGCGATAATTCCAATGCCGCCGGGACGCCCAGAACGGCGCTGATCGACAGGGACCCCATGACCATGCCCATGGCCTTGCCCCGCCGTTCGGCAGGCACATTGTCAGCTACGATGGCCACAGACAGGGCCCCCGCAGGGCCGCCGAACAGACCGGCCAACCCCCTTGCAGCCAGCAGTGACCAGAGATCGACTGACAGGGCAGCCGCCACATTGCATAGCACCAACCCCACCATGCAGATGCCCAGGGCGGGCCGCCGGTCGAACCGGTCGAGCACCATGGCGGCCAGCAGGCCAATGATGGAAGACGAGATTGTATAGGCGGCCAGGACCCACCCGACCCGCGCTGTATCAATGCCCAGATCCATCGCATAGTCCGGGCCCAGCGGCATGACCACCATGAAGGACAGGACGCTGACGAACTGTACCGCCGTCATCAGCCAGGCGATGCGGCGTTCTTGCACGGGCAGGGAGGACAGGGGCGGCTCCACCATCGGCAGGTTGCATATGGTGGGACCTTGATAATGCCGCGCGGGCCGTCCGTCCATCGAACAATGCCCGCCAACCATGTCTGACCCCGTGATTTTGCCCCCGCCATGCCAGGCGCAACAAGGCCTGTCCGAAGAAGGGGCCAGAGCAGCGGGCCGCCCACGGTTTTCATCCATGCGCGGCCCGCGCCGGATCAGATCGGACCCGTCATCACAAAGGCATTCAGCTTGTTGCCGTCCAGATCCCGGAAATAGGCGGCATAGAAATTGTCGCCACGCGGGCCCGGCGGGCCTTCGCAGGTGCCGCCCTGCGACATGGCGATATCATACAGGCGGTGGACCTGATCCTTGTCCTTGGCCTCAAACGCCACCATGACACCGTTGCCGACGCTGGCGGCGTTGCCGTCGAACGGCTTCATCAGCGCCACGCCGGCCCCGCCATTGGGATTGCCCCAGGCAATGCCCGTCGGGAATTCCATCATGCGGCCCGTGCCCAGTTCCTTGGCGATGGCGTCATAGAATACGGCACCGCGCGCCAGATCATTCGTCCCCAGCGTTACATATCCGATCATTGTTTCCCCCAGATCATGCCCCGCCACAGCCGGCGGGATGATGGGAACAATACCAGAACATTCTAATGAATCCGAATCCTTTTCAGCCTGTTTGAAAACAGCGTCCCTTCAGCTTGGCGAAGGCATCGGCGCGGTGGCTGATGGCATGTTTCAGGTCCGGGTCCATCTCCCCGCAGGTGATGTCATGACCGTCGGGAATGAAGATCGGATCGTAGCCGAAGCCGCGCGCACCACGCGCCGGGAAGGTCAGGCGCCCTTCAAACCGGCCCTCCACCGCCTCGACATGCCCGTCGGGCCAGGCCAGGGCCAGGGCACAGATAAAGGCGGCGCGGTCGCCCTTGCGGTCCGGCGATGCTTCCAGTGCTACGCGCACCTTCTCCATCGCCAGCGTGAAATCCTTGGTCGGCCCGGCCCAGCGCGCGGAATAGACGCCGGGGTCGCCGTTCAGACCATCCACCGACAGCCCGCTATCATCGGCCAGCGCCGGCAGGCCCGACGCGATGGCCGCCGCCCGCGCCTTCAGCACGGCATTGCCAATATAGGTGGTCTCCGTCTCCTCCGGCTCCCCCAGCCCCAGTTCGCCCGCGCTGGGGAAGTTGGCGACGTGGTCTTTCAGCAGCGCCGCAATCTCTGGCACCTTGCCCTTATTGTGGGTGGCGATAACCAGCGTATCACCAGTGAAGAGGCGGGGGATGGTCATGGGGGCTCCGGGTGGGCGGGATGACGGCTATGAGATAGCTGCTAAAACGACGTCAAGGCAACAACTGCCCCCCTATGTCGCCAGCGCCCCTGCCACCGCATCAGGATTACAAGCAATCACCTTCAAATAGGATTGCGCTGCCTTGTCGGGACGGCGGCGACCCTGTTCCCAGTCCTGCACGGTGCGGGCATCCAAGCCGAAACGTTCGGCGAATTTTGGACGGGAGAGGCCCAGACTTGTCCGGATGGCCCGGACATCCACCATCTCGACGCTGACCTCATGAGAGACAGCACCGGTATCCTCGCCCTTGGCATGGCGGATTGCTTCCCCCAGCGCTTCCGTCAGGTCGTCTGCAAAATTCGATCTGGTCATCGGGGCAGCTCCTTCGCAGCGGCGCGCAGCACATCAACCAGCTTTGACACGGTTCGGCGCTGATCTGCCGACAGGTCTGTCCGCTCTCCCTTGCCATAGATCAACAGGGCATAGAGTGGCAGCGTGTCGTTGTAGAAATAATAAATGACACGGGCGCCGCCGGAATTTCCCTTGGTACCCATGGCAAAGCGGACCTTACGGACACCTCCGGTTCCCTGAATCTCGTCACCCGTCAAGGGGGTGAGCGCAAAGAAGTCGATGACTGCCTTATGCTCATCGGCGGATGAGGATTTTCTCCGCCCGCCGTTGAAAGCCGATCAATTCAACAACGGTGATGGCCTGTATTTTTATGTCCAGATACTGCGGCAATGCCGCAGTATCTGTCAATTCGTTCCCGCCCTTACAGCCCCAAAGCCTGACGTTGCAGTGTCGTCAGTTCGCCGATGCCCTTGCGGGCCAGGGCCATCAGGGCCATGAACTCGCTCTCGTCAAACGGCTTGTCCTCTGCCGTGCCCTGGATTTCCACGATGCCGCCACGACCGGTCAGCACGAAATTGGCATCGGCGCCGGCATTGCTGTCTTCGGGGTAATCCAGGTCCAGGACCGGCACGCCATTGTAGATGCCGCAGGAAATGGCCGCGACCTGATCGATCAGGGGGATGGTGGACAGGGTGCCCACGCGCACCAGATGCTGAAACGCCAGATGCAGGGCGACATAGGCGCCGGTGATGCTGGCCGTGCGCGTGCCGCCATCGGCCTGGATCACGTCGCAATCGACCTTGATCTGAACCTCGCCCATGGCCTTCAGGTCGGTGACGGCGCGAAGCGAACGACCGATAAGGCGCTGGATTTCCTGGGTGCGGCCCGACTGCTTGCCCTTGGCTGCCTCACGGTCGGTGCGGGTATGGGTGGAACGCGGCAGCATGCCATATTCCGCCGTCACCCAGCCCTGGCCCTTGCCGCGCAGGAAGGGGGGCACCTTTTCATCCACGCTGGCGGTGCACAGCACATGCGTGTCACCGAACTTCACCAGGCACGACCCTTCCGCATGGCGGGAGAAATTTGTCTCCAGGCTGACGGGGCGAAGCTGATCGGCCAGACGGCCAGAGGGGCGGGTCATGATGTCTTCCATTATCCTTGGGTGTCCGGTCATCGTCATAGCAATGGGGGTGCGGCTGCGTCCAGCCATGGTATGGTCTTCCCTCCATTGATTTGGCCGGTGCCGCCGACTAATCTTCTTAACGAATGCAACGGCAAGGGACCGGTGCGAAAGGCATGATCACTGAGCTGAACCAGCGGTCGCGGGAGATTTTCCGCCATATCGTGGAAGCCTATGTCCAGACCGGCGAGCCGGTGGGATCGCGCACCCTGTCGCGGCGGCTGACGGCCACGCTGTCGCCCGCCACCATCCGCAATGTCATGGCGGATCTGGAGGAACTGGGCCTGCTGATCTCCCCGCACACATCGGCCGGGCGCATCCCCACCGATGCGGGCCTGCGCATGTTCGTGAATGGCCTGCTGGAGGTGGGCGACCTGACGGAGCGGGAGCGGGAGGATATCGAGGCCACCTGTTCGGCCCGCGGTCGGTCAGTGCCAGAGGTGCTGGAAGAGGCCACCAACCTTCTGTCCGGCCTTTCTTCCTGCGCCGGTCTGGTCCTGGCGCCCAAGACCGACCGCCCCCTGAAACATATCGAGTTTGTCAGCCTGTCGCCGGGCCGGGCGCTGGTGGTGCTGGTGACCGAGGATGGGCTGGTGGAAAACCGGGTGGTGGAGGTGCCGACTGGCCTGCCGCCATCAGCCCTGCAGATGGCCAGCAATTACCTGAATGCCCGCGTCGTGGGCCGCACCCTGGCCGAGGCCCGCGCCTTCATCCTGAAGGAGTTGGAAGAACAGAAGTCCCAGTTGGACAGCCTGACCCAGAAGGTAGTGCAGACGGGTCTGGCCACATGGTCCGGCGCGCGGGGCAGCCAGGGCTATCTGATCGTGCGCGGTCAGGCCAAGCTGCTGGAGGATGTCACCGCCATTTCTGACCTGGAACGCATCCGCACCCTGTTCGAGGCGCTGGAAACGCGCGAACAGATGCTGCGCATGCTGGACGCGACGGGCAAGGCGGAAGGGGTGCAGATCTTCATCGGGGCGGAAAACGACCTGTTCTCCCATGCCGGCTGTTCGATGATCGTCAGCCCCTATGCCAACACCAAGGAACAGATCGTGGGGGCCATCGGCGTCATCGGCCCCACCCGCATCAATTACGCCCGTATCATCCCTATGGTCGACTATACGGCAAAGCTGATCGGCAGGTTGATGGGGTGACCTCCCCTTGCGGTTTGGGGGTATGGCACCCTATTTCTGGGTCACGGCATCTCGACAGGCGGCGCAATCCCGCCTAAACCAGAGGGCTGTTTCCCACCCCCTAGATTTCCCAAGGGCAAGTTCCGCGATGACCGACACGATCAACACCCACGACAACGACCCCAGTGCAGAGCCCGCCTCCCAGGCCGGCACGACCGAGGCCGGTGCCGAGGCCGCGGCCCGCGTCGCCCAATTGGAGGCGGAGGTCGCGTCCCTGAAGGACCAGATGCTGCGCACCCTGGCCGAGACGGAGAATGTCCGCCGCCGGGCGGAGCGTGAGCGCGAGGACACCGCCAAGTACGCCGTCGCCAAGTTCGCCAAGGAACTGCTGGCCGTGGCCGACAATCTGCGCCGCGCCGTGGAGGCGGTGGGCGAGGATGTGCGGGCCGAGAATCAGGCGGTGGGCAACCTGCTGACCGGTGTTGAAGCGACCGAACGCCAGTTGATCGCCGCCTTCGACCGCGCCGGCATCGCCAAGGTCGAGGCGCTGGGCACCCCTGCCGATCCGAATTTCCATCAGATCATGATGGAGATCGAAAATACCGGTAAGCCCGCCGGCACCGTGGTTCAGGTGCTGCAGGCCGGCTACACGATCCATGGCCGCCTGCTGCGCGAAGCCATTGTCGGCGTCGCCAAGGGCGATGTCGGTGGTCATGTGAACACCAGCGCGTAATAAACGTACCGGTTCTTCTCCCTCCCTCCCGCCGTTCGGGCCTGGGAGGGAGAAGGTACCGTCTTACGTCATCCAGCCGGGGAACAGGGCCCGCAGGCCGGCGGCGATGATCTCCACCGCGACCGCGGCCAGCAGCAGGCCAGTCAGGCGGTTCATGATGTTCAGGCCGGTCTGGCCCAGCTTGTTGCCAATGGGTACGGCCAGACGCAGGGTCAGTAGCAGGAAGACGCAGACCGCCAGGATGCAGCCGACCAGCACCGCATAGTGCTCCCAGCCCACGCCGCGCTGCGCCTCGATGATGACGGCAGAGATGGAGCCGGGACCGGCCAGCAGGGGCAGGCCCAGCGGCACCACGCCGATGGCCTGACGCGTGCCGGCCTCGTCCGCTTCCTGCGGCGTCTGTTTCACGCCCGACACGGTGGCGTTCAGCAGCGACAGGGCGATCAGCAGCAGCACGATACCGCCGCCCACCCGGAAACTGGCCAGGCTGGTCCCCAGCACCGTCAGGATCGCATCGCCCAGAAAGACGGAACTGACCAGAACCGTCGCCACCGTCATGACGGCGGAAAGGGCGATGGAGTTACGTTCCTTGGCGCCGCGCCCCTCCGTCATGCCCAGGAATATCGGAATGGCGGCAAACGGGGTCAGGATGGCGAAAAGCGCAATCAGGAACCGTGAATATTCGGACCAGGCTTCCATGGAGATGTCCGGCTATATGTCCCCGTTTTCGGGGCGCGTTGGATTGTGGGCCGAACCATAGCACGGATGGCGGGGCGGAATGGAAGGGGGTGGTAGCATGAGCGTCAGGCATCCACCATTTCCGCCGCGCGGGCCAGATCGACGCTGACCAGCTGACTGACTCCGCGTTCCATCATGGTCACACCGAAAAGCCGGTGCATGCGGGCCATGGTCAGGCGGTGGTGGGTGACGATCAGGAAACGGGTGGCCCCGCTGGCCGCCATTTCCTCCACCATGTCGCAGAAGCGGCCGACATTCGCCTCGTCCAACGGTGCGTCCACCTCGTCCAGCACGCAGATGGGGGCGGGATTGCACAAGAACACCGCGAACAGCAGTGACAGGGCCGTCAGCGCCTGTTCCCCACCCGACAGCAGGGACAGGACCTGTAATTTCTTGCCCGGCGGGCTGGCATAGATCTCCAGCCCCGCATCCAGCGGATCATCCGATTCGGTCAGTTTCAGATGCGCCGACCCGCCGCCGAACAGCTTCGTGAACAGGCGCTGGAAATGCCCGTCCACCAGATCGAAACTGGCCAGCAGCTTTTCCCGCGCCTCGCGATTGATGGCCCCGATCCCCTGGCGCAGGCGGGCGATGGCGGCCGTCAGGTCGTCGCGTTCGCCGGTCAGCTTGACGGTCTCCGCCTCCATCTGGGCCAGTTCGACCTCGGCCCGCAGATTGACGGGGCCGATGCGTTCCCGGTCCTCCAGCAGGCGCGACAGCCGCTGTTCCAGCTGTGATGGCGGCGGCATTTCATCATCCGGGTCGATACCGGCGGCGGACAGAACCTCCCCCGGCTCGCAATCCAGCTTCTCGCGGATACGTTCCACCAGACCGGCCAGGGCGTTCAGCGATTGTGCCACCGCCGCCTCGGCATGGGCGCGGGCCTCGCGCGCGTCGGCCAGGGCGCTTTCCGCCTTGCGCACGGCCTGTTCGGCCTGGGTCTGGGCTGTTTCCGCCTCAGCCAGGGCATCGCCCGTCTGGCGGCGGCGGCGTTCGGCGGTGGCGATATGGCCGCGCAAACTCTCCCGCTCCGCCGCGATCTCCAAGGGGCGTTCGCTCAGCGCCTCCAGCTCCGCCCGCCCTTCCTCGGCGCGCTCGGTCAGTTCCGACAGGCGGCTGGCCGCCCCCTCGACACGGACCTTCCAGGACAGCTCTTCGGCTTCCAGGCTGGACAGGCGGCGGCGGCGCTGTTCGGCGTCGCGCTTCACCCGGTCCACCGCAGCCTGTGCCCCCGAAAGATGCCCGCGCTGTTCGGCCAGATGGCCGCGCGCATCGGCCACCGCCATGCGTGACAGGGTCGGGTCGGGCAGGTCGTCCAGGGCTGCCTGCGCCTCGGCCACCAGCGTTGCCGCCTCGGCCTTGTCGCTGCTCAGCAGGTCAAGGGACTGCACCATGGCGTCGCGCTTGGACCGCGCGGCGGCGGCCTCGCTGACCAGCCGCGACTGGGCGCTGCGGGCCTGATCGACGGCGGTGAATGCGTGGCGCACGCCCTCTCGGGCTTGCCGGTCGCCGGCCTGAGCTGCCTCATTCGCCCGCCGCGCCGTCAGGATGGCGGCATCGGCGGCGGCACTGGCATCCCCATGGGCCTTGCGCGCGGCGGACAGGTCGGCGTCGGCTTGGGTTAGGGCGGTTTCGATCTCGGCCAGCCGGTTGCGCTGGGTCAGGCGGATGGCCGCTGCCGTGGGCGCACCCGGCGTTGTGGTCAACCCGTCCCAGCGCCAGGCCCCGCCATCGCGGCTGACCAGGATTTGCCCCGGCGACAGGGTGGGGGCCAGCCGCCGGGCGGTCGCGGCATCGGCCACCAGCCCGATATGTGACAGGCAGCGCGCCATCTCCGCCGGTGCCTTCACCTGTGCCGACAGCGGTTCCACCCCCGCCGGCAGGGGGGCGGTGATGTCCAGCGGCGGCAGGGTACGCCAATGCCGGGCCGCCGCCTCGTCCAGCGGGGCCGTCAGATCGTCACCCAATGCTGCGGCCAGCGCCTGTTCATAGCCGGCGGCTACCGTGACGGCATCGATCAGCGGCGGGAACAGGTCTTCTTCTTCCAGGTTTAGAAGGGCCCGCAAGCCATCGCGTTCGGCGCGCAGCTGCGTATCCCGCGCCTCTGCCTGTGACAGGGCCATGCGCGCCGCCGCCATGCTGGTCTGCCCGTCGCTGCGGGCCTGTTCCAGGGCGCTGTCCGCCGCCTGCTTGGAAATTTCCGCCTGCTCGGCGGCCTCGCGCGCCAGTTCCAGCCGCTCCTCGGCCATGGCCAGCGCCTCTGCCGCCGCTTCCAGGGCGGTATCATCGCTGATCTGGCTGTCCAGGCTCGCCAACTGTGCCGTCTGTTCCGACAACCGTCTTTCCAGGGTGCCCAGCCGCGCCTGTGCGTCGCGCAGGCGGTTGCCGGCGGCGCTGCGGGCCGCTTCCTCGGCAGCGGATTTTTCCAGGGCACGGGACAGGTCGCGTTCCCCGACCTCCACTGCGTCGTGGGCTGTCAGCAGCGCCTCTTCGGCGGCTTCCAGCTCCATCGCCTCCTCGCCCTGCGCGTCCAGCAGGCTGGCTCGTTCCTCGGCCAGACGGGCGGCGGCGCTGTCGGCATCGGCGGCGAGCGCGCGTTCGCGGGCAAGGTCGGTGGCCAGTTGGGCCAGACGGCGCTGCATGGCGCCATGCGCCTCCTTGACCCGTGCCTCTTCGGCGTCAAGCTGTTCGCGCGCCACGATCAGGCGCTGCAACGCGGCACCGGCGGCGGCATCCTCCTGCCGCAGGGGGGGCAGTGTCGCTGCCGCCTCATCGCGGGCGGTGGCGGTGCTGCTGACGGCCAGCATCTGGTCGCGCACGGCATTATCGGCGGCGGCGTGGCCGTCGCGGGCGCGGTCCAGCAGGCGGTTGGCCTCCTGCCAGCGCTGGTGCAGCAGCTGCGCCTCGGCCCGGCGGATATGGTCCTGTACCTGCCGGTAGCGCTGGGCCTGACGGGCTTGCTTACGCAGACCCTGCAACTGCCCATCCATGGCGGCCAGCACATCCTCCAGCCGCGTCAGGTTGGTTTCCGCCGCACGCAGGCGCAATTCCGCCTCATGCCGCCTCGCATGCAGGCCGCTGATCCCCGCCGCTTCCTCCAGCAATTGCCGGCGGTCACCGGGCTTGGCGTTGATCAGGGCGCCGACGCGGCCCTGGCTGACCATGGACGGGCTGTTGGCGCCCGATGAATGGTCAGCGAACAGAATCTGCACGTCGCGGGCGCGCACCAGCTTGCCATTGATGCGGTAATCCGACCCCGACCCGCGTTCCAGCCGGCGCGTGATCTCCAACTCTTCAGCATCGGTGAAGGGCGGGGGGGCGGTGCGGGCATCGTTGCCCAGCACCATCGTCACCTCGCAGATATTGCGGGCGGGCCGGGTGGCCGTGCCGCCAAAGATGACATCGTCCATATCCTCGCCCCGCATGCGCTTGGCCGAGGTTTCGCCCATGGCCCAGCGCAGCGCCTCCAGCAGGTTGGACTTGCCGCAGCCATTGGGGCCGACAACGCCCGTCATCCCCGGCTCGATCAGCAGCTCTGTCTGATCGACGAAGGATTTGAAGCCGGAAAGACGGAGTTTCGCGAAATGCACGGGCGGCCGGTGGGTCGGTAGCGGGGAAGGGCGCGATGGGTAGGCTTAACTGGCGGTGCGTTCAAGCCATTTGATGGCAAAGGGCAGGATATCCGCCGCATCCACCAGGATCGACGGTGCCGCCCCCACCATATCCCGCCGCCCGGCGCCGGTGGCAAGATAATCGGTTACGATCTGCTCGATGAAATTCTCCGGTAGCCGGTCGCATACCGGCTCGCTGGTGTCAAACTCCTCCATCCAGCGCCAGTCGATGCCGCCATCGGGGCGGGCGAACGGTATTTCCCGACGGATGATCGTCTTGTCGGGCAGCCGGGCCAGATGTTCGGCATGGTGCAGCAGGGTCATCGTGTCCCATGGCGCCCCCAGCATCAGCACCTTGCCACCCCGTTCCACCAGCCGGGCCAACGGCGATCCGGGGCCATAACCGTAATTCAGCGGGTGGTCGCGGGTCATGGCATCGGCCAGCGGGCCGATTGCCGTTACGGAGGCACCGGGGTTCAGGCTGCGCAGCGCCCCCGGCGTGGTGCGCAGGAATTCCGGCAGCGCGCCATTGTCGCGTGCGGCGCGGGTGCGGGCGGGATCAAAGGGCACGACATGCGGGCGCCAGACACCGGGTACCCGCCCGTCCGCATCGATAAAATCCTCCCAGGCCGCTTCCCAATCCAGATAGGCCATGATGGTACCATCCGGCCCCACGGCGCGGCGCAGGCCCGCGATGATTCCATCCGGCCCGCCCATGACAGGCCCCACCGCGCGGCAGGCGGCATGCACCATGACCAGATCGCCCGCCGCGATGCCCAACCGGGCAAGATCGGCGGCGATGGCATCGGGGGAAAGGGGCAGGGGATTGGTCATGACGAGCGATCAAAACGCGGAGGCGGTTTGACCCGCCCCCACATGGCTTACGACGCCTTGCGCTTGGCGCCGGCCTTGACCACGGCGTCGGTCAACTGGTCCAGATAGGCGCCGGCGATCACATATTCGTCATTCACGATGAAGGTCGGTGTGGAATTGACCTGATGTTCCTGCTGGGCCGTGTACTGGCTCTTGATGATGAAATCTTCCAGCGGCTTGGTCGCCATGCAGGCATCGAACTGCGCCTGCGACACGCCGGCCAGCTTGCCGATATTGGCCAGGTTGGCCAGGAAGTTCTGGTTCAGCCAGGTGGCCTGGCTGTTGAAGATGGCGGTCTTCAGCGCCTGGGTCTTGGCCCCGCCGGCACAGCGCATCAGCATATGGGCGCGCAGGCCCGGACCGTTCAGCGGGTAGTCGCGGAAGATCAGCTTCACTTCGCCCGTGTCGATGAATTCCTTCTTGAAGGTGGGGAACATCTCCTTCTCGAAATGCGCGCAGTGCGAGCAGGCGAGCGAGGCATATTCGACCACCGTCACCTTGGCGTTCGGGTTGCCATAGACGATGTCCGCCGTCGCGGCCTTCACGTCGATGGCGGGGGCTGCCTGACCCAGCGCGGGCAGGGCGGGCGCCAGGGACAGGGCGGCACCGGCGGCCAGGATGTGGCGACGGGAAAAGTCAGAACCGCTCACGGATGTGATCTCCACCAGGGGAATGTTTGCGCCGACGATAGGGGATGATGATGGCGGCGGCAAGGCGCTCACGGTGCCACCTCCAGATATTGCGACAGGTTGAAATCCAGCGGGTTGGGGGTCCAGCCCTTGATACGCGGATCGACCAGCCGGCGGCGGGTATTGTGGGTCAGCGGCACGATGCTGTTGGATGCCAACGCCAGCGTCTCTGCCTGTTTCAGCAGGGCGATGCGCCGGGCCGGGTCGGTGCTGGCATTGGCTTCGTCCAGCAGCCTGTCATAGGCCGGGTCCTTGTATCCGGGCAGGTTCTGCTGCTCCACGTCGCTGCGGAACAGTTGCAGGAAGGAATTGGCATCCGGATAGTCGCCGATCCAGGCGTAATACATGATGTCCGGGTAGGATTTCTGGTTGCCGATATTGGCCACCACGCGGAATTCCTGATTGTTCAGCCGGGTTTTCACACCCAGCTTCTGCCGCCACATGGCAGCGACGGCCACTACCACTTTGCGGGCATTGTCGTTGGTGTAATGCAGGATCTCGATCTCGGGCAGTTCCTTGCCCCCCGGCCCATACCCGGCTTCGGCAAACAGCTTCCTGGCCAGTTCATCGCGCTGCGCCTGGGTCTGTGCCGCCCAATCGGGGCGCGGCGGCTCATACCCGCCGACATTGCCGGGCGGGGTGAAGGTATAGGCCGGCTTCTCACCGCCCCCCACCACCTTCTCGGCCAGAACCTCCCGGTCCACGGCCAGGTTCAGGGCGGCGCGCAGCTTGGGCGATGACTTCCAGGGCTCGTTCTTCAGATTGAAGGACAGGTAATAGGTGGAATAGGTCTGCCCCGTCCGGTACGCCGCCGGCAAGTTTTCCTTAGCGAAATTGATCTGCGGATTGGGCAGCGTGTCGGTGACCAGCAGCTCCCCCGCCCGGAACTTCTTGAATTCCGTATCCTGATTGTCGATCGGGTAGGAGAAGACGGTGTTGATCTTGACCTTGGCCGCGTCGTAATAGAACGGGTTCTTCACCGTCTTGATATGCGACTGCGGCAGATATTCTGCCAGCGTGTAGGCACCGTTGGAGACAAGGTTGCCGGGGCTGGTGAAATTCTCCCCGAACTTGTCGATATTGGCCTTCTGCACCGGCGCCATGGCCACATGCTGCAACGAGGCCAGGAAGTAGCCCGTGGGCCGTTCCAGCGTGACCTTCAGGGTACGGGCATCCACCGCTTCCACGCCCAGCTTGTCGGTCGGCATCTTGCCCACCGTCACCGCCTGCCCATTGGCCAGCGGCCAGACGAAATAGGCGTAGGGGGAGGCATGTTTGGGGTCGGCCAGCCGGCGCCAGGAATAGACGAAATCCGCCGCCGTCACCGCCGTCCCGTCCGACCATTTGGCATCGGCGCGCAGCGTGAAGGTATAGACCCGGCCATCTGCGCTGACGCTTTCGCTTTCCGCCACCGCGCGGCGTCCCTGGCCCTTGGCATCCAGCGTATACAGCCCCTCGAACAGGTCATAGATGATGCGGGCGGCGGGCTGCAGCTCCGACTTGGTCGGGTCCAGCGTGTCGGGCGTGGCGCCGGTACCCCGGCGATAGACCATTTCGGCCTGTGCGGCGGGGGACAGCGTCAGGGGTGCCAGGGCGGCCAGGGCCAGCAGCGGCAGAAGGCGGAAGCTTTTCATGGAGAATGGTCCAGCAGGCAAGAAATGACGGCGGAAGGCGAAGGGCTCAGCCCTTGATGTCCAGGAACCGGGTCGGGTTCTGGTCCAGCGGCGCCTTGGTCCAGCCGGTGACGCGCGGATTGACCAGACGGCGGCGGGTATTGTGCATGATGGGGATCAGGGGCGTATCCGCCTGATACAGCGCTTCTGCCTGTCCCAGCAGGGCAATGCGTTCCGCCGGGTCCAGGCTGGCATTGGCCTTGTCCAGCAGGGCATCGTACGCCTTGTTCTGATAGGCGGGATAGTTCTGCTGGGCCACGTCGCTGCGCAGCAGTTTCAGAAAATTGATCGGGTCGGGGAAATCGCCGATCCAGCCGTAATAAAGCGCGTCTTTATAGGTCTTCTGATTGCCGATGGAGGAGACGACACGGAATTCCTGGTTGTTCATCACCACTTCCACGCCCAGCTTCTGCTTCCACATGGCGGCCACGGCGACCATCACGCGCTTGTTGTTTTCATTCTGGGTCAGCAGGATTTCAACGGGCGGTAGGGGCTTGCCCGCCGGCCCGTATCCGGCCTCGATCAGCAGCTTCTTCGCCTGTTCATCGCGTTCCTTCTGCGACAGCGCGGCCCAGGCGGGGCGCGGCGGCTCATACCCCGCCACCTTGCCGGGTGGGGTGAAGCTGTAGGCCGGACGCAAGTCACCGTTCAGCACCTTGTTCACGATGATCTCGCGGTCGATGGCCATGGACAGGGCCTGACGCAGCTTGGGCGCCGACTTCCACGGCTCATGCGTCAGGTTCAGAGCCAGGAAGAAGGTGGAATAGGTGGGGGTGGGCGTGTAATCGACTGCCGCCTCCTTGCGCGCCCAATCCACCGCCGTGACGGGCAGGGTGTAGGTCACATCCAACTCACCCGCGCGATACCGCTTCAGTTCGGTATCCACATTCTCCGTCACGATATGCATGACGGTGTCGATCTTCACATTGGCGGCATCGCGGAAATACGGGTTCTTCACCAGCTTCAGGTGCGTCTGCGGCACCATCTCCGCCAGTTTGTAGGCGCCATTGCCCACCTGTCCGGGGGTGGTTCCCTCCTTCACCGGCGACATCGACTGATGCGCCACCTGACCCAGGAAATAGGCGGCGGGTTCGGTCAGCTTCACGCGGAACATCAGGTCGCCCACCGCCTCCACCCCCAGCTCGGTCGGCGGTTTGGTTCCCCCCGTCACTTCCTTGCCGTTGACGATGGGCCAGACATAGTAGGCGTAGGGAGAGGCCTGCTGCGGGCTGGCCAGACGGCGCCAAGCATAAACGAAATCCTTGGCCGTGACCTTCGACCCGTCCGACCAGCGGCCGTCGGGGCGCAGGCTGAATGTGTAGGTCTTGCCATCGGGGCTGATTTCCCAACTGGCGGCGGCCCCCGCGATGGGCTTGCCATCCTGCCCCGGCGTCAGCAGCCCTTCATACAGATCGTAAATGACGATGGATTCGGGGTGCAGATCGGCCTTGCCCGGATCAATGGTGCCGGGGGCCGACCCGATGCCGCGACGAAACACAGTTTCCGCCATGGCGTTGACGGGGGTGATCAGGGGCAGCAGGACCAGGGAGGAGAGCAAAAGCGAGCGGGCCAGACGGCGCATGGGCTTGGTTTTCCCTCATGAGCATGGATTGCGGTCACGCTATGCCCTCTCCCGTTCGCCCGCAAGGTCCGCTGCTGTCATATTGCAGGGCGGCAAATGGCCCTACTATGGTGCTATCCTTAACAAGTCATTTCCTGGGGGCAGGTGGAAACAATGTTTGAGTGGATCTACGACCCGAATGCCTGGGCCAGTCTGGCGACCTTGACGGCGCTGGAGATTGTGCTGGGCATCGACAACATCATCTTCATTTCGATCATGGCGAACCGTTTGCCGGAGGCGCAGCGCGCCAAGGCGCGCCAACTGGGGCTGGCACTGGCGTTGATCATGCGGCTGGGCCTTCTGGCCTCCATCGCCTGGATCGTGTCGCTGACCGAACCCTTGTTCACGATCTTTGACCTGGCCATTTCGGCCCGCGATCTGATCCTGCTGGGTGGCGGCCTGTTCCTGCTTTACAAGGGCACGCAGGAAATCCACCACACGATGGAGGGCCAGCACGAGGAGGAGGGAAGCTCCCGTGCCGTCGCCACCTTCGGTGGGGTCATCGCCCAGATCATGGTGCTGGATATCGTCTTCTCGTTGGACAGCGTCATCACGGCCGTGGGCATGGCCAATGACCTGCCGGTGATGGTCACTGCCGTCATCATCGCCGTTGCGGTCATGCTGTTCGCTGCCGGCCCGACGTCGAAGTTCGTGCAGGATCACCCGACGGTGAAGATGCTGGCGCTTGCCTTCCTGATCCTGGTGGGCGTGGCCCTGATCGCCGATGGCCTGCATTTCCACATCCCGAAGGCCTATCTCTACTTCGCCATTGCCTTCTCCATCGGCGTGGAAAGCCTGAACCTGATCGCTGCCAAGCGCCGCAAGGCAAAGGCGGCGGCCAGCGGTGGGCATTGACGAAAACCGCTCTTGCGGCACAAGTGTGTGGGGCGGCTGGTGACAGCCGCCCCTTTCCTTTTCACGGCCCCCGGATTGCACCCATGACCCGCCTGACCCTGCGCCTGGATTTCGCCAATGGCAGCCAGATCGGCCCCGGCAAGATCCGGCTGCTGGAAGCCATCGCGGATACCGGCTCCATCGCGGCGGCGGGCCGATCCATGGGCATGTCCTACCGCCGCGCCTGGCTGCTGGTCGATCAGATCAACCGCGCCTTCACCCAGCCCGCCGTGACGGGACAGACGGGCGGCAGCGGCGGCGGCGGCACCGCCTTGACCGACTGGGGCCGTGAACTGGTGGCGCTCTACCGGCAGGTGGAGGCGGAAAGCCGCATGGCCAACACGGCGGCCCTGACGCGGATGGAGGCGATGCTCGATCCGACAGCAAACGCCGCCGGTGAGGATTAAAGCCCCAGCACATCATCCATGGAGTAAACCCCCGGCGCCTTGCCGGCAGCCCACAGGGCGGCGCGGACGGCACCTCGGGCGAAGATGGCGCGGCTGCCGGCCTTGTGGGACAGTTCCAACCGTTCGGCCTCCGTCGCGAAGATGACGGTATGGTCGCCCACCACATCCCCGCCGCGCAGGGTGGCGAAACCGATATCGCCGATGGTGCGCGCGCCTGTGTGCCCGTCGCGCACGGCATCCTTCACATCAGCCAGATTGACGCCACGCCCGGATGCGGCGGCATGGCCCAGGGCCAGGGCGGTGCCGCTGGGCGCATCCACCTTGTGCCGGTGATGCATCTCCACGATCTCGATATCCCAATCATCGCCCAGTGTGGCCGCCACCTTGCGCACAAGGCCTGCCAGCAGGGTGACGCCCAGGCTGAAATTGGCGGCCACGACCAGGGGGGCCTTGGTGCCGGCCTCGGCCAGCTTGGCATGGTCATCGGGCGACAGGCCGGTGGTGCCTACGATCAGTGCAGTTCCATGTTGTACGGCCAGGGCGGCATGGGCCACCGTGGCGGCGGGGGCTGTGAAATCGATGACGGCATCGCTGCTGGCGAACAGGGCGGCGGGATCGTCGGTGATCACGACACCGATGGGATCGGCCCCGATCAGCGTGCCCAGGTCGCGACCGATGGCGGCGGAACCGGGCCGTTCGGTGGCACCCGACAGGGTGGCGGCCTTGTTGCCCAGAACCTCACGGATCAGCATCTGCCCCATGCGGCCGCTGCCGCCCACGATCCCGATACGCATCGCCATCCCCTTACGTGTAGAAATAGTACATGTACGAAGGACGGATAGCATGCCGGGCGTCCGGGATCAGCCCCCGGAAAGGCAATCCACCAGTGAGCGCAGGTTGAAGCGCATCAACTGTCCATAAAGGTTCGGCCCGTCGGGAATGTTCGCCCCCTCGGGGTCCAGAACGCCGGTGCGGGCCTTCGTCCCCTGCGCCAGGGTGCGGACCAGGGCCGGTTCGAACTGCGGTTCGGCAAAGATGCAAACGGCACCGGCCTGATTGATGCGTTCACGAAGGGCCGACAGCCGCGCCGCTCCCGGCGGCTGGTCGGGCGAGACGGTGATGGCGCCGGCAGCGTTCAGGCCGTACCGGTCCTCCAGATAATGATAGGCATCATGGAAGACGATGAAGGGCCGGTCCTTTAGCGGCGACAGGGCCGCGCGCATTTCCGCGTCCAGGGCATCAATAGACTGTTTCTGCCGCGCGGCATTGGCCTGATAGGCGGGGGCGCGGGCGGGGTCCAGCGCCGACAGACGCGCGGCGATCAGGTCGGTGATGGCCTTGGCATTCAGCGGGTCCAGCCAGACATGGCCATCACTGCCCAATTCGGCGTCGGGCCTGTCCTCATGCGCATGGTCATGATCATGTGCCTCCCACGCCCCGCCCTTGCGCACAGGAAGCACCCGGACCGACGGTTCCTTGACCAGGGTCAGGACCTGCGCCGACCGGGCCAGGGTGGATAGCGGCTTTTCCAGGAAGGTTTCGACACCCGGCCCGGCCCAGACCACCAGTTCGGCACCCGACAGCGCCTTGGCATCCGACGGGCGCAGGGCGAAGGCATGCGGATTGGCGGCCCCGCGCACCAGCAGATAGGGTTCCCCCACCCCCTGCATCACGCCGGACACCAGCGAATGCAACGGCTTCACCGTCACCACCACATCGGGTGGCGGCGGGGCTGCCAGTGCCGGCAGGGCGATAAGGCCGGCCAGCAGGGCGGAAAGGGACAGAAGGCGCAACATGGACAAGGACCCGGAACCGGAGGACTGATCTGCAAATGTGTTATAATGTAACGTTTGTCAAGGCGGCAGGCATGGCGTAAACCCTGCGGGATGCGCAGGGCAGCCCAGCCAGCATGCGCCAAAGGAGCCGCCCTTTGACAGCCCCCCCGTTACTGGAAGCCCGGAATATCAGCCTGACGCGCGGCGACCGTGCGGTTCTGGACAATGTCTCCCTGTCCGTGGGTGCAGGCGAGATCGTTACACTGATCGGGCCGAACGGGGCCGGCAAGACCAGTCTGGTGAAACTGTGCCTGGGGCTGCTGAAGCCGGACAAGGGTACCATTGCGCGGGCACCGGGCCTGAATATCGGCTATATGCCGCAGCGCCTGTCGGTTGATGTCACGCTGCCCATGCCGGTCGCGCGCTTCCTGTCGCTCTGGTCGCGGTCCACGCGGGCGGAGATGGCGTGTGTGCTGGAAGAGGTGGGGGCGGCCCACGCCATCGACCGCGCCATCCAGACCCTGTCGGGCGGGGAATTGCAGCGTGTGCTGCTGGCCCGCGCCCTGCTGCGCAAGCCGGACCTGTTGGTCCTGGATGAGCCGGTGCAGGCGGTGGATGTGCATGGACAGATCGAACTGTTCGAACTGATCGGGGCCATTCGTAACCGGCGTGGCTGCGGCGTGCTGCTGGTCAGCCACGATCTGCATCTGGTGATGGCCCGCACCGATACGGTGATCTGCCTGAACCGGCATGTCTGCTGCCATGGCAAGCCGGAGGATGTGTCGCGCCATCCCGAATATGTCGCCCTGTTCGGCCGGCATGCCGATGCGTTGGCGATCTATCACCACAGCCATGACCATTCCCATGCCGATGACGGCTGTGTCGTGCCGGCGGGGCAGGAGCACACGGCCCATAGCGACCATCAGGGCTGCGGCCACGATCACCACCATCACGGCCATGAGCATGCGCACGGGGGGCACCGCCATGGATGATTTCCTGCTGCGCGGGTTGCTGGCCGGGATCGGGCTGGCGCTGGTCACGGGGCCGCTGGGCTGCGTCATCGTCTGGCGGCGTATGGCCTATTTCGGCGATACGCTGTCGCACTCGGCCCTGCTGGGCGTGGCGCTGGGCTTTCTGACCGGGATCGGCACCCAGACCGGCATCGTGCTGGTTTGTCTCGCCATTGCCCTGGCGCTCACCCTGTTGCAGGAACAGCGCCGACTGGGCAGCGATACGCTGCTGGGCATCATCTCGCACTCCACGCTCAGCCTGGGCATGATTGCGCTTGCCGTGCTGGGGTCGGTACGGGTGGACCTGCTGTCCTATCTGTTCGGCGATATCCTGGCCGTGGGCGATGCCGATCTCTATGCCATCTGGGGTGGGGGCGCGTTCGTCCTGGCGTTGCTGGCCTGGATCTGGCGGCCGCTGCTGGCCCTGACGGTGGATGAGGATCTGGCGCGGGTCGAGGGTGTGCCGGTGCGGCGCGTGCGCCTGGGCTTCACCTTGATGATCGCCATCATCATCGCGCTGGCCATGAAGATCGTGGGCATCCTGCTGGTGACCGCCCTGCTGATCATCCCCGCTGCCGCCGCTCGCCGCTTTGCCAAGGGGCCGGAGGGCATGGCCGTGCTGTCGGCCCTGATCGGGGTGGGGGCTGTGGCGATGGGATTGGGTGCCTCGCTCCAGGTCGATGTGCCCACCGGCCCCGCTATAGTGGCTGCCGCCGCCGCCCTGTTCCTGGCCAGTCAGGCCGTGCCCGCGCGGGGGTAAGGCAACCAACCACCCCACAAAAAGAAACCCCCGCCGCCCAGGCAGGGGCGACGGGGGCAGGCACTCTGGAGAGAGGAACTAAACATAGGTTCGGGATGCTGCCCCCGGCGCCGGTGCCGCCGTTGAAGGGGCGGGCTGGCGGGGCCGGAAGACCGGGGGCAGGCTTCCCATCTATCGCGGTGCCGACGGTGGATGGGGCGTCCGGGGCCGTCGGCGGTGACCGGTGCTTTGGGGTGGGATGGGCACCGGCCCGCGATATTGCTTTTACGCAACACGCAAACAGTTCCCGTCGCAACAGCTCAAAAATATTTTCGGCCGATGGGCGATGGTCCTGCGCGGCCCGCGACAGGGATTTGCGCCATGGCCCGTGGAAGGGGCATGCTGGCGATGAAGCGGCTTCCGTCACCGCTGGACCTGCCGGGGCGTGACGCCCGGGGGTCCGGTATGGCCGGACGGGATCGACATAAGGATACGCAGGTGACCGTGACCGGTATGGCTCTTGCGGAACCCATGGTGGATGACGACACCCTGCTGGCGCGGATCGCCGGCGGGGACCGGGGGGCGTTTACGGTACTGGCGACACGCCACACCGCCCGCGCCCTGTCTGTGGCGCAACGCGTCCTGAACAACGCGGCGGAAGCGGACGAGGTGGTGCAGGAGGCCTGGGTCAAGGTCTGGACCAAGGCCGGTCGGTGGGAAGCGGGCGGGTCTGCCCGGTTCTCCACCTGGCTGCACCGGGTTGTCGTCAATCTCTGTATCGACCGTCGCCGCAAACAGGGGTTCGAGGCGTTGGAAGATGCCCCGGATGTGCCTGATCCGTCACCCGCCGCCGGTTCTCTGATCGCGCGGCGGCAGATGTCGGAAACCATCGCGGCGGCCCTGGCCGGGCTGCCGGAACGGCAAAGGGTGGCTGTCTCCCTTTGTTATTACGAGGAAATGAGTGCCGCCGAGGCCGGGCGGATGCTGGACCTGTCGGTGCCGGCGGTGGAATCGCTGCTCGCCCGTGCCCGCCGCGCCCTTCGGGGCCGGCTCACCGCCCTGGGGATCACGGGCGTTGGGGAGGATGAAGAATGAGGGAACCGATCAACGGCGCAGGCGGGAAGGAGGCCATGGGGATGGCCGCCTTTCAGGCCCTGCTGGAACAGTATGGGGCCGAACCCAGGCGATGGCCCGATGATTTGCGCAAACCCGCACAGGCATTGCTGGCCCATTCCGTCCAGGCACGGGCTGAACAGCACCGTGCGGCCATGCTGGATGCGATGCTGGACCGGCTGGATGCGCCGGTGATCAGCGATGATCGCGTGGCCCGTGTGGTGGCCGGCGCCCTGGGGGACCTACCCGTGCCAGGACTGGTGCGGCGCCGCATCCCTTTTGCACAGCGCGTCGGGGATATGCTGGGTGGATGGCGTCAGGTCTGGCCACGGGCAGCCGGTCTGGCCGCCTGTACAGCTGCCGGCATCCTGGTCGGGGCCTTCAGCCCCGTCGCCTCCACAGCCGCTGGCGGCATGGGCGGGGAGGGCGCGGTCACCACCGCGACCACCGCCAGTGACCTGCCCAGCGCGCTGTTCACCCCTTCCGCCCTGGAAAGCCTGTTCCAATGAACCGCGACCGTTTGATACAGACCGCGCTGCTGGTGTCGGTCGGCCTGAACCTTTTCCTGTTGGGCACCATGGTGCCCCGCTGGCTGGGGCCGAAGCCGCCCTTTGGTGACAAGATGGTGATGATGGGACCGGACGGGCCGGGTGGCCCCGGTGGTCCCCTGTTCGCCATGCACCGGATGATGGATGATCTGCCCGAAGCCGACGCCAAGATCCTGAAGGAACATTTCGGTTCCGACATGGAAAAGATGATGGAGAAGGCCAAGTCCTTCCGGGATCGTATTGATCGCCTGCGCGACCTGATGCGGGCCGATCCGTTCGACCCCGTGGCCCTGCGTACGGAACTGGAAAGTGCCGCCGCCGACCGTCAGGCGATGGAGAAGGCGCAGACCGACCGGATCATCGAGGTGCTGGGCAAGCTGTCACCGGAGGGGCGCCGCCGTCTGGCCGAGATGCGTCCACCCCGCATGATGATCAATGAGCGCCGGATGCATGGCGGGCCTGATATGCGGCCACCGCCGCCGGGTGGCATTCCGCTGGACCCGGATCGCGCCCCGATGGCCGCCCCACCGCCGCCCCCACCGGAAGAGGGCAGGTAACAGCAAGGCGGGTGTCCACCCATCGGGCCAGTATCCAGAAAAGGGAAAGGCCGGGGTTACCCGGCCTTTTTCGTTTCCACATCATCCCCGCTATTGGCGGGGGCGGGCGGTTCCTCGGCAGTGGCACTGGACAGGGTTTCCGCCACGCCCCCCTCGGCTTCCGCCTCCACCGGTTCGGTAGCCAGCAGCAATGGTTCTGCCTCTGCCGCCGGTTCGGCTTCAACGGACGGCGGGGCCAGCATGGCGGTCGGGGCAGCGGCTGCGCGGCGGCGGATAGCGCCTTCGAAGCTGGCACCCGGCGCGATTTCCAGCAGGGTCTGGATCACGTCCCCCTGAACGGAGGAGCCGTTGAGGATGAACACCTCTTCGGCGTTGATCTCTCCCTGCACACGCCCATGGACGCGCACGGTTCCGGCCATGATATGGCCGTTTACGGCGCCCGTGGCACCGATGGTCAGCTTGGCACAGGTGATGTCGCCATCGACGTTGCCTTCGACATGCACCTCGCCCGGCGTATCCAGATTACCCGTCACCCGCATGTCACGGCTGACGATGGAGGGCATGGGGCGGTCGGAGCCGCCGCCATTGCCACCGCCGCTGGGGCGGGTGGCGGTCTTGGCGGTGCTGTCGATACGTTCCTTAACCTTCGCAAACATGCCGACCCCTTTCCATGAAGCGCAGCGGATCCACCGGCTTGCCTTCCACCAGCACCTCATAGTGCAGGTGCGGGCCGGAACTGCGGCCACTGTCGCCCAGCGTCCCGACCTGATGGCCAGGGTCCAGCATTTCGCCCTTCTTAACCATGATTTTCTTCATGTGGGCATAGCGGGTGCGGATGCCCAGGCCGTGATCCACCTCCACCATATGGCCATAGCCCTCGTCATAGGTGACGTCGACGACGCGACCGGCGGCGGGCAGGGTCACGGGGGAGCCTTCCTTGGCCACTAGATCCAGCCCCTCATGCGCGGCCCATTGGCTGGTGAAGGGATCGCGGCGGCCACCGAACCCGCTGGAGACGTAGAAATTATCCACGGGCGGGGTCAGGGGCAGGTAATTGGCCAGTGCGCGCAGCCGTGCCTGCCGGTCCAGCCGCGACTCGAGCTGGTTCAAGGCGGCCTGGGCGGCGGCGGGCAGGCTGCCATTGGGCAGTTCCGTCAGGCCGATCAGAGGACCGCCCACACCGCCCGGTGATTGGCCCATGGCGCGCAGCACCCTGTCCAGGTTGAGGCCGGTATTCTTCAGTTCGCCCTCGATGGCGCCGATGCGCAGTTCGGCATGCTGCGCCAGACGGTTCAGCAGGGCCACCTGACCGGTCGCGATCTCCGCCATCTGCTGTTCGCTGCTGGCCAGTGCTGTCGCCATCTCGTTACGTTCGGTCCAGGCGTTTTCCGCCTCGGTCCGGGCCCGCTGCGCCTGTAACTGCGCTTCTGCCAGCGCCTTGCCCAGTCCCTCGCTGGCCAGGGCCAGGGTCGGCTGGGATGAGGGGACGGCCTCCGCCTCCTCCAGCACCAGGGACAGGGCGGCGATGGCCGATTGGGCGCGGCGGGATGCCGCTTCCTGGCTGATATCGGTGATCAGTTGCAGCGATTCCTGGGCGGCGCGCAGGCCGTCGCCGGCTTCGGCATCCACCCGCAGCGGGGCCAGTTCATTGCGAACGGCGGCCAGGACCTGACGCGGTGTCTTCGACCCATCCTTGTCCGCACCCGTCACGACGGCCATGGCGGCGTCGATGCGGGCGCGTGACCGCGCCTGTTCGGCCAGTGCCGTATCCAGTGCCACCCGCACCTTGTCCAGGTCACCCGCCACGCGCGACAACTGCTCCCGGCTGTCGGCCAACTGGGTGGCCAGATTGGCGGCGCCCTGATCCATCTGGACAATGCTGTCGCGGCTGTCACGCAGGGCGAAGGCGGTGGCCATCCAGCCGGCACTAGCCACCAGCATGCCGCACAAGGCGGCAGCGGCCAGAAGGGCAGGGCGCAGACGCTGGCCGGGGCCGATGGTCACCGACCTGATCTTGTCATCATCAACGATGATGACCTGTTCGCTGCGCATGAAGAATCCGAGCAAACCGTCCCCCCGTCACAATGCCGTGCCGCCGATCCTTTGGCCTGCTTGTGCAGCACAGGCGGAGATCAGGCTTTGACTTGGCGGACATTGTCATCCGCAGGTCCGGCATTGGACGCCGGTGGTAGGAATTTAAGGGATGCACATCTTTCGGGCAAGCCGGGAATCGCGGACGATGTACTTCCAATGGATATGCAACCATCCGGGCGCAAAGACGCAGGCCCTTTGGCTTTCCGGCCCCCTATTCCAGGGCCGCGCGCAGGGCCGCGGCGGCCCCCCAAGGCGAAAGCGGCAGGGACGCCGCCAGAAGACCTGACAGTAACAGCAAATGCGGGCGGGCCGATTGCCCCGTCAGCACCGAATCGACAGCGGCGGCGGCAAAGATCAATGCGGGAATGTAAAGCGGAAGCACAAGTAAAGGCAGAAGAACACCACCCCGCCGCGCCCCCAGGGTCAGGGCCGCTCCGATTCCCCCGATCAGGCTGAGCAAGGGTGTCGCCAGCAGCAATGTCAGCAGCAGGATGGGAAAACCATCGGTAGGCAGGTTCAAGAACAGGGCCAGCAGCGGGGCCGCCAGTATCAGCGGCAGGCCGGTGACCAGCCAATGGGCCAGGATCTTGGCCGCCGCCACCGCCTCCATCGGCAGGGAGGACAGGGATAGAAGCTCCAGCGAGCCATCCTCATGATCGGCTTGGAACAGCCGGTCCAGCGACAGCAGCGAGGCCAGCAGGGCGGCGACCAGGATGACCCCCGGCGCGATGCGCGCCAGCACGCCCGGTTCCGGCCCGATGCCGAACGGGAACATGATCACGCACAGCACGAAGAATAGAACCGCCATGGCCGCGTCCGCCCCCTGGCGCAGGGCCAGGCGCAGGTCGCGGCGCAACAGCCGCAGGAAACCGCTCATGCGGGCACCCCGGCCGCCTCATCCTGGCTTTCATCCTCGTCATCGGCCGTGGCACCGAAATCGGCCAGGTTCAGGGTGGCCGCATCCGCGACATCCATGTCGCTGTGCGTGGACAGCACCACCATACCGCCAGCCCGGCGGTGGGCAGCGATCAGAGCGGCCAGCCGGTCAATCGAGTCGCGGTCCAGCGCCGTTGCCGGTTCATCCAGCAGCCAGAGCGGGGCCGTGCGTGCCGGTGCCAGGGCCAGACGGGCCAGATTGACGCGTTTCTTCTGTCCCGCTGACAGGTACCGGCCCGGCATGTCCGCGACATGATCCATGGCAAGGGCTGCCAGCGCCCGCCCGGCCCGGTCCTCCGGATCGTCCAGCCCGTCCAGTCCGGCCCAGACCGACAGATTCTCAAGCGCGGTCAGGGTGGGCTTTACGGCATCCTGATGCCCGGCATAGCGCAGGCGGGCGCGGTGGGCGTCCGGGTCCTGGGCGATATCGCTGCCATTCCAGGTCAAGGCGCCGGAGAAGGGGCGCGACAGGCCGGCCAGCAGGCGCAGAAGGCTGGATTTGCCGCTGCCGTTCGGCCCGACCAGAATCAAGGCGCCGCCGGGGGATAGGGTGAAGTCGAGTTCGGCGAACACCACCCGCTCACCGCGCAGGCAGGTCAGGCGGCGGGCGGCGAGTCCCGGATCGGCGGATTGGGTCTGGCCCTGTGTCACGAATGAACGCTCCTGGCTGGCTGGCGCCAAAATGCCAGAAAGGGCAGGCCGAAAGATAGAGATTCCGGATAAAGAAACGGCCACCGCGGGGGGCTTTGCGGTGGCCGTGAAATGGTGCCGATCCGGGGCAGGACCGACAGGTGCGGGCCGACATTCCATATGGGGCCTGGAAATGTCCGCCGAGACGGGGTGTCTCAAGTCGCCTCAGCATTCCCAGGTGCAAGATGGAAGTCCCGCATGACCAAAGTCGGACCTGAAAGTGGCGAAAATGTGATTTGTGCGCAGGGCACGCGACCTATGCGCATTTTCACGATCCCGACATAAAAAACCGCTTTCGCCGCCGGGGCTTCGGCCCTATATAGCCGCTCATCGCAGCGCACGTGCCTATGGCCCCCACACCCGTCCGATGGTCATTTTCAAGACTGGACGGAGCCGTCAACCCGGTGGGGTTATGCAACGACGTAACGCGTATCCTCGTCCGTCCCTTAAACAAGGCGGCGAATTGGAGGCTACGATGGTTGTTGTTGTGTTCGGGGGGCCGGTTGCGCTCTCCGTGTCATTTAATTCTGTCCGCGCGTCCGATATCGGCGCGTCGATCCTTCCTGGCGTCATGACCAGTATCTGACCCGCCTGGGCCGGCTGCGTTTCGCGGCACGCTTGGGCGGAACCGGACCCGTATCGGGTCCGGCAAAAGCCATTTCACCCCTGACATCCCCCGCTTCATGCCGCCTCGGAGTCCATGATGACCGAGAAGATCGCCCGATTCTTCGCTGAACAGACCCCCTCCACCCCGTGCCTGGTTGTGGACCTGGACGTCGTTGCCGACAATTACGGCAAGCTGGCGACCGCCATGCCCGATAGCCGCATCTTTTATGCGGTGAAGGCCAACCCGGCGCCGGAAATCCTGCGTCTGCTGGTGGAGAACGGCTCCTGCTTTGACACCGCGTCCGTCCCGGAAATCCAGTATTGCCTGGAAGCCGGCGCCACGCCCGACCGCATCTCCTTCGGCAACACCATCAAGAAGGCCGGCGATATCCGTATCGCGCATGAACTGGGTATCGATCTTTTCGCCTTCGATAGCATCGAAGAGCTGGAGAAGATCGCCGAACATGCGCCGGGTGCGCGCGTTTTCTGCCGCATCCTGACCTCGGGTGAGGGGGCTGACTGGCCGCTGTCGCGCAAGTTCGGGTGCGAGCCGGAGATGGCCCGCGACCTGCTGATCCAGGCCGCAGGCATGAATGTCCGCCCCTATGGCGTGTCATTCCATGTCGGCAGCCAGCAGCGCGACCTGAAGCAGTGGGATATCGCGCTGGCTACGGCGGGCGCCATCTTCCGGAACTGCGAGGAACAGGGCGTAATCCTGTCCATGGTCAATATGGGCGGCGGTTTCCCCACCCGTTACCTAAAGGACGTGCCGACCAGCCAGGCCTATGGCGAGGCGATCAATGACAGCCTGCGCCGTCATTTCGGCAACCGCCTGCCGGAAACCATCATCGAGCCCGGCCGCGGCATGGTCGGCAATGCCGGCATCATCCAGTCGGAGGTGGTGCTGATCTCCCGCAAGTCGGCGAACGACGACAAGCGTTGGGTCTATCTGGATATCGGCAAGTTCGGTGGTCTGGCCGAGACCATGGACGAGGCCATCCAGTACCCGATCCAGACCGACCGCGACGGCCCCGCCGAAGCCGTGATCCTGGCTGGCCCCACCTGCGACAGCGCCGATGTGCTGTATGAAAAGGCGGAGTATCGTCTGCCGACCTCGCTAAAGATCGGCGACAAGGTGACGATCATGGCGACCGGTGCCTATACCACCACCTATTCGGCGGTGAATTTCAACGGCTTCTCGCCGCTGAAGGCTTACTACATCTGATCTTTCTCCCGCTCAAACCGGGTAGAGGTCCTGACGCAAGCCGCTCCGCAAGGGCGGCTTGTGGCATTTTTGTGGCCAGTTGATGGAATTTTGTGCACCATTCGGGTCACTGCGTATTTTTTTTGCAACACCTCCGGGTAATGTTGCACAGCAGCATGCGCGGCTTCTAGGCGATCTGGTTGGAAACTCCCATAATCAGCAGGAAATCACCGCCCGCCCCCTTCTGGCATCAGATTTGCTGAAGGGAGCAGGGACCCAATCATAAATGCCTCATAATGGAGTGGTTCATGCGTTTCTCTAAGTTCCTCGCCTCCACCGCTATCGCCCTCGCCATGCTGGGCGGCGCTGCTGCCGCGCAGGCTGAAGACGCCCCGTTCACCTTCTCCGGCACGGCTGCCATCACCAGCGACTATGTGTTCCGCGGTTACAGCCAGACCGACAGCGACCCGGCTTTCCAGGCCGGTCTGACCGCCAGCCACGAGAGCGGCTTCTTCGTGTCCGCTTGGGGCTCGAACGTCGATCTGGGCTCCGACGCCGATATCGAGGTCGATCTGATTGCCGGTTACACCAACAGCGTCGATAACCTGACCTACACGGTCGGCGGCTACTACTACACCTATCCGGGTGCTGATGGTTCGGCCGAGTTCGACTATTTTGAGGCTGGCCTGGATCTGGCCTATGCCATCGACAAGGTCACGCTGACCGGTAAGGCCTATTACTCGCCGGAATTCTTCGGCGCCGCCGGTGGCGATGCTTGGTACTTCGCGGGTGGCGCTTCGGTCGCCGTCACCGACACCGTGTCCGTCTATGGCGCCATTGGCTTCAATGAGCTGGACAACGGCACCGACTATCAGGACTACACCGGCGGCGTCGCCGTGAAGTTCGAGCCGTTCGTGCTGGACCTGAAGTACACCGACACCGACGTCAAGGGCGCTGCCCCGCTTGGCGATGGCCGCTTCGTCGCGACCCTGACCTACGCGTTCTGATAACGGGCGGGCCTTATCCCGCTTGATCAGTCTAAGTGGTCCAGGCACGGCCGGTCCTCTGATAGGGACCGGCCGTTGCTTTTGGGGCACCTATGCTTTCCGTCCTCTTGCCCGCCCGGGCGATTGGCGCGAAGATCGGGGTGTGGGAGAAAGGTGCAACCATGTCCATCGGCAGCATCGGCACGGCCCTGTCCGGCGCGCTGGCCCAGACGCAGCGTCTTGCCAATAGCGCCAACAACGTCGCCAACCAGCGCAGCACGGGTGCCATCCCGGCGGTGGACGGCACGGTGCAGCCCGGCCAGACCCAGGCCTTTCAGCCGCAAAGCCTCAGCCAGACGGCAGTGGCGGGGCCCAATGGTCAGGGGCAGGGGACGCGCGTCATCGCCCGGCCCACCACCCCGGCCTATATCCCCGAATATCAGCCCGACAGCACGGATGCGAACGAACAGGGGTTGGTGGCCGCCCCCAATGTCGATCCCGTGACCGAGCGGGTTGACCAGATTTCCTCGCTCCGCGCCTTCCAGGCCAATCTGGCCACCATCCGCGCCCAGGATGAGTTGGAACGCAGCGCCATCGACGCGCTGGCCTGACCCGCCCCATCGTTCGGCGTTGCACACTTGTCCGCTGCCCAACAGAAGGGCAGGATGCGCGCCATGAAACCGCCATGGCGCTCAGGCATGCTGTATTTTCGCGCCGTCTGACACCAAGAACAGGAACCCATTATGCTGCGCCGTTCGCTGCTGACGCTCGCCCTGGCCGCCCCCCTGCTGGCCGCCATGCCTGTTGCCGCCCAATCCATCGTGGATTTCTCAGGCCGGGAGCCGATCGTGCTGGATGTGGCCAGCATCGAGGTGGAAAGCACCTATGCGGCCCCGATGGCCCCGCCCAATATCGACCATGAACTGCCACTGACCCCATCGGACGCCGTCCGCCTCTGGGCCTCCACCCGCCTGAAGGCTGGCGGGCCGCAGGGCAAGGCCCGCGTCATCATTAAGGATGCCTCGGTCAAGGAGATCGAGTTGGATCGCACCAAGGGCATCAAGGGCTGGTTCACCAAGGATCAGTCGCAGAAATACGAAGGCAAATTGCAGGTCGAGATCGTGGTCGAGGGCACCTCGCGCGGCTTCACCGGCAGCGTGTCGGGCGCCGTCGCCCGCTCCACCACGGTTGCCGAGGATGTGACCCTGGCGCAGCGGGAAAAGACCATGACCGATCTGGTCCGCGATCTCGCCGGGGACCTGGATGTGGAGCTGGACAAGTCCATCCGCGCCAACATGTTTCCGGTGATCGTGCTTCAGTGACGGGCCGTCAGGGCGTGGCCGGTGCGCGCCACGCCTCCACCCGGTTCCTTCCGCCATGCTTGGCGGCATAGAGCGCCTGATCGGCCCGGTCGACCAGGGCGTCCACGCTGATCTCCCCCGTCACCTCCGCCGCGCCAAAGCTGGCCGTGACGTGCAGCACCTGCCCATCGGCCAGTTGCACCGGCGTGGCCGCGAGATCGACGCGCAGCCTTTCCAGCACCACCATCGCCTCGGTCAGATGGGTTTCCTTCAGCAGGATCAGGATTTCCTCGCCCCCCATGCGGAAGGCCTCGTCAATCGCCCGGATGCCACGGGTCAGGCAGCCGGCAGCGGCCACCAGCACGCGGTCGCCCGCCTCGTGACCATAGGTGTCGTTGACCGATTTGAACTTGTCCAGATCGCACAGCGCCACGCAGAAGGGCTGCCCCGTGCGGGCAAAGCGTGCCAGTTCGCGCGATACCTCATCGGCCAGACCGGTACGGTTCCGCAGGCCCGTCAACGGGTCGATGCCACTACCCGCCACTGACAGGGCGCGTTCGATGCGTCGGCATTGCTGGATAAACTCATCAAACTTGTCCAGAACGGCCTGATAGGTGGCGTAATCCGGTGCATCCCCCTCCGCCGCGCGCATCAGGGTCAGGCGGCCCATGCGGTGCAACTGGTCATGCACCTGGACCAGCCGGTCAAAGGCCGGTTGATGGGCCACGCTGCCGCGCTTGACCCGCGTCACCCAGGCGGCAAAGCCCTTGGGTTCCGGTGCGGCGTCCGGCCCCGACAGGCCGCTGTCGCGGGTGAACAGGGCGGCCTTGTGCCATTGCGTCAGCCAGCGCAGATGTTCATCCACCACGCCGGACAGGCCGGCGACGATGGCGGACGCGCTGCTGCCGCTGGCCGGCGGGTTCATTCACTGTCCCCCGGCTGCCACACCCATTTGCGCCGTGCCTCGGCCAGGGTGCCGGTGATGATGGCGGCGCGGATATCGCGCATCAGGCGGTTCATGGTGTGGACATTGTGCATTGTCAGCAACTGCATGCCCAGCATCTCCTCCGCCTTCAGCAGATGGTGGATATAGCCACGGCTGGCGGTACGACAGGCGTAACAGCCGCATTCGGCATCGATGGGGCTGTCGTCATCCTTGAACCGCGCATTGCGCATGTTCAACCGCTCGCCCTTCACGCCGGGTGCCAGGGCCCAGCCATGGCGGGCGATTCGCGTCGGGCTGACACAGTCGAACGTGTCGATGCCCAGCGCCACGCCCTCAAAAATATCAACAATGCCGCCAATGCCCAGAAGATGGACGGGCCGGGTGGGATGCACATGCGCCATGGCCATGCCCACCACATCATGCATCTGCTCACGCGTGGCGCCCAGGCAGCCGCCGACGGCGGTGGCGAAGAAATCCTGGTTTGCCACGATCTCCGCGCTCTCCTTGCGCAGGTCGGGATAGACCCCGCCCTGGACAATGCCATACATGGCCTGCGGCATTCCGTTGGCCGAAATGCCGCCAAATTCCTTGAATGCCGTCAGCGACCGGTCGCCCCAGCGATGGGACATCTTCATCGACCGGGCGGTATATTTCCGGTCCACATGGAAGGGCGTGCATTCATCCAGCTGCACGACAAAGTCGGGACCCAGCTTGCGCTGAATATCGATGCTCTTTTCCGGCGTCAGGAACAGCTTTTCCCCGTTGGTATAGGACCGGAAGGTCGCCCCCTCCTCGGTGATCTTCAACAGGGTCTTCTCGCGCGTCGTCGTCCGCCGCCCCTTCACCTCATCCGCCACCGACCCATGGCCCATGGCGAAGATCTGGTACCCGCCGCTATCGGTCAGCATCGGCCCGTGCCAGTTCATCATCTTATGCAGGCCCCCCAGCTTGGCCACCAGATCGGCCCCCGGCTGGATCATCAGATGATAGGTATTGGCCAGGATGATGTCAGTCTTCTCCTCCCGCATCTGCTCCGTCGTCAGCCCCTTGATGGCTGCCTTGGTGCCGCAAAAGATGAAATTCGGCGTCTGGATGGCCCCATGCGGCGTGGACAAGGTCCCGATCCGGGCCTTGCTGCCCGCCGGGTCACGATGCGTGATGTCGAAGGAAAAACCGGGGTAGGAGATGGACATGGCGTTAAGACAGACTTTCAGGGAAAGGGGTGCCTTTGCCGGCCATCAGGCGGGCATGGCTGTTTGCATATCGGTATTGGCGAAATCCGCGCCTTTGTACAGAAGCGGCAGCGAATGGCTGGCCGCCAGCGCGTAACTGGCACAGTCGCCCATGTTCAGGGCTGCGGTATGACGCCCCTTGCCGAACCGGCGGAACGCATCTGCTGCGTGGGTGGCTTGGTCGGCATCGAAGGGTATGATGCTGATCGAGAATGTCTGGATCAGCTGCTGAAGTTTGTGAACTCCGCCGTCGCCCAACCGCCCCGTTGCCACCATGCTGGATTCCAGTAGTGAGACCGCCGACATCATAGAACTGCTGGCAGCCCCCAGACAGGCAACAAAACGTTCCGCCTCTGCCTCTTGCAGCAGAATGGCCATCAAGGCAGAGCTATCCACGACGATCATCGCGGCAGGCCGTTCTCATCATAGAGGTCGGCGAACATCTCTTCGACGGGGCGTGGGTCGAGAATCGGCAGTTGTTTAACCTCTGCCTGTATCGCCCTCACCCGCGCCAGCTTCTCTTCATAAGAGAGGGGGCGCTCCGGCATGGCCTGTCGCTGTACCCCGCCCGCTACAAACACGGCTCCGGCCTGTTCCAATGCCTGCCGTGTGCGGCGTACGATGTCCGGCGGCACCTTGGCCGTTCCACCCACCCCTTCCAGGCGGCGCAGGCTGGGCAGCGGCACCCCGGCGCGTGCGGCCAGGTCCCGCTGCGCGATGCGCAGTAAGGAACGGGCAGCACGGAGCTGCTCGGCGGTCACCGGCTCCGGCGTCTGGGGAAGGATCGTGTCCATATGCCTATGCTAACAGCAGACGGCCTGTCGCTCAATCACACCACCACCCCATCCACCCGCCGCACCATGCGCCGCGACAGGTACATGAAGGGCGTATCGAGGATGGAGAGGGCCACCCGCATGCCATAGGTGCCCAGGATATAGGTGTAGAACAGTGCGTCCCAGCCCACGGGTTCGGGCGCGAAGACCACCCAGGCCAGGACGGAGAAGATGACGTTGTCCACGAGCGACGACAGCATGGTGCTGCCATTATTGCGCAGCCACAGGTGACGATCGCCGGTGGCGCCCCGGATGCGCTGATAGACCCAGACATCGAACAGCTGGCTGGTCAGGTACGCCGTCATCCCCGCCGCGAACAGGGCGGGGGCGGGGGTGAACAGGGCGGCGATATGGCCCTGCATGGGCAGCGCCCATTGCATGTCGGCGCCCGCCTGCGCCTCCGTCATGGGGCGATAGCCCAGGGTGATGATCATGAACAGGGTGAACAGGAGATAGGCGGCAAAGGACAGGAACACGGCCTTGCGCGCCGCATCGCGCCCGTAATGTTCGGTCAATATGTCGGTGGCCAGATATGTCGACCCGAACAGCACAGTGCCCATGGCGACGGGATGGTCATAGAAACCGAACTGCACCGCCTTCAACACCTCCACATTCGCCGCGATCACGGCGGTTGCGATGTAGAGATAGAGGCCTGGCGCCCCGAACAGCCGCACCATGACCAGAATCGTGCCAAAGCAGAACAGCGCCTGGAACAGCAGCAGCGCCTCTGGCGGCAGGCTGTGCAGGAAGGCGATCAGGTCGGCGGGGGACAAGGACATGGGGGCGGTCCCGAAGGGCGGGCAGATATAAAAGGGAGCACAAACGGCAGCGGCCCCGCGAAACGACCCCTTAACGGGTGTCTCGCGGGGCCGACGATACCGTCAGCAGCGATACTGGAACCGACAGACGCCGATCAGGCGGCGGTCTTGGCGGCCAGGACCTTCTGGATCTGCTTCTTCACCTTGCGGGCATCAACATCCAGCTTGGCGTCGGCGATATCCAGCAGAGCGGCGTCCAGGCCACCCTTGTGTTCGATGGTGCGGATGCCGTTGGTCGACAGGCGCAGACGGACCATGCGACCCAGCGCGTCGGACATCAGCGAGGTTTCCTGCAGGTTCGGCAGGAAGCGCCGGCGGGACTTGTTGTTGGCGTGAGAGACGTTATTGCCGGTCTGCACACCCTTGCCGGTCACGGCGCACTTGCGGGACATGAAACACCTATTCTCTTGCTGCTGGCGGCCACGGAACCAGAACCGGGGCGCACCTAAGACGAAAAACACCTTGCCGGTCAGGGTTTCCCCCAACCAACGAAGCCGCGTTGATAAACGAGGGGGGGGACAGAGTCAAGCCCAAGGGCGGGGGCAGAGATCAGCATTTCCGCCATGCGGCAGGGGCGGTGCCCCCTTTCGCACCGCGATCTTTCCTTATAGGATGGCAATGGTCTTTTCCAGCCTGGACGCCATCCCATGGTCGATACACGCATGAACCCCGCTTCCGCCGGCCCCACGGGCCTGGGCGGCAGCGTTATCGAGGGTGGCGGGCGGCGCGGCGTCCTGCCCATTTCCGGCCCTGGCGGCCGGCCCATCCCCATGGGGCGGCCCGGCAACCGCTGGCCCAATGCCAAGGAACTGGCGGCGCTGATCGTCGATGGCATGCTGCGCCTGCCGGCCCGGTACCGCCGGGGCATGTATCTGGATGTGCTGACTTAAAGTTAACATCTTGCCCCGTCTTGCCCTTTACCAGCCCGACATTCCCCAGAATGCCGGCACCCTGATGCGTCTAGGCGCCTGTACCGGCGTCGGGCTGGACATCATCGAACCCTGCGGCTTCATCCTGGATGACAAGCGCATGAAGCGCTCTGTCATGGATTATGCCGACCATGCCGATGTCACCCGCCATGTCAGCTGGGCCGCGTTTCAGGCACAGCGGCGCGGGCGGCTGGTGCTGCTGACCACGCGCGCCGCCGTGCCCTATACACAAGTGTCCTATCAGCCCGACGATATCCTGCTGCTGGGCCGGGAAAGTGCGGGCGTGCCCGATGATGTGCATGATGCTGCCGACCTGCGCGTGCTGATCCCCATGCGGTCGGGCACCCGTTCGTTGAACGTCGCCATCGCGGCTTCCATGGTGTTGGGCGAGGTGTTAAGGCAGGTTGACACCCCAGACGTCCAAACAATCATTTCCAGCGGGGGCGGGAAGGGTTAAACCCTTAAATACCCGTGTCTCTGTCCCCTGGACCCGCCCATGCCGACACCCCTGCCGCCGTCCGATATCCTGGCCGACCGTCAAGCCCAGGCGAAAGCCTGGTTCGAAAGCCTGCGTGATCAGATCTGTGCCGCATTCGAACGGCTGGAGGATGAACTGGCCGGCGGTCCCCATGCCGGCCTGCCCGCCGGGCGATTCGAGCGCAAGGAATGGGACCGCCCCAACCATGATGGCGGCGAAGGCGGCGGCGGCGTGATGAGTGTCATGAAGGGCCGGGTGTTTGAGAAGGTGGGGGTGAATGTCTCCACCGTCCACGGCACCTTCTCGCCTGAGTTTCGCGCCTCCATCCCCGGTGCTGGCGGCGACGGGCATTTCTGGGCCAGCGGCATCTCTCTGGTGGCTCATATGCAAAGCCCGCTGGTGCCGGCGGTGCATATGAATACCCGCATGCTGGTGACCAGCCAGAATTGGTTCGGCGGCGGTGCCGACCTGACGCCCATGTTCATGGAGGGCGTGCAGACCGAAGAGGACAAGGCCGATTTCCATGCCGCCCTGAAGGGCGCGTGCGATGCGCATGGCGATGATTACTATGCCAAGTACAAGGAATGGTGCGACCGCTACTTCTTCCTGCCGCACCGGAACGAGCCGCGCGGCGTGGGCGGTATTTTTTATGATCAGCTGGATACCGGCGACTGGGCGGATGACTTTGCCTTTACCCGCGCCGTGGGTCAGGCCTTCCTGGATATCTATCCGCGCATCGTGGCGCGGCGCATGCACCAGGAATGGAACGAGGCACAGCGCGACCATCAGCTGGTCCGCCGGGGCCGCTATGTGGAGTTCAACCTGCTGCATGACCGCGGCACCCTGTTCGGGCTGAAAACCGGCGGCAATATCGAGGCGATCCTGATGTCCATGCCACCGGAAGTGAAGTGGCCGTGACCAAATGGACATGATGCTTGAACAAAGGGTTATCGCCGGCCATCCCATCCTGCTGGTCCGGCATGGGCAGACGCATTGGAATGTCGCTGCCCGCTGCCAGGGGCAGATGGATAGCGACCTGACGGAACGGGGCCGCGCGCAGGCCGATCAGGTTGGCGCTATCCTGAAGCGGCTGATGGACGATATCCCCGACTGGCGCGATGTGGTGCGGCTGGTATCCAGCCCGCTGGGCCGCACGCAGGAGACGACGCGCATCATCAACCGCCACCTGGACCTGCCCGTCACGCTGGACGCGCGACTGGCCGAAGTGTCGTTCGGCGATTGGGAGGGCATGACGCGGGCGGAGATTGAGGCGGCAAACCCCTGGCTGGCTGACCATGGCCCCCATGGCTGGCAGTTCCATGCCCCGAACGGGGAGCGGTATGAGGGGGTGCGCGAACGCCTGCTGGGCTTTGTCACCGAGGTTGACCGTCCCACCATCGCCATTTCGCATGGGATGAGCGGCCGTATCCTGCGTGCCCATTATGCCGGTCTGGACCAGGATGCCGCCAGCCGCCTGCCCGTGCCGCAGGACCGCGTTTTTCGCCTGTCGCGTGACGGGGTGGAGGAGTTGGCGTAAGGGCGGGATCAGACGATCCCCGCCCCCAACCGCCGGATCGCCTCTTCCAGCACCTCATCCCGCTTGCAGAAGCAGAAGCGGACAAGGTGGGTGGGGGCATCCACCTCGAAGAAGGCGCTGATCGGGATGGCGGCCACACCAACCTTTTCCGTCAGATGCTGACAAAACGCCCGGTCATTCATGGCAATGCCGCTGGCCGCCAGATCGACGGTCAGGAAATAGGTGCCGGCGCACGGCAGCACGACCAGACCCGCCGCCCGCAACCCCGCCGACAGAAGGTCGCGGCGCCGCGCCATGTCCTCGGCCAGCCCAGTGAAATAGGTGTCATCCTTGTTCAGGCCCAGCGCCACCGCATGCTGAAGGTTCGGCGGGGTGGTGAAGGTCAAGAACTGGTGTGCCTTGATGACGGGGGCCAGCAGCGGTGCAGGCCCCGTGATATAACCGACCTTCCACCCGGTCAGGGAAAAGGTCTTGCCGGCCGACCCGATGCGGAGCGTACGTTCACGCATGCCGGGCAGGGTTATCAGCGGGATATGCCGCCGCCCGTCGAAAACCAGATGTTCATAAACCTCATCACACAGGGCCATGGCGTCATGGCGGATGACAAAGTGGGACAGCTGGGCCAGTTCGTCCAGGGTCCAGACCTTGCCCGCCGGGTTCTGCGGATTGTTGATAAGGACCAACTTGGTCTTCTCGCCAAACACCGCCTCCAGATCGGCCTCGGTAAAGGTCCAGTCCGGTGCCTTCAGGCTGACGAATCGTGGAATGGCCCCGGCGCGACGGATGATGGGGGCGTAGCTGTCATAGAGCGGCTGAAACAGAACCACCTCGTCCCCCGGCTCCAGCAGGCCGAACAGACAGGCGGCCAGTGCCTCTGTTGCACCGCTGGTCACCAGCGTCTCGGTCGCCCAATCGACCGCCAGGCTATAGAAACGGGCATTATGGGCCGCCAGTGCCTGTCGCAGGCCCGGCAGGCCCGGCATGGGCGGATACTGGTTCCAGCCATGGGTCAGATAGCTGGCGGCGGCCTCCACAATATCGGGCGGGCCGTTGCCGTCAGGAAAGCCCTGGCCCAGATTGATGGCCTTATGCTGATCGGCCAGCCGCGACATCACCTCGAAGATGGTGGTGCCAAGGGCGGAAAAGGTGCTGTTGCCGGGCTTCATCATCATGTCCCTATCAGGGGATGGGGGCGTAGCCCTTGGCCCAGAGCGCGAATTGCCCGTCGCGGATCACCTGGGTGCCGACAAAACCGGCCTCATCCATCGCCTTCTTGAGGCTGTTCTGCACAAAGCCGGTACGGTGGGCCATATACAGGTTCCCCTGTGCCATGGGCAGGCGCCAGCCAAAGATCATATCGATGGGGGCGATGGGACCGGCGGGCGACAGATAGGCCGGTTCCTCCATCTTGCCCTGGGCCACCAGTTCGGCCACCTGCTGCAGGTCGGGCAGGGTGATCAGGGCGAAGGCGCCGGGCTTCAGCACCCGCCGGAATTCCGACAGCGCCACCGGCACCTCATGGGGATAAAGATGTTCAACATTGTGGGAAGACCAGACAGCATCCACCGATGCTGACGCGATGCCGTTCATATCGGTGATACTGCCGATAATATCGGGTGCCACATTAGGGTCGATATCGTACCGCAACTCACGCCATTCGCGCGGCGCGAAGAACTGCTCCGGCAGTTTGGCGGGGTCGGCGACACCGCATCCGACATGCAGCACCACAGGCAATTCATCGGTCATCGCCACTGCACCCTTTCCACCCATCCGCCCATCCGGATGCGGCAAAGGTAGAGAATGACGGGGGCTTTTGGCGATGAAAATCGGTGCCGGTCAGTTGTTGAGCAGGGCCGCCTGCTCCTCCAGCCCGTAATTGCGCATGATGGCCGACAGCCTGCCATTCTCCCGCAGGCGGCGTGTCCCCTCCGCCATGATGCGGGCCAGTTCGGCGGAACGCGGGTCACTCAGCGAGAAGCCGACAAACAGGTCGGCATCATCTTTCAGCGATTGGGTCAGGACCTGCTGCTGTATCCCCATGCGCCGCACCTGCCAGCGCAGGACGTTGTGATCATCCAGCAGCATGTCGATGCGCCCCGCCGTCAGCATGCGCAGCCCCTGCACCAGATGTGAATAGCCAAACCCGCTCAAAACGACAATTCGGTCCGGGTTCTGGATATTCTTATCAACATACTCCTGTAAGGTGCCGCCATAATCGTAATCCTTGATCACGCCCAGGCGGAACCGCTCAAAATCCTCCGGCTTGGTGAAGGCGAAGCTCTGTGTGCGGGCCATGACGACGGCGTTGGCGGAATTGCCCTGCGCCAGTGCCGGCAGTCGCACGGCACCATCCATGTCCGATGCCATGCCCGGAAGGGCGGTGGCCGTGCCATCCTTGGCCATGCGCTTCATCATCGCGAAATTGACGACGCGATACTCAACCTTTAAGCCAAGCCCTTCAAATATCTCACGAGTCAGATCGACCATATAGCCCTCCCGCCCATCCGCATCGGGATCGCAGGCATAGGGACACCAGGGGTCGGACGCGATGATGATGGGGCGTTCCCGTTCCGCCGGTGTCAGGTCGCGGGCACGCGTGTCACCCGTCCCGGCCAACAGGGCCAGGAGTGCGGCAAGGACCGGCAAGGGGTGCACAAGGTGCTTAAAGGGAAAGCGCATGGAGGCAGAATATACGCTGCTCCGTGCCCCAAATCACGCGATGACTTCATGGGTATGAAATAAAGATGACGCGAAAACGGCCGCAGGATTCCCTTAAGGGCGTCCAGCGGCCGTTTCGTGCAACAGGATTACTCTGCCGCCTGCGCCACCACGGCCTGTGGCACCGGCTTCACCCAGCGCAGCACCGGCTTGCGGGCGGCCTGGGTTTCGTCCAGCCGCTTGCGCGGGGTCAGACGGGGGGCGGCCTGGAAATGCGCCAGATCGCCGGCAATGGCCTTTTCCGCCAGGTGCCGCATGGTCCCGATGAACTGATCCAGGGTCCGCTTGCTCTCCGTCTCCGTCGGCTCGATCAGCAGGGCACCATGGACGACCAGGGGGAAATACATGGTCATCGGGTGGTACCCCTCGTCGATCATCGCCTTGGCGAAGTCCAGCGGCGTGACGCCCGTGCCCTTCAGAAAGCGATCATCGAACAGGGCTTCGTGCATGCACGGGCCCTCGAATGATGCCGACATGACATCCTTCAGGCTGGCCAGCACATAGTTGGCGTTCAGGACAGCATCGGACGCCACCTGACGCAGGCCATCGGCCCCGTGCGACAGCATATAGGACAGCGCCCGCACAAACATGCCCATCTGTCCGTGGAAGCCCTTCAGGCGGCCAAACGGCGTGGCCTCGCCGGCATCCTTGGCATGTTCGACCAGCGTGAACCCATCCTTGCCATGCACCACGAAGGGCAGGGGCGCGAACGGGGCCAGCGCATCGGACAGGACCACCGGGCCGGAACCCGGACCGCCACCGCCATGGGGCGTGGAGAAGGTCTTGTGCAAGTTAATATGCATGGCATCAACGCCCAGGTCGGCGGGGCGCACGCGCCCGACGATGGCGTTGTAATTCGCCCCGTCGCAGTAGAAATAGCCGCCCGCCGCATGCACCGCGTCAGCGATTTCCCGGATCTGCGGTTCGAACAGGCCGCAGGTATTGGGGTTGGTCAGCATGATGCAGGCGACATCATCGCCCAGCTTGGCCTTCACGGCCTCCACGCTGACGCGGCCATTCTCTTCCGCCGGGATCGTATCGACGGTGAAACCACAGAAAGCAGCCGTGGCTGGGTTGGTGCCATGGGCAGACTCGGGCACCAGCACACGGCGGCGATGGCTTTCGCCGCGCGCATCCAGGGCCGCATGGATGGCCATGAGGCCGCACAGCTCGCCATGGGCACCGGCCCCCGGCGACATGGCGACGGCCGGCATCCCGGTCAGCGTCTTCAGCCAGTAGGCCAGCTGATCGATCAGTTCCAGCGCACCCTGCACCGTTTCAACCGGCTGCATCGGGTGGATGTCGCCGAAGCCGGGCAGACGGGCCATCTTCTCGTTCAGGCGCGGGTTATGCTTCATCGTGCACGACCCCAGCGGGTACATGGTCGTGTCGATGGCAAAGTTCTTTTGGCTCAGGCGCGTGTAATGGCGCACCACGTCGGGTTCGGCCAGCTGCGGCAGGCCGACACCGGCGCGGGCCGACAGGCCGCCCAGGCGCGTCTTCACGGTCACCGGCTCCGGCAAGTCCACGCCCACGGCGCCCGGATTGTCCATTTCGAAGATCAGCGCTTCTTCCTGCTGCAGCGCCTTGTTGCCGGTGAAGGTGACAACGTCGCCCGTGACGGACACGGAATGGGGGGTGCTGTCGCGACCCTGATTGTTCATGGCCATCAGAGAACCTCCTCCAGGCCGCGCACCAGCGCGTCCATATCTTCCACGCTGTTGATCTCCGTCGCGGCGACCAGCAGCAGATCGTCCAGCCCTTCCACATCCGGGTACAGACGGCTGACCGGCACGCCGGCCAGAATGTCCTTGGCCGCCAGCTTGGACACGACCTTGGCCGCCTTCTTGGGCAGCTTCACCGTAAATTCGTTGAAGAACCCATCATTGACGACGCTGACGCCCTTCACGGCGGACAGCTTGTCAGCCAGCGTCACGGCATTGGCATGATTGATGCGGGCCAGTTGCACCAGACCCTGTTCGCCCAAGAGCGACAGGTGGATGGTGAAGGCCAGCGCACACAGGCCGGAGTTCGTGCAGATGTTCGACGTCGCCTTTTCGCGACGGATATGCTGCTCACGGGTGGAAAGCGTCAGCACGAAACCGCGCTTGCCATCGGCATCCACCGTCTGACCGCACAGGCGGCCCGGCATCTGGCGCACATACTTGTCACGGGTGGCGAACAGGCCGACATAAGGCCCGCCGAAATTCAGGCCGTTACCGATGGACTGGCCTTCGCACACCACGATGTCGGCGCCCATGGAACCCGGCGACGGCAGCAGCCCCAGCGACACAACCTCCGTCACCACCACGATGACCATCACGCCCTTGGCGTGGGCGGCATCGCACAGGGCCGTGAAGTCTCGCAGATGGCCGAACAGCGAGGGCGTCTGAACCACGACGCAGGCGGTTTCGGCATCCAGCAGAGCGGACAGGTCTTCGGCATTCTTCCAGTCGGGCGCCTGGGCGCGGATATCCATGCCCATGATGCCGCAGGTGGTTTCCACCACTTCGCGGTAATGCGGGTGCAAGCCGCCGGACAGGATGACCTTGTTACGCTTATTGACGCGCGCGGCCATCAGGACGGCCTCCGCCGTACCCGTCGCCCCGTCATACATGGAGGCGTTGGCCACATCCATGCCGGTCAGCAGCGCCACCTGCGTCTGGAATTCGAACAGATATTGCAGCGTGCCCTGCGTCACTTCCGGCTGGTACGGCGTGTAGCTGGTCAGGAACTCGCCCCGCAGCAGGATCTGGTCGACCGAGGCGGGGACATGGTGCTTGTACGCACCCGCCCCCACAAAGAACGGTACGGACGAGGCCGTGACATTCTTCGCGGCCAGACGCGACAGGTGGCGTTCCACCTCCAACTCGCCCTTATGGTCGGGCAGGCCGGCGATCTTGCCCGGCAGCTTGGCATGGTCGGGAACATCGCGGAACAGGGCATCCACACTGTCCACCCCGATGGTGGCCAGCATGGATGAACGGTCGGCATCGGTCAGCGGCAGGTAACGCATCACAGCCCCTCGGTGAAGGACTTGTAGGCGTCCTGGTCCATCAGCGCGTCGAACTGCGCCATGTCCTTGATGGACATCTTGAAGAACCAGCCATCGCCTTCCGGGGCGGTGTTCACCAGCGACGGGTCGTCGCCCAGGGCGGCATTGCCTTCGATGACTGTGCCATCGACGGGGGCGTAGATCTCAGAGGCGGCCTTCACCGATTCGACCACGGCGGCGTCCTTGCCCTGTTCCAGCACCTTGCCGGCGTCCGGCACCTCGACAAACACCACATCGCCCAGCGCATTCTGGGCATAGTCGGTGATGCCGACGGTGGCGACGCCGCCGTCCAGCTTGATCCACTCATGGTCCTTGGTGAAACGGATGGTCATGGGTCGGTCTTTCGTTTGGGGGTAACGTGGGAAAGGGCTTCAGCCCTTGAAATAACGATGCGGTGCAAAGGGCAGGGCGGCGACCTTGGCCGGCATTGCCTTGCCGCGCACGATCAGTTGGACATCCGTGCCGACGGCGGCGAAGCCGGTATCGACATAGCCCATGGCGACGGGGCCGCCGGCGGTGGGGCCGAAGCCGCCGCTGGTGATTTCCCCGATGCGGTTGCCGGAGAGATCCTGGATTTCGGTATGTTCACGCGCCGGGGCCTTGCCTTCCGGCTGGATGCCCACGCGGCGGCGGGCGGGGCCGCCGGCCAGTTGCGCCTGCACGACGCCAGCACCGGGGAAGCCGCCATCGGTCCGCCGTCGCTTGGAGATGGTCCAGTTCAATGCGGCTTCAATCGGGCTGGTGCTTGTGTCGATGTCATGGCCGTAAAGGCAAAGCCCGGCCTCCAGACGCAGCGAATCGCGCGCGCCCAGGCCGATGGCCTCCACGCCGTCCTGTGCCAGGATCAGGCGGGCCAGCTTCTCGGCATCCGCCGCACCCACGCTGATCTCATACCCGTCTTCACCGGTATAGCCGGACCGGCTGATCTGCACCGGAATGCCGTCAATCATTGCGGCCCGCGCGCTCATGAAGCCCATATCGGCGGCTTCGGGCAGCAGGCGGGCCATGACAGCGGCTGCTTCCGGACCTTGCAGGGCCAGCAGGCCCGCATCATCGCCCAGATAGTCGATGGTGATGTCGCCCGGCAGATTGGCCTTGAGATGGGCCAGGTCTTCGGTCTTGCAGCCGGCATTGATCACCACATACAGGTGATCCTCAAACCGCGTGACCATCAGGTCATCCAGGATGCCGGCGGTATCGTTGGTGAACATGGTGTAGCGGATGCGACCCGGCACCAATGCTGCGATATCGCCGGGCACCAGCGCTTCCAGCGCCTTGATCACGCTGTCGATATCCGCGCCGCGCAGGCGGACCTGCCCCATATGGGACACATCGAACAGGCCGGCGCGGGCGCGCGTATGCAGATGTTCCTTCAGCACGCCCAGCGGATACTGGACCGGCATGTCATAGCCGGCGAACGGCACCATTTTGGCGCCCCGTTCCACATGCAGATCATAAAGCGGCGTACGCAGCAGGCTGGTGTCACCCAAGGCGGGGCACTCCCATCAGGACAGGTTTCACCCGTCACGGGGATCGTCCCCGTGGCGGTTGCCCCCCTCTGTCCTGGCCCCTGAGAGATTCGCGGCGCCATTCGGCGTCCACTTACTCCGTCGGTGGGCTGTCGGCCCGGTGAACCGGACCCGCCTGCTTTCCAGATGTGCCTACCCTTCGCGGTCCTTTTGCCTGAGAGTTTCCGGGGGCGGTTGCTCCTTCGGCGCCGTTGGCCTGTTTCCAGGTTACCGGTCTCTCCCGCATGGGGTCGTCGGCTGATCGGCGCCAAACTACGCTTTGCGGCGCCGCTGTCAATGCAAACTCGTGCAGGGCCATACCGCGCGGGGGATGCCCCGCGCGATACGCTTACCGGCCTTCGTTGCTGTTACGGTTGGCCGCCACCTGTTCGGGCGTCAGCTGGAACCCGACCAGCACCTCAAACCAGCGGGCATCCATGGTCTTCGGCACGGGGATAACCTGGGTCAGGGTCTCCTGCGTGTCGCTGCCGACCGTCACGTTGGTGGTGAAGGTCTTCTTGGACAGGATGTTGCGGTTCGGGTCGGTGACGGCCACGAAATAGGTGACGGGGATGGTGCCGCCCACCGCACCCTCATTGGCCCGCGCCGTGATCATCACATTGGCGGCGATGGTGACGGACGTGTCGTCATAGCCGCAATTGGCCAGGATGCCCGACAGGATGGCCACGCCCTGATCGGTGCGCAGGGTCCCGGCATCGCGCAGCACGCCGACATTGGGACAGCCGGCGACCATGGCGTCATTTTCGGCGCATCCGGCCAGGGCCAGCATACCCATGCCGGCAAGCGCGGCCAGGGTCATGCGGCGGGCAGCTTTCCTGTTGGTCGGAACCGGGCTATGGTTGGGCCGGGTGGTCATCATGGGGCTGGTCATCAAACGTCCGTTCACTTCCATTCACCGGGACATGAATGGGCGGCGACCATGTCAATTGAATGGCACCTTCCCACACGCCGGGTTGCGACAATATAGGTGGGCACCCAGCCGCGCAAGCGTGGCACCCGGCACTGACACGTATCGACAGGGACACCCCCATCATCATGTCCGACATTATCGCCCCCTCCGCCCCGCTTCCGCCCCTGCATGTGCTGCTGGCGGCGCCGCGCGGCTTCTGTGCCGGGGTGGACCGGGCCATCCAGATCGTGGAAACGGCGCTGAAGAAATTCGGCGCCCCCGTCTATGTCCGGCATGAGATCGTGCATAACCGCTTCGTGGTGGAAAGCCTGGAGGCAAAGGGGGCGGTGTTCGTGAAGGAACTGGACGAGGTGCCGGATGACCGGCCCGTCGTCTTCTCCGCCCATGGCGTGCCCAAGGCCATCCCCGCCGAGGCGCAGCGCCGCAACATGATCTATGTCGATGCGACCTGTCCGCTCGTCTCCAAGGTGCATCGCGAGGCCGAGCATCATCATGAGGTCGGGCGCACCGTCCTGCTGATCGGCCATGCAGGCCATCCGGAGGTGGTGGGCACCATCGGCCAGTTGCCGTCGGGTGCGGTGAAGCTGGTGGAGACAGTGGAGGATGTGGCGGGCCTAGTGGTCGATGACCCCGATAATCTGGCCTTTGCCACCCAGACCACGCTGTCGGTGGATGATACCGGCGCCATCGTGGACGCCCTGCGTGACCGCTTCCCCAGCATTTCCGGGCCGAAGCGGGAGGATATCTGCTACGCCACCACCAACCGGCAGGGCGCGGTGAAGGCCATCGCCCCGCGCGCCGATGCGCTGCTGGTGCTGGGCGCACCCAATTCCTCCAACTCCGTGCGGCTGGTGGAGGTGGCGCGCGCCCATGGCTGCACCCGCGCCATGCTGGTGCAGCGCGCGGCCCAGATCGACTGGGACCGCCTGTCCAAGGTCCGCACCCTGGGCATCACGGCGGGCGCGTCCGCCCCGGAGGTACTGGTGGATGAGGTGCTGGCAGCATTGCGGGAACGGTTCGCAGTGACCGTGGAGGAGGTGGTGACCGCCACGGAGAATGTGATCTTCAAGCTGCCGAGGATTCTGGCGGCGGAATGAGCGGGAAACTTCCCCTCTCTGTCTTCATCATCGCCCTGAACGAGGCCGACCGCATTGGCCCCGTCATCCTGTCCGTGCGCGACTGGGTGGATGAGGTGCTGGTGGTGGATAGCGGCAGCAGCGATGGCACGCCGGAACTGGCCCGGTCGCTGGGGGCCAGGGTCATTCATCATGACTGGCCCGGCTATGGTCCCCAGAAACGCTTTGCCGAGGAACAGTGCCGGCATGACTGGCTGCTGAACCTGGACGCGGATGAGGTGCCGGAACCCGCATTGGAACCGGCGGTGCGGGCACTGTTCGCGGCTGGGCAGCCGGTGTTGCAGGGCTATCGCATCCGCACCGTTATGACCCTGGCCGGACAGAAGCGGCCTCATCGGTTCGCCCCACGGCACAATTACGTCCGCCTCTATGACCGCCGCCATGGCCGTTTTGCCGACAGCGCCACCCATGATGCCGTGGAAATGCACAGCGGTCGGGTCGGCGCCCTGTCGCCGATCATCGCGCATTATTCCATCCGCCATCATGGCGACCTGATCGCCAAGCTGAACCGCTATTCCACGGCGCAGGCGGAAGAGATCGTGGCGCGGGGCAAGGGCCGGCGGTATGGGGCCTTCCGGGCCATGACGGAATTTCCCGTCAATCTGGTCCGGTATTTCTTCCTCAAGGGCTATTGGGTGTTCGGCCTCTATGGCCTGGAACTGGCCGCCATCATCGCCTTCTTTCGGTTTGCGCGTATCGCGAAGGTGCGAGAAATTTTGCGCCGCCCCTCTTGAAGGCCTGAAAGCCCATCCTAAATCTGCGACCATCCGGGCCCCTCTGGCAGCCAAGGCGTTGGCTGCGATGTCGGATAGAACCCTCGTCGCTGACGCAAGCACTCGGCTGATCTACTGGAGGCACTCCCATGGAGTTTCTCGCCACGATCATGCTTGAGCCGGTTCTGGGCAAGGCCCTCTGGCTCTGGCTGGTATTTATTTCTATCGTTATTGCTCTTCTGGTCTTCGACCTGGGCGTGCTCAACAAGAACGACCACGAAATCGGCGTGCGCGAAAGCCTCGTGCTCTCCGCGCTGTATATCGCCATTGCGGCTGCCTTCGGCGGCTGGGTGTGGTGGTATCTGGGCCCGACGCCGGGCATGCAGTATTTCACGGGCTTTGCGCTGGAAAAGGCGCTGGCCATGGATAACGTCTTCGTTATCTCGCTGATTTTCGGCTATTTCGCCATCCCGCGCCTGTATCAGCACCGGGTGCTGTTCTGGGGTATCCTGGGCGTCATCGTGCTGCGCGGCATCATGATCGGTCTGGGTGCGGCCCTGGTCACGGAATTCGACTGGCTGCTCTACATCTTCGGCGGCTTCCTGATCCTGACCGGCGTGAAGATGCTGTTCATGGGCGACAAGGAACCCTCCATGGATGACAATGCCATGGTCCGCTTCCTGCGCCGCCGCATGCGCGTCACGGATGAACTGCACGGCAACGCCTTCTTCGTGAAGCAGCCGGACCCCAAGACGGGCAAGGTGGTGCGCTGGGCCACGCCCTTGTTCCTGGCGCTGCTGATGGTCGAGTTCGCCGACATCGTGTTTGCGGTGGACAGTGTGCCCGCCATCTTCGCCATCACGACCGACCCGTTCATCGTCTATACCAGCAACATCTTCGCCATCCTGGGCCTGCGCGCGCTCTACTTCGCGTTGGCCGCCATGGTCCACCGCTTCCACTATCTGAAATACGCGCTGGCCGTCGTGCTGGTGTTCATCGGTGGCAAGATCTTCTGGAATCAGATCTATGGCAAGCTGGACCCCGCCATTTCGCTGTCTGTGACCTTCGGTCTGCTGGCGGCGGGCGTACTCTACTCGCTGTACAAGACGCGCGGTCAGTCGGTTGAAAAACAGGCCTGATCAGCAAGCGTAAAGTAGAAGCAGACCGGGGCGGGTATCAAAACCCGCCCCGGTTTTATTTTTACACCATCTCCGTCACCAGCTTGCCCAGCAACACGCCAGCAAAACTGTTCAGGTCATTGGCTGTGCGTACGAACGAACCACGGCCCGCGATGACATTTTCCGCGAAATAGCCTTCCAGCCAGTCATACTCGTTCAGGATGGCCAGACCATTGACGGTAACATTGGCGCTGGCGGCATAGCCACGGGCCGAACGCGGATCGATGCCGGCATTGCTGAACCCGTTCGACACGATATCCAGCGTCCGCTTGGCCGTACTATAGGGGACGGCGTCCAGCAGGGCCACGGCCTGGACCACGGCACTGCCCAGCGCCGTCGACCCGCCCATGAACACGCCGGGCGCGGCGTCGATGGTGGCGGCAAAGCCCTCGCAGTCCCGCCCGGATTTCAGGACCCGCCAGGGCACGAGGGTCGTCAGCGTCTCCGGCCCCGCGAACTGCGCCAGCATTACTGCAATGCCGTTGCCACTTGACCTGGATATGGCTTCCTCCACGGCCTTGTGACGGAAGGCGGCGGCATGGCCGCGCAACTGGAAATCCAGCAGACCCTGGTCGATACTGGCCGATGCGTCGATGGCCAGGACCAAGGCCGCATCCACGGCTGGCACGGCGGTGGTGGCGAGCACCGGCATGGCCGGCAGGGCCGCAAGACCCGCCAGCAGGGAACGGCGCGAAACAGGTTTCATCTGCGGGCTCAGGGCCTCCGCCCCCTTTATGTCAGGCCCCTTTGGCCAGGGCGTGACGCAATATCTTCAGCATGACGGTGGGCAGCGCCTCATCCCCTAGCGCGTCGGGCGCCACCCAGATCAGGTCCGGCACACCGCCGGCCTCGGCTGCCCTGCCCGCCGCCACCGTAATTTCGAACTCGAAATGGGTGAAAGTATGACGGACGATACCGGGCAGGGGCCTCCAGTCGATGCCGCTCAGCGGCTCATGCCGGCGCGAGACTGCCAGGGTCGGTGCCGGGGCCGCTTCCCACGGCGTGGTCGGCACCTCCATCATACCGCCCAGCAGCCCTTTCTCCGGGCGGCGGCGCAGGGCCACATGCCCGCGTGCATCGGTCAGGACGAAGGCCAGCGCCCGGCGGGTGGGCTTGGCGGCCTTGGCCGTCTTGGCGGGCAGGTCATCGGCGATGCCCTGCTTGCGGGCTTCACAGAACGCTGTCCAGGGGCACAGGATGCAGCGCGGCTTGCGCGGGGTACAGATAGTGGCGCCCAGGTCGAACAGGGCCTGGGTGTAATCGCCGGGCCGCCGGTCAGGCACCAGGGCAGCGGCATGGGCGCGCAGGATGGGCTTTGATCCTGGCAGCGGATCGGTGACCGCATGCAGCCGCGCCATAACCCGCTCGACATTGCCATCCATGGCGGTGGCGGGCTTGTCAAAGGCAATGGCCAGGATGGCGGCTGCCGTATAGGCGCCGATACCGGGCAGGGACAGCAGCCCTTCTTCGGTATCCGGGAAGCGCCCGCCGTGCTGGCCGGCCACAGCGACGGCGCATTTATGCAGGTTGCGGGCGCGGGCATAATATCCCAGCCCTGCCCAGGCGCGCAGCACATCATCCAGATCAGCGGCGGCCAGATCATTGACGGTGGGCCAGCGGTCCAGGAAGTTCTGGAAATAGGGGCCGACGGTCGCCACCGTCGTCTGCTGCAACATGATCTCTGACAGCCAGACGCGGTATGGATCGGCCACCTCACCGGGGGCGAAGCGCCAGGGCAACACACGGGCGTGCCGGTCATACCAGTCCAGCAGCAGGCCGGGCAGGCCACCAGACTGGTCAGCGCCCGTCCGATCTGCTTTGATACCGGTCTTCGGTAATGAACGGACGCTCATGAACAGCCCCAGTGGTTTCGGCCCGCAACGCCTTGGACGTACATTGAATGCCGTCGCCGGCAAGGCCCTGGGCAAGGACGGCATGGCCTTTGGCGCGCTTCTGACCGACTGGGCCGCCATTGTCGGCGGCCGTCTGGCCGAACAGACATCGCCCCTGAAGCTGGCTTTCCCCGCCGGGCGGCGGGAGAATGCCGTGCTGCATGTCCGGGTGTCCAGTGCGGCGGCCCTGTTGGTCCAGCATGAAGAACCGCAGATCCTGGAACGGATCAATTCCTTCATGGGCTATCGCGCGGTGGCGCGGCTGAAACTTGTGCATGCAGGTCCGGTGCTGCCGCAGAAAAACTATACGATGAAGCCCGTGAAACGCCTGGACCCCGTGAAGGAACGGGAATTGACGATGGCGGTCGAGCCCATCGAGAATGAGGAACTGCGCGCCGTACTGGAACGGCTGGGTCGGGCGGTGGTGGGGTAAAACAAAACGCCCCGGCACCAGAGGGCACCGGGGCGTTTTTTACCTAAACCAACCCGCTAAACCCTTACGCGGCCAGCGCGTCCTCGGCGTCCAGGACGGTGGCGACGGCGTGGATGACGGCCGCGATGCGCACGACATCCTGCACATTCTCCTTGGTCGCACCCTTCTGGATCACTTCATGCTCATGCGCATCGATGCACATGCCGCAGCCATTGACGGCGCTGGCGGCCAGCGACCACAGCTCGAAATCGACTTTGGATGCGCCGGGATTGGCGATGATGTTCATGCGCAGACGCGCCGGCATCTTGGAATATTCCTTGTTATCCGCCAGATGCACGAAGCGATAATAGATGTTGTTCATGCCCATGATGGCACCGGCGGCCTTGGCAGCCGTCAGGTTCTGGGCGTCCAGATGGGCGGCGGCATCGGCCACGATGGCCTTCGTCACTTCCGCGTTGCGGCTGGCATAGGCGGCGGCGATGGCCGTGCCCCAGGCCTGCAGCGGCGACAGGGAGGAGGTGGTCAGCACCGAGCCCAGGTTCAGCTTCAGATCCTTGGCATAGTCGGGCAGGCGCGACTTCAGCGCGTCGATGGACATGGTTTCATCTCCGGTCGAGAGTGGACATGACGTCGGGCGCGGCGCGGGGTGGCCGATGCGCGGGACGGTCGGTTTTGAAAAAGGTGCCGGCGCCCGCCAGCGGGGGCAGCCTGGATCACCGGGGCGGCATGCCGCCGGAATAGGGCCCCTTCGCCCGGGAGTTGGGGGGAGGGCGAAGGGGTAAATGGGCGCCCCGGAAGATCGGGGGGATCAGGGCGCCCATCCGTCAGAGATCAGCGATCAGGAGATCAGCCGACCTTCAGGACGTCCTCGCCCTTCTGCCAGTTGCAGGGGCACAGTTCGTCGGTCTGCAGGGCGTCCAGCGTGCGCAGCACTTCCTGCACATTGCGGCCGACCGACAGGTCATGCACGGAGGCAAAGCGGATGATGCCTTCCGGATCGACGATGAAGGTGGCGCGGAGGGCAACGCCCTCGTTCTTGTCCAGGACGCCCAGACCGGCGGACAGCTCGCGCTTCACGTCGGCCAGCATCGGGAACGGCAGGTCCTTCAGGTCGGCGTGGTTCTGGCGCCAGGCCAGGTGCACGAACTCGGTGTCGATGGAGGCGCCCAGCACCTGGGCGTCGCGATCGGCGAAGTCACCGTTCAGCTTGCCGAAGGCGGCGATCTCGGTCGGGCACACGAAGGTGAAATCCTTCGGCCAGAAGAACACGACCAGCCACTTGCCCTTGTAGGTGTCGTTGGTGATCGTCGTAAAGGCCGACTTGATGTCGGTGGAAACGGTGGCCTTCAGGTCGAAAGCGGGGAACTTGTCGCCAACGGTCAGCATGATAAACAACTCCGTTTTTTGGGTTGGTTTGTGATGCGGTGCCAAAGTCAGGCCCCTGCCGATACAGCTATCGGCTTGAGGCGTCGCTGATATGAGTGCATTGCGGTGCAAAATCCAATCGCATCTTCCGACTGCCGTCATAGGATGAACCAATGAACCCGGCGAACATCACCCTTCGGCAGTTGCGTTATCTGGTGGCCCTGGCCGACACGCTTCATTTCGGGCGTGCCGCATCGGCCTGCCATGTGTCGCAGCCTTCCTTGTCCGCGCAGATACAGCAGCTGGAAGAAATGCTGGGGGCTGCCCTGGTGGAACGGACCAAGCATCGCGTGCTGCTGACCCCGGCGGGCGAGGATGCGGTGGAACGGGCGCGGGTGATCCTGGGCCAGGTGGACGATTTGTCACAGGCCGTCCGCGCCTCTGGCCGACCCTTGTCGGGTGCCCTGCGCCTGGGCGTGATCCCGACCAGCGGCCCCTATCTGTTGCCGCGCGTTCTGCCGGACCTGCGCGCCGCCTACCCGGACTTGAAGCTTTACCTGCGCGAGGATCTGACCGAGCGGTTGCTGGACCGGCTGCGGGCGGGTGACCTGGACATGGCGCTGCTGGCCCTGCCGGTGACGGAGCCGGGGGTGGAACTGCTGCCGCTCTACACCGAACCCTTCCTGGTCGCCATGCCGCGCGGCCACCGCCTGGACAATGCCGAAACGGTGGAGGAGGGGGAGTTGAAGGACGAGACCCTGCTGCTGCTGGAAGACGGCCATTGCTTCCGTGATCGGGCGCTGGATGTCTGCGCCTTGTCGGGGGCGGCGGCGGGCGATGGGTTTGCCGCCACCTCGCTGGCAACCCTGGTGGAGATGGTGGCGGGCGGTCTGGGCCTGACCCTGCTGCCCGCCCTTGCCGCCCCTTCGCTGGCCGCCAATGACCAGATCGGCCTGCGCCGATTCGCCGATCCCGCGCCTACACGCACCATGGCCCTGGTCTGGCGCCGGGGCAGCCCGCGCAGCGGCGACATCCGGCGGCTGGCCGACCTGATTATCAAGCATCTGCCGGACGGCGCGCAGCCGGTGCGATAAACCGGGGCTTGCCGCCGCGCGCGACTGTGCCCATTCTATGGTGACTGTTCCCGGTAACGGGGACGAAACCTGCCCGGAAGCGACGCGTGACCATCGACCGGTTACTTGTCCTGTTGCTCAGCCTGTCCTTCCTGCTGCTGGCCCCGCCGGCGGCAGCCGATAGTGCTGTCCAGCTTCCGGCACCGGTTGTCCTGGCCGAACAGAAGGGGTCCGACCCGGCGCCCGACCCTGTCAGTCCTGACGATCCCGGCCTTTTCCTGTTAAGTGCCGCGCCAGAGGCACCGTTGCCCACGGGCACCGATGATGCCGGTGGGCATGACGGTCTGGCCCTGCCGGCCCTGTCCAGCCTGCCGCGCCTCGCCGCCGCAGATCCAGAGATGACGCCCGCCGGACTTTCCGGCGCAGGGCAGGCCTGTGCCCATCCCTGGTCTACCGGTCCGCCGCGCGCCTGACCGCGTCAGCCTGTCTTTAAACGGGCTTTCTTTGCCTATTCTTCCGAAACAACTTAAATCCATTCATTTCAATGAATGGAAATGCATTTATTTTGCCGATTTTAAGTATTCGTGAATGTAGATTCTTCCAAATATTAAAAATAATGTTTGACAGTTTAGTTTCTGTGGTCGATATCTGTTGCGTCCTGTCATCATTCATGCAGGATCCAACTGCCAAGACTTGAAAACCCGCCCTTGTCCTTACAGGGGCGGGCTTTTTTGTTCCCCATCGCCAGCTGTCGCCCCCCTGTGTTAGAACGGCGGCAGTGAAGAGGTGGGGGTATTTATCAATGGACATGTTTTTTGAAGTGTCGTTCTGGAACGCGCTTTGGCAGGTGATCCTGATCGACATCGTGCTGGCCGGCGACAATGCCATTGTCGTGGGTCTGGCCGCCGCGGGCGTGGCAGCGCAACAGCGGGCCAAGGTCATCTTCTGGGGCATCGCCGCCGCCGTCGTGCTGCGCATCATCTTCGCCCTGCTGACCACACAGCTGCTGGCCATCGTTGGCCTCACCCTGGCGGGCGGTATCCTGCTGCTCTGGGTCTGCTGGAAGATGTGGCGTGAGATTCGCCAGCATAATCAGGAAACACTGGGCGCCGAGGTCGCGGACGAGGCCGTGAACCCCGGCGATGCCAATCCCGGCGCCGAGGCTCTGCCGTCGGAAGGCACCAAGACGGTGCGTCAGGCCATCGTGCAGATCGTCATCGCCGACGTGTCCATGTCGCTGGACAATGTGCTGGCGGTTGCCGGTGCCGCGCATGAACATCCCGAAGTGTTGATCCTGGGTCTGGCCCTGTCGGTGGCCTTCATGGGTGCTGCCGCGACCGCCATTGCCAAGTTGCTCTCGCGCTTCCACTGGATCGCCTATGTCGGTCTGGCCGTGATCTTCTATGTCGCCATCAAGATGATCATCGATGGCAGCGAACAGGTGCTGCCGCTGGTCCAGGGCTATATGGGCTGATCGGCCTTCCGTAATACCAACGGTCAAAATTATGACCGTTGGTACGGCGGTGACGACCGCGGCGCCGCCCATGCGGCGTAGCCAAGGGCGCAGATGCGCCCGCCGGCGACTGAGGGGCATGAAATCTTGACCATCGGTTATGATTTCATGCCGCTGGTATAACGAAAAACCCCGCTTCTGCCGGCTGGCTGAAGCGGGGTTTTGCTTTTTGCACGGTTTGCGGATCAGGCCGCGCGCAGTTGCTGAAGAAAATCGTCGATGGCCGTGCGCAGCTTGTGGGCATCGTCGTCCAGGGCGTCGGCGGTGGCCTTCACCTGTGTGGCGGCGCTGCCGACATCGCCGGCGGCATCGGTGACGGCATCGATCGTGTCCACCACCTCCCGCGTGCCACGGGCCGCATCGGCGGCGCTGTGGGCGATTTCACGGGTCGCGGCGTTCTGCTGCGACACGGCTGACAAGATATCCTGGGACACATCACCGATTTCCCGGATCGTGGTGCCGATCCGCTGCATCGCGGCCACGCCCTGATGCGTGCTCGACTGGATCGCGGCGATCTGGGTGCGGATATCCTCCGTGGCGCGGGCCGTCTGACCGGCCAGGGTCTTCACCTCTGACGCCACCACGGCAAAGCCGCGTCCCGCCTCACCGGCCCGCGCTGCCTCAATCGTGGCGTTCAGGGCCAGAAGGTTGGTCTGGGCCGCAATGCTGTTGATCATATCCACGACCTGACCGATATGCGTTGCCGCTTCGGCCAGATCGGACATGGAGCGGCCGGTTTCATCGGCCTCCTGACGGGCGCGGCCCGCGATATGGGCCGACTGCCCGACCTGACGGTCAACCTCCGCCACGCTGGCAGCCAGTTCTTCTGCGGCGGCGGCCACCGTCTCCACATCGCCCGTGGCGCGGTTGGCGGAGCTGGCCACATGGCCGGACTTCGCCCCCGTGCCCTCTGCCGCGCGGCGCATGGCGTCGGCGGCACCCAGCATTTCGTGCGAAGCGGAGGAGACGCGGGTGGCCAGCGCACGGACATTGGCCTCAAACCGGTCGGCCAGCCGCGCCTGGGCCGTGACGATGGTCCAGGTCAGCATCGGCCCGACATAGCGGCCATGGCCATCGCGGACGGCGGCGATACGGATATCCACCCGCTCATTGCCGATATCGATCTGGCCACGCCAGGGCAGGTTCTCGGGCCGGGTGATGACCTGACCGATCTCGCCCGTCTCAGTTTGGAAGATATTGAGGTGTCGGCCCATCGGGTTGGCCCCACCCGCAGGCAGCACGGATGCCAGACCCTCCGCCGCTGCCAGGGTGGCGCGGTTGGCATAGGTGACGGCAAAGCCGTTGGCGGCATCGGCGAGCATGACATTCAACGGCATGTCATCGACCATCTGCTTCAGGCGGAACGCCTCCACCACCGACAGGCGCAGGCTGCTGGCTGCGCGCTGCATGCGGCCAATCTCATCCCGGCGGCCCGTCGCATCGGGCGGCAGGACATCCGTCTCCCCCGCTGCCAGCTGTTCCAGAAGGTCGGACAGGGAATGCAGGGGCCGCGACGCCCAGACCCGGATCATGACCAGGGCGAGCAGGGCCAGAACCAGCGTGATGCCGGCGGATGTCAGCAGCAATGACCGCTTCAGCTCCGCCACCTGCGCCATATAGGGGGCCTTCTCGACACCCGTATACAGCACGCCGATAATCTTCCCGCCCGCGTCCTTGATCGGGTCATAGGCCGTCAGATAGGTGACGCCCAGGATATCGGCCTCACCACGAAAGCTGCGGCCACCGCCCACCACAGCCTCATAGGCGGGATTGCGGGCCAGATTGGTGCCGACGGCGCGGCTGCCATCGGGCTTCTTCACGTTGGTGGCGATGCGTACCGCCTCTGCCCCATCCAGAACGAAGATGGTGGCGGTACTGCCGGCAATCCTGCTGATCGTATCGACAGGCCCGAAATTGTCGTTCAGCAGCGTGTTGCCCGCGTAAAGCTGCTTGCCTTCGCGCCGGAAGGGGGCACCCACACTGTCCAGAACCTGCCACGCCACCCGCATGGACAGGTCCTGCTGTTCGCCGGCCTGAAGCCTTGCATAGCTTTCAACCAGCCGGTCGCTGACCAGAACCAGACCGGTTGCCAGCAGCAGCAAGGACAAGGTGGTCAGGCCGACGATGCGGGCCGACAGTGAGATATTGGTGAGACGATGAAATAAAGCGCCCATGTCGGCACCCCTTGCGGTCCGGCTGAAAACGATTGCGACAGTGCTGATTGTTTCAGCCCTTATCGCAGTTGCTTCGTTAACCAAACCTTTAAGGCGCGTAGCTTTAGGCTGCGCTGGCCGCAGCCCTATCCCTCACCACATGCAAATGCATGTTAGCGTTCACTGATATTGTAGGCCAATGGGTTAGGTGACCCTACACCAGCTTCTTCTCCGGCGGCCCCCAATGGTGGCAGGCGACCTTGTGGCCCGGCGCTTTC
>LJHR01000007.1 GCA_001296005.1 alpha proteobacterium AAP38 | reverse complement strand
TTCGCTGTCGAACGGGCCACCCGGTGCCGAATGCATCAGGAAGAACGACAAGGCCACGATCACCAGCAATGTCGGGATCGCTTCCAGCAGGCGCCGGACAGTGTAAGACAGCATCGACAGGGTCCCTCCATCGCGCCTCGGTCCCCGCATGGTATCAGCCATGCAACGAACGCATCCCGCGCGGACGGCATGACATCTCTGTGAAAAAGTCCGCTCTGTCAACCGTGCCACGGCAAAAGAGATATTATTTCAAAACGGGTGGTGCGGGCGGGCCATTCACCAATCCGCGTGGGCCGGGTTGGGAAACTTTTGGGCGGGGACATCACAGATGCGTCGGTTCCGAAGGTCGTGTATAGTGTCATTTGACGCTATACATATCCTCGGATATCGCCTTGATCATCAGGAACGTCATCCATAAAGGGCTGCGCCGGTTGATGGAGGATGATGACGCCAGCGGATTGCCGGCTGCCGCTGTGCCAAAGCTGATCCGCATACTGTCCTTTCTGCAGGATATGGAGCGTGAAGATGAGCTTACGACCGTGCCGAGTTGGAAGGCACACCGGCTTACTGGCGACCGGAAGGGGACATGGAGCCTGCATGTGACCAAGAACTGGCGGTTAACCTTCGCCATTGATCGGGCGGGTGTTGAGATCATCGATCTGGACTATGTGGACTATCATTAGGAGACGGCCATGAACGCCATCACCGGCATCCGCCTGAAAAGCCCGGCCCATCCCGGCGGCTTCATCCGGCACGAGGTGATCGAACCTTTGGACCTGTCGGTGACGGCGGCGGCCAGCATCCTGGGAGTCACACGGGCTGCGCTTTCCATGCTGCTGAACGAGCGCACGCAGCTTTCCTCCGAAATGGCGCTGCGGCTGGAGAAGGCGTTTGGCGTGTCGATGGACACATTGATGCGCATGCAGAACAGCTACGACATCGCCCAGGCCCGCCGGCGGGAAGGGGAGATCAAGGTGGACCGCTATGTTCCGGCCCTGACGAGCCCGTCACCATCGGACCCCAATTAAGATCGTTTCGCAACAAGTCGCAAATCCATCTCGATCTGTACAAAAATCGGGGGCTGATCCCCTCAACCTGCCCTTTCCCCGCACCGCAAAAAGCGCTAAACCACGCTCCGAAAACGCCATCCTGGCAGATCAACGGTCCCGGACGCTGGAGCCGGGGCGAGATACGGTCTGCCGTTTACCCCGCGACCCCGTTGGAGGAGTCACCCCCCATGTCCACGTTCACCGGCCATGACAGCCTGAAGACCCGCCGCACGCTTACCGTCGGCGGCAAGTCCGTTGATTATTTCAGCATTCCCGAAGCGGAGAAGGCTGGCCTGGGCGACGTGTCGCGCCTGCCCTTCTCGATGAAGGTGCTGCTGGAAAACCTGCTGCGCTTTGAAGATGGGCGCACGGTGAGCGTTGACGATGTCAAGGCTGTGGCCCAGTGGCTGGTCGACAAGCGGTCCGACCGCGAGATCGCCTATCGCCCGGCCCGCGTGCTGATGCAGGATTTCACGGGCGTGCCCGCCGTCTGCGATCTGGCCGCGATGCGTGAGGCCATGGTGGCGCTGGGTGGTGATCCGACCAAGATCAACCCGCTGACGCCTGTCGATCTGGTCATCGACCATTCGGTGATGGTGGACAGCTTCGGCACGCCCAAGGCCTTTGACGAGAATGTCGAGCTGGAATTCCAGCGCAATGGCGAGCGGTATGAGTTCCTGCGCTGGGGCCAGAAGGCGTTCAACAATTTCCGCGTGGTCCCGCCGGGCACCGGCATCTGCCATCAGGTGAACCTGGAATATCTGGCCCAGACCGTCTGGACCGACACGGACCAGACTGGCGCCACTGTGGCCTATCCCGACACGCTGGTCGGCACCGACAGCCATACCACCATGGTCAACGGCATGGCCGTCCTGGGCTGGGGCGTGGGCGGTATCGAGGCCGAGGCCGCGATGCTGGGCCAGCCGATCTCCATGCTGATCCCGGAAGTCGTCGGCTTCAAGCTGACCGGCAAGCTGCGTGAAGGCGCCACGGCCACCGATCTGGTGCTGACCGTTACCCAGATGCTGCGCAAGAAGAAGGTGGTGGGCAAGTTTGTCGAGTTCTATGGCCCCGGCCTGGACGCGCTGACGCTGGCCGACCGTGCGACGATTGCCAACATGGCCCCGGAATATGGCGCCACCTGCGGCATTTTCCCGATCGACGCCGAGACCATCCGCTTCCTGCACTTCACCGGCCGCGACGCCGACCGCGTGGCGCTGGTCGAGGCCTATGCCAAGGCCCAGGGCATGTGGCGCGATGCGTCCTCGCCCGATCCGGTCTTCACCGACACGCTGGACCTGGACCTGGGCTCGGTGGAGCCGTCGCTGGCCGGGCCGAAGCGTCCGCAGGACCGCGTGCTGCTGTCCAACGTCGCCAAGGAATTCGGTGAATTCCTGGCCACCGACGTTGCCGGCCGCCCCGTCAGCCAGCCGACCGACGTCGCCGGTGCCGATTACAAGCTGGATCACGGCCATGTCGTGATCGCCGCCATCACGTCCTGCACCAACACCTCCAACCCGTCGGTGCTGTTCGCCGCCGGTCTGGTGGCCAAGAAGGCGGTGGAACTGGGCCTCAAGACCAAGCCGTGGGTGAAGCCCTCGCTGGCCCCTGGGTCCCAGGTCGTGACCGACTATCTGAACGCCGCCGGCCTGTCGACCTACCTGGACCAGTTGGGCTTCAATCTGGTCGGCTATGGCTGCACCACCTGCATCGGCAATTCCGGCCCGCTGCCGGACCCGATTGCCGCCGCTGTTGATGCGGGCAAGCTGACCGTCGCCTCGGTCCTGTCCGGCAACCGCAACTTCGAAGGCCGCGTGTCGCCGCAGGTCCGCGCCAACTACTTGGCCTCCCCGCCGCTGGTGGTGGCCTATGCGCTGGCCGGCACCTTGCACCTGGACATCTCCAAGGACCCGATCGGCAAGGGCAAGGATGGTCAGGACGTCTATCTGAAGGACATCTGGCCGACCAACAAGGAGATCGAGGACACGATTTCCCAGTTCCTGACGCGCGAGATGTTCGTCAGCCGCTATGCCAACGTCTTCCTGGGTCCGGAGCAGTGGCAGAAGATCAAGACCGTCGAGGGCATGACCTATAAGTGGGACGAGAAGTCGACCTACGCCAAGCGTCCGCCGCTGTTCGACGGCATCACCATGACGCCGGGCTCCGTGTCCGACGTGAAGGGTGCCCGCGCGCTGGCCATCCTGGGCGACAGCATCACCACCGACCATATCTCGCCCGCTGGCAACATCAAGAAGACCAGCCCCGCCGGTGAATATCTGCTGGAAAACGGCGTGATCGTGGCCGACTTCAACAGCTATGGTGCGCGCCGTGGCAACCATGAAGTCATGATGCGCGGCACCTTCGCCAACATCCGCATCAAGAACGAGATGGTGCCCGGCGTCGAAGGTGGCGTGACCAAGTATGTGCCGACCGGCGAAGTGATGCCGATCTATAACGCCTCGATGAAGTATCAGGCAGAGGGCACGCCCCTGGTCGTGTTCGCGGGTCAGGAATATGGCACCGGTTCGTCGCGTGACTGGGCCGCCAAGGGCACCCGCCTGCTGGGCGTGTCCGCCGTCGTGGCCGAAAGCTTCGAGCGTATCCACCGGTCCAATCTGGTCGGCATGGGCATCCTGCCGCTCCAGTACCCGGCCGGCGTGAACCGCCACACCCTGAAGCTGGACGGCACCGAGACCTTCGACATCGAAGGCGTGGAAGCCGGCCTGAAGCCGCACATGGACCTGAAGCTGACCATCACCCGCGCCGACGGGTCGAAGGACGTCGTCAACCTGTTCTGCCGTATCGACACGCTGGACGAGGTCGATTACTTCAAGAATGGCGGCATTCTGCAATACGTCCTGCGCAACCTCGCTGCCCCGGCAGCGGCGGAGTAAGGGTTGTTGTTGTGCCCATCGCCGGGTTGACCGGCGGTGGTGGAGACAAGAAAAAGCCCGGCGGAGCGATCCGCCGGGCTTTTTTGTTGGGGGCACGATGTTCCTAGTCAAAGACCTTTGTCGCTCTACTGGGACAAATGGCTTGCAAGTCGGTCCTGCTGGGCACGCTCTCACTACAACTTTAATAAGTTTCTGATCAGTTGCTCTCGCGTTGGTTCAGCGTCATTTACCATTGCGCCCACGAATCGCTGATCATTGGCTTCAAACCAAAGAATAGCATCAATTTTACGCTTTGGTTCAAGCAAGCGTCCATTTGCTAATTCCAACATCGACGCACTGCGCCTGCCGTCGGCAGTATGGAAATAGCCTGTCACAGTTTCACGTATGTCACCGAAGTCCGATGCATCATCGTGATTAACAAAAGCCAAAATGTTGATCGCGGTTCTTTGAGGATTTACAGCATCGAACTGCTTTGCAGCATTCGCCATGTGACGGGAGAGGCGGTTGAATATGGGATCATATCGCATTCCGCCAACGATGACCTCCGGCTGGGCGCTGTCAAGCAGTTCGTCCAGCCATGGATCGTGAGGAGACTTCACTTCGCAATAGGCAACCAAATCCTCCCCATAAATTACCCGGAAGTCTGGTGTTTTACCCTTCTGTGTCTCTGCGTGCTTGAACCGGCTGACTACCAGGTTCCGCGTAGCTAGATATTTGGCAACTAGGTCAAGATCTACTTGCTCATCAGGTTGTCGCACGGGAAGCCTCTCAATCGTTAATACCCGCTACCCCCACGGATTGATCAGCGGAACCGTTGTCGCCGCGAAATCAGCCACATTCCGCGTCACAACCGACATGCCATGATGCAGCGCCGTGGCGGCGATGAGTGCGTCGCGGTCGCTTCTTGGGTCGGGGACATGCAGGCGGGCGCAGCGTAGGGCGATGGCGTCATCAATGGGCAGGGTCCGGTCGGAGAATTCTGGTCGGACAATCGAATCCAGCCAGTGGCGCAGAAGGCTGGCTTGTCGTTGATCCCGCCGTTCGACACGCAGGATGCCGATCTCAAGCTCCATCACCGTAATCACGGATATGAAAAAGCTGTTGGCATCCCGGTTCGCCAACCACGCCGTCACATTGGCGTCGGCGCGCCCATCACCCAGTTTACGCAGTTCCGAAATGACATTCGTATCCAGCAGATACATCAGGAAAAATCCGCCGGGCGCGCCCCTATATCTGCCTTCGGGGGATCAAACGTGATCTCCGACAGGCCGGGCATGGACAGCACCTCCACCAGATTACGGCCCGGTGCTGCACCGCTCAGACGCTGATACTCAGTATAAGACAACAACACGAACGCCGGCTTGCCCCTGTCGGTAATGACGACAGGGTTCTGCGTGGCGGCGCGCTTCGCCTTGCCCAGGTCTTGGTTCAGTTCCCGGCTGGATACCGTTGTAACGGCCATGACGCGCCTCCTGCCTCTAATGTGGCCATGTTACTACATCAGCTGTTAATCGCCAAGCTGGCGGGCCTTTGGTCGATCTGGGGACTTGTTCCACCACGCCCACCCCACCCTAACCGCTGACTTCCGGGGCCGGTTCTGCTACCTTGATACCATCAACGCCACCCATGCGCCTTCCCCCTGCCGACGCCCCGTGCTGTCGGTGTGGAACCGCCATGGGTGATGAAACACCCCTTTATTTTGTGTTGCATTTCGTTGCACGGGACCGGTCGGCATGGGTGCGGCCATGAAAAAAGCCCGGCGGAGTGATCCGTCGGGCTTTTCCTTAAAACAACAGGTCAGGCAGCCGGGCTTTACTTCCCCTGCTGGCTCTGCTGCTGCGGGATCAGGGCCAGGCAGTTTTCGACGATGCGGTAGCACTGGCCCAGGCGGGCGGCCTGGCCGTCGCTGGCGCTGTTATAGACGATGCGCTGCACCACGCCGTCCTTCAGCGTGAAGGTGGCCTGACAGTCGCGGGTTTCGGTTTCCGGGTAATCGTCAAAGCCGACACCCCAGCCCCAGGGCGACCAGGGGCGGCGATAGCCATAGCCGTAACCGAAGCCGAAATGCGGGCCAGGGGCGGGCGTGGTGACCAGCCGTTCCGACGTGTAGGTGTAGTAATCGACATTGTCGACACTGGCGCTGCGCGTCGGCACGCCGGCGCAGGACAGCAGGGTCTGTTTGGGCATGCCGACAAAGGCCTGCTGGGCATAGGCGGCCTGATCGGCCTGCGGGTTGGCGCAGGCCGAAAGCCCCAGCAGCGCGCCGGCGGCAATCAGGCCCCGGATGGTCGTTTGACGGTTGACTTTCATGACCTACGCTCCTTGACGCAATCTATCACCGGCATCATTCCCGTGCCGCCGGCCGCACCGCCCCTGTCTTCACGTTCCCTCATGCGCCGGGCGCTGCCTTCCGGCAGCTTGGGCTTACGGCGCATGGGCGCCGGGCTGGTGGTCACCAGCCGCTTAACTGCCCAAGGGCGAGCCCGGGGCAGTTAAGCCTTATACGCGGGTGAAGGCCGAAACCTTCGCCAGAGAACAATGTTCATGCAACAAAGTGGCGGATCAAGGGCAATATTTCAATGCGCCCTGTTGAAGCAGGGATCACGCCACATCGATCACCAGCTTGCCCTGTGCCTTGCCATCCTCCAGCCGCGTATGGGCGGCACCAATATCGGCCAGGGTGAAGCGGGTGGGATCGACCAGGGGGCGCAGCTTGCTGGCGGTATCGGCCAGAACCTTGCCCTGATGCGCGCGGTCGATGGCAAAGCCATGGTCATACAGCATGGGCAGCAGCATGAAGACCACATGCAGGCTCAACCCCTTGCCATGCATGGGCGACAGGTCGGCGCTGTACCCCGCCACGATGGTCACCACCTGCCCGTTGAACCGGGCGGCGGCGAAGCTGGTGGCGATGTCGCTGCCGCCGGTGGCGTCCAGCACGATGTCGAAGCCCTGGCCGCCCGTCAGGCGGGCGACATAGGCCTCCACCGCTTCGGTCCGGTAATTCACCACCTCGTCCGCGCCGAAGGACCGGGCCAGATCGGCCTTTTCATCGGAAGAGATGGTGGTGGTGACGTGTGCGCCCTGCATCTTGGCGATCTGGATGGCGACATGGCCGACACCGCCGGCCCCGCCATGAATCAGCACCTTCTGTCCCGGCTGCACCCGCGCCCGGTCCACCAGCGCCTCCCACGCCGTCAGGGTGACCAGCGGCAGGGCGGCGGCATCCCGCAGCGACAGGCCGGCAGGGGCCGGCGCCAGCAGTTTGGCATCGGCGGCCACATACTCCGCATAGGTTCCCTGCAACCCCTTCACCCCGCCGACACAGCCATAGACGGCCTGCCCGACGGTAAAGCCGCTGACGCCCTCGCCCAGGGCCACCACAGTGCCGGCCATGTCACAGCCCAGGATGGAGGGCAGGTCGGCGGCAATGGCGCGGCCATTCTTGCGGATTTTGGTATCGACCGGGTTCACGCTGGCCGCATGGATCTTGACCAGAACCTGCCCCGGCCCCGCCACGGGTGTCGGCACCTCGGCCAGTTCCAGATTGTCCACACCACCGAAATCCTTCAGCAGGACCGCCTTCATCATCATCTCCATCGGGTTGGGGCCATTGGCCCGTGTCATGACAACAGGATGGGCTTGACCTTTGAATAAGGGAAACGAATTATCTTTATGGAGATAATCAAGGATTGTGATGATGCCGGGCCGTTTGACCGATCTGGATATGGATGCGTTGCGGGCCTTTGTGGCCATTGTCGATCATGATGGCTTCACGGCAGCGGCCGAACGGCTGCACCGCACGCAATCGGCCATCAGCATGAAGATCAAACGGCTGGAGGCCACGCTGGGCCGCAGCCTGTTTGACCGTACGGGCCGGGCCATGACCCTGACGGGGGAGGGGGAGCTGCTGCTCTCCTATGCCCGCCGCCTGCTGGCCCTGAATGATGAGACGGTGGCGCGGCTGATGGCGCCCGAGGCAGCAGGGCTGGTGCGGTTCGGGGTGGCCGAATATTTCGCGCCCGAACATCTGCCCCTGCTGCTGGCCCGGTTCCGCCGCGCCCATCCGCGTGTGCGCCTGGACGTGTCGGTCGGCCTGGGCAGCGACATGGTGCAGGAGATTGCCGAGGGCCGCCTGGATGTGGTGATCGCCAAGCGGAACGAGACGGGGCCGCAGGGCCGGTTCCTGTGGCGCGAGCCCGTCGTCTGGGTGGCGTCCAGCGACTGGCGGGCAGAGGCCGGGGACGCGCCGGTACCCCTCTGCCTGCTGCCCGATCCCTGCATCTACCGTACCCGCGCCGTGGCCGCGCTGGACCGGGCGGGGCGGTCCTGGCACACGACCTATGCCAGCGGGTCCTTCATGGCGGTGCGGGCGGCGGCACTGGCCGGGCTGGGTGTGACGTGCCTGGGCGCGGGCGCCCTGGTGCCCGGTCTGCGGGTGCTGGGTCCCGCCGATGGGTTCCCGGCGCTGGACCCGGTGGAGACGGCGGTGTTTGGGGAGGATCGGGCCAAGGATGGTCCGATCCAGCCCCTGATCGATTTCCTGGTGCGGGAAATCCAGGCGATCAGCCTGCCGCCCCTGACCGTGGCGGCGTGACGGCCCGCAGTGCCGCCACCCCCACGACCAGGGTCGCCAGCCAGACGATGCGGCTTTGATACCGGTCATGCGGGTTGGACAGGGCGCCATTGATGAAGGCATTGCCGATCAGCGCGATCAGGACGAACAGGGCCAGCGCCGCCAGATCACGCCGGCCCGTGCGAAAGCCCCAGGCGGCAACCAGAATCAAGCCCAGACCCGACAGATGCGCCATCGGCACATGTATGAGGTTCAGTGCGTCGAATAGGTCCTGCGTCGTCTTCTGCCGCTGCTGCTTCGCCCCGGCAAAGGCCTGATGCATGCCGTCGGCCATGAAGGCGCGGAAGATCCAGCGCGTCACCTCCTGCCATTCATCCAGCCCATCGCCGGTCTGGACCATCAGCAACTGATCCTTGGTGGCGACCAGGGCCGTGGACAGGAAGGCACCCGGATAGGCGCTGACGATGCCACCCACCAGCCGCGACAGCTCCGGCGTGGCACTGTCCCAGCCGCCAATGGCGACAAACGGGCTGTCCTTGTGCCAGATGAAATCATCGGCAGTGGCCGGCAGATTGCCCTTAAAGGCACACAGCTTGATGGTCGGGTCCGGGCAATGGTCGGTCAGGTAACGCTGGGCCAACCCATCCTGTACCAGCCGTCCGAAGATGAAGACGGGGCCACCCGGCGTGAAGCCCGGCTTGCCGATCAGGGCCATATGCAGGGTCGGCATGGCGATGACCGACAGGGCCAGCAGGGCCGCCGCCGGCCAGACGCGCGGTGACAGGCCCCAACCCCGCCAGCGGTCCAGCCCCTTGGCCGCCGCGATGGTCAGCACCAGCCCACCGGCCAGCGCCATGGAGGACATGTGCGACAGCAGGGCCAGCAGGCCGATGGCCGCCACGCCCAGCCTTTCCCGCCAGTCCAGATCGTCCCAGCGGAAGGACAGCAGCCAGAAACAGAGGACCAGCAAGGGCAGCAGGATATCCGGCATCACCTGCGCCACATACCAGGACACACCCGTCAGGGCCGACAGCGCGATGGCCACCGCCCCCGTGACCTGCCGCAGCGGCCAGTCACGGAACCCGATCCGATGCACGCGCAGCAGCAGATGGATCAGCCACAGGGTCGCCCCCGCCTGCGCCAGGATCGGTCCCCAGAAACTGAACCAGCCGCCCGACGTGACATAGAGGAATAGACCATAGAAGAAGGAACGGCCCGGCTCCAGGTCCCAATCCAGCACACGCTTGATGTAGCCGGCCGTGTCGAAGAACACGATGGGAAAGCCATTCCAAAGCGCCGGCCCCAGCAGCGCGAATCCGCCCAGCCAGAGGATCAGCCGGGGCCAGTCCAGCTGTGGCACGCGGCGCTGCGGCATCTGGCTGTCATCGGCGTCTGTCATGGGACCTCTGGCATGGCAAGCAATGTTGGACCAGTATGGCGCTAACATGATGGCGGGGATCAGGCAATGAAACGCGGTATCGCGGGCCTGTGGAACGGCGTCATGCCAACGACCTTGTTGCAAACTGCTTGAAAACAGCGTCCTCTGGCCGTTGTGACGCCATAATCCCGGCGTTTCATGCTATGCATGTTCCTTCCCGTCATCCGCATTCCGATCAATATGCCGCGCATTCACGCACTGCTGTTCGCCACGGGTCTTCTCCTGGCGCCCGCCGCTCTTGCCGCGCAGGAGGGGGCGCCGCCACCCGCCGCCCCGCCAAAGGCCGGGCCGGAGACACGCCCGTTTGAGCTGACGGGGGTGGAGATCGCCGCTGAACGGGACAAGCCGCAGGCCTGTTTCGCCTTCTCCCGTCCCCTGCCGCGTCCGCGTGGCCGCAGCACTGAACTGACGCGGTTCGTGACGGTGGAGCCGGCGCAGGGCGTGTCCATCGTGGTGCGTGATCAGAGCCTGTGCCTGGACGGCCTCAAACATGGTCAGCGCTATGCCGTTACCATCAATGCCGGCCTGCCGGCGGCAGGCGCCAAGGAAAAGCTGACCGACGCCATCAGCCGCGATCTGGCCGTGCCCGACCGCAAGCCCAGCCTGTCCTTCCGCGGCCAGGGCTATATCCTGCCGCGCGTGGATGCAGAGGGGCTGCCGCTGCGCGGGGTGAATGTGGAACGGGCGCGCCTGACGGTGCTGCGCCTTAATGACCGCGCCCTGGTGGAGCAGCTCTATTATGGCCGCTCCAACCAAACCATGACCGAGTTCGAGATCGGCGACGTCCTGGACCAGAAGGGGGAGCGCGTCTGGCGCGGGGAGATGGCCATTGGGGGTGAGCGGAACAAGGCCGCCCAGATCGCCTTTCCCATCGATGCCGTGATCGGTGATCTGGCCCCCGGCGTCTATGTCGCGGTGGCGGAGGATGCGGCCCTGTCCTTCCAGGCCTGGGACAAGCGCGCCACGCAATGGTTCGTCGTTTCCGACCTGGGCCTGACCAGCTTCAAGGCCGGCAACGGCCTGTATGTCTTCGCGCGCAGCCTGTCTTCGGCCAAGCCGCAGGCCGGTGTCGAACTGCGTCTGGTGGCCCGTGACAAGCGGGAACTGGGTCGGGCGGTCACCGGTGCCGATGGTCTGGCCCGATTCGACGCGTCCCAGGTGGGTGGCACCAATGAGGCCGCCCCCCAGGCCCTGTTCGCCTCCACGCCCGATGGCGGCTTCTCCCTGCTGGATTTCGGCGCGCCGGCGGTTGAATTGATTGGCAAGGGTGATGGCGGGCGCCTGCTGACCGGCAATGCCGATGCCTATCTGTTCCCCGAGCGCGGGGCCTATCGCCCCGGTGATCCGGTCTGGCTGACGGCCCTGCTGCGCGACGCCGACGCCAAGGCGCTGCCGGGACAGAAGCTGACCTTCAAGGTAGTGCGCCCGGATGGGCTGGAGGTGGAGCGCCGGCTGGTTGATGATGGTGGGGCCGGTGCCCATGTCTGGCGTGTGGAATTGCCCGCCAACGCACCCTCGGGCCGCTGGACCGCGACGGCGCATCTGGACCCCAACGGCCCGCCCGTGGGCCAGACCCGGTTCAATGTGGGGGAGGTTGCCCCCGCCCGTATCGGTTTCGACCTGACCGCTGACCGCGCCCGCATCGGCGCCGATGGCAAGGTCGGGCTGACCATTGATGCCCGCTACCTGAATGGCGGGGCTGCCGGCCTGCTGCCCGGTGAGATGACGTTGACCCTGCGCCCCACCGACAGGCCGCGCCCCGGTCTGGACGGGTATCGGTTCGGTCTGGCGCAGCAGGGGCTGGCCCCTGAAAGGCGGGCACTGCCCGGCTTTACCACGGGTGCCGATGGCAAGGCGGTCCTGACCTTCGACCTGGGTAAGTTACCCGATACCAGCCGCCGGCTGGAGGCGGTGCTGCGCGCCACGCTGCATGATGTCGGTGGCCGCTCGGTCGATCAGGAATTGGTCCTGCCGGTGGAGTTCCAGCCCTTCACCCTGGGTCTGAAGCCGAATTTTAGCGGTGATGCCGTGCCCGAAGGGGCGACGGTGGCCGTCGACGTCTTGGCCGTGGCCCCGGATGGGCAGAAGGTCGCCCGTAACGGCCTGACCTGGGACCTGTTCGAAGAAGAATATGATTATGAATGGTACGCCGCCGATGGCCGCTGGGAATACCGCACCATCGTGAAGGACCGCCGCCTGACGGGCGGATCGATCAATGTCGCCGCCGGTCAGCCGGCCACCATTGAGGAACAGGTCCGCGCCGGACGTTACCGGCTGGAAGTGTTTGATCCGGCTACGGGCATCGCCTCGTCGGTGCGGTTCTCCGCCGGCTGGTGGGTATCGGCCAAGCTGGCTGACACGCCAGACGCGGTAGAGGTCAAGGTACAGGAACCGCTGCACAAGCCGGGTCAGAAGGTGCGGGTCTTCGTGCGCCCGCCCTATGCCGGGACGGTCGCCATCGCGCTGGCCGACCGCGCCATCCGTCATACGCTGGTCAGCGAGATCGGAACGGAGGGGGCCTTCGTCGAACTGCCGTTGCCCGATGACATCACGGCCGGCGCCTATGTGTTGGCCACGTCCTTCGCGCCCGCCGATGCCGGCAACCGCACGCCGCCGCGCCGTGCCCTGGGCATGGGCTGGGTCGCTGTCGATCCCGCCGACCGTTCCCTGTCGGTTGCCATCGCCGAACAGCCGGCGGTGCATCCGCGCGGGAGTGTGAAGTTGCCCGTGACGGTGACGGGGGCGGAACCGGGATCGATCATCCGCCTGCTGGTGACGGCGGTGGATGAAAGCGTGGCCCGCCTGCCAGATACGCAGGCCGCCGATCCCGTCGGCTGGTTTTTGGGCAAGCGCCGGCTGGCCGTGGAACTGCGCGATGTCTATGGCCGTCTGGTCAATCCCGACAATAGCACCGCATCCGCCCCCGCCAATGGCGGCGACAAGGACAAGGGCGGCACCCGTATCACGACGGCCCCGCGCAGCGGTCCCGTAACGGCGCTGCATTCCGGTGTGGTGACGGTTGGTGCCGATGGCAAGGCGGAGGTCAATCTGGTCCTGCCCGACATGGCGGGCCGCCTTTCCCTGATCGCCGTCGCCTGGTCCGATGCCAAGGTCGGCGTGGGCAAGGGTGCCTTGGATGTGCGCGACGACATCGCCACCGATATGACCCTGCCGGGTTTCCTGGCGCCGGGCGACAGGGCGCGCATCTCCCTGAACCTGGAAAATGTGTCGGGTCCCGTGCGCGGTGCCTACAAGGTGTCGTTGTCGGCGGAAGGGCCGGTGAAGCTGGAAGGCGGCAAGGCCGAAACCAGCTTCCAGGCGCTGGCCCGGGGCCGCAAGCTGTCCATTGACCGTACCCTGGTGGCCGGCGACCCCGGCTATGGTGTGTTGGTCGTCAATGTGACGGGTCCCGAAGGTTACAGCCTGACCCGCCGCTTCCCCCTTAATATCCGCCCGGCCCACGCCGTTGCGGCAACGCAGGTGCGCGGCCAGATCGCCCCCGGCCAGACGGTGGCCTTGGCGGTGCCGAAGCCGGATGGTGCCATTGCCGGTGCCTCGTGGAAGCTGGCCATGGCCAGCACGCATGACACGCTGGACGCGCTGACCCATCTGCTGCTGATTGATGCCCGGCCCTTTGGCTCAGCGGATCAGATTGCCTCGCGACTGTTGCCGCTGCCCGGTGCCAATGACTGGCAGAAGGCGCTGGGCCTGCCGGCGGATGACAAGCTGAAGGCCAAGGCCGACGATCTGGTTGAACGGCTGATCGGGCGGCAGCGGGCCGATGGTGCCTTCTCGCTGTGGTCGCATGAAGGCCCCGCCGATCCCTGGCTGACCGCGTTCTCCCTGGATGTGCTGACCCGTGCGCGGGAGGCAGGCTTCACCGTGCCCGAAGATGGCTATCGTCGCGGCATGGACTGGCTGGTCCGCTCCATCGGCAATCGCTGGGTGGAGGATGCGGAACTGCCGGCGCGCGCCTATGCGCTCTATGTTGCCGCGCGCGCCCGCGCCATCGACGCCACGCCGCTGCGCTTCTTCCAGGAAACGTTCCAGGCCCGTGTTCCCACCCGTCTGGCGCGGGCCCAGATCGCAGCCGCCTTCGCCATCTTGGGCGATGGGCAGCGGGCGGGGGATATCCTGTCGCGTCTGGATGATCCGTTGCCGGGTGTGGCGGGCGTGCGTGATTTCGGCAGCCCGCTGCGCGACCGTGCGGCGACGCTGGCCCTGCTGATTGCGGCCAATGCCGATCCCGCCCGTATCCAGGCGGAGGAGAATACCCTGGCCGGTATGCTGCGCGATCCGGCCTTGGTCGCCACGCAGGAACGAGCCTGGCTGCTGCTGGCAGCACAGGCCCTGGCCACCCGCGGCCCGGCCCTCAACCTGACCGTGGATGGGCAGGCGGTGACGGGCAATAACGGCCCGCTGTTGCGCGCGCTGGCTGATGGGGCGTCTCTGTCCGTCGCCAACCGGGGCGATGCGCCGGTCCGCACCTTGACCACCATCGCAGGCATCCTGTCCACCCCGGACAAGGCGGAAGCGGCGGGTGGCTTGACGCTGACCCGCCAGTTCAAGGATGGGAAGGGACGGCCCGCCAACCTGAAGAACATCCGCGCCGGCGACCTGCTGGTCGTGGTGCTGGAGGGCAAGGCCGACCAGCCGCTGACGGGTCCGCTGCTGCTGATCGACCCGCTGCCCGCCGGGCTGGTGGTGGAGAATGTGCGGCTGGCCGGCAGCGCGCAGTTGGGCGATCTGTCCTGGCTGGGCACCCTGTCAGAAGCGGCCCTGGTGGAATTCCGCGACGACCGGTTTGTGGCCGCCCTGGACGGCATGCCCGACAGCGGCAATTTCCGTCTGGTCTATCTGGCGCGCGCCGTCACCCAGGGTAACTTCACCCTGCCGTCGGCCCGCCTGGACGATCTGAACGATGGCAGCCGTTATGCCCGTACCGCGGCGGGCACCCTGACGGTGCTGCCGCCGGCCCCTGTCGCGGCACCGGCGGCGGAACCCGCTCCACCGACGCCGTGATGCCGCCAGCATGAGTTTCTGACTCATGCCGGTGGAGGCCCGGCGACCGCCGGCCCGGCGCTCATGCGCCGTAAGCCAAGCTGCCGGATGGCGGCGCCCGGCGCCTGAGGGAACAAAGTGATCGGATCAGGCCGGGGTGGGCAGAACGACCACCCCGTCCTCATCCGCATAGACCCAGTGGCCGGGTGTGAAGGCGCAGTCACCGAAAGCCACGGTCACATCCGCCTCTCCCGCCCCGGTCTTCGCACTTTTCAGCGGATTGGTGCCGAGCGCCTTCAGGCCCAGGGGCAGGGTCGATATGGCGACGCTGTCGCGGATCACGCCGTTGACGATGATCCCGGACCAGCTATTCCGGACAGCCAGGCCCGCGATGACATCGCCCACCAGGGCCGACGCCAGCGACCCACCGCCATCCACCACCAGCACCCCACCATCGCCAGGCGTGGACAGGATCGATTTCAGCAGTGCGTTGTCGCGGTGGCAGCGGACGGTGCGAATGGGGCCGGCAAAGCGGGCATGCCCGCCGAAACTGCGGAACTGTGTGGAACAGCTGGCGATCACAGGTTCATGTGCATCGACCAGATCGGCGGTAGCGAAATCCATCGTTCGATACTCCGGTTGGGTCAGAACCCGCAGAGTATCCTGTGTCGGGGTTCTAACCCAGCCCCTATCCCACCCCCCCGGGACCGATCACCACACGGTCGCGGCCCTGGGCCTTGGCCTCGTACAGGGCCTTGTCGGCCATGGCCATCAGCGCCTCCATGGTTGGCGCGTCCGGCCCATGGGCGGCGATGCCGGCGCTGACCGTCACGGTTACCACATGCTCCCCGTCATTGATCGGCGTGGCCGCCAGCAGACCGCGCAGCCGTTCGCCCAGCTGTGCCGCCGCCTCCGCCGTGGTTTCCGGCATCAGCACTACGAATTCCTCACCGCCCACCCGCGCGAACAGGTCGGTCTGGCGCAGGTTGGCGCGGCCCAGATCGGCCAAAGTGCGCAGCACCTTGTCGCCGAACGGATGCCCGTACCGGTCATTGACGCCCTTGAAATGGTCCAGGTCCATGATCATCAGCGACAGGGGCCGGTTGAAACGCCGCGCCCGTTCCACCTCGTCGCGGGCTTCCTGTTCCAGGCGGCGGCGGTTGGCGATGCCGGTCAGCGGGTCGATATGCGCCTGTTCCTCCAGCCGCAATTCCAGCTGAAACCCGTACCGGGCCGTACGTTCCAGGGCCAAGGCCAGGATGCCCGACGCGAACACCCCGGTGCCGACAAAGGCGATGACGTTGAACAGGGCGAACCCTTCCACCCCTTTCAACAGCAGCAGCGCCACTACAACGGCAAAGCCCGGAAGGTTCAGCAGAGGCACCTGCCGCGCCCGTGTCACCACAACCGCCGATACGGTGGGAAACAGGGCCAGCCCCGCCGGTCCGTAAAGGAAACCATCCTGCAACAGGAACTGTGTCAGGGCGATGGAGACCGTTCCCGCCGACACCGCCAGCATGCCAAGCCAGCGCAGTTGCAACGGTGTCGCTCGGGTGCGCAGCAATTTCCAGGCACAGGCCATCATGATGATGGTGCCGGTGCCACGGATGAGCAGACAGGCCAGGAATTGCGTAGGGTCCAGCAGCCAGTCCCATGCCAGGAAACTGAACATCGCCAAACCGCCGATGGCCACCGGCGCCAGCAAGGCGTCGTTCAGACGCGAAGCGCGCCAGACGTCGAAACGCCGTTCCGTCGCCTCGTCAAAAGTCGGTAAAAGAAAACCCATCCCCCCACCCGGCCCGTCTTTGCGGGCTTTCTACTGTTTCCTGGGTCCGTTGATGTTGCGCCAACACCATGGGGATGACAACCCATCACGGCTGCTGATTTTAGAACGATCGGACGAAAACGCACTTGAGTCGAACAAGCGTTTGAACGATGCTGTTCCTCAATCATCCGACAAATCTTCTGGGGAGATATCCATGTCCACCGCCATCAACCGCCATTGGCTGCTGCTGGACCGTCCCAAGGGCGGCAATTTCAGCGAGGTTCTGTCCCTGCGCGAGGCGCCGGCGCCAGACGCCGGCGAGGGGCAGATCCGGGTCCGCACTGTCTATCTGTCGCTGGACCCGACCAATGCGGTCTGGATGCAGTATGACAGCTACCTGCCGGCGGTCCCGCTGAACACCACCATGCGCGGTCTGGTGCTGGGCGTGGTGGATCAGTCCAACCATGCCAAGTTCAAGGTCGGCGACATCGTCACCGGCATGGGCAGCTGGGCCGATTACACCGTTGCTGACGGCACGTCCTTTGGCCGCGTGCCCAACATTCCGGGCCTGCCGCTGTCGGCCTATATGGGGCCGCTGGGCATGACGGGGGCGACCGCCTATTTCGGCCTGCTGGATATCGGTCGGCCCAAGGAAGGGGAGACGGTGGTCGTCTCCGCCGCCGCCGGGGCAGTCGGCTCGCTGGTCGGGCAGATCGCCAAGCTGAAGGGTTGCCGCGCGGTCGGTGTCGCCGGGTCGGCGGACAAGTGCGATTGGCTGACGGGTGAACTGGGCTATGACGCGGCCGTCAATTACAAGGAAAAGGGCTGGCAGAAGGCGTTGAAGAACGCCGTGCCGGACGGTATCGACATCTATTTCGAGAATGTCGGCGGTGAGATCACCGAGGTGGCACTGAGCCTGCTGAACGTGAAGGGGCGCATCCCCTTCTGTGGTGCCATCAGCCAGTATAACTCGACCGAGCCGGCGCCGGGCCCCCGCAACCTGTCGGTTCTGGTCAGCCGCCGGGCGCGGATGGAGGGCTTCCTGGTCCTCGACTATGCCCCCCGCATGGCGGAAATGTATGCCGAAATGGGTCCCTGGCTGGCCGCCGGTCAGATCAAGTGGAAGGTGGAACTGGACCAGGGTCTGGAGAACACCCTGACCAGCTTCAACAAGCTGTTCACGGGCGGCAATACCGGCAAGCTGGCTGTGAAGGTATCGGACGAGCCGGTGCGGTAATCGCGGGTATGATCCCGTCAAAGGGCCCTTCCGGCGGTATCGCCGTCGGAAGGGCCCTTTGTCATTCCGCATCCCCCTGCCGCCCCGGTGCTGCCCCTTGGAATGCGGCCAGCGTCTGGCAATGGGCGTCGATGGCGACCAGCTTCGGATAGGGCGTCAGGTCCACGCCGAATCGCCGCGCGTTGAACATCTGCGGTACCAGGCACAGGTCGGCGAAGCTGACGGCCCCGCCGATGCAGAAATCCGGCCCCTCCACCATCTGTTCCAGGGCCGCAAACCCTTCCGCCGTCCAATGCGCGATCCAGGCCTTCACGGCTTCCTCCCCCTGACCCAGGGCACCGCGCAAATAGGTCAGGACGCGCAGATTGTTCAGCGGATGCAGGTCCGCGACAATGGCCAGCGCCATGGACCGCGCCCTGGCCCGCGCCGCCGGATCGGCGGGCAGCAGGGCAGGCGTTGGACAGCGGTCTTCCAGATATTCCAGGATGGCCAGCGATTGCGGGATCACCGCGTCGCCATCCACCAAGGTCGGCACCAGCCCCTGCGGGTTGACGGCGCGGTAGGCGGCTGCCTTCTGCTGCCCGCCATCCTTCAGTAGGTGGACATAGGCCGGGTCCCAGGCGATGCCTTTCAGCGCCAGCGCGATGCGGACACGATAGGCGGCGGAGGATCGGAAATAGGTGTGAAGCTGCATCTTCGTGATATCACCGGCCAAGGGTTACGATGAGGGGGAGGGGGCGATGGCCCGTCCGTTGGAAGGCAGGATAGCATTGGTCACCGGCGCGTCGCGGGGCATCGGTGCGGCCATTGCCGAACGGCTGGCCCGTGACGGGGCGGATGTGGCGGTCCATTACGGGTCCCACCGGCAATCGGCGGAGGAATTGGCCGAACGCTGCGGCAGGGAATACGGGGTTCGGGCGCAGGCCTTCCAGGCCGACCTTGCCGACCTGTCGGACCGGGGCGGGGCAGTGGCCCTGTTCGCCGCCGTGTCGGCAGCGTTGGGCGTGCCCCATATCCTGGTCAATAATGCCGGCACGGGCCGTTTCGCGCCCATTGCGGAGATCAACTCACTGGAACTGGCACAGGTCCTGGCCGTCAATGCCGCCACGCCCCTGCTGATGGCGCGGGAGGCGGCGCGGGCCATGAAGCCCGGTGGGCGGATCATCAATATCGGCAGCGTCATCACCGACATGCCAGTGGGCCTCCGTTCCGTCTATGCCGCGTCCAAGGGCGCTGTCCATGCCATGACCGGCGTCCTGGCGCAGGAACTGGGGCAGCAGGGCATCAATATCAACACGGTCGCCCCCGGCGTGACGGCCACCGACCGGTTCAAGACCGGCGACCGGTCGCGCGAAGGCGAGATTACCAAGCGTACCGCCCTTGGCCGCATTGGGGAGCCCGAGGATATCGCTGCCGTGGTCGCCTGGCTGGCCGGGCCTGACGCGGCCTGGATCACGGGGGAGGTGATCCGGGCCAGCGGGGGGCTGCGGGGTTTGTGAGGAACGGCGGCGGGGCGTAGCGCGGATTAGCGAAGCGTAATCCGCGGGTAACCTGGCTGGCGTCGGTCCGCGGATTACGGCTCCGCCTAATCCGCGCTACCACTACCGCTCGCACCCATCACCCCTCGTACTTGGCAACCTGCTGATCAATGGCGCCGAACACGGAACGCCCGTCCTTGTCCTTCATTTCAATCCGCACACGGTCGCCGAAGCGCAGGAAGGGGGTGGAGGGCTTGCCGTCGCGGATGGTCTCGATGGTGCGGATTTCGGCGATGCAGCTATAGCCCAGGCCGCCTTCCGACACCGGGCGGCCCGGCCCGCCATCCGGGTCCTTGTTGGATACCGTGCCCGACCCGATGATGGTGCCCGCTGACAAGGGGCGGGTCTTGGCGGCGTGCGCAATCAGGGTGGGGAAGTCGAAGGTCATGTCGACGCCCGCATTGGGCTTGCCAAACGGCTGCCCATTGATGGCCGACAGCAGGGCCAAGTGCAGCTTGCCGCCATCCCAGGCGTCGCCCAGGCTGTCGGGCGTGACGGCTACAGGGCTGAAGGCGCTGCTGGGCTTGGACTGGAAGAAGCCGAACCCCTTGGCCAGCTCGTTCGGGATCAGGCCCCGCAAGGACACGTCATTGACCAGCATGATCAGGCGGATATGGGCCTTGGCCTGTTCCGGGGTGACACCCATGGGCACATCGCCGGTGACCACGGCGACCTCGCCCTCCAGATCAATGCCATAAGCCTCATCCGCCATCAGGATCGGGTCGTGGGGCGACAGGAAACTGTCAGACCCGCCCTGATACATCAGCGGATCGGTCCAGAAGCTGGGCGGCATCTCGGCATTGCGGGCCTTCCGCACCAGTTCGACATGGTTCACATAGGCCGACCCGTCGGCCCATTGGTAGGCGCGCGGCAGGGGGCTGGCGCAGTCCGCCTCATCAAACGGCTGCCCCTCGATCTCCCCGGCATTCAGCTTGGCGGCGATGGCTGCCAGTGCAGGGGCCACGCTGTCCCAATGGTCCAGCGCCTGTTGCAGCGTCAACGCGATATCCGGCACGGGCACGCAGCGTGACAGATCATCCGACACAACAACCAGACGGCCATCACGGCCCTGCTGCAGGGAGGCGAGTTTCATAGGGGAGGCTCCGAGGAGGGGATGCGACATCTATCGGGCAAAGGTTACGGCTTCACGCGCCAGCTATCGGCATAGGCGGGGTTCTCCACGCCGCCCGGTAGGTCCGCCACCTCCAGCGCGTCGCGGGTATCGACCATGACGGCATATTCGTCGGTGGCCGGCTTGGTTTGCACCAGCATCTTGCCCAGCGCCTTGGGGTGCGGCCCGTGGGTGAAGCCTGACGGGTGGAAGGTCATCATGCCGGCCTTGATATTGTCGCGGCTGAAGAAGTCGCCGGCATGGTAGAACAGCACCTCGTCATAATCGTCGTTATTGTGGAAGAACGGGATCTTGATCGCCCCCTCATCCGTTTCAAACGGGCGCGGGGCGAAGGTGCAGACGACGAAGCGGTTGGCGACGAAGGTGGTGTGAGCGCTGGGCGGCAGGTGGTAGCGGTGGCTCATCAGCGGCCGCACATCCTTCACATTCAGGCGTACAGGCGCCAGATCACCCTTCCAGCCCACAGCATCCAGCGGGTTGAACGGATAGGTGACGGTGCTGATCGCACCTCGCCGCTTCACCAGAACGCGCCAGGAGCAGCCGGGGCCGTTATCAGACTGCTGATCCAGAAACGCCTCATTGATTTTGGGCGTGTCCAGGATGGCGGGATCGAACACGGCATGCGGGCCGACGATCCCCCGGTCGGGCAGCTGATAGATCGATCCCGTCGCCTCGATCAGCAAGGCCGTCACCGGCTTGGTGGGAGATAGGCGCCACATGGTGCCGCGCGGCAGCACGACATAGTCACCCGCCGTAACGCTCAGGTGGCCGTAATCGCAGAACAGCTCGCCTTCACCCTCATGCACGAAGATCAGGTCGTCGCCGTCGCCATTGCGGGCCAGATGGTCCATGGGCCGGTCGCAGCGCCACATGCGCATGCGGCAATGGGCGTTGAACAGCACCTCCTTCGCCCCCCAGGGACCTTCGGACATGCCTTCCACCAGCTGATTGAGGTCGAAGGCGCGGGGGCGCAAGGGGCCTTCCCAACTGGTCCAGCCGGTCGGGGCGTTGCGGTGGTACATGTGTGTGGCGGGACCGAAGAAACCTTCACGGCCCAATTCCCTCTCAAACGTGCCTTGCGGTAGGTCGGCGTGGGCCTGGCGTGAGGAGGTGCCCTCGACACGGGGGAAGGAAATGTACCGGCGCATGGTGCTCTCCCGCTTGAAACTATATCGTTTCATATGAAACGAATATGCCGGATCAATGAGGGGCTTGCAAGTCCGCTTTGGGCAGGCCACCCTTGCGACATGCTCGACCTTGATGATTTCCTGCCTTATCGCCTGAACGTCCTGGCCAAGCGTGTCAGCCGCGAGCTGGCGCGCCGGTATGAGGCGCAGTTCGGTATCTCCATTCCCGAATGGCGCGTGATGGCGATTCTGGGCCGCGAACAGCCCTTGTCGTCCAACGACATTGTGGAACGATCGGCCATGGACAAGGCCAAGGTCAGCCGGGCCGTGACATCGCTGGTGGAGGCCGGGCTGCTGTCGCGTGACACGCACCCATCGGATCAGCGGTTGCTGCGCCTGTCCTTCACGCCCAAGGGCAGGGCACTTTATGAGAGAATCGCCCCATTGGCCCTGGAGTGGCAGCAGCGCTGGCTAAACTGCCTGGACGAGGTGGAACTGGCCCAGTTCAAGGCCCTGTCGGCCAAGCTGGAAGGCCAGCTGGAGCAGTTGGCGCGTGATGTTTTGTGATCATGCTGCCTAACCTTGCGGCAGGCGCGAGAATTGTCGCGATTGTCCCCGTTACGGGGTTGTTTCATTGCGGCATTGAATGCTTAACTGCCTGACATCAAAGGGGGCGGCGGACGGACATCCCGCCCCGGTAAAACAGGGGAACCAAAGACGATGAACCTTCGCCTTGGGGGTGCGGTCGCCCTGGCCGCCGCATATGTTGCCTTCACCGCCGTTCCGGCGTTTGCCGGCCCGACCTTGGATGCGGTCAAAAGCAAGGGGCAGCTGACCTGTGGCGTGAATACCGGCCTGCCGGGCTTTTCCAGCCCCGACAGCCAGGGCAAGTGGACGGGCCTGGATGTCGATATCTGCAAGGCCGTTGCCGCCGTCATCCTGAACGATACCAACAAGATCCGCTATACGCCGCTGTCGGCGCAGCAGCGCCTGACGGCGTTGCAGTCGGGGGAGATCGACCTGCTGGTGCGCAACACCACCTGGTCGCTGACCCGGGATGCGCAGGGATTGGATTTCGCCCCACCCGTCTACTATGACGGCCAGGGACTGATGGTCGCCAAAAGCCTGGGCGTGACGTCAGCCAAGCAGCTGGATGGCGCCACGGTCTGCGTGCAGCCGGGCACCACGACCGAGCTGAACCTGGCCGACTGGTTCCGTGCCCATAACCTGTCCTTCAAGCCCGTGGTGATCGAGGCGCTGGACGAGGTGAATGCCGCCTTCTTCGCCGGTCGCTGCGACGTGCTGACCACCGATATCTCCGGTCTGGCCGGGGTGCGCGCCTCTGTTGCCACCAAGCCCGATGATTTCATCATCCTGCCGGAGGTGATGTCGAAGGAGCCGCTGGCCCCCGTCGTCCGTCATGGCGACAATCAATGGCGCGACATTGTCAGCTGGACCATCTACGCCCTGATCGAGGCGGAGGAGAAGGGCATCACGCAGGCCAATATCGATGCCAAGCTGAAGGACCCCGACCCGTCGGTGCAGCGCCTGCTGGGCGTTCAGGGCGACTTGGGTACTGGTCTGGGCGTGGACAAAGCCTGGGCCTATCGCGCCATCAAGGCCGTCGGCAATTATGGCGAGATTTTCGAACGCAATATCGGCAAGAAGACCCCGCTGAAGCTGGATCGCGGCCTGAACGCGCTGTGGACCAATGGCGGGCTGATGTATGCCCCGCCGATCCGCTGATCTGACGCCCGGAATCGGACGCCGATGAGCGACAGCAACGCGACCACGAATAAGGCCGCCGCCCCTCCGGGGCGGGCGGCCTTTCACCTGTCCATCAACAATCCCATTGTCCGTGCCGTCTTGGCACAGCTTGGCGTGGCCCTGGCCGTGGCGCTGGTCGCCTGGTATCTGGTCGGCAACACGATGGACAATCTGGCGCGGCTGTCGATCGCGTCGGGCTTCGGCTTTCTGGACCGGGAGGCCGGGTTCCAGATCGGGGAGACGCTGGTCGAATTCGGCCCGCAGGATCATTATTCCACGGCCTTCCTGGTCGGCATCCTGAACACGTTGAAGGTGTCGGGCATCGGCATCCTGCTCGCCACGTTGCTGGGCGTGGTGCTGGGCATTGCCCGCCTATCCTCGAACTGGCTGGTGGCCCGCATCGCCGCCTTCTATGTGGAATCGGTGCGCAATGTACCCCTGCTGTTGCAGTTGTTTCTCTGGTATGCGCTCCTGACTGAAGGGTTGCCGGGGCCGCGTCAGGCGCTGGCGCCGCTGCCGGGCGTGTTCCTGTCCAATCGCGGGCTGAAGCTGCCCGCGCCCGCCGATGATCCAATCTGGGCCTGGGTTGCAGCCCTGTTCGGCCTGGGTATCATTCTGACCCTGGTGATCGCCGCCTGGAACGCCAAGCGGCAGGCCGCGACGGGCAAGCGCCTGTCGCTGCTGCCCATCGGGCTGGGCCTCACCCTTGGGCTGCCGCTGCTGGTTCTGCTGGCCAGTGGTGGCGGCGCCATCGACATGCCGGTGCTGCAGGGCTTCAACTTCCGCGGCGGCATGACCCTGTCACCGGAATTTGCGGCGCTGCTGTTCGGTCTTGTCATCTATACTGCGGCCTTTATTGGCGAGATTGTGCGGTCGGGCATCCTGGCGGTGCCCAAGGGCCAGACGGAGGCCGCGACGGCGCTGGGCCTGACGCGGGGGCAGCTGCTGCGGCTTGTCGTGCTGCCGCAGGCGCTGCGCGTTATCATTCCGCCGACGACCAGTCAGTATCTGAACCTGACCAAGAACAGCTCGCTGGCTGTCGCCATCGGCTATCCCGACTTCGTCTCCATCGCCAACACCACGATCAACCAGACGGGGCAGGCGGTGGAGGGCGTGTTGTCGATCATGGGGGCCTATCTGATCATCAGCCTCAGCCTGTCCTTCCTGATGAACTGGTACAATAGCCGTGTCGCGTTGGTGGAGCGGTGAGATGAGTGTGACCGAGACCACCCAGGAACGCGCCGCCCCCATCCGCCCCAATCAGGGGCCTGTGGCCTGGGCGCGGGCTAATCTGTTCTCCACCTGGTACAACGCGCTGCTGACGCTGCTGATCGCCTATGTGCTGGTTCGCGCCGTCCCCGGCATCATCGACTGGGCCCTGGTCAAGGCCAACTGGACCGGCGATGCGGCGGCCTGCCGGGAGGCCGGCGGTGCCTGCTGGGCCTTCCTGGCGGAGAAGTGGCGCTTCATCCTGTTCGGGACCTTTCCCGATGATCAGCATTGGCGCCCGACGCTGGCCATCCTGTCGATGATTGGCACCCTGGTCATCTCGGCGGATCGCCGGTTCTGGGGTCGGGCGCTGATCTATATCTGGACCGTCGGCATCGGCTTTTCCGCCCTGATGATGTTTGGTGGGGTGCTGGGCCTGGATTATGTGCCGACGGAGCTGTGGGGCGGGCTGCCGCTGACCCTGGCTTTGTCCATCGTCGGGCTTGTGGCCAGCTTCCCGCTGGGCGTGCTGCTGGCGCTGGGCCGGACGTCGGACCTGCCGGTGATGCGCGGCCTGTCGGTTGTCTATATCGAGCTGGTGCGTGGCGTTCCGCTGATCTCCATCCTGTTCATGGCGTCGGTTATGCTGCCGCTGTTCCTGCCGGCGGGCGTGTCCATCGACAAGGTGTTGCGGGCCCTGATCGGCATCTGCCTGTTCTCCGCCGCCTATGTGGCGGAGGTGGTGCGGGCCGGCCTGCAGGCCATCCCGAAGGGACAGGTGGAGGCGGCCAAGGCCCTGGGTCTGGGTTACTGGCAGCGACAGCGCCTGATCATCCTGCCGCAGGCCCTGTCGCTGGTGATCCCGCCGCTGGTCAATTCCTTCATCGCCAGCTTCAAGGATACCAGCCTCGTCATCGTCATCGGTCTTCTGGACCTGCTATCCACGGCCAAGGCCGCCCTGACCGACCCCGCCTGGCGCGGCTTCTATAAGGAAGCCTATCTGTTTGTGGGCGTGATCTACCTGCTGTTCTGCTACGCGCTCTCCCGCTACAGCCGGTATCTGGAGACCGTCCTTGGGCAGGGGCGGCGGCGGTGAGGGCTGTGATGCTGAAGATGTTTGCCACAATCACCGCCCGTCGCTTCGATACGGAGTTTTCTGAATGACCACCGAAGCCATCATCGAACTGCGCGGCGTCAATAAATGGTATGGCGCCTTCCATGTGCTGCGCGACGTGAACCTGTCGGTCGCCAAGGGGGAGCGAATTGTGATCTGTGGGCCGTCCGGGTCCGGCAAATCCACCACGATCCGCTGCATCAACCGGCTGGAGGAGCATCAGGCCGGCGACATCATCGTGAAGGGCGTGCCGCTGGACGATGATGTCCGGCATGTGGAGAGCATCCGCCGCGACGTGGGCATGGTGTTCCAGCAGTTCAACCTGTTCCCGCATCTGACGGTCCTGGAGAACTGCGTCCTGGCCCCGATGTGGGTGAAGAAGATGCCGCGCGCCGAAGCGGAGGCCAAGGCGCGCCAGCTGCTGGAGCGGGTCCGCATCCCCGATCAGGCCCTGAAATATCCGGGCCAGCTTTCGGGCGGGCAACAGCAGCGCGTGGCCATCGCTCGCGCGCTGTGCATGGACCCGTCCATCATGCTGTTCGATGAACCGACCAGCGCGCTTGACCCCGAAATGGTCAAGGAAGTGCTGGACGTGATGAGCGATCTGGCGGCGTCCGGCATGACCATGCTGGTCGTCACCCATGAGATGGGTTTTGCTCGCCGCATGGCCGACCGCGTGGTGTTCATGGACAAGGGTGAAATCGTGGAAGTCGCTCCGCCCGACCAGTTCTTCGATACCCCGCAGAGTGACCGCACCAAGGCCTTCCTGGGTCAGGTGCTGAGCCATTGAGGAGTCGGGGCTGACTTTTCAGAGCATGTGAAACATGGTGCAACAGAAAATGCAGGTGCGTTGCACGGTTTTTCAGAATGGAAAGGGTCCAGGCGCATCTGTCCAGGATGTGCCTTGATCTTATAATCCAGGCCGCGCGCCGGCAATAGTTAGCGGCGGGCGAAGGCGTCGCGCAGGACCTGCTTCAACGGCTCCCAGGCTACCAATACCTCGCACGCGGCAAGGTCGGCCCAGCGGGCATCCAGCGCGTCATCGCCCGGCACAGGTGCACCCGCGATCCAGTCGGCCTCCACATCCACGATGGTGTAGTGGAAGGCCAACCGCCCCTCGGCGTCATGAACGATGTTATCGACGGCGGTCAGGACGGACCGCGCCCGTGCGCTGATCCCCGTCTCCTCCATCACCTCCCGCTCCGCCGCCGCGAACAGGGTTTCCCCCAATTCTTGCGACCCGCCGGGCAGGGACCATTCGCCATATCCGGGCGGCTTGCCCCGCCGGATCAACAGGACCTGCCCGTCTTTCCAGACCAGACAGCCGACACCGACGCGGGGATGGGTGGGGGAAGGGGGAGACATGGGATTTTCCAGCAATGGGGGCCAGATTGACAGATTCTGATAAGCGGCCATAGAGTCATGACCCGTCACTGTGACAGGTACTCAATGCCCTTCCCCGTTTCGATACCCAGGTAAAGGCCAAATTCGACCGCTTGCGCGGTCGGCGCGCGTGCGCCTTGGCCTATGGCGATCTGACCGGGCTGTATGTTGCCGAGGACCTGACCCTGCCCGAGGCCGTCATAGATGATTTCATGCCTGCCGCACCGAGGCCTTCAACCGGGAGCCATTTGTAAGAACCAGCCACCTGACTCTTGTGACGCGTGATGCAAAGATAAGGGAGTATGGTGCGTAAAGCTTGACCCGCATCAACGCGCAGAACACCGGGTCAATCCTATCCTGATGCTGGATGCAAGACGGAAGGGATTTGCGGCATGGCAACCATCACCCTGATCCAGGGCCATCCCGATGCGGGCAATGGCCATTTGCTGGATGATCTGGCCGACGCCTATCTGGATGGTGCTGCGGCGGGCGGACATATGGCAGAGACGCTGCGCCTGAACGCGTTGGACTTTCCCTTGATCCGGTCAAAACAGGATTGGGAGGAAGGGCCGATCCCGCCCGATATCCAGGCGGCGCAGGCGGCCATCCTGTCGGCGGATCATCTGGTCTTCCTGTTTCCGCTCTGGCTGGGTGACGTGCCGGCCCTGATGAAGGCCTTTCTGGAGCAGGTGGCGCGTCCTGCCTTCCTTCTGGAGGAACCGGCCAAGGGCTTCGCCAGTCGCCGTCGGCTGGCCGGGCGCAGCACGCGCAGCATCGTCAGTATGGGAATGCCGGCCCTGCTGTACCGCCTGTACTTCCTGTCGCACGGGGTGCGCAGCTTCAAGCGCAACGTATTGGGCTTTGCCGGCTTGGGGCCGAATGCCGACACGCTGATCGGCATGGTGGACAACATGCCAACGGAACGGCGCGACCGGCTGCTGCAACGGATGGAGGCTCTGGGGAGGGCCCGAAAGTAGGGCGGGCGCTGTCTCCAGCACCCGCCCTTCGCACCTTAATACATATGCTGACCGCCATTGATGGACAGGGTCGAGCCGGTGATGAAGCCGCCTTCGTCCGCCACCAGGAACAGCACGCCACGGGCGATTTCGGAGGCCTGGCCCAGACGGCCCACCGGGACCTTGGCGACGATCTTCTTCAGAACGTCGGCGGGTACGGCGCGGACCATGTCGGTGTCGATATAGCCAGGTGCGATGGCGTTCACGGTGATGCCCTTGGCCGCGCCTTCCTGGGCCAGGGCCTTGGTGAAGCCATGGATGCCCGACTTGGCGGCAGCGTAGTTCACCTGACCATACTGGCCGGCCTGACCATTGATCGAGCCGATATTGACGATGCGGCCAAAGTTACGTTCGCGCATGCCGTCGATGACCGCGCGGCAGGTGTTGAAGCAGCTGGTCAGGTTGGTCTGGATGACGGCGTTCCACTGCTCAAAGCTCATGCGGTGCATGGTGCCGTCGCGGGTGATGCCGGCATTATTGACCAGCACGTCGATGGGACCCAGATCGGCCTCAATCTGCGCGACCGAGGCCTTCACGGCCTCGAAGTCCGACACGTCGAACTTATAGGCCTTGATGCCAGTGCGTTCGGTAAACTCGGCGGCTGCCGTGTCATTGCCGGCGTAGTTCGCGGCGACGATGTAGCCGGCATCCTTCAGCGCGACGGAAATCGCCTCGCCAATGCCGCGCGTACCACCCGTCACCAATGCCACTCGTGCCATTTTGTTTCCCCCGTTGTTGTGGCCTTCAGGCCGGCTGTAAATCATTGAACTTTAATATCGGCGGCGATTTGCCGCCTTGATGTGCCTCAGGGTAGTCCGATCCCTGAAAGCGAACGGGGGTGCTTTTGGCACCCCCGCTGGAACTGTCGTCAGTCGCGTTCGACGCAGAGGGCAACGCCCATGCCGCCGCCGATGCACAGGGTCGCCAGACCCTTTTTGGCGTCACGCCGCACCATTTCATGCAGCAGCGTCACCAACACGCGGGCACCCGATGCACCGATCGGATGGCCCAGCGCGATGGCGCCGCCATTGACATTAACCTTGGACGGGTCAAAGCCCAGGTCGCGGTTCACAGCGATGGCCTGGGCCGCAAACGCCTCGTTCGCCTCGATCAGGTCCAGTTGGTCAATGGACCAGCCGGCCTTGCGCAGCGCCTCGCGGCTGGCCGGGATCGGGCCGGTGCCCATGATGGTGGGATCGACACCGGCGGTGGCCCAGGAGGCGATGCGGGCCAGCGGGGCCACGCCACGCTTGGCGGCATTGTCGGCACGCATCAGCACCAGGGCGGCAGCCCCATCATTGATGCCCGACGCGTTACCGGCGGTCACGGAACCCGTCTTGGAGAAGGCGGGGCGCAGCTTGGCCAGGGTTTCGATGGTCGTCCCATGCTTGGGATATTCGTCGGTATCGACGATGACATCGCCCTTGCGGCCCGCCACCGTCACGGCGGCAATCTCATCCTTGAAACGGCCTTCCTTCTGGGCGGCTTCAGCCTTGTTCTGGGAAGCGGCGGCAAAGGCGTCCTGCTCCTCCCGCGTGATGCCGTACTTGGCGGCCACGTTTTCCGCCGTCTGGCCCATGTGGTAGTTGTTGAACGCGTCCCACAGGCCGTCCTTGATCATGGTGTCGACCATGGACGTGTCGCCCATCTTGGTGCCGCCACGCATATACATGGCGTGCGGGGACAGGCTCATGCTCTCCTGACCGCCGGCCACCACGATATCGGTGTCGCCCAGCAGCAGCGACTGATAGCCCAGCGCAACCGCGCGCAGGCCGGAGCCGCAGATCTGGTTGATGGCATAGGCGGTGCGGCCTGCCGGGATGCCGGCGGCAATCGCGGCCTGACGGGCCGGGTTCTGGCCCAGGGCGGCGGTCAGCACATGGCCCAGCACCACCTCATTCACTTCCGCCGCGTCGGTCTTGGCGCGTTCCAGGGCGGCGCGGATGGCCACTTCGCCCAACTTGTGCGCGGGCACGGACCCAAGCGCGCCATTGAACGCGCCGATCGGGGTGCGGGCTGCACCGGCAATTACCACTTCGACCATGGTTCCTCTCCTCACACGTGCGGGGTCCGGATCCGGCCCCTGCTTGTCGCCATCACGCCGGAAGCTTAGGCGGAAGCGCACCGGCGGCGCAAGCCAAGGGTCCGTGACAGCCCCGCCTCCGTCGCATTATTGCACTGCAACATGGTCGGTGGACAGGTCGTCAGGGGCCGTGACCGGGTGCTTTTCGGGGCTGATCCGGGGGAAGTTCAGGGTAAACAAGGCCCCACCCTGGGGGGCGGCACCCACCCTCACCGTACCGCCCATCCGCACCGTCACGATATTATACAGAAGATGCAGACCCAGGCCGGACCCGCCCGTGCCCCGGCGCGTGGTGAAGAAGGGTTCGAAGATGCGGGGCCAGAGTTCGCGGGCAATGCCCTGGCCATCATCGCTATAGGCCAGTTCGACCCGGTCGCCATCCAGCACGCGAGCGGCCAGACGCAAGGTGCCGTCGCGCCGCCCGTCCGGATAGGCATGGACGATGGAATTGATCACCAGATTGGTGATGATCTGGGCCATGGCACCGGGATGGCCATCCATCTCGATTCCGTCGGGCACGGCCATTTCCACCTTGTGCCCAGCATGGCGGATGCGCGGTGCCAGACTGGCCAGCACCTCCGCCGCATAGGCCCGCAGGTCATAGGGGCGGCGGGCGTCGGAAGATTGGTCCACCGCCACTTCTTTGAAGGACTGGATCAGTTCGGCGGCGCGGGTGGCGTTCTTTTCGATCAGGGTCGCCAGTTCATCCACCACCTGCAGATATTCATCAAAGGTGGAGCGGCGCAGTTGCCCCTGTGCGGCCAACGCCATGATGTTGGCGGTTTCGGTCCGCAGCTGTGACGCGCCGGTGACGGCCAGACCCACGGGCGTATTCACCTCATGCGCCACGCCGGCCACCATCGACCCCAGGCTGGCCATCTTTTCCTGCAGGATCATCTGTTCCTGCGCCTCGCGCAGGTCCACCAGGGTCTTTTCGGCCCGCCGTCGCCCCTCAATCGCGGCGTCGCGGGCCTGGGCCAGCATGCGCCGCGTCTTGGTGCGGGCCGATTGCGAGGACAGGTTGGCCAGGACCAGCAGCAGCAGCGCCGTCAGCAGAAAGGCGAATCGGCTGTGGATATTGGCGGGCGCTTCCCCGCTATAGAGCTGCCAAGCATAGGTGCCGCAGATGACAGCCAGGAAGCCCGAGAAGAAGTAAAGGATGGCGCGGTTGCCGCCGAAATTGCCCGTGGTGGCCAGCGCCGTCAGGAACAGCGGCACCAGGGGGGAGGCGATGCCGTCGGTATAATGCAGGAGGATGGCGATCAGGCTGAGGCCCGCCAGATTATTGGCAATCGTGATCTCATGAAACCGCCCGGTCAGGCGCACCAGCACCAGATTGCCGCCGACCAGCAGCGCATAAACGGCCCAAGCCAGGCTAACGGGATCGAACGGCCCCTCATTCACGGCCCAGACGGCATAGAGCACCAGGATGCCGGACAGGATCAGCAGGGTAACGCGGATGAAGGCGCGGGCACGCAGCAGCGCCTTTTCATCAAAGCCGCGTTCGCGCATCGCTGCGGGCAGGAACAGGTCCGTCGCCGTGCGCAAGGCCCGGGCCGGCCATAAGTGCCAGCTGTCAGCCGCCATGCGCCACGCCCTCCGACAGTCGGTTGACCCATGGAGAGGCTGGCCGAATTCCGATAAAAGCTCAATGGCTTAAGCGGGTGAGACTTGAGAATTTCACGGGCGGGCGATTTTTTTTTGATCCCCGGCGTAACCTTCCCTGACAGGCTGCGAATGGAGAGATACGGACGCCGATGACGGCGCCGCTTCTCCCTGGACCCCGTTCGAAGGAAACGCACCCATGTCGACTTCCGTCCGTCTGACCGCCCTGACCCTTGGCGCCGCCGTTGCCGGTGCACTGTCGCTGGCCGCCATTGCCGCCCCGGCCCATGCCGCCGAGGGGGAAAAGGTGAAGTGCTATGGCGTGTCCAAGGCCGGCGAGAATGACTGCGCCAACAAGGCCGCCGGCCATTCCTGCGCCACCCAGTCCAAGGTCGATTACAGCGGCCAGGATTTCAAGGCCATGACCAAGGAAGCCTGTGAAGCCGCCGGCGGCAGCATGGCCGCCTTCGAAGGCACCAACACCAAGGCCAAGAAGTAAGCAGCGCTGTTCCGGCAGGTTTCCGCATGCGCCCCCCGGCTCATCCCCACACCATCCCAGGCCTGGCCGATGCGGCCGGCGTCGGGCTTCGGCACCTGCATGTGCCGGATTTCCTGGCGGCGAAGCAGCAGGTCGGGTGGCTGGAGGTGCATGCGGAAAACTATCTGGTTCCCGGCGGTCCGCGTCTGGCGCAGCTCGAAAGGCTGCGTCAGGAATACCCCATCTCCTTTCATTCGGTGGCCTTGTCACTGGGTGCTGCCGATGGCGTGGATGGGGAGCATCTGGCCCGCTTGAAGGCGCTTTATGCGCGGTTTGAGCCGGCGATGGTGTCGGACCATCTGGCCTGGACCGGGCTTTCCGGCACGCATGTGCCCGACCTTCTGCCCCTGCCGCTCACGGCGGAGACGCTGGATATCGTCGCCGGCAATGTAGCGCGGGTGCAGGATGCGCTGGGCCGGCGTCTGCTGGTGGAAAACCCGTCCGTCTATCTGCGGTTCCAGGAGGACCAGATGGAGGAGGGGGAGTTCCTGGCGGCACTGGTGGCCCGCACGGGCTGCGGCCTGCTGCTGGACCTCAATAATCTCTATGTCTCGGCCCGCAACCGGGGGCAGGACGCGGCACGGCTGCTGCGGCACTTTCCCGGTGACGCGGTGGGGGAAATCCATCTGGCCGGCCATGCCAGCCTGGATGTCGATGGTGCCACCCTGCTGATCGACGATCATGGCAGTGCCGTGCCGGACCCGGTCTGGGCGCTGTATGATCTTGCCACCCGCCAGTTCGGGCCGCGCCCCACCCTGGTGGAATGGGATACGGCCCTGCCGCCGCTGCCGGTACTGCTGGCCCAGGCGGCGAAGGCGGATGCGGTGCGGAGGGCGGCATCATGCTGATCGACCTGCAACGCGCCATGCTGGGGGCCTGCTACGGCGATGCCGAAGCGTTTGGCCGTGCGCTGCCCTTTCTGCGCCCCGCTGCCGTGCCGGTCGATAAGGCGCTGTTCATCCATACCGCCACCGTCACAGCGGCCCTGACCGGTGTTCTGGCCCAGGCCTATCCCAGCGTGGAACGGACCATGGGGGCGGATGCCTTTGCAGAGGCTGCGAAACGCCATCTGCGGACCCACCCGCCGGGGCCAGCCATGCTGTCGGTCTATGGTGGAGGGTTCGGCGCCGACCTGACCGGTGATCTGCCCGTGCTGGCTGCCGCCGACTGGGCGGCACACTTGGCCTATTTCGCTGCCGACGCCGATCCCGTGGGGCCAGCGGCGCTGGGGGCTTTCGCCCCCGATGCGCTGACCCGCCTGCGCCTGTCGCTGGTGCCGTCTTCGGCACTGCTGGCTGGTCCCTTGCCCGTTCTTGGCCCCTGGTGGGAGGGGCGGGCGGATATCAAGGGGGTGGCAGCCCCCTTGCCGCTGGCGGGACCGGACGCGGTGGCGCTGATCTGGCGCGGGCCGGACCTGCTGGTGGCGGCGACCGTGCTGCCGCCCGACGCCGGTGGCTTTGTCCAGGCCCTGTCTGACGGGGCCGATCTTCTGACGGCGGCTGGGCATCTGCGGGATGCCGCTGCGCTTTCCCCGCTGCTGGCGCTGCTGCTCGGCCATGGGCTGATCGCCGCCGTAACCGATGGTGAGCAACCATGATCCGCACAACGCTGCGCTTTCTGGTCGATCCTGGCCCCACGGTGGGGGCGGCTGCGCTTGTGCGCTGGGGCGGGGGATTGCTGCTGCTGGCGGGACGGCTCTGGCTGGCCTGGCCGTTCGCCACCGCCGGCTGGCACCGGGTCTTCACCTGGGACAGTCAGGCCTTTCTGTTCACCGATGTGCATCCGGTGCCCTTCCTGCCTGCCGGCATCTCGGCCCCCCTGACCACGGGGGCGGAGATCGTGCTCAGCCTTCTGCTGGCCCTGGGGCTGGCGGGCCGTGTCGGGGCGGCGGGGCTGGCGGTGATGTCGGCGGTGCTGTTCCTGGTGATCGGACGCACGCCGCAGGGGATCGAGAACGGTATCGCCATTGCGGCGGAACAGATTCCATGGATCATGGTGGGGCTGGTCCTGTTCCTGACGGGGCCGGGGCTGTTGTCGCTGGATGCGGCCTTGCGCGGCCTGTGGCGACGCCTGCTTGATCCTGTCCAGATTGCGAGGTGACGCATGCGCCCTTTCCGCCGCTTCCTGCCCTTCCTGCCGGCGCTGCTGCTGGCCCTTGTCCCGCCGGCCCTGGCACAGAACAGCGCGCCCGGCATGAGTGCCTCGGAAAAGGCGCAGAAGCAGACAGCGAACGAAGAAGCCGAACAGCTCTGCAAGGCCATCAAGGACCCGGACAAGTTCAATGAATGCCTTGACCTCTATTTCCTGGATGCCAAGAAATTCAAGGCCTTCCTGGAAGAACACGGCGTTGCCAAACCCTCTCAGCCGCCCAAGTGACAGGAACGGGCCGGATGGGGTTCTGGTGACGGACAAGGATGCCGATCTGGGCCGGTTGCTGACCGCCGCGCAGGAGGGCGACCGCGCGGCCTATGGCGCCTTTCTGCGCGCCGCCGTGCCCCTGGTTCGGGCGGTGGGGCGTGGCAAGCTGGCCCGGCCCGCCGATCTGGAGGATTTCGTGCAGGATGCGCTGCTGGCCCTGCACCAGGCACTGCCCACCTATCAGCCGGGCCGCCCGGTGGGGCCCTGGCTGGGTACCATTGCGCGCAACCGGCTGTCGGATGCCCTGCGCCGCACCTATCGCCGCCGGGCCGTGGAGACGGAATTCGATGACGGCCTTGCCGATACGGTCCCGCAGCCAGAGGCGGATGTGCCGCCAACGGTCAATCTGGGCCCGCTTCTGTCGCAATTGCCGGAGCGGCAGCGGGTGGCCATCGACATGTTGAAGGTCCAGGGCATGAGTTTGAAGGAAGCGTCCGAGGCCAGCGGCGTCAGCGTCGGGGCGTTGAAGGTGGCCGTGCATCGTGGGATCGCGGGGCTGCGGCAATTGTTGCGGAAGGATGTGGACCATGGCTGACGTAAGCCACCTGATCGACCGGTTGAGCGCGGAGGGTACCCCCGCCCGCCGTCTACCGCCGCCGGTTCTGCGGCTGTTGCGCTGGGCCGTCCTGTCCATCGGGTTGATGCTGCTGGCAACCACCTGGCATGGGGTGCGCGGCGACCTGTCGTTGGTGGTGACGCGGGCCGACTGGCTGGCGGAACAGGGATTGGCGCTGGTGACGGCGCTGCTGGCCGGGTTCGCGGCCATTTCCTTTTCCGTGCCGGGACGGCGCGGCTGGGAACGGCTGATCTGGCTGCCGGCCGCCCTGTTCTGGATGCTGGTCCTGTGGGAAAGCGGGCATCAGGATGCGGCGGCGCAGGAGATGCCGGAACTGGTGCACTTGTTCTGCCCCTGGTGCTTTCCCGTCATCTCCATCGGGTCGGCCCTATTCCTGGCCGCCGACATGCGTCGCGCGGCACCGGTGGCGCCGGTGCGGATGATGGCACTGTTGCTGATCGCCGGGGGCGGCATGGCCGTGTTCGGGGAACGGATGATCCATGACGATCTGGATGCCCCCCTGCTGGTGGCGATCCAGGTGGTTGCCATCATCATGCTGGGCGCCATGCTGGCCCCGCTGGGCCGCATGCTGTTCCGCTGGCGGCGGGGGGAGCGGTCAGGCTCCTGATGGTGCGCGTGGTGTGGGGCGCCAGTCCGGTGGGGCCAGTTCGAACTTCGCGAACTCAAAGCCCGGCACCACGGTGCATCCCACAAGCGTCCAGGCCCCCAGGCTGACCGCCGTCTGCCAGTGACCGGCGGGCACGATGATCTGGGGCCGGTGACCAGCGGCCAGATCGGCGCCCAGATGATGGGCCGAGGCATCATGGCCATTGGGTGACATGGTCAGGACCAGCGGCGCGCCGGCATGGAAATGCCAGATCTCATCGGCATCCAGCACCCGGTGCCAATGGGAATATTCCCCCGCCTGCAACAGGAAATAGATGGCGGTATGCGCCGCCCGCCCGCCATCGGGGGTGGCGGCCCGGACGGTTTCCACATAATGGCCGCCTTCTGGATGCGGGCGCATGCCCAGCAGGTCGATGATCTGCCTTGGTGTCAGAGGGTTCATGAAATTCATTCCGTTGGCGGAAGGGTTTCTAGAAAGCTATTTCGTTTCGAAGCCGGTTCAAACCATTGCGCCAGGGATGGCCAGCAAGGTATGGGGGCGGCGGGGGCGGGATCATCCCCGGAAATCATCCTTCGCCTTACGGATGGCGGCGAAGATGTTGGCCTGCGGCGCCCCGGTCAGGCCGAAATGGGCCGCCAGCACCGGGTCATCGGCGCGCAGGAAGGGATTGGCCGCCAGTTCGTTCGACAGGCGGGCGGGAATGGTGGGCAGGCCCTTGGCCCGCAATGCCGCCACCTCCTCCGCCCTGGCCTTCAGGGCCAGATTGTCCGGGTCGATGGACAGGGCGAAACGGGCATTGCTGGCCGTATACTCATGCCCGCAATAAATCCGGGTTTCGGGGGGCAGGTCGCGTAGCTTTGACAAGCTGTCCCACATCTGCGCTGGGGTACCTTCGAACAGACGCCCGCAGCCGAGCGAGAACATTGTATCGCCGCTGAACAGCAGCCGTGCCTCCTCACAGAAAAAGGTACAATGGCCACGCGTATGGCCCGGCGTGTCGAAGACATGGACGGTCTGGCTGCCCAGGGTGAAGCGGTCGCCATCGCCATAGGTGGCGTCCATTTCGGGAATGCGATCGACCTCCGCCCTGGGGCCGATCAGGGTGGCGTGGCTGTCGGCGCGCAGGTCGTTGATGCCGCCGATATGGTCGCCATGATGATGGGTGGCCAGAATGTGGGTCAGCCGCCAGCCGCGGTCGGCCAGAAAGGCACGCACCGGCCCTGCCTCCCCCGGATCGACCACGGCGGTGATGCCATGGGCCGCGTCATGCAGGATGTGAATGTAATTGTCGGTCAGTGCCGGAATGACATGCACCTCAACCATGGGACCACCCTTTCTCACGCCCGCGCCGACAGGGTCTTGACCTCATAGGTTGGGATCATTGCATCCGCCGTCACCAGCAGCAAAGCCTCCATCCTGGCCTGCGCGATCAACATGCGGTCGAACGGGTCATTTCCGGCAAGGGATCATCGAAGTTATCACCGATCCAGTAGCCTTGCCCGGCCAGGATCGGCGCTTGACCGGGCAATCTGGAAATTCATACACAGACCTCATCTCTGCAACCCGATGGGGAAATCCCGAATGCGTTTTGCCTGGTTTCTGGCCGCCGCCCTGCTGTTCACCATTCCGGCGTCCCACGCCCAGGAAAGCCTTCCCGCCTATCAGGTCGAACGCACCAGCGTCCATACCGTGACATCGGCGCAGAATGGCCGAACCTACGATCTCTATGTGAAGCTGCCGCCGGGATATGCGGACCCGAAGAATGCAGGCAGGCGCTATGGCGTGCTGTACCTGACCGATGGCGATTATACGTTCCAGGTGGCGTCGGGCATCACGCGGCTGGCCCATAATCTGAAACGGCTGGAAGAATTCATCCTGGTCGGGTTGCCCACCGCCAAGGGCGAGAATGGCATGGACAGCCGCCGCCGCGACCTGACGCCCTGGATCGACGAGAATGCTGGCGGCGGACGGCTTGGCGGTGGGGCGCAGGCCTATCTGGATTTCCTGGTGAACGAGGCGATGCCGTTGGTTGAGAAGACCTACCGCATCGACCCGGCCCGCCGTACCCTGGTGGGCCAGTCCTATGGCGGGCTGTTCGGCCTGTGGGTGCTGTTCACCCAGCCGCAGCATTTCAGCAGCTATATCCTGACCAGCCCGTCCATCTGGTACAACGATTATGCCCTGCGCACGCTGGAGGCTGATTATGCCAAGGGTCACAAGGACCTGAAGGCCAGGGTCTATATGACCACCGGGTCGTTCGAGGCGGCCAAGCCCGGCGATAAACGCTATAATCAAAGTCGTGATATGGTGGCTGATCAGCAGGATATGGCCAAACGCCTGCGGGCGCGCAAATATCAAGGTCTGCAGGTCACATCGGAAGTGTCCCAAGGCACCTATCACGAAACGACGTTTCCCGTGGGTCTGATCCAGGGTTTGCAATGGCTCTACCCGGCCCCTTGACCAACCGCCATGTGTCGATAACCGGCCTTTCATGCGCCGAACCCGGCTTGTCGGCGGGGCCTGATGTTGATACCAACCGGGTCCATGATGACCAAGCCCGTCAAGATCGCCCCGTCCATCCTGTCCGCCGACTTTGCCCGCCTGGGTGAGGAGGTGCGCGCCATCGACGCCGCCGGTGCGGATTACATCCATATCGATGTGATGGACGGGCATTTCGTGCCCAACATCACCATCGGCCCCGGTGTTGTGAAGGCCCTGCGCCCGCACACGGCCAAGGTCTTCGACGTGCATCTGATGATCGCACCGGTCGATAACTTCATCCAGGCCTTCACCGATGCCGGGGCGGACATTATCAGCTTCCATCCCGAGGCCGGTGCGCACCCGCATCGCACGGTGCAACTGATCCGGTCTCTGGGCAAGAAGCCGGGCATCGTGCTGAACCCGCATACGCCGCTGTCGATGGTGGATTATCTGCTGGGTGATCTGGATCTGGTTTTGGTCATGTCGGTCAATCCCGGCTTTGGCGGACAGAGCTTCATTTCGTCCCAGTTGGACAAGATTGCCGAGTTGCGCCGCCGCATCAACGCCGTGTCGGACGCTCAGGGCGGCCGGCAGATCGACCTGGAGGTCGATGGCGGTGTGAATATCGAGACGGCCAAGCAGTGCATTGCGGCAGGTGCCGATGTGCTGGTGGCTGGTACGGCGACCTTTGTCGGTGGGCCGTCGGCCTATGAAGCCAATATGCGCGCCCTGCGCGGCCAGAACGGTTGATCGCGCAGCATGGCCGGGGGCATGGCGCATAAAAGGTTCAAGCCAGGGTCGGGCGGCTGGTACCGCGCGACCGGCCTGTACCAGATGATGGCCCTGTCAGGGCCGGCGCCCAGGCAATTGTCGCTGGTCCCGCCCGATCCCTGGCCCGGCGATGCCCATCATGGGCAGGATCTGCTGAACAATCGCTTCCGTTTTGCCGGGCAGGGTTTTTCGGGCGAGATGCCGCCCTGGCTGGAACCGACGGCGTCGGCCCCCTGGCTGGCGGAAATGCATGGTTTCGACTGGCTGCGCCATCTGCGCGCCACGGGCGGTGATGCGGCCCGGCGGCAGGCGCGGGTACTGGTCAGCCATTGGCTGGACATGTTCGGGAAGCGCTGGCATCCCGTGGCCTGGGCGCCCGATGTGCTGGCCACCCGCGTCACGGCCTGGATCGGCCAGCATGATTTCTTCCTGGCCAGCGCCGATGATGAGCTGCGCGCCCGCGTGTTTGACAGTCTGGCCCGTCAGGTCCGGTTTCTGGAACATACGGTTCCGGGACGGCTGAAAGGGGCGGCGCTGCTGGGTACGCTGAAGGGCATGGTCTATGGTGGCCTGTGCCTGTCGGGCCTGTCGCGCGCCGCGGAACGGGCCCGCGCCCTGCTGAACCGGGAACTGCCGAAGCAGGTGCTGCCCGATGGCGGCCATGTCGAACATTCGCCGGCGGCCCAGCTTCTGGTGCTGCGCCACCTGATCGATATCCGTGGCTGTTACCGGGCCGGGCGCGAAGATGTGCCCGAGGCGGTGCAGCACGCCATCGACCGCATGACCCCGACCCTGCGTTTCTTCCGCCATGGCGACGGGGGCCTTGCCCTGTTCAATGGTGCGCAGGAAGGCGAGGCGGTGCTGATCGACACTGTCCTGGGGCAGGCCGATGCGCGGGGCCGTCCGCTGAAATCCACCCCGCATATCGGGTTTGAACGCATCACGGCGGGCCGCACCTGTATCCTGATGGATACGGGTCTACCGCCGGCACCTGGCCTGGATGAACATGCCCATGCCGGCACCCTGTCGTTTGAGATGAGCATCGGGCGTGAACGCCTGATTGTGAATTGCGGGGCGCATCCGGGCGACCAGGGGCCATGGCGCGCCGCCCTGGCCGCCACCGCGGCGCATTCCACGCTGACCATCGATGATACCAATTCCAGCGGCGTGAATGATGAGGGCGGGTTATCCCGGCGCCCCGCCAATGTCCATGTCGACCGCCAGGATGGCGACGCCGGTACCCTGGTCGATGCCTATCATGATGGGTATGGTGACCGGGGCAGCCTTATCCATTTCCGCCGCCTGTTCCTGGCCGAAAGCGGAGAGGATCTGCGCGGCCAGGATCGGTTGGCCGGTTCCGCCAGCCATGAATTTGCCGTCCGCTTCCACCTGCATCCCAGCGTGCGTGTTGCCATGCTGGAGGATGAGGCGGCACTGCTTCTGCGCCTGCCATCCGGCGCCTTGTGGAAGTTCCGGGCCAGCGGAGCGGAGATCGAGACCACCGACAGCATCTATCTGGGGCAGGGCGCCGATCCACGGGCGACCACTCAGATCGTGCTGCGCGGCACCACGCAGCCGGGGGAAACCCTGGTCAAATGGGGCCTGCGCCGCCAGGGCAGCGATATAGATAGTTAGCGTCCCCTCAAGCGCCGGGCGGGCGCATCCGCGCCCTTGGCTTACGCGACCATGGGGTCGCGGGCGCTCAATGCGCCAACCAAACGGCTCGTCGCCGTTTGGTATCAGTCATCCCCGGGCCGGTCCAGATGGATCGGCCCGGTTCCGTTTGTTCCATGTACCATCCGCCAGGATCACGACCCATGAGCATCGATCTCGTCCCTATCCGCCGCGCCATCATCTCCGTCTCTGACAAGACGGGCCTGATCGATCTGGGCAAGGCCCTGGCCGCGCGCGGCGTTCATATCCTGTCGACCGGTGGTTCTGCCAAGGCGTTGGCCGATGCCGGGATCGCCGTGACGGAGGTGTCGGACCATACCGGTTTTCCGGAAATGATGGATGGCCGCGTCAAGACCCTGCACCCCAAGATCCATGGCGGCATCCTGGCCCGCCGTGACTTCCCCACCCATACCGACGCCATGTCGGCCCACGACATCCCCGGCATCGATCTGGTGGTGGTGAACCTGTACCCGTTCGAGGCGACGGTGGCCAAGGGTGCGGATTTTGAGACCTGCATCGAAAATATCGATATTGGTGGCCCGTCCCTGATCCGCGGTGCCGCTAAGAACCATGATTTCGTGGCCGTGGTCACCGATGCGTCGGACTATGCCGAGCTGTTGAGCCAGTTGGAAGCCAACGACGGCCAGACGACCCTGTCCTTCCGCCGCACCCTGGCGGCGAAGGCCTATGCCCGCACCGGTTCCTATGATGCCGCCATTTCCCGCTGGTTCGCGGGTCAACTGGGCCAGGAATATCCCCAGCGCCTGACCTTCGGCGGGGAGCTGCGTCAGACCCTGCGCTATGGCGAGAACCCGCACCAGTCGGCGGCCTTCTACACGACCGGCGACAAGCGCCCCGGCATCGCCACCGCGACGCAGCTGCAGGGTAAGGAACTGTCCTACAACAACCTGAACGACACGGATGCAGCGTTTGAGCTGGTGTCGGAGTTTGACCGCCCGGCCATCGCCATCATCAAGCATGCCAATCCCTGTGGCGTGGCCGAGGGCGATACTCTGCTGGACGCCTACACGCGCGCCCTGGCCTGTGATCCCGTGTCGGCCTTTGGCGGCATCATCGCCATGAACCGCACCCTGGATGCGGCCACCGCCGAGCAGATTGCCAAGCTGTTCGCCGAAGTGGTGATCGCGCCCGACGCGGACGAGGCGGCGAAGGCCTTCCTGGCCACAAAGAAGAACCTGCGCGTGCTGCTGACCGGTTCCATGCCCAACCCGGCGGAACCCGGCCTGTTCGTGAAGAGTGTCTCCGGCGGCTATCTGGTGCAGACCCGCGACAATGGCCGCATTGCCCAGGCCGATCTCAAGGTCGTCACCAAGCGCGCCCCGACGGAGGCCGAACTGGCCGACCTGCTGTTCGCCTTCCGCGTGGGCAAGCATGTGAAGTCGAACGCCATCGTCTATGCCAAGGCCGGGGCCACGGTGGGTATCGGTGCCGGGCAGATGAGCCGCGTGGACAGCAGCCGCATCGCCGCCTGGAAATCCGCCGACGCCGCTAAGGCCGCCGGTCTGGAAGAGGCGGGTACCAAGGGTTCGGTCGTGGCGTCGGACGCCTTCTTCCCGTTTGCCGATGGCCTGCTGGCTGCGGCGGATGCCGGCGTGACGGCGGTGATCCAGCCGGGCGGGTCCATGCGCGACGCAGAGGTGATAGCCGCCGCCGACGAGCGTGGGCTGGCCATGGTCTTCACCGGCATGCGCCATTTCCGGCACTAAACCGTAGCAGTGTGGGGCGGTCCGGTCGGGCCGCTCCGCTCCGCCCCGTTACCCCTACACCGTTTCCGTCTTGAATGGCCGCGTCATCAGGGCGTCGATGATGGCGTCCAGGTCGGCGCCATGGTTCAGCAGGGCGTCCACGGCCTGACAGAGCGGCATGTCCACGCCCTTGGCCGCCGCCAGTTTCGTGACGGCGCAGGCGGTATAGACGCCTTCGGCCACCGAACGCCGCTCGCCCAGCACCTCCTCCAGGCTGCGCCCCTGACCCAGGGCCGCGCCCAGGGACATGTTGCGGGATTGCAGGGACGAACAGGTCAGGGTCAGGTCGCCCAGGCCCGACAGGCCCATCAGGGTTTCGGCCCGTGCGCCCAGTCGCGCGCCGAGCCGGGCAATTTCTGCCAGACCGCGCGTGATCAGGGCGGCGCGCGCATTGTCGCCCAGGTTGCGGCCATGGACCACGCCGCAGGCGATGGCCAGCACATTCTTCACGGCCCCGCCTACCTGCGCCCCCACCAAATCATCCGACAGATAGGGGCGGAAGGTGCGCCCGCCCAGGGCCGCCAGCAGGCGGCGGCCCAGCGCCTCGTCCCGGATGGCCAGCGTCACAGCGGTGGGTAGGCCCTTGGCCACCTCTGCCGCAAAGGTGGGGCCGGATAGAACGGCCACGGGCTGGCTGCCCAGTTCGGCCTCCGCCGCTTCGCTCATCAGGCTGCCGGTCTCGATCTCGATCCCCTTGGCGCAGATAATGACGGGCACGCCCGGCTTCAGGTCGGGCTTCAACGCCCGGCAGGCGGTGCGCAGATGCTGTGCTGGGGTGACCAGCAGCAGGGCATCGGCATCCGCCGCCTCACTCATGGACGCGGTGGCGCGGATGGCGGGGTCAAGCGGGATGCCGGGCAGGAACAGGCTGTTCTCATGCCGCGCATTCACGCTTTCGACCACGTCGGTTTCACGCGCTTGCAGCACCACCTCGGCCCCGGCGCGGGCCGCCGCCATGGCCAGCGCCGTTCCCCAGGCCCCGGCCCCGATCACACCGATGCGCCGCATGGCTTGTCCCCTTTGCTTATCTCTGGCCGGGGCTTGCCGCCCCGTTTGCTGAGAAAGGCTTAGCGCGCGGGACGCCAAAAATAAACAGGGCCGGGCGGGGTGATCCCCGCCCGGCCACGATTTGTCCATCACTGGACCGGTTTACTGCACCGCGGTGGCGCCGGCAGAAGACGCCTGGATGGAACAGTTGGTGCCGCTCGCCTCGCACTGGATCAGGGCGTCGGCACGGGCCTGTTCCTCGCTATCGCGGACCACCCAGCCGAAGGCACCGTCATCCGACATGGCCAGGGCCTTGGCGCCGGCGGCCTTTTCATAGTCGGCCACGACCTCGCCGCGCAGGTCGGCGGCGTCGGTGTGGTTGCGGGCCAGTTCGCCCAGCGTGCTGCCGCCGGTCACGGCCTGACCATCGACGGAGATCACGCGGCAGGTCTCACGCGTCACCTCGGCGCAACGGGCCAGGGCGGCGATTCGGGCCTCACCGCTGTCAACGCCCGACGCATAGCCGACGGCGCCATCATCGGCGATGGCCAGGGCCTTGGAGCCCTGCAGCTTGTCATACATGGCGACCGCTTCCTGTCCCACACCGGACAGGTTCTCCAAACCCTTGTCAGTCTTGGCGGCATGGGCCAGAACCGGGAAGGCGATGATGGCGGCGGTGGTAGCCAGAACGAATTTGATCTTCGACATAATGTCCCTCCGTTGCATGTCGTGCCGTCCCATCCCGGGCGGCTTCGAGGGAAAAACAACGAGGAAAAGCCTTGGTTCCCGCCTTGATGCGGAAGTCACGAAATCACCCCGCTTTCGCCGGATTCCGAAGCACTTGCCACATTGACGCCATGGATTGCCGGCTTTGAACCCTGCATTGTGAGCTGAAGTCATAACAACGGGAGGATGCCATGCTGCTCTATGATGACGCGATCGCCCCAACGCCACGCCGCGTGCGCATGTTCCTGGCGGAAAAGGGGGTGGATATTCCACGCCGGCTGGTGACCATCGGCAAGGGGGAACATCTGTCGCCCGATTACCGCGCGCGGGTGCCTAGCGGCCGGGTTCCGGCCCTGGAACTGGAGGATGGCACCGTCATTTCCGAAAGCGTCGCCATCTGCCGGTATCTGGAGGAACTCTATCCCGAACCCAACCTGATGGGACGGGATGCCAAGGAACGCGCCCTGATTGAGATGTGGCAGCGGCGGATGGAATTCGAACTGCTGCTGCCCCTGGCCAGCGTGTTCCGCCACACCCATCCCAAGATGGCCGCTCTGGAATGTCAGGTGCCCGCCTATGCCGAGGCGCAGAAGCCACAGGCGGAGAAGCGTCTGGCGCGGCTGGACAAGGATCTGGGGCAGACGGAATTCATCGCGGGTGACCGTTTCACCATCGCCGACATCACCGCCTACACCACCCTGACCTTCTTTCCACGCCTTTGCGCGATCACGCTTGAGGCGATGCCCAATATCCAGCGCTGGCTGGCCAGCATTGCCGACCGCCCCAGTGCCAAGGCCTGAAGCAATCCTAAGCGGGTATGCCCTATGGGCAGGTCCTTGAAATGAAGCCGTAATTTGGCGGATGTGAAGGCGTTTCTTAACGACTTCCCGCTAGACATTGATAATCATCGCCTTTAGCTTTGCCGGAAAGCGAGACATCAGACGGTGTGCAGGGGGACTGGGCATGGGATTCACGACGGTATGGCGGCGCTCTACAGACCGTTCCCGCAGAATGGTGACCGCCGTCGCCCTTGCGGCCCTGGTCAGTATTACCACCCCCGTCGCGGCACTCGCTAAATATGCCTCCATCGTCATTGACGCCAAGACGGGGGAGGTGCTGCATGAAGCCAGCGCCGATACCCGTAATTTCCCGGCCTCCATGACCAAGATGATGACCCTGCATCTGGTCTTTGATGCGTTGGATGCCGGCAAGATGCGCCTGAACCAGCCGTTGGCAGTTTCCCGCCATGCCTCCAACATGGAACCCAGCAAGCTGGGTCTGCAGCCGGGCGACAGCGTGACCACCGAACAGTGCATCCAGGCGCTGGTGACCAAGTCGGCCAATGATTGCGCCGTGGTCCTGGCGGAGGCGCTGGGCGGCAGCGAGGCGAATTTCGCCCGCATGATGACCGACCGCGCGCGCCAGCTGGGCATGACCCGCACCACCTTCCGCAACGCCTCTGGCCTGCCCAATGCCGGTCAGCTGTCCACGGCCCGTGATTTCGCGCGGCTGGCGCAGAGCCTGATCTATGATCACGCCAAGTACTACCCGTACTTCTCCGCGTCTTCCTTCACCTATAAGGGTGCTGTCCATCGCAACCATAACCGGCTGATGAGCCGGTATGACGGCATGGATGGGCTGAAGACCGGTTATATCCGGGCGTCCGGCTTCAACCTCGCTGCTTCGGCAGAGCGCAATGGCCGGCGCCTGATTGGTGTGGTGTTCGGCGGCCAGACCGGTACCTGGCGCGACAACCATATGGCCGACCTTCTGGACGATGCCTTCACCGGCAAGCGCGGCGCGCCCATGCTGGTGGCCAGCAACCAGTCCAAGCCCACCAAGGGCAAGACCCGCGCGAAGCCGACGGCGCCTGAGGCTGTGGTGGCCGCCGTGTCCGACAGCATTGTCGGCACCGCCAATGCCGCTCCGGCGGTTGCCAGCGTGCCGGCATCGCGGGCCAATGGCGGCTGGGCCATCCAGGTCGGCGCCTATAATGACAAGATGCAGAGCCAGCGGGCCGTGAACCAGGCCACGCAGAAGGCAGGCACCCTTCTGGACAGCGCCACGCCGCACCTGATGGAAGTGTCCACGGCCAAGGGCACCCTGTACCGCGCCCGCCTGACCGGCCTGGATGAGAAGACGGCGCGCCGCGCCTGCGCGCAACTGTCGAAGGCCGGGCAGAAGTGCCTGACCCTGCCGCCGGCCTAATTCCGTCCGGCAGACCCCGATGATTGCAACGGCCCGTCCCTGAAAGGCGGGCCGTTCTGCTTTCTGGCGTCGGTAAGCAGGCTGGAATCGTATACTCGTTGACGGCAACGGGATTTTGCCCTTACTGCATCCCGTTAACCATTTTTATCGGTACGTCCATGGGCGCGCAGACGATCGCCATTGTCGAGGATGACAGCGATTTACGGGGCATGCTGACCGAGTTCCTGTCCGGTCAGGGCTTCACCATCCTCGCGGCCCCCGACGGGGCCAGTTTCCGTGCGCAGATGGCGGCAGGCACGCCCGATCTGGTGATCCTGGATATCGGGCTGCCGGATGATCATGGCTATACGATCATGCAATGGCTGCGTGAACGCGGCGCTGATTGCCCGCCCATCATCATCGTGACGGGCGCCACCAGCCCGCGGGACCGCAGCGCCGGGCTGGATCTGGGTGCCGATGATTATGTCTGCAAGCCGTTCGACCTGGGTGAATTGCTGTCACGGGTGAAGGCCGTCCTGCGCCGCACGGTCCGGGCGGTTCCACCGCTGCCCGCCGGTGACCTGCATATCCGGTTCGGCCCCTGGTTGCTGAAACGGGATGACAGGGTGCTGGTGCATGAACCCGATGGCCGGGTCGTGGACCTGACGGCCATGGAGTTCGATCTTCTGTCGGTCATGGTGCAGCGGCCCAATCAGGTACTGAGCCGTGATGAGCTGCTGCAACTGGCCCATACGCGCAAGGCAGAACCGTTCGACCGCGCCATTGATGTGCGTATCACCCGCCTGCGCAAGAAGATCGAGGTCAATCCCAACCATCCCGGCTATATCCGCACCATCCGGGGGACGGGATATATGTTCCATCCTGAGGGGGCGGTCTAGGCGGCTGGTGATCTGATCCAAGGGGACAACCAGAGTATTTGCTGACGTTGATAAGTCGCCTCCCCGGCCTTCGCCGGGGAGGCGGATTTTCTGAAGCTGACATGAATCTCGACTGTGCCTAACCCACCAAACCCGCCAGTTCCAGCCCGATCACCGCACCCTCCGGCCAGACCCTGACCGCCGGCGCCGGATCGCGGCGGCGGGCCATTTCCAGCAGGGGGCGCAGTTCGAAACGGAACAGGCTGGGCGCGCCATCCAGCACGATCAGGCGGGGCCGCATGCCGGCGAACAGGGCCAGCAGGGCTGCCGCCCGCCGTTTCTTCCACGATTGGTTGGCCACATGGCCGTCGGCATCCAGCATCAGGCCCGGCACCTCCGCGCTTTCCTGCGCGCCGGGCAGCGGCGTCAGTGTCACGCCGGGCGGCGGCGTTATGGTGAGGGGCAGGCCACCCCAGGCCAGCATCACTGCCCCTTCCCTTGTCAGCATTTCCGCCTGGTCCAGCCGTGCGGACATGTCGCCCGGTCGCATCGGCTGCGCCCGGAACAGGATCGGTTGCGGATATTGGACAAGGGTCATAGCGGGGTAGGGCTGGACAGAGGGGGGCGGTTGCGGCACCACTTATATAACAAGGCGCCCCATCATAAACCGGCGCTACAGGGAGGGAAGATTGATCGCCAGCCTGACCGCGCAGGTCGAGGCGCTTCGGCGCCTGCCCCTGTTCAAGGATGTGGAGACGGCACAGCTGAAGCTGCTGGCCTTCACCAGCGAACCCGCCTGCTTTCGTGACGGCGACGCCCTGTTCCGCCAGGACGAGGCGTCGGACGCCGCCTATGTCATCCTGGAGGGCAGGGTGGATATGGTGATCGACACCCAATCCGGCCCTATCGACCTGGGTACCTTCACCAGTAGCGGCATCATCGGTGAGGTGTCGATCCTGTGCGACCGGCCACGCATGGCCACGGCCTTTGCTGTCGGCGATGTCGCCACCCTGCGCATCGGGCGCGACGCCTTTTTCCGGCTGATGGAGGAGTTTCCCCGCATCGCCCTGCCCATGCTGCGCGACGTGGCACGGCGTCTGGAATTCATGACTTTGGAGCTGAGCCGCGCGAAAGGCTGAGCCGGTTTCGCCAACCGGATGACTTCCCACGCCGGCCCGCCCTTTGGCATAAGGGTTGTTGAACCGACCGACCGGGAAGGAAAAACCATGGCCCGCCGCGCCCCGAAACTGCTTCTGCCCCTGCTGCTGCCGCTTTATCTGGCGGCCTGTTCGACCAACCCCGTCACGGGTGACCGGCAGATGACGGGCCTGATGCCGCCGGAAAAGGAAGCGGCCATTGGCGCGCAGCAGCATCCGGAGATGCTGAAGGAATTTGGCGGCAAATACGCCGATGCCAAGGTTCAGGCCTATGTCGACCGGTTGGGACAGCAGCTGGCGGCCAAGACGGAAATTCCCGGCACCCGCTACACTTTCACGGTGCTGGACAGCCCCATCATCAACGCCTTCGCCCTGCCCGGCGGTTATGTCTATGTCAGCCGCGGCCTGATGGCGCTGGCCAACAGCGAGGCGGAACTGGCGGGCGTGGTCGGGCACGAGATCGGCCATGTTACCGCCCGTCATTCCGCCGACCGCTACGGACGCGGCGTGCTGGCCCAGGGCGGGGCGGTGCTGGCCGGCATCTTCCTGGGGCAGCAGGTGGGCCAGATGGCGCAGCAGGGCGCGCAGGCGGCGCTCGCCAGCTTCTCCCGCGGGCAGGAGCTGCAGGCCGACAATCTGGGCATCCGCTATATGACGGCGGCGGGTTATGATCCGCGCGAAATGGCGGGGTTCCTGTCCTCCATGGGCCGGCATGCACAGCTGGAGGCTCTGCTGGCCGGGCAGGCGGGCAAGGCTGACCAGTTCTCCTATCTCCAGACCCATCCGCCTACGGGCGACCGGGCCGAGCGGGCGGCGGCAGCGGCCAATGTCACGCCGGGTGCCAGCTATCTGGTCCGGCAGGATGAATATATGCAGGCCATCGACGGCATGATCTATGGCGACAGCCCCGATCATGGCTTCGTCCGGGGGCGCGTCTTTGCCCATCCCGGCCTGGGACTGCGGTTTGAGGTGCCGAACGGCTTCCGCCTGCTGAACAGCGACAAGGCTGTGGTGGGTATCGGCCCCGACGGCGCGCAGATGGTGTTCAGCGAGGCGCCGGCCCAGGGTGCCTTCAGCGCCGGTGACCATATTGTCAGCGTCTGGGCCAAGGGCGCCCCGCTGTCGGATCTGCGCTCCCTGACCATTGACGGGCTGCCCGCCGCCACCGCCATTACGCGCCTGTCCGGCAAGGATGGTCCCTTCTTTGCGCGGCTGGTGGCCATCGCCGGCACCAATGGCAGCTATTACCGGTTCCTGTTCACGGCGGGGCTGGACCAGGCGGGTCGCCTGGATGCCGGGTTCCTGTCCACGGCCCAGGGCTTCCGCCGCCTGACCGCGGCGGAGAAGGCGGGGCTGAAACCATACCGCATCAAGGTGGTGCAGGTGAAGCCGGGCCAGAAGGTGGCGGATTTCGTGGCCGCCATGCCCATCAAGGACTATGCCGAGGAACGGTTTCGTGTGCTGAACAACATCCCGCCGGGCACGGAACCACGACCCGGCCTTTGGATAAAGACCATTATCGAAGGCTGAGACAGGGCCGGTTATTGCCGGCCTACCCCCGCTCCTGTACCGTCCGCGCCTATGAAGACCATGCTGACCCTGCCCGGATGTGAAGAGGCGACCGCCCGTAAAGGCCGCTGGCGCCTGCCTATCACCCTTGTCCTGACGCTGGGTTTCGGCGGGTTGATGCTGGTAGCGGTGGCCAGCGTCTTCTGGCTGGGCGTGCAGACATCGGGCCGCAACACTTACAATCTGCTGGCCGACAAGGCCGAGCTGGCCATGAACATGGTGGAGGCGCGGGTACGTGCCCAGCTCGACCCGGCCCGCAATCAGGTGGATTATCTGACCAACCTGCTGGCCATGGGGCAGGTCTCGATCCAGGATCAGGATCGGATCGAGACGCTGACGCGCGGGGCGCTGGCCGCCACGCCGCAGGTGGCGGGCATCGGCGTGCTGCGGGCAGAAGATGGCAGGCTGTTGGGCGCCACCCGCATGGTCAACACCGAATCGGCATTTTCCATGGACAAGCCGGCTGACGCGGCGGAGATCCTGGCCGATGTTCTGAAGACCGGGTCGCCGCATTGGCTGGACCCGATCTGGGCCGACGAGATCGCCACCACCGTGATGCCGGTGCAGGGCCCGCTGCGCAAGGATGGGCAGTTCATCGGCGCCGTCGCGTCGGTCGTGGGCTTCAACGGCCTGTCGCGCTTCCTGCGGGACGCCGACAAGGGCATGGAAAACGATATCTCCGCCTTCATCCTGTTCGATGATCATTATGTCCTGGCCCACCCGGCGTTGGCGGAACGCAAGTTCGACTTCTCCAAGGTCACGGGTCGTCCGCCCCTGCCGACCCTGGAGGAAGTGGGCGACCCCATCGCCGCCGCCATCTGGTCCGTCATCGGACCCGATGGGGTGGGGACCAAGCTGGCGAAATGGAACGAAGGCAAGAAGATCGATACCCGCGTGCATGAACGGCGCAGTGATGTGCAGTTCCGGCAGGCGGAGGTGGATGGCGTCTCGTATTTCTATCTGCTGCGTTCCATCTCCGACTATGGCGAGCATCCCTTTACCTTGGTCGCGGTGATGCGGGAAGAGGATGTGGACCGCGAGATCGAACGGTTCCAGCATCTGCTGATCGTCGGGTTCAGCATCCTGATCGGGTCGGTTCTGGCCGCCATGGTCGTGGGCAAGATGATCAGCCGGCGCATCCGCCTGCTGTCCGGGGCTGCCGTTGCCCTGCGCGACCTGGATTTCCAGAATGTGCCGCGTCTGCCCGACAGCCGGTTCCGGGAGGTGGCGGACGCCGCCGCCGCCTTCAACGCCATGATCAGTGGCCTGCGCTGGTTTGAGACCTATGTGCCGAAATCGCTGGTCCTGCGCCTGATCCGGCGCGACGGCGCGCAATCCGAAATCCCGTCGGAAGAACGGGAGGTGACGGTCCTGTTCACCGACATCAAGGGTTTCTCCGCCATGGCGGAAAAGATGTCGCCCCAGGAGACGGCAGACTGGCTGAACCGGCATTTCACTCGCATCGCCGCCTGTATCGAGGCCGAGGGCGGGACCGTGGACAAGTTCATCGGCGATGCCGTCATGGCCTTCTGGGGAGCGCCCGATGAACAGCCCGACCATGCCGCCCGCGCCCTGCGTGCCGCCCATGCCATCGCCAGCGTGGTAGCGGAGGAGGCGGAAGAGGCCCGCGTCGCCGGGCGTCCGCCCGTCTGCCTACGCGTCGGTGTGCATTCCGGCCCCGTGATTGTCGGTAATATCGGGGCTGCGACCCGCATCAACTACACCATCGTCGGTGACACCGTGAACACGGCGGCCCGTCTGGAGGCGCTGGGTGGGGAGATGATGGGCGATGAATGCTATGTCGTGCTGGTCAGCGACGATACGGTCCGCGCCGCCGGTAATTGCACCATCGACATGCCCCTGGCCCCCATCGGCGCCTTCTCCCTGCGGGGGCGGGTGGCGCTTGTCGATGTCTGGCGGCTAATCGTGCAGCCCCAGACCTGACAGGACATCGCCCAAGCATCCGGACGGAATGCCGCCTCGCCGCAGCGCACACTCGACTTTGAGGGCCATAAGGGCCACTCTGCCCGCAGGTTTCTATTGTGGACCAGGGGCCGACGATGCTGCGCCGCCTTCTGCCTTTGCTATTCTGCCTGTTCTGTGCGCTGCCTGTGGCGGCAGAGACGGTGCTGCGTGTTGGCAATGGTCCCGACAGTGAAAGCCTGGACCCGCATCGGGCCGTGGGTGCCGGGGACAGCCGTATCCTGACATCCCTGTTCGAAGGGCTGCTGACACCCGATGCGGCGGGCCGCATGGTGCCGGGCGCGGCGGAGCGCTGGACCGTCAGTGAGGATGGGCTGACCTACACCTTCCATCTGCGCGCCGATGGCCGCTGGTCCGATGGCAGTGCCGTGACGGCGGCGGATTTCGTCTGGTCCTGGCGCCGCGCCGTGGACCCGGCCACCCGCCCGCTGTTCGCGGATTTCCTTTATCCGGTCCAGAATGCCGAGGAGATTGCGGCTGGTCGGCTGCCGCCCGACAGTCTGGGCGTGGTGGCGCTGGATGACCGCACCTTGCAGGTCCGATTGAAGGCGCCAAAGCCCAATTTCACGGATTATCTTTATCACCGCGCGACATATCCCGTGCACCGGGCCAGTGTGGAGAAATATGGCGATGGGTTCGCGCGGGCCGGCAACCTTGTCTCCAACGGCGCCTACATGCTGGTGGAACAGGTGCCGCAGTCACATGTGACGGTGGCCCGCAATCCGCATTTCCATGGCACTGCAGGGGTCGCCTATGACAGGGTGCGGTTCTATGCGACCGAGGATACGCAGGCAGAGCTGCGCCGGTTCCGGGCCGGTGAGCTGGATATTACGGAGACGGTGCCGCCCAGCCAGATCGACTGGGTGCGCGAGAACCTGCCCGCCGAATTCCGTCTGGCCCCGCGTGCCGGCATCAATTTCATCGCGCCCAACCTGCGGCGGGAGCCGTGGAAATCGAACCGCGCCCTGCGTCTGGCCCTGTCGCTGACCATCGACCGGGAGGGGATTGCCCGGCGCATCCTGCGCGACGGGGAACCGGCCTTCACCTTCGTGCCGCCGGGCCTGCCCGATTATGCGCCGGCCCTGCCGGCCCAGGCCGCCTGGACACAGGATGCGCGTGACGCGCTGGCCCGCGATCTCTATGCCCAGGCCGGGTACGGCCCCGACCGGCCCCTGACCCTGACGCTGCTTTATGCAACGAAGGAGGCGAACAAGCAGATGGCCGTCGCCATCGCCGCCCGCTGGCAGTCGGTACTGGGCGTGAAGACGCTGCTGGAAAACCAGGAATCCAAGGTGGTCCTGGGACGGATGCGGGATGGTTCCTATCCCGACCTGATGCTGCGCGAATGGTTCTGGGTCTTCCCGGAGAAGTATCTGGAAATCATGCGCAGCCGGGAACAGCGCAACGGCAACGGCTATCAGAACCCCGACTTCGACGCGGCCATGGCCGTCGCCGACAGTGCCGCCAGCCGTGCCGATTTTGCCCAGGCGTTGCAGCGGGCCGAGGGTTTGCTGCTGTCCGACGCGGCCCTAATGCCCGTCACCTTCGCCACCAGCCGCCACCTTGTCGCCCCGCACGTCACCGGCTGGATCGACAATCTGCGCGATAGCCACCCCGTGCGGTATCTGGCACCGAAGTGAGCGGGGCGACCGTAAAGTTTAATAAGGATCAGTTATCCACAGTTATATTTAAGTTTGTGGCTCTAACCTTAAACAAGCGGTCGCTTGGAACTTAGAAATTGCCTCCCCGGCGCAGGCCAGAGAGGCACATATTCTCAACCCTGCCTTCCTTCATCCCCGCCCCGCGCCAGCCGCCAACGGAAAAGGGCCGCCCTTTGCAGGGCGGCCCTTCCTTACTTCCTGTCAATCAGTCAGCGGCGATCAGTGCCCGCTGCCCGACAGGTTCTTCACGATCTCTTCGGTCACTTTCTTGGCGTCGCCCAACAGCATCATGGTGTTGGGACGGAAGAAGAGTTCGTTTTCGACACCGGCGTAACCGGCACCCATCGACCGCTTGATGAACAGCACCGTCTTGGCCTTTTCCACATCCAGGATCGGCATGCCGAAGATGGGGCTGGCCGGGTCGGTCTTGGCGGCGGGGTTGGTCACGTCGTTGGCGCCGATGACATAGGCCACGTCGGCCTGACCGAAATCGCGGTTGATTTCGTCCAGCTCGAACACCTCATCATAAGGCACGTTGGCTTCTGCCAGCAGCACGTTCATGTGGCCGGGCATGCGGCCCGCGACGGGGTGGATGGCGTACTTCACCTCCACGCCTTCCTTCTTCAGCAGGTCGCCCATTTCGCGCAGCGCGTGCTGGGCCTGGGCCACGGCCATGCCATAGCCGGGGACCACGATCACCTTGGAGGCGTTCTTCATGATGAAGGCGGCGTCGTCGGCGGAACCGGCCTTGAAGCTGCGGTCGATGGCAGCACCACCGGCGGCGGCACCAGCGGCGGCATCACCACCGAAACCACCCAGGATGACGTTGATGATCGAGCGGTTCATGCCCTTACACATGATGTAGGACAGGATGGCGCCTGAGGCACCGACAAGGCTGCCGGTGATGATCAGCAGATTGTTCTGCAAAGTGAAGCCGATGCCCGCCGCCGCCCAGCCGGAATAGCTGTTCAGCATGGACACAACCACGGGCATGTCAGCACCACCGATGGGCAGGATCAACAGCAGACCCAGCGCCAGGGCCAGGATGACGATGATCCAGAACAGCAGCGGCGACTGCGTGATGCAGAGCAGGATGATCAGGGCGACCAGCGCGATACCCAGGCCGGCATTCAGCATGTGCTGACCACCGAACACCAGCGGCTTGCCGCTGACGCGACCATCCAGCTTCAGGAAGGCGACCACGGAGCCGGTGAAGGTGATGGCGCCGATGGCCACGCCCAGGCTCATTTCAATCAGCGAGCCGACATGGATGTCGCCGGTCTTGCCGATATTGAAGCTTTCGGGCGAGTAGAAGGCGGCACCGGCCACGAACACGGCGGCCAGACCCACCAGGGAGTGGAAGGCGGCCACCAGCTGCGGCAGCTGGGTCATCTGGATGCGCTTGGCAATGACCATACCGGCGGCACCGCCTATGGCAATGCCGGCCACGATCATGACCAGACGCGTGAATTCCAGCGACTTGCCGGTGAGCGCCGGCAGGGCGATCAGCGTGGTGACGATGGCCAGCGCCATGCCGATCATGCCGAAACGGTTGCCGGTCTGGGCGGTTTCCGGGCTGGACAGGCCACGCAGGGCCAGGATGAACAGCACGCCGGAGGCGAGATAGAGAAGCGATGCGGTGACGAGCATTATGGTTCCTCCCCGATCACTTCTTGGCGGCGCCGGATGGCGCCTTCTTCTTGTACATGGACAGCATGCGCTGTGTGACCATGAAGCCGCCGAAGATGTTGACGCTGGCCAGCACGATGGCCAGGAAACCCATCAGGGCGGACAGGCCGTTATCGGCGGCACCGGTAGCGATCAACGCACCGACGATGATCACCGACGACACAGCGTTGGTCACGGCCATCAGGGGGGAGTGCAGGGCCGGCGTCACCTTCCAGACGACGTAATAGCCCACGAAGCAGGCCAGCACGAAGACGGTCAGGCCGATGACGATGAAGGGCATGCCGCCAGCATTGGCAAGCTGCGCCTCCAGCATCGAAATGCGTTCGGTCAATTGGACTGCCTGCTCACGCGCGGCATCCAGATTGTTCAGCAGTTCCGCACCGCTGTCCGCATTGGCAAGGATCATTATCTGGCTCCTCAGGCGGCGGGCTTGTTGAACGACGGGTGGACAACAGCGCCGTCACGGGTCAGGCCCGTGCCCTTCACCACGTCATCTTCCCAATTCATCTTCAGCGTCTTCGTGTCCTTGTCCACGAAGGGCGTGATGAAGTTCAGCAGGTTCTTGGCATACAGCGCGGAGGCGTCCACGGCGATGCGGCCCGGCATGTTGATGCGGCCCACGATCTTCACGCCGTACTTTTCCACGACCTCACCGGCCACGGCGCCTTCGACATTGCCACCCTGTTCACAGGCCAGATCCACCAGGATCGCGCCCTGCTTCATGGTCTTCAGCATGTCGTCAGTGACCAGGATCGGGGCCTTGCGACCGGGGATCAGGGCCGTCGTGATGACGATATCCTGCTTCTTGATCGTCTCGGCAATCAGGGCCGCCTGCTTGGCCTGATACTCTTTCGACATTTCCTTGGCGTAGCCGCCGGCGGTCTGTGCCTGCTGGAATTCCTCATCCATGACGGCGACGAAGGTGCCGCCCAGAGATTCCACCTGTTCCTTGGTGGCCGGACGCACGTCAGTGGCGCTCACCACGGCGCCCAAGCGCTTGGCGGTCGCGATGGCCTGCAGACCGGCGACACCGGCACCCATGATCAGGGCACGGGCCGGCGGAACCGTACCGGCGGCGGTCATCATCATGGGGAAGGCGCGGCCAAACTCGTTCGCGGCCTCGATCACGGCGCGGTAACCAGCCAGGTTCGACTGGCTCGACAGGATGTCCATGCTTTGTGCGCGGGTGATGCGCGGCATGAACTCCATGGCAAAGGCGTCGATCTTGGCGGCGGCATAGGCGGCCACCGTTTCCGGCGCGCCATAGGGCGACAGGCCGGCGATCAGGATGGCACCTTCCTTGATCAGCGCCAGCTCATTCACATCGCCCTCACCCTCGGCCAGCGGACGCTGAACCTTCAGGATGATGTCGGCACCGGTCAGGGTGCTGGTGACGTCGGCGGCGATGGTCGCCCCGGCGGCGGTGAAGGCATCATCGGTAATGGCGGAACCCAGGCCGGCGCCCGTTTCCACCACAACCTCGAAACCCAGCCCGATATATTTGCGCACCGTATCCGGCGTGGCTGCGACACGCAGCTCATGCGCCCGGCGCTCCTTCGGAATGGCGATTTTCATGCGATCCGATTCCCCCTCTTGGAAAAGTTCCTAAAGTCTCGGCAGGCGACCCAGGGTGCCGGTGTTCCGTTTCAGGATTATGCCGGCCGTCATTATGGTTTCGCACGATGACGCATCCGGTAATCTTTGTGAAGCTTTCCGGGTGCGCCGCGTCATGGTCGGAAAGGCTTTTCCCGCCTGACGGAAAGGAATGACGGTGGCGGGCGACAGGATCGGTCGGGCACCCGCAGTACCAATTTTGTAGTGCGAACCCGGTAATTTTGTTCCCGATACCAAAAATCCCCAATGGGAATAAGGCATTAAGATGTAAGCATTTTTATGGTAACCGGTTACCATGATTTATGTAACGCCGTTACCGAAATTGGCCCCGCGACCAAAGTCGTTCTTGCGCATCGTGATGGTTTTGCGAGCGACGCATGGAACCGTTGTTATGCGGTGACGGGGGGGTACGGTTGCATCCGGGCCGGGGTCTGAAAGCCGGGCTGGACCCCGTCTGGCGGGTGGGGCAGAGTGTCGCCCGACCCAATCAGAGCCCAAAAAGCCCCATGACCGATCCGCAGATTCCCGAAAAGCACCCCCTCGCCGATGCCGCCCGCACCCTGTTCAAGGAACTGACGGACGCGGGCCGCCCCGTGGTGGGCACCGGCATCGGGGAAGGGCGCATCTTCCTGCGCGTGGCAGGCCCCGACCATGGGGCGCCGGCGGAATATCGCGGATATCCGGTGGTGGTGCTGACCGACGAGGGCATCAAGAGGTAACCCGGTTTCCAACCCGGATTATGCCGGGGGTAGGGGTTCGGGAAAGTCAAGACCCGCCAATTTTCGGAGCCGTTTAGGCCATTGGTTGTCTGATCCGCCCGTATCGGGGCGCCGTAGAGATCGGCACAGGTGCGCACATGTTGCCACCAGGGAACCGACCTCCAAGGAGCTTCGATAATGAACAAGAATGCCATTGCCGCCGGTACCTTCCTGGCCACCGCGCTTTGCCTTCCCGCCCTGGCCGCCCCGTCGGGCACGCCCAAGGCGGGGGAATTATCCTTCAGCCTGAGCGGCGGGCCGGAATTTGTTCTGGACGGTGATGTCCATGGCGGCACCAATGCGCCGGTCGCCAATCTGGGAGCGCTGAACCCCTCGTTGGCCGGGGTGGCCGCCACCTTGCAGATTGAGTCGCGTGATTACGAGGATGTCTATGGCACGCTCTACGCCGTGCAGGGTGAGTTTGCTTATGGCCTGGATCGACAGTCGGAACTGTTCGGTGCCCTGACCTATGGCTGGGCCGATGGCGGACGGTTGCAGGTGGGCGGGGCCGCAGTCCCGGCGCTGAACACCACCCTGCCGGTGTTTGGCCGCTTTGATGATTACAAATACTGGGGCCTGGATGCGGGCTACCGCTATTTCCTGACCGATGGCGGGGATTTCCATCCTTATGTCGCGGGCCGGGCCAGTGTGCAGTGGGTGGATAAGATCAATGCCACCTTCACCATCCCCGATGCGAACATTGCCCTGAACAATGTCCGCTTCTATGGCGACAGCACCGTCTGGGGGGCGGGTCTGGATATCGGCTTCCTGTGGCAGGCGGCCCCGGCCCTGTCGGTGGGGCTGGAGACGGGCCTGCGCTATTCCGGTGATCTGAATGATGATGACGCCGATATTGGTGGCCTGGGGCTGGCCAGCATCAACAATACCGGCAGCCGCTGGTCGGTGCCGGTGAAGGCCAGCGTGCGCTTTACATTCTGATGCGTTTGAGGGCGCGGCCTGATCCGCCGCGCCCCATTTCCGCCTCAAGCCCGCACCCAATCCATGGTCCAGTTCACCTGCCAGGTCTTGCCGCCGTCGTGTGAGACGGTTTGATACCAGCGGTGGCTGTTGGGCGTGATGCGGTCCCAGGTGCCGCGTACCTTGATAGGCTGATCGCCATCCATCTCGTCTGCCTCGAACACGCCTTCGCCATTGCGGAAGATGCCGGTCAGGCCGGGGGTGGTCAGCATCCCGCTTTTGGCGTTCACCCAGAAATCCGACCAGATTTTCCGGTCCGTCTCGAACAGGCGGATACCCACACCGGCGAAGTTGCGAGCAGGAATGCGCAGTTCCTCGATGCTGCCGGCCCCGTTCAGGATGGTCCAGCAGGTGGCCTCGCCCGTGAACTCATCCCATTCGCCCGTCTCCGGCTTCAGACGGCGATGGCTGATCCGCCATTCGCCGGCCAGGAAATTGAAATCGCCGGGCCGGCCCTCTGCCGGCGTTGTTGCCGCTGCCGGCAGTCCGGCGGTGGCAACACCCACGGCCAGTCCAAGGACCGATTGCAGCACGGGGCGGCGGGCGATGCCGCCGGTCTCATCAGTCATTTTTCCCTCCATCCGATGGTCTTGCCCGTTTTGCCGGGCGACGGGGACATTGTGCCGCGCTATACCTGACATCCTGTGTCAGTTAATTGTCGGGGGGCGAAAATGCGGGCGAGCCGGCTTCTTTCGCTGCTGTTGCTGCTGCAACTGCGCGGTGGCCTGACGGCGGCGCAGATGGCGGCGGAACTGGAAGTGTCGGAACGCACCATCTATCGCGACATTGACGCGTTGAGCGCGGCGGGTGTCCCCGTCTATGGCGACCGGGGGCCGGGCGGCGGGTTCCAACTGCTGGAAGGTTACCGCACCCGTCTGACCGGGCTGGCCAGTGACGAGGCGGAGGCGATGTTCACCATCGGCCTGCCGGGGCTGGCCGGTGCGCTGGGCGTGGGGCAGGCGGCGGCAAGGGCCTGGAACAAGCTTATGCTGGCCCTACCGGCCCAGGCGCGGGAGGAGGCGGGCCGCATGGGCGACCGTTTCCACCTGGATGCCGCCGACTGGTACCGCGTGGCCGAACCGACGCCGTTCCTGCCCGATCTGGCCCGCGCCGTGCTGGATTGCCGGCGGGTGGTGATGCGGTACGAGAGCTGGAAGGGGGAGCGGGAATGGACCATCGATCCGCTGGGTCTGGTCCTGAAGGCTGGCACCTGGTACTTCGCGGCGCTGTCCGGGGACCGCGCCCTGGTGTTCAAGGTGGCGTCCATCCGCACGTTGACGGTGACACGGGACGGGTTCGTGCGGCCCGTGGATTTTCACCTGCCCGGTTTCTGGGCAGGGCATCTGGCGGAATTCGAGGAAAGGCTGCGTCCCGAACGGGCGGACCTCTCGGTCAGCGCGGGGGGCCGTGATCTGCTGTCCCGCCAGGGTGCCTATGCCGCCGAAGCCGTGGCAGCGGCGGGGCCGGTGGATGCTGATGGCTGGGCCGACATCACCCTGCCGTTCGAGACGGTTGATCAGGCGGCCCGCCTGCTGCTGGGGTTAGGACCAGAGGTGCTGGTGCGGGCACCCGATGCGCTGCGGGCAAGGGTGGAGGAGATGGCGCAGGGGATATTGGCGCGGATGCAGGCGCCACCCTCTTGACCCGCCATCCACTCCCCGTCACACTTCAAACAATTGTTTGAATGAACCAAGGGGAGGAATAGAGATGGCCAAGGCGCTGCTGTGCAAGGGATTCGGGCAGCCGGAAAGCCTAGTGCTGGAAGAGGTGGAGGCGCTGCCGCTGGGTACGGGCGAGGTGAGGATCGCCATCAAGGCGGCGGCGCTGAACTTCGCCGATACCCTGATCATCGAGGGCAAGTATCAGGAGAAGCCGCCCTTTCCCTTTACCCCCGGCATGGAATGCGCGGGCGTAGTGACGGAACTGGGCGATGGTGTGCGGCACCTGAAGGTGGGGCAGCGGGTCATGGCCCTGTCGGCCAAGGGGGCGTTCCGGGAGGAAACGGTGGTGGAGGCGGGTGCGGTCCTGCCGATCCCGGACGGCATGGATTTCGCCACCGCCGCTGGCTTCCCTGTTGCCTATGGCACCTCCCACCTGGCCCTGACCGACCGCGCGCAACTGAAGCCTGGGGAAACCCTGCTGGTGCTGGGCGCGTCGGGCGGGGTTGGCCTGACGGCGGTGGAGATTGGCAAGGCCATGGGCGCGCGGGTCATCGCGGCGGCATCATCGCCGGAAAAGCTTTCCGTGGCCCGCGACCATGGCGCGGATGAGGTGATCGACTACACGGCGGAGGACATGAAAGCCCGGTTGAAGGAACTGGCGCCTAAGGGGGTGGATGTCGTGTTCGATCCGGTAGGCGGGGATTATTTCGACGCAGCCCTGCGCAACATGGCCTGGTGCGGGCGGATCATCACCATCGGCTATGCCGCGGGGCGCATCCCGCAGGTGCCGGCCAATCTGCTGCTGGTCAAGAATTGTGCAGTGCTGGGTCTGTTCTGGGGGGCCTACCGCAAACATAACCCGCAGCGCCTGGGCCAGAGCCTGATGGAACTGCTGGCCCTGTGGGGGCAGGGGAAGCTGCGACCGCATGTGTCGCACGCGCTGCCCATCACGGAGTATGCCCAGGCCTTCCACCTGCTGTCGGGCCGCAAGGCGACGGGTAAGGTGGTGTTGACGGTGGAGTGAAGGGGCGGGGCTTGTCGCATGCGCTCGCGCTTATGCGACCTACGAAATAAGCGATCCGTCTTAGGTCGCATAAGGTCCCGACGGACCGCATGCGACATCAACCGTTCCCAAAACAAAACCGCCGCACCGGGCGCCCGGTGCGGCGGTCTGTCTTTCAGGCCGGGGCCTGAGACTTACTGGATGCTTTCGCCATGCAGCGCCAGATCCAGGCCGTCACGTTCCGCATCCTCGTCCACGCGCAGGCCGGTGATGGCCTTGACGACGTAGAGAATGATGGTGGTGGCGATGCCGGACCACAGGACAGTGGCGCCGATGCCGTAAATCTGGGTCCAGACCTGGCCGATATTGCCTTCCAGGGCGCCGGCGGTCCCGCCGATAGCGGCCTTGGCGAAGACACCGGTCAGGACGGCACCGACGATACCGCCGACACCATGCACGCCCCAGACATCCAGGCTGTCGTCATACTTCAGCGCATGCTTCAGCGTGGTGGAAGCGAAGTAGCAGATGACGCCGGCGGCGACGCCGATGCCAAGCGCACCGTCAACACCGACGAAACCAGCAGCCGGGGTGATGGCGACCAGACCGGCCACGGCACCGGAAACGGCACCCAGCACGGAGGGCTTGCCCTTCACGCCCCATTCCACGAACACCCAGGCGAGCGTGGCGGTGGCGGCGGCGATCTGCGTCACCAGCATGGCCATGCCCGCACGGCCATCAGCGGCCACAGCGGAGCCGGCGTTGAAGCCGAACCAGCCCACCCACAGCATGGCCGCGCCGATCAGCGACAGGACCAGGTTGTGCGGCTTCATGTCAGAGGTGCCATAGCCCTTGCGCTTGCCCAGAACGATGGCCGCGACCAGGCCGGCAACACCGGCATTGATGTGAACGACGGTGCCGCCGGCATAATCCAGCACGCCATCGCCCATCAGGAAGCCGCCGCCCCACACCCAGTGGCAGACCGGGCTGTAGACGATCAGCGACCACAGGGCCGTGAACAGCAGTAGGGCCGAGAACTTCATGCGGTCAGCAAAGGCGCCGGTGATCAGCGCCGGGGTGATGATGGCAAAGGTCATCTGGAAGGTGATGAACACCGATTCCGGGATGCTGCCCGACAGGCTGCCAACCTCAAGACCGGACAGGAAGGCCCGGCTGAGGTCACCGATGAACAGGTTGCCGGGGCCGAAGGCCAGGCTGAAACCGACGACGGCCCACAGGACCGAAATCAGGGCGGTGATGGCGAAGCTCTGCATCGCCATGGTCAGGACGTTCAGCTTGCGGACCATGCCGCCATAGAACAGCGCCAGACCAGGAATGGTCATGAACAGCACCAGCGCCGTGGACGTCAGCAGCCATGCGGTATTGCCGCTGTCCAGCGTCGGGGTCGGTGCCGCGTCCTGAGCGAGGGCCACGCCCGGAACCAATGCCAGGCACGCCGCGAAAAGGGTCTTCAACATACGATTCATCTGGCTCCCCATTCTTGTGGGCACGGGGCCGACCGGCCGCCGCACACGCCGCTGCTCCTCTATTCAAAGTCCGTGCCGTTGTGCAAAGCGGCGGAATCCCTACGCTGTTGCAGCCGGACGCCTGAATGGAATCCACCCCGCGGACCCGCGACTCCGCCTGAAAACCGGCTATATGCACAAAAAATGTGCTGTTTCTGACGGCGACTTTTCAGGAAAAACTGTTTTTAATCAGCATGATGATGGGGATGCATCCATTCGAGGCACCCCGATTCAGCGGCTAAAAATGTGACAGATTAAAAAATAGGCAGACATTCGGGGGCATGTCGTGCTGCGGTGCCGATTGGGGCCGATCCGGGCCTTTCGCCTTTTCGTTGTCTGCCTTGCCCGCGATTGCACACGCAACATACGTATCCATACGTGACCCGGCACGCAGCATGTGACACCATCCCGGTTGAATGAGCCGCCGGTCGAAGCGGTCGGCACAGCGCGACAGAGCCGCGCGACATCAGGGAGGATGTGGAATTGGTGACCAGTCAGTCCGAACAGCGTCTGGACCGTGACCTGCGGCAGGCGCCGCGCCATGCGCTGGCCCTGGTGCTGGCGGGCGGGCGCGGCAGCCGGCTGAAGCAGCTGACCGACCGCCGTGCCAAGCCGGCGGTGCATTTCGGAGGCAAGTTCCGCATCATCGACTTCGCCCTGTCCAACTGTATCAATTCCGGCTTCCGTCGCATCTCGGTCATCACGCAGTATAAGTCGCATTCGCTGCTGCGGCATTTGCAGCGCGGCTGGAACTTCCTGCGCGGTGAAATCGGTGAATTCATCGATCTGCTGCCCGCCCAGCAGCGCATCAACGAGACCAGCTGGTACCAGGGCACGGCGGATGCCGTTTATCAGAACCTGGATATCCTGCGTTCCCACAAGGCGGAATGGGTCCTGATCCTGGCCGGTGATCACATCTATAAGATGGATTACGCCAACATGCTGGCCAGTCACATCCGCACAGGCGCCGATGTGACCGTGGGCTGTATCGAGGTGCCGCGCATGGAGGCCACGGGCTTCGGCGTCATGCATGTCGACAGCGACAACCGCGTCGTCAGCTTCCTGGAAAAGCCCGCCGACCCGCCAGCCATGCCCGGCAAGCCCGATATGGCACTGGCGTCGATGGGCATCTACATCTTCAATGCTGAGTTCTTGTACAAGAACCTGGAACGCGACGCTGAGGATCAGACGTCGAGCCGAGATTTCGGCAAGGACATCATCCCCTATCTGGTGGAGAACGCGAAGGTCGTCGCCCACCATTTCAACGAAAGCTGCGTGCGAAATAAGGCGCAGCCGGGCACCGCCTATTGGCGCGATGTCGGCACCGTCGATGCCTATTGGGAAGCCAATCTGGACCTTTGCACGGTGTCGCCTGATCTGGATCTCTATGACCGGGAATGGCCGATCTTCACCTATCAGGAACAGCTGCCGCCCGCGAAGTTCGTGTTCGATGATGATGGCCGCCGGGGCATGGCCGTGGACAGCATGGTGTCCGCCGGCTGCATCACCTCGGGTTCCGTTGTCCGCCGCTCTCTCCTGTTCAACAAGGTTCGCATCCATTCCTATTGTGAGGTGACGGATGCCGTCATCCTGCCGGAGGTGGAGGTGAACCGGAATGCCCGCCTCACCAAGGTGGTGGTGGATCGCGGCTGCGTCATCCCCGCCGGCCTGGTGGTGGGTGAAAATGCGGAAGAGGATGCGCGCCGCTTCTACCGTTCCGAAAATGGTGTGGTATTGATCACCCAGGAGATGCTGGACCGTCTGGGGGACTGATGGTTTGGTACGGTGACGCGGCAGCGGCTTGAGGGGCGATGAAGACCTATCCGGGTAATTTCGTGCTGGACCCGCTGGGACGGCGGGTCACCTTGCACGGCCAATCAGCCTTTGCCGCCCTGCACCGGGCCGGTGCGGTGGCGGCGGCTTGCCTGGACCACATCACCCCCCACATGCAGCCCGGTGTCACGACGGCGGATATTGATGACATCGTGGCCGCCTTTCTGAAGGCGAACGGGGCGCTGGCGGCCACGCTGGGCTATCACGGATTTCCCAAATCCTGCTGCATCTCCCCCAACTATGTCGTCAATCACGGCATCCCGTCGGACAAGGTACGGATGAAGGCGGGTGACATCGTCAATGTCGATGTCACCGCCATCGTCGATGGCTGGTACGGCGATACCAGCCGCATGTATCTGGTGGGGGATGTCACGCAAAAAGCCGCCCATCTGGTCCGCACCACCTATGACGCCATGATGGCCGGCATCGGGCAGGCGGTGCCGGGCAAGCATCTGGGCGATATCGGCCATGTCATCGAACGGACCGCCAAGGCCGTTGGCTATTCCACCGTCCGCGATTATGTCGGCCACGGCATCGGCCGCGTCTTCCACGACGCGCCCGATGTCATGCATTTCGGCAAGCCAGGGCGCGGCATGAAGCTTGTGCCCGGCATGGTCTTCACCATCGAACCCATGTTCAATCAGGGTGGTGCGGGCCTGCGAACGCTTCCCGATGGCTGGACCAACATCACCCGCGACCTGTCCCTGTCGGCACAGTTTGAACATACGGTCGGCGTGACCGAGGACGGGGTAGAGATTTTCACCCGCTCCCCGGCGGGGCTGGATTGTCCCGTGGGGGCGGACTGAGGCTTTATCCGTCAGCGGTGGGCAGCGGTTACCCAGACGAGCCCGGTTGTCACCATTACCAGCAGCCCCGCCCCCAGGAACGCCGCCCGCATTCCCGCCGCGATCAGGCTTGGTGTGGCCGTGGCGATGTCTGCCGTACCGATGGTCAGGCTGAAAACTGCGCCCAGGCAGGCGGCCCCCGTGATCAGGCCCAGGTTTCGCGACAGGTTCAGCAGGCCAGAGACAAGGCCGCGCCGGTCTGCCGGCTGACCACTCATCACACCGGTATTGTTGGCAGCCTGGAACAGGGCGTAGCCGCTGGTCATCAAGGCGATGGGCAGCATGTAGCCGGCAATACCCCAGGCGGCGGGTGCCGTCGCCATGAACAGGCAGCCTAGGCCGACCCCGCCCAGACCAGTCAGGGTCACGCGAACACTCCCGAACCGGTCCACCGCCCGGCCCGAGGGCACGCCCGCCAGGGCGGAGATGCAGGGGCCCGACGCCATCACCAGCCCCGTCAGGGCAGGGGACAGGCCCAGGACCCGCGTCAGATAGAAGGGCCCCAGCACCAAGGTCGCCATCATGATCAGGGAGACCAGGATGTTGGCCAGCAGCGCGGCGCGCAGGCCCCCGTCACGGAACAACGACAGGTCCAGCAGCGGCGACGGGGCGGCCACCTGCCACAGGATGAACATCCCGGCCAGCAGCAGGGCCGCCACCACCAGCATCGGTCCGAAACCGCCGCCCAGCCGACCCATGGTCATGGCCAGCGCATAGGCGGCCAGGGCGCCGGCCAGCAGCATTGTGCCCAGCGGGTCACCGCCTCCCTTTTGCATACCCGTTCCTGTATCCGCCGGCACCTGCGTACGGACCAGGGCGAAGGCCGCAATGCCCAGCGGCACGTTGATCAGGAACAGGCCCTGCCAGCCGGCGACAGCCAGGATCATTCCGCCCAGCGACGGCCCCAGGGCCGTGCCGACCGCCGACATGCTGCCCAGCATGCCCATGGCCTGGCCCGTGCGCGCCTTGTCCACGATGCTGCTGACCAAGGCCATTGACATGGCCATCATGGCCGCCGCCCCCAACCCCTGCAACGCCCGCGCGGCGATCAGCAGGGGCAGGGACGTGGCCAACCCGCACAGGCCGGAGGCCAGCGTGAACAGGGCGATCCCACCCAGCAGCAGGCGCCGCCGTCCGATGCGGTCACCGAGGCGGCCCGCGCTGACGATCAGGGTGGTGGTGGCCAGCAGATAGGCCAGCACCACCCATTGCACCTGCGCGAAGGGCACGGCGAAGGACGCAGCCAGACTGGGCAGGCCGATATTGGCGATGCTGGTTCCCAGCGATGACAGAAGGATGGACAGCGACAGGGCGGGCAAGGCCCCGGTGCGCGGCCTGTCACCCGTCTTTGCCATCAATGCCTGTTCCGTCACTATCGCATCCTCCATCCCGGCTCATTTGCGGTTGACGCTATGCGCAGGTCGAACATGGCGGAAGGTGCAGTAATTGCATTATATTCGTGCACCAGACGCCCTATCTGGTGCCGGCCATGAACCTTCCTGACCTGAACCTGCTGCTGACGCTGGATGTGCTGCTGTCGGAGGGCAGCGTGGCCGGTGCGGCGCGGCGTCTTCGGCTCAGTCCGTCGGCCATGAGCCGGGCGCTGGCGCGCCTGCGCGAGGCGACGGGCGATCCGCTGCTGGTGCGGGCGGGGCGGGGGTTGGTGCCGACGCCGCGCGCCCTGGAACTGCGCGGGCACGTGGGACCGCTGGTGGAACAGGCGCTGGCGGCGCTGCGCCCGGCCACCGTGCTGGACCTTGCCCGGCTGGAGCGCATCTTCACCCTGCGTAGCAGTGAGGGGTTTGTGGAAACGTTCGGGGCCGCCCTGATCACGCGCGTGGCGGCGCAGGCCCCCGGCGTGCGGCTGCGTTTCATGGCCAAGTCGGAACGGGACAGCACGCCGTTGCGCGATGGCACCGTCGATCTGGAAACGGGCGTGGTGGGGCCGGATCTGGGTCCGGAATTGCGGGTTCAGGCCCTGTTCCGCGACCGGTTTGTGGGCGTGGCGCGGCCCGGCCATCCGCTGCTGGATGTGCCGATGACGGCACAGGTCTATGCCGGCGCATCGCATGTGGCGGTGACGCGGGCCCGACCCGACAGAGGGCCGATCGATCGGGCCCTGCAGGTGCTGGGCCTGGAACGGCGGGTGGCGGCCTTTGTCGCGGGCTATGCGGGGGCGCTGGCCGTGGCGCGGGGCAGCGATCTGGTGGCCACCGTGTCGGCCCGGCATACGCAGGGGCTGCGGGCCGGGATGGTGGCGTTCGACCTGCCATTCGACATTCCGACGGTCACCATCTCTCTGCTCTGGCATCCACGGCTGGAGGCTGATCCCGCCCATCGCTGGCTGCGGGGGCTGGTGCGGGCGGTTTGCGGTGATGATCCCCTTGCCGAAACCGTTGCTTGCGTTCACTCATAGGTGGCGGCCCCGCCCCCTGCGATCAACAAGCCCGGACCCGATCATGCGCGTTCTTTTTGTTACGTCGGAATGCCTGCCTTATGTGAAGACCGGTGGTCTGGGGGATGTGGCCGGCGCCTTGCCGGCGGCATTGCGGGCAGAAGGGGTGGATGTCCGAACCTTGATCCCTGGATATCCAGGGGTTCTGGACCGGTTGGAGAGTATCAAGGTGCTGCGCGATCTGCGCGGGCTTCCCGGCTTGCCGTCGGCGGCACCGGCCCGGCTGGTGGCGGGCCGGGGTGTGGATGGCGGTACCATCTATGCGCTGGATATCCCCAGCTTTTTCGGGCGCAAGGGCAATCCCTATCTGGGGCCGGATGGCAAGGACTGGTCCGACAATCATCTGCGTTTTGCCGCCTTGGGCCGCATCGCCGCCCTGATCGGGTTGGCGGGAGATGGGGCGGCGGGCCGGGCCGCGTGGAAGCCGGATGTGCTGCACGGCCATGATTGGCAGGCCGGTCTGGCGGCGGCCCATCTGCATTTCCCGCTCTGGCCGCTGGCGGGGCTGAAACGGCCGGGCACGGTGTTCACCATCCACAATCTGGCCTTCCAGGGACTGTTCCCGGCCGAGACGGTGCCGACCCTGGGCCTGCCCTGGGACGGGTTCACGCCCCAAGGATTTGAATTTTACAGCCAACTTTCGTTCCTGAAGGCAGGCTTGGTCTATTCGGATCGGTTGACGACGGTCAGCCCCACCTATGCCACCGAAATCCAGGGGGAGATTTTTGGCTTCGGCATGGACGGCCTGCTGCGCGCCCGCGCCGATGTGCTGCATGGCATCCTGAACGGCATCGACACCGATGCCTGGGACCCCGCCCGCGATCCGCAGTTGAGTGCGCTGTACGATGCCGACACGCTGCCCGCCAAGGAGACCAACAAGGCCGATATCCAGCGCGCCTTTGGCCTGTCGCCCGATATCCATGCGCCCTTGTTCGGCATTGTCAGCCGCCTGACGGACCAGAAGGGCATCGATCTGGTGGTGCAGGCCATCCCGCATATCGTGGCGCGCGGTGGGCAACTGGCGGTGCTGGGTACGGGCACAGCGTCGCTGGAACAGGCGCTGGCCGGGGCCGCGCGACATTATCCGGGCCGGGTCGGGCTGGTGCTGGGCTATGACGAGGCGCTGTCCCACCGGTTGCAGGCAGGCGTAGACGTGCTGATGGTGCCGTCCCGGTTTGAACCCTGCGGCCTGACGCAGATGTATGCGCTGCGTTACGGCACCCTGCCGCTGGTCAGCCGTGTGGGCGGGTTGGCCGATACGGTGACGGACTGCACCGATGATGCGCTGTCGGATGGCACGGCCACGGGCTTCACTTTTGGCCCTGTGACAGTTCCGTCGCTGATCAACGCCATCGACCGTGCTTTCGCCCTGCACCCGCAGACCGACCGCTGGCGCGGGGTTCAGCGTTCCGCCATGGCGCGCGACGTCTCCTGGGGCGCGTCGGCCCGGCATTATGTGGAGACGTATAAGGCTGCGATGGCGGCGGCGGAGCGGGGGTAGCGGGGGCGTGGTTCCCTCACCCTCCCATTGGCTGGCGCCAATGGGAGGGTGTGAACGTTTACTTCTTGCCCACCAGCGTGCCGGCCCCGCCCTCGGTGAAAATCTCCAGCAGGATGGCGTGGGGCACGCGGCCATCCAGGATCACTGCGCCCTCGACCCCACCGACAACGGCGTCGATGCAGGTTTCCAGCTTGGGGATCATGCCGCCCTGGGCGGTGCCGTCGGCGATTGCGGCCCGCGCGTCGGACACAGACAGTTCCGGCACCAGTTCCTTGTTCTTGTTCAAAAAGCCGGCCACATCTGTCAGCAGCAGCAGGCGCGTGGCATCCATGGCGGCGGCGATGGCACCAGCGGCCGTGTCGGCATTGATATTATAGGTCTGGCCATCCTCGCCGATGCCGATGGGGGCGATGACGGGGATGAAACCGGCATTGCGCAGCTTGTGCAGGATCTGCGGGTTGATGCGGAACGGCTCGCCCACGAAGCCCAGATCGACAACCTTTTCGATATTGCTGTCGGGGTCGCGTTTGGTGCGGGTGGCCTTGCGCGCCTCGATCAGGTCGTCATCCTTGCCCGACAGGCCGATGGCATCGCCGCCGGCATCATTGATCAGGGCCACGATTTCCTTGTTGATGCTGCCCGACAGCACCATCTCGGCGATCTCCATCGTGTCCTTGTCGGTCACGCGCAGGCCGTCGATGAATTCCGACTTGATCTGCAGCCGGTCCAGCAGCCTGCCGATCTGCGGCCCGCCGCCATGCACCACGATGGGATAGGCGCCCACCTGCTTCAGCAGCACGATGTCATTGGCGAACTGGCGGGCCAGTTCCGGGTTGCCCATGGCATGGCCGCCATACTTGACGACGATGATCTTGCCGTCATAGCGGCGCATATAGGGCAGCGCCTCCGACAGGGTCTGTGCCTTGGCGAGCCATTCCTCGCGGGTCAGCGTCGGGGTGACGGAAACGGTCATGGGCGTGGGCTCCGGTCGGGGGCGTCAGGGCCAGGGATTGTGACGGGCAAACGGCGTCGTGTCTAACACCGGTGGCGGGCGGGGGCAATGCGCTTTCCCATGAGATAGTCCCATCGCGCCCTTGCGGGATCGTTCATGATGTGTTCACCTTGGCGGCGGGCGATCCCAGGGAGACGAACCATGTCGGGCAAACCGATGCTGTACGGGGCCACGGGCTGTGGCTCCGCCGTGGTGGAGGCGGGCTTCATCCTAGCGGGCGAGGGTTACGATTATGTGGAGGCCAGCCCGTGGGAACCGTCAGACGGGCTGACGGCGCTGAAAGCCATCAACCCGCTGGTACAGGTGCCGACCCTGGTCCTGCCCGACGGGACTGTGATGACGGAGTCGGTGGCCATGCTGCTATGGCTGATGGACCGGCATCCGGGCCGGCTGGGTCCGGGGCCTAGTGATCCGGCACGGGCATCGTTCCTGCGCTGGCTGGTCTATCTGCCTGCTGCCATCTATCCCATGTATACGGTGCGCGATTTCGTTGATCAGTGGGTGTCGGGGGAGAAGGCGACGGGGGAGCTGAAGCAATCCACTGTCAACCGCATCCTGCTCTGCTGGAAGAATATGGAAGCCGCCTTGAAGCCGGCGCCGGGGGCGTGGCTGCTGGGCACGCCCGACCTGACGGCGCTTGACCTCTATATCTGCATGATGACCCGCTGGACGCCCCGGCGCGACGCCATCCGCGCGGTGGCACCAGGGATTGTGGCCGTGGCCGAACGGGTGGACCATGATCCGAGGGTGGTGGACCTCTGGCAGCGGCATTTTCCGGATGCGTATAAGGATTTGTAACGCTGGACATTAGTCCCTGTCCGGTGCCTCCAAAGGGAACAAGTGCCGGTATGGCCGCCCGCCCTCCACAGCCTTCATCACCGATGGCCGGGTCAGCAGGCGGGTGCGGTAGGCGCGCAAGGCCGTGTAGCCATTGGCGATGGGGTGGGTCCAGTCGGCATAGAACAGCGCTGGGGCGGCAGCGCAATCGGCCATGCTGAATGTGTCCCCTGCCGCCCAGGTGCGGTTAGTCAGGTAGGTCTCCAGCCACGCATAAGCACGCTCCAGTTTTTCTACCGACATGGCCATGCCGTCGCGGCGTTTTACCGGATCACCGGTAAGGGCACCATCAACGGCATGCTGCGCGGCGTTCATGACATGCTGATCGAAGAACCTGTCCATGAAACGTACATCCAGGGCCGCCATCGCATCATCCGGCAGCAAGGGGGCGGGGCCGGGATGGGCCAGATGCAGATACTCGATAATGATGCTGGTTTCCGCCAACTGCCGGTCGCTATCGACCAGCAGCGGAAATTTACGGATCGGCCAGCGCTTCAACCATTCCGCTGCGTTGTCGGGCTGGTCGGGACCAAGGCAACGGAAGTCGAACGGTGTCGCATTCTCCGTCAGCGCGATCAGTACCTTCTGCGTGTATGAGGAGAAGGGGTGACCAAACAGGACCAATGTCATGGCGGCAACTCCGGCAGAGTGACCGGTCGATGGTAGGGTAGGTTTATCCGCCAAGCAATTGACAGTCCCGGCGGAAACTCACGCCGCGAACCGCACCCAGTGGCCCGGCGTCACCTCCCGCAGGTCGCCCGGCCCTTCACAGCTTTCGCGCACCTGCGCCGCCAGGGGGGCCAGGCTGTTGCCCTCGCCGAACGGGCTGCCCACTTCCGGGACGGCGGCCAGCAGCAGACGGGTGTAGGGGTGGCGCGGGCTGTCGATCACCTGTGCCGTGGGGCCACGCTCCACAATGCGGCCCCGGAAGATGACGGCGGTTTCTTCGGCCACATAGCGGGCGGTGGCGATGTCGTGGGTGATGTAGAGCATGGCGATGCCGCGTTCGCGCTTCAGATCGCGGAACGTGTCCAGCACTGACAGGCGGATGGATACATCCAGCATGGAGGTGGGTTCATCAGCGATCACCACCGATGGATTGACGGCCAGTGCGCGGGCCAGGTTCACCCGCTGCCGCTGACCTCCGCTCATTTCATGCGGGTACTTGCGCAGGGTAATGGCCGGGTCCAGGTCCACGGCGCGCAGCAGGTCGGCCACCGCATCCCGTCGCTGTGCCGCCGACAAATCGGGCCGGTGCAGGGCCAGGGGACGGGTCAGGTGATGTTCGACATTGTGCGCAGGGTTCAGGGCCGCGAACGGGTCCTGAAACACCATCTGCACGGCAGACCGGTATTCCAGAACGGCCTTGCGCCCCGTCAGGTTGGTGACGTCGCGGCCGGCATGGAAAATGTGGCCGGCGCTGGCCGTCAATACGTGGGTCAACAGCTTGGCGCAGGTGCTTTTGCCCGATCCGCTTTCGCCCACCAGCGCCAGGGCACGACCGGGATAAAGGCTGAAATCGGCATTGTTGAGCGCACAGAAGGACCCGAAGCGCATCGTTAGGCCGCGCGCCTCCAGCACGGGGCGGGTGCCCAGTTCCGGCAAACCGTTCATTGCGGCGTCTCCTTCATGCGGACCAGCGTCTCACCGGGCTTCGGGTGCAGGGGCGGGATGGAGGCCCAGAGGCGGCGTGTGTAATCCTGCTGCGGGCACGATATCATGGCGGTCGGCGTGGATAGTTCGATCAACTGCCCGCGCAGCATCACGCCCACCCGGTCACAGAACTGGCTCATCAGTGCCAGATCATGGGTGATGAACAGGACGGCGAAGCCCAGTTTATGGCGAAGGGCCGCTACCTCCTCCAGCAGCTCCCGCTGTACCACCACGTCAAGGGCGGTGGTCGGCTCGTCCATCACCACCAGTTTGGGGCGCAGCGCCAGCGCCATGGCGATGACGATACGCTGACGCATGCCGCCGCTGAACTGGTGCGGGTAATCATCCATGCGCTCAGGCTTGATGCCGACCATCTGCAACAGTTCGGCGGTGCGGGCACGGATATCGGCCTTCCCCGATACCCCGTGCGCCTTGAACATGTCCGCAAACTGCGCCGATACGCGCAGCACAGGGTTCAGCGCATTCATGGCCGATTGCAGCACGACCGACAGGTCGCGCCAGCGCCAGGCCCGCAATTCCCGGTCATTCAGGGCCAGGACATCGGTGCCGGCAAGCGTGATCGACCCGCCCGTGATGAAGGCAGGCGGCCGGTGAAGCCGCGCGATGGCAAAGGCGACGGTGCTTTTGCCGGAACCGGATTCTCCAGCCAGACCAAGCACTTCACCGGCAGAAATGTCGAAACTGACGTTTTTGACGGCGCGGGTCAGGCCGTTGGGCGTGGCGTAATCGACACAGAGATCGCGCACGGACAGGATGGGTTCGGTCATGCCCGGCCCCCTTGGTTGGCGGTGCGGTTGGTCAGGGCGGCCAGCACCTTGGCCGGCACGCGCAGGGTGCGCAGGCGGGGGTTGGCAATCTCATCCACCGCGAAATTGATCAAAGACAGGCCTGACCCGAAGATCACCAGCGCCAGACAGGGGGCCGCCATTTCCCACCACGCCCCCACCTGCAAGGCTGAGGTCGATTGCGCGTGATAGAGCATGGTGCCCCAGGACACGACCATCGGGTCGCCCAACCCTAAGAACTCCATCGTCGCTTCCGTGATCACCGAATAAAGGATGGAGCCGATGAAGTTAAAGCCGATGATGGAGATCAGGTTGGGCAGCAGCTCCACCGCAATGATCCGCCATGCCGGTTCGCCCAGCATTTCGGCGGCCAGGATATAATCGCGCTGACGCAGGGACAGGGTCTGGGCGCGGGTGACGCGCGCACCCCATCCCCAAGAGGTCAAACCGATGATCAGGGCGATGACGAACGGCCCCGTCTGTCCGATGAAAGCGGCCAGCACCAGCATCAAGGGCAGGTTGGGGATGACCAGGGAGATGTTGGTGAAAAGGTTCAGTACCTCATCCACCTTGCCACCGAAATAGCCGGCGGTGACGCCGATGGCGGTGCCCAGGACGGTGACCAGCAGGCCGGCGGCAAAGCCGACAATCAGGCTGGTCTGGGTGCCATGGATGGTCTGTGACAGGACATCGCGGCCCATGCGGGTGGCGCCCATGACATGTTCGGCACTGGGCGCCTCATGCGGGCTGGCCACGCGCTGGTTGATGTCGAATGGCGCCACCAGGGGGGCGGCGAGCGCGATCAGGATGAAGAAGGCCACGATGGCGGCACCGATAGCGGCCTTCCGGTTGGCAAGCAGGATGTTGAGCAGGCCGCGCATGGATCAGCCCTTCCGCAGACGGGGGTCGAGGGCGACGTAAAGCACGTCGGCGATGAAATTGGCGGTCAGCATGGCCAGCGTCATGATCAGCAACTGCCCCTGGATCAGTGGGTAATCGCGCGCTGTGATCCCCTGAAACAGGGTGTAGCCCAGGCCCGGATAGTTGAAGACCACCTCTGTCACCAGCGCCCCGCCAAAGGAGGCGCCGAGCGTCATGGCAAAGCTGGTGACCGTGGGCAGCAGGGCGTTGCGGGCGGCATAGGCCATGCGCAGGCGGCGGTCGGACAGGCCCTTGGCCGTGCCCAGAACGATATAATCCTCGCCCAGCAGGTTGATCATGCTGTTGCGCATGGTGATCAGGTAGCCGCCAACCTGGGCCAGGGCCATGGTCACGATGGGCAGGAAGGCGTGTTTAAAGATTGAGCAGAAGAATTCCAGGGTGAAGCCGGGATCGATCTCCGGCTCATAGGCGTAGCCTGTCGGGAAGACGGGCCAGTAAATGGCGAACAGGAACAAGGCCAGCAGAGAGGTGACCAGCGGCGGCATGGCCTGCATCATCAGGGCGATAGGCGCACCGATACTGTCGAACGACCCGCCACGCCGCCAGGCGGCCAGGATGCCGGCCAGACTGCCGATGGCAAAGGCGATCAGCGAGGAGGTGAGGACCAGCATCAAGGTCCAGGGCAGGGCCCGCAACAGCACCTCATTCACCGTCAGCGGGTGGAACTTCACCGACAGGCCCAGGTCCCAGGTGAACACGCTTTTCAGGTAGGTGACGAACTGCGCCGGCCAGGGCTGGTCAATGAAGCCGAAGGTCTCCTTCAGCGCGGCCAGCGCCTCGGGCGGCAGGGTGCCGCCCGCCTGGGCGAACATGATGTCGACCGGATTACCGGGCATCAGGCGCGGGATCAGGAAATTGAACGTCGCAGCAACGATAAAGGCGGCGACATAGAATCCGACCCGGCGGAGAAGGAAGGCCATGGGGGGTCCTCTCCCGAAACCGAAGATCTGAAGGAAAGCGGGTTGTGGTGTGGTTCGATGGGGGGCCGATGGCCCCTATGGATCAGCCGCCGCCATTCACCGGCTCCAGCGCCAGCAGATGCAGCAGCCGTTCCGGCGTGCCATCGAACACATCGGGCCGGGCCACCGGATTATCGGCGTTGAACCAGCCCTTGAAGCGTCTCGTGTTGTATTCGTACCAGATCGGGTTGCTGAACAGCGGCACATAGGGCGTGTTGGCGGCCAGGATCATCTGCACCTTGTCCATGGACCGGCGCTGTTCATCCGGGTCGATGGTGGCGACAAATGCGTCCAGGGCGGCGTTCAGTTCCGGGTTGTTGAACCGCGTCGGCGCGGTCCGCGTCTTGCCCGAGAAGCGGGAATGGAAGCCGGTATCGTAGGAACGATGCGGCGTCTCACCTGTGAAATAGCCATTGATGGCCATGTCATAATCGCCCTGGATCAGCTTCTGTGCCCAGGAGGCGGGTTCAGGCGTGGAGACGCGGACATTGATACCGATGGCGTTCAGCCCCTCCACCACCAGCTGGGTGGTGTTGACCCAGTCGGTCCAGCCATTGGGTGCCAGGATGTCAAACCGGATGGGCTTGCCATCGGGATTATCGACATAGCCGTCGCCATCCACGTCACGGAAGCCGCTTTCGGCCAGCAAGGCGCGGGCACCATCCTTATCATACTTGGCGAATTTGCCGAATTGACGTTCGGCATCCTGGTTCACCCAGTCTTGATAAAGACGGCCCAGGCCGGAGGCATATTCATTGACGATGGGATAGCCATAGCCCGCGATATCCACGATGGCGCGGCGGTCCATGGCCATGCTGACGGCCCGGCGGAAATTCACATTGCGGAAGGCCGCGCGGTTGCCCGGATTGGGGCTGTCGAAATTGAAATTCACGGCCACGGTACCGCCGGGCGGGAACCAGTAGCGGTGATGCACGGGATCGGCAGCAACATAGGTGCGCTCAATATCCGGCATGAAGGCGCCGAACCAATCCAGCTTGCCATTGCGGGCGGCGGCCAGAAGCTGTTCGTTGTTGCCGATCTGCGGGAAGGACAGGCAGTCGACCTTCAGGCTGGCCGCATCCCAGTAATGGGGGTTCCGGCACTGCACATAGAGCTGATTGGTGAAGCGCCGTACCTCTGTCATCGGGCCGGTGCCCACGGGATCGGGGTTGGTGAAGGTGACGGGGTCTGCCACCTTCGACCAGATATGTTTGGGCACCACGGGGATGCGGGCCAGTTCATACAGGCTGTTGGCGTTCACGCGCTTCAGGGTGAAGACCACGGTATGGGCGTCCGGAGCCTCCACGGCGGCCAGCCGTTCCCAGATGTCCAGCGTGTCCAGCGCCTTGAAGCGTTTAAACATCTCATAGGTGAAGACGACATCCTGGGCTGTGAAGGGCTGCCCATCGGACCAGAGCACACCGTCGCGCAGGGTGAAGGTCAGCTTCAACAGATCCTTGGAGAAATCGTACCCTGTCGCCAGCCGGTAGTGCGGGCGGCCATTATGCAGGGTGTTAAAGATGATCAGAGGTTCATAGGCGAATTCACGCGCGCTGTAGAGCCGCGTCGTCTCGTTATACGGGTTGAAGTTGCGCACCCAGCCGGTGGAGAAATTGGCCACGACCGTCAGCGTGGACGGGTTGTCCAGCTGGGCGGCCTGGGCCATCGCCTCTGTTGTGCCCGCCGATGCTGGCAGCAGTGCCGCCAGTGCGGCAAGGTTGCGGAAGAACTTCATCCCGTTGACCCCTGTTGTCCCGGCCGGCCCCCTTGTTTCGGGCCTGTTCCGTTTGCACGACTGTCGGGCAGACATACCCGGCAGGGCTACACTCAACTTCGTTGATTTCGTCGTTCACCGCCATTATCGGCGGGGTTTTTGCTGCAAATGGACGGATTGTTACCCAGCAACCCGCCCATTTGTACGTTCACATCATGCCAGGGCCAGCAAGCCGGTAATTTCTTCCAAGGTCCCGGCGACATCGACCATGGCGCCGGTGGGTGGCAGGGGGCGGGCTAGGCGGGATGCCGCGGCATCGGTCAGTGGCTTCACGGATGCGGCGATGGGGGTCCATTCATCCACGTCGCCATGGCTGGACAGGACGATATCCACGCCCGCGCCCTGTACCGCAGCGGCCCGTTCAGCGAGCGTGCCGCCTAAGCTTTCCATATAGATGCAGTCGGAGATCAGGACGCCGTCAAAGCCGATACGGTCACGGATGAGCATCTGCACAGCATCCTTTGAAATGGTGGCGGGGTTCTGCGCATCGACGCCCGTATAGACGACATGGGCGACCATGGCCCAGGGGGCCGTGCGGTTCAGGCGGGCAAAGGGCAGGAAATCGGTACGGTCCAGTTCCGACAAATCGGTATCGACGAAGGGCCTGTCCTTATGACTGTCGACCAGGGCGCGGCCATGGCCGGGAATATGCTTGATGATGGGTGTGACGCCCACCGATGCCATGCCATCCATGAAGGCGCGGGCCAGAACGGTCACCACCTCCGGGTCGCTGCCAAAGGCGCGTTCGCCGATGACGGGATCGGCACCGGCCACCGGCACATCGGCCAGCGGCGCACAATCGACCGTCACCCCGTGCTGACGCAGCAGTGTCCCGACGGCGGCTCCGTTCAGACGTGTGGCGCGCAGGCCCGCCAGCGCATCCTTGGCATAGAGACGGCCAAAGGCGGCGGGTGCCGGGAAGGCCGGCCAGACGGGCGGCTCCATCCGCTGATGCTCGCCACCTTCGAAATCAATCAGGATGGGGGCGTCTTCGCGGCCCACGGCATTGCGGAAATCATCGCACAGGCGCCGCACCTGATCCGGGCTTTCGCAGTTCCGCTTGAATAGGATCAGGCCCAGCGGGTTCGCGTCGCGGTAGAATGCCTTCTGATCGGCGTTCAGAACCGGATCGGGGGCGCCAAAAATGACGGCCAGGGGCCGCGACGGGGCGGAGGAAGCCATGATGCCATGCCTTGCGGTGATGTCCGGGGAAGGGGCCCTGGCCGCGACTGTTGCGCGAATGCCCAGGCTCCGCGCAAAGCCTTGATACGCCCTACCGATCCGATCAAGCCCTCCTTGCCGGATCAACGAAATTGACGGTATGGTGACGGGCATGTGCGGGGGATGGCGCTATAAGTCCCTGGTGAACACACCGAAACCATAGAACAGCACAATGCGCGGTAAAGACGCCAGGGGGCATGCAAGGTGGGATTTTCCAGACCCGATGTAAAGGCGGCCCTCAAACTTGGCGGACCCCTTGTCGCTGTGCTGGTGGCCGCGCTGTTTTTCCTGTCCATGGCCGTGGATGACAAGGTCGATATTCAGATCGACAATGCCAACCGAAGCGTTGAACGGGAATTGACGACGCTGGTCCAGAATGCCCGCAGCCAAAGTTCGGCCTTCGCTTCCACCAGTTTCATCGGCTATTCGGTTGGTCGCTATTACGGCTTTGCCTCGGCCTTTCAACAGATCTCGCCCGATCCGGAACGGGCGGCGGCCATCCTGCGCGCGACATATCCGCCGGGCGATGCGCCGCCATCGGAAATTCCGGCGGCGCTTACGGCCTATGCCGCTGTCCATGACCGGTTTCACGCCAGTTTCCGTGATCTTCTGGCCTCCACCGTCTTTGACGATCTCTACCTGATCGACCGGTTCGGGCGCGTTGTCTATTCCTTGCGCAAGGATGCCGCCTTCGGCGCCGATCTGGCCGCCGCGCGTCAGCGGGAATCGGCGTTGGGCACGCTGTTCCGGGAGGTGATGGGGCGGTTGCCGCAGGCACAGACGCCTGAACAGGTGATGGTGCTGACCCAGCCCCTGCCGCTGGACCAGGGACACGGCATGCTGCTGGGCCGGCCCGTGGTGCGGCATGGCACCGTCGAAGGCGTCGTCGTCTTCCGTGTTCCCATCGGCAAGGTTCAGGAGCGGCTGGCCCGGCTGACCCAGGACGGGATCGGCTTCGCCCTGCTGGACGGGGCCGGTAATATGGTGACCAGCGCACCCGGCGGGGAACAGCTGAAAGGCTGGGCACGGCAGGAGGCGCGGGTTCTGGAAGATGGCGGCTGGCGTTATGTCGTGCTGTCCGACGCGGCCAAACTGGCCGGCGGACTCAATTTTATAAGGTGGCTGCTGCTGCTGGCCGGCTTTGTCGCCATCACCTTGTTCATGAAGGCTTTTCGGGAACCGGCCCCGGCCGCGGATGCCGGGGGCTTCGTGCCGGTCGGTCCGTCGGCCCCGCTCGATGTGGCCCCGCCTGTGCCCGTACCCGCCGTTCCCGCGGAAAGGCCCGAATCTTCGCCCGTTCCGCCTCCGCCGGCCCCCGCCACCGTGGCGGAGGAGCCCGAGCATCATGATCACGCGGACGAGGGCGATCATGCCGCCGCCCTGGACGCCGACGAAGGCTATCGCCGCTGTCTGGTCGATGTCATGACGCTGGCGCTGGATTACTGGCAGAAGGCCAAGCGTAAGGGGAAGATCGAGCTGGCGGAGGAAAGCGGGCTTTGGCGTGTCTATATGGACCGGTCATCGCTGCAGACCCGCACGCTGGACAAATATCTGCTGGTTGAGACGCTCCCTCGCAACCCGCGCTGGCGCGATGTGGTTCGCACCGCCGAATATGTGCTGCGCCATTGTGGGGAACCGCAAGGTGAACGCGAGACGCTGTCCGTGGCGCTGAGCCGCCTGAAACAGCATCTGAAGCAGGCTGAGCGGGTCTAGTTCAGCCAGGACCGGAATCTCTTCAAACAAGTCGAATACGGTCGGCAGGGTGGTCCTTCCGACCGTGTCAGGCCGCGACTCCAGTTGAGATAATGTAATGTTACAGTTCCAACCTAAAATCAGAAACAAAATTCCGTCTTTTTCCGTCATTTTCGGCGTTCTGCCGGAACCGACCTTTCGGAAATCCCGCATTCCGCTTTCCTGAAGCTCACCAGCCGGGAGCAACCCGACGCGTTCGGGGACCCCGCAACGGAAATCGTGCCAGCGACAGCGCCAAGGCACGGGGAACAGGGCTTACGAGGAGGCAAAGGTCATGCAGTTCAAGAAAATGCTCATGCGGGGTCCCGCCAGCGCGATTGCCATGATGGCCATCGCTGCGACGGCGCAGGCGCAGAGCGCTCCGGCGGCGGACGGCACGCTGGACGAGATCGTCGTTACCGGCATCCGCGCCAGCCTGGTGCAGTCGATCAACGCCAAGCGCAATGCCGACGCCATTATCGACGCCATCTCTGCCGAGGATATTGGCAAGTTCCCCGATAAGAATGTCGCTGAATCGCTGTCCCACCTGCCGGGCGTGCAGGTCGACCGTGATTTCGGTGAAGGCGAGCGTGTTGCCATCCGTGGCACCGACCCGGCGCTGAACCGCACCCTGCTGAACGGCCAGACCGTGGCCTCGACCGACTGGTTCATTCTGGACGCGCCGGGCCGTACCTTTAACTATTCCATGCTGGCCCCGGAAGTTGTTGGTCAGCTGGAAGTGTACAAGTCGCCCGAAGCCCGCATCGACGAAGGCTCGATCGGTGGTACCGTGATCCTGCACACCCGCCGTCCGCTGGACCTGGACCCTCTGACCCTGAACGCCTCGGTCGAATATGCCTATAATGACCGGTCGGATGATGGCGCGCCCAACGCGTCGGGCCTGATCTCCTGGTCGAACGATGCCTCCACCTTCGGGGTCCTGGCCTCGATCACGCATCAGGTGCAGGATATCCGCCGCGATGGCTTTGAAAGCCTGGGCTACCCCACGGTGACGCTGCCCAACGGCACCAAGGCGATCATGCCCAACGTGATCAACTCCGCCCTGTTCCAACAGAAGCGTGAGCGCACGGGCGGCACGCTCGCCATTCAGGCCAAGCCCAGCGACAACCTGGAAATCAATGCTACCGGCCTGTATGTCAAGGGCACCTACGACAACCTCAACCAGAGCCGCTACTACTTCAATAACTTCCGTGGCGCGCCCAACAACGCCGTCGTGAAGAATGGCGTGGTTGTCAGCGGTTCCTACACCAATGCCGGCACGCCGACCGCCGGTCTGATGCTGCTGGACGCCATTGCGCGTGAAAGCACCATCGAGACCTACGCCACCGACCTGAAGGTCGATTACACAGGCGACGCGCTGAAGGCCAGCTTCCAGGGCGGCTATACCAAGTCGACCGGCGGCACCAAGCAGCAGTATTTCGGTGAGTTCGAGCAGCTGACCGGCTACAGCTTCGACATTTCCGGTACCAACGGTCTGGCATCCGTCACGCCGCAGATTGCGTCGACCGCCAATACCGGCACCACGCTGGGCTTTGCGCAGCTGCGTCAGCAGCCGACCGCTGACGAAGAGACCTATGCCCAGGCCGACTTTACCCGCGATGTGGAGTGGGGCCTGCTGAACGCCGTCAAGTTTGGCGTGAAGTACCGCACCCATGAAACCAGCCAGGATGCCAAGCTGCGCCGTGTGAACGGTGCCGCGACCCCTGTGGACGGCTTCGTCGGTGGTTCAACCCCGTCCGGTTACCTGGGTGGCATCAATGTCAATGACGCGATGAAGAACTGGAACACCATCAGCGCCGACAAGCTGAAGACCTGGTTCCTGGGTCGTCCGGCCTCGGGCTTTGTCGATGCCGCCTATTTCGACTATCTGCCGGCGCAGTTCTCCGTGTCTGAAGACATCTGGTCCGGCTACACCCAGCTGGGCTTTGAGACCGAGGGCTTCCGTGGCAATGTCGGCGTCCGCTATGTCCATACCGACCAGACGTCGGAAGGTCGCCGCGACCGTCTGGGTGGCCAGTTCGGTCCGCCCATCGTTCCCGCCTCGCAGATCGAAGCCATCTCGCTGAAGAAGTCCTATGATGACTTCCTGCCCAGCATCAACCTGACCTTCGACCTGGACCCCAAGACGGTGCTGCGTCTGTCCGGTTCGCGCGTCATGGCGCGTGCCAACTATGCCGACCTGTCCACCTTCCTGGAAACCAACAACACCCTGCGGACGGCCAATGGCGGTAACCCGAACCTGGATCCGTACCGCGCCAACAATTTCGACGCCTCGATCGAGTATTATCTCGACAAGGTGTCGCTGGTGTCGGCCACGCTGTTCTACAAGGATATCGGTTCCTACATCTATCGCGCGACCAGCACGGAGATGCTGATCAACACCGATACCAACCCGCTGACCAACCCTGGCGGCACCACCGTTCCGCAGGCCTTCGAAGTCAGCCGTCCGCGCAATGGCGGCTCGGCGGAGATCAAGGGTCTGGAACTGGCCTATCGCGGTGACGTCTACGAGAATTTCGGTATCGAAGCCTCGTACACCTATGCCGACAGCGAGACGGCGGATGCCTCCGTGGCCCTGCCGTTCAGCTCCAAGCATTCCTTCTCGCTGACGCCGTACTATGAAGACGAGATGTTCAGCGCGCGGGTCACCTACAGCTATCGTTCAAAGTATTTCCGCGAGGTCAACCGTGCGACCTCGGTGATCAATGACAGCTACAACCAGCTGGATGCGTCGCTGACGGTCAACGTCACCGAACAGGTGGCCCTGACGGCCCAGGCCCAGAACTTGCTGGACGAGACGCAGTACCAGTATGTCGGCAATCGGGATGTCCCGTTCGCCGCCTACAAGAACGGTCGCCGCTTCTTCGGCGGCGTCCGCTTCTCCTACTGAGTCTGTACGCGTACTGGGGGCCTCAGGATTTCGAGGCCCCCTTCGGTTCCTCTCTCTTTTATGAGGCATCTCCCGACTTGTCCCGGCCATCCGCAAGGGTGGCCGGGTTTTTGTCGTTGGGGGTGGGTTTGCCCTCACCCTCCCAAGCCTTTACGGGCTTGGGCCCCTCCCTCTCCCACCTTCGTGGGCGAGGGTATAAATTATGCCCCTCGCCCGCTTGCGGGAGAGGGAGGGGCCCGAACGCGTCAGCGTTGGGGAGGGTGAGGGAGCGCGCCTCCCTCAGTGCGACCCGCCCTCCAGGTACGCCGCCCGCACCTCCGGATTGGCCAGCAGTTCCGCCCCGCCGCCTTCCAGCACCACCTGACCCTGGGCCAGAACATAGGCGCGGTGGGCCAGTTTCAGGGCGTGGTAGGCGTTCTGTTCGACCAGCAGGATGGTCATGCCGCGCGTCTTGTTCAGATCGGCGATGACATCAAAGATGCGGCGGATGATCAGCGGAGCCAGACCGAGCGATGGCTCATCCAGCAGCAGCAGACGCGGCCGGCTCATCAACGCGCGGGAGATGGCCAGCATCTGCTGTTCCCCGCCCGAGAGCGTGCCCGCCCGCTGGTCCCGGCGCTTGGCCAGGATGGGGAACAGGTCCAGGCAATAGGCGGCGTCTTCGTCGAAATGCGCTGGATTGCCTAGGGTGGCGCCCAGTTGCAGGTTCTCGAACACTGTCATGCGCGGGAAAATGCGCCGCCCCTCCGGCACCTGCGCGATGCCCAGCTTCGCCGTCTCATGCGGGGGCAGATCATTGATGATCTGGCCGTCGAAGATGATGCTGCCCGATGCGGGTTTCGGCTGACCACAGATGGTCATCAGCAAGGTGGATTTGCCGGCGCCATTGGCACCAATCAGGGTGACGATCTCCCCCTGATTGACATGCACATCGACGCCGCGCAGCGCCTCGATGGGGCCGTAATTGGTGCGGACCCCCGTCAGTTGCAGCAGGCTCATGCCCGGCCTCCTTCCTGTCCGGCCACGTCCTCGGCGACGATGGCGGGCAGTTCCTCTTCATCCGGCTCGCCCAGATAGGCCTTGATCACGCGCTCATCGCTGCGGATCTGTTCTGGCGTGCCCTCGGCGATCTTGCGGCCATATTCGACCACGTGGATACGGTCGGAGATGCCCATGACCAGACCCATATCATGCTCGATCAGCAGGATGCCGATCCCGAACTGTTCGCGGATGCCCTGGAGAAGTTCCCCAAGCACGCCCGTTTCCTTGGGGTTCAGGCCAGCGGCAGGTTCGTCCAGGCAGAGCAGCAGCGGATTGGTGTTCATAGCACGAGCGATTTCCACCCGGCGCTGAACGCCATAGGAAAGGTTGCCCGCTTCCTCATCCGCGACCGATGTCAAGTCGAGGCGTTCGATCCAGAAACGGGCGCGGTCGATGGCTTCCTTTTCCGCCGCACGCCAGCCCTTCAGGCCGATCAGGCCCGCCACACCGAACGCCGCCTTCTTCATCAGCCCCACATGCTGGGCCACCAGCAGGTTTTCCAGCACGGTCATGCGCGGGAACAGGCGGATATTCTGAAAGGTGCGGACCACGCCGTGGCGCGACACCTGATAACCCGGCAGGGACTGAAGCGACACGGGCGCATGGTCCGGGCGGTTCAGGGTCAGTTCACCCGATGTCGGCTTATAAAAGCCGGTCAGGCAGTTGAAGATCGTGGTCTTGCCAGCCCCGTTGGGGCCGATCAGGGCTGTGATCTGGTTGGTTTCAGCCGTCAGGTTGACGCCATCAACGGCCACCAGACCGCCGAAACGCATGGTCAGGCCCGTGACGGACAGCAAAGGTGCGTTCATGCCGCGTCTCCCTTCTGGCTGGACAGGCGGATGGTGGGCACGCGCTGTGACAGCAAGCCGCCGGGCCGCCAGACCATGATGGCGATCATCGCGATGCCGAACACGATCATGCGGAAATCAGCAAACTCACGGCCGACTTCCGGCAGCAGCACGATAAACAGGGCCGCGATGACCACACCGATCTGGCTGCCCAACCCGCCCAGCACCACAATGGCCAGGATCAGGGCGCTTTCCATGAAGGTGAAGCTTTCCGGGGACACGAAGCCCTGGCGGGCGGCGAAGAAGCAACCGGCAAAGCCGCCCAACATGCCGCCGACCGCATAGGCCGACACTTTGGAGGCCACCGGATTGATGCCGAGCGAGCGGCAGGCGATCTCATCCTCGCGCAGGGCCTCCCACGCGCGGCCGATGGGCAGGGCACGCAAACGCTTGATCACCCAGGCGGCGGCCAGTACCAGCGTCAGCGCGATCATGTAAAGAAACATCAGCCGGTGTTCGGTGGCGAAGCTGATGCCGGTCACTTCGTGGAAGCTGGTCAGGCCGTCGGGCGGGCGCCTGTCGAAGGACAGGCCGAACAGCGAGGGGCGGGGAATGCCGGAAATGCCGGCGGGACCCCCGGTGAAGCTCTGCCAGTTCAGGATGACGATGCGGGTGATCTCGCCAAAACCCAGGGTGACGATGGCCAGATAGTCACCGCGCAGGCGCAAGATGGGCATCGACAGCAGGGCCCCGAACAGGGCCGCGATCAAACCCGACAGCGGCAGGCAGACCCAGAAGCCCCAGCCGAGCGTCGTGGACAGGATGGCGAAACTGTAGGCGCCGATGGCGTAGAAGGCGACGAAGCCTAAGTCCAGCAGACCCGCCAGGCCGACCGTGACATTCAGCCCCATGCCCAGCAGCACATAGATCAGCACGGTGGTCCCGACATCCATGATGTAGCGGTCGGAAAAGGGCATGAAGGGCAGGGTGATGGCAAACAGGGTGATACCGATGGCGAAGCCCTTGGAGAGCTTTGCGGTCAGGGCGTCGTCACGCTTGGGCTTTGTCCCGGCGGCCAGTTTCGGTTTGGCGGCACGCCGCGCGGCCAGTACGTCGCGCACCAGCGCTATCGCAAGACTGCCGCCCAGCACGATCAGGCCGGACCAGAGGACCCAGGGCCAACGGGTCTGCACCACCAGCCCCTGATCGGTGGACACGGTGTAGAGGCCGATGAAGGGCACGGCCAGGACCATGGCGACAAGGCCGGCAATGATGCTGGCCTTCAGATGGTTTTGGATCGGGGTGGCCATGGCTCACACCTTCTCGATATCGGGGCGGCCCAGCAGGCCTGTGGGTCGGAAGACCAGCACCAGGATCAGCACGGAGAAGGAGGCGACATCCTTATAGGCACCAGATACATAGCCGGTGAAAAACGCCTCGATCAGGCCAATCAGCAACCCGCCCAGCATGGCGCCCGGCAGGCTGCCGATGCCGCCCAGCACGGCGGCGGTGAAGGCCTTCATGCCCGCCAGGAAGCCGATATAGAAGTCGATCACCCCGTAATACATGGTGACCAGCACCCCAGCGACGGCGGCCAGTGCGGCACCCATGACGAAGGTCAGGCTGATGGTGCGGTCGACATTGATGCCCAGCAGGCCCGCCATGGTGCGGTCCTGCTCGCAGGCGCGCTGCGCCCGGCCAAGGGCGGTGCGATTGATCATCTGCGTGAAGCCCAGCATCAGGGCCACGGTCAGCAGGATGATGAACAGCTGAATGTAGGAGACGTTGACCGCGAACCCGTCGCCCTGCCACAGCGTCACGCCGCCATTCATGACGGGCGCCAGCGGCTTTGGCCGCGCACCCTGCGTCTGCATGACGTAGTTCTGAAGCAGGATCGACATGCCGATGGCGCTGATCAGCGGCGCCAGTTTCGGTGCGCCGCGCAGGGGCCGATAGGCCACCCGTTCCACCGTCCAGCCATAGGCGGCGGTAAAGGCGATTGCCATGACCAGCACCAGCAGCAGCGCCAGCGGCACCGACGTCACCCCGGCCGCCGCCAGGATGGAGAAAGTGGTGACCGCCACAAAGGCGCCGATCATATAAATCTCGCCATGAGCGAAATTGATCATGCGGATGATGCCGTACACCATCGTGTATCCGATGGCGATCAACCCATAAATGGCCCCCAACGCAAGGCCATTAATGAGGTATTGGAGAAACGTCCCCAGCGCTGACGCGTCCATGTGCCCCCAGTCCGAATTGGCCGGCCGCCCCTTTCTCTTTGGTGGGGCTTGCACCGGCGAAGGTGCGCCACCGTAACGGAAGGGGGCGGGGGGCAGCAAGGGTGCTTGGGCGGATTTGTGCGCGGAGGGTGAGGGTAAGTGCCGCCCCTTAAGAGGCCACCCCTTCCTCATGCACGCGCAGATGCAGCAGGGCGAGGTCCAGCAGCGGTGTCGCCACGCCACGCGCCCGTGCCCGTACGGCCATATGGCCCAGGATATGTTCGGCTTCTGTCCGCCCACCCTTGGCCACGTCGCGGGCCATGGAGGCGTTGACCTTGCTGCCGGCATCCACGATCTGTGCGCCATATTCATGCAGCAGGGCAGGGCGGGGCGTGAAGCCCTCTGCCGTGGCCACGGCGGCGCATTCGGCCAGCAGTGCCGTCATGAAATCAGTTCCCCCCGGTTGCCGGTTGATGGCCCCGACGGAGCCGCGCATCAGGCAGGTGGAGCCGGCCAGCGTGGCCAGGAAGAAATATTTCTCCCACAGGTCCAGCATGATGGTGTCGGACACATGCCAGTCCACGCAGGTGGGGCGGAAAGCATCGGCCAGTGCGGCGACCGTCGCCTGCTGCGCCACATGCCGGGCGCCGAAAACCAATTTATGGATGGTGGACAGGTGGTGGACGGTGCCCTGTTCGTCCAGCGTGATCGGCATATGGCACAGCCCGCCCATCACGCGTTCGCGCTCGAAGGCCGCATCCAGCACCTCCATGTGGCGCACCCCGTTCAGCAGCGGCATCAAGATGCTGTCGGGCCCCATGGCGGGCATGACGCTGTCGATGGCGGCGTCCAGGTCCCAGGCCTTGCACGTCAGGATGACCAGATCATAGGGCTTGCGCGCCTTGGTCACGGTCTGGGCCGGCACGCGGATGTTGCCGTGCGGGCTTTCCACCCGTAGCCAGTTTTCCATCAGCTGCGCCTGGCGCCGGGGGCGCACCAGGAAGGTGACATTGGCCCCGGCCTCCATCAGCCGCCCGCCGAAATAGCCGCCGACGCCGCCGGCACCTAAAAACAGGATACGCATCGCCTTCTCCCCGCACATCTGCGGCGCCTTCATACCATCCGCATCGCCGTCGATTCGACGGAAAATCGAGTGATATCAGGCATGGGCCGTCCTTATGGTCTGATTTTCCGCTTGCCTGAATAAAGCGGCTGACAGGCCAGTCCCCGGTCCCGCGATGGTGTGTGAAGACTTTCAAGCTAAAGGGATTGTCATATCCAAGCACATGAAGGCAGACTATCCTCTGAAGATGCGTGAAGGTTTCGGCCATGGGCCGGCTTTGCGCGCCGTTGGGGCATCCAAGGCATGGGCGATGGGGACCCGGCGGCGGATTTTGGTGCTAAGGTGTGGATGAAAGCGACGTTACCGCCTGAACAGGCCGAGACGGACATCCTGCCGGAAAGCGGGACGGCGGAGACGGCTGCGGTGGCGCGCGTGCCGCTGCGCAAACGCTTGTCTTTCAAGCAGGCGCGCAACACCGCGCTGGTCACCCTGATGCTGGGTCTGGTCCTGTCCACGGCCCAGATCACCATCGACCTTCTGGATATGGAACGGCAGTCCGACCAGCTGGTCCGCCAGGTCCTGTCCATTATGCGGGAGGCGGCGGCAGAGAGCGCCTATTCCTTCGACCAGGCGCTGGCTGATCGCGTCGTCACCGGTCTATTCGAATATAAGCCCATCTACCGCGCCGTCATTCTGGAGGATTTCGGCAATCAGCTGGCTGCCCGTGAACGTCCGCAGGCGGAGGGGCAGCTGAAATGGCTGGCGGAGATGCTGCTGCCGGTGGAGAAGACCTACTCCATCCCGCTGGTGATCGAGCGGCATAACCAGAATGTCGGTGAACTGCGCGTCTCCATCGACCGGTTCCTGATTGCGCAGGAATTTTTCCGCCGGTCGGGCGTGGTGCTGTCCACGGGCATCATCTGGACGGTGGCGCTGGCCCTGATCCTGGTGGTGATGTTCTATTCCACCCTGACCAAGCCGTTCCTGCGCATGTCGTCGGCCATTGCGGAGATTAATCCGCAGCGCCCGGCCGACAAGCTGTTGTCCGTGCCCAAGCGGCATGAGGATGATGAGCTGGGCCTGCTGGCCAAGACCATCAATGAGGTGCTGGTGCAGTTTGACCATTCGCTGGTCGAACGCGTGCGCGCCGAACATGCCCTGCGTGAGCGTGAAACGCGCCTGTCCGGCATCATGGACAATGTCGCCGACGGCATCATCACGCTGGATGAGGATCTGCGCATCGAAACCATGAACAGCGCTGCCGAGGCGCTGTTCGGCTATGCCGATGGCGAGGCGGTGGGGCAGCCCTTCGTTACCCTGATCGAGGAGCGCGACTGGACCCGCGTGGCCGTGGCCCTGATGGCCTGTCTGCGCCGGTCGGAGGAGGAGCAGCGCCCCGACAACCGCGCCGAAATCCAGGGCCGCCGCCGCCAGGGCGAGGTTTTCGCCATGGCCTTCGGCGTCAGCCAGATGCGCCTGGGTGACCGCCGCACCGCCATCTGCGTGGTGCAGGACATCACGCAGCGCAAGCGCGCCGAACAAGCCCTGCGTGAGAGCGAGGAGCGGCTTAAGCTGGCCGTGCGGGCCACCCGGTCCGGCGTGTTCGACAATTCCTATACCAAGGGCACCTATTGGTGGTCGCCCGAATTCATTGAGATGCTGGGATATGACGCGGTCGACGCGATGTATGCCAACAAGCTGTTCGACGGGCTGCTGCATCCCGATGACAAGGACATGGCGCAGAACCAGATCGAGCGCTACCTGAACGGGGAGGTGGGCGATTATCTGTCGCTTTACCGCCTGCGCCACCGCGACGGGTCCTGGGTCTGGATCGAGGCGCGTGGTCAGGCCATCCGCGATGATAGCGGGCGCCCCCTGCGCTTCACGGGCACCATGACCGACGTGTCGGACCGCAAGCGGTTCGAAGAACAGCTGATGTATGTCAGCACGCACGACCCGCTGACGGGCCTGCCCAACCGTACGCTGGTGCAGGACCGGTTGCAGCATGCACTGGCCCATGCCGGGCGCAAGGGGACGGCGGTGGCCGTCCTGCTGCTGGATGTGGACCGGTTCAAGCTGGTCAATGACAGTCTGGGTCATCAGGCGGGTGACAAGCTGCTGCGCGCGCTGGCCCAGCGGCTGGGTTCTTGTGTCCGCGCTGCCGATACGGTGGGCCGTCTGGGCGCCGATGAATTCCTGATCGTGGCCGAGGATCTGCCCGATCCGCAGATGGCGGCCCGCGTGGCGGAGACCATCCTGGTCAGCCTGTCGCGCCCGTTCGGCATCGATGGGCAGCAACTGTTCGTCACCACCTCCATCGGTATCGCCCTGTTCCCCGGCGATGGGGCGGATTTCCATGCGCTGATGCGCGATGCCGATACGGCGATGCACAATGCCAAGGCGTCGGGCGGCAATGGCTACCGCTTCTTCACGCCGGAAATGAACGAGGCGGCGGTGGCCCGCCTGTCGCTGGAACATTCCCTGCGCGAGGCGCTGGAACAGGGCCAGTTCTTCCTGCATTACCAGCCGAAGATCGCCATGAGCGACATGAAGGCCGTGGGTGTGGAAGCGCTGATCCGCTGGCAGCACCCGGAGATCGGCATGATCCCGCCGGGCAAGTTCATTCCGGTGGCGGAAGAAACCGGCCTGATCGTGCCGCTGGGCGAATGGGTCATGCGCGCCGCCCTGGCCCAGATTCAGGATTGGCGCCGGCGCGGCTTTGCGCCCATCCCGGTCGCGGTCAATGTCTCCGTCCGGCAGATCGCCACGCCGATGTTCGGCGAACGCGTCTTCGCGCTGTGCCAGGAATATGGCGTGCCGCCGGAACTGCTGGAGATCGAGATCACCGAAACGGCGATGATGTCCAACCTGGCCTATATCGCCGATACGCTGAACGAAATCCGGGGCCGGGGCATCCGAATCGCCATCGACGATTTCGGCACAGGTTATTCCTCGCTCTCCTATCTGCGCCGTCTGCCCATCACCACGCTGAAGGTGGACCGTTCCTTCGTCAGTGAGGCGCCGACCAATGCCGATACCGGTGCCATCGCCGCCACCATCATCGCCATGGGCCGCCAATTGGGCCTGAAGGTTGTGGCTGAGGGGATCGAGACGGAAGAGCAGCTTGAGTTCCTGCGCCTGCATCATTGCGATGAGCTGCAGGGCTACTTCTTCTCCCGGCCGCTGCCGCCGGGCGATCTTGAAACCCGATTCCTGCAACTGGATGGTGTGCTGGAAGTTGCAGGTTGACGTAAACGTCACAAGGGGTTGAGAGGCATTTTCGCCATTCGCAAGTGCAAAATTACCCGTATCGCGTGAGCGTTGCCCAATAAACGGGCGTTTGACCGGACTGCCCCAAATCCAATCAAGCCATTGGAAACTGGACAAAAAATGTGTCTTTTTTGCCAGTCCGCGCATCAAACGACCCCGCCGGAGACATAACGCGCATAGAAGCCTTGACGTGCCCACATGGCGGCCTTTACGACAAGGTTACGCGAAATTCCCCCGGCTCCAGAATGGGGTCGGCCGCCGGCCCATAGCCGGGGAATGATAAGAATGGGATGCGAGGAGGAAACGCATGGCACGCAAATCGACGCCGCAGGTGCGCATGGACCGCCGGGTATTGGCCGGGGTAAGTGCAGCGGCCATCCTGGCCCCGATGCTGGTGGTGGGCAGCGCCCAGGCCGTCAGCTTCAATCGGGGTGAGTTGAGCGGCAGCTTCGATACGACCCTGACCATGGGCGCCCTGTTCCGCGTCCAGAGCCGCGATCCGGACCTGATCGGCGTCGCCAATGGCGGTCGCGCCCATTCGATCAATGGCGATAACGGCAATCTGAACTATGACAAGGGCCTGGTGTCGCTGGCCGGCCGTGCCACGCACGAGTTGAAGCTGAACTATGGCAACCTGGGCGCCTTCGTCCGCGGCACCTACTTCTATGACGTCGTAAACGCCAAGAAGTCGTCGACCAACGGCTCCCGCACCAACCGCTTCGCCTTCAATTCCGACACGACCGAACGCGTGGGTCGTGACTTCGATCTGCTGGATGCCTTTGTCTATGGCGATTTCGCCGTCGGTGACAGCTCCAACCTCTCTGTCCGCCTGGGCAAGCAGGTGTTGAGCTGGGGTGAGAGCACGTTCATCCAGAACGGTATCAACTCCATCAACCCGCTGGACGTTTCCGCCCTGCGTGTGCCGGGTTCGGAGCTGAAGGAAGGCTTCCTGCCGGTTCCGATTGCCGATATCAACTTTTCGTTCAACGAAAACATCTCGTTGGAAGCCTTCTATCAGTTCAAGTGGGACAATACGGAGCCGGAAGCCTCGGGTTCGTTCTTCTCCACGAACGATGCGGCCTCTCCGGGCGGCGACCATCTGTTCATCGGCTTCGGCAACTACCTGTTCCGCGACGACCCGACCCAGGGTGCGGTGGCCGGCGGCAACGTCTTCCCCGTGGACAAGTACCCGAACCCGCTGCTGAACGGGTTCCGTGGTGTGCAGTCGCTGACCCCGTTCGGCACCGTCGTGCCGCGCAGCAAGGATGATACGCCCAGCGACAATGGCCAGTACGGTCTTGCCCTGCGTATCTTCGCGGAAGAGCTGAACAACACCGAATTCGGCTTCTACTACACCAACCTGCATTCGCGCGTGCCGGTGCTCAGCTCCATCGTCGGCAGCCTGTCGCAATTCCAGGCCGATCCGTCCAACTTCACGCGCAATTCGTCCTACCGCGCTGAATATCCTGAGGATATCCAGCTGTTCGGCGCCAGCTTCAACACCACCATCCCGTTCGGCATCTCGCTCCAGGGCGAGATCAGCTTCCGCAAGGATCAGCCCCTGCAGCTGGATGACGTGGAACTGTTGCAGGCGACGCTGGCCGCCCCGTCCATCCTGGGCTCCATTTCCCAGGGTCAGACGGCGGGTGCCGCCGCCGGTCGCACGCAGGGCAGCGCCACCTTCAACAGCGCCGTGGCTGCCGCCATCGCCGGCAACCCGGCCCTGCGTCCCTTCACGGGCTTGACCTTCGAGCAGATCCAGGCGATCAACCCGACGGTTGCGGGTGCCATCAGTGCCGGTATCGCCGCCGCCCCCGGCTCGCCGGGTGGTACGCGTACCGCGTTCGAGAATGCCGGTGCTGTTGCCGGTGCCACCGCGGGTGCCAATCAGGCTGCCGTTGGCGCCGCCGGGCTGTTCAACACCAACCAGATCGTCAAGAAGATCGGCGTGATCCAGGGCACAACGGCCGCCGCCGTCACCGCCGATCTGGCCAACCGTTACTTCGGCAAGCGCATCCAGGGTTGGGAAGAGTTCGACGTGACCCAGGCCCAGATGACGGCAACCAAGGCCTTCGAACGGGCTTTCGGTGCTGATCAGTGGGTGTTCGTCACCGAAGTGGGCGGTACCTGGATTTCCGACATGCCGGACAAGTCTGTGCTGCGTCTGGAAGGTCCGGGCACGGTCGTGGGCGGCAACGCCGCCTTTGTGGGCCGTGGCGGCATGGCCGATCTGGCCACCGATGGTTTCGCGGATGCTTTCTCTTGGGGTTACCGCGCGGCGATCCGCTTCGACTATCTGAACGCGCTGCCGGGCGTCAACCTGTACCCCTCGATTTCCTGGCAGCATGACGTGAACGGCACCACGCCGACGCCGCTGGGCAATTTTGTCGAAGGCCGCAAAGCTGTCAGCCTGGGCCTGCGTGCCCTGGTGCGTGAAACCATCACGGTCGACCTTGCCTATTCCAACTTCTTCGGGGCCGGAAAGTTCAACCTGATCAACGATCGCGACTTCGTGTCGGCCAGCGTCAAGTACTCGTTCTGACGCCGCGAAACGACCAGATAAGAAGATAGCGATCGAGGAGGAAACGCATGTTCCGTATGAAATCCGTTCTGCTGGGTGGCGCCATCGCCCTGGCTTTCAGCCTTCCCGCCCTGGCGCAGTCCGCCGCCGATCTGGGCAAGACCCTGACGCCGATGGGCGCCATCAAGGCCGGCAATGCCGATGGCACCATTCCGGAATGGACGGGCGGCATCACCAAGCCGCCCGCCAACTGGCAGCCCGGCACGATCGAGGTGGACCCGTTCCCCGAAGACAAGGTGAAGTTCACCATCACTGCCGCCAACATGGCGCAGTATGAGGATAAGCTGCCGGAGGGCCTGAAGGCCCTGCTGAAGCGCTATCCGACCTATAAGATGAATGTCTATCCGACCCGCCGCAGCGCGTCGTACCCGGACCGCATCTATAAGGAAACCATCGCCAACGCCACCCGCGCCAAGCTGGTGGATGGCGGCAATGGTGTCGAAGGGGCGAAGGAGGGCGTGCCCTTCCCAGTGCCGAAGGAAGGTGTGGAGCCGGTCTGGAACCATCTGCTGCGCTATCGCGGCGAGGCAACGGAGCGTGTTGTCGGTCAGGCAAACCCGCAGACCGACGGTTCCTACACGCTGATCACGCTGAAGGAACAGGTGAAGTACCTGTATCAGGCGCCGGGCGGCGCCCCGGCTAACACCTCGCTCTACTTCCTGCAGGAAGTGACGAGCCCGGCCCGTCTGGCCGGCGAAATCCTGCTGGTGCATGAGACGATCAACCAGGTGAAGGAGCCGCGTTCGGCCTGGACCTACAATCCCGGTCAGCGCCGCGTGCGCCGCGCCCCGAACGTCGCCTATGACAATCCCGGCACCGCGTCCGACGGTCTGCGCACCACCGACAATTTCGACATCTATTCCGGCGCGCCTGACCGTTACGACTGGAAGCTGATCGGCAAGAAGGAAATGTACGTGCCGTACAATTCCTACAAGCTGCACTCCAAGGACACGAAGTACGACGACATCATCAAGCCGGGCCACATCAACCAGGATCTGGCCCGTTATGAACTGCACCGCGTCTGGGTCGTGGAAGCGACCCTGAAGCAGGGCACCAGCCACATTTATGCCAAGCGTCGCTTCTATATTGATGAGGATACTTGGCAGATCGTCGTGGCCGACCATCTGGACGCCCGTGGTGAAATGTGGCGTGTGGCCGAGAGCCATGGTGTGAATTACTATTCGATGCCGACCTACTGGTCGACGCTTGACGCGCTCTATGACCTGCAGTCGGGTCGCTACACGGCGCTGGGCCTGGACAACCAGGAAGCCCCGTATAAGTTCGACAGCAAGTTCACTGACGCCGACTTCTCGCCCGACAGCCTGCGCCGCGCCGGCGTTCGCTGATCCTTGATACGGCAACGGGCCGGCCGGTTGTTGACCGGCCGGCCCTTTTCCGTCTCTTGGGCCGCGTTAACCAACCACGCCCGGTGATCTCGATGTTGCGTTCTCCCTTCGCCCTCCGCCCCGTCGCCGCGAGCCTGTGCCTGCTGGCCCTGGGCACCCTGCCCGTGGCAGCGCAGGAGGTATCCGCTCCGGCGCTGCGCCCTGCGGTGATCGCGCCCCTGGCCAGCCACTCCCTCATCCTGGGCGCGGCCCGCGCCGGCGACCGGTTAGTGGCTGTGGGGGAGCGTGGGCATATCCTGTTGTCCGACGATAATGGCAATGCCTGGCGGCAGGTACCGGTCCCCGCCAATGCCGCCCTGACGGGTGTACATTTCGCCGGGCCCAAGCGCGGCTGGGCCGTGGGCCATGATGCCGTCATCCTGCATACCGAGGATGGTGGCGAAAGCTGGAAGGTCCAGCATGCCGATCCGGAATTGGAACAGCCGCTGATGGATGTGCTGTTCGCCGCCGATGGTCAGCATGGGATCGCGGTCGGTGCCTATGGCCTGTATCTGGAAACCGCCGATGGCGGCGCCACCTGGAACAGCCGGCAGATCAGCGAGGATGATTTCCATTTCAACGCCATCCTGGCCCCGACCCCGGAAACCCGCCTGATTGCGGGTGAGGCGGGGACCCTGCTGTACAGCGCCGATGCGGGTGCCACCTGGACCAAGCTGGAAAGCCCCTATGACGGGTCCTTCTTCGATGCGCTGATCCTGGGACCGCAGAGCTTCCTGGCCTATGGGCTGCAGGGCAATATCCTGCGCAGCGATGATGGCGGCAAAAGCTGGACCGCGATTGAGAGCAATACCACGGCGGGCCTGATGGGCGGTGCCGTTCTGGCCGACGGGTCGGTGGTGCTGGTCGGCGCACAGGGTGCCGTCCTGACCAGCGGCGATGGTGGCCGGACCTTCAGCACCACCAAGCGTGCCGACCGCGTGGCGCTGGCCGATGCCATCCAGGCAGCCGACGGCAGCCTCATCCTTCTGGGCGAACACGGGCCGATCCCGGCGCGCCCCTGACGCGCCCTCTTCGCCCCGCCCCGATCCCTTGAACGCCAAGGCGAACCGATATGTCCCAGTCCACCTCCTTCCTGTCCCGTCTTGAACATTGGACCTTCCGCAACCGGGTGCTGATCCTGGTCGTGTTCGGTCTGCTGACGGCCTTCATGGGCTGGCAAGGTGCCAAGCTGCGCGTCGATGCCGGGTTCGAGAAGACCCTGCCGCTCGACCATCCCTACATGCAGACCTTCACCAAGCATATGAAGGAATTCGGCGGCGCTAACCGCGTGCTGGTGGCCCTGTCGGTGAAGGAAGGGGACATCTATACGCCGGAATTCATGACGCGGCTGAAGCAGGTGACGGAAGAGGTGTTCTTCGTCCCCGGTGTGGACCGCGCCAGCGTCACCAGCATCTTCACGCCCAATGTGCGCTTCATCGAGATCGTGGAGGACGGGTTCGCGGGTGGCAATGTCATCCCCGCCGAGTTCCAGCCCAATGATGAGTGGCTGCCCATCGTCCGCGAAAACGTCCTGAAATCCGGGCAGGTGGGCCGTCTGGTCGCCGAGGATTTTACCGCCGCCCTGGTGTCGGTACAACTGGTGGAGAAGGACCCGCGCACCGGCCAGAAACTGGACTATATGGCGGTGGCAAAGCAGTTGGAGGCCATCCGCGCCAAGTTCGAGGATGACAAGATCCAGGTGCATGTCATCGGCTTTGCCAAGGCCATGGGCGACATCGCCGACGGTGCCAAGAGCGTGGTGCTGTTCTTCGCCATCGCCTTCGTCATCACCGCCGTGCTGGTCTATGGCTATGGCAAAAGCTGGATGATGACGTTCGCGATGCTGGGCATCTCGCTCTGCACCGTCATCTGGCAGTTCGGTCTGCTGGTGCTGCTGGGTTATGGCATTGATCCGCTGTCGATCCTGGTGCCCTTCCTGGTCTTCGCCATCGCTATTTCCCATGGCGTGCAGAATGTCGGCACCATCACGCAGGAGATGGGCAAGGGCGCCGATTCCTTCACAGCGGCCCGGATCAGCTTTGAACGTCTTCTGGTGCCCGGTGCCTCGGCCCTGGTGACCGATGCGTTGGCCTTTGTCACCATCGCCATCATCCAGATCCAAATGATCCAGGAACTGGCCGTTTCGGCCTCCGTCGGCATGTTGATCATCATCATCACCCATCTCTGGGTGCTGCCGGTGGTGCTGTCCTTCCTGCCGCTGGGTGACAAGTATCGGGCCCGCGTGTCGGGTCAGGTGGACCGGTTCGACCGTGTCTGGGGCTGGTTCGCCGTCTTCGCCCGGCCCAAGGGTGCCATTGTCATGGTGCTGATCGGTCTGGGCGTATTCGGCATCTCGCTGTGGGAGCAGCGCAAGATGACGGTGGGCGATACCGAGGCCGGCGTGCCTGAACTGTGGCCCGACAGCCGGTATAACCAGGATGCCCAGTTGATCGTGGACCGGTTCGCCATCGGCGTGGATATCATCCAGGTCATCGTGGAGACCAAGGCCGACGGCTGTATCGATTACAACATCATCAAGCAGGTGGATGATTTCACCTGGGCCATTTCCAATGTCGATGGCGTGCAATCGACCATGTCCATGGCCACCGCCATGCGGACCGTAAATACCGGCTGGAACGAGGGCAACCTGAATTGGCGCGTGCTGCCGCGTAATTCCCAGGTTCTGGTTCGTACCGTTTCACCCATCGAGACATCGACTGGTCTGTTGAATTCCAACTGCTCCGTCATGCCGGTCATGATCTTCACCAAGGATCACAAGGCAGAGACGATCCAGCGCATCGTGGATGCGGTGGAGCAGTATAAGAAGGACAACCCTTCCGATACGGTCAGCTTCAACCTGGCCACGGGCAATGTCGGCGTGATGGCGGCCACCAATCAGGCGGTGATGACGGCGGAAAAGCCCATGCTGCTGCTGGTCTATGCCACTGTCGTGCTGTTCTGCGTCATCACCTTCCGCTCCATCGTCGGTTCGCTGGCCACGGTTCTGCCGCTGATCGTGGTGTCGATCCTTTGCAATGCTATGATGACCTGGCTGGGTATCGGCCTGAAAATCTCCACCCTGCCGGCGGCGGCCCTGGGGGTGGGCATCGGCGTGGATTACGGCCTCTATATCTTCAACCGGCTTCAGTCGTATCTGAAGCACGGGCTTAACTTCGCCGAAGCCTATTACCGCACGCTTCAGGAAACCGGCAGTTCCGTGCTGTTCACGGGCCTGACGTTGGCCGTAGCGACGGCCACCTGGATCTTCTCCGACCTGAAGTTCCAGGCTGATATGGGCGTGCTGCTGACCTTCATCTTCCTGGCCAACATGATCGGGGCGGTCGTCCTGCTGCCCGCGGTGGCGGCCCTGCTCTACAAGATGTTCCCCAAGCTGTACGAGGCGGAAGTGCGCCGCGCCTCCAAGCGGACCTTCGCGGTTCACTGAGGCGGGGATAGGGGGTTGAAAAAGGGCCGCGACGTGGAAGCGTCGCGGCCCTTTTTCTTTGCGTGTATGGGGGGGCCGCAGGCCTGTGCCCGTCCTTGCAATCATCCGACAAACAAAAAGGCCGCGACGGTTTCCCGTCGCGGCCTTTGCCTTTACCCAATAACCCTGGATCAGAAACCGATCTTCAGGTGTGCCGTCAGGGCGTGGTCGGTGCGGTCGCCGCCGGCGAAGTGACCATTGTAGCCCAGGGCCACGGCCACGTTCTCCGCCGTTTCATGCACAAGGTTGGCACCCACGGCTAGGCGACCGCGCTTGCCGGCCCCCGGATCGGTCATGGCCAGTTCGCCATTGGCGAAGCGACCGACGATCGCGCGGCTGTCGCCCTTCATCTCATACTCATAGGCCACGCGGACCTGCGGCACAAAGCTGGTGCCCACGCCGCTGATCTGACCGCCGACGGAGCCCAGCAGGCTTTCGGCGTCGTAGCCTTCCCAGGTCAGGGCCAGCGGGCCGGCGCCCTTTTCCGCGAAACCTTCGACCTTGCTCTTGGCATAGCGCAGGCCGATGACCGGACCCATCGCGAAGGAGCCGGCCACCGGCGTGAAGCCGATGGTGGTGCCCAGCGCGTAGGTATTGCCCTTGTAATCGCCGCTGGCCTTGGCGAACGGGGTGAAGCGGGTCGCACGCTCCGACTGATAGTCGTCGAAGCTGTAGGACATGGTTGTGTCCAGCCACAGATCGTCCGCCGCCGCCGTGATATAGGCGGTCAGGTTATAGGCGGTCGTATCCAGCTTCGAATAGGCACCATCCGTCTTGGAATTCAAGTTGCCGTAGGAGAAGGCCAGACCGGCGATGACATGGCGGTCGACCTGATAATCGACGCCGATACCGGCATTGAAGCCGTCATAATCATAGCCGAACTGACCGCGCACTTCCTCGCGGTCGCCATCGACATAGGAGCCGAAGACGAACAGGCCGAAACGGTCATCCTGACCGGCCTGCGCGCCGATGACATTGACCGAGCCCTGACCAGTGCGTGCACCCGACATGCGGGCCGACACGCCCTCATTCGCCAGATCCAGCAGACGCTGCGAGGTATCGGTGCTGATGGCTAATGCTGCCGGCGCCTCGAAGGTCGCGGACATGGTGCCATAGGCATATTCGGCGATCATCTGATGCGCGGCAGCCGTCGGGTGCAGCGCATCAAAGAACACCGAACCGGCGGCACCCGCTGCCGTGGCGCAGACACCCGTCGCCACCAGCGACCCGCCCGGCCCGATGGGGGCAAAGCAGGGGGTGGTGACGTTGGTGAAGCCATAGGTGGAGGGCGAGGCGACCAGACCCTGGAACAGGGTCTGCACATCCACCACCGTCACGGTCGCGCCCTGGGCGCGCAGGGCGTTGGCGGAGGCCTTGATGGCCTGTGCATGCAGGTCGGAAACGGTGTTGGCGCTGGCCTTGTCGGCAGCCGACAGGCTGCTTGTCAGCGGGATGGAGCCCAGCGGCGGCAGGTTGAACAGCACGAACTGACGCGCGCCGGCGCTGTACAGGCGACCGGCCTGGGTGGTGATGGCGCCGGTGGTGGCCGCGATGGCGGCCTGGGCGGCGGCGGTCGGGTTCGCCTGCGGCTGCGTCAGGACGGCGATATAGTCATTGCCGCCGATCCAGATGCCGACACCACGGCTGGCCGGGATGGAGGTGCCGCCCGCCAGATAGGCGTCAACCTGGGCCGTAAGGTCGATGGGGGTGGCGCGGGTGGCGCGGGCACCGCCATAGGCGCGGCTGCTGACCGTGATGCCGGTCAGGGTGGCCAGATTCTCGGCCCAGACGGGACCGTTGGAGAAACGGCCATTAACATAGGGCGCGCCGGGCCGGCTGGCCGGGTTCAGGTTCTTCAGATTGTCGGTGTCGCTCAGGCTGTCGCCGAACACGACCAGCGAGGAGATATCGATCCCCTGGGCCTTGGCGGCCGGGGCGTCCATGGCGATGGCGGACAGGGACAGGACGGCGGCAAGGGCGGTGCCGCCCAGAAGCTTGTGGCTCATCAAAATGTTCCTCCCATGGTCGGGCTTTCGTTTCATTGCCCGATTCAGCACGGGAGAGACGGTATCCAATGAAGACAGGCCACGGAAGGGGGTGACGTTACGTAAAGGGCGGTTCCATATGCATTATTCCGGCGATTGCGGCCCCGATGACACAACCACCCATCTGGATTGCCCCGAAAGATGAAAAAACGGGCGGCCCCAGGGGACCGCCCGCAAAAGGAATAGTGAGAGTGTGCGTCATAACCCCTGTACTGGATGTTACAGGATGCTGGGACCGTCGAAGAAATTGCCGACCGCCTTCAGCGTGAAGGGATCGAAGCTACCCAGTTCCACCAGTTCTTCGGTGGCCGAGCTGTAATAGGCGACAGGCGCCAGGGAACCCGGGCGGTACGGCGCGAAGTCGCCGACCGCTGCAACGATGATGTCTTCGATCCCGTCGCCGTCGATATCCTGCGTGCCCACGAAGTCCCAGCCGAAATCCAGCTTGAACACCGTCTTGAAGTAATCGATGCCGACCATGTAGCTGGTGGCAATGTCGAATGGCGGGTGGATCCAGATGCTGAACTCACGCGAGCTGGCATCGTAGAACAGGATTTCGTCCAGGCTGTCATCGCCCTGGAAATTGCCGACCGCTGCAACCGAAACCGTGCCGTCAGAGGTGATGCCGCTGACGAAATAGGCGTCGGACAGGTCGTTCTTTACATAAAGATCGCCCGTGGTCTTGTCCGTGAACAGGACGTCGATACCGCCGCGCGCATCCAGATTGCCCAGGGCCACAAATTCCTTGTTGCGGTCCTGGTTGTCCCAGATGACATAGACATTGCCGGTGTCGGTATCGACGCCGTAAATCTGCTTGGCGGGTTCGGCATAACGACCGGTGCCGGGATGGGGCTCACCCACGGCGATCCCCTGATCGGGGCCGGGGATATAGACCTCGTTCCCCGTGGTCATCAGCACGCCGCGCAGGTCGACCTTGATGTTCGAGAAATCGATCTTCGTCAGATCGCTGCCCGGATACGGCTCCCCCACGGCGATGGGGCGCGGCGGCATGGGATAAGGCAGGATCGTGAAGATCGGCTCTTCATCCGGCGCACCCGACGGCGGCGGCAGCGCATCATCGCCATAGGGGAAGGGCAGGATATGCATCTCGTCGTCCGGACCGGGATCGACGCCCAGGTTCGGCGTGTCACTGTAGAGCAGGTAGGAGGTGAAGATCACATCGTTGCGGCCATCGCCATTGGCATCGGCAATGCCCAGCAGGTCGGTGATCCGTTCCAGCCCGAACATGCGCGGCATCGGCAGCTGCAGTTCCAGCACATGTTCCACCGGCTTGCCGCCGTCCTTCTGCCCGTCGAACCAGGAGAAGGTGCCGTCATCACGCCCGACCACGACATCGGCGACACCGTCCGCGGACAGGCTGCCGGCCACAACCGCATTGACGCCTCGGGTATCGATGCCCGGCAACGGCATCGACATGCCCGTCAGCGAGCGCAGGATCAGACCCGATTTGTCGAAAGTGAGAATCTGCGAACTCATCGCACGCATGCCTCTGATAAGGACGGTGCGGTCCACAAGGGACCATCAGCCGTCAGATTTGCCAGCCCGGAAAAATAGATAACGCCGTGGCTGTCGGGGGTCAATGAGTTGCTTAATTCGAAATGACGAAATACGGCATTACTGTATAATGCTGGCGTATTACCCCCTTGGAAAATATCAATATGTCCGGGCATGGGCTTTGGTCGGCTCTGGCCACCGGTCTGGCTTCCTGGTGGTTGCAACGGTCAATCCGGCGCGACTCGCGCAAAGGGAGACCCAGTGTCCATTGTTTCAATCGTTTCCGTTTGGCAAAGAAAAAGCCCCGCCGGTGAGGGCGGGGCTTGATCCAAGGCCGGAGGTGAACCGGGCGCTTACACGTTGAAGCGGAAATGGAAGATGTCGCCGTCCTGGACCAGGTATTCCTTGCCTTCCATGCGCATCTTGCCGGCTTCCTTGCACCCGACCTCACCGCCCAGCGTGGTGTAGCTGGTGAAGTCGATGGTCTCGGCCTTAATGAAGCCGCGCTCGAAATCGGTATGGATGACGCCGGCGGCTTCCGGTGCCTTGGCACCCTTGCGGACGGTCCAGGCGCGGGCTTCCTTGGGGCCGACGGTGAAGAAAGTCAGCAGGCCCAGCAGGCTGTAGCCGGCGCGGATCAGACGGTTCAGGCCCGGCTCTTCCAGACCCAGCGAGGACAGGTATTCCAGCTTGTCCTCATCCGGCAGCTGTGACAGCTCCGCCTCGATGGCGGCTGAGATGACGACGCTGGCGGCACCCTGGCGGGCGGCCATCTCGGCAACCTTGGCAGACAGGGCGTTGCCGGTGCCGGCCGATGCTTCCTCGACATTGCAGACATAGAGGACGGGCTTGCCGGTCAGCAGCGCCATCTGCTTGAACGCGTCGCGCTCCTCGTTGGAGACATCCACCGTGCGGGCGGGCTTGCCGTCGCGCAATGCGGCCAGCACGCGCTCCATCAGATCGGACAGGGCCTTGGCGTCCTTATCGCCGGCCTTGGCCTTCTTCTGCAAAGGCGGCAGGCGCTTTTCCAGGCTGTCCATATCGGCCAGCATCAGCTCCGTCTCCACCGTCTCCGCATCGCGGACCGGCTCGATGGAGCCTTCGACATGGGTGATGTCGCCATCTTCGAAGCAGCGCAGGACATGGACGATGGCGTCCACTTCCCGGATATTGGCCAGGAACTGGTTGCCCAGACCCTCGCCCTTCGACGCGCCGCGCACCAGACCGGCGATGTCCACGAACTCAAGCTGCGTGGCGATGATCTTCTGCGACTTGGCAATCTCGGCCAGCTTGTCCAGGCGCGGATCAGGCACGCCGACGCGGCCCACATTCGGCTCGATCGTGCAGAACGGGTAGTTCGCGGCCTCGGCCGCTGCCGTGCTGGTCAGCGCGTTGAACAGGGTGGACTTGCCGACATTGGGCAGACCGACGATACCGCAGTTGAATCCCATGGGACGATGCTTTGCCGAAAAGATGAAAAGGGTTGGCCCGGTTATGGGCGATCCGCGCGCGGAAAGCAAATGACGGGGGTGCAGGGCATCCCCGTCATTTGGCCGGCGACTGCCGGCCCGCGCCCCATGGCG
>LJHR01000062.1 GCA_001296005.1 alpha proteobacterium AAP38 | reverse complement strand
CCCTCCCACCCGCTGACGCGGGCGGGCCCCTCCCTCTCCCGCCAAGCGGGCGAGGGGCTAAATCTTCACCCCTCGCCCACGAAGGTGGGAGAGGGAGGGGCCCAAGCCGGAAGGCTTGGGAGGGTGAGGGTAAGCCCGTTCCCTCAATATCGGCGCCCCATCATGACCCTTGAAACCGTCTCCACCACCCGGTCCCATGGCGGTGTACAGGGTGTGTATCGCCACACCTCCACCGCCACCGGCACGCAAATGCTGTTCAGCGTCTTCACCCCGCCACAGGCGGTTGGCGGGGCCAAATGCCCTGTCGTCTGGTACCTGTCGGGCTTGACCTGCACCCATGCCAATGTGACGGAAAAGGGGGAGTTCCGGCGCTGGGCGGCGGAACTGGGCCTGATCATCGTCTGTCCCGATACCAGCCCGCGTGGCGAGGGCGTGGCCGACGATACCGGCTGGGATTTAGGCCAGGGGGCGGGCTTCTATGTTGATGCGACGGAGGCCCCCTGGGCGCCGCATTTCAGGATGTGGACCTACGTGACGGCGGAACTGCCAGCCCTGGTGGCGGAACATTTCCCCGCCGACATGGACCGGCAGGGTATCACCGGTCATTCCATGGGCGGGCACGGTGCGCTGACCGTGGCCCTGCGTCATCCGGGCCGGTTCAAATCGGTTTCCGCCTTCGCGCCCATCGTGGCACCGGCGCAGGTGCCGTGGGGGCAGAAGGCCTTTCCGGCCTATCTGGGCGGCGACCAAGCGTCCTGGCGCAGGCACGATGCAGTGGCGCTGATCGAGGGTGGGGCGCGGGTGCCGGAAATCCTGGTTGATCAGGGAACGGCGGACGGTTTCCTGGAAAACCAGCTGCGCCCGCAACTGCTGGCCGATGCTTGCGCCAAGGCCGGGATTGCCCTGACCCTGCGCCTGCAGGAAGGCTACGACCATTCCTACTATTTCATCTCGAGCTTCATGGAAGACCATCTGCGCTGGCACGCCGCCCGGCTGTAATTGGATAGGCCATAATGCCTATGCCCATTGAAGGGTAGCTGTCCTGAGCCAGTTATCAGCACGCCTGATTTTCCAGGCAGGCAATGATCGGACAGGACAGAAACCATGTTGAATGATTTCCAACTCGTCGAGTTCGGCAAGGCTGACATTGAGAATGTCATGTCGAAAATGTCGTCCACAGAGATCGATGGCTTGGCCTTCGGCGCTGTGCAGTTGGATTCGGAAGGCCGCATCCTTCAGTATAATGCAGCTGAAGGGGCCATCACCGGGCGCGACCCCAAGGCCGTGATCGGCAAGAGGTTTTTTACAGAAGTGGCCCCCTGCACCAATACCGCCGCCTTCAAGGGTGCCTTTGATGCCGGCGTGAAGTCCGGCAATCTGAACACCATGATCGAATACACGTTCGACTATAATATGAAGCCCACCAAGGTGAAGGTGCACATGAAGAAGGCCCTGGTCGGCGACAGCTACTGGGTCTTCGTGAAGCGGCTCTGAGCCGTCTTCCACCGGGAGTGGTTTCCATGACATCGACGCCTGCGACACCGCGCACCGATGCGGAAACCGCCCCCTGGTGGCAGGCTGCGGACAGCCTGTCGCGCTTCATCGCCGATAAGGTCGCAGGTGATCTTGCCCGCCTTCGCCCTGGCGAGCGCCTGCCGCCGCCCGCCAGCTGGCAGCAGGATATGGAACTCGGTCACGGTGGCCTTGGCATGGACAGCCTGGAACTGGTGACGGTGGCCACCGGTCTGACGGAGGCGCTGCACCTCCACCGGTCGGGGATTGAGGATTATCTGCTGATGCATCGCCGTCTGGGCGACTGGACGCAGATCGCGGCCCGTGGCCTGTCGGTCTTCGATGCGGAGCTGACCTTTCACACGTCCGGCAGCACGGGCACGCCAAAGCCCTGCCGTCACACGCTGGCCGGGCTTGAGGCCGAAATCCGGGCGCAGGCACGGCACCTGGGGCCGGTGCGGCGGTTGATCGGGATGGTGCCGTGCCATCATATATACGGCTTTCTGTTCACCATTCTGCTGCTCCGTTTTCTGGACATATCCTTCGTGGAAGCGCGCGGGCGCATGCCGGGCCGGGTGGCGGCGGAGATGGAAGCGGGTGACCTGCTGGTGGCGGTGCCCGAACAATGGGCCTTGATCGCACGCACCGGCCCCGCCGACCTGACGGGCCGGGCCGGACTATGTTCCACCGGGCCGCTTGCGCCCGACCTTTTCGCGGAACTGATCGGACGGGGCCTGTCGCTGACAGAGATCTACGGCTCCAGTGAGACGGCGGGCATCGGCTGGCGCTGCGGCCCCGATGAGCCGTTCACTCTACTGGAGGGATTGTCCCTGTCGGCGGACGGCAGCCGGCTTGACCGGGATTGGCAAGGGCAGGGGCAAGACCTGCTTGACCGGGTGACGCTATCGGGAAACGGACAGTTCCGCCTGCGGGGCCGTCGCGATAGCGCGGTACAGGTGGGGGGCGTCAATGTTTTTCCTGAACAGGTGGCAGCCCGCCTGCGTCAGCATCCCGATGTGACCGGGGCGGCCGTGCGGCCCATGACGATCAGCGACGGTCTGCGCCTGAAGGCCTTTATCGTACCGGCGAGCGCCATGGACGCCGAAAGCCTGCGAACCCGCCTTACTGACTGGGCACAGATGAATTTGAAACCTGAGGAACGGCCCAAAAGCTGGACCTTCGGGCCGGCTTTGCCGACATCAGCGCTTGGCAAGCTGTGCGATTGGTAAAAGAACGGATTGGTGACGGTTAGCCAAAGCTTATCGGCGAGGGGCAAAAGCGATTGGCGGCGGGCGGTTCCGGTGTGTCATTACTGACGGTGTAAACCCGCAAAGGATTGCCAATGTCTGCCCCTGCCGCCTGTGACGCGCCGTTGGTCATCCTGCCCGGATTGATGTGCGACAGCCGGATGTTCGGCCATCAGATCCGTGCCTTCGAAGGACAATGCATCGACGGCTTTTATGGCGGGGCCGACACTATTGCGGCCATGGTTGACTATGTCCTGGCCCGCATGCCTGCACGGTGTGCGCTGTTGGGCCATTCAATGGGCGCGCGGGTGGCATTGGAACTTTACCGGCGCGCACCGGAACGGGTGGCACGCCTGGCCCTGGCCGATACAGGCGTGCATCCGGTCCGCCCCGGAGAGGCCGAAAAGCGCTTCGCCCTGCGTCACCTGGGCCGTAGTGCCGGGGCGGGGGCGATGATTGATCAGTGGCTGCCGCCGATGATCGGGCCGGCCCATGCCGATGACTTGGAACTCTACACCAGCTTGCGGGCCATGTGCGTCGATGCCGGCGTGGCCATCTATGAGGCCCAGATCAACGCCCTGCTGAACCGTCCCGATGCGGCACCGGTATTGTCCACAATCACCAGTCCCACCGCCGTGATCGTCGGTCGTGACGACCGCTGGTCACCGGTTGATCAGCATCAGGACATCGCAGCGGCGATTACGGGTTCGCGTTTGTCGATTATCGAGCAGGCCGGGCACATGGCACCCGCAGAAGAACCCGCTGCTTTCAACGAGGCGCTGAGGATGTGGCTGTCATAAGGGGGCGGCGACTTTGGCGGATTCACGCTGAAGTGCGACTGGGTTGCAGTGCATTGCAGTCGGTTCGCCTG
>LJHR01000061.1 GCA_001296005.1 alpha proteobacterium AAP38 | reverse complement strand
CTTGAGCCAGGCTGCCAACTTGTCGGCGAACGGGTCCAGCTTGCTGGGTCGCTCCGGCACCGAAAACTTCGGCTCGATCGTCCAGGCGTTCAAATACTTCTTGATGGTATTTCGCGACAGACCGGTCCGACGCGCGATCTCCCGGATCGCCACCTTCTCACGCAAGGCTAAACGGCGGATGACATTCAAAAGTCCCATGTGGATCACTCCAGTGCCCCCCGTCGCCCAACGCGAAGGGGGAACGGTCACATGGGTCAATTCTCAATGGAAAGAAGCCGCCTTCCCGGGTCAGTTCCGCGTGGAAGTCAACACCCCTACTTCGTCGTATTTTGTCTCAATCAATGCGCCGCCGCGGGCTTTGCTGCTGAAATGGGAACAAATGAGGCTGCCCGGTTCAGGCTCTTGTATCTCCAATGGATCACCGTCATTTACCGTCCTTAATTCCCCGGCTTCTCTGGTCCGGCAGATAATATTTTGGTGCTTGATGTACCCGATCCGGGAACCAGGGCCGAAGAAACTCTCAGCGGAGGTCACGACGGCGTAGCCGGCAAGGGTATAGGCAGAAACAGCGTTTGCCAGACGAGTCCGGAATGCGCCTTCAACGCCCTTGTTCAAGGGGTGCCAACACGAAAGTGCGTTTTATCTACCGTTCGTGAGAACAAATCGGCGTTGCCCCGTTCAGCGGCTGCTGACGATACGACGGATAACCCCTGTTGAGGGGGTATCAGCACAGCTTCCAATCCGACAGGCTTTGTCGCACAGAATTTCGCGGGTATTGATGTCGCTAGTAGGCTTTGAACCGGGCCTGTCGGAAAACACATGATTTCCGACAGATTGGCCCGCCAGTTCTGCCTATGTTCGGCGGAACGGTACATAAAACGCACTTTCGTGTTGTGCCCCCGGGACGATGGGGATCACCCCGAAGGGCGCGTGGGCACCCTGTCGCCACCGACATCAATGCCGCGTTGCTTCCGGCGAATTTCCGTGGCGCGGCCCGCATTCATATCCGTGATGGGTCGAATTTATTCATTCAATTTCAAACTTGCCTGCCGCTGTGTTGATTGTGGGGTCGGTGAAGCGACCCCCGAAAGAACGGGGGCGGTCAGGGGAGGCAAATTGACGCGGACATACCGGCACCACGCCGCACCCGATCCGGCCTGACGGCCCGACAGCAAGAAGCAGATTTCAACCGACGTGGCCGGACACATCCTGGCCGCGAATAACGGAATGCGCCCGCATCGGCGGGCCATGAGGGAGGGTTCCCATGCGGCACCTGTTCAGCAATGTCTGGATTTTCGACGGCACCGGTGCCGACCGCTTCCGCGGCGAGGTGATGGTGGAGGGCGGGCGCATCACCGCCGTGGCCCGGCTGGGCCGCGACCCGGAACTGCCGCGTGACGGCGCCACGGCTGTGGATGGCAAGGGCGGCACCCTGATGCCGGGCCTGGTGGAGGCACATGGGCATTTGACCTGGCCGTCATCGGTGGAGCGGATCATCCACCGGTTCGAACTGCCACCGGAGGAAATGACGCTCGCCGCTGCGCGCAATGCCCGCGTCCTGCTGGACCATGGTTTCACCAGCGTCTATTCCGCCGGCGCCCTGGGTGAGCGGGTGGAGGTGGTACTGCGCGATGATATCCGCGACGGCCATCTGCCCGGCCCCCGGCTGCGTGCATCGACCATCGAACGCAGCCCGCCCGGCAGCGACGGGGTGGAGACCGGTCATATCGACCATGGGCGCGGGCCTGACGCCATGCGCAGCTTCATCGACCATTGCAAGGGCCTAGGCATCGACAGCGTGAAATTGCTGCTGTCGGGGGAGGATGCGCTGCTGCCCGGATCGTCGCAGCATATCCTTTATACCGATGCGGAAGTGGCGGCGGCGTGTCAGCGGGCACGGGAGCAGGGTCTGTGGGTGAATGCCCATACCCAGGCATCGGACGCGGTGAAGATGGGCCTGCGCCATGGCGTGCGCGTCCTCTACCACTGCACCTATGCCGACGAAGAGGCCGTGGACATGTTGGAGGCAGCGAAGGCCGACATCTTCATGGCGCCCGCCATCGGCATCATCGTCGCCACCCTGGAGGCCAAGCCGCCGCCCCATATCGACATGGGTGCGATGAAGGAGAGTGCCAAGCCGGTGATCGAACGCGCCACGCGCCTGATCCCGGAACTGAAGAGGCGCGGCGTGCGGGTGCTGCCGGGCGGCGATTACGGTTTCCCCTTCAATCCCAACGGTCGCAACGGTCGTGACCTGGAGCATTTCGTCACCCTGTTCGGCTATAGCCCGGCGGAGGCACTGGCCGCCGCCACGGGGTTGGGCGGGCAGATCATGGATCTGCCCGTGGGGCTGGTGCGGGAAGGGTATCTGGCCGACCTGCTGCTGGTCGCCGGCGATCCCACCGCCGATGTCGGCATCCTGCAGAACAAACGTAACCTGTTGGCCATCATGCAGGACGGCCGTTTCCACAAGGCACCGGCGGTGGCGGTATGAGGACGGAAAGCCTGGTCTTCGGTAGCCATCCGGGTGGTGACCTGACCGGGGACCTTTGGCGCCCGGACGGGCCGGGTCCGCACCCCGTGCTGGTGGCCGTGCCCGGTGGCGCCTGGCTACGCGGCGACAAGGCCGCACTGGGCCGCTGGGGCCGGTATCTCGCGGCCTTTGGCATCGCGCTGTTCGCCACCGATTACCGCCGCGCCGTTGCCGGGCCGGTCTTTCCCGGTAATGCGCACGACGTGCGCGCCGCCCTGTGCTTTATCGCCGCGAAGGCAGGGGAACTGGGACTGGATGGCAACCGCATCGCCATCCTGGGCGCCTCGGCTGGGGCACATCTGGCATCCCTGGTGGCGCTGGCCGGCGACCGGGTGCCGGTGAGGGCGGAAGGGGATGGGCCGTTGCCTTCCTTGCGGGCGCTGGTCGGCATCTATGGCGTCTATGACCTGTTCAGCCATTGGCAGGCCGATCTGGCCGGCAATGCCGGGCCGGGCAAGGATGCGGCTGCGCGCATGCTGGGCGCCGACCCCTATGACGATCCTGACCTTTATGCCGCTGCCTCGCCTCTGCGGCAGGTGCGGCGCATGGGCAATGCACTGCCCGTCCTGCTGGCCTGGGGCACGCACGATACCGATGTGCTGCCGGGTCAGAGCGAGGGGATGCTCACCGCCCTGCGCCAGGCCGGTTTTCCTGTGCGTGGCCGGCCCGTGCTTGGGGCAACCCATTACTGGTTCAGCGAGCAGGACCCGACCGAGGAGGGCAGCTTCAGCGCCCAACTAGCCCCGGATCTGCTGCGTTTCCTGAGACTGCATCTTGTCGGAGGACGGTAATGGAATTCGACGTCGCCATCATCGGCTGCGGCCCCGTGGGGGCGCTGGCGGCCAATCTGCTGGGCCGGCGGGGTATCCACACCCTGGTGGTGGAACAGTCGGCCAGCCCGCATCCATTGCCGCGCGCCGTCCACATCGATCACGAAATGGTCCGTCTTTTCCAGGATGTTGATCTGACCGAGACGATCCTGCCCCTGATGCGCGACACGGATGGGCACCTGCATGTCGGGGCCGATGGCGGGGTCATCCGCTATATGGGCACGGCAGGACAGGCACGGCCCTTCGGCTGGTCCAACGATTATTTCTTCTACCAGCCAGACTTGGAAGGCGCCCTGCGTGCCGGCCTGTCGCGGTTCGACCATGTGCAACTGCGCCTGGGCTGCCGTCTGACGGGGCTGGTGCAGGCGGGTGGCCAAGCCGTCCTGACCCTGCTGGACGGTGAGGGGGAAAGCCACGTCGCTGTCCGCCATGTCATCGCCTGCGACGGCGCCAGTTCGCCGGTACGCAAACTGCTGGGTGTGCGGCTGGATGATCTGGAGTTCGATGAGCCCTGGCTGGTGGTGGACGCAGAGGTCGATGGTCCCCTGTCCTTCCCGCCCGTTACCGGACTGCCTGCACAAGCCGATCTGCAGCGCCTGTCGGTGATGATGTGCGACCCGTCGCGGCCCGCCACCATCGTGCCTGGGCCGCGCAACCTGCGCCGCTGGGAATTCATGCTGCTGCCGGGTGAGGATGATGGCGAGATGATGCGGTCGGACATCGTCGCCGACCTGTTGGAACCCTGGGTCCGGGATGTGCCGCATCGGATCGTGCGCGCAGCGACCTACCGGTTCCATGGGCTGGTGGCGGAGCGTTGGCGCGTGGGCAACGTCTTCCTGGCCGGTGACGCCGCGCACCAGACCCCACCCTTCTTCGGCCAAGGCATGTGCCATGGCTTCCGCGACGTGGCCAACCTTGCCTGGAAGCTGGATATGGTGCTGAAGGGCCGGGCGCCAGACGCGCTGCTGGATAGCTATCAGCCGGAACGTGAACCGCATGTGCGCAGCATCATCGGCGCTGCCGTGGCGGCGGGGCGCTATATCTGTGTGCTGGATCGCGACAAGGCGGCGGAGCGGGACCGCACCATCCGGGCGCAAATCGCGGGCGGTCCGCCGCGCACGGCGGCCGACCTGATCCCGGCCATCGCCGACGGTATCGTGCGGCCGGGCGCGGGCCAACGCTTTATCCAGCCACGCGTGACACTGGCCGGAGGCACGCCCCACCTGCTGGACGATCTCACCGGCGGCGGCTGGCGCCTGATCCTGCAAGACAATGTTGCAATCCCCCCCCTGCCCGCGGCACCGGGCATAACGGCCTGGAGCCTGGGGCCGCAAGGTATCAGCGATATCGACGGCGCTCTGGCCGGTTGGTTCGACCGGCACGGTGCGGTGGCGATATTGCTGCGACCGGATTTCTACATTTACGGCATAGCGGCTACAGCGGACGAGTTGCCGGCGCTGTTGTCGCATCTGGCCCGCGACTTGGGCCTGAAGGACAAGGAGGGGGTGACATGGGCGGCCTGACCTATGCACACGCCGACATGATCATCCGCGCCGCGCTGGAACATGCGCGGGCCGTGGCCATGGCGCCGCTGGCGGTGACTGTCCTGGATGCCGGTGGCCATCCCGTGGCCCTGGCGCGCGAAGACGGCGCCACGCATTTCCGCGCGGAACTGGCGCGGGGCAAGGCGGCTGGTGCCGTCGGCATGGGCAGCGGTTCCCGCACGCTGGCCACACGGGCGGCCCGCAATCCAGCTTTCTTTGTGGCCCTGGGACAGTTGGTCCAAGGCGACATGGTGCCGGCGGCCGGCGGTGTGCTGATCCGCGATGCGGAAGGCACGGTCATCGGCGCGGTTGGCATTTCCGGCGATACGTCCGACAGGGATGAAGCTTGTGCCCTGGCCGGCATCGCCGCCGCGGGCCTGACGGCCGATCCCGGCGAATGAAAGGGGTTTGACCCATGGAACTGCGAAGCATCGAGTTGGAACTGCCTGACCCGGAGGAAGCGGCCCGCTTCCTGACCGGTATATGGGGCCTCGGCGAGGCCGGCGGGGACATCGACAGCTGCTATCTACGCGGATCGGGGGATCAGCCCTATTTGGTGGGGTTGCATCGCAGCGACCATCCGCTGGTCCGTTCCGTCACCTTCCTGGCGACGGTGGGTGAAATTGAGGCAGTGCGCCTGCGGGCCGCCCAGCACGGCGTGGCGCTGGTGGAGGCGACGTCCACCGATCCCGGTGCTGGTGTTGGCATCGCGCTGGCCCTGCCGGACGGGGCGGTGATCCGCCTGCTGGCCGGTGCCAAGCGGGTGGAGCCGGTGGCGGGCGTGCCTGACCGCGCCGTGCGCCTGACTCATGTCGTGCTGAACGCCGTGGATGCGGAGGCAACGGCGCGTTTTGCCGAAGATATACTGGGTTTTCGCGTATCAGACCGCACCAAGGGCATGGTCTTCGTGCGCTGCAACGCCTCGCACCATTCCATCGCCTTTGCCCGTGCCGGCTTCGCGTCCTTGAATCATATCGCATTCGAGATGGCCGACATGGATGCCGTCATGCGCGGCATCGGGCGGCTGCGCGATGTCGGCATGGTGCCGGCCTGGGGGCCAGGACGGCACGGGCCGGGGGCCAATATCTTCGCCTATTTCATCGCGCCGTTTGGCGCCGTTGTCGAATTCTCCACCGCCGTGGAGATCGTGGATGAGGATTACCAGACCGGCGCGCCCGAGGATTGGACCTGGCCGCCCAACCGCATCGACCAATGGGGCATCTCCGGCAAGGACATGGCGGCATTGGGGGCGGCGGAACGCGTCTTCCGCTTCCGGCGCAGCTGACAGGAGCAAGCAACCATGCGTTTGATCAGTTTCCTTCACGACGGCAAATCCGGTTTTGGTGCCCTGTCCGGCGACCGGATCGCGGATTTCAGCACCCAGGCGCCCGACCTGAAATCGGCCCTTGCCGCCGGCATCCTGGCCGATCTGGCGGGCACGGCCCCGACGGTCCCGTTATCGGCGGTCACCCTGCTGCCGCCCATCCCCAATCCGGGCAAGATTCTGTGTGTCGGGCATAATTACGAAACACACCGGCAGGAAACGGGCCGGGCCAAGGTGGCCAACCCGTCGATCTTCACCCGCTTTGCCGACACGCTGACCGCATCGGGCCAGCCTATCCTGCGCCCGCGCCATTCCACGCACCTGGATTTCGAGGGCGAGTTGGCGGTGGTGATCGGTCGGGGCGGGCGCGACATCGCCGTGGCGGATGCGCTGTCGCACGTTGCCGGCTATGCCTGCTTCAACGATGCTTCGGTACGCGATTGGCAATGGCACACACAGCAATTCACCCCGGGCAAGAACTTTCCCGGCACCGGCGGCTTTGGCCCTGTGCTGGTGACGGCGGATGACGTACCGGACTATCGCGCCCTGACCGTGACCACGCGTCTGAACGGTCAGGTGGTCCAGAGCCAGCCGACGGCGGAGATGATTTTCTCCATCCCCACCATCATCGCCTACATCTCCGCCTTCACGCCTTTATCGCCGGGCGATGTCATCGCCACGGGCACGCCGGGCGGGGTGGGGGCCAAGCGGGAACCGCCGCTGTGGATGAAGCCGGGCGATGTGGTGGAAGTGGATATTCCGGGCATTGGCCTGTTGTCCAACCCCATTGCCGATGTCGCTTGAACAACCAACGATAAAGCAGGGAGGATCAGCCATGTTGACCAATGATCACATCGGACGCCGCACGCTGCTGGCCGGCCTGTCGGCAGGGGCCGCCCTGGCCGCATTACCGGGCCGGGCGGCGAAGGTAGCGTTTCCAAAGGATTTCCTCTGGGGTGCCGCCATTTCCGGGCACCAGACGGAGGGCGACAACAGCAACAGCGACATCTGGCACCTGGAGCAGCTGTCCCCCGGTCCGTTTTCGGAAAAGTCGGGCAAGGCCTGCGACTTCCTGAACCTCTATGCCCAGGATATGGACCTGGCATCGAAGCTAGGCTTCAACGCCTTCCGCTTTTCGCTGGAATGGTCACGGATCGAGCCGGAGGAGGGCCGGTTCGACGCCAAGGCGCTGGACCATTACCGTCGTGTGGCCGCCACCTGCCGCGAGAAAGGCCTGGCACCGGCCATCAGCTTCAACCATTTCACCACGCCCCTGTGGTTTGCCAAGCAGGGTGGATGGGAAGTGGCGGGGTCGGGCGATAAATTCGCCCGTTTCTGCGCAGCAGCGGTGAAGGCGGTGGGCGAGTTCGCCCACATCGCCACCACTCTGAACGAGCCCAACCTGGGCCGGCTGCTGCGCGTCATCCTGCCCCCGCCCATCGTTGCCGACATGGGCAAGGCCATGCAGGGGGCGGCCACCCTGGCCGGTTCCGCCCGTTTCTCCGCCGCCCAGTTCGGTGACCAGGACGCCATGCTGCCCAACCTGCTGGAGGGCCACCGCAAGGGTGTTGCCGCGATCAAGGCCGGGCCGGGCCGTTTCCCCGTGGGCGTCACCTTGGCCATCGTCGATGACCAGGCCGTGGGTGTCGGGAGCAAGCGTGACGCGGTGCGATCCTATCTGAACGACGCCTGGCTGGACGCGGCCAAAGCCGATGATTTCGTCGGCGTACAGACCTATGGCCGCAACCGCTTCGACGCCAAGGGCATCATGCATCCGCCGGAAGGGGCGGAACTGACCCAGATGGGTGAGGAGTTCTATCCCCAGGCCCTGGGCGCCACCGTCCGTTATGCCCATGGGGCGACGGGCAAGCCGGTCTATGTCACGGAGAATGGCATCGCGACCGAGGATGATACCCGCCGCATCGTCTATATCGACACCGCCGTGGCGGCGCTGCGCGACTGCGTGCGCGACGGCGTGCCGGTGAAGGGCTATCTGCACTGGTCGTTCCTGGATAATTACGAATGGATTTTCGGATACCGCCCCAAATTCGGGCTGGTCGCCGTGGATCGCACGACCCAGAAACGCACACCCAAGCCCAGCGCCGCCTATCTGGGTGCCATCGCCAAGCGTAACGGTGCGGCGTGAGCGGCGGGATGTTGGCGCGGGAGGTGGCGGTCAGCATCGCCATTAACAGCGCCCTCAACCTCGGCTTCACCTGGCTGGCCTTCCACGGGGTCGACCGGGTGTCGGTCGATGCGCTGGTGATCGATCTGATCCCGACCGCCTTCATGATTGCGCTGATGGGGTCGGTCGTGCCCAGCCTGATAAACCGCCGCCGCCTGTCGCCGCTCCCATCCGTGCGCTTCATCCTGTTGCGTGGGGTGGGGCTGGCGCTGCTGGCCGCTGCTGTGACAGTGCCGCTGGCCGCCCTGTTGCTGCGCGGGATGGCGGGGCTGGACTGGGCACAGGTGCTGTATCTGAAGCTGCCGCTGGGGGCGGGCATCGCCCTGGCCGTCACGACATGGTCGCTGCGCGGCCTGGGGAAGGAAATCCATGCGTAAGGCAATGATCCTGCTGACCGCCTGCCTGCTGTCCGGCACGTCGGCCCTTGCCGCCGACACGCTGCGCGACGGATTCCAGACCCCACCCGACAGCGCCAAGCCGCGCGTCTGGTGGCACTGGCTGGGCAATAATGTCACCGCCGACGGTATCGACAAGGATCTGGCCTGGATGCGCCGGGTGGGCATCGGCGGGTTCCAACTGTTCTCCGGCAATCTGGAAACCCCGCTGCTGGTGGACAAGCCGGTCGTGGTCTTCTCCCCCGAATGGCGGGCGATGGTTCGGCACGCGGCTGAACGGGCTGACGCGCTGGGCCTGGAAATGACCATGGCCGCCTCGGCGGGGTGGAGCGAGACGGGCGGCCCCTGGGTCAAGCCTGAGCAGGCCATGAAGAAGCTGGTCTGGAGCGAAACGGTCATCACCGGCGCCAAGCGCTTCCAGGGCCGCCTGCCATCCCCACCCACCGGCAATGGCCCGTTCCAGGACATGCCGATGCCGCCGGAACTGCGCCTGCCGCCCCCGCCGCCGGTCCCTGGCGCTCGTCCGCGCCCGCCGGCTGCTGCACATGGACCCAGTCCGTCCTATTACGCTGATGTCGCCGTGGTGGCCTATCGCCTGCCCGACGCGGTGGTACCGCTGGGCAGCCTGAAGCCCCGCATCAGCAGCAGTGCCGGCGATGCAGCCATCCTGAGCGACGGACGCTATGACGCGCCACTGCGGCTGGAGCAGAAGACGCCGGACGGGCAGTTGGCCTGGGTCGAATATACCTTCGACAAACCGGTATCATTGCCCGCCGTCACGCTGGCCGCCACCATCGAAGACCCGCTGAACGCCCTGTCGCCCAGCGGCGTGGTGGAGGTAGCGGACGAAAACGGCACTTTCCGCGATCTGGTGCGCGTCGCCCCTCAGGAACCGGTGGCCTTCCCCGCCGCCGCACCCGTGCGCACCGTGGCCTTGCCCGAGGCATCGTCGCGGCGTTGGCGCTTCCGGCTGGACCCGATCCCGCCGCAGGCCCTGGCCCTGCCGGGCATGCCGCAGCAGACCGTGCATGCCGTCACCGAACTGCGGTTCGAGACGGAGGCCATGGTCGATCGCTGGCAGGCCAAGGCCGCCTATGACACGATGCGATCCTATGACACCGGCCCGCAGCCGGTCCGCCCGGTGCCGGCGCGTGATCAGGTGGTGAACCTGACAGCCCGGATCGGCGCCGATGGCACCCTGGACTGGACCCCGCCACCCGGTCGCTGGCAGGTGCTGCGCATCGGTTATTCCCTGACTGGCGCCAAGAACCATCCCGCCGACCCGGAAGGAACCGGGTTCGAGGTGGACAAGCTGGACGCTGCTGCTGTCCGCGCCTATCTGGAGGGCTATCTGGGGCCTATCGATCAGGCGCTGGGCGATCTGCGCGGCGCCAAGGGCCTGAAGAACCTGCTGACCGACAGTTGGGAGGCGGGGCAGGCCAACTGGACCCCCGCCCTGCCGGCGGAATTCAAGCGCCGGCGCGGCTATGACCTGACGCCCTGGTTGCCGGTGCTGACAGGCCGTGTGGTCGGTTCCGCTGCCGACAGCGAGCGTTTCCTCTGGGATTTCCGCCGCACCATCGCCGATCTGCTGGCCGAGGCGCATTACAAGACCATCCGCGACTTCGCCCATGAAAAGGGCCTGGGCTATTACGGGGAGGCGATGGGGACGCGCCTGCCGACCACGGGCGACGGCCTGCTGAACAAGCGCTATACCGACATTCCGATGGGGGAGTTCTGGCAAATGCCGCCCGGCGCCCCCTCCGACCCGGCGCATACGTCCGATATCGCAGAGGCCGCGTCAGCCGCGCATTTCTATGGCCAGAATCTGGTGGCGGCGGAGGCTTTCACCGCCTTGCCCTTCATGCCGCCCTTCACGGCGACACCGGCGGCGTTGAAGCCGTTCGCCGACCGGTTCCTGGCGCGCGGGGTGAACCGCTTCGTCATCCATACGTCGGTTCATCAGCCGTCGGATGACCTGCGCCCCGGCATCACGCTGGGGCCGTTCGGGCAATATTTTACCCGTCATGAAACCTGGGCGGAACAGGCGGGTGCCTGGATGTCCTATCTGTCCCGTTCCTCATACCTGCAACAGCAGGGCCGCCATGTCGCCGACATCGCCTGGTTCGTGGGGGAGGGCGGGGCGATTTCCGCCCCCGATCCCGACCGCCTGTCGCCGGCCCTACCCAAAGGTTACCGCCTGGATTTCGTGGCCCGTGACGCAGTGACGGAACTGCTGTCGGTCAAGGACGGGCATTTGCTGGCACCATCGGGTGTCGTCTATCGGCTGCTGGTGGTGCCGCCCGATGCCAGGAGTGGCGATTTGAAACTGTCGCTGGCCGTCCTGAGGCGCCTGCGCGACCTGCTGAACCAGGGGGCTGCCGTGCTGGCGCCAAGGCCCACGGGCAGCACGAGCCTGTCGGACGATCCGGCCCAGGTGGCGGCGCTGATCGGCGAACTGTGGGGCGTCGACACCCCGATCCCGCGTTCCATTGGCAAGGGCCGGCTTTATCCCGCCCCCGACATCGCCGCTGCCCTGGCCGACCGGGGCGTGGCGCCGGACCTGACGATGGCCGGTGCGATGGATGCCGACATCGTCTGGTCGCACCGCCGTACCGATGATGCCGACATCTGGTTCGTCGCTAATCAGAAGGACCGAGCGGAAAGCGTCACCCTGTCGCTGCGCGGCGATGGCCGCGATGTCAGCCTCTGGCATGCCGACAGCGGCGCCGTCGAGCCCGCCCCTTTCCGCCAGGAGGCAGGGCGGACGTCCGTCCCGCTGACCCTGAGCCCGAACCAGGCCATCTTCATCGTGCAGCGTGGTTCGGCACCGGCCACGGCCCGTGACGTGGCGACCCCAGTGGAGGCGGAGAGCTTGGCGCTGTCGGGTGTCTGGACCTTGTTCTTCCCCAAGGGTCAGGCGATGCCGGACAGCGTCCCTCTTCCCAAATTGGGCTTGTGGAACGACATGTCCGACCCGGCTGTCCGGCATTTCTCCGGCACCGCCACCTATGCGACAGAGGTCAAACTCCCCGCCGCCTGGGCGGGCAAGCCGGTCTGGATCGATCTGGGGGCCGTGCATGAGGTGGCGACCGTGCGGGTGAACGGCACTGAGGCAGGCATTGCCTGGAAGCAACCCTACCGCATCGATGTCGGCCCGTTGCTGAAGGCCGGCACCAACAAGCTGGAGGTGGCGGTCAGCAATCTCTGGCCCAACCGCATCGTGGGCGACGCGGGCGGCGCAGGGGGTGTCCGTGTCACCACCAACACCCATCCCCTGCTGCATCCCGACACCAAGGCACGCTTACTGCCGTCCGGCCTGGCTGGTCCCGTGCGGCTGGTCCGCATGGAATTGCCGGGCGGGAACGGTTAGGCTGGCGGCAAGGACAAGAATGCCACAGGGTGGAAAATGCGTTTCAACCGGCTTGACCTGAACCTGTTGGTCATTCTCGACAAACTGCTGGCGGAAGAAAGCGTCAGCAGGGTGGCGCAGCAGTTGAACATGACGCAATCCGCCGTCAGCAACGCACTGCGCCGCTTGCGCGAATATTTCGATGACGAACTGTTCGTGCAGGTGGGGCGCCGCATGGTGCCGACCCCATTCGCGGAGATGCTGGGCGCCCAGGTTCGCGATACGCTGGTGGAGTTGGAACGCATCTCCACCAGCCGCGCGGGGTTCGAACCCGCGACGGAGGAGCGCAACTTCACCGTCATCACGTCCGATTATGCCTTTCTGGTCTTCGTGGCAGAGGTGGTGCGCCGCCTGCGCGAACGCGCCCCCGGTATCCGCATCCGCACCGTGCTGACTACGGAGAACGCGGCCGAACATCTGCGCCAGGGCGTGGCCGATTTCCTGATCGTGCCGGAGAAGCGTACGGTGGAGGAATATCCGCGTGAGCCGCTGTTCAAGGATGATTTCGTCTGCGTCTGCTGGCAGGACAATCCCAAAATCGGCGACAGCATCGCCTTGGAGCAATATCTGAACCTTGAACATGTCGGCACCAGCATGGGGCCGACCAAGGTGCCGCATATCGATGACGAATTGCTGGCCGGGCGCGGTTTCCGGCGTAACATCACCGTCTATGCCCCCAATTTCACCCTGGTGGCCGATGCCGTGGTCGGCACCGACCGCATCGCCACCATGCACCGGCGGTCCGCCAATATCTGGGCCAAGCGGCTGCCGCTGCGCCTGCTGGAACTGCCGATCCAACTGGGCGGCTTTACCCAGATGCTGCAATGGCACAAGCACCGGTCGTCCGATCCCGGCATGGCCTGGATGCGCACCTTCATGCGCGATGTGGCGGCGGGCATGGATCAGTCAGTGAAATAAATCACGCCATTCCATCCATCATTTTGCGAAATACACATGATGTTGAATGAAAATGAACGGTTGGGATGGCCCTCTGCTATTGATGGGATGTGAAAAGATTGGGTGACAGCGCCGTTCCCCGGAACGGACGCCACCGGCAGGAACCCGGTAAACGGGCCGCCCAAGGGGAGGAACAACATGATCCGGTCGTTGGCATCGATCAGGCGCGCCTGACGCACTCGTCCATCACCTGAAATTCCGGCAAGCCTCTCCCCGATCCGTCCGCTTTGCCGGTCGGAAACGGCCCCGGCTTGGCCCGTAAACAAAATCAAAAGGGAGGTCTTTGACCATGAACAAGCTTGTCCATTCGCCGCTGCATGCCGGCGCCGCCTTCATCGCCTTGCTGGCCGGCCTGGTCCCGGTGGCCGCCGCCCAGGAAGCGTTCACGCTGGAGGAGATCGTCGTCACCGCGTCCCGCCGGCAGGAACGGCTGCAGGAAGTGCCACTGGCCGTCACCGCCATCGGAGCCGAACAGTTAGCGGCGACAGGCATCAAGGACCTGACCGACATCCAGTACACGACGCCCGGCGTGCAGTTCGGCTCCACCCCCAACGACCAGGGGTTCCGTCTGCGCGGCGTCGGCAATGCCGGCGGCTTCGCCAGCGCCTCGGAAAGTCCCGTGGGCACGGTGGTCGACGGTGTCGTCATCGGCTTCGGCAACCCGGTGGAAAGCCTGGGCGATATCGAACGGATCGAGGTGCTGAAGGGCCCGCAGGGCACGCAGTTCGGCAAGAACGCGTCCTCGGGCGTCATCTCCATCACCACCCGCCGGCCCGATGCGACGGCGGTGTCGGGCGACCTGTTCGCCTCCTACGCCTCGCTGGACGAGACGGATATCCATGGCAATCTGAACCTGCCGCTGGCCGATAATCTGGCCATGGCCGTCTATGCCTTCGACCGTCGCCATGATGGCTTCGTCAAGAATATCGTCCGCAACGAGATGTGGGGCGAAACCAAGCGCACCGGCGGCCGCGCCAAGCTGCTGTGGGATGTGAATGACAATTTCAGTGCCTACCTGATCGGCGATTATTCGCGCCGTAGCCAGAAGGGGCCGGGCCAGCTCTGGACCTTGAACAAAATTCCGGCCGGCGATCCGAAGTTCAACCCGCCGGGGGTGAACCTCGCAACGCTGGGCGTCACCCCGTCCTTCGACAATGAGCTGTCGGTGGAAAATGGCGGCGGGTTCGAAAAGGTGGAGAATTTCGGCTCGTCGCTGGAATTGGCCTGGGCGCTGGGCGATTACAGCCTGACCTCCCTGTCCGCCTGGCGCCGCCAGGACGAGAAGCCGGGCATCTACTCCATTGATGCTGGTCCCCTGCCGGTGTTCGAGGCGCGGCGCGTGGGCAATAACCGCTCGCTCATCTCCCAGGAAGTGCGCCTGACCTCCCCCTCGGGCGAGAGCCTGGAATATGTGACGGGCCTCTATCTTTTCCGCCAGAAGGTGACCAACGCCGGAGAGAGTGCCTTGCTGCGCCCGGCCCAACCCTTCGCCCCCGTCACCGTCTCGATCACCGCCGGCCTGTCCCAGGGGGAAACCACGACGGAAGGGGCGGCGGCATTTGCCGATGGCAAGCTGCGCCTGTCGGATGATTTCCGTCTGCTGGGCGGCTTGCGTTTCTCCAAGGATTGGGTGGAGGCCAGCAGCTTCTCCCAGATTGATCGGGCCCTGCCGACCGGTGTCGCGCCCTATGCCCCGCGGGCCCTGTCGGAAGGCAAGGTGACGGATGCCAGCATGTCAGGCCGGTTCGGCGGCGAATATACGCCGATGGAGGATGTGCTGCTGTTTGCCACATATGCTCACGGCTATCTGGGTCCCACCGTCACCTTCTCCGGCCTCAGCGGCACGCGGACGGAGGTGAACCCGCAGACCGTGGATGATTTCACCATCGGTGCCAAGACCACGCTGATGGAGGGCCGCCTGACCCTGAATGGCAACCTGTTCCACGACAAGTACAAGAATTTGCAGACCGCCGTGCTGCGCAATAACGAGTTCGTGACGGAGAATGCCGGCGGCCTGCGCACCAAGGGCTTCGAGATCGAAAGCAATTTGCAGGTGACACGCGAACTGCGCCTGAACGCGGCGCTGGCCTATTCCGACGCGGTCTTCACCGATTATCTGACCGCCTGTCCCAATTATATCCAGCAGCAGGGGGCGGCGGCCATTGCAGCACAGTGCAACGCGCCGGGTTCCACCGCCACCAACCGGCTGTACCAGGCCAAGGGCGATCCTTTGGCCAATGCGCCCAAACTTACCTACAATCTGGGCGTCGCCTATGAGCAGGATGTCTTCACCAATCTGGTGATGGACCTGTCGGCCAACTATGCGTGGCGGTCGAAGACCTTCAACGCCGTCGGCAACCCGGACACCAAACACCCCGCCTATGGTGTGTTCAACGCCGCCGTTGGCGTGTCGGACCTTGACGGCTCCTGGCGCGTCAGCCTGTTCGCCCGCAATCTGTTCGACGAGAATTTCAAAGCCGCCATCCTGGCCACGCCGTTCGCGAATGTCGGCAATTACGTGAACTGGAACGTGCGTGAAGGCCGGCGGACGCTGGGCATTTCCCTAGAAACCCACTTCTGATCCAGGGATGGACCCCGCAAGGGCGACGCGGATTATCCCAAACCCTGCCTGTCCTTCGCCTTTCAGGTCGATATCGAATTGGGGCCACCCTACCTCTAAAGAGCTGTTCCCCGGTTACCGGACAGTTTTTGTTCGGCGTTAAGCTTGGCCCTGTTCAGTTCACGCCGCCAAACACAGTCTGTCCGGTCCTTGCCTGTATGCCTCGTCGGGTGTTTGTCTCCTGAGCGCGGAATGAGGGCGTTGGGTATTGTAGTAATCGATCCAGCGTCCGATGCCGGCCCTGGCCTCGCTGCCGGTCTCGAAGGCATGGAGATAGGCGCATTCGTATTTCAGTGACCGCCAGAGCCGTTCGATGAACACATTGTCCATCCAGCGGCCCCTTCCATCCATGGAAACCTTGATACAGGCATCGGTCAAGATGCCGGTGAACCTCGGGCTGGTAAATTGGCCGCCTTGGTCGGTGTTGAAGATTTCCGGCTTGCCGTGGCGGTGAACCGCGCCGAGTTTGCCGGAGGCTCCCACTCTTGAGTAGAACGGAGCCTCATGAGCAAGACGACGAACGAGTTTTCGCCTGAGGTTCGCGAACGCGCGGTGCGGCTGGTATTAGACAACGAGGGCCAGCATGGCTCACGTTGGCAGGCCATCCTATTGATCGCGGATGAAGGCGCTGGAACGGGAGAACCGTGAGCTGCGCCAGGCGAACGAAATCCTGCGCAA
>LJHR01000060.1 GCA_001296005.1 alpha proteobacterium AAP38 | reverse complement strand
GGGGGGGCCCCTCACCCTCCCGAACGCTTGCGCGTTCGGGCCCCTCCCTCTCCCGCTATCGCGGGCGAGGGGTAGAATGGGGTGGCCTTACCGCGTCGCCACCTGCGTGACCGGGCGTTCCATGGCAACCGCCTTGGGCTTCACCACATCGCCCGGACGGGCGCGCTGCATGCCGTTGACGATGATGCGTTCGCCGGGCTGCAAACCGCCGGTGACGATGCGCAGGCCTTCCTGCCGGCTGCCCAGCAGGACGGGGCGGTAGGAGACCTTGTTGTCATCACCCACGACCAGAACGAATTTCTTGTCCTGATCGGTGCCGATGGCGCGTTCATCAACCATCACGGCGGCCTGCGGATCGGACCCGCCCACCTTGACACGGGCATAGAGGCCGGGGACCAGCAGGCCGTCGGCATTGTCAAAGCGGGCGCGGACGCGGATGGTGCCCGACACGGGGTCCAGCCGGTTATCCACGTCATCGATGGTGCCCGCGCGGGAATACTCCGCCTCGTTGGCCAGACCCAGTTGCACCGGCACACCGGTCTGATCCTTCACCGACGCGATATGGCGCAGATAGGTCTGCTCATCCACGTCGAAGGAGGCATAGATGGGAGAGACGGAAACCAGCGTCGTCAGTGGCACACCGGTCGCACCCGCCGCCACGACATTGCCCACGGTAATTTCCGCACGGGAAACACGACCGGAGATGGGGGCGGTGACGGATGTGTAGGACAGGTTCAGCTTCGCCACATCCAGTTCCGCCTGGGCGGCCCGCAGGCTGGCCTGGGCGTCGCGGGCATTATGCTCCCGCTCGTCCAGGGTGCGGCGGGGAATGGTGCTGTCGGCCACCAGCTTGGCGGCACGGTCCAGTTCGGCACTGGTGAAGCGAACCCGGGCCTGGGTCGCCGCCAGCTGCGCCTCAGCCCGCGCCACCTCGGCACGATAAGGGGCGGGATCGATGGTGAACAGGACATCGCCCTTCTTCACCTGCGCCCCATTCCTGAAATGCACCTCAGTGATGGTGCCGGAGACGCGGGGGCGGATATCCACCCGCTCCACCGCCTCCAGACGCCCGGAATAGCTCTGCCAGTCCACCACCTTGCGCGCCACGACGGGGGCCACATCGACCTCCACGGCGGGCATGGCGGCCACGGCCACCGGCTTGTCTTCCGCCTGCCCCTGCAACGTCGCCAGCGAGATCACCAGCAGCGACACACCGGCCGCCATCATCCAGGCCAGCTTGGATCGCGTCATCGACATGGGTACCACTCCTTGCCAGAAGGGTGCAGAAAGGGGTTTCCCGCCGCCGCCCATCGACGGGGGATCACACAAAAGTGGCCTGCTCTAAGGACAGCGCCGCCCCTGGATGCCCGGCGATCCGGGCCCCTTGTCCAACACCTTTGTTTCGGGTTTGGAACCGCACCCAGACCGGATGAGGCTCCCTCAATTCTCAGGTTTATCGAGTTTGCTGCATTGCCGCTGTGATGGCCGTCGCAGGGATTAAATTTTTTTCATTTATCACCCATGCATTTTCGCAAGGGCTTGGAGAATAACACCTTTCAGCATCAAAATAGCCAATAAGCCCGCGAACAGGCGTCCGCAGGTCAGTGAGCAGTTGCAGCATCACCCATTCGCCGCGACGAATAAATATCGATTTTTCGACAACAGAATTCGGATTATCCGAACAATCCCTTCCGCACAGGGCCGGCGGTCGCCGGCCTTCTCAGGCGGCGACGTGCTGATAACAGGCAAAGGGCTTATCGGCGCCCTGCAGGATCGGGCATTGTTCGAACAGGCTGACAACCCAGTCGATGAACAGCCGCACCTTCTGTGAGGGCTGGCGATTGGGCGGATAGACGGCAGAGATGGGCATGGGCCGGGGCCGAAACTCGGGCAGCACCTCCACCAACTCCCCGCGCTGGAACTGTTCCAGCACCATGAACAGGCCGGGCTGCATCAGGCCATAGCCCTGAACCCCGCAGGCAATATAGGCCTCGCTGTCATTGACCGCGACCGCCCCCTTCAGAGGGATGTCGATCTCCACCCCATCCTTCACGAATTCGAACGGGTAGGAGCGGTTGCCCAGATGGGGGGAGAAATACCGCACACCCTGATGGTCCGACAGATCCTCCAGCCGTTGCGGCAGCCCATATTTCTCCAGATAGGCCGGGCTGGCGCAGGTGATGCGGGAGAGAAGGCCCAGACGGCGGGCGATCATGGAACTGTCGGCCAGTTCACCGACCCGCAGCACACAATCCACCCCTTCCTGCACAATATCGATCTGCCGGTCATTCATGCCCAGCTTCAGTTCGATGTCGGGGTAGCGCGCGTGAAACTCTCGCAATTGCGGGATCACCACCAGCCGCCCGATGGAGGTGGGCATATCGACATGCAGCCGGCCCTTGGGATGCCGGCGGCCTTCGGTGAAGCCGATCTCCACCTCCTCCACCTCGGCCAGGATGCGGAGCGCGCGTTCATGAAAAAGCTCCCCGTCAGCAGTCAGGGACAGGCGCCGGGTCGTCCGCAGCAACAGGCTGGTGCCCAGATGGGCCTCCAGATTCTGGATGATGGTCGTAACCGATGCGCGCGGCAGGCCCAGCTTGTCGGCGGCCCGGGCAAAGCCGTTCAGCTCCACCACCTGCACAAAAACCTGCATGGCCTGCAACTTGTCCATGATCCGCCCACCCGGAGATATGATCCCTGGCTGTCATGAACATTGGGTCGGGGCCGGTCGCTATGCCCGCCGTCACAGGGGGACAGTTTTCAAGGGCGGGCGCGTTCCCTCACCCACCCAAGCTTTTCGGCTTGAGAGGGTGAGGGAACGACGTGTTTACCCCAGCGCCTCGGTCAGCTCCGGAACGATCTTGAACAGATCGCCGACGATGCCGTAATCG
>LJHR01000006.1 GCA_001296005.1 alpha proteobacterium AAP38 | reverse complement strand
TCCAAACCTAAGAGCCCCGATGGAGAAATCCACCGGGGCTTTCTGTTGGTCCAGGACTACTCTAGAGCGCATGGACGATCACTTGCCGGCAGCGCGCACAGCCCGGTCGAACTCCGCCACCGCGCAGACAATGTGGTAAAAGCTGCTGGCCGGGGCCGGTTCATCGGTGAAGAGGCCATCGGCGGACAGCTTGTCCCACCATAGGCCCGGTACCGGTGTGTCCAGATAGCGCAGCAGACCATCGGCGGCATGGCTGGCCACGGTCCAGAAATCGGCCTGTCCCGTAATCTCCGCCGCCAGCACGGCGGCCTTCAGCCGCTCCGTCTGCGGCCAGAGGCGGGCACTATGATCGTGGATGGAGAAATCATCCAGCAGGCTGTTGAAAGCCACGTTGCGGGCGGGATCGACACCGTGTCTCTCCCCGATTTCCAAAAGTCGCAGGCCGGCCTGCACCGCATCGTTCCGCTGCCGCGCCCGGCCCCAGCGCAGCAGCAGCCAGGCCCATTCGAACTGATGCCCCGGCTCCACGATGCGGCCCGCCATGCCAGGGGCTGGGTGCCAGTCGGCATCGAAGAATTCACGCAAGGCGCCCGTATCGGCACCGATGAAATGGCTGAGCGCCAGTTCGGCGATGCCGTCGGCCATGCGGGTCCAGCCTGTATCGCCGCCTGCCGCTTCCCAGGCCAGGGCCGCTTCGAACAGATGCATGTTGGGGTTTGATTGCAGAGGCAGCGTGCCCTGCGGCAGCTCGGTAAAGCCGCCTTGGTAGCGGCACTGGGCGATCAGCAGATCACGCAAGCCCACGGCCACCCCATGCAGACGCGCAATGTCACCCAGGACCGGTGCAGCCGATGCCAGCCCGAACAGGGTGAAGGCCTGATCATAGAGCGCCGGGCCGTCATCCAGCGGTCTGCCATCCATGGTGACAGATGCCCGGAACAGGCCGTCGGGGCGGCGATACTGTGCCAGATAGGCATCCAAGCCCCGGCGCACCAGATCAGTGGCGGGACCGGTCCAGCCGAAAGATGGTGCCATGGAAAAGGCATAGACCTGCCGAGGCTGTACCCGCGCGCGGCGGGAGCCGGGAACGGGATGACCCGTCCCCTGATCCAGCTTTTCATGAAAGCTGCCATCCGGTCCGTGTCCCTTCCGGGACCAGAGCGGATAGGCATGATCGACCAGCCAGGCCACCAGCCGGTCGCGACGAAGGGTGGCCTGATCACAGGCGAAGGAACGGGTCATGGGATACCTGCTTTTCTGTCAGGAAAGCCAGAGCCGGGCGGCACCCCGCACACCGGAACTGTCGCCCCAGCGGGCCGGCAGAATCCGCGCGCTCCAGGTGTCGCAGAAGACATGGGCAGCGATGGCCCTGGGCAGGCCCTCATAGATCTCCGCCACATTCGACAGGCCGCCGCCCAGCACGAAAACATCCGGATCGACAATATTGGCGATCACGGCCATGGAACGGCCCAGCCGGTGGATATAGCGGTCCAGTGCCGCCTTGGCCCCCGCATCGCCGCGACGCGCCGCCTTGATGATCCATTCGCCGGGCTGGTCATGGCCGGTGACGTTGGCATGGTCCCGGCGCAGGCCGGTACCCGATACCCAGGTTTCCAGACAGCCACGCTGCCCGCACCAGCAATCGGGACCTGGCAGCTCCGCCGCCGTCGGCCAGGGCAGGGGCATGTGCCCCCATTCGCCGCCAATGCCATTGGCCCCTTCCACCAGCCTGCCATTCACAACCAGCCCGCCGCCACAGCCGGTGCCGATGATGATGGCAAAGGCGACAGCGGCGCCGGCAGCGGCCCCGTCCACCGCCTCTGACAGGGCGAGGCAATTGGCGTCATTGGCCAGCCGCACGGGCCGGGCCAGGGCGGCGGACAGGTCGGAAGCGAAGTCGCGCCCGTTCAGATATGTGGAATTGGCGTTGCGCATCAGGCCGGTGGCGGGATTGACGCTGCCCGGCACGCCCAGCCCGATGCTGGCCGCGGGGCCGATGGCTGCCTCCGTCTGCGCGATCAGGTCACGCACCGTCTCGATGGCGGCATCATAGGCGCCTGGATTGGGGGCCCGCAGACGGGACAGGAATTCCCCTTCCTCCGACAGGGCGGCCACTTCGATTTTCGTGCCGCCGAAATCAACACCGATCCTGATCATCGAAACAACGTCTCCAGGTCCCCGCAGGGACAGCAGAATCCTTAAAAAAGCGGGGCCCGACCGGGATGGAAGGCCGGGCCCCGTCAAAGCGCGTCAGGGCGTGATCGTCACGCTGACGCTGGCCGGCTGGATATTCCAGCCGCGCAGGGACAGGGTGGGTGCGCCCATTCCCGCGGCACTGGCCGGGTAGGTGACGGCGATGTGCCGCGTCTCACCCGGCATAAGGGTCACGTAATTGTCACTGACATAGGCCGGCAGGATGCGGGTCCCGTCCGCCTTCTGCGGTGTCAGCTTGGCCAGAAGGGCGGGGCTGGTCCCGCCATTGGAAAGGGTCACGTCCAGCGCCACCTCCCCATTCGCCGCGACCTTGCCCTTGGCGGACAGGGTGACGGGGGTGGTGGGCAACTCGTTCAGGCGCTGGTGTGAGGCGGTGTCGGCGGCGACCCAATAATCGTTGCGCGACAGGATCTTGCCAGCCTTGTCCGTCAGTTCCAGGCTGACCAGCACCAGCTTTTCCGTTGCCAGCAGGCCTTTCAGGTCCAGCGTGAAGGGATGGGCGACAGCGCCGGCCCCGGCATCCAGGGTCGCGGTGCGGTCGCCCAGCGCCTTGCCCGACAGGGACCGCGTGCGCGCCGTCAGGGTCACGCCCGTCAGGCCATCGCGGGTATTATTGACGACGGTGATGCGATGGTCGGGCAGGTCCAGCTGCGCATGGACGGGTTCAGAGGCCTTCTTCATGCCGTAGAAGGCGCCGTGCGTGTCGTAATCATGCGACAGGATCTGCCACATGGTGCTGGGCCAGGCGGGCTGGGTCATCCACAGCATGCGGCCTGAATGCTTGGTCCACAGGCCGGCATTCATGCCCTCGAAGATGGCGCGGTAGCCTTCATAATTCAGCATCTGCGCCTTGCGTTCGAAATCCGCCAGACTGCTGGCGGGGCCGAACTTGGCGCTGATGGCATCCATGAAGGTCTGGGTGGCGCCGTTCCCGGTCTGGTGCCAGTCATGATAGGCCCAGCTGTCGGAAATGGGCCACAGCTCCGTCTCCGGCATGGCGGCCTTCAGCGCCTCCATGGTGGGGAAGGAGGGGGTGCCCACCTCCACCGAGAAGCCCTGGGCATGTTCGGTGAAATAGCTGTCAGGCTCGCGGTAATTATAAGGGCCGCTGCCGGCCAGGTTCACGCGGTTCGACGAGCCGGTATAGTGGCGGGTGCCATCTTCGGCCCTGATCATGGTGTCCAGCGCCTCGTTCAGGATCGGTTGCGGCACGCCTTCATTGCGCCCAAACCACAGCACGATGGAGGGATGGTTGCGATAGCGGCGGACCGTGTCGGTGGCATTGGCCATGAACAGCGGCACATCCTGCGGTTCGAGCTGATAATCCTGGGTCGAGGCCCAGAAATCGTTCAGCACCATCAGGCCGTACTCATCAGCCAGTTCGAAGAATTCCTCCTCCGTATTCTGGCCGACCCAATTGCGGATGACGTTCACATGCGCGTCGCGGTGCAGGCGGAAATAGGGCTCCAGCCGGTCCTTGGCCACCCGCTTGCGCCAATCATCCGTTCCCCAATTGCCGCCGCGTGCCGCGATGCGCACGCCGTTCACCTTGATCACCATGTGCGGTGACAGTTCGGCGGCGTCCACCGGCTTTACCGCGGGGGAGTTTTCGGCACCGGGATAGAGCGAGGCGGCCCAGCCGTCGGGCACCTTGCGGATGCCCTCATGCGTGACGTCGATGATCTTCTCCCCGCGTGAATGGGCGTCGGTCAGGTCAACCTCCACCCGGCGCAGCGCCCCCTTCTGATCCATCAAGGAGAATTCGTAGGTGACCTCGCGGATGCCGAAGCGGAGTTCCTGGCTGTCCGACGGCTGACCATTGACCGACACCGCCAGCTTCATCTGGTGCAGGGCCGGTTCGCCATAGCCGTTGGGCCACCAGAGTTTCGGGTTCTTCACCGACAATTGCGGGAACTCGGCGGGCGACAGGGCGATGGTGCCGCCCCCGGCGGGAATGGTCGCCTGCTTGGTGACGCTGATCCCGTCAAAGCTGGCAGTGACGCTGGCCGACAAAGGCTGACCCGACAGGTTTTCCACCGGGACATTGACGCTGATATCGGCGACGGAATTGTCGGGCTTGGGCAGGGAGGTGATGACCTGTGTGTCGCCCAGGCGGGCGTCGCCCGTGGCCGACAGGGTGACGTTGCGCCACAGGCCGGTATTGCGATCCCGCACCGAGGGGATCCAGTCCCAGCCTTCGGACGCCACGAAGGTGGGGCCGTCCAGGGCCATGATGCCGCCATTTTCCCCCACGGCGGAGGTCAGGCTTTCCTCATGCGGGATGCCCGGTCGCGGCGGGGGGCTGACACGGATGGCGAGCGCGTTGGGCTGCCCCGGCTTGGCAATGCCTGTCACGTCGAAGCGGCCGCGGATGAAGGCGCCCTTCATGCTGCCCAGCTTTTGCCCGTTCAGCCAGATTTCCGCCTGATAATTCACGCCATTCAGCGACAATTGCAGGCGCTTGCCGGCCTGATCGGCGGGCACGGTGAATTCGCTGCGGTACCAGTAATCCTGCTTGTTCAGGCTTTCCGGGATGGCCAGATTGTTCAGGCCGTAATCGGGATCGGGATAGATGCCGCGATCGACCAGGGTGGTCAGCACCGTGCCCGGCACCGTCGCCGCATACCAGGATTTGGCGTCATAGCCGGGGCGCGACAGGGCGGGGCCGCCATCGCGCAGCTTCGGCGCCTCCACCAGCTTCCAGGCACCCAGCACCCATTCGCCATTGCCCAGGGGGGCCAGGGCGGGGGTTTCGATGATGGGCTTCGCCACCGGCTGGCTGAAGCCCGTCTTAGCCTTGGGCCGGGTCCAGGGGTCCTGCGGGGCCACCTGCCCATACATCTGCCGCACCTGCACGGGCCAGCTGGGCGCGCCGCTTTCGAAATTGGTCAGGTCAATATTGGGGGCACTGCCGCCCAGGGTCTTGATTTCGCTGGCCGACAGGGCGCGGGGCAGGGCGGAGAAGCCGGCCAGACGGCCCGCGAACGGCGTGGTGCCGGCGGGCACGAAGGCGGCGGTGCGGCTGCGGCGCGGGGCCAACATGAACTGTGCCATGGCCGCCGGGGTGGCGGCATCGCCCGAAGCGACTTCCCGTGCATCGACATAAAGCCGGATCTTGGCCCCGTCAAAGCTGGCGGCCAGGAAGGCCCACTGACCAGCGGCCAGCGCCTTGCCGCCGCTGATGGTCTTGGCCCCTGCCACGACCGCCGGTTTGCCATCGGACAGGGACAAGAACCAGGCGGGGGCCTTACCGTCGGCGGTGGCAAACCCGCCCAGCAGCGACAGGCCCTTGCCCGCCGCTTCGGCCTGTACCCAGCCATACAGCGTCCAGGGGGCGTTCGCGGGCACCGGTGTGCCGGGGCTTTGCTTTTCTTCCAGCTTAGGCTTGGCCAGACCGTCGCCGCCGGCAGGGAATTGTGCATCGAAGGGGCCGTAGCCGCCGGGTCCAAGGCCACCGGAACCACCCAGCCCCTGATGCGCCTGTCCCCATCCGGCCTGGGTGGCAAAGCCGAGCGCCAGCGCTGTCAACAGGGCGGTGCGGACATGATTGCGGACAACTGCCTGCTTCATTGATTTTTCCTTCCCATGGATCGGCCCCTTTGGCGGGGCTGCTTTTGTCCGGCCCCCGGTGCGCGATGGTGCATGGGGCGGCGGGAAGAATAAATAAAACAAATTTCATAATTAGGAAAGCGGGAAGGTGGGCCTCGCCTTTGCCGAACGCAAAAAAGGCCCCGCTTCGGGGGCGGGGCCTTTTTCCGGGCTGGTTTCAGGTCGTGTGAAGGCTATTGCAGCGCCACGACGCTGCCCGGCGCACGTGCCGCCTCTGTCAGGATGAAATCGGCCAGAATCTGGCATAACGGGTCGTCATCGCCGGCAGCACCGCTGCTGACACCCAGGCACCCAAGATAGAGCGGATGTGGGGTGGCCGGCACCAGCAGGGCATGCGATCCCTTATAGGCGCACAGGCCCGGCATGCCGGCCAGTTGCGGGTTGAAACCATCGCCCCAGATGTCAGAGCCATAGCCGATCTGGACAGCGGTCATGGCCTTGGCCAAGGCCGTGCGATCAGCTGTCAGGACAGTACAGGGATCGGCATAGGAGAGCACCACGCGTCCCATCGGATTGACCAGACAGAAGGCATAGCGCCCCCGCGCCCTTTCGGCCGCGAAGGCGAAGAAACGCGGCAGGAAGGTGGGGTTGAAATCGGCCAGGGTCACCGGCACGCCGGGCGTATCCTTGGCAACACGGACCAGGGTCTGAAACGGGGCGGGGATCATTGCGGTTCCATCAGCAATAGGCACGGGTAGGGAGGGGGATTGGGAACCCTCTCTTGAGATTGCGCCTATTTATCATACTTTTGGAAGGGGCCAATCCCCGCGATCATTACGGGCTGGGCCGGGCGATCAGGTTGGCGAGGCGTTCCAGGGCCTTGGTGTCGGCGGTGCCCAGCAGGGCGTAAAGATAGGGGCCGGAACGCCAATAGATGACATCGCCTTCCTCCGTATGGCCCAGAGTGGGGGCCATGGCCGGTTCGGCGGGGTCCACCCCATCCTGCGTCACGAACAGCATGACCGTGCCCTTGGTTTCGTGCCGCCAGAAGACCTGCACCGCGTCGCCCCGGTCCCAGGCCGCCAGCTGCGCGCCCAGCAGTCGCCAGCGCTGGCTGGGCGGATCGGGGATGGGCAGGGGATGGGCGGCGTCGACGGCGGCCAGACGGGCCGGTACCTCGGGTGTGGGATAGGCCAGGCTCTGGTCGGTGCGCACTTCCTTCATGGCGGTGCGGAAGGCTTCCGCGGCCTCATCTGCAAACAGGGGCACGATATGGGCCGCCTCTGCCGATGGCTGGGCCCCGATGGGCAGCCAGCTGATGCCGTAACCGGCGGCCAGACACAGGACGATGACCAGGGCGCGCTGCATGACATGTTCCGCCCCGCGCCAGATCAGGCGGCGGCGCAGACGCCCGGCCAGATGCCGTGTCTCCCCATCCGGCGGGGTGCTGAAGCCGCTGTCGCCCAGCCCCTCACGCAGCAGGTCGGCATCGCCCAGTTCCGCCATCACCCGCGCCGCTTCGTCTGGGTACTGGGCCAGCCAGCGCTCCACCTCTGCCCGGCGGCGCGTGTCCAGGCCGCCATCAATATAGGCGTTCAGGTCATCCTCGGTGACCGGGTCGAACGGATTCATCGGCCTACTCCACCAGCTTGAAGGATGCGCGGCGTTCGGCGGGCGTGGCGGGGCCGTCGCCCGCCTGCTGCCGCAGGGCCTGCCGGGCCCGTGCCAGCCGGGACATGACGGTGCCCAGCGGGATGTTCAGCATATCCGCGATCTCGCGATAACTCATCTCTTCCACGACGGCCAGCAGCAGGATTTCGCGCATGCTGTCGGGCAGGGCCAGAAGCCGTTCCACCACCTGCCGTGCCTCCACCCGCAGGTCGGGCAGGGCGGCTGCCATAGGTGCCGGCACCATCTCCGCCCCCTGTTCCAGGCCGGTGCGCGCCACCTGTTCGCGCCGCCAGCCGGAAATGAAGGTATTGTGGGTGATGGACAGAAGCCAGGCGCGCAGGTCCGATCCGGGCCGCCAGGTGCGGCTGCCGGCCAGGGCGCGGGCCAGGCTTTCCTGGACAAGATCCTCCACCTGCCCCGGATCACGGGTCAGCACCAGCGCATAGCGGCGCAGGGCCGGTATATGGCGGGTGATATCGGGAAGCACGGCCAGGGACCCATCGGTTGGTTTGCGGTGTTTCAAGCATATACGCCGCTTGGCCCCACCTATTCCCGCGCCTTGCGAAATTTTCCTGGGACAGGGTGTCATGCTGCGCTGCCGCAAAAATTTCGGCGACGCAGGGAATAAGGCCGGTGCTGGCGCGTAAACAACAGGATAGAGCCAACCCGGACGTGCCATCATGTTGATCGATCTGCTGTCCCTGCCGCCCGACCAGGAATTCGCCGCCGATGTCGCCATCGTCGGTGCGGGTGCCGCCGGCATTGCGCTGGCCCTGCAATTGTTCCGCGCGGGCACCGATGTGTGCCTGATCGAAAGCGGCGGGCCGACGCTGGAGGCGGAACTGCAAAGCCTGAACAGCGGGGAGAATGTGGGCCTGCCCTATTACCCGCTGGATGTGACGCGCAACCGTGTGCTGGGCGGGACCACGGCGACGTGGTCCGGGCGTTGTGTCCCACTGGACCCCATCGATTTCGAACGCCGTGCCTGGGTCCCGCATAGCGGCTGGCCCGTGACCGAAGCCGATCTGGCCGGCGATTACCAGCTTGCCGCCGAACTGTGCGGCGTGGGGGAGGCGAAGTTCAATGATCTGTGGCTGGAGGCGGGGCTGGATGATCCCGGCTTTGATCCCGCCCTGGTGCAGACCCGGTTCTGGCGCATGAAGGCGCAACGGTTCGGGGAAGCATTCCGCGCCGAACTGGAGGCCAGTCCGCGCGTGCGTACCCTGCTGCGCGGCACCGTGGTGAATATCGATGTGGCCGGCGATGCCCGCCGTGTCACGGGCCTGCGTCTGGCCACCCCCTCGGGCGTGCGGCACCGGGTGCGGGCCCGCCATTATGTGCTGGCCGCCGGCGGGATCGAGAATGCGCGCCTGCTTCTGGCCTCCACCGATGTGGAGAAGGCGGGCATCGGCAATGGCCGCGATCTGGTCGGTCGCTTCTTCATGGAACATCCCAAATGCCGGACGGCGCGGGTGCAGACCGACAATCCCGTCCGGCTTCTGGAACAGCTGCGTACCACCTATCCGCGCCACATGCCCCCGCTCTGCCCCTCCCTGGTCCTGTCGGCGGAAAAGCAGGCGGAACTGGGCGTGTTGAACAGTTCCATCGCGCTTTATTACCGGTCCTTGGCCGGCGTGACGGATGCGGCCACCGAACTGAACGCCGCCTGGAAGAAGGGGCAATGGTGGCCGGAAGGGGCGGGGCGCAACCTGATGCGGCTGCTGCCGGTGCTGCCCACGGTGCCGGGCAACCTGTTCCGCCGCTATGTCCGCCGCCGCGCCCTGATCGCGCAGCCCAAGGCGCTGTATCTGCTGGTGCGCGGCGAGCAGGCGCCCAATCCCGACAGCCGCGTGCGCCTGTCGCAGGCACGCGACATGCTGGGACAGCGCCGGGCCGACCTGCACTGGCAATTGTCGCCGCTGGACAAGCGCTCGGCCCATGCCGTCACCGAACTGGTGGGGGCAGAACTGGCCCGTACCGGCCTGGGCCGCATCACCCTGGATAATTGGCTGCTGGACGGGACCGATGCCTGGCCCACGGGGGCGGATGATGGCGACCATCATGATGTGCTGCAGGGCGGCCACCACCATATCGGCACCACCCGCATGTCTGCCGATCCATCCACCGGCGTGGTCGATGCCAATGCCAAGGTCTGGGGCAAGGAGAACCTGTTCGTGGCCGGCAGCTCAATCTTCCCCACCTCCGGCTGGGCCAACCCGACGCTGACCATTGTGGCCCTGTCCCTGCGCCTGGGCGCGCATCTGGCGCGGCAACTGCCTGTGGCGGAAGCAGCGGCAGCCTGACATTCGGAGTGCTTGCCGAACCTCCCGCCTCGCGCCACCATGGCGGCCTGATGCGAAGCGGGAGGATGCCTTGGCCTGGAACCCCGATCTTTATGAACGTTATCGCGCCCTGCGCGAACGGCCGGGGCGGGATCTTCTATCGGCCCTTCCCGATATCATGCCCAGTATTATCACCGACCTGGGCTGTGGCACCGGCTATCTGACCCGGCAACTGGCAGAGCGGTTTCAGGCGGCCACCGTCACCGGCCTGGACAGCGATGCCGCCATGCTGGCCAAGGCGGCGGGGGCGGCCTCACGCGTGTTCTGGCGGCAGGGCGATATCGGGGAATGGCAGCCCGACACAGCGCCCGACCTGATCTTTTCCAACGCCGCCCTGCATTGGCTGCCCGATCATGCGGGGCTGTTCGCGCGGCTGGCGGGGTTCCTGGCGTCGGGCGGGGTGCTGGCGGTGCAGATGCCGGATAATTTCGCGGCCCCGTCGCACCGGCTGCTGGCCGATCTGGCGGCGCGGGAACCGTGGCGCGACGCCCTTTCGGGTGCCCTGGACCATGGCACCGTGCTGCGGCCCGACGAATACTGGCGCATCCTGCGCCCGCATTGCCGCAGCATCGATATCTGGCACAGCGATTACCTGCAGGTGCTGGAAGGCGATGATCCGGTGCTGGAATGGGTGTCGGCCACGGCCCTGCTGCCGGTGACCAGCCGTTTGCCGCCCGATCAGGCGGCGTCCTTCCGTGCGGCCTATGGTGCCGCCCTGCGCGATGCCTATCCGGTAGAGGCCGATGGCAGTACCCTCTTCCCCTTCCGGCGTATTTTCATTCTGGCCCGGATTTAGGATAGTGGCCCCAGGGGTGCAGAGGGGGAGAGGCGGCGATGCCGTTGAATGTGCTGGAAGTGACAATCTTCGCGATGGTGCTGGCGGGCGGCAATGAGCCGCTGGTCTGTACGCGCCAGCAGGGGACCGAGGAAATGGTGCTCTGTTCCAATAAGCAGGTGGTGACCCTGGATGTGGACCGCATCACCTTCAAGGACGGAACCTCCGTGGTCAAGTTCCCGGATGGGACCCTGGCCTTCTCCAACGGCATCCGGTCCCATTGGGGCAGTGCCGGATGGGTACAGTTTTCCAACCGGATTGCCGTGCGCCGCAACCCGGATAACAGCTTCAAGACCAGCACCGGCCTGATCTGCCGGGCGTTGAGCGAGGATAAGGCCAACTGCCAGAAGGCATGAGCGCCTTTCTGCGATCTTTGGCTGCGGTCACCGGTCTGTTTCTGATACGATGCCAAAGGCGCGCCACGGGTGCGCCGACACGGAATGGACCCTGATCCATGGGCGAACGCACCAACGGCAATATCACCATCGTCGCCGGCCTGCCCGAGGCCAATGGCGTCAAGGTGGATGGCCATGCGACCGTCAGCCGTCGGCGGGAGATTGCTGAACGGCTGCGTAAGCAGGGATGGTCCTATCGCCGCATCGCCGATGCGCTTTCAGTCTCATATGCTACGATTCAGGTCTGGTTGGACGACCCTCCGATTCGCGCACCGGTAGAGCCGCTGCGGGTTGCGATCAACCCTCCCAGGCTTTCGGTCGTCGCAAGCACGGAACCTAGGATTTCCGCCACAACCTCTCCGATTCCCGCCCCAAATCATGCGGAGCTGATGGAAAAGATTGGCCAGTTGGCCGAAGAGCAGCGCCGTCAGGCCGAAGCGATGCAGGCGATGGAAAAACGTCTGCTGCGGACTCTGCGTGAGGAAATCAAGGTCTTGGGTCAGAAACTGATGGAAACCATCAAAACCTTGAAGCCCAAGTCGAAAACCACGCCCAAGGAACCCGCCTGAGACGGCCTTAGGTTGAACGCCGGAACCCCTTGTTTCGCCAATATTCTGGAGATTCAGAATTTCATTGGGGTACTATGAAGTACCGCTTCCGGAGATGTCGGAAGCCATAGACCCGAATGGGCGACAAGGGGATTGCTGTGGTTTTGACCGCTGCCCGGTGCCGGTCTTTTTCACATGCTGCGACGGCGGCGATAATCCTGATTCTCGGTCTCTCGTTAGGCGGGTGCGGCGGCGGATTGCCGAGCATCGATACAGAACAATTGAAGATTTCAGCCGCCATGGATGCCAATGCCGACGCCCCCGTGGCCGTCGATCTGGTCTTCGCCATGGATGAAGATGCGCTGGCCGCTGTTTCCAATCTGGCATCGGCGCAATGGTTCAAGGACAAGTCGCAGATCATGCTGGCCCTGCCCACGGGGCTGCGCGTGCAGTCCTTCGAACTCTCCCCGCAGCGCAGCGTGCAGTACGAGATCGGGCGCAATGAAGAGGAGGCCGTCGGCGCCTTCGTCTTTGCCGCATATCCCACGCCCGGCACCCACCGGGCCCGCATCGACCGGCTGAAAAGCCCGGTGATCCGTCTGGGCCGCAGTGCCTTTTCCGTGGAAGCAGGACAATGATCATGGCCAAGGACGAAAAGCGCTTGGGCCAGCCTGTCCCAGACCCGGTGCAGTGGAGCGAGGGCATGCTGCTGTCGCCGCAGCACATGCAGCAGGCCTGGCTGCAGGGCGATGCTCAACTGACCTATCACCTGCGCCGCCTGTCCCCGTTCCATTATGGCGTCACGCGGCTGGAGATCGACCGCGCACAGCTGGCGGCGGGCCGGTTCCGCATCATCGCGCTGGAAGCCGTGATGCCGGACGGGCTTCTGATATGGATCGACGGGCTGTCGCGGGAGCTGGATTTCAATCTGGCTGCCGTGAAGGACAAGCTGCGCATGCCGCAGCGGCTGCATCTGGTGGTGCCGGAATATCATCCCGGGGCCGCCAAGGCCGGGGACAATCTGGCCCGCTGGCGCTCCTACAGCAGCGATGCGGTTGATGAGAATACCGGCCAGGATGCCGTGCCGGTGGCACGCCTGCAGCCGATGCCGCGCCTGCTGCTGGCCGATGATGTGCCGCCGCGTCACACGCATCTGCCCATCGCCGAGGTGGAGTTCCGAAATCAGGGCTTCCAGCTGACCCCCTATCAGCCGCCGACCCCGGCCCTGGAACCCGATGACCCGCTGTCGCGCGAATGCCGCGAGCTGGTGGCCAAGCTGCGGGAGAAGGCGACCTATGTCGCCGAAAGTCAGGGACATGAGGTGAACCGGGCCGAAGCGCGGTTCACCGTCATGTGTCTGGTGGCGGGGCTGCCGGCGCTGGAGACGCTGCTGCGCCTGCCGCACGTGCATCCGTTCGATCTGTACATGGCGTTGCAAACGGTGGCGGGCCATACAGCCGTGCTGCGCCCCGCCATGACGCCGCCCCTGACCGAACCCTATGACCATGACAATCCAAGTGGCTGCATCGGGGCGCTGCTGGCCCAGATCGACGGGGTCGTGGAACTGGTGTCCCAGGCCTTCTCCGCCATCAGCTTCCAACCCATCCCGGAGGGTTTCAAGCTGCGGATCGAGGAACAGTGGCTGACGGGACACGGGCTGGTCGTGGGTCTGCGCATGAAGGGTGGGCAGGGGCCTGCGGATGTGCTGGCTTGGTTCGATGCCGCCCTGATCGTGCCCGACGGGCAGGTGGAGGAGCTGCTGTCCTACCGCCTGCGTGGCGCCATGCGCGCCGCCCTGATGCCGGAAGAGGCAGCGGGATTTGCCACCAGCCGCGACATGGTTTTGTTCCGCATCGCCGAGGATGAGTATGTGAAGGCCGGCGAGACGCTGTTGATCGTCAATCCGCTGGACCGCTCGGCCACATCACGGCCGGGCGAAATCCTCCTGTTCATCCCCGCCGCCGCAGACGAAGCATGAGCATCGCCCTGACAACACAGCCGCAGACAGAAGGGGCGTCCAACGGCGCCCTGTCGCTGCTGTCGATGTTCCAGGAATTCCATGCCGAACTGTCAGGCATCCGCAACGCCCTGTCGCTGGGCGACCGCATGGCGGAACAGGGGCAGCCGCTGCCCGACCCGGCCCAGGTGGCGATTCGTATCAACCGCCGCCTGCATCGGCTGCTGGATACCCAGGCCGCCACCGCCATGCGCCTTGGCGGAAGGTTCGGGGTGGAGCTGTACCGTGAGGCGCAATATGTGATGGCCGCCCTGGCCGATGAAATGCTGCTGCATGGCGATGCCTGGGCAGGGCGGGAACATTGGCTGGACAATCTGCTGGAACTGTCGCTGTTCGGCACGCGGGTGGCGGGAGAGCGGGTGTTTCAGCGGCTCGACGCCCTGCTGGCCGGCCCGCCGCAACAGGAATATGAGCTGCTGTCGGTCTATCTGGCGGCCCTGTCGCTGGGTTTCCGGGGCCGGTATCACCGGCATCAGGATGAACCCATCCGCCGCCGCTACCGTCAGGGGTTGGCCGACCGTCTGGCGGAAGCGACGGGATATGCCGGACCGGCGCCCTTCCTCTGCCCCGCTGCCTATGCCGCCACCGTGACCGAGGGGCGGGAGGTGCGGCTGCCGCATCTGCGGCCCTGGTTCTATGGATTGCTGATTGTACTGGCCCTGCATACGGCGGTGGCGCATGGCGTCTGGTATGTCCGCACCTACCGGCTGGGGCCGCTGGCCACGCCCGTGACGGCGGAAAAGCCGGCGGCGGTGCCAATCGTTCCCGCCGGCAAGCCGGAGGCCGCACGATGAATATCGGGGCCTTCCTGGCGGAATATGGTCTGTGGGTGGCGCTGGGCCTGGGTCTGCTGGCCCTGGCTGTGCTGATCCTGGTGATCATGACCTTGAAACGCGGCAAGGCTGCGGCCAAGCCTGAACAGCCCGCGGGGGCGGGGCCCGCCGCCGCTGCGCCCCCTGCCTCCACCGCCAGCCGCCACACCGGCACCGGCATGGCCTTCACCACCACCCTGCGCCGTCTGTCTGACTGGGCCGGGGTGAAGTCGCCCTATGCGCTGCCCTGGTTCCTGCTGATCGGGGAAGCGGGCAGCGGTAAAAGCTCGCTTCTGCACTCGGCCCGCGTTCCGCGCCTGCTGCCGCTTGAAGAAACGCCGATCGGCAAGGACGCCACCCTGCATGCGTTCGAAGGCGGCATTGTCATCGATGCGCGCGGCGCCCTGATCATGACGGCGGAAGGCCGGCCCGGCGACCGTGACCGCTGGCGCGGGTTGACGCGGCGGTTGCAGGCGCACCGGCCACAGCGTGGGCTGGACGGGTTGATCCTGACCATCCCCGTCACCGACCTGACCGGCGCCGGTGCGCTGGGTCCGGACAGCCTGCTGGCCAAGGGCGACATCCTGCAGGAACGGTTGCTGGATCTGATGCGGCAGACGGGCTTGCGTCTGCCTGTCCATATCGTCGTCACCCAGTGCGACCGCCTGCCGGGCTTTACCGATTTCTGGCAGATGCCGCCCGCCGGTGGCCCCGATACCATGCTGGGCTGGTCCCAGCCCCATGTCAGTGACCTGCCGTTTGAACCGGCGGACATTGACAAGGCCATGGTGGACCTGACCCAGACGCTGTGGACCCACTATGTCAAGGCGGCGGCCGGGTTGGACAAGCCGGCCGATCCCGACGGGATGTTCAGTTTCCCGGCTTCCTTCGCGGCCATCGCCTCGCCATTGAAGACGATATTGGGGCGCGTTCTGCGCGTGCCCCCCTATCAGGAAGGGCATTTCCTGCGCGGCATCTGGTTCACGGGCGCACAGCCGGAACTGGAGCCCGCGCATCTTCTGGTCGGTGCAGCACCGCCGGTGCCTGCCGCCGCCGCCGGTGCCCCGCCACCCCTGTCGGCGGCGCTGTCCGGCCTGCGGCCCGGCGCCGCTGCGGCCCCCGCGGCAGAAGAGGTGCCGCTGGACGTGACCCCGGCCAAGGTGATGTTCATCACCGACCTTCTGGCGGAAAAGCTGTTCCGGGAGACCCGGCTGACCCGTCCCGCCCGCGCCGGTCTTGTTGCCCGCACCCGGGGTGCCCGCATGGCGCAACTGGGACTGATCGGCGTGACGGCGGCGTTGGTCGTGGGGCTGGTGCTGGTCGATGCCTCGCTGCGCCGGCTGGTCTCCACCCTGGAGCCGCCGCTGGAACTGATCCGCCGCGACATGGCGGCGGGGCAGGGGGAGACGTTCGATGTCGAGGCCGCCCGCCAGCTTCTGACGGATTTCGAGGGGATCAGCCGGGGTTTTCTGCTCTACGGCCTTATCCCGTCCTCCTGGTCCGGGGATACGGAGGATGAGGTGGTGGCGGCCTTCGGGCGCGGTATCCACCATATCGTCCTGTCCTCGCTGCACAAGGAACTGGATGCCCGCTACCTGGACCTTGCGCGCCATCCGGGCGTGGAGAAGGCGGGGGCCGACGGCTATTACCTTCTCTCCGGCAGCGCCGATCTGAAGGTCATGGTCGATTTCGTGACCGATGTGAGCAAGCTTGACCGGCTGTCGGCACAGTATCACGGCGTGACCAAGGGTCCCGTGGAAGGGCTGGCGGATCTGTCAAACAGCCTGTTCAAGACCAAGCTGGACGGCAATTTCGCGCATAATTCGCGGCTTTATCAGCTGGGCCTGGAATCGATCAAGCTGGACCATATCAGCGAGGATCATCCCCGCCGCATCCGCCCTGTGGTGGAGAAGATGTCGCGCGCCGTGCTGATGCGGCTGGGCCCGTCGGGGGAGATTGCGCAGCGTGCGGGCCGCCTGCGCGATGCGGTCGTCGATGTGCGACAGCCCCGGTCGGGCACCGATGTCGGCGCGCGAATGCAGGACATGGCCAATGCCTTGGTCGATGTCCGGCAGATGCTGGACGATCCCGGCTTCTTCTGGCTGGGCCTGCGCGACATCACCGCCGACCCGATGCTGTCCGACCTGCTGCGCACCATGGACACGCCCACCGTGGGCCGGGAGATGCACGAACAATTCGCGACGGACCTGCGCAATGCGCAGCAAAGCCTGCGCACCTATCTGACCGGGTTGAAGGATAATCAGGGCCAGCCCTTGTTCGTGCAGGTGACGGACGGGCCGGGTCTGCGTCTGAACGACCATCTGGACGGGCTGTCGAAACATTTCCAGCCCGCGCTGGCCCGCCCGTTCATGCGGGTGCGCCCGGCGGAGAAACTGGCCTCCGCCCCGCCCGCCTTTTCTGGCCGGGGGATGAGCTGGGATAGCGAGCATCTGGCCCAGGCCGTCGCGTATCAGCAATCCTACGAGGATTTCCGCATCACCGACCTGCCGCGCATCCCGTCGGAATTCCAGGGGGCGGCGGACCGCATGGCCCGCCAGCGGCTGGAGAATGCGCTGCGCGCCGAACTGGTCGCGGCACAGCGTCTGGCGGTGGAGGATAGTGACGTCGATGATTATGGCGAAGCGGCCCTGACCAGCCAGATCCGCGACCTGTCCAATGCGCGAGAGCAGCTGATGGCGCTGCTGACCATCCTGTCGCAATACAAGATGGACCGCCTGCAGGCCGAACTGCGTCAGGTGTTGCGCGAACAGTCCGGCAACCTGTTGCAGGAACTGGAGGAACTGGCCAGCACCCAGTCCTTTTATGAGGCCGCTGAGAGCTTCGAAGGCTGGGATGGGCAGGGATCACCGCGGCCCGCCGGCTTCTATACCAGCGATGCCGTGGCCACGGCCCATTATCTGGACGGGATGCGCGGCCGCCTGGACATGCTGTGGGACAATCTGGCCGGGCCGCTGGAAGCCTTCATGACCCGTGGCGAACTGGGTAGCGGCTGGCAGGACCCGGTCGTGCTGGGTTCCTGGCAGTCGCTGGGCCGGGAATTGCTGCAATACCGCGCCAAGGCGCCGGGCAGCACGCTGGCGGCACTGGAACAGTTCATCCGCTTCGACCTGGACGAGGTCCGGCTGGATAATTGCGAGACGAAGCTGGCGGGATCGGAGAAGGCGCAGTCGGGCGATTTCTTCATCTACCGCCGCGAACTGATCCGCCAGCAGCTTCTGGAACGCTGCCAGAACCTGACGGGGGCGGCGGTGCAGGCCGATTACGGGCGGCTGGCGGAAACGTTCAATGCCAAGCTGGCGGGCCGCTATCCCTTCACGGCGCGCGACAGCGATCCGGATGTGTCGGAGGAGGCTGATCCCGACGATCTGGCCCTTTTCCTGCGCGATTACGGCCCCATGGCCGAACGCCTGAATTCCATCCTGTCGGCGCGCGCCAAGACCGCCACCGATCTGCGTCCCGCCGCGCGCTTCGTGGAATCCATCGTGAAAATGCGGACCTTCCTGGCCCCCTTCGCGGCCCCCGATGCCGGCAAGCCGCCAGAGACGGGTGCCTATGAGGTGACCGCCGATTTCCGTGTGAACCGGCAGCGCGAGCAAGGCGCCAACCAGATCATCGAATGGGTTCTGCAGGTGGGCGGCGGCCTGCTGCATAACGGGCCGGAACAGCAGGTTGCGACCTGGCGTCCAGGCGATCCGGTGGCCCTGCGCCTGCGCTGGGCCAAGGATGGGGCGGAGGTGCCGCTGGCGCTGGATGATGGGCCGGGGGTGGAGGATCGGTCGGCGATCTTCGGCTATACGGGCCGCTGGGCGCTGCTGCGGTTGTTGCAGGCTCAGAAAGCCGGCGACCAGGATGTGGGCCGGGGCGGCGATCCGCAGCCCCACCTGCTGCGCTTCACCATTCCCACCATTCCAGCGGGCAGCGATCCGCTGGGCAAGGCCGAGAAGGAAAGCCGTATCTATGTCCGTGTCGCCCTGGCGTCGGTGCCGCCCCCCGCAGAGGGTGGGGGCACGCCGGCCAAGCGCCGCCATATCCTGCCCTCCTTCCCCGTAGAGGCGCCGCCCTATGAAAATGCCAGCGTAGGGGGAGGCCGTTGATGAGCGCTGCCCAGAGCAAGCCCCCCATCGATATCGAGGCGCTGCTGGCCGATATTCCCGGCGGTGATCCCGCCGGGGAGGATATCCGCTATGGCGCCGAACATGACCTGATCAAAGAGGCCCGGCGCGAGGATGCCGACCTGCCGCAGGGCGTGTGGAAATCCGACCGCAAGCGGGCCGACTGGGGGGAAGTGATCCGGCTGGCCAAGGGTGTGCTGACCTCGCGCAGCAAGGATGCACAGGTCGCCGCCTGGGCGTGCGAGGCGCTGCTGGGCCGTTATGGCATGCCGGGCATGGAGGCGGGGTTGAACCTGCTGGCCCGGCTGGTGGAAGGGCGCGGCCCCAGCCTGCATCCGCGTGCCGACGAGGATGGCGACCGGTCACGCCTTGCCCTGGTGTTCGAATGGCTGAACAACCGGCTGGTGGTGATGGTTCTGACGCTGGCCGTCACCAACCCGCCCGCCGACCGCGAGGCGGGCCTGACCTTCGGTGATTTCCTGAACAGCCAGCGCCTGCAGGCCATGGGTGGCGGGAATGAGGGCAATGGCCGCAGGTCCGGTGCCGCCCCCGTCACCTTGCAGCTTTTCAACGCCACGGTCCGTGGCACGGGCACACCCTTCTACCGCGATCTCTACATCTCCCTGCGTTCGGCGGCGGCGGCGTTGGAGGGGTTGCGGGCCGCCCTGGACACGGAACTGAACGGCGATGCCCCGTCCATGAGCGAACTGGTGCAACGCCTGGGCGACATGACGCAATGGGCCCAGACCATCCTGCGCGAACGCGGGGAGGATCCAGCAATGATTGATGAGGAACAGGTGCCGCCCGAGGCGGAGGAGACCGTGCTGGAGCTGGAGGAGGAGGCGCCCGTTGGTGGCGGCCATCCCTTCTCCGCCGCCGGTCCCATCGCATCGCGCCGCGACGCCTATCGCCAACTGGCCGAAATCGCTGATTTTCTGGCCAGGACAGAACCCCACAGCCCCACGCCCTACATCCTGCACCGCATCGTGCAGTGGCGCGATCTGCCACTGCCCGTGCTGCTGGGGGAGTTGAGCCGGGGCCGTAAGGACGTCGCCGCCATCTTTGAACTGGTGGGGGCGCCGGGTGACACCGGATAGGGCCAGGGATTCCCATTGGTCGAGTGATTTTCTCGATCAAAATCGTTTTAATTGAGTCCCGAGTGAGCGTGATTGTTGATATCTCTTCCAACTGACTGACGCGGCGGCCCGATCACCTAACCGGGCGCCGGCTGCAAAAGGGGGTACACGATGGCTGATAGTACACAGCACAAGCTGAGCCGGGTCCGCCCGCCGCGGGTCCAGATCACCTATGACGTGGAAACCGGTGGCGCGGTTGAAAAGCGCGAACTGCCCTTCATCGTCGGCGTCATGGCCGATCTGTCGGGCAAGCCCGCCGAGGCCCTGGCCCCGGTCAAGGACCGCAAGTTCGTGGAAATCGACCGCGACAATTTCAACGAGGTGCTTTCCGCCGCCACCCCGCGCGTCACGCTGCGCGTGGCGAACCGGCTGGTGAAGGACAGCGACGAGCAGCTGGGCGTCGAACTGTCCTTCAAGCACATGGATGATTTCGATCCGGTCGAGATCATGGAGCGTGTTCCGGCACTGAAGAAGCTGCTGGATGCCCGCAAGCGTCTGCGCGACCTGCTGACCAAGCTGGATGGCAATGACAGCCTGGATGCCCTGCTCTCCTCCGTCGTGAAGAGCACGGAAGAACAGGCCGAGCTGAAGAAGCTGCTGCAACCGCAGGCCTGAGCGCCCGCACCCGCTTGAAACCATTCCGGGCCGGCGCCCATGAAGGCGTGCCGGCCAAGCCGATGGAGGCTTTGCGATGCCCGATACTACATTGCTTGACAAGATCATTGTCGAGGGCAAGCTGGCGCGTGATGACAGCCAGAAGGAATTTGCCCGCGATCTGGTTGCCGAGTTCGTCAATTCCGTGCTGGCCGAAGAGGGTGGCACTGTCGGTAACGACGTCGTGGCCCTGATCAATGACAAGATCGCCGAGATCGACGATCTGCTGTCGGCCCAGTTGAACGAGATCCTGCACGATCCCGACCTGCAGAAGCTGGAAGCCACCTGGCGCGGCCTGTCCTTCCTGGTCTTCAATACCGAGACCAGCACGAGCCTGAAGCTGCGCATCCTGAACATCACCAAGGAAGAGCTACTGAAGGACCTGGAGAAGGCCGTCGAGTTCGACCAGTCGGCGCTGTTCAAGAAGGTGTACGAGGAAGAATACGGCACCTTCGGCGGCAACCCCTACAGCATGCTGATGGGCGATTACGAGTTCGGCCGCCATCCCAATGATGTGAAGCTGCTGGAACTGGTGTCGAACGTCGCTGCCGCCGCGCATGCGCCGTTCATCTCCGCCGCCAGCCCGCGCCTGTTTGACATGGACAGCTTTACCGAGCTGGGCGTGCCGCGCGATCTGTCCAAGATCTTCGAGAGCATGGAACTGGTGAAGTGGCGGTCCTTCCGCAACAGCGAGGACAGCCGCTATGTCAGCCTGGTGCTGCCGCATGTGCTGCTGCGCCTGCCCTATGGTCCGGACACCAAGCCGGTGGAGGGCGTGAACTTCGTGGAGGATACAGACGGTCGTGACCACAAGAAGTACCTGTGGGGCAATGCCGCCTATGTCCTGACCCAGCGCGTCACCGACGCCTTTTCCAAGCATGGCTGGACCGCCGCCATCCGCGGCGTCGAAGGCGGCGGCAAGGTCGAAGGCCTGCCGGCCCACACCTTCCGCACGGATGAGGGCGATGTCGCGCTGAAATGCCCGACGGAGATCGCCATTACCGACCGCCGCGAGAAGGAGCTGAACGATCTCGGCTTCATCTCGCTGGTCCATTGCAAGGGCACCGACTATGCCGCCTTCTTCGGCGGTCAGACGGCCAACAAGCCGCGCCAGTACAATACGGACGCGGCCAATGCCAATGCCCGTATCTCCGCCATGCTGCCCTATGTGCTGAACGCCTCGCGTTTCGCGCATTACATCAAGGTCATCATGCGCGACAAGGTCGGCAGCTTCATGACCAAGGACAATGTTCAGACCTTCCTGAACACCTGGATCATGGATTACGTGCTGGGCAAGGACGATGCCGGCCAGGAACTGAAGGCCAAGTATCCGCTGCGTGAAGCCCGCGTCGATGTGTTCGACGTGCCGGGCAAGCCCGGTGCCTACCGCGCCACCGTGTTCCTGCGGCCGCATTTCCAGCTGGAGGAACTGACCGCCTCCATCCGCCTCGTCGCCGAACTGCCGGCACCGGCTGCCTTCTGATCCGTGCGGCCCCGCCCCAGGTATCGTCCTGGGGCGGGGTACTCGTTGCGATAGTCCCAGACCGAACAGATATCGAGATGGAGAGCGGCCATGGCCGGCAATATGTTCCTGAAGTTGACCACCCCGGATATCAAGGGTGAGTCGACCGACAGTTCCCACAAGGAAGAAATCCAGGTTCTGTCCTGGAGCCATTCCTTCAACCAGCCCACCTCGCCCACCCGCAGCAGCGCGGGCGGCGGCACCGTGGAGCAGGCGAACCACTCCGACTTCTCCTTCACCAAATATATCGACGCGTCGACCGACGACCTGCTGAAAATGTGCTGGAGCGGCAAGCACATTCAGAAGGGCGTCTTCTCCGCTTACCGTTCCAACGGCGACAACAAGCCGGTGGAATATCTGGTGATCACGATGGAGAAGATCATCGTCTCCAACGTCTCCATCGGCGGTGGTACCGGCGACATCCCGACGGAGACGATCACGCTCTCCTATGGCACCGTCGAGTACAAGTACATCCCGCAGAAGGAAGATGACGGCACGGGCGAGGGCGCCCAGCCGGTCAAGCACGACCTGATCAAGCAGGAAGTGTCTTAACACGCGCCCTCAGGCGCCGGGTGGGCGCATCCGCGCCCTTGGCTTGCGCGGGCACGTGCCCGCGGGCGCTCAATGCGCCAACCGGTCCAGAGCGGGCGTTGCCCACCCTGGACCGGTATCAGGCCTTTCCGCCGGCGTTGTTAGAGTCTGTTTTGCCGTGTGATTCACGCTTCAAATGATTGCGTTTGAACCGATCACACTTTAGTGCCGCCCCGACGGGAGGATGCATGATCACGGGTCCCCGCCTGATGCCAGGTGTGCCCGCGCCGCTGTTCGACCGGCTGGTCGATACGGAGGACGCGGCAGGCGCGCAGTCCATGCTGGACCGCGACGGGTTGATCCTGTCCATTGCGGGGGAGATTTCACTGCTGCTGAACACGCGCTGCCCCCGGTCCCGTGACGTGATGGCGGGACGGCGGCGTACGACCCTGGATTACGGCATTCCCGACCTGTCGGGTTTCCAGCCCTTCGACAGTGCCGCAGAGGCTGCCCTGGTGGCGGAGCTGGAGATGGCCATCGCCACCTTCGAGCCCCGTCTTCTGTCGCCGCGTGTGCATCTGTCGCGCCTGACGCCGGCCCTGAAGGAAGCGTTCCTGACGGAATGGTCGCAGCGCGCGGCATCGCTGCCGCCCAATCAGGGGTTGCGCCGGCAGGGAGCCTGGTTCACGGTGCTGCCGCCCGAACATGACCGCCGCGCCCTGTTGGTGGAGGTGGAGGGTTCCATTCGGCTGGATGACCGGATCGAACCGGTCAGTTTCCCCGTGATGCTGCGCGATGCCTCGGGAGGCCGCGATGCCGCGTGACGAGGCCGAAGCCCTGTTCGCGGCGTATGAACGCGAACTGATGTATCTGCGCAATGAGGGGGCGGAGTTTGCCCGCACCTATCCGCGCGTGGCGGGGCGTCTGGATTTCAACGGCCATGAAAGCCGTGACCCGCATACCGAACGGTTGCTGGAAAGCTTCGCCTTTCTGACCGCCCGCATCCAGCGAACGCTGGACGCGGAATTCCCGCTGATCCCGTCGGCGCTGCTGGACACGCTGTACCCCGCCCTGATGGCCCCGGTGCCCAGTGCCGCCATCGCGCATTTCGAGGTGGACCCCGGTCAGGCGCGGGCGGCGCAGGGTTTCCACCTGCCCGATAATATCGCCCTGCATGCCGAAAGCCCCTCGCACGGGCTGACTTGCCGCTTCAATACCTGTTATCCGGTCAAGCTGTGGCCGGTGCAGGTGGTGCGGCAGGAGATGTTGCGGCCGGAGAAATTCCCCTTCCTGGCGCGCCTTGGCGGGGCCGCCGTCTGGCGTCTGCGGCTGCGGGCGCAAGGCAACCTGACCTTCGCCGACATGCAGCCCGACCGCCTGCGCCTGTTCCTGGACGGGGAGCCTGCGGTGGCCGGTCCCCTGATGGAAATGCTGCTGGACCAGTCGCGCGCCGTCGTTCTGGCGCCCGCCGTGGATGTTGCGGAACCCACCGCGACCTTGAAGCCGGATTGTCTGTCGCCTGTGGGCTTCGCGCCGGATGAGGACCTGCTGAGTTTCCCCGTCCATGCCCATCAGGGCTATCGCCTGATCCGGGAATATTTCGTGTTTCCGCAGAAATTCCTGTTCCTGGACGTGGATTTCACCGATGCGGACGGCAATCCCGCCACCTGGCCAACGGGGGCGGAGGTGGACCTGTTCTTCCTGCTGAAACAGCAGCCGGAACGGGCGGAACGGCTGGAACGGGTGACGGTGCGCCTGAACTGCGCGCCCATCATCAACCTGTTTCCCAAGACCAGCGAGCCGCTGCGCCTGGATCAGACACAGTCCGAATATCGTCTGTTGCCTGACAGCCGCTGGGAACGGTCCACGGAAATCCATTCGATCCAGAAGGTCTCCGCCGTCATGAACCGGGCGGACGAGACGGCGTTGGTGCGTCCCTTCTTTTCCTACGACCATATGGCCGTGCGGGCCGCGCCCGACTGTTTCTGGATGGCGCGGCGGCGGCCCACGGTGCGGGCCGACATGCCGGGGACGGACATGTTCCTGTCCTTTGTCGATCTGGCGCTCGACCCGTCGCTGCCACCCACGCGCACCCTGTTCGCGCACACGCTTTGTACCAACCGGGGCATGGCCGAACAGCTGCCGCCCGATACGGTACTGAACCTGGAGGTGGATGCGCCGGTGCGCGAGGTGCGCTGTCTGACCCGGCCAACGCCGCAGATCAGCGCGCCCGAGCAGGGCGAAACCCTGTGGCAGCTGGTGTCGGCCCTGACCTTGAACCATCTGTCGCTGGCCGATGATGGCAGCGGGTCGGCCCTGCGCGCGCTCAGGGAGATCATGGTGCTTTATGGCGATGGCTGCGGTGCCGCCGTGCATCAGCAGGCGGGCGGCATGACGGCCCTGTCGTCGCGCCCCGTCACCCGGCGTTTGGGGAACGAGGCCTGGCGCGGTTTCGTGCGGGGCACGGAAATCAGCCTGACCATCGATGAAAGCCAGTTTGCGGGCGGCAGCGCCTATCTTCTGGCCAGCATCCTGGACCGGTTCCTGGCACTTTATGGCCGGGTCAACAGTTTCACCCAGCTGGTGCTGAACAGCGCGCAGCGCGAAGGAGTGTGGAAGCGATGGCCGGCGCGGGTTGGCGAACGGAACATTCTCTGATCAGCCAGTTGCGGGCGAACCCGGAATGGTTCGACCTGTATCAGGCGGCACTGATCATGGAACGCGACGCTGCGCGCGGCGGGGCCGCGCCCGTGCCCGTGGGCGAAGGGGCCGATGCCGGCCAGGAGGCCATCCGTTTCCATGCCAGCCTGCGCGCCCGCCCGTCCGCCGATCCGCTGGAGCGGATCGACCGGCGGGAGATGCCGTCGGGCCGCACGCGGTTCCGGGTGAAGATCAATTTCCTGGGCCTGGGCGGACCCTTCGCGCCGCTGCCGCCGCCGGTATCGGAACTGCTGGCCGACCGGGTGCGGGCCGGCGATGCCGCCATGCGCGACTTCCTGGACCTGTTCAACCACCGGCTGGCCAGCCTGCTGGTGCGGTCGCGCCGCGCGCACCGGCCCGACATGACCGGCAAGGCGCCGTGGCGCACCGGCATGGCCGACTGGCTGGCCGCGCTCTGTGGGCTGGGGGTGGAGCCGCTGCGCCGCCGCCTGTCACTGCCGGACCGGTCGCTGTACCGGCACACAGGCCTGCTGAACCGGCCTGTGGCCAGCCAGCACGGGCTGGAACGGCTGCTGATGGCGCATTTCGCGGTGCCGGTGCAGGTGGAACCGCTGACCGGCGACTGGATGGAACTGGAGCCGGAGGATCGTACGCGCCTGGGCGACAAGGGTGATAATGCTAGGTTGGGCGTCGGTGCGGTTCTGGGTGGACGCGTCTGGGACCAGGGGGCGGGGATCACGGTGGAACTGGGTCCGCTGGACCTTGCCACCTTCCGCGCCTTCCTGCCGGGCGGGGATGCGGCCAGGGCGCTGGCCGATCTGGTGGCCCTGCATGCAGGGCCGGACCTGGGCGTCACCCTTCGCCTGCGCCTGAAGGCGGAGGAAGTGCCGGCGGTGGAGTTCAAGCCCGACCGCCAGGACCGCGTGCTGGGCCGCACCGCCTGGCTGCCGGCACGCGAAAAGCGCGAAGTGGTTCTGACCCAGCGGTTGGTGTGAGGGAACCATGCTTCACGCTTTGACGGGTTATAGGACTGGGTTAGGATCAGGGGTCTGGCGGACAATGGGAACCATGCGGGGGACAGGGTCATGGCCGGGGCAGTGATACAGGGACGGTTCGGGGCCGGCGGTGCCAAGCTGCCGGGGGCGCTGGGCGGCATCACGGCCGGCGGGCCGGGGCATGTTCGTGTCGTCATGGCATCCGGCGGGCATGGCAGCGGCCATCCCGGTGCCCAGCAGCTGCCCCCCGGTCTGATCCGGCCCGGCGGGGGCGGCAGGCCCCTGCCCGAACGTGTGCGCGGCCAGATGGAAAGCTTCTTTGGCGCCGATTTTTCCGACGTGCGGGTGCATGTCGGGTCAGAGGCGGCCAGCATCGGCGCGCTCGCTTTTACCATGGGGTCCAGCCTCTATTTCGCACCCGGCCAGTATAATCCCGACAGCCCGCAGGGTCTGGCCTTGCTGGGACATGAGTTGACGCATGTGGTGCAGCAGCGGCAGGGACGGGTGCGCAACCCGTTCGGCAGCGGGATCGCCGTCGTCCAGGATCTGCATCTGGAGGCAGAGGCCGACCGGATGGGCGCACGTGCCGCCAACCACCGCATGCCGCAGCCTGTGCAGGCCAAACCGGCCCCCGCTCTGGTGCCGCGCGGGGCCGGTGTACCACGGCCTGTCCAGCCCAAGGCGCCGAAAGCCCCCGATGCCGGCGGTTATCGCCTGATTGTCGGCGGCTATCTGCATCAGGAGAAGGGCCTGCCCGACGGCATGGCGGGTCATGGCTTCGTGGCCATCGAAAAGCCGGGTGGCGGGCGTCAGGCCTTCGGCTTCTCCCCCGCTGGTTTATCCAACATGGATGCCAAGCGTGACCTGGGCAAATTGACGGCGGGCGTGCCGGGCCGCGTGCATGATGACGCAAGCGCCTTCACCAAGCCCGGTGTGCGCACCCGTTCCTATGCCATCAGCCGCGAACAGGCCGAACAGGCCATGGGCAAGGTGGCCGAGTACCGTAAGGGCACGCAGTTCAGCCTGGCCCGCAAGCAATGCAGCAGCTTCGCCATGGATGTGGCGCGGGCGGCAGGCGTGGATGATTTCGCCGGTGCCAAAGTGGCCAGCCCGCGTGAGTGGTACCGGAAGATTTGAGGTGGAATGGCGCGGTTTATGTCTGGCGTGCCCTTCGACATTCGCCGCAGCCATTCTATAAGACCAGACGCTGACCGTCTGATACGCTTCATGCATTGAACGTCACAGAGTGACGTTGGTCTTCTTGCCGATCTTCTCGATCACCACCCGTTCACAGACGCCCATATGCTTCAGCATGAAAAGCGCCTGGAAGGACTTTTCCGCCGCCCCTGTGACCTTCGGGCGGTAAAGCTTTTTCACGCGAAGGGTTCCGATCTGAAAATAGACGGTATGGGTTATGCCAAACATGTCCCTGACGCCAATGCCCGACTCGTAAAGCCGGGCTAGTTTTTCGGCGCATCCCTCATCTTTGCCACTGGTGCCTTGCTCGCTGGAGCAGGGGCTGGAAGTGATATAGAGATCAAAGCGTACACGGCTCTGGGGACAGCCAAGTTCTATCCAGCGCTGCGGAACCAGGCTGGTGACATAATCTTCGGCATGATTATGTTCATCATCGACCAGATCCTCGCCAACCAAATCCTCATAAGTTGCGGATGGCTTATAGCTCTGGGTGATAACGGACTGTGTAGGGGTGAAATTCACCTGGGCAAAGGTGCCGAATCCGGAATTGATCTGGTTGTTGTTGAGCTGACCACTTGTGGTGCCGCTGAACATTGCCTGCGCGACAGGTGTCGTGCCGCCCCAGCGCATTGGGGCAATTGGCGGCGGGGCATGCCGACATTTCGGCCCGCAAGGCTTCGCCTTTAACTGCAAGGGCGCCGAGGAAGCAGTGTTTCCCGGCCATGTCACGGGCGGCGGTGCCACCGATGGGCGGGAGCCGGCGCCGGGAGAAGGATGAGCCATTTTCGGCTGAATACCCAAGCCCTGATGAGACCGGGTTCCGCCGGCGGTTGACGGTAGGCTGCCGAACTTCGTTGGAGGTGGTTTGGCCACAGGAATGCCTCCAGAAATTTCTGAATGCCACCATGCCCTCAATATACGGTAAATACAATCCTGGCGCGCAAGGGCGATGGACTTCCTGTCGCGTACTGCCCGGAGGCCTGTTTGCCCTCTTTCGTGCCAACCGGGTCGGCTGACCTTTGCGCCTTCCCATTGCATCCATTAGGATCACGCGATCCCGCAGAAGGCTGGAATCTCTCATGTCCTCCATCGCCACCCTGATCGCCCGCCTCAATCCGCTGACCAAGCGGGCCATGGAGGGGGCTGCACAGCTCTGTCTGGCGCAGACCCATTACGCCGTGGAGGTGGAGCATCTGCTGCTGAAGCTGGTGGAGCGGGGGGAGGGCGATCTGACGCCCGTGCTGCGCTATTACGGCGTCGATGTGGGGGCGTTGCAGAAGGAGCTGACAACCGCGCTGGATCGGCTGAAGCGCGGAAACAGCCGCACGCCGGCCTTTTCCGACCATGTGGTGCGGCTGCTGCAATCGGCCTGGCTGGTGTCGTCGCTGGAGTTGGGCGCTAGCCATGTACGCTCGGGCGCCATCCTGAAGGCGCTGCTGGAGGATGATGCGCTGCGCGGTTTGCTGCTGGAACCGGTGCCGCTGCTGGCGAAAATTCCGCGCGGGCGGCTGGTGGAGGATTTGAAGGAACTGGTGCGGGGCACGGCGGAGGATGCGGGCGGCGGGGGCGGATCGCCTTCCGCCCCGTCTGCGGTCGCTACACCGAAGCCGGCGATGATGTCGGGTGCGGCGCCGGGTGCCCCGGCGGGGGTGAAGCTGGCGGGTGGGCCGACGCCTGGGCTGGATGCCTACACGATCGACATGACGGCGCAGGCACGGGCCGGCAAGTCCGATCCCGTGGTGGGCCGTGACCCGGAAATCCGGCAATTGGTCGATGTGCTGATGCGCCGGCGCCAGAATAACCCGATCCTGACGGGCGATCCCGGCGTGGGCAAGACGGCGGTGGTGGAAGGGTTTGCACAGCGCGTGGTCGAAGGCTCCGTTCCCCCGCCGCTGCGCCAAGTCCGCGTCCTGTCGCTGGATCTGGGTCTGCTGCAGGCCGGTGCCGGCGTGCGGGGCGAGTTCGAGAACCGCCTGAAACAGGTGATCGAAGAGGTGGCGGCGTCGCCCCAGCCCATCATCCTGTTCATCGACGAGGCGCACAGCCTGATCGGGGCCGGCGGGGCGGCGGGGCAGGGGGATGCGGCCAACCTGCTGAAACCCGCCTTGGCACGGGGCGAGTTGCGCACCATCGCGGCCACCACCTGGGCCGAATATAAGAAATATTTCGAGAAGGACCCCGCGCTGGCCCGCCGCTTCCAGGTGGTGAAGGTGGAGGAGCCGGACGAAAAGAACGCCATCGCCATGCTGCGCGGTCTGGTGGCCAAGCTGGAAGCCCATCACGGCGTGCGCATCCTGGATGAGGCGGTGTCCGACGCCGTCCGCCTTTCGCACCGCTACATCACGGGGCGGCAATTGCCGGACAAGGCCATCGGGGTGCTGGACACGGCGTGTGCCCGCGTCGCCATCGCCCGCAGCGGCCCGCCGCCGCAGCTTGAGGCCGCACAGCGTCGGCGCAAGCTTCTGTCCGACGAAATCGCCCTGCTGGGCCGCGAGTCGGCGCTGGGCCGCGACCATGCCGACCGCATCGACGCCCTGTCCGACGAACAGGCCAAGGCCGAGGAGGAGGAAGCCCACCTGCAGCAGCGCTGGCAGCAGGAAAGCGATCTGGCGGGCCGCGTACGCGACCTGGAAGGCCAACTGGCGGGTGGCACCCTGAATGGGGCCGACTTCACGCGGGTGAAGGCCCGGCTGGACGGGCTGCGGCTGGAACTGGAGCAGTTGCAGGCGACCGATGCCATGGTGCCGCTGTCGGTCGATCACCGGGCGGTGGCGTCGGTCGTCTCAGGTTGGACCGGTATTCCCGTGGGCCGCATGCTGACCGACAGCATCGCGGTCGTCCGCAACCTGCGCGCCAAGCTGGGCGAGCGGGTGGTGGGGCAGGAGGCGGCCCTGGACGCCATCACCAAACGCATCAGCACCTATTACGCCTCTCTGGCCGAACCGGGCAAACCCACGGGCGTGTTCCTGCTGGTCGGCCCGTCGGGCGTGGGCAAGACGGAAACGGCGCTGGCGCTGGCCGAAACCCTGTTCGGGGGCGAAAGGTCCGTTATCACCATCAACATGTCGGAATATCAGGAGGCGCACAGCGTTTCCGGCCTGAAGGGGGCGCCGCCGGGCTATGTCGGCTATGGGCGCGGCGGGGTGCTGACGGAGGCGGTGCGGCGCAACCCCTATTCCGTCGTCCTGCTGGACGAGGTGGAGAAGGCGCATCCGGACGTGCTGGAGCTGTTCTATCAGGTGTTCGACAAGGGCATGCTGGAGGATGGCGAGGGCATTCTGGTCGATTTCAAGAACACCGTGATCCTGCTGACCAGCAATCTCGGGTCGGATGCCATCATCGACCGTGCCCGCCGACCCGGCCCGCCGCCGGGGCCTGATGCGCTGGAGGCCTTGATCCGCCCCGACCTGCTGCGCCATTTCAAGGCGGCCTTGCTGGGCCGCATGGTGGTGGTGCCCTATCTGCCGCTGGATGAGGGGCGGCTGCGGGAGATCGTGACCTTGAAGCTGGCCCGTATCCAGCGCCGCATGGAGGATGCCTATCAGGCGGAACTGAGCTGGGATGACAGTCTGGTGGTCCATGTTCTGTCGCGCTGTCAGGCCGTGGAATCCGGCGCGCGTGCCATTGATCAGATTTTGACCAATGGCCTGCTGCCGCAGATGTCGGCCACCATCCTGGACCGGCTGTCGATGGGCGACAGTATCGACATGGCGCATGTGACGGTGGCCGAGGATGGTGACATCCGCATCCAGTTCGACCGTCCGGCGGCCCGGCGATGAGCGACGCCGATCAGAAGCAAAGCGGCCAGTCGCTGTCGATCACGACACCGCTGGGCGCCGACAAGCTGATCCTGCGGGAGATGACGGGGCGGGAGGGGATATGCGAGCTGTTCCAGTTCGACATCACCGCCATCGCATCCGATGCGGCGCTGGACATGAGCAAGGTGGTGGGCAAGTCGGTCACCGTCACCCTGACGGGACCGGACAGCACCAAGCGCTATATCAACGGCATCTGCGTGCGCGCCGTGCAGATGGAGAAGACCTATTCCCTGCAACTGCGCCCCTGGCTGTGGCAACTGGGCCTGACGGCGGACTGCAAGATTTTTCAGGACAAGACGGTGCCGGAGATCGTGAAGGCGGTGTTCGGCGATCTGGGTTTTTCCGATTTCAAGGACAGTCTGACCGGCAGTTACACGGCGCGCGAATATTGTGTGCAGTATAATGAGACCGCCCTGGATTTCGTCTGCCGCCTGATGGAGGACGAGGGGATATTCTGGTTCTTCACCTTCGCCGACGGCACCCACACCATGGTCCTGGCCGATGATGCCAGCGCCCATACCAACCTGCCGGTCCTGGCGACCCTGCCCTATCTGCCGCTGCCATCGGGCAAGGAATGGCTGGAGGATGACCGGGTCGATAGCTTCCTGATTGAGACCGCCATGGTGCCCGGCAAATACCAGACCGATGATTATTTCCTGGAAACGCCGTCCACGGAGCTGAAGGTCAATGTCGCGGGTACCGGCAGCCTGCAGGTCTATGAATATCCCGGCGGCTATACCAAGAAGGATGCGGGCGACGCGCGCGGCAAGGTGCGGCTGGCAGAGCTGGAGGTCGCGGCCAAGCGGGCATCGGGGTCTTCTACGGTGCGCGGCGTGGCGGCGGGGTTGAAATTCACCCTGTCGGGCCATCCGCGCAGCGACGCCAATGCGGCTTACGTCCTGCACGGGGTCAACCATTCGGTCAGCCTGGGCGGCTATTCCAACAGTTTTGAGGCGCTGCCCGCCGACACCACCTTCCGCCCCGCCCGCCGCACCCCGCGTCCCCGCATTCCCGGCACCCAGACCGCCATCGTGGTGGGCAAGTCGGGGGAGGAGGTGTGGACGGACAAGTTCGGCCGCATCAAGGTGCAGTTCCATTGGGATCAGGTCGGCAAGAAGGATGAAAATTCCTCCTGCTGGGTGCGGGTGGCGCAGGGTTGGGCCGGCAAGAACTGGGGCGCCTTCTTCCTGCCGCGCGTGGGGCAGGAGGTGGTGGTCAGCTTTCTGGAAGGCGATCCCGACCGCCCGCTGGTCACCGGGTCCGTCTATAATGGCGAACAGCAGGTGCCCTACACCCTGCCCGACGACCAGACGAAAAGCACCGTCAAGACCAACACGTCGAAGGGCGGCGGCGGCTATAACGAGCTGCGGTTCGAGGATAAGAAGGACTCAGAAGAGATCTATCTCCAGGCCCAGAAGGACATGAATGTCCTGATCAAGAATTCCCGTACCACCACCATCAACGAGGCCGACGATACCCTGACGCTGGACAAGGGCAACCGCGCCACCACCATCACCAAGGGTAATGACACCCTGACCATCACGGAGGGGGATCGCACCTTTTCGGTGGCTAAGGGCAAGGAAACCTATGGGGTGAAGGGGACACGCGCCATTACCGTGGAAGGGGCGGAGACCAAGACCAACAAGGACAAGGTCACCTGGACCGTCAGCGGTAATTTCTCCCTCAAGGTTGATGGCAATATCACCATCGAGGCGGGGGGATCGGTGACCCTGAAATCCGGCACCGGTCTGACGGTGCAGTCGGGCACCAGTATGGATTTGAAGGCGGGAACGGCATTGACGGCCAAGGCCTCCACCGATGCCAAGGTGCAGGGCCTGAACGCCACGTTGCAGGGCGATGTCGGCGCCACGGTCAAGGGATCGGCCACGGGCACCATCGATGGCGGCGGCATGCTGACCGTCAAGGGCGGCCTGGTGAAGATCAATTGAGGGGGCGGTGATGGACGAACAGCAGCAAGCCGCCCCACCGCCCGAACCGCCGGTGCCCATGGAGGACCGGGACGAGGCCGGGACCGTCCGCCGCCGCTATGCCATGGAAGGCGGGGTCTTGCAGGGCGTGATGGAGACGTTCGACGCCGATGGTGTGCCGGAGTCGCGGATGAGTTTCCACCAGGGCACGCTGCACGGGCCGTCCACCATTTTCCAGGCGGGACGGCCGGCGGTGCAGATGTCCTACGTCAACGGCCTGCTGCATGGGGAGGTGCGCAGCTTCGACCCCGCCGGACGGTTGACGGCGGTGACAAGCTTCGTGGGTGGCAAACGGTCGGGTGACAGCCAGATTTTCCGGCCCGACGGCACCCTGTTCCGGCGCGAAACCTGGCAGGATGACCAGATGCACGGCCCGGTGGAGGAGTTCAATCCCGATGGCAGCCTGCTGCGCCGGTCGACCTATGTGGCCAACCTGCTGCATGGGGAGGTGCTGACCTTCGGTCCGGCTGGGACGGAGCCGGAGCGGGTGATCTTCGACAAGGGGCTGGCGCAGGGACCGCTGGCGCCGCTGGCAGGGCCGGTGCCCAAGGCGGGGCTGCGGCAGCGTTTCTTTGGCAAGAAAGGCGGGTGATGCATGGGACAGCAGGTCGTGATGGGTGCCCTTTTGCAATGTTCCATGGGGGCGGCCCCCAGCAGCATGATGGTGCTGCCCGCCAATTGCACCCTGGCCTGCAACATGCCGGCAGCCAACATCATGGATTACGTGCCCATGATGAACGTGATGCCGTTCGGCACCTGTATATCCATGGCCAACCCGATGGTGGCGGCGGCGACGGCGGCGGCGCTGGGCGTGCTGACGCCTATGCCCTGCATTCCCATGACGGTGGCGCCATGGGTCGTTGGGGCGCCGACGGTGCTGATCGGCAATATGCCGGCGCTGAATAACTCGTCGAAATGCATGTGCGCCTGGGGCGGGTCGATCGCCATCAATTTCGCCGGTCAGGCGACGGTGCAGGTCCCATGACGCTGACTGCCGCCGGTTGAGTCAGGACCCCAGTTCCCCTATCATCCTTGTTGATATACCAGCCCGAGGACCGCATGTCCGGCCACGCTGCGCGCAAGTCCCCGATCCCAGCCCGCCCGGCCCCGCCGGCGGGCGCGGGTGCCGCCGTGGCACAGCGGCAGAAGACGTTCGAGGCGCTGCGCCCCGGACCCAGCGGCGGGCAGCAGACGGCGACGGCGGGCGATCCCCTGGTCCGTGCCACCGCCGATATGTTCCAGGTGCGCGACAGCGGGCGCGGCGTAATGGTCCGCCCCAACGGCACCTATAATTTCGTGCGGGTAACGGGGGAGACGCAGGCCAAGTCGGAAACGCTGGTATCATCCAAGGCCGGCCACGCGGCCATCGCCGCCGGGCGGCCCGTGCTTTATGCCGGGACGGCCCGATTCGATAATGGCGCGCTGGAATGGTGGAGCAATTATTCCGGCACCTATCAGCCCATGGCCGCGTTCAAGGGACAGGCCGGATTGCCAGTGGAGCGGTTTCAGCCCTGGCAGAAATTGCAGATGGGCGGTGTGGGCATGCAGCGCGGCACCTTCCTGGACCGCCGCGACCCGTCCGCCCCCATGGCCCCGGAAAAACCTGGTGCACCGGCCAAGCCCGCGGCGCCGGCCCCTGCCGCCGCGAAGGAAGGGTCTGCTGCCCGGCCCGCCGTGAAAGTCGCCGCCCCCACGCCGCCGGCCCCGGTAAAGCCCGCCCCGGCCCCGACAGCGGCCAAGCCGGCGGCTTCCGCCGCTGCTGCACCCGTCACCGCCACCCCGGCACCCGTGTCGCCTACCGCAGCGCCCGCCCCGGCGGCGGCACCGGCGCAGGCGAAGATGGCGCGGGCCGGCATGGCCCCGCCGCCTGTCCGCTGGTCCGGGTTGCCCCGGTGACGCGCGGCCGTCTGATCCTGATCCTGTCCGGTATCCTGCTGTTCGGTCTGCTGACCTTTGGCATCGGCCTGCTGGTCGGGCTGAACATGCAGGCCCCTACGGTACCGCCCGCCGCCCAAACGCCGGGACCCAAGGCTTCATCGGCGGCGGCCACGCCGGATGCGGCCCCGGCCCCGACACCTGACACGGCGGCGGTGCCGGCCAAGGGCACCATCGTGGACCCGCCCCCCATCATTCCCATCGGCCCGCCGCCGCCCATGGTGACGGATGTCACCAGTGCCGCCGATCCCAAACAGCCCGTATCATCCCCGCTGATGGGGCCGTTGGCGGCACAGGCGGCGACACCGCCCCCACCGCCGCCCCCGCCACAGCCGGCGGTACCGGCCCCGCCCCCCTCCACCCGTATCCTGGCGGTGCAGCTGGGCCGGTTCACACGCCAGGACAGCGCCACGGTCTTTGCCAAGCGTCTGGCGGAAAAGGGATATAAGCCCCAGATCGTGATGGCCGACTATGCCGGCATGCCGCCCTGGTATCTGGTCACCCTGGCCCCGCAGCCGGACGAGGCGACGGCCAAGCGCGTGGCAGGCGAAATGTCGGCCTTGCTGGGGATCGAGGTCATCGTCATCAGCTGGGCCGCGCCCCCTGCGAAGTGATGCCAAAGGGTTGTGTAGGGCAGTTCGTTGAAATTCCGGGAGTGTTCCTGGTTATCTCTCTGAGGTTTATAAACTTCAATGGCTTAGACTATATAAATTCTTGAACTCCCCCCTCCTGCCCGATGTCCTTGCGCATCGGGACGAAGGGGATGACGTTGCCGTCTGACAATTTCTCGGCATGGGTACCGGTGGCGATGAAGCCCAGCGCCTTGTAGAGCGGAACGCCGGGCAGAGTCGCCATGAGTTCCAGGCTGCGGAACCCCTCGGCCAGAGCTGCCTGTTCGGCGACGCGCATCATCAGGCTGGCAATGCCGCGCCGGGCAAAGGATGGGTCGACGAAGAAGGCCCGGATCTTGGCGGCATCAACGCCTGGGTCCAGAAGTTCCGGCGACCGGCCCGCCGCCTGATCCCCCCCGAACAGCGTCCGGCGCCGGCTCCACCCGCCACAGGCGGCATAGCGATCGCCGACCATCACCGCGAAATAGGTGCCGTCGGCGATCAGGGTGCCATCAATGCCGAAGATCGCCTTCAGCGATGCATCGATCTGGCCGGGGCTGTAAAAGTCCCGGCTGAGATCGCGCACCGACCGTTCCAAAAGCGCTTCCAGCGCCGGCCGGTCTTCGGGCGTGGCCAGGCGCAGGACGGGTTCATCCACCATGGTTACTGCCGCATCCCCTTCACATCCTCGGGCGTCACAGCATCCTTATAGCCGTTGCCGAAATGTGTGCGGACATAATTCACGACGGCGGCCACCTGTTCATCCGACAGATAGGCGAAGGAAGGCATGGCCTTCTGCCCGTTGACCACCATGTGGATCGGGTAGGTCCCGGCCTCCAGATTGCCATTGGCGGCCAGGGCCGGATAGGCACCGGCCCCTTGCGCGCCCTTGCCATCGGGCATGTGACAGCCCTGGCAGATGGCGTGATAGAGCTGTTCGCCATTCTGATAGGAGAAGCGGCGGGCATCGGCGAAATCGCTGCTCTGCGCATCGGTGCGCTGGGCGCCTGCGGGGCCGGTGGCGGCTAGGGCGGCCAGGAACAGGGCGGCGATGGAGATCGGCTTGATCATGCGCATGTCGTTCTTCCCCATGATCATTTCGCAGTAACGCGCTGGTGCAGGCGGGTGATGGCGTCCAGCGACGATTGCACCGCCCCTTCCTGCCAGGCCGGCAGGTAGGAGACATGTTCACCGGCCAGCAGGATGCGCCCGTCGATCTGGCACATGTTCTTGTAATGCTCGGCCCGCTTCGCCTCCGTCCAGGACCCGAAACAGCCCAGCGTCCAGGGCACGCGGTGCCAGGCGACCGCCACGCCATTATCGAATTCCTTGAGATATTGCGGATGGATCTGCGCACCGAACTCCACGCATTTCTTGACCCGCTCCTCCGGTGCCATGGAGGCGAATTCATAGGCGAACGGGCCCCAGGGATAGGCGCCCAGCAGCACGCCCTTGCCCTTCTCGCCATAATGGCTGTGGGGATAGGCGATCAGGGAGATGGGCAGGTCGGTATAGGTGATGCCGCCATAAATCTCCTCATCCTGTTCCCAGAAACGGCGCTTGAACTGCAAGCCCACCTTGAACGCTGCCTCGTACGGCAGGGCGTTGATGGCGGCGTCCATGTCGGACGACACGTTCTTCTTGATCTGCGACAGGATGGAGGCGGGGATGGTGCAGAGGCACCAGTCCGCCTTGGCCGTCTTCACGGCCCCGCCGGCCTTGGTATCTTGATAGGTGACGGTGACGCCGCCCGTATCCTGCTGAATTTCGGTGACCTTGGCGTTGAAGGTGATCTTGTCCTTCACCTTTTCGGCCAGCGCCAGGGGGCCGGCATCCATGCCGCCTTCGGGCTGGAACAGGGCCGTCTGGAACTCATAGCCCGATCCGGTGCCGATGGCCCGCCACAGGCCGGATTGCAGCAACTGTGAGAACTCGATGGGCTTGGAGAAGACAGGCTCCCCCGACAGGCCACCGCCGGGGTCCTTCTCGAAGCCGCGGCGGTTGGAGGTCTCGGCATTGGCCTTGTAGGCGTAGTTGTCGTCGAGCGCGCCCCAGTCCTGCATGGCCTCCAGCAGCTTTTCCTGGTCCTCCTTGGTGACATAGCCATCCAGGCCGCCCTTGTGCCCCAGCTTGGACAAAAGCTCGGCCACATGGCCGTTGAAATCAGCCAGCACATGGCGGTAGCGCTGCGGCTTGCCACCAAAAGCATTCTTGGAATGGACATAGGCGTTGTAATTGACCTGGAAGAACGGCTCCAGCTTCACGCCCAGCTCGTGATAGTAATGCATCACGCCGCGATGATGGTATGGCACGCGCCAGGGACCGGGATTCAGGTAATGGCCCTTGTCGAACCCCACCTTCTGCGTGAATCCGCCCAGTTCGGTATAGGTGTCGCCACCGCGCAGGGTCCAGGCGCGGCCACCGGCCTTTTCCCGGTATTCCAGAACCTGCACCTTGTACCCGGCCTTGCCCAGCTCATAAGCCGCCACCAGACCGGCCCAGCCGGCACCCAGGATCAGCACCGACGTGCCCTTGGGCGCGCCGGACAGATTGGGCGGCCCCTTGAACTCGCTCTCCGCCGCATAGCCCAGCGACGTCGCCGCCTGATACATGACGGAGCTGCCGGCAGCCGTACCGATCATGGCCAGCAGTTCGCGCCGCGTCATGCGGGACCGGGGTGGCATGTTGTTCATTGCAACCATCATCGCCTCGGATGGGAAATTCAGGGCACGACCTCGCAAGCACCGCCCCCGGGGACGCCGGGGGCGGCGAAGGTCGAGATAACAGGGATTTCAAGAAGGCCGGGGGCGGGGGATGGGCCGCCGCCCCCGGCCATGTGCCTCACGCTCAGAACTTGACGGTCACGCGGGCATAATACATGCCGCCATTGTAGCCCATGGGCGAGGTGTCGGGATAAACCTGACCCACGGCATATCCGCCACCGGCCAGCGCATCGACCTTGTCCGGGTAATTGTCGAACAGGTTCTGCACACCGATGGCGAAGTTCATGTTGTCATAGAGATCGTAGGAAACTTCGGCATCGAAGAGCCATTCTGAACCGAAGGTCTTGCCATAGTTCGCGGTGTCCGTGAACTTGCTGTAATAGCTGGCGCGGCCCAGGATCGAGAAGGCGTCCAGCGTATACTGGGCGGAGAAGTTGCCACGGAACTTCGGCAGTTGCTTCTCCAGGTCCGCCTTGCGCGTATCGTCGATAACGGCGGTGTTGCGCTTGATGACCTTGGTCTTGTTGTAGTTCAGGGCCGTGGTCAGATCGACCTTGCCCTCGCCCGCCGGCACCGTGGTATTGGCCACGAAATCCACACCCTGAGTGCGGGTATCGAAGGAGTTGGTGAAGTAGTTGACGGCCCCCAGCGTGTTGGCACCCGGCACGCCCAGGGCGGCCAGCGCCAACTTATCCGCTGCTGTGGGGTTGAAGTCACCAGACAGCGCGATGCGGTCCTCAACCTTGATGTTGTAATAGTCGATGGTGACATTGATATCGGCCAGATCGGCGACGATACCGCCGGCAAAGTTCACGCTCTTTTCTTCCGACAGCGGCTTGGCACCGAAATACTGTGCCACGACGCTGGCCGCCGGATAGGTGCCGCGCGCCACCGGGCTGGAGCTGCCGGCGGGGAAGAAGGTCTGCACCGAAGAGGTCTGCGACTGACCGGGCGTCGGCGCACGGAAGCCGGTATTGACGGAACCACGGATGGCAAACTCATCCGTGAAGTCATAACGGCTGCTGAGCTTCCAGTTGAAGGTGGAGCCGAAATAGTCGAAATCCTCGTACCGGGCAGCAGCACCGACCGTCAGGCTGTCGGTCACGTCGCCTTCCAGGTCAGCGTAGAAGGCGATGTTGTCGCGCTTGAACTCGCCTGAATCCTCCGGGCGGAAACCGGGATAACCGTTGGACCCGATGGGCAGGGCCGCCGGCAGACCGGTGCGGACATCGATGAAGGAGGCATAGGGGCCGACCGTGTAGGAGGCCGTGTCGCCGGGCCCGATTTCATACAGTTCGCGGCGGAATTCGGTACCGACCGCGATGTTCAGCGGCGTGGCCCAGCCGATCTCCACCGGATAGGACAGATCGACGTTGAAATTCTCTTCTTCCTGCACCAGACGACCGACATAGAATTCGGTCGGGCTGGCCGGCCCCAGGGACGGGTTGACGGTATTCTTCAGGTCGTAATCGATCTGGCTGCGGCCAAAGGAGCCGGAAACGTTGTAAGTCAGACCGCTTTCCAGCTCATGCTTGAAGCCACCCAGAATGGAGGCATCCTTCACATCACCATAGAAGCGGGGCGTAAAGCCAGTCGGGAACCATTCCGCGAAACGGAACCCGTTCGCATCACCGGGGACCGGCATCGTCGGGCCGTTCACAGCATGATCGAGCGTCGGCGGGCGATAATAGAAGGAGCCATTGGCCTTCGACGCTCCATAATTGCCGAACAGATAAATCGAGGCCGTGTCGGTCAGGTCGATGCCGGAATTCACGAAGACGCGCGTGGCTTCCGAATCCGGGTCGCCCCAGTTCATGGCCAAGTCCTTCTTGGCCGCCGGTGCGCGCGGGTCCTGAACGCCACGGTTGGTCGGGTCGCCCTGGCTATATTCCGCCGACAGGTTGAAGAAGCCATTGGGGCCCAGCGGCAGACCGACATTGGCGGCGAACTTGGCATTGTCGCCATCGCCTTCATAGGTGGAGCCATACTGGATCGTGGCAGAGCCGCCTTCGGACGCGTCCTTGAGCTGGAAGTTCATCACACCGGCGATGGCGTCGGAGCCGTACTGTGCCGCCGCACCGTCGCGCAGCACTTCCACCTGCTTGATGGCGATGGAGGGGATCTGCGACAGATCGGATGCCTGGGCACCCGCGGCCAGGGCACCGCCGGACAGCTGCACCAGGGCCGACCGGTGACGGCGCTTGCCATTCACCAGGATCAGGGTCTGGTCGGGCGGCAGGCCGCGCAGCGTGGGCGGACGCACGAAGGTGGAACCGTCGGAGATGCCGTTACGGCTGACATTGAAGGACGGCACCAGGGTACGCAGGATGTCGTTGGTATCGCTAAAGGCCTGCTTTTCCAGATCGCCCGCCCCCAGAACATCAATGGGCGCCAAGCTTTCGGTCGCGGTGCGGTTGGCAACGCGCGTACCGGTCACAATGATCTCTTCGATCTCGCCCACCGGCTGGGCCAGGGCGGTCAGTGGCAGAAGGCTGGTCGTGCACAGGATGCCGAACGCGACCTTCCGCACGGATGCGCGCTTGGCCGGCTTGCTGTTATTTACCTGCATGAGAGGTCCCCTGTTCAACTCGGTTGTTTGGTTCCTTCCTCCTCGGTTGCGTTTCTTCCCTGATACGGTCCCTTTGCGGGACGCTTTGCCGGGGTCCGGTCCCCGCCGCCGGTTTTCCGGTCGTACAGGCCCCCCGTCCCCGATCCCCCGCCTGTCCCTACCCGTGGAGCAGGCTGGAGGTTCGTTGAAAACCGAAGGGGCCGGTCAGGGGCTTTCCCGTGCCCCCGACCGGCCCCAGCCGGTTATTTCTTGGCCTTGGCGGCCACCACTTCGATTTCCACCAGCATGCCCGGCGTCACCAGGCTGGAAATCTGCACTGTGGAGCGGGCCGGTTTGTTGGGCTGCTCCGGCGTGCCGAAGAACTTGGTATAGCCGGCCATCATGCCGGCGAAATCCATCTTGCCCTCCTTGGCCGGGTCGCCGACCAGGTAGACATGCATCAGCACGACATCGCCCATGGTCAGGCCCTGGGCCTTCAGCGTTTCCTGGATGCGGGTCAGGACATTGACCGTCTGCGTCTCTGTATCGCCGAACACATCCACGCTGCCGGCGGGGGCATCCTTGTTCACGGCCGGCGGCACCGTGCCGGACAGGAAGAACAGATCGGACCCGGCCGGCACCTGCACCGCCGAGGCAATGGGGAAGTTCGGCACATCCGTGCGCTTGATCTCGCGGGCCTCTTCCTTGGCGCAACCCGTCAAGGCCGCCGCGAGGACCAGGAGACTACCCAACCGCTTCAACATTCTTCCTCCGTTATGGATGGGCCGGGACCGCGTGTCAGCCACGGGCCGGCAAAGACAGGGGATGAACAAGCCAGACCTTGCGGCCTTCATCCCAGGAGACACCGGACAGAAGCTCCGGCGTGTGAAGGCTGGCGGTCGGTTGCCGGACCTGACGGTCCGTCGCCCGCGCCTTGGCGGCGACAAGGGCCGGCGGGGCCTTGACCACCCTTACGACATTCCTGACGGCGACCCTTACGGCATGTTTGGCCATGTCCACCTTCGCGTCTGTCGGCGGGGAGGCGGCAGCCATCGGGCCTTCGCGTCGCCGCCCATCCCCCTGATACGAAACAGGGTTTCAGCAACAACCGTGCCACGGCTGTGCATGTGCGAAATCAAGGATGCCGCAGGGGAAGCCACCAAGACGACTGCTCAACAAAGGGGCAGCCTGCCATCAAAGAAGAAGTTGTGGTGATTTTTGAGGCAGGCAAGAATTGAAAAAGGGCATTTTGGTTAATTTTTCCTTAATTAACGCAAGAACAGTGCCGATCTTCGCGGCAAAGTTTGGTTGAAACCCCTATCCGGCCTCGATTGCTTATGAATTGAGCAAATTGTCATCCATCCCCGCGCTCGGCCATCATCAGGGCCGGCTGGCTCTGTGCCCGGCGCCAGGTGCGGCGGCCCGGCACTTCCTGCGCCACGAAGACATAGCCCTCGGCTGCCAGTTGTTCGGGCCGCATCGGTTGATGGTGGCGATCATCCAGATAGATCTCTTCCACCCCCTGTTCCGCCTGACGCCGGACAGACAGGATCAGATGGTGGCCGCCATTGCCGGGCAGGCGCACGATGGTGGCACGCAGGGCGGCGCGCGGAAAACCCCGGCGCAACAGCCGGGAAATGCTGGTCATGACCACATCGTCGCAATCCCCGGCCATGCCGCGCCCCGGCGTGCCCAGAATCTCCCACCGGTCCTGCTTGTCCTCGCGATAGATCAGGTCATCTACCACCTGCCGGTGGACCAGCACGGCCATACCCAGCGTGGCGCGACCGGCATCGACCCGGTCCATCCCGACGGGCGTGCCCACCTTGCCGCCCAGACCCACGGCGCAGCCGGGGTCACGGTCACCATAGGTCTGGCAATAGCTGCGGTACTGGGCCAGCGGCTCCATCTCCCCGTCCCAGGCCAGGGCAAGGGCCGGCGCATTGGCCGTCAGGACCGTGGCCAGAAGCAGGGCCAGCGCCAGGAAGGGCGACAGGCGGCGCAACCGGTCAAGAGTTATAGATCGAAGTATATAGAGACTATCTTGCCGATAGTTAAATATTAATATTTTAGTAACCAATACCAGAATGGCGATACACCGTATCAGTGAATAATAATGCTCAATATTGCGCTGCAAAATTTCCGTCTTTGCATCGCAATATAATGGATTTGATGTCCCATACAGGGCAATGACGGTCATGGCCGTTCGCTTATCTGCGTTTCCTCTGGCCGATCACTGTATGCCAGCAAGAATTGTTCGCCACCCGAAAATTGCTATCACGACAAGAAAAGACGCGCCTTTCCTGTTCCGGCAGCAGGGGCGGCCGGGCAGGGAAGGCGCGTCAAGTGGGTAGGTATGGGTGTGAGATGACGGGGCAGGTCGGGTCGGACTATCCCTTGCTGCCCCCTGCAAGACCGGCGGCGGACATCCGCCGGGTAATCAGGCGCGACTGCGCCAACCTGGCGCTTCCGCGTCCAGGATTCTTTCAAGCTGCAGGACCCGGTCCTCCAGCCGTGCGGCCCGATCCGACAGTTCGGCAGCCGCCCCTTCCGACAGGCCCCCGACCCGCATGGCCCGCATCTGGGTCAGATGCTTCATGACGATGGCCACGATGGGGATCATCAGGGCCATGACGGGAACGATATAGGGTGAGTTGAACATCGTGCGTCGCCTTGGCTACCGGATCAGGGGGAGGGGCGTTCCAGGTCGCGGAACTGCCGGTTCAAACCGAATTCAGGGCTGGTGACATAGCGTTCGATGCCGGCCACCCGCCGGTCGATATCGTCCAGCGCCCGAAAGCGTCGGCGCAGGTCGACCTCGCTCTGCGCCACCTCGATATCGATCTGGTGCCACCGCCGCACACCCCGGGCGATCAGCACCAGAATGGGGATGGAAAGCGCCAGCACGGGGATCATGTAAGGGCTCATGGCTTCACCTGATGCGGGAGAAGAAGCGGCGGGGCGCCTTACTTCTTCTCCAGGTCGCGGAACTGCCGGTGCAGGTCATATTCGCGGGATGCCACGAACCCTTCCAGCTTGGCAAGGTCACGGTCCAGGTCGCGGAACTTACCGCGCAGACCAGACAGGGTCTGGTCGGGCTTGGTGGCGACGGAGCGCATGAACACTTCCTCCTCCCGGCTCTCATAGAGGCCCGAGGGCCGTTCCTTTAGCAGCCACCACAGGATCGGATAGCCGAACAGAAAGACCGGCGGGAAGAAGAAGAAGCCGATGATGAAACCCAGACGGATGATCCAGGCATCGACATTGGCATATTCGGCGATACCGCCGCAGACGCCGGCAATCTTGCTGTCGGTGCGGCTGCGCCATAGCCGGTACGGTCGGGAAGGATAATGGTCGCCCATGCTTTCCTCCGCATACTGTCCGTTGTGGTCTTGGGCGCGGCCGGGATCGGATGATGACGGGGCCGGGCCCCAATCCTCACGCTGCCGCTGCTTGCGCTTGGACCCGCCGAACGTGTCGGGCCCCAGGCCGAAATAATCCGCCCAGCTCTGTTCCGGGCGCTTGCCGAAATATTCCTGTTCCCAGTTCCGGTTGTGGCCGGAACCGCGCCCCGACCGCGACCGGTATTGGTCGCGGCCAGGGAAGGGCGGCGGGGTGCCGGGGCCGGGGCGGTCGCTCATGCTTTCGCCCTCCAGCCCGGCGCCTCGGCATCCAGGATCTTTTCCAGCTGCCGGATGCGGTCTTCCATCTTGTTGGCGGAATGCCAGAGTTCGGACAGCATCTGCTCATCATCCGCCGACAGCGTCTTGGCGATGCGCCAGCGGGTTACGTAGTGAAAGATGATCCAGACGGGCGCCACGATCACCATGAAGATGACTGCGACGACAAATACTCCTTCAGGCATAGTTGCCCCCCTTATCCCAAGGCCCAGCCCAGTGCGGGCGGCCCCCTCTCATTCCCGATGCGAGGGGCGCCCCGGTCGGGGTTACCCCTGCTGATCCTTGGCCGCGAGCCTGGCCTTGAGCGCTGCCAGTTCCGACTCCACCTTGGACTCGGCTTCCAGCTCGGCGATCTCGTCCTCCAGGCTCTTGGCGCCGCGGCCCATGCCCAGCACTTCAGAGCGACCTTCCAACACATCGAGGTTGCGTTCAACCTGCTCGAAGCGGGAGAAGGCATCGGTGATGCGATCGTCATAAAGCTGGGTGCGGACCTTCAGGCGGTTGGTGGCGGTTTTATGCCGCGCAATCAAGGTCTTTTCGCGGGTCTTGGCATCGGCCAGCTTGACCTGGAGCGCGCCGATATCCTCGTTGGTCTTGGCCAGTGCGCTGTCCAGACGGCCCAGTTCGCCAGCCATCTGCTCGGCGGCTTCGGCCAGCTTGGCCTTGGCAACCAGGGCACCCTTGGCCAGATCTTCGCGGTCCTTGGACAGCGCGAATTCGGCCTTGCGCTGCCAATCCTCCGACTCGCGGCGGATTTCGGAGAGGCGGCGTTCGATCTCCTTCTTCTCCGCGACCGTCTTGACGGCAGAAGAGCGGACTTCGACCAGCGTGTCTTCCATTTCCTGGATGATCAGCCGGACCAGCTTTTCCGGGTCCTCAGCGCGATCCAGGATGGCGTTGATGTTCGAATTGACGATGTCGCCGAGGCGGGAAAAAATGCCCATGTCGGGGTCTCCTTCAGGCAAGGGCAATGAAAAGGTTGCTCAAACCGGTGGCCACCGCAAGGATGATCCAGGCTTCTACCGGCACAGCCCGGAAATCCTCATAGAGGTCCCGGAACATGCCGCCCGCGGGCCGGGCAAAGAACCCGTCAGCGGACTTGGTATAGCCGGTTGCCGGCTGATCGGACATCCCATTGTCGTAGGTGAAGTCGGTCATGGCTGGCTTCCTTGCGATCTCGTTGTTTCCCCGGTGTCTGAAAACAGTAAGAGCAAGGGGTGTGCCAACTCTCCACCACAATCGCACTTTTGTTTAATATCAATAGCTTAGTGGAATTGAGGATTCTACGGCGATCGGGGGATGGGTGGCAATCAACCCACTCGTTGGCGATTCTCACCACTCGCTCGCCAATCCGCCCACTCTTCGCTAAGATGCTGATATTGGCAGTCAAAAAAGAGTGGCACCGGCCCCATGTCTCCCGCCGTTTCCCCCCCGTCGCTGATCGGTCAGGCCCCCTCCTTCCTGGGTCTGATGGAACATGTCTCGCAGGCCGCCCCCCTGAACCGCCCGACCCTGGTGATCGGGGAACGCGGGACGGGCAAGGAACTGGTGGCCGCCCGCCTGCATTACCTGTCGCCCCGCTGGGACAAGCCGTTCGTGAAGCTGAACTGTGCGGCTTTGTCCGACACGCTTCTGGAAACCGAACTGTTCGGGCATGAGGCCGGGTCCTTCACGGGGGCCGCCAAGCGGCATGTGGGCCGGTTCGAACTGGCCGATGGCGGCACCCTGTTCCTGGACGAGATTGCGACCGCCACCCTGCGCGTGCAGGAGAAGATCCTGCGCGTCATCGAATATGGGGAGTTTGAGCGGGTGGGCGGGAACACCACCATCCAGATCGATGTGCGCGTCGTAGGCGCCACCAACGCCGACCTGCCGCACCTGGCCGATCAGGGAAAGTTCCGCGCCGACCTTCTGGACCGGCTGTCCTTCGACGTGGTCACCATCCCGCCCATGCGCGCAAGGCCGGAGGATATTCCGATCTTGGCCGAGCATTTCGGCGTGGCCATGGCCCGCGAACTGGGCAGGCCCTTTTTCGGCGGCTTCACGCCCGATGCGATGCAGCAGATGCTGGCCTATGACTGGCCCGGCAATGTGCGTGAACTGAAGAATGTGGTGGAACGCGCCGTCTATCGTGCCGGCGACCCGGAAAGTCCCATCACCGACATCCATTTCGACCCGTTCCAGTCGCCCTGGCGGCCCAAGCAAATGTCGATCTATGCTGATGCGGCACCCGCCCCCATCGTCGTCACGATGCCCCAGCCCGCATCCACGCCCAGCACGCCCGCCGCCGCCGCACCTGCGGACAGCACCGGCCCCGCCCTGCCCGAGGGTCCGTGCGACTTCCTGGGTCTGGTTGCGGATTATGAGAAGGTGCTGCTGCGCAATGCCCTGGAACGCAACCAGTTCCACCAGAAGCGCGCCGCCGCCGATCTGGGCCTGAACTATCACCAGTTCCGGGGCTATCTTCGCAAATACGGCCTTCTGGAACGCCGCCATGGCCCGCGTGAGGTCGATGATGGCGATGACGGGGATGAAGGCTGATGCCGCCCAAGGCCTATAAAACTGTAGAGGCGTTCCTGGCGGACCTGCCGACGGAAACGCTGGCGGTTGTGCAGGAACTGAGCGCCCTGATCCGGGCCGCCCATCCAGGGCTGGTGGAGGGGATCAAGTGGAACGCCCCCAGCTTCGCCCTGGACGGCACCGACCTTGTCACCCTTGGGCTGCAACGCGACGGCACCGCCCGGCTGGTGCTGCACCGGGGGGCCAAGGCCAAGGACAATAGCGACTTCCGCTTCGACGACCCGGACGGGCTGGCCGACTGGCCCGCACCCGACCGGGGCGTGGTGGTGATCAAGAACAGTACAGAGATGGCCGCGAAGGCCGAACCGCTCGTGGCCATGGTCCGGCGCTGGGTTGGCGCGTAGAGGGCGGCCGCCCCCTTACGGTGCATGCGCATCCATCAGATCGCCCGGCAGTTCCATCATGAACGGCCCATCGGTCCAGAGCAGGACACAGCGCACATCCTTGCCCGGATAGATCCGCGACAGGGCGGCGCGATAGGCGGCCATCTGCTGAAGATAAATAGCCGGCACCTTCTCCACCTCGCGCGGGGGTGGGCGGTTGGTTTTGTAATCCACGATCCAGACGGCATCGTCGGTCACGCACAGCCGGTCGATCCGGCCCGACAGGGCGCGACCGCCGACCAGACCGACCAGCGGCACCTCCGCCCGGCTGCCGGGCGCGAACAGGGGCGCAAAGGTCGGGTCATTCAGGACGCGCAGCGCCTCCGCCCCGATCTCCGCCTGCTGCACGCCGGTCAGGTTGTGGGCGGGTCGCGCCAGCCAGGCCGCCGCCACATCGGTCCACCGCGCCGGCTCTGTCTCCGGCAGCACCTGCAACAGCGTATGGATCAGGTTCCCGCGCTTGAACCGCAAGCCATCATCGGGCCCCAGGGGGGAGCGCAGGGACGGTTCCGGCGCATCGGGCTGTGACGGGGCCAGCGGCTTGGACGGGCTGGGATCGCGCGGTGCCGGTTCCAGCGCCCAGGCCGGCAACTCCACCCCCGTCGCCGTTGCCGCCACAGCCACGGCCTCGTCGCGCACCGGCACCGTCTGCGCCTCATGCAAAACCAGTCCGGTTCCGGTCCAGCCGGCGGGCGACAGGGCCGTGAAATCAAACGGTTCCGGTCGCGCCATCCCCTCCAGCGCGCTTTCGATCAGCCGGTACCAGGAACCGGGACCGCCCGTCTTGCGTTGCTGTTCCCAGCCGCAGACGATCAGCCGATCCTCGGCGCGGGTCAGCGCGACATAGAGCAGGCGGCGATATTCCTGATCGCGCCGGCGGTTGGCGATGGCCCGGCGCACGCCCGCCGTCGCATCCTCCATCCCCCGCCTTGGTGCATAAAGCGGCAAGGGCGGGCCGGGATCGGCCTGCGCCTCGCCTGCCAGCGGCTTTTCCGGCCACAGGATTTTCGGGCTTTTGTCCGGTTCGCGCATGGTGTCGGGCAGGAAGACGATGGGGGCCTGCAACCCCTTCGATCCATGCACCGTCATGATGCGCACCTGCCCCGGACCGTCGCCGCCACCGGTATCCAGCTCGCGCTTGATCTCCGCCTCCGATGCCTCCAGCCAATGCAGGAAGCCTTGCAGGGAGGCCACATGCTCCCGCTCGAACAGCAGGCAGGCGGTCAGGAACTCCTCCAGCGGGTCCTGCGCCTCCGCCCCCAGACGGGACAGGATGGCCCGCCGCCCCGACCCGGCGGGATCGGGCGGACAGGGCCGCGACAGCACGCCGGCAAACAGCTCATAGGGTGCCCGGTAATCGGTATCGTTCAGGATGGCGCGCAGATAATCCCAGGCCGTGGTCAGGGCCGCATCCTCCTTGGCCTTCTCCGTCAGGGCCGCCCACAGCCGCCCTGGCCGCTCATGCGCCACCTGGAACAACTGCTCCTCGCTCAACCCCACCAGCGGGGATTTCAGCAGGATGGCGAGGTTCAGATCATCCTCCGGCAGGACCAGGAACCGGGCCAGCGCCATCAGGTCCATCACCGCCAGTTGCTCGGTCAACACCATGCGGTCAACGCCGGCCACAGGCACATCCCGGTCCTTCAGGGCGCGGACCAGATGGCCCACGAACTGATCCCGGCTGCGGACCAGCACCATGATGTCACCGGGCCGCAGGGGCCGGTTGCGCGACACCAGCATCTCGCCATCGGCCAGCCAGCGGGCAATCTGATCCGCCATGGTGCGGGCCAGCCGCGCCACGGGCTTGTCCGCCTGTTCGGGTTTCAGCGGCAAGGACCAGGGGTCGGGATCGGTGGCCTCATTCGGGCTGACCAGGGGCCAGATTTCCACCCGTCCCGCGTGGCCGCGCCGGTGCGGGATGTGCCGCACCTCCACCTCTGGCCCGGCCACACCGTCACGGGCCAGACCGCTGGCAAACACCTTGTCCACCGCCGACAGGACGGCCCCCACCGACCGGAAACTGGTCTGCAGGTCAACCACCCGCCATGTCCGCTGGGCCGCATTGACCTTGGCGTCGAAATGCCGGCGCATGCGGGCAAATTCGGCGGGGTCGGCGCGCTGAAAACTGAAGATCGATTGCTTGTCGTCGCCCACCACGAACAGGGTGCGCACCCGGTCATCACGCGCCCCCAGGCCAGCGAAGAATTCCTCCGCGATGGCCGACACCACGGCCCATTGTTCGGGGTTGGTGTCCTGCGCCTCATCGATCAGGACATGATCCAGGCCACCATCCAGCTTGAACAGTACCCAGGCGCAGGCATCCGCCCCCGCCCCGCCCGACAGCAGGCTTGAGGCCGCCAGGATCAGATCGTCGAAATCCAGGACCCCGCGCGCATCCTTCAACCGCTGATACCGGCCCAGCAGCGCCTCACCCAGCACCAGCAGGGCAGATGTATGGGCCGCCACGGCCACCCGCCGCCGTTCCTCCATCACGGCGACAAGACGCGCCGCCTCCCGCTGCAAAATCTCCAGCGCCATCGGATCGGCTTCCGACGGCTTCTTGGTCATCAGGGCCTTGCGCGGCTCCCCCTCATTGGTCAGGTACAGCGACGTATAATCGGACCAGCCGCGCAGGCGGTGCGGTTCATCACCGTCCAGCCAGGCCTGGATGCCGATCCCCCGTTCCACATCCGTCTTGGTGCCTGTGGCCAGGGTTCCGCAGGCGCGGCGTAACCCCATCTCATCCACGGTGCCGGCGGCGCAGGCGCGCGACAGCACCGACAGGTCTGTCTCCCCGGCGGGCACGCGCAGGCTGCTGCGCAGGGCCGCGATGGCGGGTTCCAGCCCGCCCTGGGCGTCCAGGATGCGTTTCAGCCGCCCGCGTTCCGCCGTCAGGCTGGCCAGAAGATCATTGAACTCATCCTCCGACACCGACCCGGTCAGCAGATCTACCGCGTTCGCTAAAAGGCTTCCGGGTTCGAAACGACCAGCCAGCAGAACGGATTGTTTTGCCTCCGCAAGCAATTCCTCTGCCGTGCGGTCGTCCATGACCTCGAAGTTCGGGGCAAGCCCGGCCTCCAGGGGGAAGCGGCGCAGCAGCGATTGGCAGAAGGCATGGATGGTCTGGATCTTCATGCCGCCGGCCGTATCCAGCACGCGGGCGAACAGGCGGCGGGCCGCCACCACATCCCCGCGCGACGGTTCCCGCCCCGTCAGCGCGTGCAGGTTGGCGCGCAGCTTATCCTCGTCCTGCACCGCCCAGACCGACAGACGGTCGGCGATACGGTTGGCCATTTCCGCCGCCGCCGCCTTGGTGAAGGTCAGGCACAGGATGCGCGACGGGTCAGTGCCCGCCAGCATCAGGCGCAGCACGCGGTCGGTCAGGACCTTGGTCTTGCCCGTTCCCGCCGACGCGCCCACCCACACCGAACTTTCAGGATCGGAGGCCAGCCGTTGCAGGACATTGGGATCGGTGGGGCGGATGTCATTCATGAGGGCGCAGCCTACAGGCACCATACCCCACGGGTCCAGACAGACGAACAGATCGCGCGTCGCGTGTCCACTGACACACTTTCTTCACCCGACCATTGTGGATTATGCTTTCTCCCCTATTCGCTGCCCTGATGCGCGGAGGCGCCATGGACACGGTACGCTGGCTGGCATCTGCGCCTAACAAGGCGGCCTTTCGGGTGGCCTTTGCATTTGTCGCCGTCTCGGCCCTGTGGATCATCTTTTCCGATCAGGCGGCCAAAGCCATGTTCGGGGATGTTGCCGACCTGTCGGCCTTTCAGACGGTCAAGGGCCTGTTCTATGTCGGCGTGACGGGGCTGATGCTGTTCCTGCTGGTCCGGTTTCTGGTGGGCCGTCTGGCCGACCGAACGACGGAGGCGCTGGGCGCACGCGAGGCAGCGGCGGAGGCGATGCGTCAGGCCGGTATTGAAAGTCGCGCCCTGGAACGCGCCAAAAGCCAGTTCCTGTCATCGGTCAGCCATGAATTGCGCACGCCCTTGAACGCCGTCATTGGCTTTGCCGACATGCTGGGCGACCCGACCCTGCCCATGCCAGCGGACCGGGTGCGCGATTATGCGGGGGAGATTTCGGCCGCCGGCCATCACCTGCTGGAACTGGTGGAAAGCATCGTGGCCTGCGCGGAGGCCGAGACGGGCCACACCCTGGCGCCCGAACTGGTGAACCTGCGCGAAGAGGTGGGCCGCGTCGCAGGGCAGGCGCGGGTGCGGGCACAGCATCGCCGCACTTCGGTGGAGAATCTGGTGCCCGACGGGTTGATTGTGAAGGCCGACCCGCTGGCCCTGCGTCAAATCCTGTTCGCGCTGCTGGACAATGCCGTCACCCATACGCCCGAACATAGCCATGTCCGCATCGATGGGGAGGCGACGCCGGCGGGCGAGGTGGTGGTCAGTATCGTCGATGACGGGCCGGGCCTGCCGCCGGAAGTGGTGATGGGCATGGGCCGCCCCTTCCTGCGCGGCGGCGATCCGCTGACGGCCAGTGTCGGCGGGCTGGGCCTGGGCCTCTATCTCGCCACCCTGCTGACCAGCCGCCATGGCGGACGCCTGTCGGCAGACCGCCCCGACAACGGCCAGGGAACCCGCATCCGCATCGCCCTGCCGGCAGGTATGGCGGCTTGATGAGGGACTGTTGAGATTGATCTCAGCTTGAGCCTGGCCGCCTCCCCGGCGAAACTTCGCCGAGGAGGCGGGCTTTCAATGTCAGATGAACTTTAATAGCCCCTAACTAAGCCAGCAACGGACCCAGCGGCTTTCCGCCCACGATGTGGATGTGGAAATGCGGGACTTCCTGGTGGCTGTCAGGGCCGTGATTGGCGAGCAGGCGATAGCCGCTATCCTCCACCCCCGCCTGACGGGCCACCAGACCGGCGGCGCGCACGAAGCCGGCGATTTCCTCAATCGTGGCCTGGGATGAGAAATCGGCGAAGCTGGTGAAGGGGCCCTTGGGGATCACCAGGATATGGGTTGGGGCCTGGGGATTGATATCGTGGAAGGCCAGGGCGTACGGGTCCTCGTACACCTTCTTGCAGGGAATTTCCCCGCGCAGGATACGGGCAAAGATATTGCTGCGATCATAGATCAAGGCACCGATCCTTCCGCTGTTTTGGCCACTGTTATGGGAACGCCGTTTCAGGCTTGTGTGCGGTTCTTCTTTTCCTCGATCCCGCTGACGCCCTTCCGTCCTTCCAGGATGGCATAGACATCGGCAGGTTGCACCCCGGCATCGGCCCAAAGCACCAGAAGATGGTAAAGAAGATCGGCGGATTCCGAAGCCAGTTTTTCCGGCGTTCCCGCCATGGCCTCGATCACCGTTTCCACCGCCTCTTCCCCCACCTTCTGGGCGATCTTGGCGCGGCCCTTATGGAACAGGCGCGCGGTATGCGAACTGTCGGGATCGCCGCCCTTGCGCGACAGGATGGTGGCGTAGAGATCGTCCAGGATGGCGGGATTGGACATCGGCGTTCCCTTTACAGTCGGATCGGTATCCCCGCCTTGGCCATGTGTTCCTTGGCCTGGGCGATGGTGTAGGTGCCGAAATGGAAGATGCTGGCGGCCAGAACGGCGGAGGCATGGCCCAACTTCACGCCATCGACCAGATGGTCGAGGTTCCCGACGCCGCCAGAGGCGATGACGGGGATGGTCACGGCGTCGGCCACGGCGCGGGTCAGTTCCAGGTTGAAGCCCTGCTTGGTGCCGTCGCGATCCATGGAGGTCAGCAGGATCTCACCGGCCCCGTATTCCGCCATGCGCCGCGCCCATTGGACGGCGTCGATGCCGGTGCGGTTGCGCCCGCCATGGGTGAACACTTCCCAGCGCTGCTCACCATTGGGGCCGCGCTCGACCTCCTTGGCGTCGATGGCGACCACGATGCATTGCGCGCCGAACTTCTGCGCCCCTTCCTGCACGAATTCCGGGCGGTGGACGGCGGCGGTGTTGATCGACACCTTGTCGGCACCGGCCAGCAGAAGTTTGCGGATATCCTCAACTGTGCGCACGCCGCCGCCGACCGTCAGCGGCATGAAGACCTGTTCGGCGGTGCGGCGGACCACATCGAAAATGGTCTCGCGATTGTCGCTGCTGGCCGTGATGTCGAGAAAGGTCAGCTCGTCGGCACCAGCGGCATCATAGAGACGGGCCTGTTCCACGGGATCGCCGGCATCGATCAGGTCGACAAAGTTCACGCCCTTGACGACGCGGCCATCCTTCACGTCCAGGCAGGGGATGATGCGGGCCTTCAGCATCGGCTCATTCCCCTCGCAGGACGGCCAGCGCCGCCGCCGGGTCGATGCGCCCGTCATAAAGCGCGCGACCGGAGATGACGCCGTTGATCCCCGTATGCTCCACCTCTTTCAGCGCCCGCAGATCGGCCAGCGAGGACACGCCGCCCGACGCGATGACGGGGGTGGTCAGGTGGCTGGCCAGATCGGCCGTCGCCTCCACATTCACCCCGCCCAGGGCGCCGTCGCGGTCAATATCGGTATAGATGATGGCGGCGACGCCGCAATCCTCAAACTTCAGGGCCAGGTCCAGCGCCTTCAGACTGCTGGTCTCCGCCCAACCTTCGACGGCGACATAGCCGTCGCGGGCGTCGATGCCGACGGCGACATGGCCGGGGAAGGCCTTGCAGGCTTCCTTCACCAGGGTCGGGTTCTTGACGGCGACCGTGCCCAGAATGACGCGGGTCAGCCCGCGTTCCAGCCAGAAACCGATCGTGTCCAGATCGCGGATACCGCCACCCAACTGGGTCGGCAGCTTCACGCGCTTGAGTATAGACTCAACCGCCGCACCATTGACGGGCGATCCGGCGAAGGCGCCGTTCAGGTCCACCAGATGCAGCCATTCAAAGCCCTGGGCCTGGAACGTCTCGGCCTGGGCGGCGGGATCGGTGTTGAAGATGGTCGCCTGATCCATCTCGCCGCGCAGCAGGCGGACGGCATTGCCATCCTTCAGGTCGATAGCGGGGTAGAGGATCATGCTTGCGGCTCCGTCTCGTCTTCCGGCCGTTCCAAGACCTTGTAATAGAAATGGCCGGCGATGGTCCGGCCCTTGGCGCGGGCATAATGCGGATGCGTGCCCCAGCGCGTGAACCCCATATGGTCGTATAGCGTGATGGCGGCCCGCTGCGTCTCCCGCACATCCAGGTTCAGGATGCCGAAGCCCAGAGCCGTCGCCTCATCGATGATCGCCTGGGTCAGCCTGCGCGCCATGCCATGGCCGCGCGCCCAGGGGGCGACAAAGCTGGTGGTCAGGTTGCAGGCAAAGGCCTGCGCCTCATTATTGCGGGTCGGGCGCACCAACTGCGCCGAACCGGCGATAACCCCATCCAGACGCCCCACGACCAGGGTGCGTTCAGGAACGGCCATCACACCCTTCCAGTAGCGCTCCATCACCTCGCGGTCGGGCGGGGTGACCCAACCGAAACCGCCGCCATCAATGATGGCCGCCTCTGCCGCGTCGCACAGGTCGTACAGGTCGGAACGCTTCAGCTCCGTCACCTTTTCCACGGTCACGATGCTGTCGGACCCGGCCAGCGGGTTCTGATGCTGCGTGCTCATGGCCGCCACCGCAGGAAATTGCCAATGATGGACAGGCCGGCGGCCTGGCTTTTCTCGGGGTGGAACTGCATGCCAACCAGATTGTCGCGCCCGACAATGGCCGGAAACTCGCCCGCATAATCGCAGGCGGCCAGGACCAGGGCCGGATCGGCGACCTTCATGGCATAGGAATGGACGTAATAGGTGTGCGTGCCGGGCGTGATGCCGGCCAGAACCGGGTGCGCCGGTGCCTTCACGATCAACTCGTTCCAGCCCATATGCGGGATTTTCAGGGCGGGATCGGCGGGCGTCAGCGCCTCCACCGTCGCATCCAGCCAGCCCAGGCCCGGATGCACGCCATGCTCCACCCCGGCCTTGGCCATCAGCTGCATGCCGACGCAGATGCCCAGGAAGGGGGCACCTTGTCGGATAACGCGTTCGGTCAGGGCATCGACCATGCCGGGCACGGCGTCCAGCCCCGCCTTGCAATCGGCAAACGCGCCGACGCCGGGCAGGACGACGCGGGCAGCACCGCGCACCACATCCGGGTCATTGGTGACGATGATGCGGGCATCCAGCCCGCCATCGGCCACGGCACGTTCCAGGGCCTTGGCGGCGGAACGCAGATTGCCGGAGCCGTAATCGATCAGGGCGACGCTATCGGTCATGGTGCCTTGCCCATGCGACGGGAAGGGAAGGGAAAAGGGGAGGGCGCTTACAGCGACCCGCCCAGCACACCCTTGGTGGAGGGCACGGCATCAGCCTTGCGCGGGTCGATCTCAACCGCAGCGCGGAAGGCGCGGGCCAGTGCCTTGTAGCTGCTCTCCACGATATGGTGGTTATTCTCACCATACAGGTTCTCGACATGCAGCGTCGCGCCCGCGGCCTGCGCAAAGGCCTGGAACCATTCCTTGAACAGTTCGGTGTCCATGTCACCCAGCTTGTCGCGGGTGAAATTGACCTTCCAGATCAGGTAGGGGCGATTCGACAGGTCGATGGCGACGCGGGTCAGCGTCTCATCCATGGGGATCAGGGCGTCGCCATAGCGCTGGATACCCTTGCGGTCGCCCAGCGCCTTGGCCACGGCCTCGCCGATGGCGATGCCCGTATCCTCGGTCGTATGGTGGAAGTCGATATGCAGATCGCCCACCGCCTCAACCTCCAGGTCGATCAGCGAATGGCGCGACAGCTGTTCCAGCATATGGTCCAGGAACCCGATGCCGGTGGACACCTTGTAGACCCCGGTGCCGTCCAGGTCGACGGCGACACGGATGCGGGTCTCCTTCGTCGTGCGTTCGACAACGGCACGGCGCGGAGAACGGGCGGAGGGGGCGGCTGCGTTCGACATGGGAATGTCCTATCAACCGGGGCCGTCCCTGTCATCCGGCCCTTTTGCAAGGCAGCGTCCGTTCCCTTGCGCGGGCCTGGACGCAGGGCGGATTATAATTGTAATTTTATGGAGGCTTGATCATTTCAGATTGTGTCGCATGCGCCATTCCGCTGGTTCGTTCCTTGCCCTCTGTCTGATCCTGCTGCTGACGGCCTGTGCGGAGGCACCGCCGCCGCCGGGGCCACGGGTGCCGGTGGCGTTGAGCCTGGGGCGGATACAGGTCGATCTTCCCGTGGGGCACAAGGCCGGCGCCTATGGCTGGCGCTGGGACTGGAGCTGCGTGGCGCCCTTCAACGAGGTGGCCTGGATCACGGAGGGGCGGACGCCCGGACTGCTGACCCAGGCGGCGCGCGATGGGGTCGGCCTGGGCGGTTTGGGCCTGACGGCGGGGGCGGCACGTGTGCTGACGGGGCGGCTGGTCGATGTGGAACTGTCGCTGTGCCGGCAGCGCGACGCCCTGTCGCAGAAGCCGATCGGCATCACGGGTGAAGGCAATGTCCGCATCGACTGGGAACTGACCGACCCGCCGGAACCCGTCCGCCGTTTCACCACGGTGGGTGAGGGGGAGACCGATATCCCGTCCCTGAATGGTCAGTACGATATCATCCTGCGCAATGCCGCCGCCGATGCCGCCCGTCGTCTGGCCGCAATGCCGGAATTCCGCCAGCTGGTGATGTCGCCGATGGGGGGTGAGGGGCCTGCCGCCGCCGGGCCGGTCCCGGCCTTGCCGGTATCATCGCCTGGTCAGCCTGCCGCGTTCGTTGAAACTGTGGAAGCAGATGAAACGCCGGAACCGGAGCCGGCGATGCAGGTCGCAACGCCCGTGGCGCCGGGGGCGGCGCGGGTGCAGATGGGGGCGAATGCCGGGGTGATCGTCGATCCGCGTGGATGGGTGCTGCTGCCCGATACCAGTGCCGATCTGGCCGATCCATTGCCGCTGCTGCTGGCGGATGGGCAGGTGGTGACGGGGCAGTTGGCGGCGCGTGCCTTCGGTTTCCTGCTGGTCCGCCTGCCGGAAGGGAACTGGCCCGCCCTTGCCATCCGTCGTCAGCGCCCAGCGGTCAGCCAGTGGCTGCACCGCCTGGATGGGGAGGGCAGGGGGCCGGTCGCCATGGTGGCGGCCCATACCGGACCCGTCCGCGCGCAGGCGACGGAGATACCGTCCCTGCTTCTGGACCTGGACGAAGAGTTATGGCGCAACCCGCCCTGGATACTGCTGGATGAAGAGGGGCGGTTGGCGGCCCTGCGGGGCGCAAAGGCACTGCCCGGCGATCCCGCCCCCTACTACGCGCCATCTCCCGTGATGGCCCATTTCAGGACCATCATGGGGGATATGGGGAATTAACCCTGTGAATAGGCCGTCACGATGGGCACGCGGGCGGCGCGCAGGGCCGGGAAGAAGCCGCCAATCAAACCGACCAGCAGGGCCAGGATAATACCCTGCTTCACCAGGGCGGGCGTCAGGCTGACCGAGAAGACGATCTGCGTGAAGCCTTGACCCAGGGTCGAGGTGCTGAACCCGTCAAAGAACAGGAAAATGCCCATCGACCCGATCACGCCGCCGATGCCGGCCAGCACCAGACTTTCCAGCAAGGTGGCGACAAAGCTGGGGAAGCCGCCGAACCCCAGGCAGCGCAGGGTCGCGATCTCCCGCGCGCGGGATGCGACAGAGCTGTACATGGTGTTCAGTGCCCCGGCGAGCGCACCCAGCGCCATGGCGATGGCCAGCGGCCATCCGGCATTCTGGATCAGCTTGACGGTGTTGGACGACTGGCCCGCGAAATAGCCCTTCTCCGAAAATACTTCCAGTTTCAGGCGGGGTTCGCCCGCCACATAGTCACGCAACTGGTCGATGGCTTCCGGGCTTTCCAGGCGGACGCGCACCGTCTGGAACGAGGAGCCACGGCGGAACAGGCTCTGCACCACCGCCGCGTCACCCCACAGCTCGCTTTCGAAAACCGACCCCTTCATGGAGAAGACGCCCACCACCTTCCAGGTGCCGGTGCCCAGACGGACCTCGCTGCCCAGGTCGAAGCCTGCAAATTCCCGCACCAGGCCTTCGCCCACCACGATCTCGTTGCTGCCCGGTTCGAACATGCGGCCCTGGGTGATGGTCAGGTCGTCGCGAAGGGCCGCACCATCCTTGCCGATCCCGCGCAGGGGCAGGTTGGCCTTCAACCCGGTTGAGCGCTTCACACCATCGACGATGACGTAAAGCTCACCCGATATCAGCGGGTTGCCGTCCGGCTTACGGACGATGCCCGGCGCCTCGCCGATCAGGCGGATCTGATCCAGCATGACGACGGAGTTCACCTCCTGCTGCGAGCCGTCGCGCAGCAGGATGGCGATAGTATCGGAGCCGGTGCCGTCCAGCGTGCGTTTGAACCCGGCGGCCAGCGCCAGGAAGCCCAGCAGCACGGTCACCACCATGGCCACCGCGACCACGGTGGAAAAGGACAGCCAGAAACGCTGCGGCAGGCTTTTCAGATTGATGGAACAGACGGCGATGATCTGATTGAGGATACGCATCCTTGCCCCCTGTCCTTACTGCCGACCGAGCGCGGTCACGATATTCAGCCGCAGCGCGTTCCAGGCCGGAATGATCCCGGTCAGAAGGCCCAGGGCCAGCATGATGGCGATGCCCATTGCCACGAAGTCCGACGACAGGGCCAGGCCCGGAAAACCCACCGCCTTGCGCATCAGATGCAGCAGCAGGGCGGCCACGCCCAGGGCCGGAAGACCGCCCAGCAGCGACAGCATCAGCGATTCGCCCAGCACCATCTTGAAGATGCGGCCCGACGGGAAGCCCAGCGTCTTCATCACGCCGATCTCCTTGGTCCGTTCGCGTACCGCCATGACCATGGTGTTGCCCACGATCATCAGGATGGTGATGAAGGCGGCCCCCACCACCAGCGTCACGATCAGCGTGATATTGCCCAGCTGACCCACGAAGGCCTGATTGAAGGCCTTCTCCGTGTCGGTCGCCGTTTCGGCGGGGGAATTGGCGAACATCTCGTCAATCGCCTTCGATACGGCGGTATTCTGGGCCTTGTCAGCCGTCTCGATGACGATCCAGCCCACCGTATCCTGGCCAAAGGTCACCGATTCGTTGAAATAGGCGTGGTGGAAGAAGGTGACATTGGTGCCCGCATCCTCCCGCGCCGGTTCCAGGATGCCGACAATGGTGAAATCCCAGGTCTGCTTGCCGGTATTCTTGTTGGTGTAGATGTTGGAAGACAGCGGGATGCGGTCACCCAGCTTCCAGCCCTGTTGATCCGCCGTCTTGCGCCCGACCAGCAGGCCTGTGCGGTCGGCCATGAAGGCTGCACGCTCTTCCGGGGTCAGGGTGAATTCGCTGGCAAAGACATCCAGATAGAATTCCGGGTCGATGGCGAAGGTCACGACCTGGTTCTTGCCATCCTGGTAATAGCCGCCGAACCAGTTGGCATAGGTGGCGCGGGCCACCCCGTTCACCGCGCGGATACGCTCCACATAGGCGACGGGCAGGGGCTGGGTGAAGTTGATCTTGTTGATGGTGACCAGCCGGTTCTCACCAGCCCCGCCACCGATGCTGTTGAAGCCGTTCTGCACACCGGCCAGCACGCCGAAGATCAGGAAGGCGAAGAAGATCGCCACCAGCATCAGGATCGCGCGCAGTTTCCGGCTGAACAGATTGGCCAGGATCAGGGAGAAGTCGGTCATGCGGCCACCTGTTCGACGAAGCGGCCCTTGTCCAGATGCAGGACGCGGTTGGCATAGCGCGCGGCCTCCGGGTCATGGGTGACCATGATGATGGTCTTGCCCATTTCCTTGTTCAGAAGCTGGAGCATGGACAGGATCTCGTCCGCCGTCTTGCGGTCCAGATCGCCCGTCGGCTCGTCGCAGAGCAGCATCTTGGGGTCGGCCACGATGGCGCGCGCGATGGCCACGCGCTGCTGCTGACCGCCCGACATTTCGCGGGGGAAATGCTTGGCCCGTTCGGCCAGGCCGACGATCTGCAGTGCGGTTTCCACCCGGCGCTTGCGTTCACCGCCCCCCAGGCTGGTCAGCAGCAGGGGCAGTTCGACATTGCGGGCGGCGTTCAGGGCCGGCATCAGATTGTAGAACTGGAAGATGAAGCCGACATTGGCGGCCCGCCAGGCCGACAGCTGCCCCTCGCTCATCTGGTCCAGGCGCTGGCCGGCAAAGGTGATGCTGCCGGCGGTGGCGCGGTCAATGCCGCCCAGCAGGTTCAGCAGCGTGGTCTTGCCCGAACCCGACGGACCCATGATGGCGATGAAGTCGCCCGCCTCGATGGTCATGTCCAGATGGTCGAAGATGGTGATGGTCTCACGCCCCTTCACGAAGCGCTTGGCCCCACCCTGGATGCTGATCAGTGCTGTCATGGTATTCCCCCAGTTGCCGGCCATTCCCGAAGCCGGTTGAATATCGATGAAACAGGTTCAGTTGCCCGCCGGACGCGCGTCCAGGAAAGTGACCTTGGCCCCCATGTCGGGCAGCACGCGGCCATCACGCTGTTCCAGCTTGATACGGACCTTGATGGTCGCCTTGTCGCGGTTGGCACGCGGAACCACGGCGATGACGCTGGCCGGGATTTTCCAGTCGGGATAGGCGTCCAGCACCGCCTCCACCTTCTGGCCGCTGCGGACGCGGCCGATATTGGCCTCGTTCACGTCCACCTCCACCTCCAGGCTGTCCATATCGACCAGGGTACAGACACCAGTACGGGTAAAGCCGCCCGACGACATGGGGGAGATGATTTCCCCCGGCTGCGCATTCTTGTCGATGACAACGCCGTTGAAGGGCGCGCGCACGATATGGCGATCGACCGTTTCCGTCTGCCGGGCCACGGAAATGCGCGCAATTTCCAGATCGGCCCTGGCTCCCTTCAACTGGGCACGCAGGGTTTCGGCGCGGGCCTGGGCGCGGGTCAGTTCGGCTTCCGACGCGTTGGACGCCCTGGATAGCGACGCGGTGCGGGTTAGGATTCGTTCGGCATCGCGCAGATCGGCGGAGAAACCTTCGATCTGCGCCTGGGCCGCAGTTACGCGCGCCTTGGAAAGCTCCAGGTCGATGCCGGCCAGCGTGGCGTCCAGCCGGGCTAACTCCTGGCCCTTGGTCACCACCATGCCTTCATCGACCAGCACATCCTGTACCCGTCCCGTGATCTCTGCTGAAACCGTGGCCGTGCGCCGCGCCACGATATAGCCCGACGCCACCAGCGTGTTGGTGGGACGTGGTGTGGCCGCGGGTGCCGCGGCAGATGCACCGCCGCTTGCAGGTGCTGTGGCCTGCGCACCCGATGCCGCCACCTTGGCCGGGGCAGCGGCATCCTTGCCCCCCAGCAGGGCCGGGCCATAGACGCCACCTGCAACACCCAGGGCTAGCAAGGCCACCACACCCACCCCCTTGGCCCAGCCCGGCAGACCGGATCGGGGCGGGGCCATCCCCGCCGCCGGCATATCCGCCGGGCGGTCGATGGTCAGGGAGCGCAGCAGGTCACGTTTATCGGTCATCGTTGTTTTCCGTCCAGCATCCAGACATTCCCCGCCGGCATGCGGCGTGGCGATAAGGGTGGGGCGGCTTGGATATCGGTAAAGGGGGCGGTCTTTTCACGGTCGATTACGCGAAACGGGTTCGCGGTTTCGTGAAACGGACCGGCCCGCCGGACAGGGCTCCCCCGACCCTTCCGGCGGGCAGCAGCCTAACATGGTTACCGCGCGAACCAAAGGGGAACGACAGCGCTGTCGAAAATCATCGGCACTGATGGAAGGGATGCGGTCAGGGCTTCATCTTGACCGTGTACTGCACCATCTGGTCGGGACCGCCAGCGACGCTGTCATAAAGGGCGCGGGCCGGCTCATTGCCCCTGCCCGTGGTCCAATAGACGCGGGCCCACTGGTTCTCCTCCGCCATGGCAATGATACGCTTCAGCATGGCGCGCCCCACACCGCGCCGGCGGTGGCTGGCGGCCACGAACATGTCGGCCAGATTGCAGAAGGGGTGCAGGGTCCAGGCATTGTCATGCAGGACCAGATGGCAGAAACCGATGCCGTTGCCCTGTTCGTCACGGGCGATCAGCCCCCGCATGGAGGATGCGGGGTCCAGCAGCCGGGCCCAGATGACATCCGTGGTCAGTGGCTGAACAATGACATCATACCGTGTCTGATAGGCGGCCCAGTTACGGCGCCAGCCTTCTTCGTCCTGCGAAGCGGGTGGAACGATGGTGAAATCCGTCACGGCCACGGACTCCCGTTAACTATATCTATGGTGGTAAACTACGCTTTCGGCGTGTTCAGGTTCAAGTTTTATGCACGCCCATGGCGTGGTCCGCCATCTGATTGCGCTGTCGGGCAATCATCCGCACATGCATGTATGCAGGCCTTTGACGGCCCTGCCCGGCCCGCCGCTGTCGGTGACCGGCGGCGGGCTGGGGGTACGGGCGAATCGGCTGCTTATTTCTGATCGGGCAGCAGCGTATCCATCCAGGGGCCGTTGGGCAGGCGGTTGGCCAGATCGGTGATGTGCTTGTTCCACCAATGGCGCTGTTCGACCAGATGATCATAGTCGAACTGATCCTCCCGCCATTTGCGGTCGGACGGGTGGTAGGTCAGCACATCAATAGGATAGCCGACATCGGCGGAGGAATAGCGCGTGCTGTCGAAGGACAGATAGGCCAGTTTCAGCGCCATCGTCATGGTCGTGTCATGCTTCAACGCGCGGTCCAGGATCGGCTTGCCATAGGTGGTGGCGCCGATGGACAGATAGGGCGTGCGCTCATCCACCTCGATCCAATTGCCCTCTGGATAGATCAGGAACATGGTCGGTTCCTCATCCTTGGACAGTTGGCCGCCGATGATGGCATGCAGGTTGAACTTCAGGTTCGACGCCTCCAGCGCCTCCTTGTCCTCCTTGGCGACCGTGCGCAGGCAGCGGGCAAAGGCGTTGGCCGCGTCCAGCATGGTGGGAAACGGCTTGGCTTTCTTGTCCGCCATTTCCCGGCGCAGATAGGCCAACGTCTTGTCGCGGACGGAGCGCAGGCCCGAGGTCATGACGAAGAACTGCTCCTTGCCGTTCTTCATCAAGGTGACCTTGCGCGCCGCCGTCACCTGGGTGCCGGCGGTGATGCGGCCATCGGCCAGGGCGATCAGCCCATCCTTGATCTTGATGCCGAGACAATAGGTCATGGGCCAGCGGCTCCGGGTGCGATGCGGAAGGGCCGGCATCCTGTCATGCCCACCCCCACCCGCGAAACCAAAAAGCGAACATCCCCGCCGCGACGGCACGGCATGTGCGGGCGGGCCACGGACCCTATCCGAATGGACGGGCTTCATTTTTGTTGCACTGCACAAAAGCGCCTTGACTCATCTCCATCGTGCCGATATATCTATCCACATGCTGCATTGCAGCACGTCCAGGTCCAGGCCGACAGGCCCGCGACGGGACAATGAGGCGGCGACCGGTGCCGGGGCTGCACCAGCGGACCGGCAACGACAGAGCGCGAAGGAGATAGCATATGGCAACCCGCACGCCGAAGGGGCCCGTGGCTGGCACGACGCCCAAGAAAGTCGTTGCGAAGCCTGCGGTGGTTCCGCCGGCTGAAAAGATTACAGAAGCTCCTGTGGCCCCCGCGCCCGTGGCGGTCGAAACGCTGACCCCGGTTGTCGCGCATGCGGTGGAGGAGGTGAAGACCGCCCCCGCTGAAGCAGCGCCGACGCCTGTGGCCGTAGAGACCCCGGTGGCCGTGGCCCCCGAGGTGCCGAAGGCAGCCGCGCCCAAGGCGGCGGTGAAGCCGGCGGCGCCCAAAGAAGCGAAATCGGCGGCCCCCAAGGCCGCCCCTGCCTCCGCCCCGACCCCGGAAGCGGTGGCCGCCCCGGCCGTTCCAGCGGCCATTGAACCCGCCGCTCCTGCGGCAAAAGACGTTGTCCAGGCTGTCGCCTATACCAAGGAAAAGGTGGAAAAGATGAGCAAGCAGGTTTTCGCCACGTTCGAAGATGTCGTCGGCTTCCAGAAGGAGAATGTGGAGGCTTTCGTGGCTTCTTCCACGATCCTGTCCAAGGGCTTTGAAGCCCTGTCGAAGGAAATCGCCGCCTTCACCCAGGCCCAGTATGAGCAGTCGGTCGCGACCACCAAGGCCCTGTTCGCCGTGAAGTCGGTGAAGGAACTGGTCGACCTGCAGACCGAATTCGCCAAGTCCTCCTTCGACGCCATCGTCGCCGAGGCCACCAAGGTCTCCGAAGCCGGCATCAAGGTCGCCAACGAGGCCGCCGAGCCGATCACCGCCCGCGTCAACGCGACGGTCGAAAAGCTGTCGAAGCTGAAGGCCGCCTGATACGGCGCCTCACAGGCCTTTTGAATTCGCGGACGGGGCGCTGGCAACAGCGCCCCGTTTTGCGTTCGGGGACATCAATGAATACCGTGTGCGTCCAGCCATTCCAGGGTGGCGGGAAGGGGCTTTTTGGTGGCGGCCTTGCGCAGCGCGCTCGCGGTACCGTCGCGTCCGCGCGGGTCTATGCCGGCCTCCAGCAGGGTCAGGATGGTGGCGTCATGGCCGATATCGAGATTGTGATAGCCATTGTCGTCGGGCGGCAGGCGCGGCTGCGGTCCGTTTGACAGCAGGTATCGCGCTACTTTCAGGCTGGACAGGGCAGCATGGTCCACATAGCGATAGCCGTCCATTTCCGGTCGGTCCAGCTTGACGCCACGCCGCAGCAGTTCCTGTGTGCATTCCAGGAGTTGCGTTTCCTCCGCCCCGCTGACCTGGCTTGCGCTTGGCCAGGACATGATCGAGCATTTTTCAGGAGAGGAAACCACCTGCTCCGGCGGCCAGTAGGGCTGCTCGATCCCAGCGGCGTCAAGAGCGCGGATAATATCGGGATTGGTCAGCCTGAACCGTTGGAGAAAGGGGGGAGGGGTCCGTTTCACCCATCCTTTCGCCTGCATCCTGCTGAACAGGTCGGGCAGGTTATCCCGTAACGACATCATCAGCAGGGCCTGACCCAGCGGCAGATTTCCTATAGGGCTGTCTGACCAGAAATTCAGTCCGTTTGCGTCCACGACCTGATCCAGTGGCAGGTCCTGATCGACCAAGCCAATCAGGACCTGCGCGTTACCCGTGCGGATCATTTCCTGCGCCAGCGCCACGACCGCCGGCGAGGCTAAGTCAGTTCCGGATGTCACCAGGAAAGGAACCGTCCCGGGGTCACCTTTCACCCAACGCACCGTGCCGGTGGTATCATCAATCGCGTTCGCCAGATCATTGAATATGGCAGGGCGGCCCAGTTCCTCGCTGTAGGTGCTGCTGTACACAGTTTTTTCCAGCTTGCCGATCCTGAGCCAAAGGGTCGTGTAGCCCTGATGGGGAAAGCGCATATCGTATCGATCACGCATGGCCAAAAACCGGGCCTGCCGAAAACGCTCCACCAGTTCCTGGACCTTGGAAGGCGGGATGCTGGTCTTGAACTTGCCTGACAATGCCGTGGAATGACCGCTGAAAACCACCGTGCCGGCTCCCGTGATCCAAACATCGTAAATGGAGCAGCCCAGACAACGGGCACGGCGCATGCCGATTTCTACATCGTCCCACTGTTTGATGCCCGGGAAGGCCGGTGGGTTCGGCAGCCAATCCTCTACCCGGACCATGGAACGGGGAAAACACAACCTGCCGGCGGCCATGACGGGGGCGCCCTGCCAGGTGACGGGCCGGAAGCGCAGGCCTTTTGCCAGTTCCAGCATCCTGTCCCTGTCCTTGCGCCAGATGTCCTGGGTTGTTGGCTCGGGTGGCGGCGGCGGCCTGTCCCCCGCCCATCGCGATGACAGCTTGGTGCCCGGCAGGACGCGGCCCTCCCGGTCGATATCTACATGGATGCAGAACGAGTAATGCGCCTGTTCGATCGGCCAGCCATTTTCCAGATGACTGAGCAAGGTCTCTTCGCTGACACCCAGCCGTTGCGGCGCCCAGGCCTGTGCGGGGTGTGCGTTTGCCAAGCAGATGGCCACAAGTAATCCCGACAGAACCCGCATGCGGCTTCTCCACCATTCCCGACCAGAGCCAGGATGCCATGCGGGGTCGTCTATGCAAGCGGTTGTGTGGCGGTAACCCTATTCCCGCCAGAACCGCCAGACGCTGGCCGGCGGGATATTGGCGATGGTGAAGCCAACGCGGCGGCCCTTTAGGCTCAGCGCCCGGCGCTTCACTGGGGAACGGGCGGAATAGGTGTAGGAATAGAAGGCGCGGCCCGGCGGCATAATGTCGAAGATGGCGTCGACGATGCGGCCCTGATCCTCTGCCGGGATCAAGATCATGGGCAGGCAGACCAGGACCGTGCCCACCTTGCCCTTCACATCATCGGGCAGCATGGTGCGGATATCGGCCACGTCGCCTTCCAGCACATGGATGCCGGGATAATGCCGGCGCAGATAATCCGCCAGCTCGGGGTCGCGCTCGACGGTGTAGAGCTTGTCGGCGGGCACACCCGCTTCCAGGATGGCGCGGGTCACCGATCCGGTGCCGCCACCAAACTCCACCACCACCTCGTCCGGTCCGCGTGTGATCTGTTCGGCCATCAGGCGCGACAGGGACGGGGCGGATGGGGTGATGGACGCCATGCTCAGCGGATTGGCCAGCCAGCGCTTGAAGAACAGCCAGGCGGCGCTGGCGTCTTGATGCGTGCGGACCGTGGCGTGGCGATGGATCATTCTGTCAACCTGACGGTGATACCAGCATCAGACATGGCATGCCCAATGCCGCAATGCAACGACAGCCCCGTGACAAGCCTGGGATGTCTCGCCGCATCTGCTTGCAGGCTGGCGACTGCCAGCCCGGCGCTCATGCGCCGAAAGCCAAGCCCGCGGATGCGGGCGCCCGGCGATTGAGGGAACACGACATCTCCCTGGGTCGGGCACGATCAAGGGAGATTGGGCCTATACCCCGCCCGCCGCCAGCGCCGTTTCCATCTGTTCGGACAGGTCCAGCCATTCCATTTCCACGCCCTCCAGGTCGTTGGCGACGGAACCCAGCTCAATCTGCAACTTCGACACCTTGTCCGACGGCCCTTCATAAAGCTTGGGATCGGCCAGTTTGGCCTCCAGCTCCGTCTTGCGCTTGGTCAGGGTGGCCATTTTCTTCTCAAGCGCCTCGATCTGCCGGCGCAGCGGGGCCAGTTGCTGACGCAACTCTGCCGCTGCCCGGCGTTCGTCCTTGCGCGCATCGCGCCCGCCGGACTTGTCGGCGGCAGTACCCCCGCCGACGCCAGCGGCAGCCGCGCGCTCTGCCCGGCTTTTCTCCAGCAGCAGGCGCTTGTAATCGTCCAGGTCGCCCTCGAACGGCTTGCAGGTGCCGTCATTTACCAGCCACAGGCGGTCGGCGGTCAGCTCCACCAGATAAGGGTCGTGGCTGATGACGATCACCGCGCCTTCATACTCGTTCAGCGCCTCGACCAGCGCCTCGCGGCTGTCGATATCCAGATGGTTGGTCGGTTCGTCCAGCATCAGGATATGCGGCGCGTCGCGGGTCATCATGGCCAGCAGCAGCTTGGCCTTCTCCCCGCCCGACAGGCTGCTGATCTTGGTATCGGCCTTGGGCTGGGTAAAGCCGAAGCGGCCCAGATGCGACCGCGCCTGCCCCTCCAGTGTACCCGCCGGCATCACCGACTGCATCTGTTGCAGGGCCGTCCAACCCAGGTTCAGCTCATCTGACTGATGTTGTGCAAAATAGCCGACACGCAGCTTGCTTGAGCGGAACATCTCCCCGCCCATGGTGCCCAGGCGACCGGCCAGCAGCTTGACCAGCGTCGACTTGCCATTGCCGTTGGCGCCCAAGAGCGCGATGCGGTCATCGGCATCGATGCGCAGGCCCAGCTTTCGCAACACCACCCTGTCGCCATAACCGACGGAAACATCGTCCAGCCGAATCAGCGGCGGGGCCAGTTCGTCGGGCGAGGGGAAGTTGAAATTGACGGGCGTGTCGTCAATGACCTGGATGCGCGGGCCCAGCCGTTCAATCGCTTTCAGTTTCGATTGCGCCTGGGTGGCCTTGCTGGCCTTGGCGCGGAACCGGTCCACGAAGGCCTGCAGGTGCGCGCGCTGGGCGTCCTGCTTGGCGGCCTGGGCCTTGGCATGCTCCATCCGCATGGTGCGGACCTGCACGAACTGATCGTAATTGCCGCCATAGGCGGTCAGCTTCAACTGATCCAGATGCACGATGCTGGTCGGCACGCGGTTCAGCAGGCCACGGTCATGGGACACGATCAGCATCGTGTGCGGGTAGTTGCGTAGATATTCCTCCAGCCACAGGGTCGCTTCCAGATCCAGATGGTTGGTCGGCTCGTCCAGCAGCAGCAGGTCGGGTTCGGCAAACAGCACGCCGGCCAGCGCCACACGCATGCGCCAACCGCCGGAGAAATCCGAACAGGGCCGCCGCTGTGCGTCGGCATCAAAACCCAGGCCCGACAGAATGCGCGCGGCCCGCGCCTCTGCCGAATGGGCCTGGATATCGGACAGGCGGTGATGGATTTCCGCGATGCGCAACGGATCGGTCGCTGTCTCCGCCTCGGCCAGCAACGCGGTGCGTTCAGTATCGGCGGCCAGCACGGCATCGATCAGCGACATCTCGCTGCCCGGCGCTTCCTGTTTCACCCAACCCATCTTCAGGCCGGTGGGCAGGGTGATGGACCCGGCATCGCCCTGCACCTCGCCGGCAATCAGGCGCAGCAGGGTGGATTTGCCCGTGCCGTTCCTGCCCACCAGCGCCACACGGTGGCCGGCGGGGATGGTGACAGAGGCCTGATCCAGCAACAGGCGGCCGGCGATGCGATAGGTGAGGTCGGTGATCTGCAGCATGATGCCCGCCCCATAGCATAAAGCGGACAGGTGCAGAAGCGGGACGCATACATGGCCCGCCGGATTCGGCGTTGCGGCGCGGAAAGTCCCCCTGTATAAGCCGCCGCAGTTTCAAGCCTTATGTCTTATGGAGATACCCATGGCTGTCGAACGGACGCTGTCGATCGTCAAGCCCGACGCGACCCGCCGCAACCTGACCGGCAAGATCAACGCCCGCTTCGAAGAAGCCGGCCTGCGCATCGTTGCCCAGAAGCGCGTCTGGCTGTCCAAGCAGCAGGCCGAGCAGTTCTACGACGTTCACCGCGAGCGTCCGTTCTTCGGCGAGCTGGTGTCCTTCATGATCTCCGGCCCGGTGGTCGTGCAGGTTCTGGAAGGTGAGAACGCTGTGGCTCGCAACCGCGAGATCATGGGCGCCACCAACCCGGCCAACGCCGCCGCCGGCACGATCCGCAAGGACTTCGCCGAGAGCATCGAGGCGAACTCCGTCCATGGCTCCGACAGCCTGGACAACGCCAAGATCGAGATCGCCTACTTCTTCGCAGGTACCGAGATCGTCGGCTGATTCAGCCACGGTTGACGGTTCCGACAGGAACGCGCATCTGAAGAAAACCGCCGGGGGAAACCTCGGCGGTTTTTCTTTTTGGCGGTAAAGCGTAGGTCAGGTCGCGGCAGAAGCCGCGCCCTGACAGGTATATGGATCGAAGGCCTACTCTGTCAGGGCTCGCCTTTGGCTCGACCTGACCTACGCTGGATCACCGTTACGGGAGATCGACGATCTTCACTTTCTTGCCCGCGATGGCAAGCGCCAGCTTTCCCTGTTTCAACCGCAGGGCGGCGTCGCCGAACAGGTCGCGGCGCCAGCCTTTCAGGGCCTGGACATCGGCCTTGTCGTCGCCGGCGATGGCTTCCAGGTCAGCGGCGTTGGCGACAAGGCGGCTGGCCACGTCATTGTCGTCACAGACCATTTTCAGCAGCACGCGCAACAGCTCGACGATGGGGGCGATGCCAGGCGCGGGTTCCACGCGCGGCTCCCCCCGGGGCAGGGCGCTGTCGGGGATGGCCTGGGCCGTCTTGATGGCGGCCAGGATTTCCGTACCGTAACGGCCCTGCGCCATGCCGGCACCCAGCCCGCGCGTGCGGCCCAGATCATCGACATTGCTGGGCGCATGAGCGGCGATTTCCATCAGCGCCTCATCCCGCAGCACGCGGTTGCGCGGCAGGTTCTTGCGCTGCGCCTCCCGTTCGCGCCAGGCGGCGACCTCTTTCAGGATGGCCAGGAAGCGCGGCTTCTCGGTGCGGACCTTGAGGCGCTTCCAGGCATCTTCCGGTTCGGTGCGGTATGTGGCCGGATCGGTCAGGATGGCCATTTCATCGGCCAGCCAACCTTCGCGCCCCGTGCGGGTCAGCTTGGCGCGGATCTTCTCATAGGCCGGGCGCAGATGCGTGACGTCGGACAGTGCGTAATGCAGCTGCCGGTCGGTCAGGGGGCGATGCGACCAGTCGGTGAAGCGGCTGGATTTGTCGATGCGGGCCGGCGTCAGCTTGGTGATCAGCGTCTCATACCCGACCGAATCGCCAAAGCCGCAGACCATGGCCGCGACCTGCGTGTCGAACAGCGGGGCCGGCACCTGACCCGTCAGGTTGACGAAGATTTCCAGGTCCTGGCGGGCCGCATGGAAAACCTTCAGCACCTTTGGGTCGGCCAGCAATTCATACAGCGGCGACAGGTCGATGCCGGGGGCCAGTGGGTCGATGGCGGCGGCCTCATCCGGGCCAGCCACCTGAACCAGGCACAGTTCGGGCCAGTAGGTTTTTTCCCGCATGAATTCCGTATCGACGGTGACGTACTCGGCGTCACGGATACGTTCTATGAAGGCGGACAGGGCGTCGGTGGTGGTGATCAAGCTCATGGCCGGATGTGATACAACACGCCATCGCCGCTGTCGAATGCGGATATCCGGCAATCCGGCATGCAGATTGATAACCGGCCCCCGCCGGGACGGTATATAATGCCGCGCAGGACGACGTTGAAAGGACGTTGACCGTGAACAGGCGGGGATCAGGCGATGCAGTGGCCGCCCCCATGCCGGTCTCTGGCCGGCGTGATGTTCTGGTCTGTGCCGTCGGTCTGCTTATCGCCGGCACCGCCCATGCCGCCGAGCCGCCCTGGCTGGTCTATTGCAGCAACGATTTCCCACCCTATTGCTGGGCCGACCCCGTGAAGGGAGCGGTGGGCATGGATGTGGAGATCGTCCGCGCCCTGCTGCAACGCGCCCGCGCGCCCTACATCATTGAACAGATGGCCTGGTCACGGGCGATTGTGGGGCTGGAGCAGGCGCGGTGCGATCTGCTGTTCGGTATGGTGGCAACGCCGGAGCGGCGGCGGGATTACCACCTTGTCGGGTCGTTCCGGGATGGGGAGATCGCCTTTGCCGTGCGCGCCGACAGCGTCCTGACCTTCAACACGCTGGATGATCTGCAGGGCCTGACCATCGGCACGGCCCTTCGCAATTCCTATGGCTCCGATTTCGACCGCGCCACCCATTTCAGCCGCGATCCGGCCCGCAACGATGAACTGTCCCTGCTGAAACTGGCGGCCGGCCGGGTCGACATGGTGGTGGGGGATCGTTTCGCCCTGGAATGGAAGGCGCGGCACCTCGGCGTGGCCGATCAGGTGCGGTTGTTGCCCAAGCCGTTGGTCGTGTCGCCGCATTATATTGGCCTTCCTTTCAACCGGTCGGACAAGGCGGCCCGGCTGGAGGCGGCGCTGATGGCGTTGCGGGTTGAAGGGGCCATCGATGCGATTGTTCAGCGCTGGCGGGAAACCGGGTAGCAGCACATCGCTTGCCGGCCTTGACAAGCAAGGCCCGTCCGGTGTGGTGTGCGCGACAAGTGCCGGAGGCTTTGCCGCCGGTGTCCCCTTTCTGTTGCCTGTTCGCATCTGGGATCGATCCGCCATGCACGCCTATCGCTCGCATAATTGTGGCCAACTCCGCCTGGACCATGCCGGTCAGACCGTCCGCCTGTCCGGCTGGATCAACCGCAAGCGCGACCATGGGCAGTTGCTGTTCGTCGATCTGCGCGACCATTTCGGCATCACGCAGCTGGTCGTCGACACCTCCTCCCCGCATTTCAAGGTGCTGGAAGGTCTGCGCCTGGAATCGGTGGTGACCATCACCGGTGAAGTGGTGGCCCGCACGGGCGAGACGGTGAACGAGAACCTGCCCACCGGCCATATCGAGGTGGTGGTGCGCGATGTGTCGTTGCAGTCTGCCGCCGACCCGCTGCCCCTGCAGGTCAACAGCGAGCAGGATGCCGGTGAAGAGCTGCGCCTGCGCTACCGTTTCCTGGACCTGCGCCGCGAGAAGATGCAGAAGAACATCCTTCTGCGCTCCAACGTCATCGCGTCGGCCCGCCGCCGCATGATCGAGCAGGGGTTTGTCGAGTTCCAGACCCCGATCCTGACGGCCAGCAGCCCGGAGGGTGCCCGCGACTTCCTGGTGCCGAGCCGTAACCACCCCGGCAAGTTCTACGCCCTGCCGCAGGCGCCGCAGCAGTTCAAGCAGCTGCTGATGGTGTCGGGCTTTGATCGCTATTTCCAGATCGCCCCCTGCTTCCGTGACGAAGACAGCCGCGCCGACCGTTCGCCGGGTGAGTTCTACCAGCTCGATTTCGAGATGAGCTTCGTCACCCAGGAAGACGTGTTCGCCGCCATTGAGCCGGTGATCCACGGCATTTTTGAGGAATTCAGCAGCTTCACGGGCACCAAGCGGGCCGTGTCCCCGTACCCGTTCGTGCGCATTCCGTACGCTGAATCCATGCTGAAATACGGCAATGACAAGCCGGACCTGCGCAACCCGCTGCTGATCACCGACGTGACGGAAGTGTTCAAGCGCGACGATGTGGAGTTCAAGGCCTTCAAGGGTGTGATCGAGAAGGGCGGCGTGGTTCGCGCCATCCGCGCCCCCTCGGTCAGCGACCGTCCGCGCAGCTTCTTCGACAAGCTGAACGACTGGGCCCGTGGCCTGGGCGCGCCGGGCCTCGGCTATATCCTGTTCGAGGCGGCGGGCGGCAAGGGTCCCATCGCCAAGTTCGTGCCGGAAGCAGCCCAGGCGGCCTTGCGTGAGTTGGTGGGTCTGAAGGATGGCGATGCCGTCTTCTTCGTCTGCGATCAGGTCGGCCCCGCCGCCAAGCTAGCCGGTCTGGCCCGCACCAAGATTGCCGAGGAATTGGACCTGATCGAGAAGGACACCTACAAGTTCTGCTGGATCGTCGATTTCCCGATGTTCGAATATGACGAAGAGCGTAAGAAGATCGATTTCAGCCACAACCCGTTCTCCATGCCGCAGGGTGGGCTGGACGCGCTGCTGAACCAGGACCCGCTGACCATCAACGCCTATCAGTACGACATCGTCTGTAACGGGGTTGAGCTGTCGTCCGGCGCCATCCGTAACCACAAACCGGAGATTATGTACAAGGCGTTCGAGATCGCCGGATATCCGCCGGAGGTTCTGGAAGCCAAGTTCGGCGGCATGCTGTCGGCCTTCAAGCTGGGCGCCCCGCCGCACGGCGGTTCGGCCCCCGGTATCGACCGCATGGTCATGCTGCTGGCCGACGAGCCGAACATCCGCGAGGTCATCGTCTTCCCGCTGAACCAGCGCGCCGAAGATCTGCTGATGCAGGCCCCCAACGCCACCACGCCGGATCGGCTGAAGGAACTGCACATCAAGCTGGACCTTCCCAAGCCGAAGATCACGACGGCGGACCCCGCCTGAGAATGAAAAAGCCCGCCTCCAACGAGGCGGGCTTTTTTGTTTCGTAGCGCGCGGATTTCGTGCGCGTTACTCCATCAAGGGGCACGCACTCTCCACCCCATACCGCTCAATCCGCAGCGTCTTCTCCGCCACGTCCCAGCGGTACAACCGACCAAAGGCGCATTCCGGCAGGTCGGGGACGGCTGGGCCGCCCAGGGCCTTGATGATGGCGGGCACAGTGTTGGAATGGCCGACCACCAAGGCCACCTGACCCGGTTTCAGGGCTGCCAGCTTCTCCGCCGTCATGCGGATATGGGCCGGCATATCGCCGGGCGGGATGGGCACCACTTCCGGCGTCACGCCCAGGGCTGCCGCTGTGGGTGCGGCGGTGTCGCGGGTGCGGCGTGCGTGGCTGGTCAGGATCATCGCGGGCGGGGTGGCGCGCAGCAGGCTGGCCAGGGCCTCGGCGCGGGCCTGGCCGTCCGGGGTCAGGCCGGGATCGGCTTCCGCTGCCTTCTCCGCGTGGCGGACCAAGATCACCTCCTGCGCCAAGGATGGCAGGGACAGGGCGACGGTCAGGGCCAGTGCGGCGACGAGACGGATCATGCCTTTGCCTTTCGTTTGGCCGACAGGGGGTGATGCTGTTCCACCGCCTGTTTCAGGCGTTCGCCCACGACATGGGTGTAAATCTGCGTCGTGCCGATATCGGCATGGCCCAGCATCTTCTGCACTGAGCGCAGATCGGCGCCATGGTCCAGAAGGTGGGTGGCAAAGCAATGGCGCAGGACATGGGGGCTGACCTTGGCGGGGTCCAGCCCAGCGCGGATGGCCAGTTCCTTCAGCAATTGCCCGAACCGCTGCCGCGTCAGGATTCCGGCGGTGGCGCGCGAGGGGAAAAGATAGGCCTGCTGCTTGCCTTCCCGTCCCTTGGTCATGAAATAGGGCCGGTCGGGCAGATATGCTGCGATGGCGTCGCGGGCCGGGGCCGACAAGGGCACCAGCCGTTCCTTGCCGCCCTTGCCGCGCACGATCAGGGCGCGGGCGTCACGGGTGAGCGCGTTCATGGGCAGGCCCACCAGTTCCGACACGCGCAGGCCCGTGGCGTACAGCACCTCCAGCAGGGCATTCAGGCGCCGCCCCTCCGGCGCGCCCAGCGCTGCCGCCGCCGTCAGCATGGCGGCGACGTCGCCTTCCGACAGGATCTTGGGCAGGGACCGGCCCTGTTTGGGCGTATCCAGCACGCTGGCCGGGTCCTCCGCCCGGTGCCCTTCCGACACCAGGAATTTGTAGTACTGGCGCAGGGCCGACAGGCGGCGGGCTACGGTCTTTGCTGCTGATGCATCCTTGATGCGGGTGGCGGCCAGATGCTCCAGATATGCCCGCAGATCATCGCTGCTGGCCTGATCCAAGCCGGGCCGCTTGGCCTGTGTCAGGAACGACGCCACATCCGTCAGGTCGCGGCGATAGGCATCGCGCGTGTTGGGGCTGGCGGCGCGCTCGGCCACCATCATGTCCAGAAAGGCATCGACCCAGGGCGGCGGCGGGGCAGGGGCCTTGCGGGGCCGGCCCGGCCGTGCCTTTGCCGCCCCTGCTGTGGCCGCTGCCCCCGCCATCCTGGTCACGCCCCCGGCCGCAGCAGGCCGGCAATCGCCTCCGCCCCGATCTGGCGGGCCTGATCGGACAGGCCGGCGCGGGTCAGATCGGTCAGGATGGCGGCAAGGTCGAAGGCCGGCGTGCCCACGGCCCCGTCACTGCCCAGTGCCGTGACGGCGTCCAGCAGAACCGCCCCCTTCACCTGACCCGGCGGGGCGCCGCCATCGGCCAGCGGCGGCAGGGGCGCATCCTTGCCACCATGCAAGGCGGTCAGCAGGATCAGCACCTCTTCCGCCTTGTCGCGGGCGGTATCGCCACCCAGGTCGCGGACCCAGCGGGCGCGGTCAAAGTCCGTCTCCCGCAGCAATCCATGGGCGGCGGCCAGCGGCCAGAGCCGGGCAAAGGCCCCTTCATCTTTCGACGCGTTGAAATCATCGCGCGCCAGATTGATCCAGGGGCCGGCGGCGGTGGCCTCCCCCTGCAACAGATGCAGGCGGGCAACCAGTGGTGCGATGGAGGCGAAACCGACCGTCAGGCGGAATTGCCGCGCCTCTTCCAGCAGCAAAGCGCCGTAAGCGCCCGCCTGCTGTTCGGTGGAACTGGCCAGCATCGCCACCTTGAACAACCCGGCCTTGGCGGCGGGCGTCGGTTCGGCGCGCAGGGCCTTCAGCAATTGGGCGCGCAGCAGCGGCGTCGGCTTCTTGGCGGCGGCGACGGTCAGGGCCTTGGGATCGGCGTCGGCCACCGCCTCATAGACCGACAGCAGGCCGGGACCGTCCAGCCCGCCCTGCGCCACGGCGCGTTCGGCGGCGGCCAGACGCTGTGGCACCGGCAGGGTACCAAGCCGCGCCAAGGCGGCCAGCGGGCCGGCGCCGCTGATCTTGGTTTCCGGGGGGAAGGGCCGGCCTGACACAAGGATCAAGGCCAACTGCGTGGGCGTCGGTTCCAGAACGCCCTTCACGGGCGTCTTCACCGCGTTGGCGGCCCCTTCGGCCAGACGGGCGAACAGGTCGTCCTTGTCGCCCTGCTCGCGCATCAGATCCAGGCCCAGAAAGACGCCATCCATCTGTCCATTGGCGATCTGGCAGACGATCTGCCATTTCTGCCAGACGGGATGCTGGAACCGCGACAGCAGACCCGGTACCTGATCACAGGCCGATTGCCGGTCACCCGCGAAGAAGCGCATCTCCAGCCAGGCGAGTGCTGCCCCTTCATCCTCCAGCACGGCAGGGGCGACATTGCGCAGGGCATCGGCCCCGTCGGCATCGCCGATACGCAGCAGCGCCTCGGTCCGTAGGGCCGCGAAATTCCGGGTCTTTTCCCCCGCACCCAAGCCGTCGGCGCTGGTCAGCAGCAGGCCACGGGTCATATCCCGCAGGGCCGGGCTGGTCAGGCCGGCGGGGATGCCAGCCACCAGCGCCTCCACATCGGCGCGCGGCAGCCCGTGCCAGAGGTCGGGCGGCAGGCCGCCATTGTCGGGGCCCAGGGTACCGGCCAGTTCGGGGTCCTGCGCCTTCAACTCCTCCACCATCACGCCCTTGGGCGAGCGGGCATCGGCGGTGGGGGCCGCCGCTGCATCCGGACTGGCGGCGGCATCGGGCGCGGGTGCCGGGTCCGTGGCGGGCGGCGGCGACGGGAACAGGGAGACAGGGGCGCCTGTGGGGATGGAGGGCACAGGCTCCGCTTGCTGTGCCAGCGCGGGGCCGGCCAGCAGCGTCAGGCCCAGGGCCGCAATTCCACTCAGGGGGCCACCCGGTCGGCGGTGCCGGTTACTTGAAACGGTCATTCGGGATCACCCGTTCCACCGGCTGCGAGGGGGCGGGCAGATCGACGCTGGCCAGCACGGCGAAACCGCCGACACCGACAAGCACAACGACCAGCAGCAGAATCTTCACCAGCATGCTCATGGAAAACAGGTCCCGAACCAGATTGACAGACAGTCGCATGGATAGATGGTCCAGCCATGCGTCGGCGACCAGTGCCGGCTCCGCTTTTCCCTTGGCTCCCAGGGTTGGGTGACCCCACCCCCTCGTGCTATGGAAACGTCCGTTCCGGTGGCCTTGACCCGCACCATAGCGCCCGCGCCATGGGCTGGCAATCACGCCACCATCCGCCATCCCGGTTGTCCCCCGTCTGGGTCTGCCGGCAAGCTGGACCTTGGAGCCCATGTCCGTGACGGTGCTGCCCATCCCCAAGACACTGGTGCTGATCGGCCTGATGGGGGCCGGCAAGACCAGCATCGGCAAGCGCCTGGCCGCCAAGCTGGGCCTGCCCTTCGTCGATGCCGATCACGAGATCGAGCGGGCCGCCGGCTGCACCATCCAGGAAATCTTTGACCGGTTCGGGGAAGCGGGCTTTCGCGACGGCGAACGCCGCGTCATCGCCCGCCTGCTGGACCAGCCGGTGCAGGTCCTGTCCACGGGCGGCGGCGCCTTCATGGATGAGGCGACGCGCCAGACCATCCGCGACCATGGCATCTCCATCTGGCTGCGCGCCGATCTGGATCTGCTGGTCCACCGTACCGCCCGACGCGATCACCGGCCGCTACTGCGCCAGGGCGACCCGCGCGCGGTTCTGGGCCGGCTGATGGATGTCCGTTATCCCGTCTATGCCCAGGCCGACCTGACCGTGGACAGCGACGACAGCCCACCCGACGTCACCACCGACCGCGTCATCGCCGCCCTTCGCCATTGGCTGGGCGATGCCGACAGCACCGCCGCCTGACCGATCCGACAGCATCCGGAACCGACCATGACCCGCCCGAGCACCATCGTCCCCGTCGCCCTGGGCGACCGTTCCTATGACATCCATATCGGGCCGGGCCTGATCCGCAATGCCGGCACCTTGATCCGCGACGCGGTGGGCAACCGCCCGCTGGTGGTGCTGACCGACAGTGCCGTGGCCGAATTGCACCTGTCGCCGCTGCTGGACAGTTTGCGCACCGCGGGGGCGCGGGTCCTGGACCCGATCGTGGTGCCGTCGGGCGAGGCCAGCAAGGATATGGAAAAGCTGGGCGAGGTGATGGACGCCTTGCTGTCGCGCGGGATTGAGCGCAAGACGGTGCTGGTGGCGCTGGGCGGCGGGGTCGTAGGCGACCTCGGCGGCTTCGCGGCGGCCATTGCCCTGCGCGGCATCGACTTCGTCCAGGTGCCGACCACGCTGCTGTCCCAGGTGGACAGTTCGGTCGGCGGCAAGACCGGCATCAACAGCCGCCATGGCAAGAACCTGATCGGCGCCTTCCACCAGCCGCGTCTGGTGCTGGCCGATACTGACAGCCTGAAGACGCTACCGAAGCGCGAGGTTCTGGCCGGGTACGCGGAGGTGGTGAAATACGGGCTGATCGACCGGCCGGATTTCTTCACCTGGCTGGAGGCCAACGGCAAGGCGCTGGTCGATGGCGACGACGCCCTTCTGACCGAGGCGATCCGGGTTTCGTGCGATGCCAAGGCCGACATCGTGGCCAAGGATGAACGCGAAGGCGGCCTGCGCGAACTGCTGAACCTGGGCCACACGTTCGGCCATGCGCTGGAGGCGGAGGCCGGGTATGGCACGGCCTTGCTGCATGGCGAGTCGGTGGCCATCGGCATGGTCATGGCCTTTGACCTGTCGGTCCGCATGGGCCTGTGCCCCGCCGAGGATCTGGCGCGGGTGAAGGCGCATCTGTCGTCGGTGGGCCTGCCCGTGTCGGCGGCCCATCTGGGCGGTGGTGCCTGGACGGCGGAAAAGCTGGTGGCCCACATGGCCAAGGACAAGAAGGTCAAGGATGGCCGCGTCACCTTTATCCTGGCGCGCGGCATCGGCAAGGCCTTCCGCTGTGCCGATGTGGCGCTGGAGGATGTGAAGGCGGTGCTGGCGGCCTCGCTGGTGGGGTGAGGGCAACACCCACCCCCCAAACCTTCTACAAACCCCATCCCTATGCCGGGTTGGTTTTGCCAAGCCGTTGGTTTACCTTCACCCATCGGTCCAGGGCGGGACCCACCATTCCGGGGTAGCGCATGTTCGCCATCATCGGCCTTGTCGGCGTGTTTTTCTGTGTGTTCGGCGGTTACGTCATCTTCGGCGGCAAGATGGGCATCATCGTTGAGGCCCTGCCGAAGGAGATCATGATCATCGGCGGGTCCGGCCTGTCTTCCTTCCTGATCACCAATTCCACGCACACGGTCAAGGCGTCGGGCAAGGACATCAAGAAGATCTTCGCGGGCTCTCCCTTCCACAAGAAGGAATATATTGAGCTTCTGTCCCTGCTCTATCAGATCCTGAAGACCATGAAGAGCAAGGGTGTGCTGGCCATTGAGCAGCACATCGAAAAGCCGTTGGAAAGCAACATCTTCAACGCTTATCCCGCTGTGATGAAAAGCAACACGACGGTGAAGTTCATCGCCGACTATCTGCGCATGTATTCCATCGGCGTCGATAACCCGATGGAAATGGAAAGCCTGATGGAGGCCGAGATCGACAAGATGAAGCATGAGGACCAGCATTCGTCCCATGCCATCCAGGGTCTGGCCGACGCATTGCCCGCCCTTGGCATCGTGGCTGCCGTGCTGGGCGTGATCAAGACCATGGCCTCGATCTCCGAACCGCCGGAAGTGCTGGGCAAGCTGATCGGCGGCGCGCTGGTCGGCACCTTCATGGGCATCTTCCTGGCCTATTGCCTGGCCGCTCCCATTGCCGGGCGGCTGAAGGGCATCGCGGAAGAGGACAGTCTGTTCTATGGCGTGATCAAGACGGCGGTGGTGGCCCATCTGGGCGGATACGCCCCACAGGTCTCCATCGAAGCAGCCCGAAAAAAGGTGCCCTCGGAATATATGCCTGACTTCAACGAGCTGGAAGAACTCCTCTCCCAGATCAGTTGATAGTGCTCATGCCCCTCAATCGCCGGGCGGGCGCATCCGCGCCCTTGGCTTACGGCGCACGAGCGCCGGGCCGCCAGTCGGCGGCCTCCAAACTGACAAAGTTCAAACCTTTGTCAGTTTGGTGTCAGATCAAAAAACCCGGCCCCGGCAACGGCGGCCGGGTTTTTTGTTGCTGTGCGGCATGTCTCCGCCATCGGAAAAATTTGGAACAAGCGTTTAAATCCCTCTGGAAACCGGCGTCGGAAAGCCCCAAGCTATCGTCAACAAGACTGTGGAAAACACAGGTGACGGATACGCTTGGGAGGAAGATCCGAATGCTCGCTGGTTTGATGATGGACCGTCCGCTGATGATCATCGGTCTGCTGCGCCATGCCGCGCAGAATTATGCCGATCAGGTGATCACGTCGCGTTTCGCGGGCGAAGCGGCGCACCGCTATACCTGGAAGGATGCCTGGCACCGCACCGCGCGGCTGGCCCATGCGCTGGATACGCTGGGCGTGAAGCCGGGGGACCGGGTGGGCACCCTGGCCTGGAACGATCATCGGCATCTGGAGCTTTATTATGCCCTGCCGGGCATCGGCGCCGTCTGCCACACGGTCAACCCGCGCCTGTTCCCGGACCAGATCACCTATATCGTGAACCATGCCGAGGATCGGTTCCTGTTCGTCGATCCCATGTTCCTGCCGCTGGTCGAAAAGCTGTGGCCTTTCTTCAAGGGGGTCGAAGGCGTGGTGGTGATGACGCGGGCCGAGCTGATGCCGGTCAGCAGCGTGATCCCCAATCTCCATTGCTATGAGACCCTGCTGTCCACACAGCCCGATACCTATGACTGGCCGGAGTTTGACGAGAACACGGCCTGCGGCCTTTGCTATACCTCGGGCACCACGGGCAATCCCAAGGGCGTGCTCTATTCGCACCGTTCCTCAGTCCTGCATGCCTATGGCGTGCTGACGGCGCCGGGGCTGGATGTGCGGGCGGCGTCCAGCATTCTGGTTGTCGTGCCCCTGTTCCATGCCAATGCCTGGGGCTACCCCTATTCCGCCGCCATCGTGGGGGCCAAGATGGTGCTGCCCGGTCCCAAGCTGGACGGCAAAAGCGTCTATGAGCTGATGGAACAGGAACAGGTCACCATCTCCTCTGGCGTGCCCACGGTCTGGCTGGGTCTGCTGGCGCATATGCGCGTCACGGGGGCGAAGTTCAGCAGCCTGAAGAATGTGACGGTCGGCGGTTCCGCCCTGCCGCGCGCCATGCTGGAGGAATTTGAGCTGACCCATGGCGTGGCCTGTGTCCAGGGCTGGGGCATGACGGAACTGTCGCCCGTCGGGTCCGTCGGCGCCCTGTCGCAGGCCGAAGCGGCCCTGCCCGTGGAACAGCAGCATGACGCCAAGCTGCGGGCCGGACGCCCGCTCTATGGTGTGGAAATGCGGGTTATCGGCCCCGATGGCCAGGACCAGCCGCGCGACGGCCATTCCTATGGCGAACTGGTGGTACGCGGGCCGTGGATCACGCGCGGCTATTACAAGGATGACAAGGCCAATGAGAACGCCTTCACGCCCGATGGCTGGTTCAAGACCGGCGACGTGGCGGTGATCAGCGATGACGGGGCCATGAGTATCGTGGACCGCGCCAAGGATGTGATCAAATCGGGCGGCGAATGGATCAGTTCCATCGATCTGGAAAACGCCGCCATGGGCCACCCGTCGGTGCAGGAGGCGGCGGTGGTGGGCGTGCCGCATCCGCGCTGGGTCGAGCGGCCCCTGCTGATCATCGTGCCGCGCGCCGGGCACGAACCGGACAAGGCGGCCCTGATGCGCCATCTGGAAGGCGAGGTGGCGAAATGGTGGCTGCCCGACGATATCGTCTTCGTGCCCGAACTTCCGCATTCGGCCACGGGCAAGCTGCTGAAGACGGAGCTGCGCAAGCGGTTCCTGAACCATCCGCTGCCATCCACGGGGGCGGCGGCGGAGTGATACCAACGGTAAAATCCTTTGAACGTTGGTACGGCGGCGGATGCCGCCCCCGGCGATTGAGGGGACATGAAATCATGATGCGTTGGGCGGGAAAAGTGGCATTTCACATCGCGTGACGTGAAGCAGTTCACAGGGGCATCCTGTCATTTGGCGGCTATCGTGTGGGTAGTGCGCAACCCAAAATGGCCGCTTCATGAAACCGGACCCTATTGCCGCCCTTATCGGCGCTGTTGACGGCATGCAGACGCGGCTCGCCCAGGCGGGTGACCGCGCCCTGCTGCGTCAGATTGTTGGGGCGGATGCGGCACAGATGCTGGCCGATGTGCCGGCGTCTGCCCGTGGCGTTCTCGTCTCCGCACAGGTGGAGGGCAGGTTGAACGCGGTCCGGCGGTCCCATCCCGATGCCGTCACCCTGCTGATGGGGGAGGATATGCGCACCACGGGTCTGCTGGTCCTGGACTGGCCGGTTCAGGGGCCGGTGACGCTGCTGGAATTCCTGTTCCTGCCGCATCTGCGCGGGCAGGGGCGGGGTGCACGGGTACTGTCGGGTCTGACCACCGTCGCTGACGCACGCAGACAGGTTATCCGCGCTACCCTGTTCTATGACAGCCCGGCCCGCCACCTGCTGTCGCGGGCGGGCTTTACCAAGGTCCGCGACGACGGCATGGAGATCCTGATGGAACGCCGGGTTTAGCCTATCCCTGCCGCAGGCGGCGCAGCAGGGTCTGGCTGGCCTTGCCATCCACGGGCAGGCCCACGGATTTCTGATAGGCGCGGATGGCCGCGACCGTCCGTTTGCCCAGGAACCCGTCGGCCTTGCCCTTCTGCAAGCCCAGCTTGATCAGACGGGTCTGGATTTCGCGCACGCCGGCCTGATCGACGGGGATAGCGCGGGCACCGGTGCCGGCGGCAGCGCCGCTGATCATCGCCGTGACGGGGCTGGCGGCGGCGGTCGGGGCGGCCCCATCCTCATCATCGTCCCCATCCTGGTCACTGCGGGGCAGGACGCCGGACACGGTGGACCGGCGGATAGTGGCGCTGCCCGGCGGGCCGCCCAACATGCCGGCAGGCGGACCTTCCGCCACTTCCACATTGCGGCCCCCGGCATCCAGGCGGCGCAGGGCCTGACGGGCGCCGGGGTCGCCGGTCTCCGCCGCCTGTCCATACCAGGCCCGCGCGGCATCCAGGTCGGGGGCGCCGTCCACGCCCTGTTCATAGAGCGTGCCCAGCATATAGAGCGCGCGGGCCACCCCGGCATCGGCGGCCTGCTGGAACCAGCGTGCGGCTTCGCCCGTATCCCGCTCCACACCATAGCCTTCGGTGTAGAGCAGGCCCAGATCGAACGCGGCCTCGGCATGGCCCATTTCGGCGGCCTTGCGATACCAGTTGGCGGCCTGCTCCATATCGTCGGGAATGCCAATATCGCCCCGGAACAGCTCTGCCAGGGTCCAGGCAGCATCGGCGTCGCCCTTGGTCGCCGCCTGCCCGTACCAGTAGATGGCGCGGCGCAGATCCTGCGCGCTGGTCGGCGTCTGTGAGGACAGGGCATCAGCCAGGGCCATCTGCGAATCGGCGTCGCCTTCCCGGGCCTTCCCTTCCAGCGCCTTCAATTCCGGGTCGGTCCCGGCGGGTAGCAGGGCCGGAACCTGCGTGCCGGCAGCCAGGGCGGCCGCCCCCCCGGCAGCGGCTGCCGCTCCGGCGGCGGTGGCACCGGCCTTGCGGCGCGGCTTGCTGGGCGCCGCCGCCGACTTCTTGGGCGCAGTGGTGGCTGGCTTCTTCACGGTGGGTTTCACGGGCTTCTGCACCGTCGGCTTCTTCACCTCCTGCGCCGCAGCGGGGGCCGCGGCGGGCGCCAGTGTCAGGCCCGACAGCAGCAGGGGGGCCAGAAGGGCGGGAACGAATCGGCGCAAGGGGCGGGCGGCGTATTTGGGCATTCTTCGCGTATCCGGGCGGAGCCGGTCTTTCAGCCACAAGAGGTGGTAGGATGAACGCGACACTAACACGATTACCAGCGCCCGCCAGTGCTTCCGCAGCAATGGGCGCAGCCTTTCGCGAAGCTATTGCACAGCGATGGCAAACTGACTATGGTGCGCGCCGCCCGTCAGACGGGACAATGTTGGGGCGTCGCCAAGCGGTAAGGCAGCGGTTTTTGGTACCGCCATTCCCAGGTTCGAATCCTGGCGCCCCAGCCACCCCTCTTCCTCCCTATCGCCTGTTATCAAGGATGGTACGCCGTGGCGTTCCATCTTCCGCATATATGCGACCGGTCATCTTGCGGTTCGGGTCGTTCGGGGGGAAAATCACGGTAGGAGGAATAGATAAAATTTTGTATACTTGTCCGATGGTGGATAGTGAAATCTATGCCTTTGGGGTATAAGCCCCTTTAATGGCTGATTAACCACCATCGCAGGCAAAGGCCGGTACTGGCACATTCCAAGCGGAAGGGCGCAAGGGCAACTTCATGAATCGCCAACCGAATGCACCGAAACGCGACTGGGTCCGGGTAAAGCCGGGCGAGCGTTCGTCTGCCACTGCGATGAATGAAAAGCCCGAATATGACGATCAGAAGCTGCTGACGCTGCTCCAAAGCGCCAAGCGCGAGGTGCAGGGGCTGCGCCTGATCCATTTGCATATGTCGCTTCTGAAGGATAAGAGCCAGCTTGACCTGATCTCCATCAAGCGGGCCATGCAGGAAACCGCTGATCAGTCCGCCTATCTCCAGCTTTTCTCCCTGTCCAACGACGACGTCATCGTCCTGTACAAGGGCATCAAATTTTCCCTGATCTCCGACGTCTGTTCCAAGATCGAAAAGCTGATGCTGTCGCGCACCTCCATGGTGAAGCGCAATCCCTATGGGGAAGACAGCCTCTATTCCATCATGGAACTGTCGCTGAACTTCGTGAACGTGATCCGGTTCATCGAAGGTCTGGCGCGGGAGAGCAATGCCGACGCGGCCAAGGCGGAGACGAAGCCGCCCATCACGCTGGAGGAACTGGGCAAGATCGAACGCGCCGTGCAGATGTTCGACCTGTCGCCCTTCATGCTGAACCAGCCGGTGGTCGATATCACCAATGGTGAACAGAACCAGTTCGAATATTTCGAGCTGTATATCGCCATCAAGGCGCTGGAAGAACGGCTGTCGCCCAATTACGACATCACCGCCAACAAGTGGCTGTTCAGCTACTTCACGGCCAATCTCGATAATTCGGTGCTGAAGGCGCTGAATTACGGTGTGGATTTCCTGCGCGGTCGGCGCATCGGGTTGAACCTGAACCTGTCCACCATCATGTCGGCCTCGTTCGTGAAATTTGACGAACGTCTGACGGCGGACCTGCGCGGCAATGTGATCCTGGAGATCAACAAGGCCGATCTGGTGGAGAATATCGACACCTATAAGGAGGTGGTCGATTTCGCCTCTTCCAAGGGCTACCAGATCTGTATCGACGGGCTGAACGACTTCTGGGTCACGCATATGGACCTGGAATATATGGCCTGCGACTATGCCAAGATCTTCTGGAACGACGAAATGGACATGATGTCGGACCATGAGTTCGAGGTGTTTTCCGAAAAGATCAAGGCGCAGAGCAATTGCCGGTTCATCCTGGCCCGCTGCGGGTCGGTATCGGGCCTGATGTTCGCGGAAAAGGCGGGCATCCAGATGGTCCAGGGTCGTATCGTTGACAATATCCTGCGCAAGGGCGTGCTGCTGCGCGACGCCATCAAGAGCGCCAAGATGATGAATGATTGATGGCAGTTGCCGGTCGTCTGTAACGCGGGCCGGCAAGGTTACAAGGGTCTGTCCATTTCCAATACGATACATCCCGGAAATCCAGATAAGGGTTCGTCAACCCACCCTTTGGGTGATATGGTTCGTGTCGTAAAAGGGGACGGGCAGGCTATACTGGCCGTTGCAATGATCGCGGAAGATGGGGACCGGGTCAGCCCGGATGGTTTCAGTGTCTGAAAGAAACGCGACAGAAGGCCAGGGCAAGGACCAGGGTGACCAGAAGGGCGACACCAGCACCCATTTCCTGTTCACCTCCAAGGTCTTTCAGCTTCCGGGCGGCTATTTCGCCTTGTCCAAGGATAATAACGATCCCGTCTTCAATGTTCATCTGGGCGATGTCTGGGGGAAGATCCCTTTCCGCACCCTTCGCGAGAGTTTTCAGATCGAAGACAAGAGTGACGATGCACGTCTGCTGACCATCGTCGAGAAGGGGCTGAAATTCGTCAAGGAAATCCGTCCGGGCGACAGCATCCCGCGCGAGTTGCTGGATGGTTCGGCGTCGTGGCGGGTGGATGAACGTCACCTGACCATCGCCCGTGGCCGCCTGACGCTGCAGCTCGTGTCCTGGATCACGGGACGCGAATCCATGATCACTGACCGGTTCCAACTGGAACAGATCGTGGAAGACCCGCAGACCAAGCAGAAGGCCCAGGAAGCCTTTTCCAAGCTGGCCAAGCAGTTCGGCCTGCCCGAAGACCGCAAGCAGGAGATGGTCGACAAGGTCGATTATCTGGCCCGCGAACTCTCCTATATCGAGGCGCTGCGCGACCGTTACAGCCATGTTCAGAAGATCATGTCGAAGCTCGGTCAGGCCAAGCGTACCTTCAAGGGTGAGGGGCAGGTAGTGGCCGATGTGGGGCGCATGCAGGCTCTGGCCAAGACACCCGTCGCCAATTTCGACGATATCTTCGATCAGGTGGACGGGCAGACGGCCGAGGTGATGGCCATGCTGCGCACCTTCGACGCCCAGGTCGCCTTCATCCGGCGCATGCGCGACGAACTGCACACCATGCTGATGGTGTGGGATGAAATGATCGATATGTGGGATGGCAACGATATCGATAAGGAACCTGAAACCGAAAACCGGTTGAAGCGTACCTATCAGTTCCTGGCCAAGAACTTCCTGATCAGCAAGGTCTGGCAGCGCGGAGGCTGAGAGCCTAAGGCCCGACCCGACCCCTGATATCTCCGCAGACAAGGGCGCCACCGGCGCCCTTTTTATTTACCTGAATTTAGTGGAGAATAGGCAGCGCCCAGGCCGATGGATACGGGATATCCCCAAACAGGTCCGGGCATTTTTGCGCGATCGCGCCTGCCATCTCTGATGCCATACCAACCAGATACAGGGTGACATTGTAACTAAGTATCTGATATTAAATAGTTAACCAATATTTCACATATTTCAACAGTGAAAAGTCGCTGTTGTTTCGCAATCAACATTTGGTATCCGTTAAAAATCCGTATTGACAGCATATCAAGGTGGGTACAAAGTCCATTTCACCAATAGGGATTAACCCGACGGTCGCGGCAATTTGATCGCGCAGCTTGCGCCGCGTCACCAAACGCTAAAGCGCCACGAACCATGCTTCGTGGCAGCCGCCTGATGGATGAAGGAGTTTCCACGATGAAATGGTTCAAACGTGTCGCCATCACCACCGCCGCCCTGGTTGGCCTTGCCGTGTCGCCCGTGTGGGGCAGCGGACAGATTCTGAACGTTTCCTACGACCCGACCCGCGAACTCTATAAGGAGTTCAACGCGGCCTTCGCCAAGCATTGGAAGGCGACCACGGGCGAGGATATCGAGATCAAGGCCTCGCATGGCGGCTCAGGCAAGCAGGCGCGCTCTGTCATTGACGGGCTGGACGCCGATGTCGTTACCCTGGCGCTGGCGTCTGACATTGATGCGATTGCCGAGAATACGGACCTGCTGTCCAAGCAGTGGCAGGCCAAGCTGCCCTATAATTCCACACCCTATACCAGCACCATCGTCTTCCTGGTCCGCAAGGGCAATCCCAAGGCCATCAAGGACTGGGATGATCTGATCAAGCCGGGCATCCAGGTGATCACGCCCAACCCCAAGACCTCTGGCGGGGCGCGCTGGAACTATCTGGCGGCCTGGGGCTATGCGGCGGACAAGGCCGGCGGCAGCGATGCGGCGGGCAAGGATTTCGTCGCCAAGCTGTTCCGGAATGTGCCGGTTCTGGATACCGGTGCCCGTGGCTCCACCACCACCTTCGTGCAGCGTGGCATCGGTGACGTGCTGCTGGCCTGGGAGAATGAAGCGTTCCTGGCCATCAACGAACTGGGCGCCGACAAGCTGGAGATCGTGGTTCCCTCCGTCTCCATTCTGGCCGAACCGCCGGTCGCCGTGCTGGACAAGAATGTTGACCGCAAGGGCACCCGCAAGGTGGCCGAGGCCTACCTGACCTATCTCTACACCCCCGAAGGGCAGGAGATTGCGGCCAAGAACTATTACCGTCCGCGTCTGCCGGCCCTGGCGCAGAAATACGCGACCCAGTTCCCCAACATCAAACTGTTCGACATCACCAAGTTCGGCGGCTGGGCCACGGCCCAGAAGACCCACTTCGCCGATGGCGGTGTGTTTGACGAGATTTACAAGCCCGGTCAGTAATAAGGCCGTTAACCACTGCACCCTTTGTGGTGGTGGCAAACCAGACTAGTCTGACCCCCAGCCATCCCCGCCGGCCCCGACAGGACCGGCGGGGCATGCGCGTCAAAACAGGGGGGTGGTCATGGACAGGAATTTCGCCTTGCCTTCATTGCCTTCCCTTCGCCGTTCGGCGGGTGCCACCAAAGGGGGCGCAGCATGAGCGGTGCTTCCGGCTTCTCGCTGTTCAAACGGCGCAACCGCTCCATCATTCCGGGCTTTGGCCTGACGCTGGGCATTACGCTCACCCATCTGACCCTGATCGTGCTGATCCCGCTGGCGGCCCTGATGATCCGCCCGTGGGATATTGGCCTGTCCGGCTTCTGGCATCAGGTGACGGAAACGCGCGTGCTGGCGGCATTGCGCCTGTCCTTTGGCGCGGCGTTCGTGGCGGCGGCGATCAATGCCGTTTTCGGGCTGGCCGTGGCCTGGATGCTGGTGCGCTATGATTTCTGGGGCAAGCGGGTGGTGGATGCCATTGTCGATCTGCCCTTCGCCCTGCCCACGGCGGTGGCCGGCATCGCGCTGACCTCGCTCTATGCGCCCAATGGCTGGGTGGGGCAGTATCTGGACCCGCTGGGCATCAAGGTCGCCTATACGCCGCTGGGCGTGGTGGTGGCGCTGACCTTTATCGGCCTGCCCTTTGTGGTGCGGACCGTGCAGCCCGTGCTGGAGGAACTGGATACGGAGCTGGAGGAGGCGGCGGCATGCCTGGGCGCCACGCGGTTTGAAACCTTCATCCGCGTCATTTTCCCCGTGATCTTCCCGGCCCTGCTGACGGGTTTCGCGCTGGCCCTGGCGCGGGCGGTTGGGGAATACGGATCGGTGATCTTCATCGCCGGCAACATGCCCATGGTGTCGGAAATCGCGCCGCTGCTGATCGTGATCAAGCTGGAACAGTTCAATTATGCCGGTGCCGCCTCAGTCGGTATCGCCATGCTGATCCTGTCCTTCATCATGCTGCTGGTGATCAATCTGTTGCAGCGCTGGTCGCGCCGCTGGGCGGGGGTGTGAGATGAGTGGACATGCCCCCAAATCCCGCGTGACGGTGGCCGAACCCGGCTGGGTCAAGGCGCTGATCATGCTGGCCGGCCTGGGCTTCCTGGGCTTTTTCATCCTGCTGCCGCTGGCGGCTGTGTTTACCGAGGCGTTGCGCCGTGGCCTGGGCGCCTATTTTGAGGCGCTGGTGGAACCGGACGCGCTGGCGGCTATCAAGCTGACCCTGCTGGTCGCGGTCATCGCCGTGCCCGTGAATGTGGTGTTCGGTGTCGCCGCCGCCTGGGCCATCGCCAAGCACAAGTTTCCGGGTAAATCCCTGCTGCTGACCCTGATCGACCTGCCCTTCTCGGTCAGTCCCGTCATTTCCGGTCTGGTCTATGTGCTGCTGTTCGGCGCGCATGGCCTGATGGGGCCGTTCTTGCGTGAACATGGGGTGCAGATCGTCTTTGCCGTGCCGGGCCTGGTGCTGGCCACCATGTTCATCACCTTCCCCTTTGTGGCCCGCGAACTGATCCCGCTGATGCAGGCGCAGGGCGTGGATGAGGAAGAGGCGGCGATCACGCTGGGCGCCAGCGGCTGGCAGACCTTTCGCCGCGTGACCCTGCCCAATATCCGCTGGGGTCTGCTCTATGGCGTGCTGCTGTGTAATGCCCGCGCCATGGGGGAATTCGGGGCCGTGTCAGTTGTGTCAGGCCATATTCGGGGGGAGACCAACACCATGCCCCTGCATGTGGAGATCCTCTACAACGAGTATAATTTCGTGGCCGCCTTTGCGGTCGCCTCGCTGCTGGCCATCCTGGCCCTGGTGACGCTGGTCGCCAAATCGCTGCTGGAATGGCGCCACGGCGCCGAACTGGCCGCTACCGCCCGCCGCCATTGATGGGAACGGACCCATGAGCATCAATATCAAGAACCTGACCAAGCGTTTCGGCGGCTTTGCGGCTGTGGACGGGATTGACCTGGACATCCAGTCCGGTGAACTGATGGCCCTGCTGGGCCCTTCGGGATCGGGCAAGACCACCTTGCTGCGCATGATCGGCGGGCTGGATTTTGCCGATGAAGGCACCCTGCTGATCGAGGGGGAGGATGCGACGGTGTCGGAGCCGCACGCGCGGCGCGTCGGCTTCGTGTTCCAGCATTACGCCCTGTTCCGGCATATGAGCGTGTTTGAGAATGTGGCCTTCGGTCTGCGCGTCTCCCGCCGCAAGCCCAAGATTTCCGACGCCGACATCCGCACGCGCGTCATGAACCTTCTGGAACTGGTACAGTTGGCGCCCTTGTCGGGCCGCTATCCCAACCAGCTTTCAGGCGGGCAGCGGCAGCGTGTGGCGCTGGCCCGCGCGCTGGCCACCGAACCGCGCGTCCTGCTGCTGGATGAACCGTTCGGGGCGCTGGACGCCAAGGTGCGCAAGGAATTGCGCCGCTGGCTGCGCGATATCCATAAGGGCATGGGCGTGACGACGGTATTCGTGACCCATGACCAGGAAGAAGCACTGGAACTGGCCGACCGCGTCGCCATCCTGAACAAGGGGCGCATCGAACAGGTGGGCACCCCGGCAGAGGTCTATGACAACCCGGCCTCGGCCTTTGTCTGCGACTTCCTGGGCGGTGGCACGCGGCTGGACTGCGTGGTGGCCGACGGTGCGGCGGTCATCGCCGGTGCGCGTGTACCGGTGGTCAACGCCTTGCCGCCGGCGGGTCCGGCCACGGCCTATATCCGCGCCCATGATATCGATCTGGCGGAACCGGGAGAGGCGGGGACCCTGTCCGCCACCATCCGCCTGATCCAGCCCGTGGGGCCGCAGCTGCGCCTGGACCTCAACCTGGATGGTAAGGTGGTGGAAGCGGTCCTGGACCGCCACGCCACCACCACGCCGCTGACGCCGGGACAGACCGTCTCGTTGCGCCTGCGCCGGGCCAATGTCTATGCGGGGTAGGGGAGCCTATACTAGAGCTGTTTTCGGTAGACCGGAAACAGCTCCGGCGGCGACCGCCGCCGCGCCGCACATGCGGCGTAAGCCAAGCGGCGGATGCCGCGCCGGCGCCTGAGGAAAACGAAGGTCTAGAGCGTATTTCCGGTTAACGGAAATACGCTCTAACAGCACGAAAGCCTGACCGTGGGTTATGATTTCGTGCCGCTGGTATCAGTCGAACCGCAGGCGGACCTGACCGGGGTCCAGGGCCACGATAAGGGCGGGGCGATCCTCCACCCAGCCGCGCACCGAAAATACGCCCTGCATGCCGATCTCCAGCCCGTCCGGGCCGGTGCAGGCAAAACAGGCGCCCGTGCGCGACAGGTTGACGGTTTCACCCCGGATGACACGACCATCCAGGGTCAGCAGCGCCGTGCTGCGCACGGGCACGCGGGGGAAACGGCGGCGGTCGCCGACGGGGCGCTTGCTTCGCGTAGTGGGGGCAGGTTCATCGTCGCGATGGGCCAGCCATTCGGCCATATCCACCCAGCGCTGGCTTTCATCAGGGTCATCGGTATTCAACGCCGCCTGCCAGCAGGCGATCAGCTTGGCGTTCAACACCTCATCCGGGATCGGGCCGGTGCTATCGACCGTCGTCGCCGGTTCCATCGTTGCCACCTGCATCGCTGTCCCATCCGGTGCCAAGCGGCCTCCCACGCCTATCACGCGTGGGAAGCCTTTCCTTATATATCTACAACAGACAGGCGCAGTTGTCGTCAATCAATCCTAAGGACAGGTGCGGCGGGCTGACCCAAAGCGCGCCAGGTGCCAATGAAGCCCAAGGTCAGGGTGATGGCGGTACAAATCAAGGCCGTGCTGATTACCGCCCAGGGCATGAAGACAAACGGGAAGTCCATCACTTTGCTGACCACGATCCAGGCGACGATGGTGCCCAGAATGCCGGCAATACCCGCCGTGATCAGGCCCAGAAGGCCGTATTCCAGCAGGAAGGCGCGCAGGACGGTCGCCCGTGTCGCCCCCAGCACCTTCAGCACAACCGCATCATAGACACGGCGGCGGTGCCCGGCGGCAACCGCACCGGCCAGGACCAGGGTGCCGGCCAGCAGGGTGACCGCCGCTGTCAGGCGCACGGCCAAGCCGACATTGACCAGGATCTCCGACACCGTCTCCAGCGCGTCCTTCACGCGCACTGCGCTGATATTGCTGAACTTCACGGCGACATTACGTTGCACCGCCGGTTCCGCCTCCACCGGCGCACGCACCGTCGCCAGATAGGTCTGGGGCGCGGATTCCAGAACGCCGGGGGAGAAGACCAGGGTGAAGTTGATGGTGATCGTGTCCCAGTCCAGTTCACGTACCACCGCCACCTCACCCTCGATATCGCGGCCCAGGACATTGATGGTCATGGTGGCACCGGGACCGATGCCGAAGCTTTCGGCGATCTCCTTGGAAACGGCCAGCTTGGGCGGACCCTGGTAATCGGCGGGCCACCATTCGCCGGCCAGTACCTTATCGTTGGCGGGCGCCTTTGCCTGCCAGGTGATGCCGCGGTCGCCGTTCAGGACCCAGGAATATTCCTTGGTCTTCAGGGCCTTTTCCGCCTCCACCCCATCGATGGCCACGATGCGGGCGCGCAGGTTGGGGGTGAGCGCCAGATCCTCGGTCCCCGGCACGGCCAGCACGGTCTGACGGAATTCCTCAACCTGATCAGGTTGGATATCGACGAAGAAGAAGGCCGGCGCGTTGGTGGGCAGGCGGTCGGAAACCTCCTTCTGGAAATTCGCCTCAATCAGAGCGATGGCAACCAGCACCGTCAGGCCAAGACCTAGTGACAACACTACCGCACTGGTCGGGCTACCGGGCCGGTGGATATTGGCGAAGGCCAGACGCAGGACGGGCAGGCGGGGCCGGCCCACGGCCTTTGCCGCCTTGGTCACGCCGATCCCGGCCAGCCAGAACAGGCCCAGCACGACCACGGCCCCGATGACGAAGGAAATGGCAAAGCCCTTTTCCTGCGCCGTCGCCACCGCCAGGGCACCCAGGCCCAGGCCCGATGCGGCAATGCCCAGCAGGTACGAGGCGCGGGGACGGCCCTTGGCCTTCTGCACCAGTTCGCGGAACAGGGCGATGGCCGGCACCTCCCGCGCATGGCCCAGCGGCCACAGCGAGAAGGCCAACGCGGTCAGGAAGCCGAAGCCGGCGGCCACGGCCAGCGCCTCGGGATAGACACCGATACGGGCCGTGATGGGCAGCACCTCCGCCAGCGCTTGCCCTGCGGCCAGGGGGCCGGCGGTGCCGACCGCCAGACCGATGGCGATGCCGACCGATGCCAGGGCCAGGATCTGGATCAGATAGGTCTTGAAGATCAGCGAACCCGACGCGCCCACGCATTTCAGCATGGCGATGGTGTTCGACTTGGCATCCATATAGGCGCGCACGGCATTGCCCACGCCCACCCCGCCGACCAGCAGGGCCGTCAACCCCACCAGGGTCAGGAACAGGGTCATGCGGTCGATGAAGCGCGACAGCTGTGGGGCCGCATTCAGGTAGTCACGCAGGCGCCAGGGTGCCCCCTCCATTTCCGTCTTGGCCTGTTCGCGGAATTCCTTGGGCGTGATGCCGTCCCGCAGCTTCACCTGATAGGACCAGGTGATCAGGCTGCCCGGCTGGATCAGCTCTGTCTTGGCGAGCGCCGCTTCCGACAGCATCAGGCGGGGGCCAAGGGAGAAGCTGCCCGACCCGGCCTTGTCCGGCTCGCGCGCAATCAGGCCGCGCACCTCCACCACCTGTCCGCCGATGCTGACCGGTGATCCCACCTTCAGGTTCAGGCGGGTGGCCAGCGTATCCTCAACGACCGCACCGTAACGCCCCTCGCGTTCGGCCAGCAGGGATTGGATATCGACGGTCTGCGGCAGCCCGTCCGGCCCCTGGATGTCGAAACTGCCATAGAGCGGGTAATTGGCACTGACCGATTTCAGCTCCACCAGCGCGGTATTGCCGCCATCATTGGGGTCGCGGGCCATGGCGCGCATTTCGGCGGCGGTCATCACCTCGCCCCGCGCCGCCAGGAACGCCATCTGTTCGGGCGTCGCCTGCTGATACAGGATGCGGGCGGAAACATCGCCGCCCAGGATGGCGCGGCCATCACTGCGCATCGCATCCTCGATGCCGCTGGAGATCGATTGCACCGTCGCGATGGCGCCGACGCCGATGGCCAGACAGGCGATGAAGATGCGGAAGCCTGACAGGCCGCCGCGCAGTTCACGCCGTGCGATGGTAAAGGCCAGTTTCCATTCCGACAGGAAGCCGCCCGCTTGTGGTGCTGTCTGGGTGCTGTTGGTGGACAGGGTGGTGGCCGTCATCTCAACGCCCCGCCGCCGCCAGGGGCCGGGCATCGCCGGCGCTGTCATCCACGATCAGACCATCGACTAGTCGGATCACGCGGTCGCATTGCCGCGCCAGACCCGGATCATGGGTGATCATCACGATGGTGGTGCCCACCCGGTCGGCCATGGTGAACATCAGTTCGATGATGCGCTTGCCGGTATCGCCATCCAGATTGCCTGTCGGCTCATCGGCCAGCAGCAGCGAGGGTTCGGGCGCGAAGGCACGGGCCAGCGCCACGCGCTGCTGTTCACCGCCCGACAACTGTCCGGGATAATGGGTCAGGCGGTGACCCAGGCCGACCGCTTCCAACCCCTTGCGGGCGCGGTCAAAGGCGTCGGGGGCACCGGCAAATTCCAGCGGGATGGCGACATTTTCCAGCGCCGTCATGGTGGGGATCAGGTGGAAGGACTGGAACACGATCCCCACCTCATCCCGGCGGAACCGCGCCAGTTCATCCTCGTTCATGCGGGTCAGTTCATGGCCCTTCACCTTGACCGAGCCTGAGGTGGGTGGCTGCAAACCACCCAGGATCATCATCATGGAGGACTTGCCGGACCCGCTGGGCCCGACCACGCCGACCTTTTCTCCGCGGCCGACATGCAGATTGATGCCTTTCAGGATGTTGACGCTGCCCGCCTCACTCTCCAGCTTAAGGTGGATATCGCGCAACAGGACGACGGGGTCGGCCGGAACTATGGGCATCGCCATGACAAACCTTCGCAGCAAGGGTGAACCGAACCGATATGGCCCCGTGGGGGCCGCTTTCAACCGACTCGGGCTACTGATCCTGCTGCTTTCATGCCTATTGGCACCGTCGGGCGCGATGGCGCAGGTCACACCGGCGCCATTAAAGATCATCGTCCTGGGGGACAGCCTGTCCGCCGGCTATAAATTGCCGCGTGAGGCGGCGTTCACCAGCCAGTTGGAAACGGCGCTGAAGGCCAAGGGCTATGCCGTTTCCGTCCCCAATACCGGTGTGTCGGGGGAGACGACATCGGGTGGCCTGTCGCGGCTGGACTGGATTCTGGCTGACAAGCCGGGCCTGATGATCGTGGAACTGGGGGCCAATGACGGGTTGCGCGGCATCGACCCGGCCCGTACCCGCGAGAACCTGGACAAGATCCTAACCAAGCTGGCGGAAAAGAACGTGCCCGTCATCCTGGCCGGCATGATGGCGCCCCGCAACCTGGGCAGTGAATATGGCAAGGTGTTCGACGCCATCTATCCTGACCTTGCCAAGAAGCATGGTGTGACGCTGTACCCGTTCTTCCTGGAAGGGGTGGCGATGGACCCGAAGCTGAACCAGGAAGACGGGATGCACCCGACCACGGAAGGGGTGGCCGTCATCGTCAAGAATATCCTGCCCACCGTTACCGCCACGCTGGACAAGATCAAGGCCGGGGCGAAGTGATGGAGGAGATGCTCGACGACGCGCCCCTGTTCGCCAGCGCGGCCGGCACCGGGGCCGACTGGTCCAGTGCCGCCAAGGACTGTTTGGATCACCTGACCCTGGTGCCCGGTGCCAATTTCGGCGTGCTCTATGTCACCGATCATCTGGCCGACCAGATCGGCAGCATCGCCACCCTGCTGCGTGGGGTGACGGGCGTGCGCGACTGGGTCGGCACGGTGGGCATCGGCGTGCTGGGCCAGGGGGGCGAATATTATGACCGCCCGGCCCTGTCCGTCCTGATCGGGCGGCTGCCCGACGGGGCAGTGCAACTGCTGGGGCCGATGACGGATGGCGCGGGGGCCGTGGATGCGGTCCAGCCCTGGCTGCGTGATCACGCGCCGCTGCTGCTGCTGATGCATGGCGATCCGCGCCATGCGCGGCTGCCGTCGCTGCTGCTGGATGTGGCGGGGCGGACGGGTGGGTTCATTGTGGGCGGCCTCACGGCTTCGCGCGGGGAACAGGCGGTGCTGTGCGGGCATGAAACGGGGCCGGGCCTGGCGGGCGTGATGTTCGATGCCGATATCGCCGTCGCCACCGGCCTGACCCAGGGCTGCACCCCCATCGGTCCGGTGCGCACCATCACCAGGGCGGATGCGCATGTGGTGATGGAGATTGACGGTGCCCCGGCGCTTTCTGCGCTGAAGGCCGATATCGGGCCGGAACTGTCGGCTGATCTGCGCCGGATTTCGGGGCTGATCATGGCGGGCCTGCCCATTCCCGGCGATGACCGCGGCGACCGGCTGGTCCGTGATCTGACAGCCATCGACCTGGAACGCGGCTGGATCGCCATCGGGGAGAATGTGACGGATGGGCAGCCGATCCAGTTCTGCCGCCGCGACGCGGCCGCCGCCGAGGCGGACACGGTCCGCATGCTGGAAGGGCTGAAGCGACGGCTGCCGGTAGGGCAGGTGCCGCGCGCCGGCATCTACATCACCTGTGTGGCGCGCGGGGGCCGGCTGTTCGGGCGGGAAGGAGTTGAGCGGGAATTGATCCACCGCCATCTGGGCGACTTTCCGCTGACCGGCTTTTTCGCGGGCGGTGAAATCTCCAACGCGCAGCTTTATGGCTATACGGGTGTGCTGGTGCTGTTTGTGTGAAGCCTTACGCTCACAGCTTGATCATATAACGCACATAGCCATCGGCCCCGCCCGTCACCTTGTCATACAGGTGGCGGGCGCGGGCATTGTCTTCCTCGGTATTCCAATAGACGCGGCCCCAGCCGGCCTCACGCCCCATCGCCGTCAACCGGGTAATCAGGGCGCGGCCCACACCCTTGCCGCGCGCGGCCTCTGCCGTGAACAGGTCCTCCAGGTAACAGACCAGCTTGGCCGACCATGTATGCGGGTGCAGGACGTAATGGCACAGGCCCAGCAACTGTCCGCTCGCATCATCCACGGCCACCAGACCGTTCACGGTGCTGGACGGGTCCAGGATGCGGGCCCACAGGGCATTGGTGACATCGGCTGGCACATCGGCACGGTAGAAGGTGCAGTAGGCATCCCACAGGCCCCGCCATTGCACCCGGTCATCCGCCTGGATCGCCCGCACCGTCACGCCACCGTCCATGTTCCATCCCCCCGCTCTGAACCGGCACCGGATATCGCATCGGGCAGGGGGGCCTGTCCACCCCACCCCGATACGGGGGGCCAATTTGGGGGCAGAACCGGGGTTCAGCCGCAATTTTCCCCGTGATCACAAGACCCTGGCCATAAGGTTACGGTGCCCAACCCTTGTCAGACAGGTATTCTCTGTGGCACAGCTTGAACTCAGCCGGTGATCGGACGGCGGATCGGGATCAATATGCGGACGCTTTTTCACCATCCCCTCTCCCCCTTTTCACGCAAGGTGCGGGTGGCGCTGGCCGAAAAACGCCTGGATTTCGCGCTGGAGCTGGAAAAGCCCTGGGAGCGGCGTGAGGAATTCATGCTGTTGAACCCCGCCGGCGAAGTGCCGGTTCTGGTGGAGGAAGATGGCAGCGTCATCGCCGACCAGACCGCCATCTGCGAATATCTGGAAGATGCCTATCCCGAGAGCAGCCTGCTGGGCCGCGAGGTGGCGCTGCGGGCAGAGGTGCGGCGGCTGGTCGGCTGGTTCGATGTGAAATTCCGGGCCGAGGTGACGGACCTGCTGGTGGGCGAGAAGCTGTTCAAGCGTTTTTCCGGCCAGGGTACGCCGCACACACAGTCGATCCGCGCCGGCCTCGCCAATATCCATTACCATCTCGACTATATCGGCTGGCTGTGCGAGCGGCGCACCTGGCTGGCCGGCGACCAGTTCAGCTGGGCCGATATCGCGGCGGCGGCACAGCTTTCCTCCATCGATTATCTGGGCGATGTGCCCTGGGATGATCATCCCGAGGCGCGGAATTTCTATGCCCGCGTGAAAAGCCGGCCCAGCTTCCGCCCGCTGCTGACCGACCATCAGCCGGGCCTGCCGCCACCCAAACATTACGCCGATCTGGATTTCTGATCCTTTCCGCAATCCCGACGCAATTTGGCCGCAACCCATGGGCTAGGATGCGGGCTGGGCGATGTCGTCCCTGGATAGCCGTGTTGTGGAGAAATGAAATGCGCCGGTCGCTGGTCCCCCTTGCCCTTGCCAGCCTGCTGTTCACCGCCGTTCCGGTTGTGTCGGCCCAGACCCTGCCCGTGCAGCCCGTGATCGATACCGTTTCCTTCAACGTCTCGGTGGAAGATTGGGTGAAGACGGAAACGGCCCTGGTCACCCTGGTCGTCGATATCGCGGGCAACGGCAATGGCGGCACTGTCCGGTCGGATGTGCTGAAGGCGGTGGCCGGTATCGCGGACAAGGCCGAATGGCGCATCGTCGCCATGAACCCGCAGAGCGACAGCGCCGGTCTGGAACGCTGGCAGGCGCAGTTGCAGGCCCGTCTGCCGGAAGGCCAGCTGTCGGCGCTGGGCGACCGGGCCAAGAAGGCCAGCAAGCCCGGCCTGCAGGTGCGGGTGGGTGGCGTCGCCTTCGACCCGACCCTGGCGGAGACGGAGGAAACCCGGTCGGCCCTGCGTGACAAGATCTACGCCAAGGTCAATGCCGAGCTGAAGCGCCTGAACGCCGCCTTCCCAGGCCGCAATTACCGGGCCGGCGATATCAGTTTCACTGAACAGCGTATGGCCATGCCGGCCAGTGCCTATCGGGAGAAGATGGTGATGGCGGCCGCACCCCAGATGGCCGACGCCCTGCCCGGCGTGCAGGATCAGATGGTGCTTGAGGCGCGGGTGACCCTGTCGGCGTTTGCGACGCCCTGAGAATTGCATATGCTTGCCAGTCTTTCTCGTAATCACGTAGTTTGAGGATATCCGCGCGCTGGGTCGGCATCCGGTGCGCGGATTCTCATTTGTGATGATATGGAGATTGCAGGTGTCGGAAAGAGAGTTCGCCATTGTCATCGCCTGCGACGACAATTTTTTCTTCCATTGCCGCAATCTCCTGGCCTCCATCGCCAAGAGTGCGCCCACCATGGCGGCACAAGATCGGTTCTGTGTGTCCCCCGGCCTGTCCCCTGAACACCAGGACGAACTGGCCCGGTACGGTGTGCGCTATGTCCCGCTGGGTTTGGACGTGTTTCCTACGGTGCTCGCCGATATTGTCAGCCGCCATGCCTATACATTCGGACAGTTCATCCGGCCGCTGTTTCCTAAAATCATCCCTGGCTATGCCAATTATATCTACATGGATTGTGACACCTGGGTTCAGAACGATACTCTGGTTGCGGCGGTCAAACAGGCACAGATGTTTGGACCGGATATGGCTGTCGCCTCTCCGATGGTCTCTCATTACTATCCAAGTGTGCTGCACGACATGACGATCACAAGGAATGTTCAGGAAAACTGGCTCTATGGCACCTATGAGGTGCGGTTTGCACGGGCAATGGCGGGGCGGTCCTTCTTCAGTTCCGGTGTCTTTGCTCTTTCAGGTGCTTCCCCATTCTGGGAAAACTGGTTCCAGGACATCCTGGAAATTGCACCAAGGGTGGATATCTGCAATCCCGGATTTATGCATTTTACCGAGCAGACGGCGTTCAACGGTGTGATTTGCCGTACCGGGATGGTCACGGTACTGGACCCGCTGTATAATTATCACTGCAATATGGGGGGCATTGTCCGGGACTTTACGACGGGAGTGGTCCTGTCAGTATCGGCCAAGCCGGTGCGTGAGGTTTGTGTCATCCATCTGGCGGCGTGGGGGGCCATGAAGGAAGAATATATCGCCGGCCGGCTGCTGTTCGAACCGTAACCGCCGCCGTTACCCGCCTAGCCATTGGTTCAAGGCATATAGCAGCCCGCCGATCGCGGCACCCAGCAGAGTGCCGTTGATGCGGATATATTGCAGGTCGCGGCCGACCCGCAGTTCCAGGCGCTGCGTGAACTCCTTCACATCCTGCGCCTTCAGGGTCCGGGCCACGAAATCGCGAATCGCCTCGCGCCAGCGGGGCAGGGCGGACGTGAAGGCCTGCTCCACCGCCTGGTTCAGGCGGTCGCGCACCGGTGCCTCCCGCATGGCATCGGCCAACGACGCCGCCACACCATGCAGGGCCGAACGGATATGGCCATCGGGCCGGTCAAGATCGGCAAGCGCCGCGTCGCGCAGACCCGACAACAGGTCATGCAGCAAGGGGCCCGCCACCTCCGGACCTGTGAACTGACGCAGCGCCTCCAGCAGACGCTGGGCCAGCTCGCTGCCGGCCTCCACCTCATCCGGCAGGGACTTCAGCCAGTCGCGCAATTCCTGCCCCGCCGGGGCGTGGGGGGAACGCAGATCCCAGAGATGGCCCAGGATCGCCTCATTGATCGTGTCGGCCAGGGATTTGTCGACCGAAGACGGCATCCACCAGCGGGACTTGCCGGCCACCGCCGACTCCACCCAGCCACGCTGCCCATGCATCAGATGGATCAGCCGGTCCGCGATCTCCCGCAGCAGCGGTTCCAGTGACGGGCTGTTCACGAAATGGCGCAGGGCGCCGGCCAGGGCCGGGCGCAGGTCGGCCTGTGACAGGCCGGCGGCCAGCGCGTGGCCCAGGGCATTGGCCAACGGGGCATCGCCCTGCCGCGACAGAAGCCCCGGCAGCATGCCGGCCACCAGATCGACCAGCCGCCCCCGATCCTCTTCATCCGCCAGCAGATTGGCCAGCTTGGCCGCCGGGTCCATGCGCCGCACCTGTTCCACCAGCATGGCGGGTTCCAGGAATTCCCGGTCGATATAGGCGGCGATGCCATCGGCGATGCGGTCGCGGTTGCGCGGCACCAGGGCCGTATGCGGGATGGGCAGACCCAGCGGATGGCGGAACAGGGCCGTCACCGCGAACCAGTCGGCCAACCCGCCAATCATCCCCGCCTCGGCTACGGCCCGCAGGGCAGGCGCGATGCCGGGCGGCATGAAAGGGGCATGGCTGACGGCCCAGCCACCGGCGGCCAGGGCCAGACAGGACCCCGCCATCCAGCGGTGGCGCGACAGATCGCGGCGCAGGGCCGCATCATCGCTTTCGGCGGCAACGGGGGCGGTGATGTCGTTCAGGGGGGCGGGGTCGTGCATTCCTTGATCCTAACCGGGACGGCAACGGTCCGCCTGCGGATTTACCCAGCCGTTACAGGCCTGACACTATTTGTCTCTGCGGCCAACTGCGCCGCCAGTCCTTCCCGATAGGTGGGGTGGATCAGCCGATATTGAAGACAGGATTTAAGCCGGTCGTTCCGGACCCGGCGATTATCAGCATAAAAGCTGGCGGCCATGGCCGACATTGTTGCGGGATCGAAAGGTTCCAGTGGGGGAGGCTCGACCCCCAGCAGGGCTGCGGCATATTCCACCACCTGGGCGGCCGGTGCGGGCTCATCATCGACGATATTATAGGCTGTGGCGGGCTGGGGCGCGGCCATGGAGGCGATAATGGCGCCGGCAATATCATCGACATGGATGCGGCAGAACACCTGATCCGGCTTGTCGATGCGCCGGGCCGTGCCCGCCCGCACCGTATCAATGGCGCTGCGCCCCGGACCATAGATGCCGGGCAGGCGGAACAGATGCACCGGTAGGCCGGCCTGCCGGTGCAGGGCCAGCCAGCCTGCCTCCGCCGCTACCCGCCGCTGGCCGCGCGGGCCGGTGGCGTTCAAGGCGCTGTCCTCATCCACCCAGCCGCCGCCGGTATCGCCATAGACCCCGGTGGTCGACAGATATCCGACCCAGCGCAGGCCAGATGCCCGCGCCGCGATATCGGCCCCGTGATGGTCCAGCACGGCGTCGCCATCGGCATCGGGCGGCACTGATGACAGGATATGGGTGACCCCATCCAGCGCGGATACGACATCCGCTAGGGGCCTGCCCCGGTCAAAGGTGAAGGCGTCAATGCCCTGCGCGCGCAAGGCATCGGCCTTGTCCTGTCCCCGCACCGTGCCGGCCAGCGACCAGCCCATATGGCGCAGACGGTCGGCCAGATGCAGGGCCGTATAACCCAGACCGAAGATGAACAGCCGGCCGACCGGCATGGTGGGTGTTGTGATCATGAACGTTTTGACACTTGCCAGCAGGGGACGGATCAGGATTTGTAGCGTGTCATGAACCGAATGCTCAATGCCGGGGCGTTGATCGCCCTGTCCACCCTGTGCCTGCCGCTGTCCGTTATGGCGCAGGAAGGGGCGATTTTCGCCAACCGCACCGCCTGCCTTGACCGGGCCGAGGCCTTGCCTGACTTCGCCTATGAAGAGGCAAAGCTCTGGGAACGCCAGGGGGCGGGTGTGGATGCCCGTCTTTGCCAGGCCCTGGCCCTGATGCTGCGCGGGGATTGGGAACAGGCCGCACCGGCGCTGGAGACGGTGGCGGCGGAGATGGTGCGTGAACGCCCCGCCATGCGCGCCAATCTGCTGAGCCGGGCGGGCACGGCCTGGTCCAATGCCCATAAGCTGCCGCAGGCGGAGGCGGCGTTCGGCAAGGCCCTGGAGCTGACGCCGCGCGACCCGCAGATCCTGATGGACCGTGCCATCGCGCGCGCGGGCATGGAACGCTATTGGGAGGTTATCGCCGATCTGGACAAGGTCCTCGAACTGGCGCCAAAGATGGCGGAGGCCTGGCTGCTGAGGGCCCAGGCGCACCATCTGCTGGCGCTGGATGGCAAGTCGATGAACGATGTGGAAGAGGCGCTGCGCCTGTCGCCGCAAAGCGGGGAGGCGCTGCTGCTGCGCGGCAATCTGCGCGCCGCCAAAAGCGATATGGTACGGGCCAAGCAGGATTGGGAATCGGTACGCCGTGTGGCCGCCGGTACGTCCGCCGCCAATATCGCCCTGCAGAACCTGAACGCACTTGACCGCGCCCAGACCGACCAGAAGCGGGAATTGAAGAAAAAGAAAGAACAGTGACCCCCTTGATCGTAACCGATCAAGGGAGATTTCACGTTCGCTTTAGCGCCGAGCGGCGGCATCCGCCGCCTTTTGCCAGCTTGCCTGATCCGGGGTTCACCCGGCCCAAAAAACAAAAGGCGCGGTACCCGTGGGCACCGCGCCTTTTTTTGAACCTATCACCGAATCAGGCGGTGATATTCACGAAGCTGCCACGGGTACGACCAGAGGCAACCGCTTCCTGACGTTCATTGTCGGTCGGATTGGTGTTGGTCTGCTGATTATCCTGCTGGGTGGCGGCGGTCTGCTGCGCCTGCTGATCAGACGGGGGCACCGGCTGAACGCGCGTATTGCTCTCCGCCGGGCGAACGCCGGGGGTCTGGAAGACAGAAGAGCTATAGGAGGAAACGCCGCTGATCGCCATCACACACCTCAGTTGTTGGGCATAAAGTATGCTCTGTGACAGAGCCCGTCAATCCGCCATCAACGCAGGACCGGGCCGGCATCCATGCGCGTGTTAGGATTTCCGTAATGGAATCGTCCTGGAATCGCCGCCGCCCGATTGGTGGGGGGCTTGCCCCTGGCTAGGGGCCAGGGTTATTGCTTGAAATATCGGACAAAACCCGGCCGGCCCCGTCATGCGGGGGATAATGGCCGGATCGGAACAGGGGTAGGCCTCTTGCAATCCAATGACAATGCCGGCGCTGCCGCCGGCCAGTGGTCGTCACGTTTCGCCTTTCTGATGGCCGCCATCGGCTCCTCGGTCGGGTTGGGCAATATCTGGAAATTCCCCTATATGATCGGCACGGGCGGCGGGTCTGCCTTCATGCTGGTCTATCTGATCTGTGTGCTGGCTGTGGGCCTGCCCATCCTGATCGCCGAACTGACCCTGGGCCGCATGGGCCGGCAGGGTCCCATCGAAACGTTGGTCGAACTGGGCCGCCGCTATTCTGGGCGGGCAACCTGGGGATTGGTCGGCTGCGTCGGGGTGCTGGCGGCGGTGCTGATCCTGTCCTTCTACTCCGTCGTGGCGGGATGGTCGCTGGCCTATATCCCCAAGCTGCTGATGGGCGGCATGACCGGCCTGTCGGGGGCGGAGACGGGCAAGGCCTTCGATGATTTCCTGGCCGATCCTCTGGCCCTGACCTTCTGGCATGCCCTGTTCATGCTGCTGACCATCATCCCGGTGGCGCGCGGCATCCAGTCTGGCATTGAAAAGGCCGTGGTCTGGATGATGCCGCTGTTGTTCGCGCTGTTGGTGGTGCTGTGCATCTATGCCGGTATTGAGGGCGATTTCACCGCTGGCATGGTTTACCTGTTCAAGCCGGATTTCGGGGCCGTGACCTGGGATGTGGTGCTGGCCGCCACCGGTCAGGCCTTCTTTTCACTCTCCATCGGGCTTGGCACCATGCTGGCCTATGGCGCCTATCTGCCGGGCGGCGTGTCGATCCCCCGCACCTCGGTGGTCATTGTCTTTGCCGCCATTCTGACGGCGGTGCTGGCGGGTGCCGCCATCTTCCCCATCGTCTTTGCCAATGGCCTGAACCCCTCGGAAGGGCCGGGTCTGGTGTTCGTCACCCTAACGGTTGCCTTTGGCGCCATGCCGGGCGGGGCGATCTTCGGGGCGGTGTTTTTCGTGCTGCTGGCCATCGCGGCTCTGACGTCCTCGGTCTCGCTGCTGGAACCGATCGTGGCGGCGTTTGCGGGCCGTGTGCGCCTGTCGCGCTCGGCGCTGGCCTGGATCGGCGGCATCGTCGCCTGGGTGCTGGGCTTCCTGACCCTGTTCTCCTTCAACATCTGGTCGGATGTGCATCCGTTCGGCGGCACCCGCACCTGGTTCGACTGGATCGACTTCCTCACCTCCAACATCCTGCTGCCGCTGGGCGGCGTGATGCTGGCCTTGTTCGCGGGCTGGGTGGTGACGCGCCAGGACAGTGTGGCGGCGGTCGGGTTTGAAAGCCCGTTCTTCTATTCTCTCTGGCGCCTGCTGGTGCGCGTAGTGGCACCAATCGGAGTCGTCGCAGCGGTCGTTACAAATTTCTTCTGACCGCCCACATTAAAAGGGACGTCCTGAAAGGAGGGACCGCGCGATGATCAATCTGCTGATGAATATCCTGTGGCTGCTGCTGTTCGGCTGGAATGCCGGGCTGGCCTGGCTGACGGCGACGCTGGTGATGGTTATTTCCATTGTCGGCATTCCCTGGGCACGGGCCGCGCTGAACATCGCCATCTTCATGTTCTGGCCCTTTGGCCGGGTGGCCGTGCCGCGTGATGATTTGACGGGGCGCGAAGATATCGGCACCGGCCCGCTGGGCTTCATCGGCAATGTGATCTGGTTCCTGTTCGGTGGCATCTGGCTGGGCCTGGGCCACCTGATCATCGGGCTGGCCTGCTGCATCACGGTCATCGGCATCCCGTTCGGCCTGCAGCATTTTAAATTCGCGGGCCTGGCCTTCGCCCCCATCGGCAAGACCATTGTCGACCGCGAGATCGCGGACGCGATGCGCTATCGGTAATGACAGGACGATGGGGCGGCGTGGTCGCCGCCCCATCGTCTTTCAGATACGCTGTGACAGCCAGATGGCGGTGCGCGACCCCGCCTTGATCAGGGCGGACAGGACCGGATACCCGGTGGCCAGCTCCGCCTCATGCGCCAGACCGATATCCCGGTGCTCCAGCTCTTCGGCTCGGAACTGCTCGATGGTGGCCTTCAAGGGCGCTTCGTCTGGCCCCAGTTGTTCGGCCTGTTCGGCATAATGCTGGTCGATCACCTCTTCCACCGCCACCGTACAGGCCATGGCGGCCCGGCTGCCCAGGGCGGCGGTGCCGGCACCCAGCGCCCAGCCGGCCAGATGCCAGACGGGCTGCAACATCGTGGGGCGCACGCCCCGCTCCCGCGCCAGTTTGTTGAACGTCTCCAGATGGACCTGCTCCTGCTCCGTCATATGGCGCAGCATGGGGCCCTTATCCCCCTTGCCCAGAACGGCCATCTGCCCCGTATAGATGCGGACGGCGCCATATTCACCGGCCTGATCGACGCGGATCATGCGTTCCAGGCTGGGCACGGGATCACCGGGCAGCCGGCGCGGACGGGCCGAGGCCGGCACCTCGCCTGCATCGGCGGTGGGACCGTCGGCCAGGGGGCGGGGTGCCAGAAGATGGGCAGGCAGGGTCGGATTGGGATGGCTCATCGTGCCGTCTCCGTGGAAAAGGCCGCCTTCACGGCGAACAGGGCCAGCACCAGGCTGGCAATGGCGCTGAACCCGGCAATGGATATGCCGAACAGCGACCAGGGGATCTCGTCACAGCGTACAACGGGGGCGGCCAGGATCGCGGCGCGCAGATCATCCAGGCCGCCGGCGCTGATCGGGGCGGTGCAGGCCGTGAAGCCTTCCCACCATTTCTGCTCCACGCCGGCATGGAACAGCGAAATACCGGCCCCCACCAGAAAGACCAGCCCGCCCAGCAGCAGCGACACCCGCCGCTGCGCCGCCGTCAGCCGCAAAAAGGCCGAGGGCAGCAGCGGCACGACGGAAGTCATATAGGCGTAGCGCTGCCACCAGCACATCTCGCACGGGTTCAACCCGCCCCAATATTGCGAGGCGAACGCCGTCCCCAGCGCCGTAAGCGCCGCCAGTATCAGCAGCAAGGAGGGGAGGCGGGGCGCGCCGGTAAGGCGGGCGAGCGGGGAGGGGGGGGGCCTATTCATCATGGCCGACACTATAATGACGATACCCGCCTCCGCAAAGGGCCACCCCGATGGGACCGATGGCCGCAAGCGGCACTCCCACAGGATTTCATTGACCGCCCGTCTTTCATCATTATAGTGCCGCCTCGCGTTGAAGCGCTCGGTGCCTCCGTGGCGAAATGGTAGACGCGGCAGACTCAAAATCTGTTGCCCGCAAGGGCGTGTTGGTTCGAGTCCGACCGGGGGCACCAATTTCCTTCCCTGACATCTCTATGTGACCGCCATTGGTGGGGCCAATCCGGCGCCCGACCCATGGTCCTGTCATGGATAGGCCGAACGGCCTCTTGGCCTCAGGCCTCATCATGGTTAGCGTGTCGCCACCCGGATGCCGGGTCGGCATCCGTACTTCTGTCGCGGAAGGAACGCCCATGATCTCCAAGAAGACGGTGCCGCTGCTGCTGGCCGCCGCCCTTTCCCTGCCTCTGTTGCCGGCCCAGGCCGCCGACACCCCCGCTGCGCAGCTGGCTGCTGCCCCCGTGCGGGACCTGCTGGCCCCGATTCTGGCCGGTGATCACCGCTCCGATACCAATAAGGCGCGCGACCAGTGGCGCCATCCGGTGGAGACGCTGGAATTCTTCGGGGTCGAACCGGGGATGAGTGTCGTGGAGATCTGGCCTGGCGGCGGCTGGTACACGGAGGTGCTGGGGCCGCTCCTCAACGCCAATGGCCGCTATATCGCGGCTGCCGCTGATCCCAACGGGGCGTCGGCCAACACCCTGGCCGCCATTCAGCGCTTCAAGGATAAGCTGGCAGCCCGTCCCGACCTCTACGCCAATACCCAGGTGACGGGTTTCGGGCCTAAGGCGCTGGATTTCGTGCCCGCCGGTTCCGTTGACCGTGTCCTGACCTTCCGCAATGTGCATAACTGGATGGGGGCCGGCTGGGCCGAGGATGCGTTCAAGGCCATGTTCAAGGCGCTGAAGCCCGGCGGCGTGCTGGGTGTCGTCGAACACCGCGCCAATAAGGATCAGCCGCAGGACCCGAAGGCCCCGACCGGTTATGTGCGTGAGGATTATGTGATCAAGCTGGCCACCGATGCCGGCTTCAAGCTGGTGGCGACGTCGGAGATCAACTCCAACCCGCGCGACACCAAGGATCACCCCAAGGGTGTGTGGACGCTGCCGCCGACCCTGACCATGAAGGACCAGGATCGCGACAAATATCTGGCCATCGGTGAAAGCGACCGCATGACCCTGCGCTTCGTGAAACCGGCCAACTGAGGCCCCTTTTCAAAAGCCCCCGGCCATCGCGGTCCGGGGGCTTTGTTTTGAACGCCATATATAGGGTCAATGGACCCAGGGTTTGTGGTGTTACGGTGTCGTTTCAGAAAAGTGACTTATGTCTGCAGAAAGTTGTTGCGTTGGGGTGTTTGGGTGTCCTATAC
>LJHR01000059.1 GCA_001296005.1 alpha proteobacterium AAP38 | reverse complement strand
CCCAGCGCCTCGGTCAGCTCCGGAACGATCTTGAACAGATCGCCGACGATGCCGTAATCGGCCACCTGGAACATGGGGGCTTCTTCGTCCTTGTTGATGGCGACGATGACCTTGCTGTCCTTCATGCCGGCCAGGTGCTGGATGGCACCTGAGATGCCGACGGCGATGTACAGTTCCGGGGCCACGATCTTGCCGGTCTGGCCGACCTGATAATCGTTGGGCACGAAACCGGCATCCACCGCCGCGCGCGATGCACCCACCGCCGCACCCAGCTTGTCCGCCAGCTTGTCCAGCATCGGGAAATTGTCGCCCGACTGCATGCCGCGCCCGCCCGAGACGATGACGCGCGCGCTGGTCAGTTCCGGGCGCTCCGACTTGGTCAGCTCAGCGCTGACAAAGCTGGACAGGCCCGCCTCGCCCGTGGCGCTCAGCGCCTCCACAGCACCGGCCCCGCCAGTCTCGGCGGCGGCTTCGAACGCCGTGCCGCGCACCGTGATCACCTTGATCGCATCCGACGACTTGACCGTGGCGATGGCGTTGCCGGCATAGATCGGGCGTTCGAACGTGTCGGCGTCGATGACGCCGCTGATCTCGCTGATCTGCTGCACATCCAGCAGGGCCGACACGCGCGGGGCCAGGTTCTTGCCGAACGTGGTCGCGGTGAACAGCACATGGCTGTAGCCGCCAGCCTTCACTGCGGCCACCACCAGGGGCGCGAAATTCTCGGCCAGCGGGTTGGCATATTCGGCCCCATCGGCGACCAGCGCCTTGGCCACACCCGCCGCAGATGCCGCGGCCTTGGCAGCCTCGCCCACGCCAGAACCGGCGACCAGCACATGCGTCTGCCCACCGATCTTGGCAGCAGCCCCCAGCGTGGTCAGGGTCGGCTTCTTCACAGCGCCGGTCGAGGGCTCTGCAACAACCAGAATGCTCATGTTGCTTATCCTTTGATGACGGTGTGGCTGATCAGATGACGCGGGCTTCGTCGCGCAGCTTGGACACAAGCTCGGCGACCGAGGCGACCTTGACGCCGCCCTTGCGCTTGGCCGGTTCCGTCACCTTCAGGGTCGTCAGGCGCGGGGTGATGTCCACGCCCAGCGCGTCCGGGGCCACCGTCTCGATCGGCTTCTTCTTCGCCTTCATGATGTTGGGCAGCGAGGCATAGCGCGGCTC
>LJHR01000058.1 GCA_001296005.1 alpha proteobacterium AAP38 | reverse complement strand
CCCCCCCCCGGCAGCGTGGCCGCCGGGTTCAGCAGCGGGCGCGACAGGGCCAGAATGACCAGGGCCGCCAGTACCATGCGCAGGATCAGAATCCAGAGCGGCGTACGGTTCGGTGTCTCCTCCCGATGAACCAGATCGGCCAGAAGGCGGATGGCGGGAAAGCTGATGGTGCGCGGGTTGGGCGGCGTGACCTTCAGCAGCCAGTAAAGCAGCGGCAGCGCCACCAGCCCCAGCAGCAGCCAGGGGGCGGCAAAGGCGATGGGACCCAGGTTCAGCATCGGCTCACCCTTCCCCCGAAAGGGCCGTCCACAGCGCCAGCAGGGCTGTCTGCGGCGGCTTGTCGGTGCGGTGCAGGGTCAGGGTCCAGCCGGCGGCGCGCGCAATGGCGGCCAGCCCGTCGCGTTGGGCGGCCAGCCGGTCCAGATAGGCCTCGCGCACGCCATCGACACGCGGCACCAGCAGCGATCCCTCGCCCTCCAGCCCCTTGAAGCGCACCCGCCCCGCATAGGGCAGGGTTTCCTCGCCAGGGTCCAGCACCTGCACCAGGTGCCCGCGCACGCCGCGCGCGGCCAGCCGCGCCACCGCGCCCTCAATCTGGTCCAGCGGGGACAGAAGATCGCCGATCAGTACGGCCTGGGCATTGCGGGGCAATTGAATGGCGGTCGGCGGCAGGCCGGCGCCTTCATTGAAATAGATCTGCCCCGTCAACCAGTCGGCCAGGCGCGGCAGGATGGAGCGGGCGGCGGATGGCGGCACATCGCTGCCCGCCAGTTGCACCCGCTCACCCCCGCGCAGCAGCAGGGCGGACAAGGCCAGGGCCAGAAGATCGGCGCGGTCGCGCTTGGTCGCCAGCTCCCGCCCCGACCGCCAGTTCATCGACGGGCTGTCATCGCGCCAGATCCAGACGGTCTGGGCGGCTTCCCATTCATTCTCGCGCACGAAGACATGGGCGGATTTACCGGTCTGGCGCCAGTCGATGCGGTTATAGGCGTCGCCCGGCTGATACCGGCGGAACTGCCAGAATGTCTCCCCCGTTCCCACCCGGCGCCGCCCATGCGCCCCTTGCGCCACGGTCGCCGCGATGCGTTCGGCGGCGACCAGAAGGGCGGGCAGATTGCGGGCCAGATCCTCCGCCCGGTGCTGGGCGCGGATGGAGGCGGGCGGATGGCGCGTATCCATGGCGGTTACGCCAGCGGTGCGCAAAGCTGATCGATGATGGCGTCCAGCGTGATGCCGTCGGCCCTGGCCGCGAAGTTTAACGCCATGCGGTGGCGCAGAACCGGCTTGGCAAGGGCGATGACATCATCCAGCGACGGGGTCAGCCGCCCGTCCAGCAAGGCGCGGGCGCGGGCAGCTAGCATCAGGGACTGCGAGGCGCGGGGACCGGGGCCCCAGGCGACATGGCGGCGGACAATGTCCAGGGGGCTGCTGTCGGGCCGTGCATTGCGGACAAGATCCAGGATGCCGTCCACGATACTATCGCCCACCGGTACGCGGCGGACCAGGGCCTGGGCCGCGATCAGATCCTGCGGCGTCAGCACTGCCGTGACGGTGCCGGCATCGGCCCCGGTGGTGGCGATCATCATGCGGCGTTCGCTGTCGCGGTCGGGATAGTCCACATCCACCTGCAACAGGAACCGGTCCAGCTGCGCCTCAGGCAGCGGGTAGGTGCCTTCCTGTTCCAACGGGTTCTGGGTAGCCAGTACATGGAAGGGGCGGGGCAGCGGGTGATAATGGCCGGCCACCGATACGCGGCCTTCCTGCATGGCCTGCAACAGGGCCGACTGTGTGCGCGGGCTGGCGCGGTTGATCTCGTCCGCCATCAGCAATTGGGCAAAGACGGGGCCAGGGATGAAGCGGAAGGCGCGCCGTCCATCGTCGCGTTCCTCCAGCACCTCCGAACCCAGAATGTCGGCAGGCATCAGGTCGGGCGTACATTGCACGCGGCGGTCATCCAGGCCCATGACGGTGCCCAGCGTTTCAACCAGCCGCGTCTTGGCCAGACCCGGCACGCCGATCAGCAGCAGATGCCCGCCGGCCAGCAAGGTGACCAGCGACAGGTCGATCACGTCCTGCTGACCGAAGATGACGCGTCCGATGGCCTGACGCGCGGCGGCCAACTTGTCCCCCAGCGCCTCCACATCCCGCAACAGCGCCTGCGGGTCGCTGTTGCGCCCGGCCTCCGTTGAATTCAGCACCATCATCATCCCTTCAAACCCGAACAACACCCGTATGATGGGTGTAATACCCTGGGTACCAGAAGCTTGGCATCACGACTATGTTATCAATGCGGCATGAAGACCGCGACTGACAGAGCTGGATGGTCCAATCCACCATGACGGAATGCAAGCAGAATAGGCATGCCAATGCCGCCCCGCACGATGGGGCCAATGAAGCCGACGCCGCGCTGAAGGCGCTGGGTGGTGGTGCGCCCCGCACGCCCAGCGCGGAGGACGAAGCCTATCCCATCGTCATCCGTGCCGATGGCACCTGGACCTATCACGGCAGTCCCATCGGGCGGCTGCCGCTGGTGAAGCTGTTTTCGACCGTGCTGCGCCGGGACCAAGCGGGCGATTACTGGCTGATCACGCCGGCCGAACGGGGCCGGATCAGCGTGGAGGACGTGCCCTTCGTGGCTGTGGGCCTGGGGGTGCAGGGGGAGGGGCCGAACCAGTCCCTGACCTTCACCACCAATCTGGAGGCCAGCATCACCGCCGGCCCCGACCATCCGATCCGCGTAGTGACCGATCCGGCCACCGGCGAACCGCGCCCCTATATCCGCGTCAAAGGACCGCCGGAGACACCGTTGGAAGCGCGGATAAACCGTGCGATCTTCTATGATCTTGTCGAACGGGCGGAACCCGGTGAGGCCGGTGATATCGGCGTCTGGAGCCAGGGGATATTCTTCTCCCTGGGCCGGGTGGATTGAGGGTTTAGCAGCGGTGGTTGAAACAGAACTGATGGCGGCCAGCCCCTTAATGCGGGGCATACACGACCTGTTCGCGCGGATGGAACCGCCGGTGGGCGGGCGTGGCGATCTGGATGGCAATCCCGGCCTGCCGACTGTCCCGACCCTGCGTGATGCCGCCGTCTTGGTGCCGCTGGTCGACCGGGTGGAGGGGCCGACCCTCCTGCTGACCCAGCGCACGGCCCATCTGGCGGCCCATGCCGGTCAGATCAGCTTTCCCGGTGGCGGTGTGGAACCGCACGATATCGACCCCATCGCCACCGCGCTGCGGGAGACGGAGGAAGAGATCGGCCTGCCGCGCAGCCATGTGCGGGTTCTGGGCCGGCTCGACACCTATATTACCCGCACCGGATTCCGGGTGGTGCCGGTGGTGGCGCATGTCCGCCCGCCCTTCACCTTGACACCGGACCCCAACGAAGTTGACGCCATTTTCGAGGTGCCGCTGACCTTCATTCTGAACCCCGCCAGCCGGGTGCGGGAAAGCCGGGAATTCATGGGTGCACAGCGGCATTTCTGGGCCTTCCCTTATGGTGACCGCTATATCTGGGGTGCGACCGCTGGCATGCTGGTGAACCTGTGCGACGTGCTCGCGGGTCTCAACGACGCAACGTGACAATCCCCGCCTTCCGTGGTTGATAAGGGGGAAATGTGCAGGCCGGGGGTGAGCCGCGATGGAAGTGCTGCGCCAGCTTGACCAACTGACCCTGCTGGTCACCTTCGCGGCGGTGGCGTCCGGTCTTGGTGTCTCGCTCTGTATCTATTGGTGGCGGCAGCGGGCCATTCCCGGTCTTGGCTTTCTGACCGGCGGTGTCGTGCTGGGCGCGACGGGCGTCGCCATCCTTGCCACGCGCGATTACATCCCGCTCTGGCTGTCGGTGCTGCTGGGCAATCTGGGGGTGGGATGGGCGCATATCCTGTTGCTGCTGGGCATCCGGCGTTTTGCGGGTCGGCCCCTGCGCTGGACCGTGCCGGTCGCCACCCTGGCCATCCTGACGGCGGTACTGCTCTATGATGTGCTGCACCGGAACGACATCATCCTGCGCTCCATCGCGGGCTCGATCTGGCTGATCGGGATCAAGATCGCCATCGCCTATGAAAGCTGGCGGCAAGGGCGCACGGTGGCGCCCCGCCTGTGGGTGGTGATCACCACCGTATTCGCGGGGATGGCCCTGGTGATGCTGATCCGCATCATCGATATCGTCTGGCGGCAGGACGAGGGGGGATTCTTTTCCCCCAGCCCGGCGGCGGCCCTCAATTTCCTGCTGGCGACCGTGGGGCTGGTGGCCGGTTGCATGGCGGTCATGGCCCTGACCAACGATTTCCTGCAACGGCGGCTGGAGGCAGAAGCGGCGGAGAATGCCCGTGTGGCGCGCGAACGCGATCAGGCCGCGCAGACGGCGGATGCCGCCAACCGCGCCAAATCCGTCTTCCTGGCTGCCGTCAGCCATGAGATCCGCACCCCCATCAATGCCGTGATGGGGGGCCTGGAAATCCTGAACGGCCAGGGACAGCACGACCCCGCCTCCCCCCAGGGCAAGGTGCTGGAGGTGATGGACAAGGCGGGACAGTCCATGCTGGCGCTGCTGGATGATCTGCTGGACATCACGCGGATCGAGGCGGGTCACCTGTCGCTGCTGTCGGCCCCCATGGACCTGCACCAGCGTCTGCACGACGCCATCGACCTGATGGCGGGGCGTGCGGCGGCGGGCGGGCTGTCGCTGGAACTGACCATCGGCGCCGATGTTCCCCGGCATGTCAGCATGGATGCGGCCCGCCTGCGTCAGATCCTGCTGAACCTGATCGGCAATGCCATCAAATTCACCGAACGCGGCGGCATCAAGGTGGTGGCCGCGCGACAGCCGCCCGCCGTGGGCCATGCCAGCGCCACGCCGGGTGCCGCCCTGGTGCGGATCACGGTGGCCGATACCGGCATCGGCATTCCCGCCGCGAAGTTGCCGCATGTCTTCGACGCCTTTTATCAGGCCGAAGCCGGGGACAGCCGCCGTTTCGGCGGGGTCGGCCTGGGGCTGGCCATTTCAAAGCGGTTGGTCGGCATGATGGGCGGCACCATCCAGGTGGACAGCGCACCCGGCCATGGCACCGTCTTCACCCTTGACCTGCCCATGCCGCTGGCCGCCGCCCCGGCCCAGGCACCGGGTCCGGCGGCCCGTCTGCTGCCCTACTGGACCAGCCGCCCACAGGTGCTGCTGGTGGAGGATGATGCCGTCAATCAGTTCGTGGCGACGCAGCTGCTGACCCGGCAGGGTGTGCAGGTGATCACGGCGGAGGATGGGGAGACGGCGCTGGCCACACTTGCCACGCAGCGGGTGAAGCTGGTGCTGATGGATATCGGCATGCCCGGCATGGACGGGTTTGAAACCACGGCCAAGCTGCGCCAGGGCGGCGGACCGATGGCGTCGGTGCCCGTCGTCGCCCTGACGGCCAATGTCCTGCCGGAAACCGTGTCGCGCAGCCGGGCCGTGGGCATGCAGGGCTTCATCGCCAAGCCCATCAAGCTGGAGGAACTTCTATCCACCCTGGCCCGCATCATCCCGCCCGACGGCGTGGGTGCCGTGGCCCTGGCCGGCGCGGAACCGGCGCAGGTGACCCAGATGCGGCCCACCGATACCGGCCCGATGGGCGCGCTGCGCGGGCGGCTGGGCGGGCCGGCGGTGGATGGGCTGTTGCTGCTGGCGGCACAGAATGTCGCCGATGCCCGCCGCAGCCTGCGCCCCGCCGGTGATGATGACGCCATTGATGTCGCGGCGGTGCGGCGTCTGGCGCTACGTATGGCCGATGGGCTGGACGCTGTCGGTTTCCCCGCCGATGCACAGGCCCTGCGCGATTGTCTGGGCCTGCTGCGTCCGGGGCAGCCGGTCAATACGGCCCTGGCCGCCATGGACGCCATCCTGGCCGACGCACAGGCCCGTTTGCCGCGCATCCGCACTGCGGCGGAATGATCGCGAATATGGCACGCCAGCCATTCATCAAAAGAATGCCGGTGATTTATTTGAATTGATCCAAATCAGGGAAATGATCACGCCGAGCTTTTATAAGAAAACCTGTAAGCGACGACTGAAAACAGCGTCCAGCCGGCAGCGGAAATATTCGCCCGGCACACGATACAGGAGCCTTATCCATGAAGAAATTCGCTGTTCCGGCGCTGGCCGCCGCGTTGACGATGGGTGCCGCTGTCATGCCGGCCCATGCCGAAAAGGCCGCCGGCGACCTGCTGGTCCGTGGCCGCGTCATCTATGTACAGCCGGATGAAAGCAGCAGTCTGAAGCTGGGCACGATCGCCATCGCCGGCAAGGCCGCTGTTGACAGCTCCGTCGTGCCGGAACTGGATTTCAGCTACTTCTTCACCGACAATCTGGCCGCCGAACTGATCCTGGGCACGACGCACCACAATGTGGCGGCCAAGGGCTCGCCGCTGGGCGCCTCGGTTGATCTGGGCGATGTCTGGCTGCTGCCGCCGACCCTGACCCTGCAGTATCATTTCAATCCGAAGGGCAAGATCAGCCCCTATGTCGGCGCTGGCGTGAACTACACGATTTTCTACGGCGACGATCCGGGTGCCGCCAAGGGCATCTCCTATGACAATGCCTTCGGGCTGGCTGCCCAGGCCGGTGTGGATATCGAACTCAACGACAAATGGTCGCTGAATTTCGATGTGAAGAAGATCTGGCTGGATACGGATGTGAAGGTGAATGCCGGCTTGGCCAGCCCCGTCAATGCCAAGGTTGATATTGATCCCTGGATCTTCGGCGTGGGTGTCGGCTACCGGTTCTAATTTTCTGCCGCAGATGCTGGGCTTCACGCGGCTTCCGGCAAGCCGAAAGCCGCTCACTGAGCCGGTCCGTCCCTTGAAACCGGGGGCGGCCATGTTGGGAAGGGACTTGGCCTCGGGCACCGTCCGGGGGTACATAAGCCCCTTTCCAACGTGGCCGCCCCCGGACCTTTTCGGGGCTGGCCCGCCCTTGAGATCGGGAGCACGCACATGCGCGCTGAAATCCAGGCGGTGACGGAGGCTGTTGAGCAGTCTCTGGTCCTGCTGAGGAGGCATCTTTGACTGGGAGAAATCCCTTTTCCGCCTCGACGAACTGACCGCCCTTACCGAAGACCCGAACCTGTGGAATGACAGCGACCGGGCCCAGAAGCTCCTGCGCGAAAAGAACCAGCTGGAAGCGTCGCTGAATGGCACGCGGCAGCTGGAGCGCGACCTGAAGGACAATCTGGAACTTCTGGAAATGGCCGAGATGGAAGGCGATCAGGATATGATCGCCGAAGCCGAAGCGGCCGTTCTGTCGCTGAAGGACCGTGCGGCCACCATGGAGCTGGAAAGCCTGCTTTCCGGTGAGGCCGACGCCAACGACGCCTATCTGGAAGTGAATGCCGGTGCCGGTGGCACAGAGGCCCAGGACTGGGCCCTGATCCTGTTCCGCATGTATTCCCGTTGGGCCGAACAGCACAATTATAAGGTCGAGCTGCTTGACGAGACCAATGGTGAAGAGGCCGGCATCAAGTCCGCCACCATCCAGGTCAAGGGCCACAATGCCTATGGCTGGCTGAAGTCGGAGACGGGCGTGCACCGCCTGGTGCGCATCAGCCCGTTCGACAGCCAGGCTCGCCGCCATACCTCCTTCTCCTCCGTCTCCGTGACGCCCGTGATCGACGACAAGATCAATGTCGAGATCAATGAGAAGGATGTGAAGGTCGATACGTTCCGCGCGTCGGGTGCCGGTGGGCAGCACGTGAACAAGACCGACTCGGCGGTGCGCTTCACCCATATCCCCACCGGGATCGTGGTGTCGTGCCAGCAGGAACGCAGCCAGCACAAGAACCGGGCCAAGGCCTGGGACATGCTGCGCGCCCGCATCTATGAGATGGAACTGCGCAAGCGCGAGGAAGCGGCCAACGCTCTGGAAGCCACCAAGACCGATATCGGCTGGGGCCACCAGATCCGCTCCTACGTGCTGCAGCCCTATCAGATGGTGAAGGACCTGCGGACGAATGTCGAAACCTCCGACAGCGCCGGCGTGCTGAACGGTGATCTCGACAAGTTCCTGCAGGCAGCATTGGCGATGCGCATCAACGGCCATGGTGATGCGCAGGCCTAACGATCTGGCGGCTTCATCAAAAGTGACGTTTTCTGCCAAGGCCCGGTAACAATCTGTTGCCGGGCCTTCGTTTTTGCCTCAGAAAGGGGCAACCGGGCGCGGCGCATGAAAAAGCGCCAGCCCGTTCCCATTTTTCAAAACGGATGCCCCAGCGTCGGTGGGACGCGATCAGGCATCGTATGGGGTTGCCCGATGGTCGCGTTGGATTCGACCGCGCTTGATTTGCCGGCCCTGGGGGCGGCGGGGGCGGACCGTCTGTTCCTTTCCTATTTCAACAGCACCTCGCAGGTGCTGGTCCTTTTGGACTCGGACGGAACCGTTCGTGCGGCCAACCGTGCCGCCCTGCGCGTGGGTGATCTGGCGGCAGAACAGGTGTTGGGCCTGGCTCTGTGGGATACGCCCTGGTGGCGCGGGTCACCGGGGGTGCGTGAACGGCTGATATCGGCGGTACAGGCGGCCGGCAGGGGCGCCACCATCCGTTTCGATGCGGCCACGGGGCCGGAAACGGGTGCCCCGCTGGTCTTCGACCTGTCGGTCACGCCCATCGATCCCGGTGCCGATGGCGCCATCCGCCTGATGGTGGAGGCGCGCGACGTGACGGAGGCGCGCGACATCGAACAGGCGATGCGCGCCAATGAACAGCGCCTGCGCGACATGGTCGAAGGCTCGGTGCAGGGGATTGTCGTGCATTCGGGCCGGCGCATCCTGTTCTGCAACACCGCCTATGCCCAGATGCTGGGCTATTCGTCGGTGCTGGATGTGCTGTCGATGGAGTTGGACCGCATCATTCCGGAACCGGGGCGCGAACAGGCCAATCGCGCCTGGTCCATTCTGCTGGCCGGGGGCAAGCTGCCCATCATCCGTTCAACCCCCAATATCTGTTGCGATGGCTCGCTGATCCATGTCGATGTGTTGGCCCGCCGCATCGTCTGGGACGGGCAATATGCCATCCAGGCGACGGTCGTGGATGTGACGGCGCAGGCCAAGGCCGCCGCCGCAGAGGCGGCCCGTCTGGCCGCGGAAGCTGCATCCCGGACAAAATCCGCCTTCATCGCGACCATGAGCCATGAGTTGCGCACGCCCCTGAATGCCATTCTGGGCTTCGCCGGGATGATCGCCAGCGGCGACCGTGACGGGGTGCCGCCCGACCCGCGCCATGCGGAATATGCGGGTGACATCATGGTGGCGGCCAACCATTTGCTGGCCGTGATCAATGACATGCTGCACCTGTCGAAGATTGAGGCGGGGCGGCTGACGCTGGAACCCTGCTGGATTCCCCTGGAAGGGGAACTGCGTCAGATTCAGCGGATCGCGCGCGGCCTGTCGCGGGATAAGAACCTGTCCATTGAGGTGGAACTGCCAGCGGGTGAGCCGCTGCTGCTGCTGGCCGATGAACGGGCGCTGCGGCAATTGCTGCTGAACATTGTCGGCAATGCCGTGAAGTTCACGCCCCATGGCGGGGATATCCGCCTGGTCGCTGAATTAGACCGCCATGACGGACGGCTGGTCCTGTCCGTAGCAGATACCGGCATGGGCATTCCCGAGGGCGATCTGGAGCGCATCTGGCGTCCGTTCGAACAGGTGGGGCGGGTACAGGATCATCAGAACGGGACGGGCTTGGGCCTCTCCATTGCACGGGCTCTGGCTGAACTGCACGGTGCCGCTGTGTCGGTGGACAGCAAGCTGGGCCAGGGCACGGTCTTCCGTTTTCGGTTCCCCGCGAACCATGTGGCGCGCGGCTCCGCACCGCGTCCCGCACCCTCCAATGACGAGATGGACGAATCGATGGTCGCCCGCGTCGGGCGGTAGGTCCGGTCGCGCTGCTATTGTTCGTCCTGTGCTCCCGCCGAAGCGCCTGTCCGGTGACCGGTCAGGAAAGTGTCGTGTCGTTGCTCATCCCCACTGTTGTCGTGCTTATGGACCGGTCCGGCGCGGATGATCGGGCGTCTTGCCGGCCCAATGCATGTAAACCCGTTCCTATGCCAAAGAACAGGTGAGGCAAGGCAGGACACTTCGCCAGGGTAACGGAAACATAACAGTTTTGCTCTATCTGCTTTGCTCCCGACAATGTTGCAGATGGGCGCAGGGCCTCTCTTAACTTGTCCAGAACAGGGGCTTGGAGAGCAGATTGTTGACGAAATAGGTCATGTCTGGACGTGCAATCAAAGCAAGAATAGAGATCGCACTCCATCGCCTGTAGTCATATGACTTCACCGACATCGTCAAGATCGGATACAACCGACTTTGACAAATGGGTGCAAAGTCAGTCACCATCAACAGCATTCGACTGATGGAGACTAGGACCGGCAGGCACATCACACACTTTGCAGTTTCACAACAGAAAACAGGAGGAGAGTGGCCTTCGGTGCCCGGAATGTATTTTCGCACCTGCTTCCATTCCTGGACCACATTAGCTGTGGTCGGGGGCTGGATTTGCGGAAATTCGGCTCTCTTGTTTCGTTTTCTGAATTTTTCTTTCATCCCTCAAAGGGCTTTTCTCTTGAAAACGAGTTTACGCATCGAAAAACGGGAATTCAACGACAATCCGTTGCCAACGCGCGTGTTCTCGGGCGCGATGGTGAATGGAAGGTTGGCGTCTTCACGCGCATGCACCAGCATGCGCAGCACCTCCTGTCGCCATCACATGCTTTCGCGTAAACATCTTTCGGTTGCTGAAATAGTCGCTGTCAACGATCGCCGAATCGGACACCTGACCGGGGAGCGGTTATGACGAATAGTATCGCTGCACGGCTGCGGCTTCTGCGCCATCGCCTTGGCTTTGCCCGCCGGTCCGACATGGCCGCGCATCTGGGCCTGCCCAGTTCCACCTACAGCGCCTATGAGGGGGATGCCGGTCCGCCCAAGGTGGAATGGCTGCTGGAACTGGCCCGCCGGGGTGTGAACCTGAACTGGCTGCTGACAGGGGAAGGGGAGATGCTGGTCCCCGGCCAGGATGTGGCCTCCATGAACCCGACCATCATCTCTTTGTCGACCGCTGCCGCTTCCACCCCTTCCCTTCGTCCTCATCCAGTCGGGGAGCCCGAGCCTGTGGTGGACGCCTATCTGCTGGCCGCCATGATCAGCCGGGTGGAGCGGGAGGAACGCGACCGTGGCCGTGCCTTGAGCGCCCTTGAGAAGGGCGAGATGATCGCTCATCTCTATGTCGCATCTGCCCGCCTGACCGAAAGCGAATTGGCCGGCCATCCGCTGTCAAGGGCGGCGGAAGCGCCGGAGAAGTAGAACCGATCCTCCCTGATTGCCTGAAACGAAAAACCCCCGCCGGAGCGATCCCGCGGGGGTTTTCCTTACTCAAACGCCTTGGGCCAAAAAATCAGCCCAGTGCCTTCACCATGGTCGAGCCCAGGCTGGCCGGGCTTTCGGAGACATGGATACCGGCGGCGCGCATGGCTTCCACCTTGAATTCGGCGGTGTCGTTACCGCCGGAGATCACGGCACCGGCATGGCCCATGCGGCGGCCCGGCGGGGCGGTGCGACCGGCGATGAAGCCGACGACCGGCTTCTTCAGGCCCGACGCCTTGATGTACTCCGCACCGTTCACCTCTGCGTCACCACCGATCTCGCCGATCATGATGATGCCTTCGGTTTCCGGGTCGCGGGCGAACATTTCCAGCGCGTCCACGAAGTTCGTGCCATTGACGGGGTCGCCGCCAATGCCGATGCAGGTGGTCTGGCCCAGGCCCGCCGCTGTGGTCTGCGCCACCGCTTCGTAGGTCAGGGTGCCGGAACGGGACACGATGCCGATCTTGCCACGCTTGTGGATGTGGCCGGGCATGATGCCGATCTTGCACTCGTCCGGGGTGATGACGCCGGGGCAGTTCGGACCGATCAGGCGGGTCTTGCTATTGGCAAGCGCGCGCTTGACGCGGACCATGTCCAGCACCGGGATGCCTTCGGTGATGCAAACCACCAGCGGCAGTTCGGCATCAATGGCTTCCAGGATGGCATCGGCGGCGAACGGCGGCGGCACATAGATGACCGAGGCATTGGCGCCGGTCTTCAGCACCGCGTCCGACACGGTGTCGAACACCGGCAGGTCGAGATGCTTGGAACCGCCCTTACCGGGGGTCACGCCGCCGACCATCTTGGTGCCATAGGCGATGGCCTGTTCGGAATGGAAGGTCCCCTGCGCGCCGGTGAAGCCCTGGCAGATGACCTTGGTGTCTTTATTGACGAGAACGGCCATGTTACGCGGCCTCCTTCACGGCCTTGACGATCTTCTCGGCGGCGTCGGCCAAGTTGTCAGCCGACAGGATCGGCAGACCGCTTTCGGCCAGGATCTTCTTGCCGAGGTCGACGTTGGTGCCTTCCAGACGGACAACCAGCGGAACATGCAGCGAGACTTCACGCGCGGCGGCGACAACGCCGTCGGCAATGACGTCACAGCGCATGATGCCGCCGAAGATGTTTACTAGGATGCCTTCGACATTCGGGTCGGACAGGATCAGCTTGAAGGCGATCGTCACGCGTTCCTTGGTGGCGCCACCGCCCACGTCCAGGAAGTTGGCCGGCTCGCCGCCATACAGCTTGATGATGTCCATGGTGGCCATGGCCAAGCCGGCGCCGTTGACCATGCAGCCGATGTTGCCATCCAGCTTCACATAGTTCAGGCCATGCTTGGTGGCTTCCGTCTCGGACGCTTCTTCTTCGGTCGGGTCGCGCAGTTCTTCGACGTCGGGGTGACGGTAGAGCGCGTTGTCGTCGAAATTGACCTTGGCATCCAGCGCGATCACGTCGCCGGCGCCGGTCACGACCAGCGGGTTGATCTCAACCATGCTCATGTCCAGGTCGATGAACGCCTTGTACATGGCAGTCATGAACTTGGCGGCGGCATTGACCTGCTTGCCTTCCAGGCCCAGGGCGAAGGCGACCTTGCGGGCGTGATAGCCCTGCAGGCCTTCGACGGGGTCGATGGCAACCTTGGTGATCTTCTCGGGGTGGCTGTGGGCCACTTCCTCGATCTCCATGCCGCCCTCGGTCGAGGCGACGATGGTGACGCGCGACGAGCCGCGATCCAGCAGCATCGACAGATACAGCTCGCGCTTGATGTCGGCGCCTTCCTCGATATAGAGGCGGCCGACTTCCTTGCCCGCTTCACCGGTCTGCTTGGTGACCAGCACCTGGTTCAGCATGGCGGCGGCGTTGGACTTTACATCATCCACGCTCTTGACGACGCGGACGCCGCCCTTGCCGTTGGGGTCGTTTTTGAAACGACCGGCGCCACGGCCACCAGCATGGATCTGCGACTTCACCACCCAGACGGGACCACCCAGTTCGGTGGCAACCTTGGCGGCTTCGTCCGGCGTATAGGCGACGCCGCCGCGGGGCACCGCGACGCCGTACTTCTTCAGCAGGCTCTTGGCCTGGTACTCATGGATATTCATCGCTCAGCCGTCTTGCTCTGGATGGGAGACGGGCCGGCAGAGCGGGGATCCGCCCAGCCGCACACGGAGGTCCAACCCCCACGCGGGCGGCACTTTAGCACTATGGGAACCGGGATCAACCATCCAAAGGTCCCTTGTCGTGCCCGTCAATATGCGGAATTTTGCACGGGTCCACGGGCGCCTTCACGATACGAAATGGCGCAAACCCTTGCAGCGCAACAAGAGCCTGCCGCAGATGCGGTAAGCACGAGCGTCGGGTGCAAGGGTGCCATGTAACGGCGACAGGACCACTACGTCTGTCACCTGCCGGTGAAATGTCCCACTGGCCGGCCCGCACATGCCTGGAACCGGCCAGTAAGACATATGTATGGATCAACCGCCCCGGCCCTTGAAGGCCTTCAACTGCTTGTTGAAGTTGGCGGCCAGCTTTTCCATGCGCTCGGTCGACTTGTTGTAGCTTTCGATATCCATCTTACCGCGCTTGCCCTCGGCGGTCAGGCAGGCCTGATACTCCTCGGTGGCGGCGATGTAGGCCTTCACGGCCTTTACGGCGTCCGCCATCTGGGTCTCAGACGCGGTGGCCCCGTCGGGCAGGGTGGGCGGATCACCCTGTTCACAGGCAGCCTGTGCGGCACCGGTAAACAGAATCATGGTGATGGCGGTAGACAGGATTGCTTTTTTCATCGTTTGACACCCCAAAGAACAATAAAATTTTAGACATCGGAATCGTCCTTGATGCCCGCGCATCAACCACGGCCCGTTATCCAGGTTTTATTGGGTGCCAAGTTATCCCCAACTGACTAATTATTGGGCAATTATGCCCTTATCTCCCTAAACTTGTTGTGAAGGATAAAATCTTCACGCCTGCCCGTCAATTACAGCTGCGGCGGGACCGAATGGTAAATGCATGCGCCAACGTCGGGCGGCCAAAATGAAAAACCCGCGCCGGTTTCCCGGCACGGGTTCTCGTAAAAGCGCCTGCCCAGCGAAGAGCGGGTGGCGGCAGAAACCTAAATCAGCCGTTGCGGGCCTTGAAGGTCTTCAGCTGCTTATTGAAGTCGGCGGCCAGCGCTTCCATGCGGGCGGCGGACTTGTTGTAGGCTTCCATGTCCATCTTGCCGCCCTTGCCAGCAGCTTCCAGGCAGGCCTGATATTCCTCGGTCGACACGATGTAGGCCTTAACGGCCTTCATGGCTTCGGCCATCTGTTCCTGGCTGGCGGTGGCGCCATCAACCAGAGCCGGCGGGTTACCCTGTTCGCAGCCAGCGGCGAAAGCGGAGGTGGCGGTCAGGGACAGCAGGGCGGTGGCGAACAGCAGGGCGGTCTTCATGGGGTGTCCAATTCCTTACGATGGCGTGTTTGTCGGTGCGATGGGGCGGGGAGGTGCCAGCAAAGGCGCCAAGCCGTCAACAGAAATCGCACCCTTTTGGGCACGTGCCACTGTTGGCCGCATGTCTTTACTGACCTTGTGACGCCACCTTGTTCGAACGACTTGGCAACGCCACCAAATTAACTAGACACTTCATGGGATCACCACAGCGACAGCGCGATCAGCGCTTTTTTATTCGTGGCGTCCGTCTGATGGAGCGGACTATACGGGCGACCCGTAACCGAATGGTTAAGAAAATGACCCAAACCTATACTTTCGTACCGCTGTGATGCAGATCAGTTTTGCAACAGAAGCAAAGATCACAGGTCCAGCCATGCAGTTTCTTTGTGGATATTTGGCCTGTATTTTATGAAATTATTTATAAAGGCAGCGGGTATTGATAAATAATGACCAGCAGGCGCTGTGCCGCGGAAACAAAAAACCCCGCCCGGATGGTCGGGCGGGGTTTTGTGCCGGAAGGGCTGGAAACCAGCACCTTCTGATAAAGGTAAAGGGATCAGCCTTCGGCCGAAACCTTCTTGGTCACGTCGACCAGAACCTTAACGGCGTCGACCGACTTGTCGAAATTGGCCTTCTCGTCGGCGGACAGGTCGATCTCGATGATCTTTTCCACGCCCTTGGAGCCGATGATGGTCGGCACGCCGATATAGAGACCGTCCACGCCATACTGACCGGTCAGCTTGGCAGCCACCGGCAGAACGCGCTTCTTGTCGCGCAGGAAGCTCTCGGCCATGGCGATGGCGGAAGCGGCCGGGGCGTAGAAGGCGGAGCCGGTCTTCAGCAGGCCGACGATCTCCGCGCCGCCGTCACGGGTGCGCTGCACGATCTTGTCCAGCTTCTCCTGCGTGGTCCAGCCCATCTTCACCAGATCGGGCAGCGGGATGCCGGCGACGGTGGAGTAACGGACCGACGGGACCATGGTGTCGCCATGACCGCCCAGCACGAAGGCCGTGACGTCTTCGACCGACACGCCGAATTCTTCGGCCAGGAACCAGCGGAAGCGGGCGCTGTCCAGAACGCCAGCCATGCCGACGACCTTTTCGGCGGGCAGACCCGACACTTCCTGGAACAGGCCGACCATGGCGTCCAGCGGGTTGGTGATGACGATGACGAAGGCGTTGGGGGCGTGTTCCTTGACGCCTGCGGCCACGGCCTTGATGACCTTGGCGTTGATGCCGACCAGATCGTCACGGCTCATGCCCGGCTTGCGCGGCACGCCGGCGGTGATGATCACCACATCGGCGCCAGCGATATCGGCATAGTCGGACGTACCGGAGTAACCGGCGTCGAAACCGGCGACCGGCGACAGCTCGGCGATGTCCAGCGCCTTGCCCTTGGCAACGCCCGCGAAGTCGGGGATGTCGAGCAGGATGATATCACCCAGCTCCTTCTGGCCGGCCAGCAGGGCCAGCGTGCCACCGATCTGGCCGGCGCCGATCAGCGCGATCTTCTTGCGTGCCATGGGAATTTCCCTTCGATTGGTTCGGGTCAGGAAACAAGATTACGTTTGGAACATCCGGTTGCAACTTTCCTTAGCTGCAATGCGGGATGACCCTGGGCGGCGTGATTAGCGTGAAACAGCCGTTCGGGCAAGCCGACAAGGGTCGTGGGTGCGGGGTGGCAGGCCAGCGCCTGACGCAAGGCCCGTATGCGGCACTGCGGCGGGAACGGAATAGGTGACGGCGCGGCCCTGACTTCGCGGCATTCCGCACCGTCGCACACCTTATATATTATAGATCGTCCAGTTCCGGCAGGATCAGGTCCCTGGCCCCGGCATGGCGCAGGTCGGTGGTGTTGGCCCCGTCCAGCGCCAGTTGGGTGCAGACGGCACCCGACATATCGGCGCTGATCAATTCCGCCCCGCCCATGTCGGTCCGGATCAGGCTGGCCCGGGTGAAGACGGCCTGCGTCGCCTTGGCCTTGCGCAGGTTCGCGGCCCCCAGGTCGGCCCCGTCGAAGCGCACACGGTTCAGGTTGGCAGGCCACAGCCTTGCGGCGTTGCTTTGTATCTGTACCGGCCCCAGGTCGGCCCGGACCAGGACGGCCCCCGAACAGGTGGCCCGTTCCAGACTGGCGCCGCGCATGTCGGCGGCGGTCAGGTCGGCATCACGCAGGTCGGCCAGCGACAGGTCGGCCATAGCCAGCGTGGCACCTGAAAGGTCGGCCCCGCGCAGCATGGTCCGGTGCAGCAGGGCCGCCGACAATGTCTGTCCCGACAGGTCGCGGCCCGACAGGTCCACGCCCGACAGGTCGGCCCGGATACCGTCACGTCCCTGGCTGTCTACCCAGATGCGGTGATCGGCCAGGATCTGTTCCAAGGGCCGTCCATCGCTGGACAATTCACGCGACAGGATGGCCCCGTCCAGATTGGCGGCGCGGCGCGTCACATCATCCATGATCACGCCGATCAGGTCGGCACCCAGGAACCGCGTCGCGTTCAGTTCCGCCCCCGTCAGGTTGGCCCCCGACAACCTGGCCCCCGACAGGTTCGCCTCCCGCAGATCGGCACCCGTCAGGTCACAGCCCGTCAGGTTGGAATTGGAAAGGTTGGCGCGCACGAACTTGGTCCCGCGCAGGATGGCATCCGTCAGGTCCGTCTGCATGACGAACGCGTTGGAGATTTTGGCGCGCGACAGGTCGGCGGCCCGGATGGTCGCCACCGACAGCTCGGTATTCACCGACACCGTCTCAAACTCATGCGCGGCGATGTCGCCATTCTTGCGCACATGCATGATGGTGCCATCGCGCAGGTCGCTGTCGGACAGGATGGCCTCGGTCAGGACCGCGCCGCGCAGACAGGCACCGCGCAGATCGGCCTTGCGCAGGTCCGCTCCTTCCATATTGGCCAGACGCAGATCGGCGGCATAGAGCGTGGCCCCCGACAGGTTCGCCCCCTCCAGCCGCGTGCCGAACAGCTTTGCCCCCGACAGGTCGGCATCCGACAGGTCAAAACCGGACAGATCCATATGCGACAGGTCGCGCAACTTCAAATTGGCGCGCGCCCCACCGGCCTGCCGGCGCAGAAAGGCCTGATGCCGGCTCAGCACGCCTTGCAATTCCGCAACACTGATCCGCGACCGGTCCGGGCCCCGCCCGATCTCGCCGCCCATGTCCTCACCCCATTATTACGGGATATTCAAAGCAATCTGACGATCCACAAGGATCACCCTAGCATTAAGAAGACGAAAGTGAAGATTTCGTATAGCCGGACAGGAAGACTATTACGGAAGTGGGTATCGGACCATCATGCCTGCATCTTTGCGTGGCATGCGGGTGCCGGCACCCTTCATCCCGGACCGCCACATTGACTCTGTGCCCTTACCGCTGTATCAACTCGGCCACCCTGCATTGGGTAGGAATTCGGCACCGAGGTGCCCCGCCAGTCCGCGAGTGTCGCGCACTGGCGCTTTTGCGTTTGGGCATGTCCCATCCACAAGGGCGAAAACGGGGTGGCCAAGGCACCGGCATGGAAGGCAACGGATGTTCGACGGACTGACGGGACGGCTTGGCGATATCTTCGACCGCCTGCGCAAGCGCGGGGCGTTGTCGGAGGATGACGTCAACGCGGCTTTGCGCGAAGTGCGCATCGCCCTGCTGGAAGCCGACGTTGCCCTGCCCGCGGTCAAGGCCTTCGTCACCGGCGTCAAGGAAAAGGCCATCGGGACGGAGGTGCTGCGCGGCATCAATCCCGGTCAGATGGTCATCAAGATCGTCCATGACCATCTGGTCGAGCTGCTGGGTTCACAGGTCGAGGATTTGAACCTGGAGGCGGTACCGCCGGTTCCCATCTTGATGCTGGGTCTGCAAGGCTCCGGCAAGACCACCACGTCGGCCAAGATCGCTGTCCGCCTGAAGAACCGCGACAAGAAGAAGGTGCTGCTGGCGTCGCTGGACACCCGCCGCCCCGCCGCACAGGAACAGTTGCGTATCCTGGGTGAACAGACGGGTGTGGCCAGCCTGCCCATCATCGCCGGCCAGCAGCCGGTGGAGATTGCCCGGCGCGCCATGGAAGTGGGCCGCCTGGAAGGGTTCGACGTCGTCATCCTGGACACCGCCGGTCGCCTGGCCATCGATGAGGAGTTGATGGCCGAGGTCGTGGCCATCCGCGACGTCGCCAATCCGGTGGAAAGCCTGCTGGTCGTGGATGCCATGACCGGTCAGGACGCCGTGACCGTCGCCACCAATTTCAATGACCGCGTCGGCATCACCGGCATTGTCATGACCCGTATCGACGGCGATGCGCGCGGCGGTGCCGCCCTGTCCATGCGCCATGTCACCGGCAAGCCCATCAAGCTGATGGGTATGGGTGAGAAGACCGACGCGCTGGAGCCGTTCCACCCCGACCGTATCGCCGGCCGCATCCTGGGCATGGGCGACGTGGTCAGCCTGGTGGAAAAGGCCGCCGAGAGCATCGACAAGGAAGAAGCCGAAAAGCTGGCCAAAAAGCTGGAAAAGGGCGGCTTCGACCTGGAGGACATGCTGTCCCAGATGCGGCAGATCCGCAAACTGGGCGGCATGGGCGGGATGATGAACCTGCTGCCCGGCATGGGGAAGATCAAGGAACAGCTGAAAAACGCCAATATCGATGAGAAGATCCTGGACCGCCAGGAAGCCATCATCCTGTCGATGACCAAGAAAGAGCGTAAGAAGCCCGATATCCTGAACGCATCGCGCCGCCGCCGTATCGCCACGGGTGCGGGCGTGACCGTTGCCGATGTGAACCGTCTGATCAAACAGTATCAGGACATGTCGGAAATGATGAAGAAGATGAAGAAGATGGGCCAGAAGGGTCTGCTGCGGCAGGGCCTGGGCGCGCTGATGCCGAAGGGCCTGCGCTGATGTCCGTCACCGCCGAAACCCTGATGCAGCGCTTCTCGCTGGACAGCCTGTGGCTCGATGCCACGCTGGCGGCGTTGCTGCATGGGGCGAACAGCACCCTGTTCGCCGCCGTCCACCGCGACGGACCGGCCCTGCGCCGTCTGGCTGGGCTGCTGGGTTTCGTCGGTCTGACCGTGGCGCTGTCGGCCCTGGCCGGTCGCGGCTGGGCGTTGGGCTTTCTGGCGGCATCGACGGCCTTCGTCTTCTATTTCCATGCTGTCTGGCTGCCCAATCATGGCGTCAATGGCTGGACCGGGGAACCGCGCGACCGGTTCCTGTCTCTGACCCGACGGAAGAACCGGGTATGACCATTCAGGTACGCAACCCCGCCGCCCCGGAACACGCCACGCTGCTGACGCCGCGTTTGGTGCTGCGCCCGCTTTCCTGGGCCGATACCGATGCCATGCACGCCATCCTCAGCGACGCGGAGACGATGCGTTACTGGTCCCATCCGCCCGTCACCTCCATCGAGGAGACGAAGGCGTCGATGGAAAAGGCGCTGGTCGAGGATGATACGGTCCGTACCTGGGCCGTGACCACCGATGGCCGCGACTGTCTGGGCTGGGTCACGCTGTTCGGCGTGCGCGATGGTATCGGCTGGGTCGGCTATATCCTGTCGCCCGCAGCAAGGGGCAAGGGCTATGGCGAGGAAGCGGTAGCCGGCGCCCTGAACCATGCGTTCGGCGCCTGGGGCCTGCACCGCATCGCTGCCAATATCGATCCGCGCAACCACCGTTCGGCGGGGCTGCTGCTGCGTCTGGGCTTCACCTGGGAAGGCACGCAGCGCCAGGACTTCGTCTATGGCGGTACCTATCTGGATACCGGCGTCTTCGGCATCCTGGCGTCCGACTGGCAGAAGCGGCGGGAGAACCCGCCGGCCCTGTTGCCGACGCTGCGCCATGGTCCTGCCATCCTGCGCCCGTTGAAGGCCAGCGACGCCGATGCCCTGCATGCCGCCTATGGCGATCCGGACAGCATGCGCTACATGCCGCATAAGGCCCATGACAGCATCGAACAGACGCGCGACAAGATGCTGTCCATGGCGTCGGGCGCGCGGTCCGGCTGGCATTGGGCCATCACCACCGATGGCGGTGAATGCCTGGGCTGGGCCCTGCTGCTGAAGGAGACGCCGGCGCAGGTCAATCTCGGCTATATCCTGACGCCCGCCGCACGCGGCAAGGGGCTGGCCAAGGCCGCCACCGCCGCCATGCTGCGCTATGCTTTCACGGTTCTGAAGAAGAACCGGGTGGAGGCGGAGCTTGATCCGCGCAACACCGCGTCCGCCCGCGTGTTGGAAGCCAACGGCTTCGTGCGCGAAGGCATCCGCCGACAGGGTTATGTCCGCCTGCATGGCGAGGTGGTCGATAATTGTCTTTACGGAATCCTGGCGTCCGAATGGACGGCAGCGAATGGCGGGGATGAAGCATGACCCGTCACAAGGAACATCGCCGTCGGGGCTGATCTGATCCCGCGTCGATTATCTCTCAACCCAGATCGTTTCATCTTTTGTAAGCAAGGAAGATCAACATGTCCGTCAAGATCCGTCTGGCCCGTGGTGGCTCGAAGAAGCGTCCGTTCTACGCCATCGTCGTCGCCGACAGCCGCGCCCCGCGCGACGGCGCCTTCATCCAGAAGGTTGGCACCTACAACCCGATGCTGGCCAGCGACCATGCCGACCGCGTCACCCTGAACGAAGAGGCCATCAAGGGCTGGCTGGCCAAGGGCGCCCAGCCCACCGACCGCGTCGTCAAGTTCCTGGCCAAGGCCAACCTGATCGCCACCCCGGCCATCATCGAAAGCCCGAAGAAGTCCGCTCCGAAGGCCAAGGCCCAGGAACGCGCCAAGCTGGCCGCCAAGGCCGCTGCCGCTGAGTAAGTGACTGTCACGCCCCTCCCCCATCCGTGGGGGAGGGGCGTTTTATTGAGAGAGCAGCTTGATGACCGACCGCATTTGCGTGGCCCAGATCATCGGATCGCACGGGGTTCACGGCCGCCTGCGGGTGAAGAGCTTCACCGCCGATCCCGAGGCCGTGTTCGACTACAACCCGCTAACCGACGAAGCCGGCGCCCGCAGCTTCACGCTCCGCATGACCGGGATGGGCAAGGACCATTTCCTGGTTGAAGCGACGGGCGTGAAGGGCCGCGATGCCGCCGATGCGCTGAAGGGCGTCAAGCTGTTCGTGCCGCGCGACCGGCTGCCGGGTCTGGAGGATGAGGACGAGTTTTACCACGCCGATCTGATCGGCATGGAAACCGTCACGGAAGGTCCCGAAGGCGACACCGCCTTTGGCACCATCAAGGCCATCCATGATTTCGGTGCCGGTGATGTTCTGGAACTGGTGCATGTGTCGGGCAAGACGGTGTTCATCCCGTTCTCCCGCGCCGTCGTGCCCGTCGTGAACGTCAAGGCGGCCCGCGTGGTCATCGATCCGCCCGTCAACCTCTTCACCCCGGCCCGTCCGGACCCGGAAGAGCTGGCGGAAATGGGCGGCAAGCTGACGCTGGATGACGAGCCCGAGGGGGAAGAACCCGAGGGTCAGGAAGCTGGTGAGCAGCTGACAGCCCCATGACCGAGTCCAACGCCCCGTTCTGGCACGTCACCGTGCTGACCCTGTTCCCGGAGATGTTTCCGGGGCCGCTGGGGCTCAGCCTTGCGGGAAAAGCGCTGGAAAAGGGCACCTGGACACTGGAAAAGCTGGACATCCGTTCGTTCACGCGCGATAAGCACCGCTCCGTGGATGATACCCCGTTCGGCGGCGGCCCCGGCATGGTCATGCGCCCGGATGTGCTCGATGCAGCCATCCGCGATGCAAAGGCCAGGCAGGAGGCAGCCGGACTGAAACCGGGCCGGATCGTCTACCTTTCACCGCGTGGACGCGTGTTGGACCAGGCGCTGGTGCGAGAGATCGCCAGCGAAGGGACCCTAACATTGCTGTGCGGGCGGTATGAGGGGATCGACGAACGGGTGATCGAGGAACATCACCTTGAGGAGGTCTCCTTGGGTGATTTTGTGCTGTCCGGTGGTGAACCGGCGGCCCTCTGTCTGATCGACGCCGTGGTCCGGCTTTTGCCGGGTGTCATGGGGAACGTCGAGACAGCGGGGGAAGAGAGTTTTGAACGGGGGTTGCTGGAATACCCCCATTATACGCGGCCACCCATCTGGAATGGCCGTGCGGTGCCGGAGATCCTTTTGTCCGGTCACCATGAGAAGGTCCGGGCTTGGCGGCTCGAACAGGCGGAAAAGATCACGCAAGGGCGACGGCCCGACCTGTGGTCCGACTACCTGGCAAGCCGTCCGGCCCCAAAGGTGAAGAAACGCCGAGCCCGTCGGGCATCGGCCGAGCCAACCAAAACCACCGCGATCCCGGACGGGAACGGTGGCAGTGACGAAGGATGAGTACCATGAACATTCTGCAGAAGCTGGAAGCCGAGCAGGTTGCCAAGCTGTCCGAAGGCAAGAAGATCCCCACCTTCTCCCCCGGCGACACCGTGAAGGTGAACGTGAAGGTCACCGAAGGCACGCGTGAGCGTATCCAGGCCTATGAAGGCGTTGTGATCGCCCGCAAGAATGCCGGCATCAATTCCAGCTTCACCGTCCGCAAGATTTCCTACGGCGAAGGCGTGGAGCGCGTGTTCCCGCTGTACAGCCCGCGCGTTGACAGCATCGAACTGGTCCGTAAGGGTCAGGTGCGTCGCGCCAAGCTGTATTACCTGCGTGGCCTGACCGGCAAGTCCGCCCGTATCGCCGAGCGTACGACGGGCCGTGGCATGAAGAACGGCCGCTCGATCGCCGAGTGATCGTTTTTCGCCCCTGGGCTGAAATGGAACACCCCGCCGGAGCGATCCGGCGGGGTGTTTTGTTTTTTGGGTTGTTCCCTTACCCTCCCAAACGCTGGTGCGTTCGGGCCCCTCCCTCTCCCACTGTCGTGGGTGAGGGGCGATATCAAGCACACCATGAAACTCTGCCCCTCGCCCGCTTGCGGGAGAGGGAGGGGCCCGTCGGCGCTAGCCGATGGGAGGGTGAGGGTTACCCCGCCGCCGCATTCTTCCGCTCCGCCCAGCGCACGCCCTGGGCGATGACGAAATTCATGGCCAGATAGATGGCGCCGGCAATGATGAACATCTCCACCGGCTGAAAGCTGCGGGACGCGATGGTGCGGGCGGCACCGGTCAGTTCGATCAGCGTGATGGCGCTGGCCAGGGAGGTGGCCTGCACCATCTGGATCATCTCATTGCCATAGGCGGGCAGGATGGTGCGCAGCGCCTGGGGCAGCACGATACGGCGGTAGAGCAGGGCACGCGACATGCCCAGCGCGCGGGCCGCCTCGATCTGTCCGAAGGGAACGGCCTGGATGCCACCGCGCATGATTTCGCCCGTATAGGCCGCTGTGTTCAGCGTCAGCGCGATGATGGCGCACCAATAGGCCTCGCGCAGGACGGGCCACAGAAAACTCTCCCGGATGCCCGCAAACTGCCCCAACCCGTAATAGATCAGGAAAATCTGCACCAGCAGCGGGGTGGAGCGGAACAGGAAGACGTAAACGCCCGTCCCCCCCGATATGACCCGGTTTGACGACAGCCGTCCGAACGCTACCGCCAGGGCCAGCACGAAGCCCAGCGACAAAGACAGCACCACCAGTTGCACCGTCACCCACGCACCGGCGAACAGGGCGGGCAGGGAGGAGAGGATCATGTCGATATTCATGGCCCCGCCCCCCTCAGTTGTTCACGGCGCGGCGCACGCCGCGTTCGGCCCGCCGCGACAGGGCACGGAACAGAGCCTCCGAACAGGTGGTCATGATCATGTAGAGGATGGCCGCCGTGACATAGAACAGAAAGGGCTGCCGCGTTGACTGCATGCCCAGATAGGCCTGACGCATCAGTTCGGCCAGCGACACGACGGACACCAGGGTGGTGTCCTTCAAGGTCATCTGCCAGACATTGCCCAGGCCGGGCAGAGCATAGCGCAGGGCCTGCGGCACCAGGATGCGTCGCAGGATCAGGAACCGGCCCATGCCCAGGGCGCGGGCGGCCTCCAGCTGTCCCTTGGGCACCGCCGTCACGGCACCCCGGATCACCTCTGCGGCATAGGCGGCGGAGACGATGCCGACGGCGGTGACGCCGACCGCGAAGGAGGACAGTTCCACCGGGCCGGAATAGCCGAACAGGCCCGCGACCCAGCCTATCAGACCAGACCCGCCAAAGAACAGCAGCCAGATGACCAGCAGTGCCGGCACGCCGCGTACGATGGTTGTATAAGCCGCGGCCAGCCAGCGCACGGGTGCCGGCCCCGACAGCTTGGCGGCGGCCACGCCCGATCCGGCCAGGATGCCGATCAGATAGGCCAGGATGGCGACAGCCAAGGTCATGCCGGCCCCCCGGGCGATCTCATCCCCCCATCCGTCGCTGCCAAAACGCAGAAGATCAAGCATCAGGACTTATCCGGTCGCAGGAAGGAGAGGGTCAGCGCAGGCAGACATCGACAAACTCCGCCGCGAACTGATCCCAGCGGCGATTGCCCAGGACCCAATCCGATCCTTTCTTGCCGCGTGCGCGTGCGTCGTCGCGGTTCTGATAGGCGAACTCCATGGTTTCCAGCAGTTCTTCCACGTCGCTTTCGCCCCAGTAACGGCGGGCTTCAGGGTCATTGGCCACCGGGCTCTGGCGCGACAGCACATAGGTGCGGTCTTCCCCGATCAGGTCCAGATGGCCGGTATTGGCGGACAGGATGACCGGCACGCCGCAGGCCATCGCCTCCATCGCCACCAGATTGGTGCCGGGCTCGCAACGGTTGGGAAAGATGGCCAGGTGGCAATTATGCAGGACCGGGGCGATCATCTTTCGTCCAAGGAAGCCGCAATTGAAAAAGGCCCCATCCGGCAGGCCGTTGGCTCGCAGCCAGCCTGTCTCGTCCACCCCTTCCGCGGTGACTTCCGGAGCGACGGCCAGGACGGGGCTTTCCCGAAGGCTCAAGGCTGTGCCGGGCCAGAAATTTCCCCAGGCCGTCACCAGCAGCGCATCAGGGTGACGCTGGTGGAACGCCCTGAAGGCCGCAATCACCAGGTCCTGTCCCTTGCGGAACTCGGTTTTGCCGCCGGAAAAGATAATATAGCGTTCACCGAACATGCCATTCCCGGTGCCGGGAAACACCTCGACCGGGTCCACCCCCTGAAACACGCAGTCCGACGCCACCCCGTGATCGGCCAGCACCTGCTTGTTGAAATTGGAATGGATGACGACCTTGGAGTAGGAGAGGGCGTCGCTGATCCCTTTGGGCGGCAAGGCTGTTCCCGTGAACGCCCCCACACCGATATTGCGGTCGCCGAAGAAGGATTGCTCCCCCAGGGAGGGCTGCATCATGCTGCCCAGCGCATAGAGCACGGTTGCCTCGGGTATATGCAGCCGCCGGCCCTGGGCCTGCAACGTCTGCACGACGGCTTCCAGACCCCGTGAGGCATCCCCCACGGGGGCAACCAAAGCCTGGGTTTCCGGCCGCATCGTATTCAGTTCGGGATACGTATACAGCACGGGGGAGCCGCCTATCCGCAGCAGGTGCAGGCAGGTATGGACCCCTACCAGCCCCCAACCATGGATTTCAGTCAGGCGCCAGTTCAGGATGAAGGGGTTTTTAAGCAGATCGCTCAAGACGTACATCCTTTCGGCGTGGCGCAGTCACGGCTCAACAATAGGATTTTTCCTCAACGATGCTGGCACCCAGCAGATCGTTGATTTTCCGCTTCACGGCGGCGCGGCGGTCATTCGTGAAATAGACGGCACGGGCCAGACGGATGAATTCGTCGCCGAAATCGCTCCGCTTCTCGCAGATGCGGATATCATCCTCGATGACCCACAGATCCTCGTTGATGGTCTTCAATTCGGCCCGCAGCGCATCCAGTTCGGCAGAAGGCGGGATTTCCGCCTTGGCCGTGGCCTCCAGCACCTCATATTCGTGCCGGACATTCTTCAGCTTGGCGGGATCGCTGATCCGGGCCAGCTTGACCTCCAGGATCGTGATCTTGTCGATCAGTTCGCCTTCGCCGACTTCAACCTTGATCGTCATTTTATCTACGCCCGTCCTTGGAATTACGGCATGGAGCTGTCAAAGCCGAACCACTGCACCGAGAGGTTCTTCATGGTGCCGTCGGCCTTCATCTCGGCAATGGCCTTGTTCAGGGCGGCCAGCAGTTCCGGGCGGTTCTTGGCGATGGCCACGCCCTGACCACGACCGAACAGGCCACCGTCGAAACCGGGACCGAAATAGCTGAAATCCTTGCCTTCGGGGCGCTGCAGGAAGGCGTTCCAGGTGATGGCATCGGCCAGACCCACCTCGACCCGGCCCGTCTGCAGGTCCAGCGCCAGGTTTTCCTGGGTGTCGTAACGGCGGATATCCACCACGTCGGCCAGGTATTTATCGACGAAATTGGCGTGGATGGTGCTGGTCTGGACGCCGAGAACCTTGCCCTTCAGCAGGCCCTTGATCTTGTCGATGGCTGCCTGCTCGTCCGGGGTGATCTCGGTCAGGTCGATACGCTCGATCCCGTAATCGACATCCTGCAACGGGTTGGCGTTGGCAGAGACCAGATAGGCGGGTGTGGTCGTATAGCCGCTGGAGAAATCGACGGCGGCCATCCGTTCATCCGTGATCGACATGCCGGCGACGATGGCGTCGAAATGGCCGGCCTGCAAAGCGGGGATCATGCCGTCCCAGGCCTGCGCCTGGAACTTGCACTCGGTCCCCATGCGCTTGCAGACATCCTTCATCATGTCGATCTCAAACCCGACCAGATTGCCGGACGCATCGACCATGTTATAGGGGGGATAGGCGCCTTCCGTGGCGACCCGCAACGGGTTGGGGATGCCGCCAGGGGCCGGGGCCGCCTGCTTGGCGTCCTCCTTGCCGCAGCCGGAGAGCGCCATCACACCGGCCAGCGCCAGTGCCGCCATCAGCTTCTTCATACCTTCAACTCCCCCAGATACGCGGACCATGGCCGGGTGTCCCGGCTCGATACGGTCAATGGATTGCCTGTTACTTACCGCTGTCCCTCACGGGACAGGAACTGGCGGCACCGTTCCGACGACGGGTTGCCGAACACTTCCGCCGGTGTCCCCTGCTCTTCGATCCGGCCTTGATGCAGGAAAACGACCTTGTGCGATACCTCGCGCGCAAAGGCCATTTCGTGGGTGACGATCAGCATCGTCGCCCCCTCAATGGCCAGATCGCGTATGACCTTCAACACTTCGCCGACCAGTTCGGGGTCAAGGGCGCTGGTCGGTTCATCGAACAGCATCACCTTGGGTTCCATGGCCAGCATGCGGGCGATGGCCGCGCGCTGCTGCTGCCCGCCCGACATCTGCGACGGATAGGCATCGCGCTTGGCCGACAGGCCGACCTTGGCCAGCAGCGCCTCTGCCTTGGCGATGGCCTGATCCTTGGGCTGTTTCAGCACATGGACCGGCGCCTCGATGATGTTTTCCAGCACGGTCATATGGGTCCAGAGATTGAAACTCTGGAACACCATGCCGCAGCGCTGCCGGATGCGCTCCACCTGCCGTGCATCGGCGGGCTGGTTGCCGTGGCGGCCCTGCTTCATGGCGATCTGTTCGCCGCCGATACGCACCACCCCCTCATCGGGGATTTCCAACAGATTGATACAGCGCAGCAGCGTGCTTTTGCCTGACCCGGACGACCCGATCAGGGCAACCACCTCGCCCTCGGTGGCGTTCAGCGACACGCCCTTCAGCACCTCATTGTCGCCGAAGCGCTTGTGCAGCGCCTCCACCTCGACGGCGCGGACCGGACCGGAAACGATGGGGGCAGATGACATCGGCATCCATTAAGGGCAATTCAAGGAATTCATGCCAAGCTACTCCGCCAAGGCATGGCCGCGAAAGGGGAAATCCTGGGTTTCGGCACAGGCTTGGATTTGGGCGCGGCTGCATGATCGCGGCCATGCTATCTGTTGCACAGCAAGTACGCAGTCTGACCGGAAACGACCCTCACATGAGCCAAGGCATCCAGCCCAGCCCGAATCGCAGTACGCATTTCCTGTTCGAGCACAAGGTGTTCACGGTTGATGGCTGCCGCTTCGTCTGGTCCAAATCCGCCGAAGAGCCGGTGATGCGCTTTATGCTGGGGAAGGTCCAGGCAGAGGTGGCGCTGGACAAGATCTGCAACGAATTCAAGATCGACCCGAAAAGCTTCGACGGGCAACTGATCGACATGGTCGCCAAGGGGCTGAAATATGTCCGTGAAATCCGTCCCGGCGACACGATCCCCAATGAACTGATCGATGGTTCCGCCTCCTGGCGTGTCGATGACCGTCATTTCCTGATCGCCAAGGGCCGCCTGACGGTGCAGATGGTCACCTGGCTGACGGGCGGCGAGACGGTGGTGTCCAGCCCTGAACAGCTTGAACAGGTGGTGGAGGACCCCAGCACCAAGGCCCGCGTGCGCGAGGCGTTCAAGATGATCGCCAACAAGCTCTCGCTGACCGGCAATGCCGAGGAACAGGTGGAGAACCGTATCGACGCCCTGGCCAAGGAACTGTCCTATATCGAGGCGCTGCGGGAGCGGGCGGCCAAGCTGGGTAAGGTGCGTGTCGGGCTGGAGGATGCGCACCGCATCTATAAGAACGAGCGCAATCTGAAGGAAGAGATCGTGCGGATGCAGACCCTGTCGCTGCCGCCGATCACCGATCTGGAGCAGCGATTCGCCCAGGTGGATGCCCAGACCGGCGAAATCCTGTCGATGCTGGCCAAGTTCGACAAGAACATCACCTATATCCGTGAAATGCGTGACGACCTGCACCAGACGCTGCTGCCCTGGGATGAGGTGCTGGAGGATTGGGAAGGCACCACCACCGAGAAAAGCCAGGCATTCGAGGCCGTGCTGAAGAAGACGTACCAGTTCCTGGCCCGCAATTATTCCCAGGCCAAGCACTGGCGTCTGGCGGCCCGCCGCGCCCCCTGATCCTGGCTGCGAGCCCGGCTTTTCCCTCCTTGGGCACGGCTGCCATGCCCTGCCCAGCCTTGCCCTGGCGCCACGCCGCCGCCACCTTGCCCACCGCAACTATCGACACGGCAAGGCAAGGTCCCATGTCCATTCCGATGATCAATGGCCTGGAGGCCGTCGCTGACCGTTATGACGGTTTTATCCTGGACCTGTGGGGCGTGGTGCATGACGGGGTCCGGCCCTATCCGGGTGTCGTGGAGTGTCTGTCCACCTTGAAACGGCTGGGCAAGCGCGTCTGCCTTCTGTCCAATGCCCCCCGCCGCATTGCCGCCGCGGAGGCCAAGCTGACGGCCATGGGGGTGACTCGCGACCTGTATGACGCGCTCTACACGTCTGGTGAGGCCAGTTTCGAGGCGTTGCGCGACCGCAGCGATGATTGGCATGCCGCCCTGGGGCCGAAGCTGTTCCATATCGGTCCGCCGCGCGACAATGACGTCTATGACAGCCTGACGGATCGTGTGCGGGTCGACAGCCCCGAACAGGCGGATTTCGTCATCAATACCGGCATCGACGCCTATGAGGAGACGCTGGCCGATTACGATCCGATCCTGCGCCGCTGTCTGGACCGGGGGCTGCCCATGCTGTGCGCCAATCCCGATCTGGTGGTGGTGATCGATCAGGAACTGGTGATCTGTGCCGGCGAGCTGGCCCGTCATTATGCGGAAATCGGCGGCGATGTCCGTTATCACGGCAAGCCGCATGCCCCCGTCTACCGCCGCTGCTTCGACCTTCTGGGCGGCATCGCGCCGGGCCGCATCCTTGCCGTAGGCGACAGTCTGCGCACCGATGTGGCGGGCGCCAATGACGCTGGCATCGACAGCCTGTTCATCACGGGCGGTATCCATCGCGAGGAACTGGGCGCACCGCTGGGCACGCTGCCCGGCCCGGACATGCTGTCAAAGCTGATCGAGGCCAGCCCCCAACGCCCCACCTGGGCCGCCGCCGGTCTGCGCTGGGCCTGACCGATTAGCTGAAATCATCGTCATCATCATCGGGGGCCGGCATGGTGGTCCCCGTGGTGATGGTGTCGGCCAGATTGGCGCCCCGGATATTGGCTTCCAGCAGGTTGGCCCCCGACAGGTCGGACCCGCGCAGGTCGGCCCCCGACAGGTTGACCCCGCGCATGGAGGCGCGGGTCAGGCTGGCCTGGACGATCGTGGTGTTGGACAGGTTGGCGGGCCATTTGCGGCCTGTGCCACGGCCGTTCGGCCCCTTGATTTCCACCGACCCGATCTTGGCATTGTCCAGCTTGGCGCCCGAAAGGTTGCCGCCGCGCAGATTGGCGCCGTCCAGCGTCGCCCCCGTCAGGTCGGCGAAATTCAGCGCCGCCCCCGCCAGATCGGCCATCACGAACAGACAGTCGCGTAGCTTGGCGCCCGAAAAATTGACGCCCTTCAGGTTGGCCCCTCCCAGATTGGCGCCATTCAGATCGATATGCGACAGGTCCTGGCCTTCCAGGTCGGCGCGTTCCCCCTTGTCGCCATTGCTGGTGATCCAGGCCTGATGCTGGGTCAGGATGCGCTGGATGGTGCCGGAGAAGGTTTCGGCAGACCGGCTGAAATTGGCGCCCAGCATGTCGACATTGGACAGGTCGACACCTTCCAGGTTCGCCCCCTGCAAATCGGCATTGCGCAGATTGGCCCCGGACAGGACAGCGCCCGACAGGTTGACGTCACGCAGCTTGGCGCCCATCAGGTTGGCGCTGTTCAGGTTGACACCACGCATGTCGCAGCCGGCGAAGTTCGCACTTTTCATCACCGACCGGGCCATATTGCACCCGGCCATCTGCGCGCCCGAACAATCGGCCCCGACCAGCGAACATTCCGACAGGTCGGCGCCGGCCAGATTGGCGTTGGACAGCGTGGCGTCATCCATGTCGGCACCGCGCAGGTCCGATGGTTCCATCTTCACGCTGCCCGGCGCGCGCCGGTCCAGCAGTGCCCCGCCGCGCAGGTCGGCCCCGCGCAGGATGGCGCATTTCAAGCGCGCGCCGCGCAGATGGGCACCGCGCATGTCGGCATTGGTCAGGTTGGTGTTCACCAGGATGGCCCGCGTCAGGCGTGCGGCGAACAGGTCGGCTGCCGTCAGGTTGGCTGCCGTGAAGTCGCAATCCGACAGGTTGGCGCCCGACAGCTTGGAATTCTGCAAATTCGCGCCGGAGAAATTGTGACCCTGCAGGTCGGCCAGGGCCAGCATGGCGCGGGCGCCACCTGTCAGCCGCTTCAGCCAGCGTTCATGCTTATCGACAACGGCGAGCAGTTCATGGGGTGTCATGATGGGCGGTGACCATTGAGCGAAAGATGAACTTTTCTTGAACGTGCCACAGGAGCGGCCATTTGTGTTAGATGGTTTCTTGACAATTCATGCAATCGCCATTGCCGGAGCCAGTCCCGTGGACGGAAAAACCAGCATCATCCCCACCCGGCACATCGTGTCCGCCTTCGACGAACAACTCGACATCCTGCACGATCTGGTGCGGCAGATGGGTGTGCTGGCGGAGCGGCAGATAACGGATGCCGTGGCCGCCATGACCGACCGCGATACCGATCTGGCCAGCCAGGTCATGGCCAAGGATGCTGAACTGGACGAGATGGAGCGCAAGGTCGAGGCGCAGACCGTCCGTCTGCTGGCCCTGCGCCATCCCAAGGCCAATGACCTGCGTGATGTCATCGGTGCCCTGCGTGTCGCCAATAATCTGGAGCGAATCGGCGATTTCGCGGCCAATGTCGCCAAGCGCTCCTTCGTGCTGCAAGCCCAGCCGGAAGTGTCGCTGGCCCGCTCCATGCTGCCCATCGGTCGCGCCGTGGCCGACATGCTGGCCGCCGTCATGAAGGCGTATGACGAGGATGACGCCGAAACCGCGCTGGCCGTGCGCCGGCGGGATGAAGAGGTGGACCGCGCCTATACATCGCTGTTCCGCGAACTGCTGACCTACATGATGGAAAGCCCGGCCCGCATCACGGCCTGCACCCATCTGCTGTTCGCGGCCAAGAACCTGGAGCGGATCGGCGACCATGCCACCAATATCGCGGAGACCCTGTGCTTCCGCGTGCAGGGCCAGCCCCTGGATCAGGACCGGCCCAAGGGCGACGGCACCGCCGAAATGACGGTGATGCCGGGCTGATACCAGACTTCACGCCTAGACCACTTGCAGACTTGGCAAAGTGGGGGTCGCGCACCAATCTCATTCCAGGCGCTGGGGCCGCGATCGGGAAGTCGGTGGCCGAATGAGTGATGCTTTCATCCTGGAGCCGGTGGCGGATCGCGCGGCACTGCGCCATCCCTGCCTGCGCTTGCTGTTCGATGCCTGGCTGGCGGCGACGCTGCCGGGTCAGAACCTGCCCTGCATTGATGATCTGCTGCCCCCGGCACAGGCCGTGGCCGCAGATCACCTCTGGTGGCTGGAACGGGTGCCGGGTGGCGGCCCGTCGGACTTCATAGGTCGTGGTTTCGGTCGACAGACCGTTGCCAATTACGGCATTGACCCGACAGGCCGTCACATCAACGAGTATACGCGTCAGCCGGTGTTCGGTCGCATCCTGCGCGTCCTGACCACCGTGACGTCGGCACAGCAGCCTCACCGTTTCACAGCCGATCAATCGGTGATGTCCAATGGCGCCCTGCATGATGTGGAGGCGCTGGCCCTGCCAGTGGCCGGGCCAGACGGTGCCTTCTGGGGCGTGCTGGGCGCCACGCGGGCACGGGAGATTTAGCCCCTGGCACGGCGGTTGCTTCTGTTTCTGGCAACGCCACCGACGCAGCCGGACGCAACCGCTATGAACCGCACCGCCATCCCCCACCGCCGCCTTGCCGCCAAAAGCCTTGCTTCCGTGATGGCCATGGCGCTTTGCCTGGGTTTGGCGGGGTGCTCCGCGCGGCCAATGGCGGTTTCCATCCCCATGAAGCCGCAGCCCGTGCTGCAATCGGCGGGGCAGTGGCAGGTGGTGGCGGATGATGTGGCCTCGGCAATTTCAGCCCATCTGGAGTTTCAGATGGGCAGGAAGGTGCCGGTACAGGTCTATATGATGCGCCGCGACGATACCTTATTTGCCGATGCCTTCCTGTCGGCGGTGACGACCCGGCTGGTCCAGCAGGGGCATCTGGTCTCTGTCGATGCCCGGCCCGATGTGGTGGCGGTGGGGATCGATGTGCTGACCGTGAAAAGCAGCGGCCCGCGCATGGCCGCCGATCCGTTCCCCGGTCCCCTGACGCTGTTGGCGGCGGGGGTGGGGCTGGCGTCGCACCTGACGGGTGGCGATCTGGCCAAGTTCCCGTGGGGCATCTCGGCGGGTGTTGCCGCCGTGGGGCTGGAGGCGCTGAAATCCAAGCCCATGGAAACCGAT
>LJHR01000057.1 GCA_001296005.1 alpha proteobacterium AAP38 | reverse complement strand
CCCTCCCAAGCCTTCCGGCTTGGGCCCCTCCCTCTCCCGCAAGCGGGCGAGGGGCTAAAATTTCACCCCTCGCCCACGAAGGTGGGAGAGGGAGGGGCCCGTCGGCGCCAGCCGATGGGAGGGTGAGGGCAACACCACTCATACCCTTTCCGTCCCCCGGTATCTCTGCCACCGCAATTCCGCCCCTTTCAAAGTTCATGCACATTGTTTGCACCGGGCGGGGGCCTCGGGGTATCAAGGCGGCGTATCTTTACAAAGGGATTTTGGACATGTGCGGCATTGCGGGTTTTTTGTCGAACCTGACCTGGCACCAGGATAACGACGTCTCCTGGATCGCCCTGCTGGCCGATGGGCTGCGCGATGCCGGGATCGGCCATCTGGCCGGCATCGATGCCATGCTGGACCAACTGCATGCCCGTTTTGACGACCTGATGGCCTTTACCACACATCTGGCCCTGGTGGAACGCGCCGACCTGCGGGACCGGCTGACCCAGGCCGCCACCCGGATCGAGGGGCTGGAGGCCGAGCTGAAGGCCAGCCCCATCGCCCGTGATCCCGCCGCCGAACGCACCGCCGAGCGTCTGCGCGATTACGGCTGGCAGTTGCGCAACGAGGTGCTGGCCAATATCGACCGCACTCTGTCGCTGATCGGCGGCGTGCCGACCCCGGCCCGCGCCCAGCATTTCACGGCTTGGTCCATCGAACAGGTTCTGGAAAACCTGGACCGGCTGGAGGTACGCGGGCGTGACAGCGCCGGCGTGGCGGTGCAGCTGCGCCTGCCCGGCCCCGTGTCGGATGGGCAGATGGCGGATTGGCGGCGTCAGGCGGCATCCGCCGGGCGCGACGCGTTCGATGCCGATGGCGCTGTCACCATCCATGCCCTGCCCGATGGCGGGGCCACCGCGCGCTTCACCTATAAGGTGGCGCAGTTGATCGGGCAGCTGGGCGACAATGGCGCCACCCTGCGAGCCAAGGTGCGGGCCGACGCCTTGCTCTGGTCCATCGCCTTGCAGGCCGATCAGGTGGCAATCCTGGCCCATACACGCTGGGCCTCGCACGGGGCCATCAACCTGCCCAACTGTCACCCGCAATCGGGCTGGCTGGCCGGCGACAATGCCCCGACCTTGGCCGCCGATGCCGACACGATGTGCGTCCTGAACGGCGATATCGACAATTACCGGGGCCTGAAGGACGGTCTGGTGCGCGCCGCCGGGCATGAGGTGCCGGCCCAGGTGACCACCGATGCCAAGATCATCCCCGTCGCCTTCCGCCTGACGCCGGGTACCAACACGCCCGACCGTTTCCTATCGGCGCTGCGGCAGTTTGAAGGGTCCGTCGCCATCGGCCTGCTGCACCCGACACAGCCCCAGCGGCTTTATTTCGGGCAGAAGGGCAGCGGCCAGTCGCTGTTCCTGGCGCAGGTTCGCGACGGTCTGATCATCGCGTCGGAGAATTACGGCCTGGCCCCGCGCGCCCGCGCCTCTATCGCCATGGCCAAGGTGGAAAAGGGCGGGTTGCAGGTGACGCTCTCCACGTTGGATGGCGAACCGGCGATCAGTGCCCGCACCATCGATGATGGCGCCGATACAGAGCTGAAACCCGAAACCATCGAGATTTTCAGCCGCGACATTTTCCGGGGCGATTTCGCGCATTTCTTTGAAAAGGAAGTGCATGAAAGCGCCACGTCGGTGCGCAAGACGCTGGTGGGCCGCTATACCCGCCAGGGCCGCGCCGCCAGCTTCGACCTTGGCCCCGACGGCATCTGGGCAGGATTGCGCCGGCGTCTGGCCGACCCGGCAAAGCCCGCCATCCGCCGCATCTTCGTGACAGGCCAGGGCACCGCGGCCATCGCCGGCATGGGTGTCGCCCATCTGCTGCGTCAGGCCCTGCCCGGCACGTCGATCCATGTGGAGGCGGCGAAGGCGTCGGAACTGTCGTCCGATCTGGATGGTGTGCGCCTGGATGACGCCATCGTCATCGCCATCAGCCAGTCCGGCACCACCACCGACACCAACCGCACCGTCGATCTGGCCCGCGCGTCAGGCGCCTGGATCCACGCCATCGTCAACCGCCGCAACAGCCCGCTGGTCCGCAAGTCCGACAGCCATCTGTTCACCAGCGACGGGCGGGACATCGAAATGGCGGTGGCCAGCACCAAGGCCTTTTACAGCCAGGTGGCGGCGGGCAAGCTGACGGCGCTGTGCATTGCCGACGCGCTGGGCAGCCTGTCGCCCACCCAGATCCATGATGAACTGGTGGCGCTTGAAGGGCTGCCCGCACGCATTCAGGAAGTGCTGGACGAGGAAGACCTGATCGCCGCCTGTGCCGAACGCTACGCGCCGCAGAACCGGTACTGGGCGGTCGTCGGCAACGGCCCCAACAAGATCGCGGCAGAGGAAATCCGCATCAAGCTGTCAGAGCTTTGCTACAAGTCGATCCCCGTCGATTTCACCGAAGACAAGAAGCATATCGACCTGTCGACGGAGCCGCTGACGCTGGTCATCGCCAATGATCTGCCGCCCCTGCTGGCGCAGGATACGGCCAAGGAAGTGGCGATCTTCAAGGCCCATGCCGGCAAGCCGCTGGTCATCGCCGCCAAGGGCGAAACCTGTTTTGATAGCTATGCCGAGGCGGTGATCCGCGTGCCGTCGGCGGGGGCTGGGCTGGATTTCGTGCTGGCGACCGTGGTCGGCCATCTTTGGGGCTTCCACGCCGCCCGCGCCATCGACCGCCGGTCACAGGGGTTCCGCGCCCTGGGTGTTTCCATCGAACAGGCGCTGGTTGAGAAGGACCGTCCGCTGGCCCCCATCATCGACGCCATCGCCGTGGAACTGCGCCGTGTGGCCGATGGCGAACAGGACGCGGCCCTGCCGCCGCGCGCCGTGGCACAGCTGGCCGCCCTCTCCACCTCCCTCGCCACCGCCGACGCGGGCAGCCGCACCGCCCTGCTGTCGGGCGGGGTGGAGCTGATGCGCAAGCTGTTTGAAGAAACCAGCCGCCCCGTCGATACCATCCGCCATCAGGCCAAGACCGTCACGGTCGGCATCTCGCGGCCCGCGCGGGAAGTGGCGCCTACCATCCTGACGGCGCTGACGGCGCTTGGCGTCTCGCATGAGGCGCTGGCCGAGGCGGATCGCCAGACCCTGATCGCGTTTTCCTCCATCCTGACCAATGTCGCCGGCGGCATCCTTTACGGGCTGAAGGGCGAGGGCAAGGACGGGGTGCCGGTCCTGGCCGCCACCAACCGCATCGGCGTGTCGGCAGGCAAGGCGTCGGGCTATGATGGTGGCCGCGCCGCCACGGGCAGCAAGCGCCGCGCCCTGCGCCTGGGCCGTATCATCTTTTCCGCCGGGAACAAGGCCGATGAGAACCTGGTGCTGATCCCGTTCTTCGCCGGTGCCGACTGGCGGGTGGCGGGTCTGGCCATGCTGCATACCGACCTGATGGAACAGGCCTCGCTCCAGCAGAAGACGGCCCTGCTGAAGGAATTGCAGCTCTATGAGGATTTGTTCGACGCCTATCACGATGCCGTGCATGGCGAGGATCGCGACTTCGCCGCCTTCATCGCCCGTATCAGCCCCCGCGACCTGCTGTTCCGCAGCCCGGCGGAACTGGCGCGGGGGTAATGTCCCCTCCACCCCTCAATTCCACGGCACCACCGGCAGCACCCCAACCACGATGGGGCCAACGGAAAGCTGCCGGTTCTGCAAGGTGATGGGCACCGACAACACGTCGCGCCCATCATCGCTGCGCCGTGTCAGGCCTTTAAGACCTTGTTTCATCACGGCCACCCGGTCTGCCGGGATGTTGCCACGGGTGCCCATGACATCGATCAGGGCATCGGCCCCTGACAGTTCCGCCGTGCCCGCCCCTTCTGGCTGCATGTCGCGGTCCAGCGCCAGGGTGGCGTTGGCGCGCAGGTCCATCCCGCTCCACAACACACGGAACGACCGGATTTCCAGCGTGCCACCACCATCGCGCCATGCCGTCATCCCCTCCACACTGGGTTTGGGCGGAAGCGGCCCGCGCGGTTCATAGGACAGAGCCACCTGTTCGATCCGCTGCTGCAACGGGGCAGGCACCGCGCCCGGCAGGTCCAGATTACTGATCAGGAGGCTGGTCTGGCCCTGGCTGTCGGTGGGGCCGACGGGCGGTTGGGCAGGCGCGGTCCAGGTCAAGATCGCGTCGGCCGCCTTCAGACGGCCATTGCCTGCCTTCATTGCAGCCTCCACCCCGGATAGCCGTGCCGTGACCAGCTTGGGCTTGCCATTCAGGCCCAGGCTGGCCTCGACCCGCACCGCTCCTGCACCGCCCACCACCGGCTCATGCCGGGCCGATCCCGCCAGGTCCAGGCGCACGGGGGCGGTAGAGGACAGGATGATATCGGTGGGTGCCCAGGCAAAGGCGCTGGCCGTCACGGCCCCGGTTTCCAGCACAGTCCCGCTGGGCCATTGCGCCCGCGCACCGGACAACTCGACGCTGACCGTCAGCGGGAAACCCCCCACCACCGCATCGCGCAGGTCCAGTTGCACACCCTTTTCCGCCATTGCCTTGGCCGGGGCCTCGGCCAGGGCCGCGCGCACCCGCCAGGCAAGGGTCGACCACCAGGCCGTATAGGCCAGCAACAGCAGGATGGCGACAGAAAGACCCAGGAATAGCGGGCGGTAACGGTGCAGCATGGGGATATCCGCGTTGGCACGGGGGGCGGGCTTGCGTTACCATTTTGCGATTGCGAGATGGAACCGGCAACCAGGAATGAGCGACAGCCCCCCCGTCCCCGATTTTGACCATCCGCCCGGCACCGACCTCTGGGTCTTTGCCTATGGCTCCTTGATGTGGAATCCGGGTTTTGACTTCGTGGAACAGCGTGAGGCGCTGCTGCGCGGTTACCATCGCGGCTTCTGCATCTACAGCCATCAGCATCGTGGCACGCCCGAACGACCGGGCGCCGTGCTGGGCCTGGATCGGGGCGGGTCCTGCCGGGGCCGGGTCTATCGGGTCGCCGCGGATGCGGTGCCCGGCGTTCTGGATTATCTCTGGCAACGTGAAATGGCCTACCGCGTCTATATCCCGCGCCGGCTGCAGGTAAGGACGGCGGATGGCGATGTATCGGCCCTGACCTTCACCGCCGATCCCGCCCACCCGCAATATTGCGGTCGCTTGGGCCTGGACGGCACCGCCGCCTTGATCCGTCAGGGTGTGGGACAGTCGGGCCGCAATATCGATTACCTGACCAGCCTGATCGACCATCTGGCCGAACTGGGCATCCGCGACCGGGGTTTGGGGGATTTGGCAGCAAGGGTGTAACGCCATGGGACAGGAAGCAACCGTCACCGCCACCTGGAACGGCGCGACCAGCACCGGCAAGGCCATGCTGGAAGGCGATCACCTGCTGCTGCGCGGCGAGATGCGGGTGAAGCTGATGCTAACCGATCTGACGGCGGTCAGTGTGGCGGGCGACGATCTGGTGCTGACCACGCCCGATGGCACCCTGTCCCTGACGCTGGGTGCCGCCAAGGCCGCCGACTGGCTGCACCGCATCCGCAACCCTAAAAGTGTGCTGGACAAGCTGGGGTTCAAGCCGGGGCAGCGCGTGGCCCTGCGCGGACAGGCCCCCGACCCCGTTCTGGCCGCTGAACTGTCGCGTGGTGGGGTGGCCGGCGATGGTGGCGATGATGCCGACCTGATCCTGCTGGTGGCCGATCATCCCATTGATCTCGACGCGGTGGCCGGGCTGGCGGTGGGGCTTGGCCCCAAATCCGGCCTGTGGGTCATCTATCCCAAGGGGCGGCGTGACATCACCCAGGAGGATGTGTTTGCCGCCGGGCGCGGTGCCGGGCTGGTTGACAACAAGGTATGCGCGGTGTCACCCACGCATACGGCATTGAAATTCGTGCGACGGAAGGCGTGAGACAGGGATGAGTGCGACACCCCCCATGAAGGCTGTGATCATCCCGGTCACGCCGTTCCAGCAGAATTGCTCCATCATCTGGTGCACCAAGACCCTGCGCGCCGCCGTGATCGATCCCGGCGGCGGGGTGGAGGAAATCCGCAAAGCCGTGGCGCAGAACGGGCTGACGGTCGAACGCATCCTGGTCACCCACGGCCATGTCGACCATGCCGCCGCCGTCGCCGACCTGAAGGACCTGTTGAAGGTCCCCGTCGAAGGGCCGGCCATTGAGGATAATTACTGGATCATCGCGCTGAGGGAACATGGGGCCGGTTACGGCATGCCCTATTCCCGGCCCTTCACACCCGACCGCTGGCTGGTCGATGGCGACACGGTCACGGTGGGCGACCTGACCCTGCAGGTGCTGCATTGCCCCGGCCACACGCCGGGTCATGTCGTGTTCTTCCACGAACCATCCCGATTCGCCGTCGTCGGTGACGTGATTTTCCAGGGTTCCATCGGTCGGACCGACTTCCCCGGCGGCAATCTGGAGGATCTGGTCCGTTCCTGTCGGGAAAAGCTGTTCCCGCTGGGTGACGATGTCACCTTCCTGCCGGGTCATGGCGGCCTGTCCACCTTTGGTCAGGAACGCCAGAGCAATCCCTATGTCGGTGACCGCGCCGTGGCGGGCAAGCGCTGAAAAAGGAACCCCCGGCATTGTGGGGACAATGCCGGGGGGACAAGCAGGCCCGCATGAGGGCGACAGGCCCGCACCCATCCCGGCTGTCGTGGGGCCGCCAGCCGGGGGGAAAAGGTCAGAGGCAGTTCGATAGACAGAACGCGGCCCCACATCCGATCATCCCTGCCCCTTGTCAAAATCGACCTGGGTCAGGGCGGGTGCGGCACCTCTGCCGGCTGCCTCTGAGTCCATCTCTATCGCGATATGAACGCCGTTCAATGTGATCCCTATCACAGGCCTGCAAATTTATGAACGCCGCTCACGCCAACACGGGGCGCCCATAAACGCGAAGCCCCCGGCACCGTGGGGACGGTGCCGGGGGCGGCGGGGCGGGCCTGTCATGAGGGCGGATTCAGGCCCGCCAACCATCCCGGCCGCTGTGGGGCTGCGGTCCGGGACGGGGGAAGCGCTTCCTGAAAACCTTAGAAGCGGTAGGCAACGCCCACGCGCACCTGGTTCTCACGGAAGTTGGTGTTGTCGTAGTTGACGTAGTTGTACTCGGTCCGGACCAGGACATTGTCGGTCACGGCATATTCCAGACCGCCGCCCAGACGATAGCCGTCCAGGTTATCGCTGGCCTTGACCTGGGTCGCACCGGTGCCGACGGTCACGTCGTAATTGGTGCGCTGCCAGCCGGCACGGGCATAGAGCAGGGTGCTGTCATTCAGCAGGTAACCGGCGCGGGCCGACAGACCCCAGCTTTCATTAGCGTCCAGCTTGGTCGGCAGACCGGCGACCGTGCCGGCATTGCCCGACAGGCTGGCCGAGCCGATTTCGGCTTCGGCACCGAAATAGAACTGATCGAAGGTCTTGCCGTAGCCGGCATAGGCACCATACAGCCAGCCGTCGCTGTCGATATCGGCGCGGGCGGCACCGGAAGCGGCGGAAGCATTATTGTCCGTGTAGCCGGTGAAGGCACCGACATAGGCACCGTCGAAGGGCGACTGCGCCAGCGACGGAGCGGCGCCAACGGCGACCAGAGCAACACCACCAAGCAGGGCAGAAGCAATACGCGACATTTTTCTCTCCATATGTGGTACCACAAGGCACAGTTCATCTGTGGCGCCAATGTTCAGCGCTTCCTTGAGGACCATTTGGCTCACTCGTTATTGCGATTGTGGCGATTTCTTGTTCGAAGCCGTCATTCATCATCGCGGTGAGGATTGTGTAGCGGAATTTGAACGACGTTCGATGTGCGTTTCGTCACAGAAGCCATGCAGTTGATTGATGGCGGCCATCCGCACCCCCATCTTGAACGCATACCCCCCAGCCCCCATCGGAGCGACCGGAAACAGTTCCGGCGGCGACTGTCGCCGCGCGGCACATGCCGCGTGAAGCCAAGCCGCAGATGCGGCGCAGGCGTTTGAGGAACTGAAAGCTAGCGCCTGTAAAGCGGCATCGATGATTCCGCTTTCGCCGATTGGAAACCTGCCCTATATCGGCCTGGGATATGGGGCGGGACCGGCGGGGGCCGGGTTTTGCCGGATACTGGGGGGAAATCACGTGTCCACGACCCTTTCCGCCGTCGGCGACCGGCGCAATGCGCTGGTATTCTGGTTGGGCTGCGCCGTGGTGACGGTCGGCGTCGTGCTGCACATCCCGATGTATCTGATGGGCGCCGACATGGGCTATGTCCTGGTCGGCATGCCCATGGATGCGGAGATGTACTGGGGCATGGCCCTGATCGTGGTGGGGATCGGGCTGGCCGCGTTCGGCCTTCTGCCCAAGCAACTGCCCCGGCATGAGCGCATCATCGAAACCATCGCCCCACCGGAAGATGCCCCGTTGACGCGGGCGCATTGGGGCATGGCGGGCCTGCTGGCCCTGGCCCTGATCATCGATATCATGAAGCCGGCCAGCCTGGGCTTCGTCACGCCCGGCATGCGGGCCGAGTATCAGGTGGACCGCGCCATGGTGGCCTGGCTGCCGCTGGCGGCATTGACGGGCACGGTCATCGGCTCCTTCATCTGGGGCGCGCTGGCCGATATTTACGGGCGACGGGCCGCCATCCTTCTGTCCTCCATCGTCTTCATCGGCACCTCCATCTGCGGGGCCATGCCGGATTTCTGGTGGAACGTCTTCATGTGCCTGCTGATGGGGGCGGGGGCCGGCGGCATGCTGCCCGTGGCCTATGCGCTGCTGGCAGAGATCATGCCGACACGCCATCGCGGCTGGATGCTGGTGCTGATCGGCGGCATCGGCGCCGTCGGCGGCTATTTCGCGGCCTCCTTCCTGTCGGAAATGCTGCAACCGGTCTATAGCTGGCGGATCATGTGGTTCCTGAACCTGCCCACCGGCCTTCTGCTGGTGGCGATGAGCCCGCTTCTGCCGGAAAGTGCGCGGTTCCTACAGCAGATGGGCCGGGGGGCGGAAGCGCGTGCCATGCTGGCCCGGTTCGGTGCCGTGGCGCACAAGGCCACAGAAGAGGAAGTGGCGGCGGAGGCGGATCACACCCATAGCCCGCCCGTGCAGGGCCGGTTCCTGGGCCTTACGGCGGCCCTCACCTTGGGCGCACTGGCCTGGGGGCTGGTGAATTTCGGGCTGCTGCTCTGGCTGCCGGGAACGCTGGTGGAAGAAGGGTTGAGCGTGGCGGCGGCCAGCGGCCTCATCGCCAAATCCACCATCATCTCCATCCCCGTTGTCGCCGTGGCCACCTTCCTTTATGCGCGGTGGAGTTCGAAATGGTCGCTGGTGCTGATGGTGGCCATGATGGCGGGCGGTCTGCTGCTGTTTTTGCTGCGCACGCCGGGGGACAGCCCGCTGCTGGCGCTGACCTTCGTCATTGTCGGATCGTCGGGCGTCATCTCCATCCTGCTGCCCTACACGGCGGAGAATTATCCGCTGCGCGTGCGAGCGCGCGCCACCGGTTGGGTGGCGGGGTGCAGCAAGCTGGGCGGGTTGATGGCACAGGGATTGTCGGTGGCCGCCGCCGTCCCGGCCTTCGGCATCGCCGCCGCCCTGATCGCGGTGCCGACCCTGGGGGCGCTGCTGCTGATCGCCGCACTGGGGCGGGAGACGCGGGGGCGCGACCTGCGGGAACTGGAACAGGGGCCTCCAGATAAATAATTTCGGATGGCACGGACTTGCCTGTGATCCATTCTGCCACATCCTTCGTAAAGATTGGCATGGGACACAGCGGCTTCTATAGTCCGGGCACCAAGGGAAGGATCAGACGTGACGGGTTGGCCGTTGCGGACACTCTTCTTGTTGCCCGCAGGATGCCACAGCCGGACATGACCGCGCAGAAGACCGACCAGGCCGAGATTGACCGGCTGAACGATCTGACGTCGCGCGTCGCGCGTCAGCGGGACCGGCAGGCATTCGTCGCTTTGTTCCAGCATTTCGCCCCCCGGCTGAAATCCTTCCTGCTTCGGGCAGGGATGGAGGCGGGGGCGGCGGAGGAAACGATCCAGGACGTGATGGTCACGGTCTGGCATCGGGCCGAAAGTTTCGACCCGGCGCAGGCAGCGGTCAGCACCTGGATTTTCGCCATCGCCCGCAACCGGCGCATCGACCGGCTGCGACGCGACAGGCGGCCAACCATCGACCCCAACGACCCGGCCCTGGTGCCGGACGAGGCGGATGGATCGATGGAAACGATGCTGGTGGAAGAAAGGGCGGCGGAACTTCACCGGGCAATCCGGGAGTTGCCGCCCGAACAGGCGGATTTGTTGAGGATGGCCTATTTCGAGGATAAGGCGCACAGCGCCATCGCCGCTGAACGGCAACTGCCCCTGGGCACCGTGAAATCACGGCTGCGTCTGGCGGTGGCCCGTCTGCGCAAGCTGATGGCCGGCAGCCTGGAAGGGGAAACGGCATGACCAACACCCCGCATCACCACCCGGACAGCGATCTGCTGCTGGCCTATGCCGCCGGCACCCTGGCAGAGGCGCCATCCCTGGTCGTTGCCACACATCTGGCACTGTGCCCGCACTGCCGGGCAGAGGTAGCGGGGATGGAGGCGATTGGCGGCGCCCTGCTGTCGGCCGATGCCGGCATGGCGGTCAGCGATGGCCTTCTGTCCGATGTTCTGTCGCGCCTGGACGGACCACCACCGGCGGAGGCGCCGCGCCGGCGTCTGGCCCCGGTCGGGCCGGCACCCGTGCTGCCGGAACCGCTGCGGTCCTATATCGGCGGCGATATCGATCATATCCGCTGGCGCCGCACCATCCCTGGCCTGCATGAGGCCAATGTGAAATGCAGTGGCGGCGCGGTGCGGATGATGCGCATCCGGTCCGGCATGGGTATGCCACAGCATACCCATCGCGGTGATGAATTCACCCTGGTGCTGGCCGGCGGCTTTTCCGACGATACCGGCCATTACCTGCGCGGCGATTTCGCGGCGACCGACCCCAGTGTCGATCACCGGCCTGTTGCCGATGATGATGGCGACTGCATCTGCATCGCCTTCACCGACGCGCCGTTGCGCCTGACGGGCCGTTTCCTGCGCTGGCTGAACCCGCTAATGCGGGTTTGAGCACGGTTTTGCTCAAAGAGAAGGGGGATGCGTCACCGCATCCCCTTTTTCGTTGGGCGTCATAGTTACTCCGCCGCCATCCCATGGTGCCAGCGCTGCGGCCAGGGACGGTCGATGACGGGGCGTTCGGGCTGATGCAGGTCATGATGGATGGCCAGATCCAGCACCCAATCCAGATACATCTCGATCATGCCCGACACATGAAAGGCTGGGCAGCCGGTGTAGATCCGGTCATTGCCCGTGCTGAACGGCGTGATGGACCGGGCATCCAGGCGCAGGCGCACGCCATCGGGTGCATGCTCCACCTTGAAGGCGCAGGCCTCCCCCGTTGTCGGGTTCACGGCACTTTCGCCCTCCGGCTCCAGCTTGGAGGTGTGCAGGAAGGTGACGATCATGCCCAGGCTACCGGCGGCAAGCGTCTTCAGCTCCTTGCGGCTGCGCCACATGGCGTCGCGCCAGGCCGGCACCGCCATGTCCAGGCCCAGGTGCAGCGACGCTTCCACCAGGCTGAAGCACATATGCAGGGCGGTATTGCTGCCGGTCTTGGAGATGGAAACCATGTCATGGTCGGCGCGGGCATAAAGGGCGGAACCCTTGAAGAAGCCCTTCGCAAAGCGGGCCATGCGGGCGAAGGGGCAGGCGGGCGCCGGCTTGCCCGCCAGATCGGCAGCCCATTCATCCAGCACCAGATTGAGGCTGATACAGGCCTGGGCGCGAAGCCAGTTCAGCTTCTGCTGCTGGGTCAGGCCGTTGGGCAGGGGGGCAAAGGGGCCGTCGCCGGCATCGCGCGCCGCCTCCATATGCACCCGCAGCTTGTCGCGCAGATCATGGAACAGGTAGGACAGGAAAAGATTGCCCTTCACCCGGTCGCGATTGTCCGATGTCAACGGCAGCCCATCGTCGAGCAGCGTATCGATGCCCTGCGCATCCCCGCCCCGGCGGGTCAGCCAGTCCAGGATCGCCCCCACACCCAGCCGCGACAGGCCGGCCTTGCCATGCGCCTGACGGTACAACTGGGCAAAACTGCCCTCGGCTTCCGTCTGGCTGTCCTGGGAAGGGAGAAGGTGAAGATGCGTGCCGCCGTCCATGATGGTCCCCGTCGGTTGGTGACGGCGGGAACGAAGCAATCTCTGGGCCAGTTCGGCGCGTCTCAATGATTCCAAGGGGTTGGGAAATGTCGATGCCTTGCATTCCGCAACATCCCCTTGCCCCCTGCAAGGAACCCGGCGCTTTCTGCCGGGTTGTCCTGTCCTATCTTCCCACCAGGGCGTAACGGTCCTTCAACCGTAGGAACGGCATTTCCAGCCAGCGGTAGGACAGATGCGCCAGACCGAACAGGGCCAGCAGCGACAGAACCGTGCCCACCCATAAGGCCGGCCCGCCCGGATCGCGCTGCAGAAATTGCGGGCCGCCAAACCAGCCCATCAGCAAACCGAAGGTCAGGTAAAGAACCAGGGAGTGGAACAGGTACAGCCCGTAGGAGACCTTGCCCCAATAGATCAACCAGCGCGGCGCCCAGCGCCGGTCCATACCCAGCAGCGCCAGGAAGCAAAGGACGGCCCCCAGCAGCACCAGACCCCAGCCGATCAGGGCACCCACCGGCGTGGGATGGGCATCCCAGCTTTTCACCCCGAAATCGAACAGTGCCCAGAACCAGCAGCCCAACCCCGCCGCAAACACCGCCAGACGTACCGGCATGGCCCAGCCCGGCGCCCGACCGCGCAGCAAGACGGATAGCAGAGTGCCGGCGGCAAAGAACTGGAACTGCACAAGACTGTTGGTCCACATGCCATTGTCGCCCATCACCGGATGCGTGGCGTAATGCCAGATTGTGGCATAGGAGACGGCGATGACACCCAGACAGATGGCAACGATCCGCCACGGCAGCAGGGACGCGATGGCAAAGGGGATCAGCAGATAGAACTGCTCCTCGACCGAAATGCTCCAGAGCGGGTCGAAGGAGCCGGCAATCCAGCCCCGGTCCATGACGTACCAGTTACCGGTGAAGGTGATGAAGGACAGCACGGCCAGCCAATTATCCGGCGCCACCTTCGGCACCACCCGGCCCAGCGCCAGCAGGCCGAACAGCATGGTGAAGTAAAGCGGCCAGATGCGCAGGATGCGGCGAATGAAGAACCGCTTCACATCAATACGGCCCATCACCGCCCGTTCCCGATACAGAAGCTCGGTGATCAGATAGGCCGACAGCAGGAAAAAAATCGAGACGCCAAAAGCACCGATGGTGCAGAAGGCCATGAACACCGGATGCGCATCACGGTCGAACGGCGCGTAATCGATGTAATGGAAACCAAAAACACCGACGAAGGCCAGGAAGCGCAGAACATCAAGCTCCGGCCTGTCGAACCGCCGGTCCGCACGCATATCCATCTGTTTCCCCCCAAAACGCTGCGGGATTTTCCCGTCACGGGCATTAGGGGTGCAGGGGTGTGACCCCCGCAACATGACTTCGTATGTGACGGGGGCGGTTCATCACGGATGACATTCCCCTGTGTGCAACGGCACCAGATAGGCTATAGTTGGCCCCTGTCCTACACCCCGACGCTGAACATATGAGTACCGTGACCATCCACCCGTCACGCCGCCTGCTGCTGGCCGCCGCCGCCCTGTCCGGGCTGGCGCTGCCGGTGCGTGCGCATCACGGGGTGCGTCATCTGCGCGTCGGGTTCGTCAATCCGGGGCGGGCCAGCGACCGTTTCTGGCAGATGTCCGATCTTGCCATGCGGGCGGCGGCGAAACGGTTCCAGATTACCTTGCTGACCGGGTACGCGGAGCGCGACCGTCAGCGCGTCCTGTCGCTGGGGCATGAGATTCTGGCGCAGCAGCCGGATTACATGATCATCGTCAATGAACACCGGACCGCCGCCCCCCTGATGGCGGCGGCACAGGCGGCGGGGGTACCGGCTATTCTGGCGTTCAGCGGCCTGGCAGCGGAGGATCTGGCCCTGCTGGGCCGACCGCGTGAACGCAGCCCCCTATTTCTGGGTAGCCTGCTGGCCGACAATGCTGGAGCCGGGGCTGCCATGGCAGAGGCGCTGGTGGCGGATTGCCGGCGCCGCGCGAGCGGGAAGGGACCGGTGCCCCTGCTGGCGCTGGGCGGGATTACCGCGACACCGGCGGCACAGGAACGGCTGGATGGTCTGCACCGGGTCCTGGCGGCGGACGGCGACGCACGGCTTCTGGATCAGGTTGCCGTCAATTGGAGCCGGGAGGAGGCCCGCGACCGCACCTTGTCACTGCTGCGCCGGCAGCCGCAGACCCAGGGCATCTGGTGCGCCAATGACGATATGGCCCTGGGCGCCATGGATGCTGCCATCACGATGGGCCGCACACCGGGACAGGACCTGTCGATCATCGGCCTGAACTGGCAGGAGGATGCCCTGCGCGAAGTGGCGGCGGGACGGATGGTGCTGTCCATGGGCGGGCATTTCCTGCTGGGGGCCTGGGCCCTGGCCTGGCTGCGCGACCATGCGGAGGGGCTGGATTTCGCAAACGCCGGCGGGACGGAGCAATACCTGGCCCTGGCGCCGCTGACCCGTGATCAGGTCGGTCCCTATCTGGCCCGGTTCGGGGAAGATGGCTGGACCCGGATTGATTTCAACCGTCTGCGCCAGCACCAGGGACGCTATGACCTGCGCGTCGGATCGGTGCTGACGGTTTGATGCCGGGCGGGTAGGCTTGGCGTCAGAGTTCCGCCGCCAAAGGTGCCGTGCCGTGCGTATCCTGCTGCTTGCCCCGCTGTTGATTTCCCTGCTGCTGCCTGCCCATGCCGTCGCCAAGGGGGATGATGGGGCCCGGATCGAAAAGGCCCGTACCCTGATGGAACTGGCCGGTGCCGCCGGACTGGCCGACCAGACCCTGGTCAGCGTCACACGCCAGGCCGAGGAACTGCTGGCCCATGAAAATCCAGGGCGGGAGGCGGAGGTGACGGCCCTGGTGCGCGACCATTTCCTGCCCAGGGCGCGGGCCGCCCTGCCGGAACTGTCGCGCGGTATCACGGGCCTCTACGCCACCCATTTCACGGCGGCGGAGTTGGATCAGATGATCGGGTTCTACAAATCGCCGGTGGGCCGCAAGCTGGTGGCGATGTCACCCACCATCATCCAGCAGAGCATGGCCCTGGGTCAGGCCTGGGCAGAGGGTGTGTCCGACAAGGCCTGGGACAGTTTCGCCAGGGCCGCCCGCGAACGCGGCCTGTCGCTGCCCAAGCGGCTATGAAACATCACCCCGCTACGCGAGATTACTGCAATATAGACAGCCGATACTGGCAACATAGGGAGACATTGGATAGGCTGACGGGAGTGTCAAACCGCTCAGATCGAGGTTGCTATCGTGGTACGTTCCCTACTTGTCACCTTGTCACTAGCGCTGTCTCTGCTGTGTTCGCCGGCCTGGGCCGCGACGGATAAGGCCGAATATGACGCCCGCATGGGGAAAGCCCGGGAGTTGATCGCCATCACAGGTATGGCCAAGTTGAGTGATCAGATCACCACGGCCATGGTGGGCCAGATCGGTCAGTTGGTGAACAATGCCAATCCCGGCCACGAAGCCGAGGTGAAAGAGGCGCTGGAAGAATATTTCCTGCCCGAGGTCCGGGCCTCAATGCCGGAATTCATGGATGCCATAGCCGGCATTTACGCCACCAACTTCACCGTCGCGGAAATGGATGCGGTCATCGATTTCTACAAGACGCCGATTGGCATCAAGATGCTGAACAGCCTGCCGACCTTGACCCAGCAATCCATGGCTGTTGGCCAGGCCTGGGGTCAGGCTGTTGCCCAGCGCGCCAGCGGAAAATTCATTGAGGCGCTGAAGAAGCGGGGCCTGAACGCACCCAAGCAATTGTGATCCCCGATACACGCCCCGCAAGACAGGGGCGTGTATCGGGTCGTCCCGTTCAGCCCTTCACCACCCGTACCGGCGGCATGGCGTTGCAGACATCGATATGGCCCGACGCGCGGATGAAGAAATCATCCTGGCGGAAGCGGCGGGCATCGCGCCATTTGGTGTAGGTCTCGCTCTGGCCGGACAGGACCTCGATCTTTTCCCGCTCCGCCACCGGCACATCGGCCGCCAGACGCACGGCGGTGATGGGCACGCGCTGTTCGACCTTCTCATAGAAGCCCAGCGTGCCCGTGCCGCGCGGCAGGGCCGTCAGCAGTTCCATCCCCTTCAGGACACGGCCTACCAGGGTGATGACCTTGTCCAGGGGGCGCGGGGAATGGCCGATGACGGTGTACAGTTCCGCCCCGCTGCCGCTGTCCAGCGGCATACCGCGCCCGACACCCACGATGCCATAGCAATGGGTCATCCAGGCCTCCCCCGTCTTGGGATCACGGGCGGCGGGGAAGATGTCGGAAATGCCAACCTCCGGCGCATAGGCATCGGGGTCGGGCAGCTTGGCAAAGGGCAGGGTCCTAGCCCCGTCCTTAACGGTGAATTCAGGCGCCAGCTTGTCCAGGGCCGTCTTCATGGGCTTGGGTGTTTCGTCCGGCATGCCCCACTGGGTCACGTAATTATCCTGCACGCGGACGATGAAGGTCCCCTCATACCAGTTCTCCCGCGCCAGCTTGCGCATGTTCTCCACATGCACCGGGGCAAAGGCGGGGGCCAGTTCGATGACCACGCGCCCGCCGGGGAGGTCCATATAGAAGGTATTCTCCGGTACCGGCACGCGCCAGTCGCCGGCGGGCGATGCCGCCAGCACCTCTGCCGGTGTGGCGCGCTTGGGCGCGTCCTGGGCAATGGCGGGCGATGACAGGGCCAGAAGGGCCGCGGTGGCGAGCAGGGTCAGGCGCATGGGGGCTTCTTCTTTATGGATTGCCGGGGGTGGCAGCATCCCAGAAGCATGCCCCCATCATCAAGGGCTGATGGTCCTGCCCGTGAACGGGTTCCAGCCCTTGGCCGCCAGCACGGCCCAGGACGTGGCCCCCAGATGCGGCTGCCGGTAATAGAAGAAATCGGCGTTCTTGCTGTCGGGTCCGATGGCAAAACCGGTGGAAACCCTGTCGCCACGCGTGGCCCAGAGATAGCCGCCAGGGCTGATATCACCGATCAGGCCGGCCAGCAGCTTTTCCGCCCGCTCCCGATCACCCACGGACGCCCAGGACAGGGCCGCCTGCGCCGTGCCCTCTACCCAGACGCCGTCGCGGTCGCCATTGAAATCATAGCCGCCGGCCACGCCATGCACCTGATTGGCGCGGTTCAGCGCCCGGCGCCAATCACGCGGCGACTCGGGCAGCAGCAGGGGCCAGAGCAGCGCATCAAGCCCGGAATTGCCGTCATTGACGGTCACGCCATCGGGCAGCGTGCCGGTCGGGAAGTACCCCCCATCCGCCTGCCATAGCGCATTCAGGAGACCCAGCGCCGCCGCCTTTCCCGACGCCCAGTCGCCACCCGGCACGCCGGCCCGTTCCAGCCAGCCGAACAAAGCGACAAGGTCGGTATTATGTTCGACCGACTTCCAGGTCAGGGCCTGGGTGCCCGCCCCGTCACCATGCACCCCGCCCGTGAAGCCGCCCGAGCCCTTGGCATCGCGCGCATGGCCCAGGACCCAGGCCCCCAGCTTGGCGGCACCGGCCCGGTATTTCGGTTCGTTCAGCGCATCAGCCAGGGTCAGAAGGGCCAGACCGGCCCAGGCGACATTGCCGGTGGCCGTCCCCACCTGATAGGCATCTTCCTCCCACCGTCCGGCCTTCTGGTTCCACCAGCCATTAGGTGGGATGGGGAATTCCTGCTGCGGCCCGGCGCGATAGGTGGTGCGCAGCCGCCCCATCGCCCCCGCCCGGTCATTCTCCACCGCCGACAGCAGCGCATCGCCGATGCGCCTTGCCTTGGTGGCACGGCCACAGGCGACCAGGGCGATGGCGGCCAGCGCATTGTCATAGGTGAAAGCTGCATTCTTCAACGCATCCTCCGCCGGCGCGCCCGCCCCCGACGGATGGTCGAAACTGCGCAGAAAGGCCGGCCCCTTGCCTGGAACGGCATCAATGGCCACCGTCAGCGACCCGCATAGCCGGTTCGACAACAACCCTGCCGGAACGTCCGGCGTGTCGGCCGCCAGGGCGGGCGTAACCAGGGAAAGGGTCAGCAGCAGGGTTACCGCCGTTCGGTGTGCCAGACTCAATAGGGTTCCTCCTGCTGCAGGCCGCCGTTTCCACCCGCATCGGCACAGGCGAAAGTGCGCAGGCGGACATCAATGCGCCCGGCATTGACCGACAGGCGATAAGTTTCCAGAACCTCGCTGCCATGATCGCCGCAATCCCAGCGTACCACATCAATATTCTGCGCCCCCTTGGCCAGCGCCTGCCACGCGGCCCAGTTCAGGACCAGGGGGCGGTCCGGTCGGGCGGCAGAGCGCAGCCAGTCCAGCCTGCCCGTGGTCCGGTTCACGCCCACGGCCACGTAGAAGCGCTTGCCGCCCGGCTGCACATCCGTCTGGATCAGGAATTCCTGGGCTTTGCGGTCGCGGTCGTAATCGACGAGCTTGATGACCGCCACAGGCGGGCGCGCCCGGATTTCCGCCGCCAGCGTGGCATCGTCCGCGACCAGCCGGTGCGTATCTTCGTCCAGGATGGGCCAGCGGGGCAGCACGGCATTGCCTTCGTGGTCGGTCAGGTCACTGCCGGCGAACAGGGGGGACAGGTCCAGCCGGTCATCCAGCTGACCGCCCGGCAGCGTGCGCGACAGGACCAGCCGCCCCTGTTCGCCATAGGCAAAGCCGCTGCAGGGCATGGTGATGACATCGTCGCCCGAATCCGGACCGCAGAAGGGTTTGACGGGGCCGATCCAGGACAGGCGCCAGACTTCTGCCCTGCCATCGACCTTGACCACCTGTTCCTCCCGGATAGTCGTCTGCGCACTCGGTTGTGCCAGAGCGGGAAGGGACAGGGCCAGCATGCCGGCGGTCAGCAGGGGGCGAAAGGCATAGGCGATGGTCATGGACGGTTCCTGACCCGGCGGGGACCATGGGGCAACCATCGGATGATGACCCCCAAGATGGCCGGAATTGTGGCCGCCACCACACGGCCGCGGCATCACCCCCGCACCCGCAGCCCCGCCGCCAGCGTTTCCACCAGTTCGGCCATCATCAGTTCCGGGTCGGCGCTGCTGACCGGGGCCAGATTGCCGGACACGATGCCTTCCACCAGACCGTTGACGGCGGCCCAGGTGGTGGCGGCGGCGCGTTCCAACCGGTCGGGGCTGGCATTGGGGATCAGGGGTGCCACGGCCATCTCGATCCCCCGGCGCAGGCGGACGATGCGTTCGAGCAGCCAGTCAGGAAGCGGCTCGGTCAGGACGGGCGGGCGATTGTCGATCAGGGTCTGGAACAGGTTCAGGTTGGAGCGGGCGAAGCTGAGATAGGCCTTGGCCAGGGCCAGCAGCCGCGTCTCCACCGCCGCGTCGGCGGCCACCGCCTCGTCTGCCGCCGCCATCACCACCTGCAACCGGTCCAGGAGTTCGGCATTCAGGTGCAGGCGCACCGTGTCCAGATTAGGGTAAAGGTTGTACAATGTTCCAACCGAACAACCAACGGCCTGTGCCAGGGTGCGTGCCGTGAGGGCCGAGAGCCCGTGATCGGCGACCAGCTTGCGCGCCTCATGCAGGACGGCTTTGGCGAGTTCGGCACGGGGCTGACGGCTCATCGGCGATTTTTCCCTGACTTTCCCTGGATTTGGCACCGGTCGATACCATCTTTAGCACGAATGGTCTGTTTTCAATCGACCTTTGTCCGGCTGGTCATGCTACCCGTGCTCACGGCAAAAGGCTGCCACGGCAGACCTGCATGTTGATGACACCGATGCACTGACGTAAAACCGTCGCGGATTATCAAGCCTTTGCACCCGGCCCCGGCGATCCAACGTCGCGGCCTTTCCGACCGGAACCCCAAATGGCCCCCTACGATCAAGCACCGAGCGAGCGCCTGTCCTTCCTCTTCGGCGCCAACGGCACCTTCATCGCGGAACTTTACGCCCGTTACCGGCAGGACCCGTCCTCGGTCGATGCCAGCTGGCAGTCCTTCTTCGCCGAAATGGGCGATGATGGTCACGCCATCCTGGCCGAACTGAACGGCGCGTCGTGGGCGAAAGCCACCGCCAAGGTGATCGGGGCACCCGATCCGGACGCCCCGCCCCCGGCCAAGGCGGCCAAGGGTGACAAGGCCGCCCCGACCCCGGCCGCCGCCGCGCCCGTGGTGCAGGGCTTCACCGCCGAACAGGTGCGCGCCGCCCAGCTGGACAGCCTGCGCGCCCTGATGCTGATCCGGAACTACCGCGTCCGCGGCCACCTGCTGGCCAAGCTGGACCCGCTGGGCATGGACAAGCGGGCCGAGCATGCGGAGCTGGATTACCGCCATTACGGCTTCACCGAGGCCGATCTGGACCGCCCGATCTTCATCAACAACGTGCTGGGGATGGAAACCGCCACCCTGCGCCAGATCGTGGACGCGGTACAGCGCACCTATTGCGGCTCCATCGGCGTGGAGTTCATGCATATCCAGGACCCGGAGCAGAAGGCCTGGATCCAGGAGCGCATCGAGGGCATCCGCAACCAGACCGACTTCACCGTCAATGGCAAGAAGGCCATCCTGCAGCGCCTGACGGCGGCGGAAGGGTTTGAGCGCTTCTGTCAGGTGAAGTGGACGGGCACCAAGCGCTTCGGCCTGGAAGGCGGCGAAGTGCTGGTCCCGGCCATCGAGCAGGTGATGAAGCGCGGCGGCCAGATGGGCCTGAAGGAAATCGTGCTGGGCATGGCCCATCGTGGTCGCCTGAACGTGCTGGCCAATGTCATGGGCAAGCCGTTCAAGGCCATCTTCAGCGAGTTCCAGGGCAACCCCGCGAACCCCGAGGATGTGCAGGGTTCGGGCGACGTGAAGTACCATATGGGTACCTCCAGCGACCGTGACTTCGATGGCAACACCATCCACCTGTCCCTGTCGCCCAACCCGTCGCACCTGGAAGTCGTGAACCCGGTCGTCTGTGGCCGCGTGCGCGCCAAGCAGTGCCAGATCTCCGGTCAGGTGCCGCCGTCGGACGAAAGCCGTTCCAACGTGCTGGGCGTGCTGTTGCATGGCGATGCGGCCTTTGCCGGCCAGGGTCTGGTGCCGGAAACGCTGCTGCTGTCCGAACTGAAGGGGTACCGCACCGGCGGCATCATCCACTTCATCATCAACAACCAGATCGGTTTCACCACCGCGCCGCAGTACAGCCGTTCCGGCCCGTACCCGACGGAAGTGGCCAAGTCGATCCAGGCCCCGATCTTCCATGTGAACGGCGACGATCCCGAAGCCGTCATCCATGTCAGCCGTATCGCCATCGAATTCCGTCAGAAGTTCCTGAAGGATGTCGTGGTCGATATCGTCTGCTACCGCCGCCAGGGCCATAATGAAGGCGACGAGCCGGCATTCACCCAGCCGCTGATGTACAAGACCATCGCCAAGCAGACCACCACCCGCGCGCTCTATGCGCAGCAACTGGTGAATGAAGGCGTGATCACCCAGGCCGAGGGCGAGGGCTATGTCGCCGAATTCAATGCCCAGATGGAGCAGGAATTCCAGGCCGCCACCTCCTACAAGCCCAACAAGGCTGACTGGCTGGAAGGCAAGTGGTCGGGTCTGACCCCGGCGCCCGCCGATGTGGCGCGCGGCACCACCGCTGTTGGCCTGGACGTGCTGAAGGAAGTGGGTCTGGCGCTGTGCAAGACGCCGGATGACTTCAACGTCAATTCCAAGGTCGCGCGCCAGCTGAAGGCCAAGCAGGAAGCCATCCTGTCCGGCGAGGGCATCGATTGGGCCACGGCAGAGGCGCTGGCCTTCGGCACCCTGCTGCTGGAAGGCAATCCGGTCCGTCTGTCGGGTCAGGATGTGGGCCGTGGCACCTTCTCGCACCGCCATTGCGTGCTGGTCGATCAGGTGAACGAGAACAAGTTCGTTCCCCTGAACCATATCCGTCCGGGCACCCAGGCCAGCTTCGAAGTCCATGACAGCCCGCTGTCCGAAGCCGCCGTTCTGGGCTTCGAATATGGCTTCTCGCTGACCGAACCGCATGCGCTGACCATCTGGGAAGCGCAGTTCGGTGATTTCGTGAACGGTGCCCAGGTCATCATCGACCAGTTCATCAGCTCTGCCGAATCGAAGTGGCTGCGCATGTCCGGTCTGGTCATGCTGCTGCCGCACGGCATGGAAGGCCAGGGTCCGGAACACAGCTCCGCCCGTCTGGAGCGGTTCCTGCAGGGTTCGGCAGAGGATAACTGGCAGGTCTGCAACATCACGACCCCGGCCAACTATTTCCACGCGCTCCGCCGTCAGATCCGCCGTGACTTCCGCAAGCCGCTGATCGTGATGTCGCCGAAGTCGCTGCTGCGTCACAAGCTGGCGGTGTCGCCGCTGGCCATGTTCTCCGCCGATCAGACGTTCCACCGCGTTCTTTATGAAACCGGTGTCGATCTGGTCGCCAATGACAAGATCCGCCGCGTCGTCATCTGCTCCGGCAAGGTCTATTACGACCTGTATCAGGAGCGGGAGAACCGGGGCGTCAAGGACATCGCCATCGTCCGCCTGGAACAGCTCTATCCGTTCCCCGGCGATGCGCTGGCTTTGGAACTGGCCAAGTACCCGAATGCCGATATCGTCTGGTGTCAGGAGGAATCGGAGAATCAGGGTGGCTGGCTGTTCGTCGACCGCCGTATCGAGAAGGTGCTGACCAGCATCGGCCATAAGGCTGGTCGTCCGAAATATGCGGGCCGTCCGGATTCGGCAGCCCCCGCCACCGGCATGCTGAAGCGCCATAACCAGGAGCAGGCAAAGCTTCTGGACGAAGCGCTGACGGTCTGATCCGCCGGCTTCCCCATCCCCGACAAAGACCATCCAAACACGAAGGCCACAGAACATGGCGACGGAAATCAAGGTGCCCACGCTGGGCGAATCGGTCACGGAAGCGACGGTTGCCCGCTGGCTGAAGAAGGTCGGCGACGCCATCAATGTCGATGATCCGCTGGTGGAACTGGAAACCGACAAGGTCACCCTGGAGGTCAACGCCCAGGCCGCCGGTACGCTGGCCGAGATCGTGGCCGCCGAAGGCACGAATGTCGCCGTCGGCGCCCTGCTGGGCGTGATCGGTGCCGGTTCGGGTGCTGCACCCGCCCCTGCCGCCGCCGCTCCGGCCCCCGCCGTGGCCGCCGCCGCCCCGACCCCGGCCGCCGTGCAGTCGGCCCCGGTCATGCCGGCCGCCGCCAAGATCGCCGCCGATAACGGCATCGATACCGGCGCCATTGCCGGCACCGGCAAGGATGGCCGCGTGACCAAGGGCGATGTCCTGGCCGCCATCGACACGCCGAAGGCCGCCGCTCCCGCCCCGGCCCCGGCACCCAAGGCCGCCCCGGCCCCGTCGGGTCCGCGCGCCAAGGCCGACCGCGAGGAGCGGGTCCGCATGACCCGCCTGCGCCAGCGCATCGCCGAGCGTCTGAAGGAAGCGCAGAACACCGCCGCCATGCTGACCACCTTCAACGAGGTGGACATGACGAACGTGATCGCCATGCGCAACCAGCTGAAGGACGCGTTCGAGAAGAAGCACGGCGTGAAGCTGGGCTTCATGTCCTTCTTCGTGAAGGCCTGCCTGGTCGCCCTGAAGGAACTGCCGGCGGTCAACGCAGAGATCGACGGCACCGATCTGGTCTACAAGAACTATTACGACATCGGTGTCGCCGTCGGCACGCCGCAGGGTCTGGTGGTTCCGGTCGTCCGTGATGCCGACAAGCTGTCCTTTGCCGGCGTGGAAAAGACCATTGGCGAGCTGGGCAAGAAGGCCCGCGACGGCAAGCTGTCGATGGAAGACCTGTCGGGCGGTACCTTCACCATCTCCAACGGTGGTGTCTACGGCTCGCTGATGTCCACCCCGATCCTGAACACGCCGCAGTCGGGCATCCTGGGCATGCACAAGACCATGGACCGCGCCGTTGTGGTGAACGGCAAGGTCGAAGTGCGCCCGATGATGTATCTGGCGCTCTCCTACGACCACCGCATCATTGATGGCCGCGAGGCTGTGACCTTCCTGGTGCGCGTCAAGGAATGCATCGAGAACCCGGAACGCATCCTGCTGGATGTCTGATCGGATTATCGATCCCAACAGAAAAGGCCGCCCGATTGGGCGGCCTTTTTTGTTGTGCGCTAGGCCAAACTCACCCCGTCAGCTCTTCCATCGTCTGGCGGACGACAGCGACGATGGCGGCCCCGTGCTTGTGGCTGCTTTCGCCCAGGCTGGAGGCGATGACGGACAGTTCCACCTCTGTCGTGGGGGCAAAACGCGCCACCTCGGCCAGCAGATTGTTGCTCAACACCTCGTCTCGGCTGATGCCCTGCGACCGGGCGACATCGCCGCGCCAGCCATTGAGGGCCGCCTGGATGGCCGATTCGATCTGGGCCTGCTCCTCCCGCCGGCGCAGGTCGCGGTAATGGACCAGGACGCGCCAGCCGGCATCGGCATAGGCCGTGTCGATCCGCTCCACATCCACCGTCCGCAGGAAGCTGGCAATTCGCTGCTCATCCTCTTCGGCGGCGGCATCGCGGATGGAGAAGGTGCGAAGTTCAAGATTCATTGTGGCCACCGCCGCTGTTGACCCGGACCTGTTGCCCCGGCCAGCGCCGGAAGCGTCGATGGCGGCAGTATAGCCCGGCCCCACAGGCCCTGCATCTTTCTTCCGTATGGGTTTTCGGTCATTGACGGGCAGGAAACCGGCTAAGCAGCAAAGAAAAAGCCCCGACGGTATGGACCGCCGGGGCTTTCAGACTTAGTCCCTTGGCAAGGGTGATCAGACGCCCTTTGGCAGGCGGTCGATCAGGTTCTGCCAGCGGCCCAGCGACACGAAATGCGCGTAGACCAGACCGATCCAGTTGCGCTTGCGCCATTCCAGGAAAGTCTCGTCCGGCAGCTCGTTGAACTTCTGCTCGTCGATGACGCGGAAACCGGAGAGCGACAGCTGCTTGCCTTCCGGGGTCACCACCTCGGCGCGCTGATCGACCAGCAGGCCCAGCTTCTCCACCTCTTCGCAGAACAGCTGCGTCTGGCGGGCCGACTGGTTGAAGGCCACGCAGTAATTCAGGATGTCTTCGCCTTCCTTGGTGCCCTTGCCATCCTTGAACAGCGGCAGGTCACCCTCGGAACCCTCACCACGAACCAGGATTTCCTCATCCTCTTCCATGATCAGGACCAGGCGCTTGTCTTCCGGCATCTCGACCAGGATGAACGGATAACGACCGATATAGGCGGGGATCTGCGAATTGAAGGCCCAGGTGCCATCCTCGCGGATGAACAGGTTCTCGCCCGCGCGCAAGCCCAGCAGCGCCATCACGCCGGCCGACGGGCCGGGCCCGAACACCAGCGGATAATGGTTCTGCAGCTGCGGCATCTCTTCGGCCAGCACCGGAACGGCGTGGATATTGGCGCAATAGCGGAAGGTGCGGTTGCGCTTGACCTTCACATCGGCGTGATGCTGCGCGCTCACGGCGACGGGGTTCTTGTACAGCAGCGGTATCTGGGGGGCGTCGGCGTTGGCGACGTCGGTCATCTTGATCAGTCCCGGCAATCTATCAGGCATTGGGCGGCCGTCCGCCCGGCACTGGGGTGCCTTTCAACTGCCGCAAACCACCCCCCCTGTCAATGCCGCTGGCAGGGGGAAATCGGCGAAAAACGGCAGGAAAGAAGGCTGAACAGCGTGGCGAAGGGCCAACTGGCAGGTCCTTGGATGAAGGTGCGGCGCAACATGGCGATTATCCTTGGGTTAAGGGATGGAATGTCGTTGGCGCCATCATCGCGGAAGCCCCGCTTGACGTCGAATATCAATCAAATACAGTCGCTGTAATTTTTAGTTACATCTGTACCCTCAGGCGACAGTTGTCGCCCTGGGAGATTGACCTTGCGGGGATCACGATGCGCCGCCTGCCACCCCTGACCCAGCTGCGCGCCTTTGAGGCGGCGGCCCGCCATGAAAGCCTGAGCCGGGCGGCAGAAGAACTGAACGTGGCCCACCCGGCACTGTCGCGGCAGATCAAGGATCTGGAGGCCTGGCTGGGCTGTACCCTGTTCACCCGCCATAATCGCGGCCTGATGCTGACCGATGCGGGCCGTGCCTATCGTGATGCCGCCGTGGCGGCCTTCGATCTGATCGAGGGGGCGACGGGTCTGTTGCGTGCGGCCCCGCCCGTGGCCGGGCGGTCGCGCCTGATCCTGTCGGTGGAGCCATCCTTTGCCCAACGCTGGCTGATCCCCCGCCTGGGCGATTTCCGCGCGCGCCATCCAGAGGTGGAGGTCGTGGTGGATGCCACCCGCGTGGCCGCCGATTTCCGCAAGGGCGGGGCCGATCTGGGCATCCGCTATGGCAGTGGCCCCTGGCCGGGGTTGCAGGCCCAGCTTCTGTCCGTGGTCGTCAATTTCCCCGTCTGCGCCCCGCAACTGGCCGCACGGCTTCCCGCCGATCCGGCCCGCCTGCTGGAAGGCGACCTGCTGCTGGAGGAGATGGACATGCCCTGGCATTGCTGGTTCCGGGCGGCGGGCGTGGCGGTGACCGCGCCCCTGCGCGGCACCCGTTTCTATGATGCTGGCAATGCCATCGATTCGGCCCTGGCGGGGCAGGGTCTGGCCCTGGGCGACACGATCCTGGCCGCCGATGATGTGGCGGCGGGCCGGCTGGTGCGCCCCTATCCGCAGACGGCCATCTATGACGCCTATCATCTGGTCGCCCCTGCCCCGCATTTCCGCCGCCCGCCTGTAAAGGCCTTTGTGGAATGGGTGACAGCAACCATGCAGGCCTTTCAGCAGCAGCGAGGAGACTGACCAACAAACCAAGCACTTCGGATTCAGCACTTGCCAAACAGAACAAAACAAGAACAATAACCCCATGGCCGACACTATCCCCACCATCGCCGCCCTGCGGGAGCGGCTGTCCATCATGGACCGGGTGCGCCCGCCCAAGGGGCGGACGGCCCTGTCGCTGGGCCTGTCCTGTCTGGATGCGGCCCTGGCGGGGGGCGGGCTGGTGCGGGGCGGCATGCATGAGTTTCTGCCGGCCCCCGCCGATGCGGGGGCGCTTGGATTCGTGGCCTCCATCCTGTCGGGCCTGCCGCCCGGTCCCATCCTCTGGTGCCGGCACAAGAACAAGGGCGATCCGCTGGGCCATGCCGACATGCCCTATGGGCCGGGTTTGGCGGCCCTGGGTCTGGATGCCTCCCGCCTGATCCTGGTGCGGCCCGATAGCCTGGATGACGCGCTCTGGGCACTGGAAGAGGCGTTGCGATGCTCTGCCCTGGCCGCCGTTGTGGGTGATGGGGTGCTCCCCGGTGCGGTGGCGCTGCGCCGTCTGCAACTGGCGGCGGAGGATGGGGATGCTTTGGGCCTCCTGATCCTGCCGCCCCTGGCCCGGCCCCCGCCCTCCGTCGCGCTGACGCGCTGGCGGATTGCCTCCCTGCGCGATGGCCCGCCGCAGGAAGAGGGGGGAAGACCGCGCTGGCAGGTATCGCTGCTGCGGGCGCGGGGCGGTGGCGGTGGATCGGGTTCGGGACCGTGGGAGGTTACCTGGGATGACACGACGTTTCGTCTCCGTCTGGCTCAGCCGCTGGCCAACGGACCAGTGGCGGCGGCGGAATAAGGTGGCGCCCCTGTCCGGCCCGCTGGCCCTGACGCTGGCGGGACAGGGGGGGATCCGTCTGCATGCCGTGGACGGGCTGGCCAGTGCCGATGGCCTGCGCCCCGGCATGCTGCTGGCCGATGCCCGCGCCCTGTGCCCGGCCCTGACCGCCATGCAAGCCGACCCCACCGCCGATCAGGCGGCCCTGTCCCGGCTGGCCCTGTGGGCGCAGCGTTATACGCCGCAGGCCGCCACCGACGGGCCGGACGGGCTGATCCTGGACATTACCGGCTGTGCCCATCTCTGCGCTGGGGAAGAGGGACTGCTGGCCGATCTGGGCAGCCGCCTGACCCGCGCCGGCCTGACCCATCATCTGGGGCTGGGTGACGGGGCCGCCGCCGCCTGGGGCTGGGCCCGGCATCGCCCGGCCAGCGCAGGCCCCCTGCTGCCCACGGGCACGCGGGCTTGGCCGGCGCTGTTGTCCCTGCCGCTGGCCGCCCTGCGCCTGGACCCCGGCCTGCAGGGCGACCTGGCCCGTGTCGGCCTGCGGTCGGTCGGCGATGTGCAGCGGCAGCCGCGCGCCGGGCTGGTGGCCCGCTATGGCACGGGGCCGGTGCGACGCCTGGATCGCATGCTGGGCATCACCGCCGAACCCGTGGCCCCGCAGGCCGCCACCCCGCAATGGCAGGTACGCCGTGCCTTCGCCGAACCCATCGCCACGCGTGAGGCCATTGAGGGGACGGTGCTATCCCTGCTGCGCGACCTGTCGGCCCGGCTGGAGGCGGCAGGCCGCGGGGCGCGGCGGCTGGTCCTGACCTGTTTTCGCACCGATGCCAGCAGCCAGGACCTGCCCATCGGCACGGCCCGCCCCCTGCGCGATCCGCCATCCCTGCTTAAATTGTTTCGGGAACGGTTTGATCAGGTCGATCCTGGTTTCGGTATCGAAATGATGGAGCTGACGGCGACGGGTACCGACCTGTTTACCGGGGAACAGGCGGGGCTGGCCGTGGGGGGCGGGGATGCCTTTGCCCTGTCCGGCCTGCTGGACCGGCTGGTCAACCGGCTGGGGGAGGATCATGTGGGCCGCCCCGTGCCACGCGACACCCACCGCCCGGAACAGGTGATGGAACTGGCGGGTGAGATGGAGGGCGGGGATTTTCACTCCCTCACCCTCCCAAGCCTGACAGCTTGGGCCCCTCCCTCTCCCACTGTCGTGGGCGAGGGGCTTGAATTTCGCCCCTCGCCCGCTTTGCGGGAGGGTGAGGGCCAGAACAGCCCCCCCGCCAAGCCCTGGCCCAAACCGCAGCCCCAGCGCCCCGCCCCTTCGCGTCCCCGGACATGGCGGATGGAGGGGACGCGCCCCCTGCTGCTGCTGCATCCGCCCGAACCGGTGCAGATGGGCCAGGGGCTGGTCTGGCGCGGGCGGCATTTGTCCGTCGACTGGATGGAGGGACCGGAGCGTATCCGGCCCGACTGGTGGCGCGCACGCACCGGCCCGACGCGGGATTATTACCGCGCGCAGTTAAGCGATGGCCGGCGTTTCTGGCTGTTCCGGACCGCGGATGAGCGGGGGGCCTGGTATCTGCACGGGCTGTGCGCATGACGGACGGGGATTATGTCGACCTGCAGGTGACCAGCAATTTCAGCTTCCTGCGCGGGGGTTCCCACCCGCATGAGCTGGTGCTGGCCGCCGCCGGTTTGGGCCGCGACGCCATCGCCATTACCGACTATGACAGTCTGGCCGGCGTCGTGCGCATGCATACGGCCTGCAAGCAGCACCGTATGCGGCTGGTGGTGGGGTGCCGCCTGACCCTGGCCGATGCGCCGCCGGTCCTGTGTTATCCCACCGACCGCGCCGCCTATGGAAGGCTGACCCGGCTGCTGACGCTGGGTAAGCGGCGCGGGGCCAAGGGGGAATGCCACCTGGCCCTGGCCGATCTGGCGGGGGCGGCAGAGGGGCAGATACTGGCCGTGCTGGCGCCCGATGGCCGGGCCACGCCCGCCCGCCTGTCCGACCTGTCGGTACAGCTGGACCGGTTCCGCGCCCTGGCGGCGGCGGGGCTTTATCTGGCCGTCGCCCCGCTTTACCAGGGCTATGACCGTTCCCGCCTGCTGCGGCTGGGGGAACTGGCCGACCGGTCAGGCGTTGGCCTGCTGGCCACCCATGATGTCCGCTATCACCACCCGGACCGGCAGCGCCTGTTCGACATCCTGACCTGCATCCGCCATGGCCGCACCCTGGCCAATGCCGGACGCATCCTGTCGCCCCATGCCGACCATTATCCCAAACCGGCGGCGGATATGGCCTCCCTGTTCGCCGACCGGCCCGACGCCCTGACCAATAGCCGCCTGATCGCCGGTCGCTGCACCTTCACCATGGATGAGCTGCGCTACGATTACCCCATTGACCCCATCCCGGATGGCCGCACCCCACAGGAAGAGCTGGAGCGCCTGACCTGGGAAGGGGCGAAACGGTTTTATGCGCAAGGCGTGCCGGAAAAGGTGCGCAAACAGCTTCTGTATGAGTTCGACCTGATCGGCCGGCTGAAATACGCGCCCTATTTCCTGACGGTGCATGACATTGTCCGCTTTGCCCGATCCCGCGACATCCTGTGCCAGGGGCGGGGATCGGCGGCCAATTCCGCCGTCTGCTTCTGCCTGGGCATCACCGCCGTCGATCCCAACCATCATGAACTGCTGATAGAACGCTTCATCTCCGAAGACCGGCATGAGCCGCCCGACATCGATGTCGATTTCGAGCATGAGCGGCGCGAGGAGGTGATGCAGTACATCTACACCAAATATGGCCGCGACCATGCCGGTCTGGTGGCGACAATCATCTGCTACCGTTCCCGCATGGCCATCCGGGAGGTGGGCAAGGTGCTGGGCCTGTCCGATGATGTTGTCGGTGCCCTGGTCCGCCTGGGCTGGAACCGGCATGGGGTGGAACATGAGGGCACGGCGCGGGAGGCGGGGCTGGACCCGTCCGACCCGACCCTGGCGCTCTGCATGGAGCTGGCCTATGATTTGCGCGGCTTTCCCCGGCATCTGTCACAGCATGTGGGCGGCTTCATCATCTCCCGCTCGCGCCTGGATGAACTGGTCCCCATCGAGAATGCGGCCATGGAGGACCGCACCGTCGTCGAATGGGACAAGGATGATGTCGAGGCTTTGGGCCTGCTGAAGATCGATGTGCTGGCGCTGGGCATGCTGTCCTGCATGCGGCGCGGGCTGGAAATGCTGGGTCAGCGGCTGGGAAGGCCCCAGGGCCTGACCGACATTCCGGACGGGGATACCGACACCTATGAGATGATCTGCCGGGCCGACACGATCGGCGTGTTCCAGATCGAAAGCCGGGCGCAGATGTCGATGCTGCCGCGCCTGCGCCCGCGCGAATTCTATGATCTGGTGATCGAGGTGGCGATCGTGCGGCCCGGCCCCATCCAGGGCGACATGGTCCATCCCTATCTGCGCCGCCGCCGGGGGGAGGAACGTGTCAGCTTCCCCAAGCCGGAATTGGAACAGGTGCTGGAGCGCACGCTGGGCGTGCCTTTGTTTCAAGAACAGGCCATGCGCATGGCCATTGTCGCCGCTGGCTTTTCCCCCGGACGCGCCGATCAGTTGCGCCGCGCCATGGCCACCTTCAAGAAGACGGGCGGAGTGGGAGCGTTTGAGCAGGAATTCATCGATGGCATGATCGGGCGCGGCTACGACCCCGACTATGCCGCCCGCTGCTTCAAGCAGATCCAGGGGTTCGGCAGCTATGGTTTCCCGGAAAGCCATGCCGTCAGCTTCGCGTTGCTGGCCTATAAATCCTCCTGGCTGAAATGCCACCACCCGGCCATCTTCGCCTGCGCCCTGCTGAACAGCCAGCCCATGGGCTTTTATCAGCCGGCCCAGATCATCCGCGACGCTGTCGAACACCGGGTGGAGGTGCGGCCCGTCGATATCAACCGGTCAGAATGGGAGTGCACGCTGGAGGAAGGGCGCGGCGGCCCCGCCCTGCGCCTCGGTTTCAGCCAAGTGAAGGGCATGCGGGAAGACGCGGCCATCGCCATCGCGCGCGAACGCGGCGGCGGCTATGACACGATCCGCGACCTGTGGCGGCGGACCAGCCTGCCCGTCGCCATCCTGGACCGGCTGGCCGATGCCGATGTCTTTGCCAGTCTGGGCCAGGACCGGCGGCAGGCCCTGTGGGAGGTGAAACGGCTGGGCGGTAAACCACTGCCTTTGTTCCAGGCCGCCGATCAGGCCCGGCGCATCGGCGATAACCGTCCGCCCGTGGATATGGGGGACGAGCCGGAGGCCGACCTGCCGCAGATGACACAGGGTGAACAGGTCTGGGCCGATTACCGGACCAAGGGGCTGAGCCTGCGCGCCCATCCGCTGGCCCTGCTGCGCGCTACCATGACGGGGCTGGGCATGGGGCCGGCCAAGGCGCTGGGCGATATCAAGCCGGGCAGCATCGTCAGCACCGCCGGCCTGGTGCTGGTGCGGCAACGGCCCGGCACGGCATCGGGCGTCATCTTCGTGACGCTGGAGGATGAGACGGGCATCGCCAATCTGGTGGTCTGGCCGTCCGTCCTGGAACGGTTCCGCCGCACCCTGATGACCGCCGCCCTGATGGGGGTGCGCGGGCGGCTGCAGCGTGATGGCGAGGTCATCCATGTCGTGGCCGAAAAACTGTTCGACCTGTCGTCGCATCTGCACACGTTGAATGACGGCCCCGCCAACGACACCGCCCTGCCCGACGCCATCCCCGCCCATATCTTCGGCGAGGGGCGGAATTTTCATTAGGCTCATGCCAAGATGATTCTTAACAGACCCTAGCCACCGCCCCGTCACGCGCGGTGCGCAGGGCGGCAGTCAGCCGGCGCAGCCAGGGATCGTCGGGGGCCTGTGCCGCCGGCAATTGCCGGCGCCGCCGGGCCAACGCCAGCCGTGCCGCGGCACATTGCACCAGAAGCCGGTCACCCCGCGCCTGTTCGGCCCAGGAACATAGGACACTATCCCCACCCACCAAAGCCGACAACCGCGCCCGCCGCGGTGGCCGTCCATCATAGCGGGCCTGCAGCACCGCCAGATCATCTTCCACTTCAGGGGTTTGAACGTCATCTGGCAGGGACATGGACGCGACTCCGGCAGGAAAAAGCAACCGGAGACAGGCTATGGCAGCCTGACATTTGCCGTCAATGCTTTTATTCCTAGGACAGAAGAGTCGCACATTCCGACTCTGTCCCTGAGCCTGCGACTCGAGTCGCCGGGACGGGAAACGAATCGGATGCACCACAAGAGTTAGGGGGTCAAAAAGCAGCCGCCTACTACTGGCTGGCCCACATGATGCGGGCGATCCAGGACACGTCCGCCATGGCCAGCGACCGGTCGGGATGCGCGCGATTGAGCGAGACCAGTTCCAGCCGGTTGGCCGTCTGGCGGGCCAGCTGCTTGGCCATCACCTCACCATCGCGGGTGCGGACCACAACCCGGTCCCCCCGGCGGACAGACGCCGCAGGCGAGATGATGATGATGTCGCCGTCACGATAGACGGGTTCCATGCTGTCGCCCGACACTTCCAGCGCATAGGCATGGTCGTCGGTAACATGCGGAAATTCCAGCTCGTCCCAGCCATTGCCGGCGGGATAACCGGCATCGTCGAAATAGCCGTCATTGCCCGCCTGGGCATAGCCGATGACCGGCACACGGCGCAGGGAGGCCGCAGCGGCGGCGGACGGTGCGTCGCCGGAACCCGTGCCCTCCCCCGTCAGGCCCACGAAGTCGGTGAAGCTGCTGGCCGTCGCTTCCAGCACCTTGGCGATGCTTTCCGTCGAGGGCCAGCGCAGCTTGCCATCCGGCGTCATGCGCTTGGACTTGTTGAAGGTGGTCGGGTCCAAACCGCCGCGCTTGGCAAGTCCGGAGGCGGAGAGGCCATGTCGCTGCGCCAGCCGATCGATGGCCCGCCATATATCTGCATGCTTGAGCATGGGAGTCTTATCCCAGAAACGACCAACCCTGTCCCTAGGATAATTTTCACTTATCCCTTGACATAGGAATTATAGCATGTCGTTTTAAGGGAAATATTCCTTAATCGTCCCAAAGGTTCCCGACATGACGGCACAGCCCCTTTCCCGCAGCCCCGGCCCGCGCCCCCGTGCCAACCGGAGCCTTCCGCCCCCGCCCACCACCCCGTTCGACAGCGCGGAGGAGGCGTGGTTCTGGTTCATCATGGCCAATGAGGCACGGCAGGCCGGTGCCCGCATCCGGGCCGGCCAGGGGCTGGTGACCCGACCTTGTGAGCCGCTGGACATCCTGCGCACCCTTGACCGGCTACACCGCAAGCGCCGTTTGCTGCGCGATCATTTGCTGGTCCTGGCCCATTATGGCCGCCGGCAATTCGCGCCCGATCCGGACTGCCGGCGGGAAATGCGCGATCACACCCTCTGGTGCGAGGCCTTTGCCGTCCTGGCCCCGGCCCTGCACGAGAAGGGTATCGTGACATGAGGGGGCCGGCCCTGCTGGTCTTCTGTCATGAGACGGAGATTGCCTGGCTGCGTGGGCTGAAACCCGGTTTCCGGCATGTGTTCGTGGCGCTGCCGGCCCCCTGCGGCTGGATCACCATCGATCCGCTGTCGACCCTGCTGGAGGTGGAATACCACAAGCTGCCGTCCGACACCGATCTGGCCGCCTGGTTCCGCACGCGCGGCCACAGCGTGCTGGAAAGCCCGCTTCATCCGCCCCTGCCCACGCAATGGCCGTTCACGCCGCTGACCTGTGTGTCGGTGGCCAAGCGCATCCTGGGCATCCGCGCCCCGCTGATCGTGACGCCCTGGCAGCTCTACCGCCATCTGGGCGGCGATCCCCCCATTCCCCGGAACATCAGGAAGGAGCCTTCGATCTTGGCCCGTCTCGTCTCCGCCCCCAAACCGCGCAACGTCTCGGCGACCGCCGCCGCACCGGCAGCAACCCCGGCGGTCACGACGCCCGCCACGATCACCGCACCCACTGTCAGCGGCGCTACGGGGCCGACCGCAGGTGAACAGAGCCTGCTGCGCCGGGCCACGGGCCGGGCGGGCACGGTCCTGACCGGCTGGCGCGGGGTGCTGGCCCCCGGTGCGCTGGCACCCACCCGCAAAACCCTGCTGGGGGAATGATCCATGGACAGTCCCCTGCCCCACACCGCCGACAGCCCGAAATCCGATCCGCGGGCGGCCTTTCTTCTGGACCGGTACGCCCGTGCCGCCGCACGGCGGGCCCATTGGGAACCGCTATGGCGGGAATGTTATGAGCATGTCCTGCCCCAGCATGCGGCCTTTGACAGCGGGGCCACCGCCGGCACCCGGCGCGGCGACCGTCTCTATGATGCCACCGCCGCCGATGCCGTGGATCAGCTGGCGGCATCGCTGCTGGCACAGTTGACGCCGCCCTGGTCGCGTTGGATGGGGCTGATGCCCGGCCCGGCGCTGGATGCCGACCTGGCCGATGGCCTGGCCCCGCTGCTGCTGGAGGCATCGGAGGCATTCCATGCCCAGATCGACCGCTCCAACTTCGCCGTGGAGGCGCATCAGGCCTTTCTGGATGTGGTGACGGGTGGAACCGGCTGCCTGCTGGTGGAGGAATCAACGCCCGGTGCCCCATCGGCCCTGCGCTTCACCGCCGTCCCCCTGTCCGATCTGGTGCTGGAGGAGGGGGAGGAGGGACGGCTGGATCAGCTTTACCGCCGCCAGCGCCTGACCCTGTCTGAACTGGCAGCCCGCGTGCCCGTGGACCGCATTCCCGATGCCGTCAAGCGCGATGGTGCCGCCGACCCCGCCCACCGCTTCCCCATCATCGAGGCGGTGATGGCCGAAGGGGCGGGCTGGCGCTGGCGCATCGTGCTGGAGGAAGGCGACCCGGTGCTGCTGGCCGATGGCCGCTTTGCCGAGATGCCCTTCATCGCCTTCCGCTGGCTGAAGGCACCGGGTGAAACCTATGGCCGCAGCCCCGTGATGAAGGCCCTGCCCGATATCAAGACCGCCAACAAGGTGGTCGAACTGGTCCTGAAAAATGCCTCCATCGCCGTCACCGGCATCTGGCAGGCGGATGATGACGGGGTGTTGAACCCTGGTTCCATCCGGTTGGTGCCCGGCACCATCATTCCCAAGGCCGTGGGGTCGGCGGGGCTGACGCCGCTGGCCAGTCCGGGGCGGTTCGATGTCAGTCAGCTGGTGCTGGATGATCTGCGCGCCCGCATTCGCCATGCCCTGCTGGCCGACCGGCTGGCCCCTGTTGCGGGGCCGCGCATGACGGCGACAGAGGTGCTGGAGCGGGGGGCGGAGGTGGCGCGGCTGCTCGGTGCCACCTTCGGGCGGCTGCAATCGGAACTGCTGGTGCCGCTGGTCCGGCGCTGCCTGTCGATCCTGCGGCGTCGGGGTCTGGTGCCCGACATCGCCGCCGATGGGCGGCAGGTGCAGATCCGCATCCTGTCGCCACTGGCCCGTGCCCAGGCGCAGCGCGATGCGGAGGCGACGCTGCGCTGGCTGGAAACCGTATCCAGCCTGGGACCGGATGCCCTGTCCGTCGTCGATCTGCCGGCCTGCGCCCGGTTCCTGGCCGATGCGGCGGGTGTGCCGCCGGTGCTGATCCGGTCGCTGCCGGTGGTGGAGGCGACGGATGGCTGATCCCGGCTGGCCCTGGACGGGCATCGATCCTGACCCCGCCCCGGAGGTGGAGGACCGGCTGGCCGCCGCCTGTGCCCGGCTGTTCGCCACCGCCGACGGGCATCTGCTGCTGTCGCACCTGACCCGCACCACCCTGACCACCAGCCCCGGCCCCGACGTGACGGAGGCGCGGCTGCGCCATCTGGAGGGGCAGCGGGCCCTTGTCCTAACCCTACGCACCCTTGCCGCGCGTGGCGGCCTGTCCCCGCTGCCCGCCCTCGCCTGACCCATCCATAAGGAACCCATCATGGACGTTACCCAGACCACCGAAACCCAGGCCCGCCCCGACCATGTGCCCGTGAAATTCTGGGACCCGGATGCGGGCACCATCCGCGTCGACGCGCTGCTGAAATCCTATCAGGAGCTGGAGCGCAAATTGTCCACCCCGCCCGACCCGGTGGCGGAAAAGGCCAGGGCCCTGTCGCTGCTGGGCGTGCCGGCCAGTGCGGCGGATTACGGCATCCGCTGCGACCATGGCCTGTTCGAGCCGGACACGGAGATCAATACCCGCCTGCACGGCGCCGGCTACACGCCCGAACAGGCCCAGCTTCTCTATGATCTGGCCGCTGAAAAGCTGCTGCCGCTTTTGCAGGAGATGGCCGAAGGCTATCAGGCCGAAGCAGAGCTGGAAAAGCTGATCGGCCATTTCGGGGGCGAGGAGAAGTGGCGCGACCTGTCGGGCCAGATGCTGGCCTGGGGACAGCGCAACCTGCCGGCCCCGCTTCTGTCGGCCCTGTCGGGCACGGCGGATGGGGTGATGGCGCTGCACCGACTGATGGCCGATGGCGGCGGCGAACCCAAGGTGCTGCGCCCCGGAGCCGGCGACGGCGGGGGCGAGGGGATGGGCGACCTGAACCGCATGATCGCCGACCCCCGCTACTGGCGCGACCGCGACCCGGGTTTCATCGCCAAGGTAACCGAGGGTTTCCGAAGGGCGTACGGGGGGTAACTAGAGCTGTTTCCGGCCAACCAGAAACAGCTCCGGCGGCAACTGCCGCCGCGCGGCTCATGCCACGTGAAGCCAAGCCCACGGATGTGGGCGCCGGCGTTTGAGGAACTGAAAAGCTAGCTTTTCCAGGGATCATAGGTCCCCAGGTGCCAGAGATGGCCTTCCGGGTCGCGCAGGGTGAAGGCGCGCGACCCGTAGGGCGTCTCGGTGATCCCGCCTTCCAGCGCCTTCTCCCCCGCTGCAACCGCGCGGGCATAGGCGGCGTCGATATCGGTGATGATGAAACAGTTCAGTGCCGCGCCCGACCCGTCGGGACCAGGGGCCCGGAACCCGTACATATCCTCCCGGTCGCTGCCCAGCATGACCATGCCCTGGCCCAGCACCAGCTGGGCATGCGCGATGCTCCCGTCCTCGCCCGGCACGACCAGCTGTTCGGTAAAGCCCAGCACACGGCCCAGCCAGGCAATGGCGGCGGGCGCGTCGCGATAGCGCAGACAGGGAGTGACCTGCCCGTTACGGTCCTGTTCCGACATGGGCTTGGCTCCGAGGTTACCGATGTCACCTTCCGTTAGGTAAACATAATGTGAGGGTGGGGGCCACCCCCCCTCTTTCGCTCCGATATCTTTTCCTATATGCACCCCTGGTGAACCCGCGCCTGTGATTGGCGGCGGGGCTGGTACCGGTTGGTCTTTCGGAGGAAGTACGGTGAAGGCGCTGAAGCCCCTGTTCATGTCCGGCAAGGAAGTGCTGCCCCTGGTCGAAGGCGGGAAAGGCATCGCCGTATCGAACGGGCAAAGTGCGGGCGCCTGGGCCGCTGCCGGCGGCATCGGCACCTTTTCCGGCGTCAACGCCGACACCTATGATGAAGATGGCAACCCGGTTACACAGGTCTATCACACCCGCACCCGCCGCGAGCGGCACCATGAGCTGATCGCTTATGGCATTCAGGGCGGCATCACCCAGGCCCGTATCGCGCATGAGACGTCCAACGGCAATGGCCGTCTGCATGTCAATGTACTGTGGGAAATGGGTGGGGCCGAGGAGATCCTGGAAGGCATCCTGGAAGGCGCCAAGGGCCTGGTCCATGGTGTGACCTGCGGGGCCGGCATGCCCTACCGCGTGGCGGAAATCGCCGTGCGCCATGGCGTCCATTACTATCCCATCGTCAGTTCGGCCCGTGCCTTCCGCGCCCTGTGGCTGCGCGCCTATAACAAGTTCCCCAGCAATCTGGGCGGCGTGGTCTATGAGGACCCGTGGCTGGCCGGCGGCCATAACGGCCTGTCCAACAGCGAAGATCCGCAGAAGCCGGAAGATCCCTATCCCCGCGTCGCTGCCCTGCGCCAGATGATGAACAGCTTCGGCCTGACCCAGACGCCCATCGTCATGGCGGGTGGTGTCTGGTGGCTGGAGGAATGGGATCACTGGCTGGATAATCCGGAAATCGGCGCAATCGCGTTCCAGTTCGGCACCCGCCCGCTGCTGACCAGGGAAAGCCCGATTTCGGACGCCTGGAAGCAGAAGCTTCTCACCTTGAAGGCGGGCGACGTCTATCTGAACAAGTTCTCGCCCACGGGCTTTTATTCGTCCGCCGTGCGCAACCCCTTCCTGGAGGATCTGCGCCTGCGGTCCGAACGGCAGGTGGCGTTCGCGACGGAGCCGGTGGGCGAACTGACCGAAGAATTCGCCATCGGTCCGCGCGGTCGCCCTGTCTATCTGACCGCCACCGACAAGGCGCATGCCGAAGGCTGGGTAGCAGAGGGCTATACCCAGGCGCTGAAAACCCCGGACACGACGATGGTCTTCGTGACGCCCGACAGTGCGCGCGCCATCCTGAAGGATCAGGTGGATTGCATGGGCTGCCTGTCGGCCTGCGCGTTTTCCAACTGGTCGCAGAATGAGGAAGGGACCACGGGCCGCCGCGCCGATCCGCGTTCCTTCTGCATTCAGAAGACCTTGCAGAACATCAGCCATTCGGATGATTGCGAGCATCAACTGATGTTCGCCGGTCACAATGCCTATCGCTTCGCCCAGGACCCCTGGTACGCCAACGGCTTCGTGCCGACGGTCAAGGAACTGGTGGACCGTATCCTGACGGGTAAGTAAGGACCATTTCCCTCAGGCGCCGGGCTGGCGGTCGCCAGCCTCCAATCTGCCCTTGGCCAATTGGCAAAACCCCACCGCCCAGCGGTGGGGTTTTTTGTTTCAGCCTTCGCTACCTGGCCGGCTTTTCGCGATGGCACGCGACAGCAGGATGACGGGGATGATGCCGACGGCCACGATGGCCAGCGCCGGCGTGCTGGCCTCCGCCAGCCGTTCGTCACTGGCCAGCGTATAGACGCGCACAGCCAGCGTATCGAAATTGAAGGGCCGCACGATCATCGTGGCCGGCAATTCCTTCATGACATCGACAAAGACCAGCAGGGCCGCCGTCAGCAGGCTGCCACGCATGATGGGTGTATGAACCTTCAGCAGGGTCTTGCCCGGCGTCTGACCCAGGATGCGGGCCGCCTGATCCATGGTGGGGCGGATTTTGGACAGGCTGGCCTCCACGGTGTTGAAGGACACGGCCAGGAACCGCACCAGATAGGCATAGACGATGGCCACGATGGTGCCCGACAGGATCAAACCCGTCGACAGGCCGAACTGTCCGCGCATGAACCCGTCCAGGGCGTTATCGACATGCGCGGCGGGGATCAGGATACCCACGGCGATGACGCTGCCCGGCACGGCATAGCCCATGGCCGCCACCCGCGCCGCCCCCTTGAGCATGGGCGTGGGCCGCAGTCGCAGGCCATAGGCGACCAGTGCGGCCAGCGCCACCGCCAGGACCGAGGTGATGCCGGCCAGCACGAAGGAATTGCCCGCCAATTGCCGGAAACTGTCGGCAAACAGGCTGTCCCCCTCCGTCACGGCCATATGCAGCAGCAGGATGACGGGCGCCACAAAGCCCAGCAGCAACGGCAGCAGACACGCCACCAGCGCCGCCCCCGCCCGCACGCCCCGCAGCCGGTATGAGGGCAGCACGCGGTAACGGCCCGTGGAGTGGAAATAGCGCGCGCGCCCCCGGCTGGTCCGTTCCATCACCACCAGCGCCATGACGAACAGCATCAGGACAGACGCCAGCTGTGCCGCCGCCACCGGTTCCCCCATGGCGAACCAGGTGCGGTAGATGCCAGTGGTAAACGTATCGACGGCGAAATACTGCACCGTCCCAAAATCGGCCAGCACCTCCATCATGGAGAGCGCCAGACCGGCGGCAATCGCGGGCCGGGCCAGCGGCAGGGCGACGCGCGCAAAGCTGCGCCAGGCCCCCGCGCCCAAGGTTCGCGCCACTTCCAGCACACAGACCGACTGTTCCAGGAAGGCAGCGCGGGCCAGCAGATAGACATAGGGGTAAAGGACAAAGGACAGGACCGCGATGGCCCCGCCCAGCGAGCGGATGTCCGGGAACCAGTAATCGGCACGCCGCCAGCCGAACAGATCGCGCAGCCCCGTCTGCACCGGGCCTACGAACTGCAACAGATCGGTATAGGTATAGGCCATCACATAGGCCGGCACCGCCATGGGCAGCAGCAGCGCCCATTCCAGCCAGCGCTGCCCCGGAAACCGGCACATGGTGACCAGCCAGGCCGTGCCCACCCCGATGATGGACACGCCCACCGCCACCCCGCCGGCCAGCATCAATGTATTGGCGATATAGGTCCACAGGACCGTATTCGCCAGATGCGTCCAGACCCCGTTGGAGGAGACGAAGACCCGGCTGCCCACGATCATCACCGGCAGCGCCACACCCAGCGCGATGGCCAGGACCACCAGGGTCCAGCCGCTGGGCAGATAGCGGCGCCAGGCGGCGGCCGGGGCGGGCAGGGTCGGGACGGGATCGGTCAGGGTGTGCTGGGTCATGTACTCTTGTCCCACCCCTGCGAACCGCTCGCAATCCCTGACGATGCAGATGCGCCTTTCCGACGCGGCATTGCAGGGTGGCTTGTCAGGGGGGAAACTATGCAGGGGCGCGCTTGTGCGGATCAGACACCAATGCCGCTCCCCCCGCTTTGCCGCCCCTCAATCCGGTTCGGCATAGAGCGCCAGACAGGCGGCGGGCGGCGGGGGTGGGGGCTTTGGCGCTGGCGGCGGGCCGGTCACAGGCGGCGGCGGCTTGAACCAGCTTAGCAATTCCTCGCCACAGCCATCGCCCTCGGGCGGCGGCTCCTGCGTCTCGCATTGACCGGCCCCGGCGGGACAGGCCAGGCGCACATGCAGATGGGCGGCATGGCCGAACCAGGGGCGCACCTTGTGCAGCCAGGCCTTGTCGCCCGTTTCCCGCTCACACAAAGCCAGCTTGATGGCCGGGTTTACGAAGATTCGGGTCACGTTGGGCGCCGCCGCCGCCAGTTTCACCAGGCGCGCCTGGGCCGGGCCGAACTGGCTGTTCACGCGCTGGGCCTTGGTGTCCACCATACTGGCGAAATCCTCCCGCTCCCGCGCGGGGACGGCCAAGCGGCCCAGATCCAGGGCGAACCAGATATCCACATCCAGCCCCATCTGGTGGCTGGCATGGCCCGTCTGCATGCGCCCGCCGCGCGGCATGGACATGTCACCGATGGACAGGATGCCCAGCCCCTCCCGCTCCACCTCTCCGGCCAGCGCCTTCAGATAGGCGGTCAGCTGGGGATGGCCGTAATTGCGATGACGGGACAGGTTCATGACCTGGAAGCCCTGACCATCGGCGGGCAGCGCCTCGGCCCCCCGCACGCAGCCATTGGCATAAGTCCCGATGGGTTCGGGCGACCCTTTGCCAGGATTGCGCAGATTTTGCGGGGCGGGGGCGTTGCTGTGCTGATGGGTGTCAGCGGCAAAGACCGGGGCGGTGCCCAGCAGCAGGGCCAGCAGGCCCGGAACAATAGGACGCGTCAGACGCCCCATTGCCGCACGCGGCCCGTATCGACATGCACGAAGCCGGTCTTGCTGTAGATGCCGACCCCACCCATACGCAGGTTCAGCGCTTCCTGGCGGATGCGGCTCAACTGCCTGCCCGCCATGGTGATGTCGATGGCCTTGCCTTCCATATGCAGGCTTTTGGTCGCCACACCTTCCGACTTCGACGCCAGCATGGCGTTAGTCTTGGGGCAGCGATAGCCGGAGATCACCTGGAACGGCTCATCGGTGCGCAGGCGCTGACGCAGCTGGAACAGCAGGTCCAGCAGCTTAGGATCCATGCTCCCCACCTCGCCTGTGCGCCAGTCGCGCAGCATGTGGTTCACATCTTTCAGCGCGGAGCGGTCATAGGAACCGTTATTGTAATAGGTGACCCGCAACTTCTCGCTGGTATGCAGCGACACGAAGGAAAGCTGCCGACGGGGTGCCGCTACAGAGGAGGCGGCCTCCGCCGGATTGGTGATGATGGTGGGGGCGGCAATTGCGGCACCGGCACCCAGGAACAAGCCACCCAGCCCACGCAGGAAGCCACGGCGGCCCGTCTCAATACTGGTATCAAGGGCAGAACAGGGAACAGGGGCGGATTCAGGTTGGGTGTCGGGCGTCATACCAATGGTTAGATCGGTCGTGTTCGGCCGTGCCACCATGCCCTAATCCCCCTTCAACCCCGTCAGGCACCCCCCGCGTCCGTTGCGCCGGGGACACTCTCTTTCCTGATTTCGTCAAATGCCCCGCGCCACAAGCAGGACACAATTGCACTTCTGGCAGAACGGCATAGGGGGTGCAAGCAGAAATCCACCCTTCCGGCCTATTTCCTGTCTATCTCTTCCGTGATCGGGTGATTACGGGGGGCTATCCTTGACCCGCCCCGCCGCCGCCCCGCCAGGGGCCAGCCGCGCCTCGGCCTCCACCGCATCCCATTTCACGCGCGACGCGCGCATGGCCGTGGCCAGCTTGCGGTCGCGGCCATAAATGTCGGAGCGGAAATTCACCGTTCCATCATCGGCCACAAACGACGTGACATAGGAGATATGGATGGGGATGGGCTTTTTCAGGCGCACGACGGTGCGCTGACCGCCGGCCAAGACCTCGTCCACCTTGGCGCGCGGCCAATCGGTGGTGCCGGTCAGGCGCAGGATGGTGTCGGCCACGTCGAACGGATGCTCCACCCGGATGCAGCCATGGCTGAAACTGCGGTTGGCACGGTTGAACAGGTTCTTGGACGGCGTGTCGTGCAGATAGACGTCGAACTCATTGGGGAACATCATCTTGATGCGGCCGAGGCTGTTCTTGTCCCCCGGTATCTGCCGCACGCGATAGGGCAGGCGGGTCATATGGGCCCAATCCAGGGTCTTGGGATCGACCGGCACCGCACTTTCCGACCAGTCGGACAGCAGCTCATAGCCCTGCTTGGCCAGATAGGTGGGGTCCTTCTTGGCCTTGGGGAAAATCTCATCCCGCACGATCTTGGCCGGCACATGCCAATAGGGATTGATCTCCAGATAGGACATCTTGCGGGAAAAGACGGGCGTGCGGGTGGACGTGGTGCCCACCACCACGCGGGCCTCATGCACCACATTGCCCTGATCAAAGATCGACAGGTGGAAGGCCGCCAGGTTCACCAGGATATAGGACGGGCCCATATCGATGGGCATCCAGCGCCAGCGCTCCATATTCATGGCGATCTGGGCCACGCGCTGTTCGGCACTGATATTGAGGGCCAGCAGCGTCTGCTTGCCCAGCACCCCGTCAGGCTCCAGTCCGTGCCGGCCCTGGAACTTCTTCAGCGCCTCAATGGTCGCTTCATCAAACAGGGTCGGGTCTTCAGGTACCGGCACATCCACCGCCAGTTCCCCCGTCACCTTCAGCCGGGCGCGCAGGGCCGGCAGCCTTTCGTCATTGCCGCCGGGCTTCAAGGAGACATCGGTGACGGGCACGGGCTTCCACCCGCCCGCCGCCGCCAGTTCGCGATATTGCTGCAACGCCCCGATCAGACGCTGATACTCGGCCCGTCGCGGCGGCAGCTCGGCCAGTTCGACGCCAGGATCGGCCAAGGTGGCCAGCCGGCTCAACAGCGTCAGGACATCGATCTCGCGCTTTTCGACATAAAGCTCGCTGTCGATGCTCATGGGCGCCAGCCGGCCCGTGGCCAGATCGCGCCCATAATCAAGCGCCCCATGCGACAGCATCACTTCCAGTTCGGCCAGCGCATCCGGACTGTCGCCACGTTCCAGCAGGGTGGCGATACGGGCCACGCCATAATCGGCGGGATTCAGCCCCTGCGACGCTGCCTTTTGCAGGGCCAGCAGCAGCAATCGGGCACGGTCTGACGGCTTGCCCTGCTCAATCCAGGCCGGCGCATAATGCCGCTTCTCATAAAAACGCCCCAGCGTCAGCAGGTCCTGGCTGTCGCGGTCGGTTTCCGGCGTGCCTACGCCGCTGTTCAACCGGTGCTGCAGGGCGGTGGTAAAATCGGGGGCCGCCTTCGCGGCGGCGGCCAGGGCCAGAAACCCGGTCAACAGCCCCACACACAGGCCACGAAACACACCTTCACCCACCATCATCTCCAGGCCCGCTAATCCTCAATCGAGACTAACACCAGCTATCCAAAATAACATAGAGCTGGTCGGGATGATTGACCGCTGCCACTCCGCGCCGTACACTTAAGAAGTGACAATGATGTCACATCAACGCCGGAGAATTGTCATGAACAAGCGCCATGGCTCTAACTAATAGAAGAAACAAAGTAAAATTAACAACAAGCTAAGTGGCTCATTGTAATGAGCCACGTTTTTTGAGTTTATGTGGGCTTTATTTAAAGTTTAATCTGAATAATTCATTACCCCCAACACAGGGTTTAATTAAGCCACCTCCATCACCGCGTCGGGCGCGGGGTCGGGCCGGAATAGTCGTAGAAGCCACGGCCAACCTTGCGACCCAGCCAGCCTGCCTCAACATACTTCACCATCAGGGGGCAGGGGCGGTACTTGCTGTCGGCCAGGCCCTCATATAGCACCTGCATGATCGACAGGCAGGTATCCAATCCGATGAAATCGGCCAGTTCCAGCGGGCCCATCGGGTGGTTGGCACCCAGCTTCATGGCCGTGTCGATAGCCTCCACCCCGCCCACACCCTCATACAGGGTGTAGACCGCCTCATTGATCATGGGCAGCAGGATGCGGTTGACGATGAAGGCGGGGAAATCCTCGGCGATGGCCGCCGTCTTGCCCAGCCGGAGGGTCAAGGCCTTGATGGCCTGGAAGGTCGGGTCGTCGGTGGCGATGCCCCGGATGATCTCCACCAGCTGCATCACCGGCACCGGGTTCATGAAATGCATGCCGATGAATTTTTCCGGTCGGTCGGTTGCGGCGGCCAGACGGGTGATGGAGATGGAGCTGGTGTTGGTCGCCACCATGGCGGTGGGCGACAGGTTGGGGACCAGGGCCTTCAGGATCAGGCGCTTGACGTCTTCCGACTCGGTCGCCGCCTCGATCACCAGATCGCTGTCCTTGAAGATCGACAATTCGGTGGAGGTGCCGATACGGGCCAGGGCCGCATCCTTTTCGGCATCACTCATCTTGCCCTTGGCGATCTGGCGATCGTAATTCTTGGCGATACCGGCCACAGATTTGGACAGCTGTTCGGCATTGATGTCCGAGATCACCACCGACAAGCCCGCCGCCGCGCAGACCTGCGCGATGCCGCTGCCCATCTGACCCGCCCCGATAACGCCAACCTTCTCGATCATCACAGTCCCCATTCAGGGTTGGAATTCCAACATACCCAGTCTTGCATGAAGGCCATGCCTTCGTCCCGGCGACATTTGTCCAATACCGGTTTGGAAAAAACGCGCCGGGGAAGCCCCGGCGCGCCGTACTCACATCAACCCAGCGCCTCGGTCAGCTCCGGAACGATCTTGAACAGATCGCCGACGATGCCGTAATCG
>LJHR01000056.1 GCA_001296005.1 alpha proteobacterium AAP38 | reverse complement strand
GGTTCGCTGGTCAATACCGGCACCCTGTCTGGCAATATTGTCAACCAGGCGGCCCGCGATCTGACCATCGCCGGTGGTGGGGCCGGAACGGTCGGGGTCCTGACCGGCGGTACCATCGCCAGCACGCTGGGCAATGTTGTCCTGGGCTCGGGTAACCTGCTGCTGAACGATCGCGTCAATGTCGGTTCGGGGACGCTGCACAACAACGGCGCGTCCCTCACCTTCAACAGCATCGTCTCCGTCACCGGCAATTACGCGCAAAGCACGGGCACGCTGACGGTTGATCCGGGCACCAGCGGGCTGGCGGTCAGCGGCGGAGCCAGCATCACCGGCGGTACCATCGTCACGGGGATTGTGGCCACGGGTAACTACCTGGTCGGAACGTCGACCCTGGTGTCGGCGGGTGCGGCGTCCAACTATACCGGTGTCAGCGTTACTGGCGGCAGCATCACCGGTCTTGCGTCGGCCAGCACGGTTTCCGGCAACAACCTGCTGCTGAATATCAGCAATGATTATGTTGGCGGCACCTTGGGGACGCTCAACAATACCGGCAGCGTCAATGCCGCTACCGCGGTCTATATCGCGTCGACCGGCAATCTGGGCACGCTGGTCAACAGCGGAACCTTGACCGGCAACATTGTCAACCAATCCACCCGCGACCTGACCCTGGCCGGCGGCACATCGGGCACGGTCGGCACCCTGACCGGCGGCACCATCACCAATACGTTGAGCAATGTTGTGCTGGCGGCGGGCAACCTGCTGCTGAACGACAGGATCAATCTCGGCTCGGGCACACTGGTCAACAGCGGCGCCTCCGCGTCCCTGATCAGCGTCGTCAATGTCACCGGCAATTACGGGCAGACGAGCGGCCAGCTGATCCTGAATGCGGGCGCCAAGCTGGTGGTCAGCGGCGCGGCCAGCATCACCGGCGGCACCGTTGCCGCCAGCCTGTCGGCGACGGGCAACTATGCACCGGGCCTGGAAACGACGCTGATGTCGGCGGGAGCCGCCTCCGCCGTCAGCGGCGTGGTGACGGTGACCGGCCTCAGCGGTCTGATCACCAGCAGCACGCTGGCCGGCAACAATCTGGTCCTGACCTATGGTAACCATTATGTCGGCGGAACGCTGGGGTCGCTGGCCAATACCGGATCCCTCAGCGCCGCCACCGCCGTCTATGTCGCGTCCACCGGCAATCTT